>DATJQY010000015.1:0-282565 GCA_035505215.1 Solirubrobacteraceae bacterium | reverse complement strand
GCTGGCGCCGGGCCAGGGCGGGCGCCGTGATCGCCGCCGCGCCGGCCACCGCGAACCACACCGGGGCAACGCCCACGACCGAGCTCAGAGCGAACCCGGCCAGCGTCAAGGCGAGCACGGTGAGGGCAAAGCGGGGGGTCGCCGGCGCGGCGTCGCCGGCCCGGGGCGTCGCCACCGACCGGCGCAGGTCCGAGGCGAAGAAGCGCCGGAAGGCGAGCCACTCGACGGCCAGCGCAGCCAGCCAGGGCAGCGCCATCAGCGCCGCGAAGTGCGTGAACGAGAGCCGGCTGGCCCCGAAGGCGAGCAGGTTGGTCAGGTTTGAGACGACGAGGAGCAGCGAGGCCGAGTTGGCCAGGTGCGTGCACGCGTAGGCGTAGGGCTTGGCGGCCGTGCGCAGGCGCGCCGCGGTGAGGAACACAACCGGCGTGAGCAGGACCACGGTGGCGTCGAGCCCGAGCACGGCGGTGACGAGGGCCGAGGCGATGAACGTGAGGGCGAGGAGCCGCCCCGGGTCTCCGCGTGAGCCCCGGGCCATCCACGCCCCGATGGCCGAGAAGACGCCCTCGCGGCGAGCGCCCTCGGCCAGGATCAGCAAGGCGGCCAGGAAGCCGACCGTCGGCGCGAGGTCCCCGAGGGCGTGCCGTGCCCCCGAGAAGCTGAGCGCGCCGACGGCCACGAGCAGCCCGGCGCCGAGCGTCGCGGCCGCCCATTCCGGGAGCCAGCGGGGCTGACCGATGGCCGCCCCCAGCGTGGTCGCCAGCGCGAGCAGCGCGAGGACCAGCGCGACCCAGCTAGGCAAACAGCTTGGGCGCGCGGAGCAGCAGGCGGAGCTTGCCGTGGGGGCGGATCTTGCCCGTCAGCGTCGCCCGCAGCGGGTCCGAGCGCCCGGCGGTGACATCGAGCCAGTCGGTCAGGCGGCAGCTGAAGGTCAGATCGGGCGACGGTGCCCGGCCCATCTCGGCCTCGGCGCGGCTCCCGTTGACCCGGACGTGCCAGGGCTCGGCGTCGGAGAAGTCCCACTGGATGGTCGCCCCCGACGCCATCGAGGTGTCGATCTGGCGGCACAGGCTCTCGAACAGGATCTGCGTCATCTCGGGCGACGCCTTGACGCCGCCGTTGGGGCCGCCCAGGTAGCCGGCGCGGAGCAGGGCGAGCCCGCGCCGCGCCCGCTCCTCGGCGGGCAGATCGAAGGGCAGCCCGACGCGCAGGGTCTCGGGCTCCAGCCCGGCGGCCCGGAAGCGCGCCTCCATCGACTCGGCGCCGTAGGCGAAGATCTGATCGACGGTGAAGCCCCAGGTCGTGACGAGCCGCTCGTCCCAGCCGGGCGGCACGAACACGGCGGCCGTGAAGGGGAAGATCTCCCGCAGGAGCTCCTCGATGGCCGGCTTGCAGTCCGGGTCCTGGCGCACCAGGTCGGCCACCATCTTGACCCCGAAGGCGATGTGGCGCTGCTCGTCCTTGGCGACGTTGCCCATCCCCTCGCGGAAGGCGGGGAGGAGATCGCGCCGGGTCAGCGACTCCTCGATCAGGTGCTGGCCGGGCTGGGCCAGGGAGGCCTCGACGATCAGGTGATAGAGCGTGATCGCCTGGGCCAGCTTGGGCTTCGAGCGATCCTTGCGCAGCTCGTCGGCCATCCGGTCGAGGCGGCCGAACACCTTCTTGAAGCCCCAGCTCAGCTCGGGCAGGGTGGCCGCCAGCGCCGACGCGGTGTCTGACCCGGTGCCCACGACCTCACGCATGAACCGCGCGAACAGCACCGAGTGGCGTGCCTCGTCGACCTGCTGGGTGGCCAGGAAGTACTTCTGCTCCTCGGTAGGGGCGGCGTCGATGTAGGGCGAGAGGTTGTCCGCCACCGAGTCCTCGCCGTAGAAGAACATCGAGTAGATCCACAGCGCGCCCCGGCGGTCGAGGTCGGAGAAGGTCTCCTCCCACTGCTGGCGATCGACGCTGAAGTCGAGCTTCGTGGCGCTCCAGTTCCCGTGCTCCCACCGGGAGTAGAGATCCTCGTAGGACACCTGGTCAGCCGCGAGCGTGGCCATTCCTTCACCACTGTAGCTTAAGTGGGAAGGGGGTGGCGAAACTGCTCGGGGCCGCCCCGAGGGTGTGTCATCGCCGTGCCCGCTCAGACGAGCTTCGGCGAGCGCCAGTCGCCGCGCAGGCGCCGCTCGAGCAGGTCCGCCAGCTCCCCGATCGCCACCCGCTCCTGCGCCAGCGAGTCGCGGTCGCGCACGGTGACGGTGCGGTCCTCCAGCGACTGGTGATCGACGGTCACCGCCCAGGGGGTGCCGATCTCGTCCTGGCGGCGGTAGCGGCGGCCGATGGCGCCGCCCTCGTCGTACTCGGCCTGCATCCGGTCGCTGAGCTCGAGGTAGACCTCGCGCGCCAGCTCAGGCTGGCCGTCCTTGCGCACCAGCGGCAGCACGGCCACCTTGACCGGGGCGAGCGCCGGGTGCAGGCGGAGCACGGTCCGCGGCTCGCCCCCGATCTCGTCCTCGTCGTAGGCGTCGACCATGAAGGCGAGCATGGCCCGGTCGACCCCGGCCGCCGGCTCGATCACATACGGGATGTAGCGCTCGCCGGTGGCCGTGTCCACGTACTCGAGCTTCTGGCCTGAGAACTGGGCGTGCTGGGTCAGGTCGAAGTTGCCGCGGTTGGCGATCCCCTCGAGCTCTGACCACCCGATCGGGAACAGGTACTCGACGTCGCTCGTCGCGCGCGAGTAATGCGAGAGCTCGTCGGGGTCGTGGGGGCGCAGGCGCAGGTGATCGGGGCGCAGGCCCAGGCCGGTCCACCAGTTGACCCGCTGCTCGAGCCAGTGCTCGAACCAGCGCTCGGCCTCATCCGGGGGCACGAAGAACTCCATCTCCATCTGCTCGAACTCGCGCATGCGGAAGATGAAGTTCCCGGTCGTGATCTCGTTGCGGAAGCTCTTGCCGATCTGGGCGATCCCGAAGGGCGGCTTCTTGCGCCCGAACTGGAGGTAGTTCTTGAAGTTGAGGAAGATGCCCTGGGCCGTCTCGGGGCGCAGGTAGACGGTCGAGCCTTCCTCCTGCACGGCCCCGATCGTGGTCTGGAACATGAGGTTGAAGTCCCGCGCCGCGGTCAGGTCGCAGTCCGGCGTCTCGCCCGGGTGCTTGGACGGCTTACGCCCGCACGCCGACTGCGCGATGTGGTCCTCGCGGAAGCGGAGCTTGCACGTGCGGCAGTCGACCAGCGGGTCGGTGAAGCCGGCCAGATGCCCGCTCGCCTCCCACGTCCGCGGGTGCTGGATGATCGCCGAGTCGAGAGCCAGGATGTCGTCGCGCTCCTGGAGCATGGCCTTCCACCACGCATCGCGCACGTTGTTCTTGAGCAGCACGCCGTAGTGCCCGTAGTCGTAGCTACTGCCGAGCCCGCCGTAGATCTCGCTCGAGGGGAAGACGAAGCCGCGCCGCTTGGCCAGCGAGACGATCTTGTCCATGGTGACCACGTCCATCGCGGCAGGACTTTATTCGGGGCGGCGCATGCGCCGCCCCGCCGGCCGGTGCATGCACCGGCCGGGCCAAGGGCGCATGCGCCCTTGGCACTCATACCAGCCGAGTGCCAGGCTTCCGAAGCTATACTTCATGAAGTCATGCCGATCTACGAGTACAAGTGTGAGCAGGGGCACGTCTTCGAGGTCATGCAGCGCATCTCCGACGATCCGGTGGCTTCGTGCCAGACGTGTGAGGCGCCGGTCCAGCGGGTGTTTCACCCCGTGGCGGTGCACTTCAAGGGCAAGGGCTTCTACAACACCGACTACGGGACGCGCAAGCGGGCCAAGGAGTCGGACGCCAAGGACGACAGCGGGGCGAAGACCGAGGCCAAGCCTGAGAAGAAGACCGAGTCCAAGCCTGAGCCCAAGGCCTCGGCGGCCTAGACGCGGCGCAGGGTCAGCGTGCGCAGGAAGGGCGAGCTCGTCGCCGTTCCGCTGGCGCCCGCCACCCCGGAGATGCTCAGGCTGAGGAGCTTCGTCGTCTTGAGGCGCTTCTTGGCCTTGCGGCTGAAGGTCAGGACCACGACCTTCGACCCCTTGGCGCGCAGGCGGGCGGTGCCGGAGGCGACCGACAGCGGGACCGAGACGACGCGAAGGACGGCCTTGCCGGGGAGCACGACGACCGAGAAGTGGGCCGTGCAGGCCTGGCTGCAGGTGAAGCGCACCTTGACGCCGCTGTGGAGTGCGCGGGGCAGCCGCGGGTGGCCGAGAACGTGGAAGGAGAAGCCGGGCGCGGCCGCAAGGGCCTTGGCCGTGGTGAAGGTGCCGTCGGCCCCGACCACCGTGGCGGCGGCGTTTGAGGCCACGAGCCGGTAGTGGTAGGTCGTGCCCGGCCTGAGGCCGGTGAGGGGGACGCTGACCGGGCGGCTCGCGCCCGCGGCGGCGAGCGGCGCCGTGCTGTAGCCGTAATTCGCGGTGGGGCCGAACTGCACCTGGTAGGTCGCGGCGACGCCGCCCGGATTGACGCTCCCGGCCACGGTCGCGCTCGTGCTGGTGATCGCCGACGCGGCCCCGGTGGCCACCGACGGCGGCGGGGTGAGCGTGGTCAGGTTGTTCACCGTGCCGGGAGTCGTGGTCCCGTTGAGGCTGACCTCGAGGGCGTAGTAGTACGTGGTCGCGGGGGCCAGACCGGAGAGGTTGGCCGACACGGGGGCGAAGGTGGTGCCGCCGGGCTGGCTCGACTGCGGCGTGCTCAGATTTAGGTTGGTCGGCGAGGTTCCGTAGGCGAACCAGTAGGTGACCAAGGCGGCGCCGTTCGGATTGACCGCGCCCTGGAGCTGGGCGCTGGTCGCGCCGAGGAGGTCGCTCGGGCCGGTCGAGGCCAGCGGCGTCTGGGCGGCCGGGGGCGGGGCCGCGCTCGTGGTGAAGGTCTGGACGTCGTTATTGGTGTAGTTCTCGCCGTCGGCCACCGCCTCCAGCTCGTAGTAGTACGGCGTCGAGGGGGTGAGGCCGGAGAGGGTGGCGCTGACCGTCGACGGGGTGTCTCCGGTCGGGCCGGCGGTGAGCGGGGTCGACTGGTCGAGCTGCGTCGGCGAGGTGCCGTAGAGGAAGGTGTATTGGACGTCGCGGTTCTCCGGGTTGATCGTCCCGCTGAGCGTCGCGTCCTGGCTGTCGATGTTCGAGGCGGCCCCGGTGCTCACCACCGGCGGTGTGGCCGGTCCGCTGACCACGACCTGCTGGGTCACGGTGCTGGTGAAGCCGAGATCGTCGGTCACCGTGAGGGACGCGTTATAGGTGCCGTCGCTGGCGTAGACGTGAGTGGCGGTGGGGGTGGAGTTCGTCTCGTTCGCGCTCCCGTCGCCCCAGTCCCAGGTGTAGCTCGCGATCCCCGAGCCGAGCGAATAGGTGGTCCCGGAGTACGCGGCCGAGGCCGTGTCACCGCTCGGGTCGCTGGAGGCCGAGGCGTCGAAGCTCAGCTGCTCATCCGGGGTGGCCGTCGTGTCACCCACGAAGCTGGCCGTCGGCGCGCTGTAGCTCGTTTCGCCCGCGACGCAGCTGCGGTCCCTGTTGCTCCAGATCTTTTGCACGGTCCAGGGTCCATCCTGGGCCTGATCGGTCGCGTTCTCGCAGATGTCGGCCACCTCGCCGTTCTGTGTGTCATACCAGCCGAGCGGCGGCCCGTTTTCAGTCGCCTCGGCCCCCAGCGGATCGTTGATCGACTCCGCGAATTCGTGGCTGAGGAAAGTCGTCTGGTTGTCGATGTCGTTGTCGTTCGTCCCGCACTCGCCGTCATTGGGAGTGCCGGGACCGTTGTCGACGATGGCGGCGTAGAGCACCTGGGTTGAGCTGGTGAGCGGAAATGAACTGTGGTAGGAGCAGAAGCCGTCGCTCGTGTCATAGGCGCAGGCGCCGCCCTGGCATACGTTGACGTTGGGTGGGAAGAGGATCACGTACAGGGTGGAAAGCCCGTTCCCGGCCGGCGACGGGAGCGAGGGCGAGGTCCCGGTGATGTCGGCCCCGAGCTGGGACTGGATGACGCTGTCATCGACGCAGGTGGGCAGGGCGCAGGTAGCGGTCCCGCCGCTGGCGGGGGGCGTGATCTGGGTCATCCCGCCGTAGCTGAACCGGTTCTGAGAATTGGCCCCGGACGTGTCCATGTACTGGGCCAGCACGCCGCCGAGATCGGTCGTCGTCCCGCTTTGGCTGGCGAGGTAATTGAAGAAGGCGGGGTCGCCGGAGGTGGTATCGGTGTAGGTGGAGCGAACGCCGGCGCCCCACTGCACGAGGTACACGTTCATCGAGTGGGCGACCGGGCCGCCCCAGTAGCGGAGGCTGACCCTCGCCGCGCTAGCGGCGGGCGCAGCCGACAGCAATCCGAGCCACGTCAGGCCGATGAGCAGGAGTTTTTTTCTGCGTGCGACTGGCAAGAGCCCCGCGCCCTCCAGGCAGCAGATCAGGCCGCCTGAGGTTCGACGTGAGTGACCGGGTGCGCCGGGCCGGTGCGCTCAACGCCCATCAGCTTAGCGGCGGCGCTCCCGGCAGCCGGTCTACTTCCCGGTCAGGAGCTTCTGGACCTGGGCGTGGACGTTGGCCTGGTTGGGCACCAGGACGTCCTCGCCGTTGAAGCTCTGTCCGCTCTCTGAGAGCAGGCTGACCGGGGCCGAGCCGCCGATCTCCGAGGCGATGAACATCTGCATCAGCGACAGGCCGCCCATGTCGGTCTGAATCACCCCCGGGGCATCCCAGGCCGCCCAGGGGAGGTGGAAGAAGGTGTGGAAGGTGAGCAGCTGGGACTTGACCGAGTTGAGGATCTGCTGCTGCATGGCCTCGCGGCTGAGATCGTTGTAGGCGGGGTTGCAGGAGTTGTCCCGCGTGCGCGCCAGCACCAACGCCTGCTCGCCGTCGAGGTGGTGCGCGCCGGGGCTCAGATCGAGCGTGAACCCGCCGTTCTTGACGCCTCCGCTGATGTTCGAGCAGATCCGCGGTGTGTTGACCGTCACCCCGCCGACGTCGTCGATGAACTTGGGGAAGTTGCCCAGGTCGATCACGAGCAGGTGGTTGATCTGCAGCCCGGTGAGCTGCTTGACGACCTTGAGCGTCAGAGCCGGACCCCCGATTGACCAGGCGGCGTTGATCTTCTCCAGCCCGTGGCCGGGGATGTTCACCAGCGTGTCCCGGGGGATCGAGAGCCGGCGGCTGGTCCCACCGCCCAGGCGCCAGAGCATCATCGAGTCGGTGTTGGCGTCCGCCTCGCTGAAGTTGGAGGCCTGCAACCCGCCCTCCTTGGACCCCGGGCCGCTGGTCGGCCGGTTGTCGAGGCCGAGGATGAGGATCGTGTTGGCCGAGGTGAGCATCGGCCCGCCCGAGCTGAGCTGCGACGAGGCCCCGCTGGGCAGGTTCCCGGAGCGCGTCTGGGCGCTGATCATGAAGAGGACGAACGACAAGAGCAGCCAGGCGAAGATGGCGATGACGATCCACTTGATGACCCGGCCGGGGGTGAGCTTCTTCTTGGGCTCGCCTTCACGCGTACGCCGGAACGGGTTGCGCAGTCCGCGGCGGCCGCCGCCGTAGCGGTTGTAGTTGCCGTCGCCGCCCCGGGGCGGGACGAGCGGCTCGTCCTCGCCGCGCAGGCGCTCCTTCAGGCCGCGCGGGCCTGAGCGGTAGCGCTTGTAGGGGGGCTGTTCGAGGTTGCTCGGCATCTGCGCATATAGTGCCGGGTCATGCCGGCGCGTCGCACTATCGGCGTCGACATGGGCGGTTCAAAGCTGCTCGCGGGCGCCGTGGACACCGAGCTCTCGGTCCATGCCAGGACCCAGCGCCCGCTCCTCGGGCTCGACCAGGCGGCCCTCCTAGATGTAGCAGTTGAAGCTGTGGAGGAGGCTAAGGCGCTGGCCGACGGCGAGATCTCGGCCGTCGGGTTCGGGATCCCGTGCACATTTGACATGCGCACCGGGCGGGCGGTTCAGGCGGCCAACCTGCCCCTGGCCGACATCATGTTCGGCGACGTCATGACCGAGCGGCTGGGGCTGCCCGTGTTCGTTGATAACGACGCCAACCTGGCTGTCCTGGCCGAACACCGGGCGGGCGCGGGGGCGGGCTGCTCGGAGGTGGTGATGCTGACCATCGGGACGGGGATCGGGAGCGGGCTGGTCTTGGGGGGATCGCTTTACCGGGGGGCGATCGGCGCCGGGCCCGAGCTCGGTCACACGGTGATCGACTTGGACGGGCCGCCGTGCCAGGGGAATTGTCCGGGGCGGGGGTGCATCGAGGTGATGGCTTCAGGCACCGCGCTGGCCCGCGAGGCGGTGCGGATCGCCGGTGAGCGGCCCGACTCGGCGATGGCCGCGGCGCTGGCCGATGGCGAGGCCTTATTAGGCCCGCTGGTGACGGAGCTGGCCTACGACGGGGACGCGGGCGCGCTTGAAGTGCTGTCGCTCATCGGAACCCGGCTGGGGGCGGCGCTGACCGGGATCGTCAACACCTTCAACCCGGAGGTTGTCGTCATCGGGGGCGGGGTGATGGCCGCCGGGGACCTGATCCTGTCGCCGGCGCGGGCCGTCGTGGCCGAGCGGGCGCTTGCCCCGGCGCGGGACTACGTGCGGATCGTGCCCGCGGCGTTCGGGGTCGAGGCGGGGATGGTGGGGGCGGCGGCGTTCGCGTTCGACGGGTTGTCCTCTTGAGCGGGCGGCTGATTGTTTGCCCGACGCCGATCGGGAATCTGGAGGACGTCACGCTGCGGGTGCTGGCCGCCCTGCGTGACGCCGATGTCGTGGCCTGCGAGGACACGCGGCGCACGCGGGTCCTGCTCGACCGCTACGGGGTCAAGGCGCGGCTGGTCAGCTACCACGAGCACAACGAGGCTCAGCGGGCGCGGGAGCTGGTCGGGCTGATGAGCGGCGGCTCGGTGGTGGCCTTGGTCTCCGACGCGGGGACGCCGTTGGTATCGGACCCCGGTTTCCTCCTGGTTCAGGCCTGCGTCGCGGCCGGCCTCGAGGTCGAGGTGCTGCCGGGGCCCTCGGCCGTCCTCTCGGCGCTCGTGGCCAGCGGGCTCCCGGCCGAGCGGTGGCGCTTCGTCGGGTTCCTGCCCCGCAAGCGCGGCGAGCTCGAGGGCGTGTTTCGCTCTCCGGAGACCGTGGTGGCGTTCGAGTCTCCGCGGCGGGTGGCGGCGTCGCTGCGGGTCCTGGCTTCGCTTGATCCCGAGCGGCCGGTGGTCGTGGCGCGTGAGCTGACCAAGGTGCACGAGGAGGTGGTGCGGGGGAGCGCCGCCTCGTTGGCCGGGCGGTTCGAGGCCTCGCCGCCGCGCGGCGAGGTGGCGGTCGTGGTCGGCGGCGCGGCTTCGGAGACGATGGATTCCGGGCCGGCTGTGGAGGCGGTGCGTCGCCTTGTCGAAGCCGGCGCTCGCCCGCGGGTCGCCGCCTCGGTGGTCGCAGAGCTGACGGGGCTCGGCGCCAACGAGCTCTACCGAAGCGTGGCGATTCGCTCCCACCCTTCGTGACAGATCCTCCGCGCTTCGCTGCGGGCTAGCCCGAGAAGCTCTTCATGAACTTGAACTGCTGCTTCGCCGTGCCACTCGAGAGCTGTTTGTTGGTAAGCCCGATCTCGTAGATCAGGCCGTTACGCACCTTGAGCACGAACGTCGCTCTCTTGGCCGGCGCCAAGTACCAGAAGTTCACGCCGATGTGGAACGGCTTCTCGGCGTGCAGGCGCTTGGCCACGCTCGCGATGAGCATCCCCGGCTTGACCCCTTCGAACGAGTAGAACGGGTTGGCCGTGAGCGCGATCACCAGCCGTCCGGCCAGCCGCCTTCGCTCGGCGGGGTGCAGCGATCGGAGCAACCGGCTGGAGGGTGTCGCGGCCCGGATCCCGAATCCCGCGTAGAGGCAGAAGTCGGTGAACCCGTAGGCGATCCGCTGGGAGCGCTTGAGCTTCTGCTTGGCCTGCTTGAGGGTCATGCCCAGCCCAAGCGGGCCGACCCGCGTGCCGGACAGCGCACCGCTCGGCCGCGGGCAGCCCAGCTGGGCGGGGTTGCCAACGAACACCCCGCGACTCGTGGCGGGCGATCCGCTGCCGCTGGCGTTCGATGCCACCACCGTGCAGGTCAGGGTGTCGGTCTCATCGGCGATCTCGACCACGTAGCTCTTGTTCGTCTGGCCCGTGATCGACTGGCCGTTCCGGTTCCAGCGATAGCTGTAGCTCGTGGGGTCGCCGGACCAGCTCCCCGTCGAGCAGCCGAGCGTGTCGCCGGGCTGCGGGGTGCCGGAGATCGTGGGCCCCGCGGTGTTGACCGGCACCGACCCCGTCGGCCCCGGGGCGCCCGGCGGCTGCTGTTCGACAGCGGGCTGGGCCTCGAAGGCGCCGATGTCACATACGCCGGGCGGGTCACCCGGATCCGGCCGCGGCTCGCCCCGCTCGTCGGTGGTGACGGTCACCCCTCTCGCGTCGGTGCATGAGCCCGCGTCGATCGTTGGGCTGCCTGCCTGCTCGGCCTGGGTCGGCAGAGTGACGCCGTTGGCGCTCAGACCGCCGTTGTTCCCCAGCGCGGCGAGCTTGGGCTCGGTGTTCGGCTGGTCGCCGGGGCCGGTCAGGTGGCAGGTGTTCGTGTTCTCGAGGTTGTGGCCGTCCGAGGTGAAGGTGCCGCTGTCACTTACGGTGCAGTTTCCGGCCGGGGTGGCCGAGTTGTCGGCGATGATCGAGTTGATCAGCGTGTAGTCGCCGTCGTCGTTTTCGATCGCGCCCCCGGCGGTGCTCGAGGAGTTCTCGGCGATCGTGCTGAGGCTGACTGTGGTGGCGGATTCGCTCCAGATCGCGCCGCCGCCGCTGTGGGGTCCGCCGCCGGCGGGGGCGATGGACAGCGTGTTGTCGCTGATCGTGCTGTTCTCGTAGCTCGACGACGAATCTCCCTCGTCATAGATCGCGCCGCCGCCGCTGTAGTCGCCGACGCCGCTCGGCGCGCTCAGGGAGTTCTGGGCGATCGTCGAGCCGGTCACGGCGATATCGGACCCGTCGTTGTAGAGCGCTCCGCCGCCGTTGTTGGTTGTGCCCTCCATCGTCAGCGTGTTGCCGTCGAGGATCGAGCCGCTCAGAGTCGTGTCGTCGCCGTCCTGGTAGATCGCGCCGCCGCCGTTGTTGGAGGTGCCGTTGGGCAGGCTCACCTGGTTGCCGTCGGCGGTGCTCGCGGTCATCGTGAGGTTGCTGCCGTCCTGGTAGATGCCACCGCCGCCGTTGTTGGAGCTGCCGTTGACGGTCAGCGTGTTGTTGTCCACGCCGCTGTTCTGCAGCGTGATGTCCGTGCCGTCGCCGTAGATCCCGCCGCCGCCGTTGTTGCTGGTCGCGTTCGGAGTGCCCAGGGTGACGGTGTTCTGGGTCACCTCGCTGCTCGAGAGGGTGAGCGTCCCGAGCTCATAGATCCCGCCGCCACCGTTGTTGGAGGTCGAGCCTTCCAGGTCCGCCTGGTTGCCGGAGATCGTGCTGTTGTTGAGCGTCAGGGTGCCGCTGCCGCTGTCGAAGTAGATGCCCGCGCCGCCGTTGTTCGTGCCCGCGGTGACCGTGGCCTTGTTGTTGGTCACGCTGGCCTCGGTGAGCGTCAGCGAGCCGTCGCTGACGTAGATTCCGCCGCCACCCCCGAGCGAGGCCGAGCCGCTGAACGCGCCGCCGGTGATCGTCAGGGCGTTGAGCTGGAGCGTTCCGCTTGAGAGGTTGACGGTGAGCACGTGCGCCGTCGTCCCGCCGCCGTCGAGCGTTGTGCTTCCGGCGCCCTGGCCGGTGATCGTCACCGGCTGGGTCACCGCCAGCGGGCCCTGGGTGAGCTTGAAGTCCCCGGCGGGGATGTCGACCGTGTCGCCCGCGCCGGCATCCGCCAGGGCGCCCCGCACCGAGCAGTTGTTGGCGCTGGGGCAGGCCGGCGTCGCGGGATCGAGCGTCGTTGTCACCTGCCACGTCGTAGCGCTGGCAACCGCCGGCGCTCCCAGGATCACCGCGACCACCGCGGCGACGATCCAGCCACTCCGTCGAGCCGTGCTCATCCCAGCCGTGCTGCGCATGCTGCCCCCTAGCTTTTGGTCCCCGGTTACGCGGCGGAAAGCCTATACCCGCAGCGACCGGTGGTAAAGGCGGACGGATAGCCTCTGAGCCTCGGCCATGTCCTTCTACATCACCACCGCCATCGACTATGTGAACGCGGAGCCGCACGTCGGTCACGCCTACGAGAAGATCGCCACCGACGTGCTGGCGCGGCACATGCGCCAGCGCGGCGAGGACGTGTTCTTCCTCACCGGGACCGACGAGCACGGCGAGCCGGTGGCCGACGCGGCGCGCGCCCAGGGGCTTGAGCCGCGTGAGCTCGCCGATCGCAACGCCGAGCGCTTCAAGCAGCTCGTGAAGACGCTCGACATCTCGAACGACTTCTTCGTCCGCACGACCGACCCCGAGCACGAGGCCAAGGTCCAGGAGGTGCTCCAGCGCGTGCACGACAACACGCACGTGTACAAGGGGCTCTACGAGGGGTGGTACTGCCCGCGCTGCGCCGACTTCAAGGTCGAGAACGAGATCCTGCCCGGCAACCTGTGCCCGATCCACGAGATCGAGCTGACCCGGGAGTCCGAGGAGAACTGGTTCTTTCGCCTGTCCGCCTTCGAGGGCCGGCTGCTGGAGCTCTACTCAGAGCAGCCGGACTTCGTCATGCCCGCGCACCACTACAACGAGGCCCGCGCGTTCATCGAGTCGGGGCTCCAGGACGTGTCGCTCTCCCGGGCGCACCTGAAGTGGGGCGTGACCGTCCCCTGGGATCCCAGCCAGGTCTTCTACGTGTGGTTCGACGCGCTTTTGAATTACTACACGGCGCTGAGTTACGCGCGCCCGGGGGAGGACCTGACCGCGGAGTTCTGGCCCGCCACCTACCACGTGATCGGCAAGGACATCCTCAAGTTCCACACCGTGTTCTGGCCGGCGCTGCTGATGGCGGCCGAGCTCCCGCTGCCCGAGCACGTCTTCGTCCACGGCTTCCTGCTCGGTTCGGACGGGCGGAAGATGAGCAAGTCGCTGGGCAACGTGCTCGATCCGTTCGCGGTCATCGACGCGTTCGGGACCGACGCGCTGCGCTTCTACCTGATGCGCGACGTCCCCTTCGGCTCCGACGGCGCCGTGGCCATGGAGTCGGCGCAGACCCGCTACGACACCGAGCTGGCCAACGAGTACGGGAACCTGGCCAGCCGGACAGTCGCCATGCTGAGCCGGTACCGCGACGGCGTGGTCCCGACGGCGGCCACCGATCCGGTGCTCCTGCGCGACTTCGATGTCCTGCCCTCCGAGGTGGCTGTGGTCATGGACCGTGCCGACCCGACCCGAGCGCTCGATCTGATCTGGCCGCGGGTCCGGCGCTTGAATCGCTACGTCGAGGAACGGGCGCCGTGGGAGCTGGCCCGCGATCCCGCCCAGGCGGAGCGGCTGGATGAGACGCTGGCCTCGCTGGCCGAGGGGCTCCGCGTGCTGACCGTCCTGCTCCATCCCTACATGCCGCAGACGACCCAGCGGCTGCTCGACGCGCTCGGCTCGCCCGACGTCGCGTTCGGGCGGGCGGTGTTCGCCGAGCGGGGGAGCGGAGCCGAGGTGGCCGAGCTCGAGCCGCTGTTCCCCAAGCGGTGATCGACAGCCACACCCATCTCGAAATGTGCGAGCCGCCGGACGCCGAGCTCGTCGCGGCCGCGGTCGCGGTCGGGGTGGAGCGGATCCTCACGATCGGCGTCGACGGCGCCTCGGGGCGCGCCGCGCTCCAGGCCGCCGAGGCGTTTCCCCAGGTCTACGCGGCCATCGGACGCCACCCCGGCGCGCTCGACGCTGGCTTTGACGAGGAGGATCTGGCCGAACTGGCGGCCCTGGCGGGGCACGAGCGCTGCGTGGCCATCGGCGAGACCGGGCTTGACTTCTACCGCGACGGCGCCCCGCCCGAGGAACAGGAGCGGGCCTTCCGGGCTCAGATCGAGCTGGCGCGTTCGCTGGACAAGCCGCTGGTCATCCACACGCGCGCGGCCGACGAGGACACGCTGCGCCTGCTGGAGTCCGAGGCCGACGGGCTCCGGGTGATCCTCCACTGCTTCTCGATGGCCGCGCGGATCGAGCAGTGCCTGGAGCACGAGGACTGGTGGTTCTCGTTCGCGGGCAACGTCACCTACCCGAGCGCGGGACCACTCCGGGAGGCGATGCTCCGGGTCCCGGCGGAACGCCTGCTCGTCGAGACCGACGCACCGTTCCTCTCGCCCCAGGTCGTGCGGGGTCAGCCGAACCAGCCGGCCAACGTTGTCCACACGGCGAAGGCTCTCGCGGTGGAGCGTCGGGTGAGCTTCGACGAGCTCGACGCCTCGGTGACGGCGAGTGCGGCGGCCGTATTCGGATGGTGAGCTCGCCTCGGCGATCGAGGGCCCTGGGCCAGAACTTCCTGGTCGACCGCAACATCCTGTCCGTCATCGAGCGCCTGGCCTCATTGTCGGCCGACGACGTGGTCCTGGAGATCGGCGGGGGCCTCGGCGTCCTGTCCGAGCGGCTGGCGCCGCTGGTCCGCCATCTGCATGTGATCGAGGTCGATCGGAGTCTGGAGGAACCGCTGCGGGAGGCGCTGGCGGCCTTCGGTGATGTGTCGCTCCACATGGGCGACGCGCTGGCGCTCGATCTGCCCGCACTCGACCCGCCCCCCACTCGCGTGGTCGCGAACCTCCCCTACGGGATCGCCGCGACCGTGATCCTGAAGACGATCGAGGAGCTGGGAACGGTGGAGCGCTGGCTGGCCATGGTCCAGCGCGAGGTGGGGGAGCGGCTGGCCGCCGCCCCGGGCACGCCCGCCTACGGCGCGCCATCGGTCCTGGCCCAGCTGAGCTGCGAGGTGCGGGTGGCCCGCGCCGTCAGTCGGAACGTGTTCCGGCCCGTCCCGCGCGTCGATTCGGTGCTCGTCGAGCTCCGGCGCGTGCGCCCGGCGGCCGAGCCCGCCCTGCGGCGGCTCGTCCACGACGCCTTCGCCCACCGGCGCAAGGCGCTGGCCGGGTCGCTGGCGCTGGCCCCGGACGCTCTGCCGGGAGTCCGTGAGGCGGCGCGGGCGGCGCTGGTCGAGCTGGGGCATCCCGCCGACGCGCGGGCGGAGCGCCTGGCGCCGGAGGAGTTTCGGGAACTGGCGCTGAGGCTCTCGCGGTGAGGCTCCGCGAGCCGGCGCCGGGCAAGATCAACCTGTGCCTGTTCCTCGGCCCGCTGCGGGCTGACGGCCGCCACGAGCTGGTCACCGTCTATGAGTCGGTGTCGCTGGCCGACGAGCTGGTCATCTCCGACGGCGCGGTGGACGAGGTGCTGGCGCCGGGCGTCGAGGGGCCGAACCTGGTCGCCGACGCGCTGGCCGGGCTCCGTCGCCTGGGCTGGCAGGCGCCGCCGCTCCGAGTCGAGATCGAGAAGCGGATCCCGGTGGCGGCCGGGATGGGGGGCGGCTCGGCCGACGCCGCGGCCCTGCTCCGCGTCGCCCCGCGCCTGGCCCCGGTCAGCGCCGATGGGGTGGCGGGACTGGCGGCGCAGCTCGGCGCCGACGTCCCGGCCCAGCTGAGTCCCGGGGTGGCCCTGGGGACCGGGGCGGGCGAGGTCGTCTCGGTGCGCCCGGCGCTCGCCGAGCACGCGCTGGTCATCGTGCCGCAGGCGATTGGTGTCTCGACGGCGGAGGTGTACCGGGAGGCCGACCGGCTCGGGCTGCCGCGGCCGGCGGACGAGCTGTCGGCGCTGAGCGAACGGGTCGGCGCCGCACTCGGGCCGGGGGTTCGATTCCCGGATGAGCTCGTGGTCAATGACCTCCAGCCCGCATCCGTCGCGCTGGCCCCGGCGATTTCGCCCCTTCTCGAGACTCTGCTGCAGGCCGGGGCCGATGCCGCGCTCGTCTGCGGATCAGGCCCCACCGTGGCGGGGATCGTCTGGGGTCAGGACGCGGGTGGGCGGGCCGAGGCGCTGGCGCGGGAGCTCGACGGCGGCGGGTTCACGGCGTGGGCAGCGACTCCGGTGAGCTCTCCAGCGCCTCACTAGCCGGCTCGTCTCCGAGCAGCGCGATGTGATCCGAGGCCCGGCGCCCCACCTGGATCGAATCCATCTGCGAGGGTCGCTGCAGGAGCGTCCACATCCCGTCCTTGCCGCGGCTGATCGCCCGGCGGTCGGCCAGCTGACCGAGCGCGGTGCTCACCGTCTGACGGCGGGCGCCGACGATGTTGGCCAGGATCTCCCCGGTCAGTCTGGGGATGCGGATCTTCCAGCCCTCGCCGGCATCCTCGCCCCAGCGATCGGCGAAGTGCCAGAGGGCCAGGAGGAGGCGGTCCTCAACCCGGACGGCCTGGCGCAGCGCGGCCTGGAGAAGCAGGGAATCGGCGCGCCGGGAGCCGCGCTCGAGCACCACCGCGACGATCTCCGGCCACGGGCGCACGCGCAAGGCGAAGTCTCGATCGAGGACGGCAAGCTGCGACGGGGCCAGGACCTCCCAGCGCATCTCAGGCGCGTGGGTCCGGCTGGTCGGACGCCGCCAGGGCCGGATCAGATCCCGGGGTCCGAGGAGCTCGGTCGAGCCGACCTGGCCGAAGCGCATGTGGCGGGCGATCAGTCCGTCGAGCACGAGCAGGCCGAGATGCCCGTGCGTCGCGCGCTCCTCGAAGTCCGGCGCCCACAGCCTGGGCTCGAGCCTCAGGAGCGGCGCGATGGCCTGGGCCACGGCGGCCTCGAGCATGCTCGGGCTGAGCTGCGAGGCCAGCTCCGGATCCGCCTCCAGGACGCGGACCATCTCGACTGGCGATCCGCCCCGAGCGTTGACCGTCTCGACTCCCGACATCGCTTCTCCCGCGCGTCAGATTGTTGACAGCTACTTATCGGAGCCGCCGACGGAGTTTCTGAATTCCGACTCTTTCCGTGCCGGATCTCAGGCTACCGATCGCCGCTGACGATCCTCAACGGCATCTCCACACGCACCGGCGGCGGGTGCGGAGGAGATCAAGAGATCGAGGGTGTCCAGGGTGCCGTTGGCGCGGTACCCGCAGCGGCAAGGAAGAGGAGCTGAACAGGCAGATGGCTAGGCTGGCCGAGTTGACCGGAGGCATGGGGCGAATTGCCCGCGCCCTGATGCTCGCCTGCCTGTGCGGCGTTATCGCCGCGCCGTCGGCCCTGGCGTCGAACGAGACCTTCGTCAACGAGACGTTCGCCGGCGCCACCACCGCCTCGCCCAACTGGATCGTCCCGTCCACGCCCACGGGCACGAACGCCGTCTGTCTCACCGCCGGGACCGCGGGCGGAACCCCGGTGCCCGGCTGCCCCTCGGCCACCGATAGCCCCGGCTCAGGCGCGCTTCGCTTCACCACGCCGACGAAGACGGAGGAGGGCGGGCTCGTCTACGGCCTGAGCATCCCCACCACGGACGGCTTCGACGCGACGTTCCAGAGCTATCAGTACGGGCCCTGGGGGTCGGGCTACAACCGAGGCGCGGACGGGATCTCGTTCTTCTTTGCCGCCGCCAACCCCGCCGACCCCGAGGGACCGGCGTCGATCGGCCAGCCCGGAGGCGAGCTCGGGTACTCGGGTTCCTCGAGCCAGCCGGGTCTCAGCTATGGCTACCTCGGCATCGGCCTCGACGTCTATGGCAACTACGCCAACACCGCCTTCGAGGGCACCGGCTGCACCGATCCCGCCTGGGATTCGGCCAAGGTCTTCCCGGACAACGTGTCGGTCCGCGGACCCGGGAGCGGCACCGTCGGCTACTGCATGCTGAACAGCACGGAGGCGACGGGCGGGCTGCCGTCGGGGACGACGCTTGACGGGGGCACCGCCGGCACGCGTTCCTCCTCGCGCGTTCCGGTCGAGGTCGTCTTCAACCCCAGTAGCTCCACCGTCTACACCACCTCGGGTCTGACCGTCCCCGCCGGCGAGTACGAGGTGGCCTTTACCCCGATCGGCGGCACGCAGCAGATCCTGTCCGGGCCGCTGCCGAACCTCACCACCTCTAACCCGGGGATCCCCGCCTCCTGGATCAACCCGGCGACGGGGATCCCCTATCAGGTGACCTTTGGCTGGACCGGATCGACGGGGGGTGACATCGAGTACCACGAGGTCAACAACGTGAGCGTCGCCACGGTGAGCGGCACCCCGCCCGCGCTCACGGTGGGGGTGAGCGACAACGCGTACGGCTATCCCACCCAGGGCTCGACGATGAACTACGACGTCAACGTGGCCAACCAGCTCGGGAGCGACAGCGATCCCGGCCCGATCGATGTCACCGACAACGTCCCGGCCGGCGAGACCCCCTCGTCGACCGGCCTGGGCACGAATGGCTGGACCTGCTCGATCGCGGGCCAGAAGGTGTCCTGCAGCTACCCCGGTCCCCTGGCCGGCGGCGCTGCCCTCCCGCAGCTCGTGGTCCCGGTCACGGTCGACGCCAATCCGGGGACCAGCCTGACCAACACCGTCATCGCTTCCTCGGATGACAGTGACCCCGGGAGCGGCCAGGAGACCGTGACCGTGGAGCCGGCGCCCGTGAACGTCACGCCTCCGAGCCTCTACGGAACCCCGCAGGACGGCCAGACGCTCAGCGCCGGCGAGGGAGCCTGGAGCTACTCGCCCAGCTCGTACTCGTATCAGTGGTACGACTGTCCCGCGGCCGGCGCCGGCACGACCGTCCCGACCGCGAGCTGCTCGCTGATCCCGGGCGCCGGGGGCGCGACCTACACCCTGACTCCGGCCGACGTCGGTCAGGCCGTCGAGGTTGCGGTGACGGCGACTAACCCGGACGGCACGAGCGGACCCGTGCTCTCGCCGGCGACGGCGGTGGTCACGCCGGGTCCGGCGGCCGCGGTCACGGTCACGCTCAGCCAGCCGGCGATCACCGCCGACGGGAGCTCGGAGACGGTGGCCAAGGCGCTGGTCACCGATGACTGGGGCGTCCCCGTGCCCGGCGATACGGTCGACTTCTCGAGCTCAGGCGCCCAGTCCGTGGGCTCGACGACCGACAACGGCGATGGCACCTACCAGGCGGTGATCACCTCGACCACGGCGACCGGGGCGGCCACGATCACGGCCGTCGACGAATCGATGTCGCGGCAGCCGAGCGGGGGCGCGACCCTCACCCAGACCCCCGGGCCAGCCGCGCAGGTGGCGTTGAGTCTGTCTCCGGCCACGATCACCGCCGACGGGACGTCGAGTTCGACCGCGACCGCGACGGTTACCGACGCCTACGGCAACCCCGTGGCGGATCCGGCCGGCGACGTCGTGTTCAGCGCTGGCGATGTCGGCGGGGCCGCAGCGCCGTCGGTGACCGCGACCTCGGCGGGCGCGCAGCCGGGGACCTACCTGGCCACGGTCACGTCCACCGAACAGGCCGGGACCTCCCTGATCGCCGCCACCGACAGCTTGACCGGCGCCTCGAACCAGGAGTCGCTGACCCAGGCACCCGGCCCCGCCACGTTTGTCAGCGTCAGCCTCGCGCACCCGTCGATCACCGCCAACGGGAGCTCCCAGACCCAGGCCACGGTGACGGTGAGAGACCAGTACGGCAACCCGGTCTCCGGCGACGACGTGACTCTGGGAAGTGATGGTGGCCAGAGCATCGGGCCGGTCACGCCGGGGTCTGATCCCGGCACCTACCTGGCCACGATCACCTCATCGACGACGGCCGGCACGTCGACGATTACGGCTAGCGATGGCAGCACCAGCGAGCAGCCCTCCGGCGAGGTCACGCTCACGCAGGTGGCGGGGCCGGCGGCTCAGCTCGCGCTTTCGCTCAGCCCCAGCTCGCTGGTGGCCGACGGCCATTCCAGCTCGGTGGCCACGGCCACGGTGACCGATGCCTACGGCAACCCGGTGTCCGGCGACCCGGTGACGATCACCAGTGACGGCGGCCAGTCGGTCAGCCCCGTGAGCCCGGGGCATGATCCCGGAACCTACCTCGCCACGATCACCTCGACGGCGGCCGCCGGCACCTCGACGATCACGGCGACCGACGCCTCGGCCACGCCGGCCGTCGCCTCGGCCGCGTCGCTGACCCAGGTCGACGGACCCGGCGACCATGTCGCGGTTGCCCTCGCTCCCGGCTCGATCACCGCCAACGGTACGTCGGGCACGCTGGTCACCGCGACCGTGACCGACGCGAATGGCAATCCGGTGTCCGGCGACGACGTCGTGTTCACGAGCTCCGGCGGCCAGAAGATCGGGCCCGTCTCCGCGGGCTCGGCGCCCGGGACCTATACGGCCCTCGTCACCTCGACGACCCAGGCGGGGGCGGCCACGATCACCGCCGCCGACACGAGCGTGGCGGGCAGCCCCTCGGGTCAGACGTCTCTGACCCAGAAGCCCGGGGCACCGGCCCAAATGGTCGTGTCCCTGGCCCCGAGCTCGGTCCTGGCCGACGGCGTCTCGACCACGCTGGCCACGATCAAGGTGACCGACAAGTACGGAAACCCGGTCTCAGGTGATCCGGTCAAGCTCACGACCACGGGCGGCCAGGAGATCGGCCCGGTGACGCCGACGGGCGCTCCGGGGACCTACAGCGCCATGGTCACCGCGACCAACATGCCGGGCACCTCCACGATCACGGCCAGCGACGGCCCGCTCAGCCAGGAGGTGACGCTGATCCAGCAGGATCCCCAGACCAGCGCCGATCAGCGGTTGCCGACGATCCAGATCGACACGCCCGCCGATGGCGGCGTGTACCTCCTGCACCAGCACATCCGCGCCGCCTACTCGTGCACCGACCCCCTCGGCGTGACGGACATCCTGAGCTGTGCCGGGCCAACTGCGGTGGGCCAGCTGATCGACACCCGTGAGCTCGGAACGCACGCCTTCGCCGTCACCGCTGTGAATCGGGCCGGCGAGATCGTTCGGGTCAAAGCCCACTACATGGTCGTGTCCGCGCTGCCACCGCCGCCGCATCCGATCGTCTTTCTCGCCGGCGCGCTGCGGCTGAGCCAGGGAAGCGTGTTCGTCCCGATCGGCTGCCGGTCGCCCACGGACCGCTGCCGCGGCGGGGTGACGCTGCGGATGACCCTGATCAGCAAGTCGCCCTCCGGTCAGGTCAGCTACGGGTTCGTGAAGGTGGGCTTCCACCGCTACTCGCTCCTGGCCTTCCACAAGCGCGTGGTCAGAGTCAGGCTCACGCAGCTGGGTCTTCAGACCTACGCCCCTGGCCTGCCACTGCCGACGATCATCCTGGCCGTCAAGGAGCTCGGCGGGGCGCCGCGAAGCATCGTCGTCAACTAGGCGCTCCATCATCCACGGCTTGCGGCACAATTGCCGCAGGCATGAGCAACACGGAGATCACGTATCTGGTCGGGGCCTGCCTCGGCGTGTTCGGCCTGGCCGCCTTCTGCGCACTCGTCCTGGCCCCTGCGATCACGGCCTACCGCCGGCCGCTGGAGCGGGTGGCCGTCGTGATCCTGTCGGTCTACGTGCTGGCCGCGCTCGTCGGGGTGGGGATCGTCGTCGGAGCCCTCGTGGTCCTCGAATGGCCGCGGGTTTTCTAAGCGACTAGATTGGCCGCGTGGCCGACCGCGTGCACGAGAGCTCGCTGGGCGCTCGGGGACTCGACGCCTTCGGAGCCATCACCGATGCCGTCGAGGCCGGCGCCGGCCTGCCGGAGATCCTGCGCGCCGCGGCCCGGGCGCTCGACGCGAGCCTGATCCTGATCGATCGCTCGGCCACGGTGCTCGCCGTGGCGGCGCGTTCCCCGGCGGACGAGCGCTCGCTGATGCGCGACTCCGACGACGTGACGACGATCGAGCTCAAGGTGGCCGACGCGTCCGTGGGGACGCTGCGGATGCGCACGCGCGATCAGGCCCCGGACGCGTCCGTGCTCCGGCTCGTGAGCACGCTGATCGCCTCCGAGATGGAGCGCACGCGCGCCCCTGAGCGGGCCTCCGAGGAGGTGTCCACGAGCTTTCAGCGCGCCGTGCTGGAGGGGCGGATCGCCGATCGCGACGACCTGATCGCCCGTGGGCGGGAGCTCGGGATCGACCTGGGGGAGGGAGGCAGCGTGATCGTCGCCCGCGGTCATCCGCGGAAGGCGACCGAGGACGACTGGCGCCGGCGGCTGTTCGCGCTGGCCCTGCGCGGGGCGCGCTCGGTCGCGCCGGGGGCGATCGGGGCCCCGACCTCGGAGGACGTCGACGAGGTGGTCGTGCTCGTCGGCGATCGCGATGGCGAGGTGGGGCGGAGGGTTTCGGCGGCGATCCTGCGTGAACTCGAGGCCGGGCTGCCTGGCTTCGCCTTTGCCCTCGGGCGCAGCCGCCATGCCGCCGATCCGTTGGAGCTCGCGCGCGCCTCCAGCGAGGCGATGCTCGCCGTCAACGTCGTCGAAGGCGACGACGAGCGCACCGAGCTCCCGTTCGCCGAGACCGGGACCTACCAGCTGCTCCTGCCCTACATGCGCGACCCGTCCGAGCTCCACCGCTTCTACGACGAGACGGTGCGGCCGCTCGTCGCCTATGACGAGCAGTACGAGACCGACCTGCTGGGGACGCTGGCCACGTTCCTGGACTGCGACGCCAACGTCAACGCCACCGCCTCGCGCCTGTTCACCCACCGCCACACGATCCGCTACCGGTTCGAGCGGGTGCGTGAGCTCACGGGGCTCGAGGTGTCCTCCAGCGATGGCCGCGAAAAGCTCTCGCTCGGCCTCAAGGCAATGCGGGTCCTGGGGATCGCGGCTCCTCGGGGTCCGGCCACCGAGCCCGGAGCCGGGGGCGGACGCGTGCCGCGGTAGGCCGAGCCGCGGCCCGTTCGGCTGCCGGCTCCGTCAGGGCTCGCTCCACCCGCTGCGCCACGAGCTCACCCGCCACGCGCATCGGCTCGGTGCTCCCCGCCGCCTGCGAGAGCACGAACGCGCCCTCCAGCGCGGCGAGGAATCCGACGGCGAGCTCACGGGCGGTGGTTGGGTCGAGGCCAGCCCGGCGGAATCGTTCCGTTCCGAGGGCGATCCAGCTCTCGAACACCTCGGCGCAGGCCTCGCGGAGCGTCTCGCTCGTGCTCACCGCCTCGAGCGCGACGGTGGCGATCGGGCAGCCCTCCTCGTAGTCGCTTTCCTCCAGGGCGTCAGCGGCGCCGTTGAAGAAGTTCCGCACGGCGGTGACGACGTCGGGCGCCGGGTCGAAGATGGCGGGGACGAGCTCGCCGTAGAGGGCTCCCGAGGTGCGCACGGTGGCCGCGCCCAGCTCCTCCTTGCCCCCGGGAAAGAAGTGGTAGAGCGAGCCGAACGGTGCCTTGGCCGCCGTGACGATCTGCTTCACGCCGGTGGCCGAGTAGCCCTGGCGCCGGAAGAGCTCGGCGCTCGTCTCGATGATCCGGTCCTTGGTGGTTGACATAAGGCGCTCTCCACGGCCCGCCAGCGCGGGCGCCCACGGTGCGGGTTGCCGTTCTCGCCGGTTTCGGTAGCTTACTCGCTAGAGCGATCAATCTAGAAGGAGGGTCGGATGTTGTCCTGGCTCGTAAAGCAGTTGATTTCTCGCCTGATGGCCCGGAACCGGGGCGGGGACATCCGGGCCACCCTGCTCCTTGACGCCCCGGATCTGACCTTTGTCTTCCCGGGGCGGAACTCGTGGTCGGGAACCTTTCAGAGCCGTGACGCCCATCGCCGGTGGCTCGAGCGCCTCGTGCGCGCGGGGGTCAAGACCGATGTCGACGAGGTCGTGGCCGGCGGTTTCCCGTGGCGGATGACCGCATGCATCCGCGGCCGCTCGTGGTGCGATACCCCCAGCGGCGAGCGGATCTATGACAACCGGTATGTGATCTGGGCCAAGCTCCGCTGGGGCCGGCTGCAGGAATACGAGGTCTACGAGGACACCGAGAAGGCGCAGGCGCTCGATGACTACTTCGAGGCCCACGAGCCGGCGCTGATGGCGGACTACCCGAAGCCGGCGATCCCCGCGGGATAGCATCGCCGCGCGATGGCGATCGGGATCATCACCGGCTCGGGCACCTACGCGCTGCCTGAGTTCGGTGAGGCCGAGGCGCTTGACGTCGCGACGCCCTTTGGCGCCTGTGCCGTCACCCGCGGGCACTTCGGTGGCGTCGAGGCTCTCCACCTCTCACGCCACGGCCCGGGACACGCTCGTCTCTCAAACCACGTAACGCATCGGGCGAACATCTGGGCGCTGAAGGAACTGGGGGCCGAGGCGGTCATCGGGTGCACGGCCTGCGGTGCGGTCGACCCGTCGCTGGAGCTGGGATCGCTCGTCGTCTTCGACGACCTCCACTTCATCTCCAACCGCCTGCCTGACGGCTCGCTCTGCACCTTCTTTGCCGAGCCGGGCGATCCGCAGAGGGCGCACTGGATCCTCCACGGGGGCCCATTCTCGGCCGATGTCCGCCGCGCCCTCGTCGAGGCGAGCGCTGCGGCCGGCCACCCGGCGCGGGATCGCGGCACCTACGGGCACGTCGACGGCCCTCGCTTCAACACGCCGGCCGAGATCGCTCAGCTCGCCGGTTGCGGCGTCACCGCGGTCAGCCAGACCGGCGGCCCTGAGACCGTGCTGTGCGGCGAGCTCGAGCTCCCGTTCGCGCTGGTCGGGTTCGTCACCGACTACGCCAACCAGGTGCGGCCGGGCGAGC
Source organism: Solirubrobacteraceae bacterium (assembly GCA_035505215.1). Lineage (GTDB taxonomy): Bacteria > Actinomycetota > Thermoleophilia > Solirubrobacterales > Solirubrobacteraceae > Palsa-465. Next base: position 258,027 of record DATJQY010000015.1, on the reverse strand, counting down.
CCACGCCCGTCGAGACCCTGATCGAGCTGATGGGGCGGAGCACGGCGATCTTCGCCGACGTCCTGCGGAGGGCGCTCCCCCGCCTCGAGGAGGCCGCACCGAGGCCGGTGGGGACCGTCTATCGGTTCAGCCCTGAGTAGCGGGCCGCGGAAGTCGGAGGGGCGCGGAAGTCGGAGTAAGCGGGTTCGGCAAGCCCTGTAGCGAAGGGCGATTTGCGCCGAACGTCCGTCCAGATCGTCAAGTCAGCGGTCCCAATAGTCGATACGTGCTGACGAGATCGATCAGCGGCTCCCCGGCGACGCCGGGTGCCCCCCGGCGGCAGGGGCGGAGAGCAAGGAATGGATACGACGGGATCGCAGGACTCACATTCGAGTGCAGGTGGCCTGGCTCGGGCAAAGGGCAGCCGCCAGCGGCTGCGCGCGCGGTCGCGATTCCTGCGCCGGCTGAGCCGCGAGGAGCACGGTTTCGGGCTCATCGAGGTCTTGGCCAGCGCCCTCATCGTTGCCCTGCTCGCCGGGGCGATCGCCACGGCACTGATCTCGGGTGCCGATACCTCCTCGGACCAGCAGGCGCGGGCCCGTGCCGCCGCCCTGGCCCAGCTGGATCAGGAGCGGATGAAGGGACTCTCAGCGGTGCAGCTGACCGCTCTGGCGCCCGCCTCCGGCGCCTCGTGCGGCCAGACGCGGACCGTGACGCTCGGCGGCATCTCCTACACGATCTGCTCGACCGCCAACTTCCTCAACGCCACCGGTGGCTCCGCCTGCGGGTCGACCGGCGCCGGGGCTGCCGCCTACTACGAGGTCATCTCGTCCGTGAACTGGACGAACAACCGGCGCACCCCGGTGGTGACCGAAAGCCAGATCACCCCACCTGCCGGCGGGACCCTGCTCACCCAGACCGAGGACCAGACCGGCGCGGCGCTCCCAGGCGTCGGCGTGACGGCCACTCCGGTGAGTGGAACCGGGACCACGGGTTCCGCCTCGGGAACGACCGACGCCGCCGGGTGCGCGATCTTCGGTGGCCTCGACACCGGCGACTACACACTCGCGCTCACCGATGCGGGCTACGTCAATCCTCAGGACCAGCCGGCCAACCCGCTTGACATCTCCGCCACCGTGACCAGCACGGGCACCGCCACTCCCAGCAGCGGCAACCCGATCATGCTGGGCCTCGCCGGGACTTTCAACGCCAACTTCTGGGGCGCCACTGCCTCGGGCCAGACGTCGACGACCTCCGGGGTCTACACCTCGCAGCCGGCGGATGCCGTCTCGTGGTACGGCGTCGGGAGCGCGAACTCGATGGCGGCCTATCAGTGCCAGCTCTACAGCGGGTCGACTTGTCCGGCGAGCTCAAGCACGACCCAGACCCCCGGCACGACGATCCCCTCGTCAGGGACAGAAACCCTGTTCCCGTTCGCCTTCCTCGGCCCCCCGGTCAGCTACACCGACAACTACCACGTCTGGGCCGGTCCCTGCCGCCAGATGGAACCGCCGTCGACCATTGACAGCTTCAGCGTGAATCCCGGCTCGAGCCAGACGATGGCGATCCAGGAGCCGACGATGTGGCTCGAGGTGACCCAAGGCGGCACGCAGGTTGCCCCGACGGATATCTACTTCAAGTTCACCAGTACGAGCGGAACCTCGTGCACGGACCAGTGGTCCACGCCGGTATCGACCACCGCGGGGACCGCTGGCAGCAACGCGCTGGCCGATCCGGGCCAACCGTTTGCGAGCACCGCGACCTCCGGCTCGAGCGCGAGTGCCTCCACCCAGACCGGGACGCTGTCCGTGTGCGCCGACTACACCAAGGGCGGGACGAAGTACTACGGCACAGCTAGTGGCCTGACGAACACCAGCTTCACGGGGCTGCCGAGCTCGGCAACGACGCTGGCTCTCACCAACACCTATTACGGCGGCTCGGGCACGTGGTGCTCGAACCAGAGCAACTTTTGAGCGTGCGTGACCGTCTTATGAGCGCCATCAGAGAGGAATCCGGGTTCACCCTGATCGAGATGCTCGTGACCATCCTGATGGGCATGCTCATCCTGAGTGCGCTGGTCACCATCATGATCACGACGCTTGACCAGACCACGCGGTACTTCAGCAAGATCGACGCGACGCAGCACGCGCGCGTGGGTGTGGAGCAGATTGAGAACGAGCTTCACTCGGCCTGCGTCACCGACAACGTGACCCCGGTGCTGACGGGGAGTACGGGCACCACGCTCCAGTTCGTAAGCCAGTACGGGACTTCAGCCTCCCTGACCCCGGTCGAGCACGTCATCTCATGGAACTCCTCAACCGGAGTACTAACCGACGCCACATACGCGGAGACGGGCGTCACCATCAATTCGAGTGGCGTGCCGGTCTACACGTTTTCGACCACGGCGTCGAATACCCGCACCGTCCTCATCAACGTGACTGAGACCGGAACCACGCCGATCTTCGAGTACTTCAAATATCAGGTCCCCACCAACTCGTCCAATCAGCCATATACGGCGCCGGACGGAAACGACTACGAGATGCTCATCGATGGAACCAACGCCATACCGGGCACCAGCACGGTGCCCGCCGCCCAGCCCCTGACGACGCCGCTTTCAAGCTCGGACGCCTCGTTGACCTCCGAGGTGATGATCAACATGACGGTAGGTCCCTCGGGCGGCACCGGTGAAAACATCCACCTCAACCCTGGCGACGCTGCCGATGCCGTCTCAGACGGCGTCGTCCTCCGCCTGACCCCGGCCGCTAACGAGGCCGGCAACGGAGCCGTATTCCTGCCCTGCCAATGATCATGAGAACCTCGCTTACCTCCACCTTGAACCACCTGCGCCAGCGGATCAGCGATGAGCGCGGCTTCACCATGCTTGCCACGCTGATGATCATGGTCGTCACGACGGTCCTCGTCGGAGCTCTGTTTTTGGCCCTCAACGGCGACGCCAAGCTGAGCCAGCACGACCTGGACAGCAAACGCGCGTACAACGCCGCCGAGGCGGGTGCCAATGCGTACCTGTATCAGCTCAACCAGAACCCCAACTACTGGGCCAACTGCTCAAACGACGACGTGAGCCAGACTCAGGTGCCCGGAACCTCGCCGCCCGAGTACTACTCCTACAAGGTGATTCCGGCCAACGGCTACACCACATGCACCAGCAACACCATCGCGGCCTTCATCGACGAGACGACCGGCAGCCTGCGCATGGAATTCACCGGGTACTCCGGAAACCCGTCCGTTCAACGAACGATCGTCGCCCAGTACAGGAAGCTCACCCCCCTGGATTTCGCCTGGTACACCGTTTACGAATCGGTGGACAGCAGCATCCCCGGGACCCCCTCCTCGGGCTGTAACATCTTTTATCGCGCCGGACGAAACTCCAGCTGCAACATCAACTGGATCACTGGGGACACCGTGAACGGTCCGATGTACACCCAGGACCAGTATTTGATCGACGGCTCGCCGACCTTCGGGGGTAGCGCCAGCGACAAGATCGAAAGCCTGGCGCCCGCGCCCAGCGGCTCCGGCAGCGGGAACTACATCTGTTCTGGGGACAACTGCGGGGGCCTGAGCCTGGTGGGCACGGCGGTCCCGAACGCCCCGCTGGTTCCGCTGCCTTCCGATAACACGCAGCTGCTTACGGATGCCACGAACTACGGCCAGACGTTCACCGGTACGACCAAGATTTACCTCAACGGAACTACGGCCACCGTGTGGAACTGTCCGACCACTACATCCAGCGGCTGCACGACGTCGACCAGTGTGGATTTGACCCAGTACCCGCTGATCTACATCGAGAACGGAGCGGGCTGCAAGCTCGCTCAATACAGCCCCAGCGGGACGACCTACACGACGACATCCGGGGGGATGCCCACCGGATGCGCCGGCGATGCCTACATCTACGGCAATTACACGACCCCGGTGACGATCGCCGCCGCCAACGACATTGTCATCGACGGCAACGTCACGACCACGGAATCCGGAGGTGTGCCCACCGGCGGGGCCACGCTCGGGCTGGTGGCCAACCAGTACATCCGCGTCATGCACGGCTGCACCTACTCCTACAGCGGAAACGGGACCAACGTCTCCAGCTCAACCCAGGGTGGGGATCCCGCATCCTTCAACACTCTCGACATCGACGCCGCGATCCTCACGCTCGACCATTCCTTCATCGTCGATAACTATGACTGCGGATCACCGCTGAGCACGCTCACCGTCCATGGAGCCATCGCCCAGTACTACCGCGGTGTGGTCGGGACGGTTGGCGGCAGCGGCGACGCCACCACCAACGCCACCGGCTATCTGAAGAGCTACAACTACGACCGCCGGCTGGCCTACCTGCTCCCGCCCTACCTGTTCGACATCTCCACCGGCGGCTGGGAGGTCGAACGCGAGACCCTCTGTACGGCGAACGGCACCGGCGCGGCGGCCTGCTGAGCCTGGTTCCGGCGGCCGGCCGGAGCCAAACTCTCTCGCTTCGTCGATACTGATCTGGCAGCCTCAACCGGGGCCGGTTCGAACCCAGATTTCGGGCGGCTACCGTAAGGTGGGATCCCCGATCGCGGGGAGGCGCATTTCCTCGTGAAATGCCTGCAAATCGCAGTATGGGGAGTGGTGTAATCGGTAGCCCGCCGGCCTTTGGAGTCGCGAGGTCCAGGTTCGAGTCCTGGCTCCCCAGTCTTTCCGTCCGAACGACCAGCGAACATATGTTCGTGAGGTCATTTCCTCCCCCGTTTTCCGAAGCCGCTGCTCGGGCGGCGATAGCAGCATCCACATGCTGGGCCGATGCCCTGCGGAAGCTCGGATACGAGGCAAAGGGTGCGAACTACCGCACGCTGCAGCGCTGGGCGAAACGATGGGAAATCTCAACCGATCATTTCGACCCGCACGTCGGGCGGCGGCGGGCTGGCGTCAGTCGGCGGTTCCCGCTCGAGCAGGTGCTGGTTGAAAACTCGACGTATACCCGCGGAACCCTCAAGACGCGGTTGCTGAGTACGGGACTGAAGCGGGCGATCTGTGAGCTGTGTGGCCAGGGTGAGAAGTGGAAGGGGAAACAGATGTCGATGGTTCTTGATCACATCAACGGGATCTCGAATGACCACCGGTTGGAAAACCTCCGGATTGTGTGCCCCAACTGTGCCGCGACGCTTGACACGCACTGTGGCCGGAATCTGCCGCGTGAGCGGATTTGCGGAGGCTGCGGGGACTCGTTCGTGCCGACCCACATTCGACACCGGTATTGCTCTCAAGACTGCTGGGGCAAGGTGGCCGCCGACCTCTACCGAGGCACGGCGCACCCCGAGACGCGCAAGGTCGAGCGCCCCTCCTACGACCAGCTGAAGGCCGACCTCGCGGTCATGAGCTTCGTCGCCGTCGGTCGCCAGTACGGCGTCACGGACAACGCGGTGCGCAAATGGCTGCGCTGGTATGAGCGCCAGGAGCAGCGGGAAGGAGCCGGCCCGGGTACGTCCGACGAACAAGCTGCCTGATTGATCCCCTACGCTAACCCCGTGGCTGCGCCAGTCGTCGTGATCATGGCTGCGGGGGAGGGGACGCGGATGCGCTCGGACACGCCCAAGCTGCTGCACGACCTGTGCGGGCGGCCGATGATCGCGTGGACGGTGGCCGCGGCCCGGGAGGCCGGGGCCGAGCGGGTCATCCTCGTCGAGAGCCCCGGGCGCGAGCTCGAGGCGGTGCTCGGCGAGAGCGTTGAGTTCGCGGTTCAGGAGCAGCCGCGGGGCACCGCGGACGCCGTCAAGGCGGCCGGGCCCCAGCTCGAGGGTGCCGAGACGGTGGTCGTGCTCAACGGAGACCACCCCCTGATCACCGCCGCGACGATCCGAGGGCTGGCCGAGGCCCACGAGCGCTCGGGCGCCGCCGCGACGATCGCCACCGCCGTGCTCGAGGACCCGACCGGCTACGGCCGCGTCGTGCGCGCCCCCGACGGCACCGTCGAGAAGGTGGTGGAGACGAAGGCCGACGGCGATGCCACCGAGCTCGAACTCCACATTCGGGAGGTCAACACCGGCTTCTATGCCTTCGACGCCCGTGAGCTGCTCTCTGCCCTCCAGCGTGTCCAGAGCAACAACGCCCAGGGTGAGCTCTACCTGCCCGACGTCCTGCCGATCCTCCGCCAGGACGAGCGCACCGTCCAGGCACACGAGATCACCGACCGCGGCTCGATGGTCGGAATCAACGACCGAGTCGCCCTGGCCCACGCCCGAGCGATCGCCCAGCAGCGGATCCACGAGCGGCTGATGCGGGCGGGAGCCACGATCGTCAATCCCGGCGCGACGATCATCGATGTCGAGGTCGAGGTGGGCCGCGACTCGGTCATCGCCCCCTTCACGAGCCTCCACGGCCGGACGAGGATCGGCTCCGGGAGCACGATCGGCCCCGCCAGCACCCTGATCGACACCAGCGTCGGCGACAACTCGGCCGTCATCCACTCCTACGCCAAGGAGGCGGCGATCGCCGATCGAGTCAGCGTGGGGCCATTCGCCTACCTGCGTCCCGGCACCATCCTCCGCGACGGCTCGAAGGCGGGGACGTTCGTCGAGATCAAGAACTCCGATGTCGGCGCCGGGTCCAAGGTCCCGCACCTGTCCTACATCGGGGATGCCGACATCGGGGAGGGGACGAACCTCGGTGCCAGCACGATCACGGCCAACTACGACGGCTACCGCAAGCACCGCACGACGATCGGTGACCGGGTCAAGACAAGCGTCGACACCACCTTCATCGCGCCCGTGAGCATCGGCGATGAGGCCTACACGGCGGCCGGGTCGGTGATCACCAAGGACGTGCCGCCGGGCGCCCTCGGCGTGGCCCGGGCCCGGCAGCAGAACATCGACGGCTACGCCGACCGTCGCAAAGAGCGGGAAGAGCAGGCAAGAGATGGCGCCAAGGCGCCCGAGTCGGAAGAATCACGTCAGCCGTCGAACCTAAACTCAGAGCGACCATGAGCCTCCTGATGCCGGAGCCCACGACGCCGAGCACACTTCGGCACGAGTACAGCAAGCGCCTGATGCTGGTCTCCGGGCGTGCCAACCCGGGTCTGGCGGCACGGATCGGCTCGAAGCTCGGGGTCGAGCTCTCGCCGATGACGCTCAAGACGTTCTCCGACGGCGAGGTCTACTGTCGCTATCAGGAGTCGGTCCGGGGCGCCGACGTGTTCATCGTCCAGCCGATGTGCGGCAACGGCGATACCGGCCTGAGCGCCAACGACGCGCTGATCGAGCTGCTGGTGATGATCGACGCCGCCGTCGGCGGGTCCGCGCACCGGGTGATCGCCGTCACCCCCTGGTACGGCTACTCGCGCCAGGACAAGAAGTCGGCCCCGCGGGAGCCGATCAGCGCCCGCCTCGTGGCGCGCATGCTGGAGTCGGCGGGGATCGACCGGATCCTGACCATGGACCTGCACCAGGGCCAGATCCAGGGCTTCTTCCAGAAGCCATGCGACCACATGACGGCGATGTTCATGCTCACCCAGTACTTCGCCGACCTCAACCTCCAGGACCTGGTGATCGTGGCGCCGGACGCCGGCCGGGTGAAGTTGAACAAGCGGTTCGCCGCTCAGCTCGGCGCCGACCTGGCCATCCTCAACAAGGACCGCCCCGACCAGCAGGTGGCGGAGATCAGCTACGTGATCGGCGACGTGGCCGGCAAGACCGCGGTTCTCGTCGACGACATCATCGACACCGCGGGGACGCTGAAGGCGGCGGCCCGGGCCGTCTATGACGCCGGGGCCAAGCGCGTCTACGCAGCGGCGACCCACGGCATCTTCTCGGGCAACGCCTGGGAGAACTTGGCCTCGGCCGACTTCGAGCAGATCGTCGTGACCGACACGATTCCGCTCCCGCCCGGAGCGCCGGAGAACGTCCGGGTGCTCTCGTGCGCCGACCTGCTCACGAGCTCGATCCGCCAGATCTTCACCGACGGCTCGGTGAGCGACGTGTTCGGCGGCGAGAACCAGCTCTTCTAGTGGACGCGGCAGGGCCGCCGGGCGACGCGGCGCCGCATGGGGCCGGCGCTGAACCCTCGAGCAGCCGGGTCGCGGCCGAGCTGATGGCGCTCCTGGGGCTGAGCGAGGAGGAGCTCTGCCAGATCCTCGACGCCGACCCGCTGACCCTCCTCTCCGGGCAGCTCGAGCACCGCCCGGAGCTCCAGATCCTCATGAGCCTGGTCCAGGAGGCCTACCAGCACGCAGGCGGATCGGTCCTCCAGCGCTGGGTCCGGTCGACCGGGCCATCCGGCCGGCCGCTCGATGCCCTGCTGCGGCGCGACTTCGCCAGCTTTGAGGACGCGCTCGCCGATCTCAGCGAGCGCGGCTTCGTCGTGCGCGGCGGGGGATGAGCCGGTGGGCGAGCCCTTCCGGCACCAGCTCCGGGTCCGCTACGCCGAGTGCGACCCCCAGGGCGTGGTCTTCAACGCCCACTACCTGGCCTACCTCGACACGAACATCAACGAGCTCATGCGGACCGCTCTCGGGAGCTATCAGGCGATGCTCGACCGCGGCGTCGACATCGTGGTCGCGGAGGCGCAGCTTCGGTTTCGCGCCGCCGCGCACTTCGAGGAGGTGCTGACGCTCGAGATCGGGGTGACCCGCCTGGGTGAGTCGAGCATCACAACTCGGCATCGGATCAGCCGGGACGGCCAGCCCGTGGCCGAAGGGATGCTTCGCCACGTGATGGTCGAGCGTCAGACCCTGACCAAGACGCCGATCCCCGCTTGGCTGCGCGACCGGCTCGCCCCCTGGACGATCGACGACGAAGAGGCGCTGGCTTAGGAGTTCTTCTTCGGCTCGGCCGGCTTGCCCGGCCACACCCCGGTCAGATGATGAAACGCCTCAGCGGCCATGCGGTCAGCGGCAGCCGCGACCGCGGACATCGTCGCCGCCTCGAGCGCCGCCGCCCCCACGACCTTGGACATGGGCGCCTCGGGAGCCGTGGGCTTGGGCGGCTCGGCCCGGTCAACGCGAGACCAGAGCCCACGGAAGATCGCCTTGCCGATCCGCGCTGCGATCAGACCGGCGATGAGCGAGAACGGCTTGTAGAGGAGCTTCATTTGTCCGGGAGGCTATCCAGCCGGGGCGACGATTTATCCAGCTGGAGGCGCAAAACGCCGATTAATTAGGTAATCAGTTAAGCCACCAACGACATCAGGGCAGGACCGTGCACGAAGAGCAACCGTTTGCCAACGAAGACGCAGCCGAAGAGCTGCTCCGGCGTGCCCTGCTCGACGAGTCCGCCGCCGTCGCCGTTTCGCTCCGGGTCGGCGGCCTGCCGGTCAGCGAGGCCGTCACCGTCATCTTCCACGGCCGCCGTGACCTCGGCACCCTCCAGACCTACGTGACCACCGGCAGCCTCGGCGCCGGTACGACAGTCGCGGCCGGCGACCTGCTGCGCGTCCCCTGCGACCTGGACCTGGCCGACGCCGAGGATCGTTCCGAGGCGGAGCACCTCTACCTGGAGCAGGCGACCGCCCTGCGCGACGCCCTCGTTGGCGCCGACGTCGTCCTCGACGTGTGGCGGGAGCCGTTGCAGGACCTTCTCGGGGCGGCAATCGCCGTCGACCACTCGGTCGAGCTCGGGGTCCGGCTACCGGCCCCGCGCTTGCTCCCCACCGCGCTCGTGGCCCGGGACTCTCAGCTCCTCGTCACTCCCGTCTGCAGCGCCCGAACCCTGGCCGAGGGCAAGCCGCCGATGGGCATCGCCTGCGCCCAGCAGGACATCACCCGGGTCTATCCCCTGGCCGACGACCCCGCCCGCTGCGTGGAGGACTTCCTCGAGCTGGCGGCTGAGCACGCGCGGGCCCTGGCCGAGCGGCTCGACCATCAGGAAGCCTCGGTCGAGCGCTTCCTAGAGCTCCAGTAGCCCAGCCCGGCCACTAGCCTGGCCCGGCGTGCGCCGTCTCCGCCTGTTCCTGCTCATCGTGGTGGGCCTGGTCGTCTTCCTGGCCGTCAGCGCCGTTCTGGCGCGAGTCCTCAGCGTCGACGACGCCGAACGGAACGCCATCACCTCCCTGATCCAAGCCGAGGCCCGCGGCGACGCCGGCGTGATGACCAGGCAGATCCTCGACTGCGCTGAGAACCCGGGTTGCCAGCGGCGGGTGGCGCAGGACGCCGCCAAGCTCCGCCGCACCGGCGCGGTCAAGATCCTCACCCTCAGCTCGTCCGCGGGCTTCTCGCTCGGCTCCACGCTCGGCACGTCTCGCGTTGCCTGGCGTGCCGGCAGCGCCCTGCCCGTGGTTCAGTGCGTACGGGTCCGCCGCGCCGGGAACGCGCTCCGCGGCCTACACATCCAGCTGCTCGAGATCAGCCTGCGCATCAACAGCCAAGCCAACTGCCCGGCGCGCTACTAGAACGAGCTGGTGCGGACCGGCTCGCGGACCGGCTCACGCGCCGGGCGGCGCTCGCGCCGCGGCAGCAGGTCACCCAGCCGGCGGTGGTCACGCAGCCGCACCGAGGCGGGAGCCGCATCCGGCAGCGGCAGGCCACCCTGGGGAGCGTCCTCCGGAGACGTGGGCGGACGCCTCGGCCCGCGGCCCCAGCCGTCATCGGACTCGCCGTCGGTGCGCGGCGGCAACTCGGGTCCGTTGCGCAGCGCAGGAAAGATCAGAGCCGCCGCACACACCAACCCCAGGAGGTGCATCCCGGCGACCATGAGCATCAGCTCCACGTCGCCTGACATAGATAGAGGCTACCTCACGTCGCGCGGGTTGAACACGAATTTTTCGGTCTGGCGGAAGACCAGGCCACGCGTGGCTCAGGCGCCTCGCTACCATCGCCTGGCCATGGCCACGACCCAAGGAACAGGACTTTCCGTCGAGCTCCGGGAGCCCTCGGGATCCCGTGGCGCGCGCCGTCTCCGCCGGACCGGCAAGGTTCCCGGCGTCGTCTACGGAGGCGGCGAGGAGCCGGTCAGCTTCGCCGTGGATGCCCGTCTGCTCCGGCAGACGCTGGCCCACGCCGGCGCGGTGATCGACCTGAGCGTCGACGGAGGCACTACCCCTGTGGTGCTCAAGGAGATCATCCGCCACCCGGTGACCGGCGAGACCGTGCACATCGACCTCCTCCGTGTCGACCTCACCCAAGCGATCCAGACCACGGTCGTCGTTGAACTCACCGGCGCCGAGGACGCGCCCGGGGTCAAGGAGGGCGGCGTGCTCGAGCAGGTCAGTCGCGAGGTGACGATCGAGGCGCTCCCGACGGACATCCCCGACTCGATCAGCCACGACGTCTCGAGCGCCGAGATGAACGACACGATCACCCTGGAGGCGCTGAGGATGCCCTCCGGCGTGACGCTGGTCGACGACCCTGAGACGACGCTCGCCACAATCACTCCGCCTCGGCTCCAGGTCGAGGAGGAGCCCGAGATCGAGGAGGAGACCGAGCTCGTGGGCGAGGGCGAGGGCGAGGAGGGCGCCGAGGGCGCCGAGGCCGAGGGCGAGGCCCCCGCCGAGGGCGAGGGCGAGAGCGGCGGCGAGTAGCCGCGCCGGCGGACCGGACTCGTGCGGCTGCCGGGCCGGGCCGGGCCTGTCGACTGGCTGATCGTCGGTCTCGGGAACCCGGGATCCGAATACCAGGGGACGCCCCACAACGTCGGCTTCGCGGTGGCCGATCAGCTCCGCGAGCGCTGGGGCCTACCTAAGCCGAAGGCCAAGTACCGGGGACTGCTCACCGAGGGCCGGACGGGGCCGGGGGGTCCACGGGTGGCCATTCTGGAGCCCCAGACCTACATGAACGAGGCCGGGAAGTCCGTCGGTCCCGCCCGGGGCGCGCTCAAGGTCGACCTCGACCGGGTGCTCGTGCTCCACGATGAGATCGACCTGCCCTTCGGGGAGATCCGGGCCCGCATGGGCGGCGGGCTGGCCGGCCACAACGGCCTGAAGTCGCTTCGCCAGGCCCTCGGCTCACCCGATTTCGCCCGCGTCCGGATCGGCGTCGGACGGCCCCCAACCACCGATCCCGACCGCGTGGCGGCGTATGTACTGGGACGCTTCCGGGAGCCGCGAGACGCGGTCGAGGCGCTGATCGATCGGGCCGCCGATACGGCCGAGCGTGTCGTCCTCAGCGGCGAGGCGCCGACCTAGACTGAATCGTCGGATGCTGCGCACGCTTCTCACGCACACCGACGAAGATCCTCAGACCGATGCCCTGGCCCGCGAAGGCGGCCGCGCGTTCGTCTCCCAGTCGCTGCGGGCCTACCTGATCGCGGCCCTGCTCGACCGCGATCCTGAGCGTCCTGCCATCGTCGTGGCCGGCGATGACCGCGCGGCGCGGGACCTGGCCGGGGGGCTCCGGGCCTGGCTTGAGCCGAGGACAGTTCGCTACTACCCCAGCCGCGGCGTCACCTACGAGTCGCACCTGGTCCCGCCGCCGCACCTGACGGGCCTGCGCATCGCCGCCCTCGACGCGCTCAGCGAGGGCGCGCCGGTCGTCGTGGTGAGCGCCATCGCCCTGTCGGAGAAGGTGCCTGATCCGGCGCTCCGCCCCCACGGCTTCACGCTGCGCAGCGGAGAGCTGATCGAGCTGGACGAAGTCGCCAGTGACCTTGTCGCCGCCGGCTACGAGCGGGTCGATCAGGTCGAGGACCGAGGCCAGTTCGCCATCCGCGGCGGGCTGCTCGACGTCTTTCCCGCCACCGAGGACAGGGCCGTGCGGGCCGAGCTGTTCGGGGATGAGATCGAATCCCTGCGCTGGTTCTCGACCTTCACCCAGCGCTCGCTGGGCGACGCCGAGCTGGTCGAAGTCGCCCCGGCCGCCGAGCTGGCCGAGGAGCACCGGGAGCTGGCCGAGATCGCCGCCCTCGAACGGCCCGAGGACCGGCCCGACATCTCCGAGCTCTTGCCCGTCAATGACTTCCATCCCTTCCTCGAGCTGGCGCCCGCCGAGGCGAGCATCCTGATCGCCGCCGAGGAGGACGTCACCCCCGCCCTGGCCGACCACTGGCAGGACGTGACCGTCGCCTTCCACGACCAGGACGCGCACCACGTCTACTGCCCTCCGGACCAGATCGACCGCACGCTGAGCGAGCGGGCCCAGATCCGCCTCTCCAGCATCGACCAGGACCAGCCCTTCAGCTTCCGCGCCCAGGCCGCGGACATCCAGGCCCGGGGGATCCGCGAGGCCGAGCCCGAGCTCGAGAAGCTCTCCCGCTCCGGCTATGAGACGGTCGTCGCCTTCGCCCGCCACGGCGAGGGCGAGCGCTTCGCCTACAACCTCGGGCGGCTGAAGGTGGATTGGCTCGACGGGCAGCCGCCCGCCAAGGCCAGCGGCCGGATCATGCTCACCCAGGCCCGGCTCCAGACCGGCTTCATCGCCCCGCAGTTCCACCTGGCCGTCATCCCCGAGCACCGGCTCCTGCACCGCCGGCGCCCCGCCCCCGCCCGCCCTGAGAAACGGCGCGGCGTCCTGCGGAGCTTCGCCGATCTGCGCACCGGAGACATCGTCGTCCACGAGGACCACGGCGTCGCCCGCTTCGCCGGGTTCGACACCAAGACGATCGCCAACGTCACCCGGGACTACCTGTACCTCGAGTACGCCGGCTCGGACCGCGTGTTCGTCCCCGTCGACCAGCTGGCCAAGATCAGCCGCTACGTCGGCGCGGGCGGGGAGCATCCCACCCTCTCAAAGCTCGGCGGCTCACGCTGGGAGACGATGAAGGCGCGGGCCCGGCGCGCGGCCCAGGAGCTGGCCGGCGAGCTCCTCAACCTCTACGCCGAGCGCCGTCGCCGTGAGGGCCACGCCTTCCCGCCGGACACCGACTGGCAGCGCGAGTTCGAGGACAACTTCCCCTACAACGAGACGCCCGATCAGCGCGATGCCATCGATCTGGTCAAGGTCGACATGGAGTCATCGCGGCCGATGGACCGGCTGATCTGCGGCGACGTCGGCTACGGCAAGACCGAGGTGGCGCTGCGGGCGGCGTTCAAATGCGCCCAGGACGGCAAGCAGGTGATGGTCCTCGCCCCGACGACGATTCTGGCCCAGCAGCACTTCGGCACCTTCTCCGAGCGGCTCAAGGACTACCCGGTGACGATCGAGCACGTGTCCCGCTTCCGCTCGGCGGCCGAGCAACGCGAGGCGGTCAGGCGCTTCGCCACCGGCGAGGTCGACATCCTGATCGGGACGCACCGGCTTCTCTCACGTGATGTGCGACCCAAGGACCTCGGGCTGCTGATCGTCGATGAGGAGCAGCGCTTCGGGGTCAAGCAGAAGGAGCTTCTGCGCCAGCTCAAGCTCCGCGTCGACGTGATCGCGATGAGCGCCACGCCGATCCCGCGCACCCTCCAGATGTCGCTGGCCGGGGTCAGGGACATCAGCGTGATCGAGACCCCGCCCGAGGGGCGGCGCCCGATCAAGACCTACGTCGGCGAGTACGACGAGCAGCTCGTCAAACAGGCGCTGGAGCGGGAGCATTCCCGCGGCGGCCAGGGCTTCTTCATGCACAACCGGGTGGAGACGATCGACGAGACGGCCGAGCGGCTGCGCGCCCTGTGCCCCGACATGCGCTTTGAGGTGGCCCACGGGCAGCTCGACGAGAAGACGCTCGAGGAACGGATGCTCCGCTTCCTGCGCGGCGAGGCCGACGTGCTCGTGTGCACGAGCATCATCGAGTCAGGCATTGACATCCCCCAGGCCAACACGCTGATCGTCGAGCGCGCCGACACCTTCGGCTTGGCCCAGCTCTACCAGATCCGCGGCCGCGTGGGTCGCTCCAAGGATCGTGCCTACGCCTACCTGATGTACCCCAGCTCGGCCGCCCTGACGGGCGAGGCGGCCCAGCGGCTCTCCGCCCTCTCGGACTACACCGAGCTCGGGGCCGGCTTCAAGATCGCCATGCGCGACCTCGAGATCCGCGGCGCCGGCAACCTGCTCGGGGACGAGCAATCGGGTCACGTGGCCGCGCTCGGCTTCGAGCTCTACATGCAGATGCTCGACGAGGCCGTAGCCGCGGCGGCCGACGGCGCCGCCTCGGATGAGGAGTGGGAGCCGGTGCGCCTCGATGTCAACGTCGACGCCTACGTGCCGGCTGACTACATCCCCTACGAGCAGGCCAAGATCGACGTCCACCGCCGCATCGCCGCCGCCCGTGAGGTGGCCGATCTCGTCCTTCTCCGGGAAGAGCTGGAGGACCGCTTCGGCGACCCGCCGGAGCCGCTGCTCAATCTGATCTCGCTCCAGCAGGCGCGGATCAAGCTGGGCCAGGTGGGCGCTACGGCGGTCAGCTTCCGCGGCGACCGGCTGGCCGTGACGCCGATCGAGCTCGACTCGGTCCGCGCCAAGCGCGTACGCCAGGAGATCCCCACGGCGCTTTATGAATCCGGCAAGGCGCAGCTCTCGATGCGCGTCCCCGATGACCCACATAAGCGGTTTCCCGCCGTGGTCAGGGCGGCCGACGTGCTCCTGGCCGTGACCCGCGAGGCGGCGGAGGAACCGGCCGCGGCATAGGATCCGCGGGGTGCCCATCTACGACGTAGGCGGCAAGGTCGCGCTGATCACCGGCGGCGCCCGGGGGATCGGCTTCGGGATCGCCCAGGCTCTCTACCGCCGTGGCGCCTCGATCGCGCTCGTGGACCTCGACCAGGCGCAGGTCAGCGCCGCCGCGGCTCGCCTCGGCGACCGGGCGGTCGGGCTGGCCGCTGACGTGACCGACCGGGCGGCGATCGACGCCGCCGTCGCCGCCACGGTGGAGCGCTTTGGTGGCATCGACATCGTCGTCGCCAACGCCGGGATCGCGCCCGCCCCGGCCTCGATTCGGCTCATGCCGAGCGAGGAGTTCGAGCGCGTGATCGAGGTCAACCTGCTCGGCGTCTACCGGACCGTCCACGCCGGGCTCGGGCAGATTGTGGCCCGGCAGGGTCAGGCGGTCGTCGTCTCCAGCGTCTACGCCTTCATGAACGGCATCCTGCTCTCCCCCTACGCCGTGGCCAAGGCCGGGGTGGAGCAGCTGGGCCGGGCGCTTCGCCTTGAGCTCTCGCCCCACGGTGCGAGCGCCACCGTGGCCTACTTCGGGTTCGTGGACACCGAGATGGTCCGCCAGGGGATGGAGCAGCGCCAGCGCCAGCGCGGAACCGACGAGGAGCTCATGCCCGCCTTCCTGCGCAAGCGAATCTCGCCGGCACAGGCCGGGGAGGCGGTGGCGGCGGGAATCGAGGAGCGCAAGCCCCGGGTGATCGCGCCCCGCTGGTGGGCGCCCCCGTCGGTCCTCCGCGGCGTGCTCAACCCGCTCATGGATTCCGCCGGGGAGAAGAGCTCACGCGTCCACGACGAGGTCCGCCAGGCCGAGGCCGAGCGGGGCAGCTGACTCTTCACTCCCTCTTAGCTGACTCTCGCTACCATCGGCCGCTCTCATGCGGAAGCACCTGAGAAGGGTCACGGCGCTCGGCGCCTTTTTTGTGCTCGCGGTCGGCATCGCGGCGTGTGGATCCGGGGTCCCCGGAAACTCGGTGGCCGTGGTCGCCGGCAACCCGATCACGACGCAGGCGTTCAACCACTGGATGTATGTGGCGGCCAAGAGCCAGGCGGCCTCGAACCCCGGCTCGCCGGTGATCGTCCCCACCGACCCGCCGCAGTTCAACGGCTGCGTGACCCAGGTCCGGCACCAGATCCCCAGCCTGGCCAAGACCTCGGCCAAGGAGCTGCGGGCCGACTGCAAGCAGCTCTTCACCTCGCTCTCAAGCACGGTGATGGACTTCCTGATCAAGGGCTACTGGTATCAGGCCGAAGCGGCGCGGGACCACATTAAGGTCACCAACGCTCAGGTCCAGAAGGCCTTCGACGCCGCCAAGAACTCGCAGTTCCCCACGGCATCGCAGTATCAGAACTTCCTCAGCGAGACCGGCCAGACCCAGGCCGACATCCTCTTCCGCTTCCGGATCAACACGATCTTCCAGAAGCTCATCGCCAAGCACCAGACCACGGTCACCTCCGCCGATATCCAGCGCTATTACAACCAGCATCAATCCGAATTCGGGACGCCCGAGACCCGCGACATCCGGATCGTGCTGACCAAGACGGCGGCCCAGGCCAACGCGGCCAAGAAGGCCCTCCAGTCCGGGCAGAGCTGGAACAAGGTGGCCAAGCAGTACTCGATCGATCCGACCTCCAAGGACAGCGGCGGGCTGCTCGTCAACGTGACCAAGGGCCAAGAGGACGCCGCGCTCGACAGCGCCGCCTTCTCGGCCCCGGAGAACAAGCTCCTGGGCCCGGTCAAGGGCCAGTTCGGCTACTACGTCTTCGACGTGACCAAGATCACCGCGGCCAAGAAGCAGTCGCTGGCCCAGGCGACGGCCCTGATCCGCCAGACGCTGGTCGGCCAGGGCCAGACCAACGCCCAGAACGCGATCAACAAGACCGCCAGCTCGCACTGGCGCTCGCAGACGAGCTGTCGCACGGCCTACGCCATGGCCGACTGCAGCGGCTACAAGGCACCCACCGGCACCACCGGCACCAGCGGCGCGACCGGGTGAGCGCCGGGGCCGCCTCCCGCGGGTGAGCGCCGGGGACGAGACAACCCAGGCGCTGGGTCGGCTCGACGCCATCACCCGCCGGCTCCGCGTCGAATGCCCGTGGGACCGCGAGCAGGACGAGCGCTCGATCGTCCCCCATACGGTCGAGGAGGCCTACGAGCTGGCCGACGCGGCGCACCGCCGCGACGACGGGAAGCTCCTCGACGAGCTGGGGGACGTGCTCTTCCAGGTCTACTTCCTCTCGCTCCTGCTCGAGGAGCGGGGGGCGGGCGACCTGGCTCGCGTGGCCGAGCACGTGACCGAGAAGCTGATCCGGCGCCACCCCCACGTGTTCGGCGAGGCCGAGGCCTCAACCGCGGCCCAGGTCCTGCGCAACTGGGACGAGATCAAATCCTCGGAAGCGGGGCGCGAGCCGGGGCTGTTCGGCGAGGTGCCGGAGAACCTGCCCGCGCCGCTCTATGCCCGCAAGGTTCAGCGCCGGGCGGCCTCGAGCGGATTTGACTTCCCGGACGTCGAGCCGGTGATCGACGCGGCCCGGGAGGAGCTCGACGAGCTGGAGGCGGCGAGCGGCTCCGAGGAGCGCTTTCACGAGGTGGGGGACCTGCTCTTCGCGGTGGTCAACATTGCCCGCAAGTTCAAGGTCGACCCGGAGCTGTCGCTGCGCGCGGCGGCCGATCGCTTCCGGGCTCGGGTCAGCACCGGAGCCGAGCTGGCCGCATTGGAGGGCCGAAGCTGGAACGATCTGCGCCCGGATGAGCAGCTGTCCTACTACCTGCGGGCTCGCCTAGCCCAGGGAGACACGTGAGCCAGATCGAGCACGTCCACGCGCGCCAGATCCTCGACAGCCGGGGCAACCCGACCGTCGAGGTCGAGCTCAGCCTGCGCTCCGGGGCCTGGGGCCGGGCGGCGGTTCCCTCCGGCGCCTCGACGGGCGAGTTCGAGGCGACCGAGCTCCGGGACGGCGGCTCACAGTGGAACGGCAAAGGCGTGAGCGCCGCCGTGGCCAACGTCAACGGCGAGATCGCCGAGGCCGTCCAGGGTATGGACGCCGCCGGCCAGGCCGCACTCGATCGCCTGCTCATAAATCTCGACGGCACACCGAACAAGTCGCGCCTGGGCGCCAACGCCATCCTCGCCGTATCGCTGGCCGCCGCCCACGCCGCCGCCGCCGAGGAGCGGCTGCCCCTGTGGCGCTACCTGGGCGGCGAGACCGCCCACATCATGCCCGTCCCGATGATGAACGTCCTCAACGGGGGCGCCCACGCCGACAACCTGATCGATTTCCAGGAGTTCATGATCGTCCCCGTCGGGGCCTCGAGTTTCGCCGAGGCGCTGCGGATGGGCGCCGAGGTGTTCCATCGCCTCAAGGAGACGCTGCATGCCCGGGGGACGTCGACCGCGGTCGGCGACGAGGGCGGATTCGCTCCCGATCTCGAGTCCAACGAGCAGGCGCTGGAGGTCCTGATCGAGGGGATCCAGGCCGCCGGCTACGAGCCCGGCGAGCAGGTGGCGATCGCGCTGGACCCGGCGGTCTCGGAAATCCACCGCGACGAGGGCTACGTGCTGGAGAGCGAGGACCGGACGCTGTCCTCCGAGGAGCTAGTCGGCTACTGGGAGGATCTGGTTGGCCGCTATCCCGTCATCTCGCTCGAGGACGGCATGGACGAGGAGGACTGGGAGGGCTGGGCCGCGCTGACGCAGCGGCTGGGCGAGCGGCTGCAGCTCGTGGGCGATGATCTGTTCGTGACCAACACCGAGCGCCTGCGCCGCGGCATCGACTCCGGGGTGGCCAACGCGATTCTCATCAAGGTCAATCAGATCGGGACCCTGACCGAGACCCTGGCGGCTATCCGGCTGGCCCGGGAGAACGGTTACGCGGCGGTCATGTCCCACCGCTCGGGTGAGACCGAGGACGTGACGATCGCCGATCTGGCCGTGGCCACCGGCTGCGGGCAGATCAAGACGGGGGCGCCGTCGCGGACCGATCGGGTGGCCAAGTACAACCAGCTCCTGCGGATCGAGGAAGCCCTCGGGGAGGACGCCACCTACCCGGGGCGGGGGGCGTTCCGGGGGTAGGGCTGCGGTGGCGCCGAAGCGGTGGGGCCGCTTTGGCGATTAGCCAACCTACGAGGGCTTACACACCGGGGCGTCTGGGCTTGGCCCGCGGTTGAGCTACGTTCCTCAAGTGCTCATCGAGGGACTCGATCACGTCCAGGTCGCGGCGCCGCCCGGATGTGAGGACGACGCGCGGAGCTTCTACCGCGAGCTCCTCGGGCTGGTCGAGGTGGAGAAGCCGCGTGCCTTGCGGGCCCGCGGCGGGGTCTGGTTTCAGGCTGGCCACCAACAGCTCCACGTGGGGGTTGAGGAGTCGTTTGCGCCGGCGAGAAAGGCTCACCCCGCGCTTCGGGTGCGCCCGGATGGGCTCGACCAGCTGGCCGAGCGCCTGGAGTCGGCTGGCGCCAAGGTGCGCTGGGATGAGGCGCTGGACGGCGTCCGCCGCTTCTACTCGGAGGATCCCTGGGGCAACCGGATCGAGCTGCTGGCCGTGGCCTAGCGCAAAGCGAAACTTTTCTCCCAGAGCACCTCAGCAGGAAGGACTCTGCCCGCGTCGAACGAACCGCCAACGGATGCCGCCCGCGGGGACGAGAACCGCTGCGCCACGCCGACAGGCGCGCGGCGCCGTGCGTCCCCGCCCCCGGACGGCGGCAGCCAGGGAACCGCTGCGCATCCGCTGGGAGCGCGTGGGGCGGGTGCTCCTGGTCATCGTGCTGGCGGTGGTGGCGGGCCTGTACGTCCAGCAGGGCCTGGCCTTCCTCTCGGCCCATAGCCAGACCGCCCAGCAGAAGACGATCGTCCTGGGCCTGCGGCGTCAGAACGCCCAGCTGACGCGGCAGCAGAAGGCGCTGAACAACCCGGCCACGATCATGCGCTACGCCAGGCAGCTGGGCATGGTCCAGCCGGGCGAGCGCCCCTACGTGGTCACCGGGCTTCCGGGCAACTAAAGCCGGCCGGGTCCGCCGGGCTTCGTTGGGGCATCCTTAGCGCCGTGCGCTTTGACGAAGCCTTCGGACTCTGGCAGGAGGGACAGCGGCGGCTGCTGGCGGCCGAGCCGGCCGATCAACGGGCCCTGGAGCGGGTGGTGGACGAGCTCGTGGCCGAGCTTCGGCGCCGCCTGGGCGGCCCCTTCACGACCGATGAGCTGGCGCGTCTCTACGCCAGCGAGGGCACCGACTGGGCCTTCGCCGTGGCGACGCGGGTCGCGCCCGGGAATCCCGCCGCCTGGGACATGGAGACCGTCGTCGGTTCGGCTTTCGCCCGCTATGCCCGGGAGGCGAGCGACTACCGGATCCGGCAGACCGTGCTCGACGAGGACTAGGCAGTCAGCGCTCGAGGAGCGCTGGCTACTCGGCCTCGGAGCCGTTGTCCTCGCTCGTGCGCCGGATCACGATCTGATCCTCCTCGATCGTGACCTCGACCGGCCGGTGGCCGGCCCAATACTCGGCGTACACGGGGTCGTCCTGAACCGCGGGGTCGAGCCACAGGCCGTAACCCTCGTCGCCGTGGTCGAAGGTCGCCTCCAGGGCCTCGCCGGCCTTGCGGGTCCGGCGCCGGCCGCCCCGCCGGCCCCGGCGGCGCTTTGGCTTCTCGCCCGCGTCCTCGTCGGCCTCCTCGGCTGGCTCCTCCTCGGCCGCCCGGGCCTCCGCGGCCTCGAGCTCGGCCGCGATCAGGGCGTCGTCCTCGGCCCGGAGATCGATCTCGTCGTCGTAGTCGGCCGCGGCCACGCTGGCTCCATCCGGGACCTGGCCCTCCTCCAGCCCGTGCTCACGCTTGAAGGTCTGGATCTGCTGCACGGTGACATCGAGCTGGTGCGCGATCCAGGCGTCGGTCCGCCCCTGACGCACCCAGGCGCGGATTCGGTTGAGCTCTGGTCGAAGCGATTTACGTGCCACGTGAAGGCGTGAGACTAGTACAGGCTCGGCCTGAGGGCTGAGTCCCCCGGATGGCTCCGCGGGCGCAACGGCAAAATGGCCTTTGAGCGGCACCTTTAGCCTGGGGCCTGGACACTAGGACAGGCGTCCGCTCAAACCAAATTGACCATAAACATCTGTCCTACCATGGCGTCATTACCAACGACGGTCAAGCGTTGAGTAATCCGGGACCCAAGCGATATGCTGCCCGTCAGTTGGCCGAGTTGGGCCAGACCGACAAGCAACCGGGCTGGGTTCACAGACCTAAGTCAAGCAGGGAGGCGGAATTCCCATGTTGGTACTAACCCGGAAGTCGAACCAGAGCATCATGATCGGGGATGACATCGAGATCTCGGTCCTGGCGATCATGGGGGAGAAGGTCAGGATCGGAATCCAGGCCCCGAGGGACATCCCGGTCTTCCGCAAGGAGGTCTACCTCGAGATCCAGCAGGAACAGGTCTCAGGTGAGGGCAAGGGCGCACGCGAAGAGGTGGATGCGGCGCTTCACGGCCTCGGGGGAGAAAAGAGCTAGTCGCCGCGCCCCGTGCGTCGGGGGGCGCGGTCCTAACCCAGCAGGATGTAGAGCGTCTGGAACATGGCCACGGTGACGCCCACGGCGGTCACCACCAGGGCCAAGACGAGGATCCAGAAGCGCATCGAGCTGCGCTTGCGGGCGCGGACGCGACGCCGGACCCGCGTGCGCTGAACCGCGTGGCGGACCTGCTGCTGGGCCCGCGTCTGCTCCTGCTCCATCTCATCGAGGAACTCCTCCTCGAGCTCGGCCAAGCTCTGGCGCATCCGCATCGCGGCCATTACCGGGCCACCTTCTGGCCTTCGTAGACCTCGACGAAGTGCAGGTAGTTATCGGCGATCTGCGCCGCCGCGGCCTCGCGATCGAGCTCATCGGCCAGAAACGCCTTGAGCGCGTCCCACCAGATCGAGCGGCCGATGGCAAACCCGATGAAGCCCTCGACCGGCTGGGCGGCCTGGAGCCACTCCTCGACCTTTTCGGTCGAGGCGCCACGGCCCAGGACAACGCAGGTGACGCCCTCGCGTCCGGGTCCGGAGCGCGCGGCCTTGGCCAGCATCTCGTCGTCCTCGCGCTGGTCGACGCCCTCGATCTTCCAGATGTCGGCCTCGATGCCCGCCGCCTGAATGTTCTCGATGGACTCACGCATCAGGGCGGGCCGGAGCTCGGCGTCGTAGCGGTCGGTGTCGCCCTCGACGCTCTTGAGCTGACCGTCGGTGGCCGGAACCAGGAGCTCGAAGAGGAACTTCCGCCCGTTGTCGTGCAGCCAGTCGGACAGGCGTCGCAGCCGCTCCAGCTGGATCCGGTTCATCTCGGCGTCGCCGTCGGGGTTGTAGCGGACGAGGACTTTGGAAAAGTCCGGGTCGAACTTGTCGATGTGCTCGGCGAACTCGTCGCCGTACTCGAAGTCGAACTCCTCCTGGCCTGACTTCTCGACCGGCATGGCCAGCTTCAGCCCGTGCTCACGCGCCCGCTCCGGGATATCGGAGCCGAACTGCTCGTCGACCAGGACCCCCGTGGCCCCCGCCTCGGCGCCTCGCTTCACCGCCTCCAGCATCCCCTCGAAGATCAGCCGCTTGGCATCGGAGATCGTCTCGGTCTGCTCAGGCGTGGGATCGCCTTCGATCCCGAACATCTTCTTCTGAAACGACCCTCGATGGTCGAAGGCGAGGATGTAGAGCTTTCCTTGGTATCCCAGAGGCATCTGAACTCCTTGCTTTCGGCTGGGCGCTGAAGCCCAGTCTAGGGAGCCTAACCTCGTTAGGCTCCGACGCCCATGGAGCACCATTTCACCGGACCGGCGTACACGATCGGCATCGAGGAGGAGCTGATGATCCTCGATGCCAACTCGTTTGAGCTCGTCAACGCGATCGAGACCATGCTTGAGGCGACCGAGGCGGGGGAGATCAAGCCCGAGCTGATGGAGTCGGTGCTCGAGATCTCCACCGAGCCGTGCCGGACCGTCCACGAGGCGGGTCAGCAGCTGGGCCAGCTCCGTCACCAGGTCGGCCAGACCGCGGCGTCCAAGGGGCTGGCCATCGGCGCGGCGGGAACCCATCCGTTCGCGATGTGGGAGGACCAGCGGATCGTCGCCCGGCCGCGCTACCGGGACCTGATCTCGGCGCTGCGCTTCGTGGCCCGCCAAGAGCTCATCTTCGGGGTCCACGTTCACGTGGGAATCGACGATCCGGACAAGGCGATCCACGTCGCCAACGGGATGCGCGTCCACATGCCGATCCTGCTCGGATTGTCGGCCAACTCGCCCTTCTGGCGCGCCGATGTCACCGGCCTGGCCTCGGTCCGAACCCCGATCTTCCGGGCCTTCCCCCGGGTGGGGATCCCGCCCACCTACAAGGACTGGGCCGACTACGAGCAGCGGATCGAGTTCATGACGCGAGCCCGCGTGATCGAGGACTACACCTATCTGTGGCACGACGTGCGGCCCCATCCCAACTTCGGGACGGTCGAGGTCCGGGTGATGGATTCGCAAACCCACGTCGAGCACACGGTCGGCCTGGCGGCGCTCGTCCAGGGCCTCGTCAAGGAGCTCTCCGAGCATTACGAATCCGGCGAACACCTCTCCAGCTACCCCTTCGAGATGCTGGATGAGAACAAGTGGCTGGCCGCCCGCCACGGCCTGGAGGGCGAGCTGGTCGATCTGCCGAGCTCCGACCGGGTGGCCACCCGAGCCCTGGCCCACCGCCTGATCGAACGGATGCGACCGCACTGCCAGGACCTCGGCTCCGCCGATGAGCTCGAGGCGGTGGTCGACCTCCTTGACCGGGGCAACGGAGCCGCCCGCCAGGTCGTCGTCTACGAGGCCAACCACGACCTCCGCGAGGTCATGGCGGAGATTGTCGCCGCGACCGCTGTCTGACCGCGGCCGCCTCAAGACGGCGAATTCCAGGCCTTCTGGCGAGTCCAGAAGGCGGCTTTACAATCGATAAAGCGATGAGCACCGGTAACCCGGACCTGTTCGTCATCTGCCGAAGCTGCGGGTCCGAAGTGAGCCCGTACATCACCGAATGCCCCTATTGCGGCAACCGGTTGCGCAAGCGCGCGCCGAAGCTCGACCGCCACGGGCGGGTGACGGAAAAGCGCCGCCGTCCGCCGACTCCCTCGCTGCCTCGGCTCCGCCGCGGCGAGATCCCGGGCATCCGGGCCGAGTCGCGGCCCTACACGACGATCGCGCTCGTCCTCGCCGGCCTGGTGGGCTGCCTGCTCTGGCGCACAACCCTGTTTGGCCTCGACCAGGCCATCGTCGACGGAAAGCCCAGCTCGCAGTGGTGGCGCCTGATCACGGCGCCCTTCATCTACAGCAACGTCGGGATGGCGTTCGTCTGCCTGGGCGTGATCGCCCTCTACGGCTGGCTTCTGGAGCGCCGGCACGGACCGTTGCCCGTGCTGGCCCTGTTCGCCGTCGGGGCGGTGGGGGGGACCGCGGCCACGGCAGAGGCCTACAGCGCCCCGTTGGTACTCGGCGCAAACGGCGCCGCGCTGGCCCTGCTCTGCGCCTGGGCGATCCCGGACCTGATCAGCCTGCGCCGGGGCGAGGAGATCGACGGTGACCTCCTGGGGACGCTCGTCCTGGCCGTCGTGGTGGCGCTGATGCCGCTCGTCGTGCCCGGCGCGAGCTGGATCTCCGACGCCGTCGGAGTCCTGGGCGGCTTCGCCGTGGGGCTCCCGGTCGCCCTCACGCAGCCGGTCTAGAACCGCCGCTTAGCTGACGGCGATCGCCCCGGCCGGGCCTTCGGCCAGGCGCCCGATGACCGGGCCCGGCACCTCGCCCGCCCGCTCCGGCGCCACCGCCACGAGCAGCCCGCCGGAGGTCATCGCGTCGCACACGAGCCAGCGCCGCGCCTCGGGGACCCAGCCGGCAAAGCTCGTGAAGGTCTCGGCGTGGGCCCGGTTGCGCCGGGTTCCCCCGGCCACCGCCGCCTCCCCGGGGTCGGACAGGAGCTCAAGCACTCCGTCGATGGCCGGGACCGCCTCGGCGTCGACCTCGGCCGCGAGCCCGCTCGCCGACGCGAGCTCACGCAGATGCCCGAGCAGCCCGAAGCCGGTCACGTCGGTCATGGCGTGAGCCCCGGCGGCCCGCGCGGCCGCGGCCCCGGCACGGTTCAGCGTGCTCATCACCGCCACCGCCTCGGGCAACGGGGCGGGAAGCCCTCGCTTCACGGCGGTTGACACTGCCCCGGCACCGAGCGGCTTGGTCAGGACGAGCACGTCACCGAGGTGGCCCCCGGCGTTGGTGATGATCTCCGCCGGATGGACCGTCCCCATCACCGCCATGCCGAACTTGGGCTCGGCGTCCTCGATCGAATGGCCGCCGATGACCGCCACGGCGGCCGAGGCCGCGACCTCGGCGCCGCCGGCCAGGATCGAAGCCAGCACGTCCTCGCCCAGCTCGGCGAGCGAGAAGGCGACCAGGTTGAGCGCGCTCAGCGGGGTCGCCCCCATGGCGTAGACATCCGACAGCGCGTTGGCTGCGGCGATGCGGCCGAAGTCGAACGGGTCATCCACGATCGGGGTGAAGAAGTCGACCGTCTGGACGATGGCCAGGTCCTCCCGCACCTGGTACACGCCGGCGTCGTCGCTCGTGCCGAAGCCGACAAGCACGTTGGGATCGGCCACCGGGGCGAGCCGCTTAAGCAGCGGGGCGATGGCGGCGGCGGGAAGCTTGCAGCCGCAGCCGGCCCCGTGGGAGAGCGAGGTCAGCGTCACAGCCACCCACCTATGATCTCAGGCGCCGTTGCCTGCCCGCGCCTACACCGATGCCGAGCTGGAAGCCGCGGTGGCGGCGATCAGCGACCCTGCCGCCCTGAGCGAAGCCCAGGACATCGTGGCGCGGAGCGCTCCCTCACTTCAGCGGCTCCTGGCCGGAGCGCTGCACGAGGGCGGCTGGTTCAGCGCCGGCCACGACCAGGCGGTCCACGAGGCGGCGGGCACGGAGGACCCGGCCGAGCGGGAGCGGCTGCTGCAGACCCTGATCGCCGAGGAGACCCGACTGGGCATGCTGGTTGGCGTTGCGGTTGGATTCCAGTTGGCGCACGAGCTCGACCGATCGGGTGCGGGCGCCCCAGACCCCACAGACCAAGGAGACTGATCTAGACATGGAAGTGCGCTTCCTCGGCCACGCCTGCTTTGAACTCTCAGACGGCGACACCCGGGTTCTCATCGACCCGTTCCTGACCGGAAACCCCAAGGCCGCCGTGGCCGCCGACGACGTCAACCCGTCGGCCATCCTCCTCACCCACGGCCACGGGGATCACTTCGGCGACACGGTCGAGATCGCCAAGCGCACCGGCGCCCCCGTGGTCGCCATCGTCGAGATCGCGCGCGAGCTCGCCGAGGAGGGCATCGAGACCCACGATCCCAACATGGGCGGGACGGTGAAGTTCGACTGGGGCTGGGTCAAGGTGGTCCCGGCCTGGCACTCCTCGATGACGCCCAAGGGCACGGCCAGCACCCCCGCCGGCCTCGTCGTCTCGCTCGGCGAGACGGTCGTCTACCACCTCGGCGACACCTGCGCCTTCACCGACCTGCAGCTGGTGGGCAAGCGGACGCCGATCGACATCGCGCTCGTGCCGATCGGCGGCCACTACACGATGGACCGCGAGGAGGCAGTCGACGCGGTGGAGTTGATCGCCGCCACCACGGTGATCCCGTGTCACTACAACACGTTTCCCCTCATCGAGACCGACGTCGAGGCATTCAAATCCGACGTCGAGTCAAGCACCAGCTCGGAGGTAGTGGTCCTCGAGCCGGGGGAGTCCCACACCACGTGACCCACGCGATTGTGCTGATCCGGGCCGAGGCCTCGGCGATCGCCACCCTGGGAGGCGAGCTGGCCGACATCGAGGGGGTGGCCGAGGCCTATTCGGTCACCGGGGACTGGGACTTCGTGGCCATCCTGCGCCTGCGTGACCCGGATCAGCTGGCCCAGGTCGTGACGAGCCGGATCTCAGGGCTCCCCGGCGTCCAGCGGACCCAGACGATGGTCGCCTTCGAGGCCTTCAGCCGTCACGACCTCGAGGCGCTCTTCTCGATCGGGCAGTGAGCCGGCGGCCTGGAGAGCCTGGACGAAGCCCGCCTCCATGGCCTCGTAATTGAACGGCTTGACGGCTTCGCGCGCGGCCCCACCGAGACGCTCCCGGAGCCCGGCGTCGGTTAGCAGCCGGTCGATCGCCGCCGCCAGCGCGCCGGCATCGCCGGACGGCACGACGACGCCATTCACCTGATCCGAGACCAGCCCCCCGGCCACGGCCCCGACGCTGTCTGAGGCGATCACCGGACGCCCCTGGTGCATCGACTCGTTGCAGACGAGCCCCCAGGGCTCGCGGAAGCGCCGTGACGGCACCGACGCCAGCACCGTCAGCTCGCCCGCCGCATAGGCCGCGGCCAAGGCGGGCCGAGCCAGGGGCGGCACGAGGCGAACGCCCTCGGCCCCGGACGCCCGCGCCGCCAGGGGACCGTCGCCGATCAGAACCAGCGTCGCCTCGGAGCGCACCCGCGGCCACGCCTCGAGGAGCACCCCGACTCCCTTCTCTTCGATCAGCCGCCCCACGTAGATCACGAGCGGCCCCGAGCCGAGACCGTGGGCGGCGCGAAAGCGCTCGCGCTCCTCGCGCCCCACGACGCGGGCAAACAGCTCGGCCTCGACCGACTGCGGCGCGATGAACACGTCGCTGTCGCGCCCCCGGATCGAGGCCACGAAGCGGCGCACGTGCTCGCCGTAGGCCACGACCGCGTCGGCATGGCGGTAGATGTGCCGCGTCACCGGGCGCGCCAGGAGGTGCGTTATCGACCGAGGCTCGACCCACACCGAGGCCCAGAGGACAAACGGCTTGCCGCTCCGCCGCGCCCCGGCGTAGGCGGCGGGAAGGATCGCCCCACCCGCGAACGGCGCGATCACGGCGTCGTAATCACCGGCAACCACGAACGCCTCCCGCGGGCTGCGAAGCCGGCGGGCGGGGAACGGCGCCTCACCGAGCTGGCGATCGAGATCCCGAAACCAGCTCGGCGCGTAGCGCTCGCCGCCGCCGTAGCAGAGCACCTCAACTCGATGATGCTCGGCCAGCCGCTGGTAGAGCGGCATCCGGTAGCCGGTGAGGTAGTTGGTGATCAGCGCGATGGCCACGCCCGGGACGTTGGCAGAATCGCCGCGTGGTGATCGATTCCGCCGCCAGTGAGGACCGCCGCCGGCGGCCGGAGCTACCCGTCGCCCTCCCCGCGCTGCCCTCGGTCCTCGCCGTCAGCGCCCTCTGCCTGGGTCTCGTCGTCCTCGCCGACGCACTCATCCGCCACGAGTCGCACCCCACCGGCGATGAGCCGTTCTACCTCCGGATGGCGGCTCATCCGGGTGCGCCCCACGCCTTCCCCTACGCCTACCGGATCGCCGTCCCGTGGCTGGTCCACATCCTGCCCTTCTCCCACGTCGCGTCGTTCACGATCCTGGCCTGGCTGTCGATCGCCGCCGCCGGCGGAGCGCTCTACGCCCTCATCGGCGAGTTCGATGTCCGCCCCCGCCTGGCCCTCGGGCTCGTCGTCGGCTTCGTCCTCTCGCCGATCCTCCTTGTCGTCCTGCCCCGCCACGGGCAGAGCATCGATCCCGAGGCCACGCTGGTGATGGTGCTGGGAACGCTGTTCATCGTCCGCCGCCAGCGGGCGGCGCTGGCGGCGACTCTCCTCATCGGCGTGGCCGTCAAGGAAACCAGCCTCTTCTTGATTCCCTTCGCCTACGCGGTCTGGGCCGAGCGCCCTCTCGACCGCGATGCCCTGCGCGACACCCTGCTCGTGGCGGTGCTGCCCGTGGTCGCCTACGCGGTGATCCGGAGCTCAGTCACCGCGGTGGGAAGCCAGTACGTGAGCGGCGAGAGCGGCTCCTTCCTGCACGTCCGGCTCGACGTCCTGCACCGGTCCGTCTCGGAACTCCAGCTCCGGCGGCTCGCCTACACCTACGGAGTGCTGTGGCTGGTGGCGCCATTCGCGCTGCGCGACCTCCCCTTCGCCCGCCGCGGGCTCGTGCTGGTCGGGCTCTGCGTGCTCGCGATGACCGTCACCTACGACTCGCCCCGGATCATCTTCCTCGCCGCGCCGGTCTTCTACGTCGCCTCCGCCTGGGTCCTGCGTGGCCGCACCCGGCTCGCCGTGCTCACCGTGACCGCGGTCCTGGCCGTCGATATCGCCTACGGGATCTATCTCCAGGTCCACGGCGTCACCCACGGTCTCGACACGACCGTCAACCACCAGATCGTCGTGCGCTGAGTGCGGATCCTTCTCATCCACAACCGCTACCGGTGGCTGGGCGGCGAAGAGCGCGCGGTCGAGGACATCGCCGACCTGCTCACCCGGCGCGGCCACACGGTGGAGCGGCTCGCGCGCTCGCGCCGCGAGGTGGGGCGCACCCGGGCGGCGCGAAGCCTGCTCGGCGGCGGTCTTGACCCCGGCGAGGTGGCCGCCGCCGTCCGTCGCCTCCGCGCCGACGTGGTTCACGCCCATAACGTCCACCCGCTGTTCGGCTGGCGGGCGCTGGCAGCGGCCCGCGCGGCCGGGGCGAGAACCGTGCTCCACGTCCACAACTTCCGCCTCTTCTGCGCCATCGCCGTCGCCTACCGCGACGGGGCGCCCTGCTACCGGTGCCGGGGCCGTGACACCGCCCCCGGCCTCCGTCTGCGCTGCCGCGGCTCGGTCGCCGAGGCCGCCGTCTACGCCGCCGCGCTGCACCTCCAGCAGCCGCACCTGTTCAAGGACACCGACCGGTTCATCGTCGTCAGCGCCGCCCACGGGGCCCGGCTGCGCGAGCTCGGCTTGCCGGCCGAGAAGACCTCGTCGCTGCCCAACTTCATCCCCACCCGCCAGTTCGCCCCCGCGTCGCGGGCGGGGGAGGGCAAGTTCGCGCTCGTGGCCGGCCGGCTCGTCGAGGAGAAGGGCTACGACACGGCGATCCGGGCGGCCCGCGCGGCCGGGGTCCCGCTGCTCGTCGCCGGCGAGGGGCCAGACGAGCCACGTCTGCGCGGCCTGGCCGCCGGCGGCGAGATCCGCTTCGCCGGGCTGCTGGCGCCCGCGGCGCTGGCCGCGGCGCGCCAGCAGGCGGCCGTGGTGCTCGTTCCCTCGCGCTGCGAAGAGGCCTGCCCGTACGCGGTGCTCGATGCCTTGGCGGCGGGGATCCCTGTGCTGGGCTCCAGCCGCGGCGGCGTGCCCGAGCTGATCGGCGCGGAGTCGGCCCTGGATCCCGAGGACCCGGACGCCTGGGCCGAGGCCCTGGCCGGGCTATGGGCCGACCCGGCACGGCGGGAGGCGTCCGGGAACGCGGCCCTCAACCGGGGCCGGGAGCGCCTGGGCGAGGAGCGCTACTACGAAGGGCTGATGGCGATCTACGCCGGGGCTTAGTAGCCGGCGGTGGGGCTCGTCGGATCCGTCGTGCCGGGGTTGGCGGCGGGCTCGGTCGCGGTGCTGCTCGTCTCATCGCCGGCACCGGGGTCACCGCTCGGATCCGGAATCGGAACCACCGGGCCGGTCGCCCCGGTCGGGCCGGTGGGTCCCGTCGCCCCGGTGTCGCTCGAGGATTGAGGCGTCGACGAGGTGGAAGTGCCGCCGGGGTACGCGGCGGTCGAGCTCACGGGCTGGCTCTGCGTGGTCAGCACCGTGCTGTCGGTCTCGGTGTCGGTGTGGCCGGCCGCGGCCTTGGTCTCGTCGACCCGCGTCTTGTCCTTGGTCAGCTTCTTGGTCGAGGTCTTCTCGGCCACCAGGGTCGTCGTCGGGGCCGGCTTGTGGGTCGGCTTGGGGTGATTCTTGCGCGCCTTGTGGTGAGCCCGGAGAGTCAAAGCGGCGGCCTTGGCATGGACCACCGGGGCTGCGCCGCCGGTGGCGTAGGTGTGGTTGCTCGTCACCGCCGCGGTGATGCCCGCGGTGTCGCTGTGATGAGTCCCGGTGTGGGTGGCCTCGACCGCGCCCGCGGTGACGAGGGCCGCCGCGGCCAGTCCGGCGGCCGCCTTGGTGGCCACGGCCCCGGCGCCGGCCGAGATGAGCCCGCCGACCGAGCCGAAGGTGGCCCCGCTCGTGCCGGCGGCGGCCGAGGCGGCCACTCCGGTCGCGCCCGCGCCCGCCGTGGCGCCGGTCGCGCCCGTGGCTCCGGCAGCTCCGGCGGCTGTGGCCCCGCTGCCGGTCCCCGCGGCTGAATGCGGCAAATGGGTCAGGAGCAGCTGGCGAAGCAGCGCCATCGGCCCGAGGGGGAGCAGCGCGGCCAGGGCCTTGTTGGTCTGCTTGAGCTGGCCCTGGAAGCTTGCGCACCGCCGGCACCCCTTGAGGTGACGGCGGACGAGCGGCGTCGGGCGCTTGGTCAGCCCCTCGGCCACCTCGCCGAGCTCGATCCGGACCTCATCGCAGGAGAGCTGCCGGGCTTCGGACGCCTCGGCGAGCGAGATCCGCGCCCGCACGAGGAGCGACTTGACGCCGGGCACGGTGGTGTCCATCGCCTCGGCGATCTGGTCGTAGGACATCGCGTCCATCTCCCTGAGCACGAGCGCGGTGCGCTGGGTCTCAGGCAGGGAGTGGATGTCGCCGACGAGAAGCCGGAACTGCTCGCGCTCGTGGACCTTGTCCGCGGTCGTGGCGCCGTGCTCGGAGTAGTGGATGTCCATCGAGTCGACCCCGATGGCCTGGATCCGGCGCAGGTGGTTGAGGCTCCGGTTGCGGGCGATCCGGTAGAGCCAGGGACGGACGTTGATCGGACGCTCGTCGGCCAGGATGGCGTTGAACGCCGCGGCCATGACCTCCTGGAGGACGTCCTCGGCATCCTCCTTGGAGCCCAGGAGGTGGCGGCAGAAGGCCAGCAGCCGCGAGTGGTAGCGCGCGACGAGGACCTCGAAGGCGGCGTTGTTGCCGCGGCGCAGGAGCGCGATCAGCCGTTCGTCTGACTGCAGACGCAGCAGCGGGGACCGGCCGTGCAGTCCCATCCCACCCGAATATCTAAGTGCTGAGACTTCCATGCGCGCAGGCAGGGGATCATCGCCAGAAGCAGGCTGATCCCGAGGATCAGGACACGGTAGCAGCGCATAAGTTGCGCCCAGGGCGCAGGTTTGCACGTCTTCCTGCGCTCTAACATTTCGCGCACGCCCGGGTAGACAAACTGGCAAAGTCCGCGCGCTTAAAACGCGCTGCTCGCAAGAGCGTTGCGGGTTCGAATCCCGCCCCGGGTATCCGCGCCGTGCCCCGGTCTCCGTCGCGCCGCCCAGCGTCGCCTCCTCGGCGCCGCAGCGCATCGGTTCCTGAACCTCTCAATCGACTGTCCGCAAGGGCCATTTCGGGTGTCGGTTCCCTTTTGACAGGGCGAATGACCCCTTGGTAGCGTCGATGACGGACTGTGCAGGGGAGCCACGTGCCCGCGTGCTCCGCAGCCCTGTACCCCCGAGGTGGGAGAGATCGATTGGGTAGGTCGCCGCGGTGAGCAACTCATCTTTGATCGGCCGAATCGCGGCCCTTGGCGCCGTGCTTATCGCCGTGGTCGTGGCGGGATTCCTCCTGCTCTCGTCGGGCTCGACCTACCAGGTCAAGGCGATCTTCGAGAACGCCAGCCAGATCGTCACCGGCGACCAGGTCGAGGTGGCCGGCAACTCGATCGGCAGCGTGTCCAACATCGCGCTGACGCCCGACGGCCGTGCCCAGCTCACGCTGACCATCAACGACTCGCAGTACACGCCCCTGCATCAGGGGACCCAGGCGATCATCCGCCAGCCCGGGCTGTCCTCGATCGCGGCCCGCTACGTCGATCTCAACCTGGGCGCGGCGAACGGACCGGAGATTCGTTCCGGCGGCTTTATCCCGCAGACTGCGACCCAGAGCGAGGTCGACCTCGACGAGCTCTTCAACTCGCTCAACGCCCAGACCCGCAAGGGGCTCCAGGACGTCTTTCAGGGCTCGGCCGCCTCCTATGCCGGCCGCGGGAAGCAGGCGCAGCTGGCCTGGGAGTATCTGAACCCGGCCATCGCCTCGAGCAGCCTGCTCTTCGAGGAGCTCAACCGTGACACGTCCAAGTTCACCCGCTTCATCGTCAACTCGAGCAACCTGGTCACCACCCTGGCCCAGCGCCAGAGCGACCTGAGCGGGCTCGTCTCGCACCTGTCGACCACCTTCAGCGCCCTGGCCACCCAGCAGACGGCGCTCGGCCAGTCGGTCCAGCGCCTCCCGCCCTTCATGCGCCTGGCCAACACCACGTTCGTCAACCTGCGCAACTCGCTCGTCGATTTGACGAACCTGGTCAACGCCACCAAGTCGGTGGCCAATCCGGCGCCCGGCTACCCGCGAGGCAAGCTCTACGCGCTCCTGCAGCAGCTCGAGCCGCTGGCCGTGGACGCAGTTCCCACGGTCAAGAACCTGAGTGGCGTGATCTCCAAGCCCGGTCCCGGCAACGACCTGATCGATCTGAACCATCTGTCGGTTCCGCTCGCCCAGGCCACCGTCGGCGGTGAGTTCGGTGAGCCGCTCGTCTACGCCGACGGCGCCTACCGCCAGGGCGCCTTCCCCGTCTCCACCGAGGCCTTCAACCAGTCCGTGCCTGAGCTGGCCGTGGCCCGGCCCTACGCCGTCGACCTCACCGGCTGGTTCGAGGGCTACTCGCATCCTGGCGTCTACGACGCCAACGGCGCCGTGAGCCGGATCGCCCCGGTGGTGGGTATTGGCTCGATTCAGAACGGCGCGCTGAACATCCTCGGCTCAAACCCGTTGAGCAACCTGCTCACCGACGCCACCGGCCGCCAGGGCTTCGCCAACAGCGTCCTGACCACCGGCCAGGGCGACCGCTGTCCCGGCTCGATGGAGCGGGGACCGACCGATCCGGGCAGCAGCGCGACCCAGGTCGAGTCTGGCTTCCCGTGCAACCAGAGCGAGGTGCCGACCGGGCAATGAGACGCATCATCGGCACCGCCGCCGTGCTGCTCGCCGCCGCCGGCTTCCTGTTCGTCGCCCTCGGGTCAAAGAGCGCCAACACCGGGGCGACGTACAAGATCGAGCTCAATAACGCCTTCGGTCTCGTCACCGGGTCTGACTTCAAGGTGGCGGGGGCCACGGTGGGGAAGATCACCGACATCGACCTCTGTGCGGCCGAGCACGACAAGCAGTGCCAGAGTCCGCTCGACGCCCTGATCACCGTCACGGTGAACGAGAAGGGCTTCGGCGCCTTCCATCACAACGCCTTCTGCCAGTCCCGCCCCCAGTCACTGATCGGCGAGTACTTCCTCGACTGCCCCAACCCCGGTACCTCGGGGCCGACGCTCAAGCAGGGCGCCACGATTCCGGTCAGCCAGACCCAGTCGACGATCCCCGCCGACCTGGTCCAGAACATCATGCGCCTGCCCTACCGGGAGCGCTTCTCGCTCATCATCAACGAGCTCGGCGCCGCCGTGGCCGCGCGCTCGCAGGATCTGGAGACCGCGCTCCAGCGCGGCGATCCGGCCCTGGCCGAGACCGACGCTCTGCTCTCGCTGCTGGCCGGCGACGCCAAGACGATCCGCGATCTCAACGTCAGCGCCAACAACGTGATCACGGCCCTGGCCAAGAACGACAAGCAGGTGCAGCGCTTCATCGTCGAGGCCAACGACACGGCCACCGATTCGGCCAGCTCGGCCGCCAACTCCAACTGCGCCGGCTCGACCCAGGCCAACTGCATCGCCGCCACCTGGAACAAGCTGCCTGCCTTCCTGCAGCAGCTGCGCCCGGCCATGCAGAAGCTGGGCGCGGCTGCCGACGCCCAGGACACCGTGTTCACCAACCTCAACGAGGCCTCCTCCAACCTCAACACCTTCTTCCACAAGCTGGTGCCGTTCTCCCAGCAGTCCGCGGTGTCGCTCGGGTGCGGCGAGTCGGGCGTGACCTCCTGTCCGGGCGGTGGCGCCTCGCTCGGCTCGGCCTCGAGCGTCGGCACCCCGGCGGTGAAGGCGGCCCTGCCCACGGTCCAGGCGCTGCGCCAGTTCACCGGCTCGTCGACCTGCCTGAGCCAGAACATGGCCATCGACAAGGCGGGCAAGAGCAGCGGCTTCAGCGAGAACTGCCTGCCTGAGCTGGGTCAGAACCTGGCCATCACCCTCCAGGCCCTGGACGCCTCGAAGCCGATCAACTACGGCGGCGGCCTGGTCGGCGACGGTCCGGTGGAGACCGATCAGCGCAGCCCGGGCGGAACCGGCTACACCGGGCTCCAGGGGCTCCTCGAGTACGTCTTCAACATCACCAACGCGATCAACACCTTCAGCACCTACGGCCACGAGCTGGCCGTCGACGGATTCGCAAGCTCGCAGTGCAGCCCCTACGCCACGCCGCAGTCGATCGCCAACAACATCGCCAGCTACGTGCAGTCCGGCGGCAACCTCAACACGTTCACCGGCGCCAACCCGCGCACCTGCTACGCGTTCCTCGGTCCCAACCAGCCCGGCGTCAACGAGACCGACCCGAGCGACCCGAGCGCCTGCGTCGCCGACCCCGGCGGCGCCCCGGTCGAGGGCTACGGGACCCACTACACCGGCCCCAAGACGAGCGCCTGCAAGCTCAGCTCGAGCACGTCCGCCGATCTACCCAACGACAAGAAGAGTGCCAAGTCGAGCGCTCCGGTCTCCACCGCCGCGGGAGGGGGCGGAGGCGGCTCGAGCGGGTCGGGATCGCCCGGCCTCAACCAGACCGTGAGCCAGATCGTCTCGCAGCTGAGCGGAGCCACCGGCGCCGCCTCGACGGCGACCAAGGCCACCAGCACCGCGGCAAACACGGCCGCCTCGGCCACGGGAAGCAGCCAGACCGGGAACTCGAGCTCCGGCGCCCAGACCCAGCAGCTCCTCAACTACCTGCTCTCGCCATGAGGAAGAACCTGCTCTCGCCATGAGGAAGACCTCGCAACCCGCCTTCGCCAACCCGGTGCTGATCGGGGCGGTCACCGTGCTCGTGGCGATCGTGGCCGTGTTCCTGGCCTACAACGCCGACACGGGGCTGCCCTTCGTGCCCACCCGCGAGCTCAAGGTCGAATTCCCCAGCGGTGCCGCGCTGGTGCCGGGCAACGACGTCCTCCAGGGCAGCTACCGGATCGGCCTGGTCTCGGATATGCATCCGATCGAGCTCTCGAACGGCACCGTGGGGGCGGAGGTGACCCTGCAGCTGAACGAGAGCCAGGGCAAGGTTCCGGTCGACTCGACGGCGACCATCCTCCCCCGTTCGCTGCTCGGCCTCAAGTACGTCGAGCTGAACTACGGGCACTCGAGCAAGGTGTACGCGGACGGCGGCGTCATGCCGGCGTCGCACACGACGGTGCCGGTGCAGTTCGACGACATCAACGACATGTTCGACGCCAAGACGCGGCCGGCGGTGCAGGAGAACCTGGCCGGTTATGGCGACGTGCTGACGGGGCGGGGATCGTCGCTCAACGACACGATCGCCAGCCTGCCCTCGCTGTTCGGAAACCTGCGCCCGGTGGCCGCCTACCTGTCCGATCCCCACACCCAGCTGACCCGGTTCCTCGGTGCCCTGAACGGGTTCTTCTCCACGATCTCGCCCGTCGCCCAGACCAACTCCAAGCTGTTCACCGACCAGGCGACGACGTTTGCCGCCATCTCGCAGAACCCGCGGGATCTGGAACAGACGATCAGCCAGTCCCCGCCCACGCTCGATGTCTCGACCGCGTCGCTCAAGGTGCAGCAGCCGTTCCTGTCCGATCTGACGACCTTCGCGGATTACATGGGACCGGCCACGGCCGAGCTGCGCGACGCGCTCCCCAACGTCAACCCGGCGCTCGAGGCCGGCGTAAAGGTGCTCCCGCGCACCCCGTCGATGAACCAGAAGCTCGAAGGCGTCCTCACCTCGCTCGGTTCGCTGGCCCGTGATCCGGGGACCAACGTCGCCGTCAACGGACTGGCCTCGACGGTCAACACGCTCGACCCGACGATCCGCTACCTGGGCCCGTACGTGACGGTGTGCAACGCCTGGAACTACATGTGGGTGGAGATCGCCGACCTCGTCTCCGAGCAGACGAACTTCGGCATGGCCCAGCGGGCGCTGCTCAACTTCGCCAACCAGCAGCAGGACAGCGTTGGCACGCTCCCCGCCGCCGGGCCCGCCGACGGTGAGGGCGTCCCGCCCGGGCAGCAGCCCGAATACCTGCACGGCCCGGCCTACGCGGGCGCGGTGGACAACCAGGGCAACGCCGACTGCGAGGCCGGGCAGCGCGGCTATCCCAAGCAGCTCAACCATCTCGATCCCAAGAACCGCGACCTCGATACCGACCAGCACACGCCGGGCGACCAGGGCCCCACCTGGACCGGCCTCTCCCGCGTCCCGCCGGGTGAGACCTGGACCCGCAATCCGAGCACCGGCCCCCAGACGACCTACGTGGCGGCGAATCCCTGATGCGTAAGCGCGGAGGCATGACCACCTTCAAGGCCGGCCTGATCGGGATCGTCGTCCTCGCCCTGATCTGCTACGGCGCGGTGACGAAGTTCGCCAACCCGTTCGCCAACCCTTACACGATCCACGCCATCTTCTCCAACGCCAACCAGCTCCATCCGGATTCGCTGGTCCGGATCGCCGGGATCAACGTGGGCAAGGTCCAGAGCGTCTCGCCGGTGACCGGCTGCAAGACCACGGCCCAGAGCGGACCCAACGCCCAGTGCTCGGCCGCCGACGTGACGATGACGATCCAGGGCAACGGGCTGCCCATCCATAAGGACGCCACCTTCTGGATCCGGCCCCGGATCTTCCTCGAGGGCAACTTCTTCGTCGACATCAGCCCGGGCAGCCCGGAGGCACCGGTGGCCCCGACCGGCTGGGTCTTCCCGATCCAGCAAGGAACCGAGCCGGTGCAGTTCGACCAGCTGCTCGACTCCCTGCAGCTGAACACGCGCTCGAACCTCCAGACGCTGCTCCAGCAGTACGGCTATGCGGTCAAGACATCCGGTCCTGACTACAACAAGTCGATCCAGTACTGGCTGCCCGCCTACGAGTACGGCTCGGAGGTCGCCCACGACACCCTGGGCGAGCAGCCGCACGACCTCAGCGACTGGATCAACTACGGCGGCACGGTCAACGGCGCGCTTGACACCCACCCCCAGAACCTCAAGAGCCTGGTCACCAACTTCAACACCACTGCGGGCGCCTTCGCCCGGGAGAACCAGG
The DNA here is from genome assembly GCA_035505215.1 of Solirubrobacteraceae bacterium. Classification (GTDB taxonomy): domain Bacteria; phylum Actinomycetota; class Thermoleophilia; order Solirubrobacterales; family Solirubrobacteraceae; genus Palsa-465. Next base: position 219,423 of record DATJQY010000015.1, on the reverse strand, counting down.
CCCTCCAGGCCGCCGTGGCCGAGCTCCCGCGCACCCTCCAGGTGGCGATCCCGGCGCTGAACGCCCTGCAGAGCGACCTGTGCTCCGGTTCCCAGGGGCCCAACTGCGCCCCCGGTCCGCTCCGCCAGTTCGCCAAGGCGCTGATCCCCGGCGTGCAGTCGACCGGGCCCATGATCGACGCCAGCCTGCCCTTCTTCACCCAGCTCCGGAAGCTCGTCGCGCCCTCCGAGCTCGGTGGATGCCCACGTGGCGTGACGAACCTGGCCAACTGCGGCCTCACGGCCAACCTGGCCAAGACGATCCCGGCCCTGGCCAAGCTCGATCAGGAGTCGATCCCGTTCATGAAGAACGAGGTCAGGCCGGCCTCGAATTGCCAGGTCAAGGTCATCCTCCCCTGGAGTCGTCTCTCCATCAACGACCCGAACTTCAACGCCAAGAACGGCTTCCCGCCGCAGCCGGTGTACGTCGAGGGCGTCGACTACCTCCCGGGCCTGGCCGGCGAGTCACGTAACTTCGACGCCAACGGCCCCTACGTCCGGGTCTTTCTCACCGGCGGGACGTTCACCTATTCGCTGTCGCCGGGCCTCTTCGGGACTGCGCTCAACCCGATCCAGGGCAGCCAGCCCGTGACCCCGCCGCTGCACTCGAGCGGCGATGGGGCACCGGCGCCGGTTTCACGTCCGCCGCTCGAGCCGAACGTCCCCTGCGAGAGCCAGCAGCAGATCACCGACCTGAGCGCGCCGCAGGGCGCCGCCCCGCAGCCCCTGGCCACGAGCACCAGCGCCCCCGCCGCGCTGGCCCGCAAGGACAGCGCCGGCCTGATCGAGCTCGGCCAGCTCGAGGACCAGGACAAGCAGGCCGGTCTGGGGACACGGATCACCAAGTCGATCCCGGGGATCAGGTAAGTCATGAAGCGCGCGATCCGCAACCACCTCACGGACTTCATCGCCATCCTCGTGCTGGTCATCCTGGCCGTGGTCGTCTCCGGCTACGTGCTCAGCCACGAGCGCCTCCAGCTGCCGTTCATCGGGACATCGCAGTACAAGCTCAACGCCGAGTTCTCGACCGGGCAGGCGCTGACTCCGGGGCAGGGCCAGACCGTGCGCGTATCCGGCGTCCAGGTCGGGGACATCGGCCAGGTCAAGCTCCAGGACGGGATGGCCCTCGTCCAGCTGGACATCGACACCAAGTACCGGCACCTGATCCACGAGGACTGGACGGCGCTGGTGCGGCCGCGGACCGGGCTCGACGACATGTTCATCGAGCTTCAGCCTCCGCCCGGGGGCAGCCACGCCCCGGTTGCCCCGGCCAATTACACGATCCCCATCTCCAACACCAACCCGGTCGTCAACCCGGACGAGATTTTGGCCTCGCTCGACGCCGACACGCGGGCCTACCTCGATCTGCTCGTCAACGGCGCCGGCGCGGGCCTGAAGGCGCCCGGTGGCGGCGAGCTGGCCGAGATCCTCAAGCGCTTCTTGCCCACCCACCGCTCGCTGGCCGAGCTCAACTCGGTCGTCGCCGAGCGGGGGGCCGCGCTGCGCTCGCTGATCCACTCGCTGAACGTGCTGAACGCCGCCCTGGCGGTCAAGCAGGGGCAGATCGTCCAGCTCGTCGACTCAAGCTCCAAGGTCTTCCAGGCCTGGGCCAGCGCCAACGGGAACGTGAGCCAGGCGGTGGCGGATCTGCCCGGAACCCTCCAGCAGACGACGACGACGCTCCAGAAGGTGCAGAAGTTCGCCGACATCGTGGCCCCGGCGACGCGGAACCTGATTCCCGCCGTGAGCGCGATCCCGGCTGCCAACGCGGCCACCGCGGCGCTGGCCAAGCCGATCACTCCGGTGCTCCGCAACCAGATCCGACCCTTCGTGACCGCGGCCAAGCCGCTCATCTACAACCTGCGCCCGGCCGCGCAGAACCTGGCCGCCGCGACCCCCAACCTGTCCAAGGTGTTCACGGTGCTCAACCACCTGTTCAACCAGCTCGGCTACTACCCAAGCGGCGGGCAGCACGGGTATCTGTGGTGGCTGGCCTGGGCCGACCACAACGCGCGCACCGTGTTCTCGACCCAGGACGCCAACGGCGACTTCCGCCAGCTCTTCATTCAGGCCAGCTGCGCCTCGCTGAGCCAGGTCGTCAATAACGTCCCCGGCTCTGAGTCGGTGCTCAACCTGACCGGGATCCTGACCAGCAACACGATCTGCCCGACCCAGGCCGCGGCCAACCGCGCCGCCTACGCGCGCTACACCCAGGAGCACCCGAACCTGGTCACGCAATCGGGGGCTCCCGCGGCCTCGACGCTCGAGAGCCCCGACTCGGCCAAGCAACTCTTCTATCCCAAGCTCCCCACCAACTGATGGCAACCGACAGCCCTCCTGTATCCCGCATCGCCACGATGGTCCTGTTCGCGCTCTCCTGCGTGGGGCTGCTGCTCTTCCTGTGGCTGTCCTTCGGCGGGACGATGCCGTTCAACCCCCAGGGCTACCGCGTCGAGATCGCCTTCCCCAGCGCCTATGACCTGGCCAACCAGGCCGACGTCCGCATCGCCGGGGTCTCGGTGGGCAAGGTCGTGGAGACCCAGCGCGACGCCAAGGACAACCGCACGCTGGCCACGATCCAGATCGACAACCAGTACGCGCCGCTGCGCAAGAACACCCAGGCCATCCTGCGTGAGAAGACGATCCTCGGCGAGACCTACGTCCAGTTGACTCCGGGGACGCCGCACTCGCCACCGCTGGCCGACGGCGGCCGCCTGCCCAATACCCAGGTGGTGCCCGCCACCCAGCTGAATCAGATCTTCGACACCTTCGACCCCACCACGCGCGCCGCCTTCCGCTCCTGGCAGCAGTCGATCGCCCAGGCGGTCACGGGCAACGACCAGAACCTCAACGACGTCCTGGGCAACCTGCCGCCGTTCGCGATCAACTTCACCCAGCTGCTCCAGGTGCTGAACATCCAGCACACCGCCGTCGTCTCCCTGGTCCAGAACGGCGGCACCACGTTCGCGGCCCTGAACCAGGATCCGGCCGCCCTGCGCAACCTGATCACCGCGGGCGACACGACGTTCGGAGAGCTGGCCCGGAACAACGTCGCCCTGGCCGACGTGTTCCACATCTTCCCGACCTTCCTCACCCAGTCGCGGCTGACGATGGCCGATCTGAAGACCTTCTCCGCCAACGCCGACCCGGTGATCCGCAACCTGATTCCGGTGGCCCAGAAGCTGAAGCCGACGCTGACCGCGGTCAACCAGCTCGCGCCCAGCCTGAGGACGCTGTTCGTCAAGCTGGGGCCGCTGGTCACGGCCTCCTCGACGGGGCTGCCGGCGACCGAGCGGATCATCAAGGGCCTCGGGCCGAACACGATGCTCGATCAGCTGGGACCGTTCCTGGAGCAGCTCAACCCGATCCTCGACTGGATCGGCGGACACCAGCAGCTCACCTCGGACTTCATCACCGACGGCGGGGCCAGCTTCTTCGCCCGCACCACCACCTTCGGCGGCAACGGCACCGGCCACTACCTGCGCCAGTTCGGCCCGAGCGGCCCGGAGACCCTATCCCTGGCCCCGAACCGGGATACCGACAACCGCGGCAACGTGTACCCGTCATCGCTCTGGCTGAGCCAGATCTTCAACGCCGGCGGGACCTTCCCGGGCGACTGGGGCCTGGCGGCCTGGGACTGCCGCAACACCGGCGGCGCCCACGGCTCGACCGACGCCGCCGCCGGTGGGCACCCGGCCTGCTGGACCCAGCCCACGCTCCCCGGCTCAAGCACCCAGTACAAGGTGCCGCCGATCAACTCGGCGACGTACTCGAGTAAGTAGTAAGGGGCGGCGCATGCGCCGCCCCTCCGGCCGGTGCATGCACCGGCCGGGCCACCCGCGCATGCGCGGGTGGGCTTTAGGCCAGCGCGCGCGAGCGGTGGTTGGTCCGGCCCTCGGCGACCAGGTGGGCCAAGAGCTTCTCGGCCAGCGGCCGGTCGCCGGTGATCTCGAGGCCGTCGCGGTCGTGCTCGGGCAGGAGCGCCTTGACCCAGTCCGAGCGGGTGCCCGTGACGCGGGCGTCGGGCTGGCGCGGCTCGCGCTCCTCGACGACGACGCCGACCGAGGAGACCGCGCAGCAGTAGGACAGGCGGAATTCGCCCTCATCGACGGCGAACTCGACCGTGCCGCTCGAGCCGTTGGCGGGAATCAGCCCCGGCGCGAGCCGGAAGATCGCGCTCACGTCGACCGTCTCTGAGTCGCGGGGCGGCCCCCAGGCCCATTCATAGCCCCACCGCGCCAGCTCGCCCAGCACGGGCATCAGCTCGCGCGCGCGCTCGGTCAACTCATATTCGACCCGCGGCGGCACCTCGCGATACCGCTTCCGGGTCAGCATCTCGTCCGCGACCATGCGATTCAGTCGGCTTCGTAACTGCTCAGTGGAAATCCCCGGCAGGACCCGCTGGAGCTCGACGAAGCGCCTTGGCCCGGCGGCGAGATCGCGGACGATCAGTAGCGTCCACTTGTCGCCCACCAAGTCCAGCGCCCGAGCATCCGGTGACCATTGGTCATACGGGTGCCGTTTCGGGGGTGGAACGTTAGGCATTACGCCTCCCCTGTTTTTCTACCTGGATAAGTCCGTCTTCCTGGACGTCCTCTCGCGATCGTCCAGTTTTAGATACTTCCCGCTGTACGTGGGTTTGCAACATCCAATCGGCATAAAGCAATTTCCCTGCAAATTGCCCCGAAGAACGGGCAAAAGGGGCCGATTGGAAAAGAGATCTAGATAGGCAGGGGACCGCGCCGGCCCCCGAAATCGCCCATCCGGGGCGTTAGCCGCGCCGGCAGGCGATCAGCAGGGCGAGACGAGCCCGGCCAGGATCTGCCCGTCGAGCGGGGTCGTCTCCTCGCCCTCCGGTTGGCGCTCGAGCGGCTCCGCCGTCAGCGTCGGCAGCGGCTCGAAATCTTCCACCTCGGAGCAGAGCTCGTCGAACTCGAGATGGTCCGGCGAAGGTGTGGCAACGGAAAGCTGCACCTCGTGAACCTCCTGCTCGCAGTCGTGAGAACGTCTCGATCCTACTGCCGAGCCTAAGCGCAGTGTTAGCGTCTTGGTCGTGGACACCGAAACGGAGGCCGGGACCCGGCTTCACGGCGGACGGCTGGTGGCGCGGCGGTTGCATGAGCACGGCATCACCACCCTGTTCACCCTCTCCGGCGGTCACCTGTTCTCGATCTACGATGGCGCCCGCGCCGAGGGGATCCGGCTGATCGACGTTCGCCACGAGCAGACGGCGGCCTTCGCCGCCGAGGGATGGGCCAAGGTGACGCGCCAGCTCGGCGCCTGCGCGCTGACCGCCGGTCCCGGCGTGATGAACGGGATGAGCGCTATCGCCGCCGCCTCGCTCAACCAGTCCCCGCTGCTCGTCCTCGGCGGCCGGGCTCCCCAGCAGCGCTGGGGTCAGGGCTCACTCCAGGAGATCGACCACGTCCCGATCGTCCGTCCGCTGGCCAAGATCGCCACCACCGCCGTGCTCACCGACGAGATCCCCGGGCTGCTCGACGTCGCGGTGCGGGCGGCGCTGTCCCCGCCCTCGGGACCGGCGTTCGTCGACTTCCCACTCGATCAGGTGTTCATGGAAGGCGCCGAGCCGCTGGCCGCGGCGCCCCCGCCGCCCGAGCCGTGGCGCGGTGACGGGGCGTCCGGACCGGACCTGTCGCGCGCGGCCGCCCTTCTGGCCGAGGCGGAGCGCCCGGTCATCATGGCCGGGACCGGGCTCTACTGGGGCCATGGGGAGAACGCGCTGCGGGTGCTCGCCGAGGAGCTCCGGATCCCCGTGTTCCTCAACGGCCTGGCCCGCGGCTGCCTGGCCGCCGATCACGAGCTCTTCTTCTCCCGCGCGCGGAGCACGGGCCTCGCGGGCGCCGACCTGGCGCTCGTGATCGGGGTCCCGCTCGACTTCCGCCTCGGCTTCGGCGCCGTCTTCGCCCCGGACGCCGACGTCGTCGCGATCGAGGCGGCCGAACCCGACCGGCGCTATCCGCGGACGCTGGCCGCCGAGCTCTACGGCGCGCTCCCGGCCACGCTCGACGCGCTGCGAGACGCGGCGCGGTCCCCGGAAGCGGACGTGGCCGATTTGCGCAACGAGTGGATCGCGTCCTTGCGTCGCCTGGAGACCGAGCGCCGGGAGGGTGAGCGGGGCGAGCTGTCGGATCCGCGGGCGCCGCTGCATCCGATGCGGATCTACGGCGAGCTGGCCCGGCTGCTCGACCGTGACGCGATCGTGGTTGGCGACGGCGGCGACTTCGTCTCCTACGCCGGGCGGGTCATCGACTGCTTCCAGCCCGGGTGTTGGGTCGATCCGGGACCGTTCGGGTGCCTGGGATCGGGCATGGGCTATGCCCTGGCGGCGAAGCTGGCCCGCCCCGACCGGCAGGTCGTGCTGCTCCTCGGCGACGGCGCCTTCGGCTTCTCCGGCATGGAGCTCGACACCCTCGCCCGCCACGGCGTGGCGGTGATGGCGGTGATGGGCAACAACGGCATCTGGGCCCTCGAAAAGCACCCGATGGAGGCGCTCTACGGCTACTCGGTCGTCGCCGACCTGCGCCCGGGCACCCGCTATGACCGGGTGGCCGAGGCGCTCGGGTGTCACGGCGAATTCGTCCAGACGGCGGACGAGCTCCGACCGGCCCTGGAGCGGGCCTTGGCCTCGGGTCAGCCGTCGCTGGTGAACGTGCTCACCGACCCGAGCGTGGCCTACCCGCGGCGGTCGAATCTGGCCTAGCTCGGCGGGCGGCGGCGCTGGCGTTGCTCGGTTCGCGGCGGCGCTGGCGTTGCTCGGTTCGCGGGGGCGCTGGCGTTGCTCGGTTCGCGGGGGCGCTGGCGGCCCTCGGTTCGCGGCGGCGCTGGCGGCCGGACCTAACTCGCCAACTACTCCGCTTTGCGCCGCTCCTCGGCACGTAGGGTCCGGAAAACGGACCCTGGCTGCCGCGCGAGCCCACATCGGGCGGTGATTGGCGGATTGGGTCCGCGAGCGCACGCTGCTTCCCGGCCCCGGGGCGACCCTTCCCGCCCATCGCTCGCCTCGGCGCCATCGGCTCAAGGACGGCGGTCGGCGAGTAAGGGTCGCCGGCGCGGCATCGCCCCACCGATAAGGCAAACCGCCCGCCACCGCACAACGAAAACCGCCCGCATTTCAGCGGGCGGCTTCCGATCCAGGTTTGGCCCAATCGGGACGGGCAGGGGTACGTGCCAGAAAGGGCCGGTTAGATTGGCTCGGACGGCGGGAGGCGCCGATGTCTGCGGCTTCGCCCGAGCCTATGTGTGGGGCTAGCAAAGCTTGCCCCGTCGGAATAATGACAGGAACGCACCGCCGCTGTCAAGAGGAACTTATTCAGACCTTCAAAAGTCCAGATTCCGGATAAACCTGTAGCCACGGGGGTTTTCCGCCACCGGTTCGTAAGAATCTCCGCAGCGAGAAGGCCTGAAACCCGACAGACTAAGATGGATTTTGATGGCCCGCGGGCTCTTCTCCTTTCCCAATCCGGTCAACGAGAAGGCCGCCCGCACGGTGGCGGCCGTTGTCTTCGTTCTCGCGGTGACAACGCTGGTTACCGGGGCTTACTGGCTGCTCATCCCGCTCGCCTACGGCTTCTGGGCCCGGGGTTCTGACCGGGCCCACGCTGAGCCCTCTGGGTTGGACGGCGCAGAACGTCCTCGCGCCCCGGCTGGGCCCGCGTAAGCCGGCCCCGGGACCGCCCAAGCGCTTCGCCCAGGGCATGGGCGCGGTGATCTCAACCGCCGCCCTCGTGGTCGGGCTGATCCTCGGCCATCACACCGCGGCCGATGTCCTGCTTGGCCTGCTCGTCATCGCCTCCGGGCTCGAGTCGATCTTCGCCTACTGCCTGGGCTGCCGGATCTTCGCCCTGCTCATGCGGGCCGGCCTGGTCCCGGACGAGGTGTGCGCTGAGTGCGCGGACATCCGCCTCCGCCTCGGCGCCGCCGGCCAGGCGCCGGGCTAGCCGTCGACCAGTCCGAGCGCGGCCCCGCGCAGGATGTCGTGCTCTGAGACCTCGACCTCGTTGAGCCCGAACAGCCGGAGCACCTCGGTCAGGATGATCACGCCGGCGACGATCGTCGGCGCCCGGTCGGGATGGAGCCCCGGGACCTGGCGGCGCTCGTCCAGCGGAATCGCGGCCAGCCGCTTCAGGATCTCCTCGCACTCGGATCGGGTCAGCCGGTAGCCGTGCACCTTCTCCGGGTCGTAGGGCTCGAGCTCCTGGGCGATGGCCCCGAGCGAGGTCGCCGTGCCGGCGACCGCGATCGCGTGCTCGACCGCTTGGCGCTGCTCCTCGGGCACCCCCTGACCTAGCGTCTCGCGCACGTCCGCGCGGGTCTCGTCGAGCTCCTCCTCGGTCGGGGGATCGTCGTGGATGTGGCGCTCGGTCTGGCGCACGACGCCCGCCTGGGTCGAGACGTGAAACGTCGCTTGGCGCCCGCGCCCGATCACGACCTCGGTCGAGCCGCCGCCGATGTCGACCACCACCGTGGGCGTTTCGTCGGCCGGGTCGCGCTCGCTCATCGCGCCCAGGAAGGTGAGCTCTGCCTCCTCGTCCCCGCTCAGCACGTGGGGCGTAAGCCCGTAGCGCGCCGCGACGGTGTCGGCGAACTCCCGCCCGTTGGCGGCGTCCCTGACCGCGCTGGTGAGGACGGCGATCTTGACCTGGGCGTCACGGCCGTCGATCAGCTCCCTGTACTTATCGAGGGTGGCGTAGACGCGGTCCATCGACGCCTCGGCCAGCCGGCCGTCGGCGTCGACGCCCGCGCCGAGCCGGGTCACGCTCGACTCACGCTCGAGCTCATCGGTGATCTGATCGCCCTCGCGGTCGCACACGAGCAGCCGGGTGGAGTTGGTGCCGATGTCGACGACCGCGATCCGGGTCATCCGACCGCCACCTGATGGGGCATCGGCTCGCCGGCCAGCGCCGCGAGCAGGTTGTCCACGGCCAGGTCGGCCATCCGCTCGCGCGTGTGGCGGGTGGCCGAGCCGATGTGGGGCACGACGATCAGGTGGGGCGCGCTGAGCAGCGGGTCGTCGGGAGGGAGCGGCTCGGGGTCGGTGACGTCGAGCGCCGCGCCGCCGATGACGCCGTCGTGGAGGGCTCGGCGGAGGGCTTCCTGGTCGACCACCCCGCCCCGAGCGGTGTTGACGAGGATCGCCGTCGGCTTCATCCGCTGGAGCGCGGCGGCGTCGATCAGGTGGTGGGTCTCCGGCGTGAGCGGCACGTGCAGGGAGACGAAGTCAGAGCGTTCGAGGAGGTCGGCCAGCTCTTCAGCGCTGCTGCTGGCGCCGGTGTGGAGCACGGGCATGTCGAAGCCCTTGGCCCGGCGCGCCACGGCCTGGCCGATCCGCCCGAACCCGATGATCCCCAGCGTCGCCCCGTGGACGTCGGTGCCGAGGTTGTGGGCCGGCTCCCAGGTCTGCGATTCGCCGGCTCTGACCTCCTCGATCCCCTCGGGCAGGCGCCGGGCGGCGGCGAGCAGGAGCGCGAAGGCGAGATCGGCCGTGGCGTCGGTGAGCACGTCCGGCGTGTTACCCACCGGGATGCCGCGCGCGGCGGCCGCCTCCAGGTCGATGTTGTCGTAGCCGACGGCGTAGTTGGAGATCGCCTGCAGGTGCGACGCGGCCGCGATCAGCTCGGCGTCGACGCGGTCAGAGAGGAGGCTGAGCAGTCCCTCGGCCTCCCGGACGTGCTCGAGCAGCTCCTCGTAGCTCGGCGGCACGCGCTCCCGCCACACCTCCACCTGATGCACCTCCCGCAGCCGCCCCAGCGCGGGTCCGGGGAGCTCTCGGGTGACGAAGCAGCGGGCCACGGGCGGGGATTCTCGCCGATCCCGCGCCCGTGCAAGGCGCCCGAGCGCTTATGCGCTCTCGACGGCTACTTCCTGCTGGGCCGTGGCGCGGCGGGGGGAGATCGAGGGCAGGCCGAAGAGCGCGACCGCCGCCCCGGCGGCGGCAAACACGCCGGCGACCACGAACGCGAGCTCGAAGCCGCTGGTCAGGGCCACGTGCAGGATGTGCGGCGAGGCGTGGGCGCCGGCCGCCTTGACCTGCTCGTTGGTCTTGCTCGTGGCCACCGCGGCCAGCACCGCGAGCCCCAGGGCGCCTCCGACCATGCGCGCGGTGTTGACGATCCCCGAGGCGAGCCCGGCCTCGTGCGAGGGGACTCCGCTCACGGCGGCGATGGTGCCTGAGACGAAGGCGAGGCCGATGCCGAAGGCCACGAGCAGCGAGGGGATGAGCAGCTCGCCCGCGTAGGTCCCCCCGGCCGAGATGCCATTGAGGAGCAGGAGGCCGATGGCCTGGAGCGCCATCCCGAAGACGAGTAGGCGCTTATACCCGACGCGGCCGACCAGGCGTGAGGCGATCGTCGATCCCGCGATGATCGAGAGCGTCATGGGCAGGAACGTCAGGCCGGTTCTCAGCGGCGAGAAGTCCTGCACCTCCTGGAGATAGAGGGTGAGGAAGTACCACATGGCAAAGGACGCGGCGCCGATCGTGAAGACGATCAGGTTCGCGGCCGTGAGCGTCCTCGACTTGAAGATCCGCAGCGGCATCAGGGGCGCGCTGGCAAACCTGCCCTCGATGGCCAGGAACAGGCCGACGAGGATGACGCCGACGGCCAGCGTGGCGATCGTCTGCGGCGAGCCCCACCCGATCGTCCCGGTGCGGACGATCCCGAGCACGAGCAGGGTCAGACCGAGCGTGGCCGAGACGGCGCCCCGCAGGTCGAAGCTGCGCCTCTGGCTCGTGTCGCGCAGCGCGGCCACGTAGTACTGGGTCAGGAGCGCGGCGCCCAGGCCGATGGGCAGGTTGATGAAGAAGATCCAGCGCCAGCTGAGCGCCTGGGTGAGGATCCCGCCCAAGAGGACGCCGGCGGCGCCGCCGGCGCCACCCATGGCGCCCCAGATCCCGACGGCGCGGTTGCGCGCCGCGCCTTCCCGGAACGTGTGGGTGAGGATCGACAGCGAGGCGGGGGCGATCACCGCGGCCGATAGCCCCTGGACCGCCCGGGCCGCGATCAGCGTGACCCGCGAGTCAGCCACCCCGCAGACGAGCGAGGTGAGGGCGAACAGCGTGAGCCCGGCCACGAAGACTCGGCGGCGTCCCAACAGGTCGGCGGCGCGCCCGCCGAGGAGGAGGAAGCCGCCGAAGGTCACCGTGTAGGCGTTGACCACCCACTGCAGGTCGGTCTCGGAGAAGTGGAGCGCGTTGCCGATCGACGGCAGCGCGACGTTGACGACGGAGACATCGAGGATGACCATGAACTGGGCCAGGCAGGCCAGGATGAGGGTGGCCCTGAGGTGGCGATGCTCGGGCTCGGCGGGTGCCGCGCCCTGAGCCGGCCGGACGCTCCGCTCCGCCGGGCACGCGCCGGCCGCGGGCCGGCGGGACCGTTGCCTGCCTTGACGTTCAGTGGTTGTCTCCGTCGCCATAAGCCTCCTCAGATCGAGTACGATGACTATCGAACATCGTAGCAAAAGTTCGATGGGCGTCGTACAATGGGAGGAGTAATGGAGACGTTTTCGGTACACAGCGCGGCGGGGGCCGAGGAGATTGCGCCGCTCGAGCATCCACCTCGGGATGCGCTGACTCTGGCCGAGATCCTGCACGCGCTGAGCGACCCGATGCGCCTGCGCATCGTGGTCGAGCTGGCCGCCGGCGGGGGGGAGCGGACGTGCAACAGCTTCAACCTGCCGATCGTCAAGTCGACCTGCACGCACCACTTCCGGGTGCTGCGTGAATCTGGCCTGATCCGCCAGCGGGTCGCGGGGACCAAGCGCGTGAACTCTTTGCGCCGCGACGACATCGAGGCCCGCTTCCCCGGGCTGCTCGACGCGGTGCTGGCCGGCTACGAGCCGGCCGAGTAGGCCCCGGCCCCTCCGGTGGCGGCGCCCTGGCGGCTGCGCCCTCGGAACATCGACTCCCAGATGTCGGTCAAGAACAGCGCCGCCAGCATGACCAGGAACGGATCGATCGGGGCACGGAAGCGGATGAATCCGCTCACGAAAAGGGTGGTCAGAAGGCTCAGCGGGACGAGCCAGAACCACCTCGGCACCCGCCGCGCGGCTCGGATGAGGAGGCCGCCCAGCGCCAGCACCTCGAGCAACGGCGCCGAGTTCATGAGCGCCAGCGCCGGGGCGAGCGGAATGTCGGTGTTGGCCAGGTTGTTGCGCGCCAAGCGGATCTCCGCCACGTCGAACATGCGGATGGCGTTCCAGTAGGCCACCTTGAGCACGTAGGCCGGATGGCTTGCGATTTCCTGGAAGGCCTGGGCCTGGAGGTGACTTCCGTACGTCGGCTCGTTCCAGCGTTCCCGCCGCGCGGTCTGCAGGATCCGCGCGTATTCAGGTGAGGCACCGTGCTCGGCCTCGATCCAGTTGGCGGGAAAGCGCGTGCTGGCGCGTGAGACCTGGTTATAGGTTCCGGCCAGCGTGTAGCCGCTCTCGTCCGATATCGGGATGAACCGACCGAACACGACCGCGTTGCGAATCGTCCATGGCGCGATCGTCAGCCCGGCGGCGAGGATCACCACCGCCGGCGCGACCCAGCTCCTCGGCCGGCGCCACGCGGTATGCGGGAGGAACGCGAGCGCAAACGGGATCAGCAGGATGAGGGCGTTCGTCCGCGTGAGCGCGGCCAGGCCGACGAGCACCCCGGTGAGGATCGCCCACCGGATCGGTCGGGGGCTCGTCCGGGCCTCCAGGGCCGCCAGCACCGCCGCCAGAATCAGCGGAACGACCAGCGCCTCGGAGATCAATGCCGTGCTCAGCACAACCAGCGGAGGGGCGACGGCCGCGATCCCGAGGGCGACCATGGCCACGCGCCGGCCCCAGAGGCGAAACGCGATCAGCGTGATCAGGGCGACCGATGCGAGGCCCAGACAGGCTCCCACCAGCCGTCCGGCCGCCGGGTCCGGGTGTCCGGCGAACACGTAGACGGCGGCCAGGAGGAAGGGGTAGGCGGGTGGCCGAAACGCACTCGGTCCCCCGCCCGGGGCTCGATTGGTGGGTGGATAGCCGTGGCCGCCGGCGATCGAGGCGGCGCTGCGGTTGAAATCGCTGGGGTCGAGCGTGAGCTTCGTGTGCCAGGTCAGCGCCACCAGCAGCACCCGGAGCGCCAGTGCGATCGCCAGCCAGATCCAGACGCTTGTCGGAACCCTCGTTAGGTGCGATCTGAGCCGGGGCAGCGTAGACGCCGGCGCGACGCGCCAGCCGCTCTGCCCAGTCCCGGCTCTGGCCATCGCGGGATCGTAGGGTCGATCGACGGTCGAGGCGACGGATGGAGCGCCGGCGAGTCAGTAGGCGTCGTCGTAGGCGTCGTCATCGTCGTCGTCGTTGTCGTCGAGGCGCACCTTGTTCGGCAGCGCCTCGGGAGGCAGGTCCTCGGCGAACACCCAGCCCGGCGGCGGCTCGTCGATCTGGACGATCATGCACGCCTTCTCCTCGTGCCAGAGGAGCCGGATGCAGGTGTAGCCATACTCGACCTCGTCGGGCTGGGGCAGCCCGTGGTCGTCGAGCATGGCGCGGGCGCTCTGTTCGGCGGCGATCTTCTCACGCAGTGTGGCCATGCCCGCATGGTGCAGCCAGGCCCTGCTACGAAACAAGACTCGGTTGTTCCAACTTCTTCACACGAGCGCTAAAATCGTGCGTCCACCGCGGGGTGGAGCAGTCTGGTAGCTCGTCGGGCTCATAACCCGAAGGTCGCGGGTTCGAATCCCGCCCCCGCTATCCCGGCCGACAAGGCGTACGGACGGGCTAACCGCCCGGCACACCGGCCGACCGAGACCTCAAGGGCCACCGCACGGTGGCCTTTGTCGTTCTCGCCCCCGCCAACCGGGGGGATCGCGTCGGTCGGCCTGTAACCCCCGGTTCCCCGGCGTCAATATCGGCACATCACCGTTCTCGGTCAGCAGACGCAGGATCGGGCGCGTCGATGACGCGATCGAGGTGTCTCCTCCGGCTGTCCACGCGATACCCCCGGAGTTCGCGCAACTGGTAGGGGATCACCCGCTCGTCTACGTTCCGATTGCCGCGGCCGCTCATCTCGACCGTCCGCGGAAGTTGCCCACGCCCGATCTATCTAGCCGCCCAGGCTCGGGTGCTCGGCGGCGGTGGCAGCGGGAACGGACCGATGACGGCATCGGGGTTGTCACCGTAGCTGAGCCAGCTGGCGATCGGCCGCTGAACGCCGACCCCCGGTCGGTTGTAGTCGCAGACCCCGGTGGGGAAGGCCTGGCGGAGTTCGGCCTGTTCGGCCGCGGTGAAGCTCACCGAGTAATCGCGGAAGTTCAGCGGCTTCAGGCCGCACTTCAGGGCGGGCATCGACAGTGGCTCCCCGGCCACCAGACGGGGGTTCGAAGCCACCGGGTAGACGGTGCCGCACTGCCCGGTACCCGGGTCGGTGAGGGTCTGGTTCAAGAGGTCGGTAGCCGACAGGTAGCAGCCGTCACTCAACCCGGACGGCCTGTCGTCGAGGACCTTCTGCTGGGCGTCGCGATGCGAATGATCGTTCTCGATGTTGGTCAGCCAGGCGTCCATTTCCGCCAGTTCGTAGGTGTCGGCCGCGCCGATCTCCGCCGCCGTGGGCTCGGTCTCGATGATCACCTGGTTGCCGTCGGTCCCGTTGGCCCCGAGCATCCGGGCGCGGATGATGAACGACCAGTCGGTGGTGTGGATGTCGTTTCCGAAGCCGAGGAAATCGAGGTCGAGGCGCTGGTCGATGACGGGTGTCGTGCGCAGCCCGAGTGACCCGCTGTTGACCAGGTCGTCGGCGTAGACAGCACGCAGTGCCTTCAAGCTCGCCTCGGTTCGCTGCGGAACCGGCGCGCCGGCGTAGTTCATCCCGCCGATGTCCGCGTTGAGGGTGGCGAACTGAGCCGGCGTGATGGCCCCCGAGTTCAGAGCGGCAAGCCCATATTGCACGCCGACATTGTCAAGCGGGCTGTTGGGGAAGCCGGTGGTGGGATCGACCCCGAGCTGGTTGACGATCTGCTCGTCGGAGTTGCAGATGATCCCGCCCGGGTTCGACGGGCTCCACTGCTCGGCGGGTGGGATGATCGCCGGGTTGCAGCTGCCGGTGGCGGTCGCCCGGTTCGCGAACGTGTCATCCCAGGACACGCAGGTGGTGTAGTCGTTGTAGCCGGCGATGGCGGTCTTCTCCGCGGTCGTGAACGACGATCCCGGCCCGGCGAAGAACGAGTCGAGCAGCCTGCAGTCGGTGACCGGCCCCGCGGTGGTCAGCGGGTCGGGGAACGAGATGCTCGGGACGATGCCGTCCAGGATCCCGGGATAGGAATCAGCGATCTCGTACTGCTGAATCGCGCCGCCTGAGCCGCCCCAGCCGATGGTGAACTGCGTCGGCCCGTAGGTGTCGATGAAGTGCTCCTTCACCATCATCGCGGCCTCGGCCGAGATGATTGTCGAGCAATCTTGGTCGAGCACGTTGAGGGTCGATGACGCCACGGCGTAACCCAGCGAGAGGAACTGATCGTCGAGCACCCCGCCCGTCGCGGTGCCCTGGGTGTAGCCGGAGTTGCAGCCGCCACCGAAGGTGTAGATGAGCTTGCCGTTCCAGCTCGTGTCGGGCTTTAGCGGGGATGGGGCCTGCCCGTCGTACAGGGCCGCCATCTGGTAGACGGCCCGGTCGATCACTCCGGTCTCAATCCGCACGACATACGGCACGCTCTGCCCATTCACCGTCGCCGTCGCCGCATCAGCCGGAACGCTCGCGGGATCGGCCAGCGGCACGAACGCCCCGGAGGTGTTCTTGTACACGTACGAGACGACCGTCGGTGCGAAGCAGTCAGGCGGGCTCGAGGCCGCGAGCCCGAAGGTCGTCGTCTGGCAGACGAACGGAAGCTGTTGCTTGCCGGAGAAGACCGGCCCGTTGACCGAGTGGTCAACGACGTCAAGCGACGAGGCGAAGCGTCGGCCCACGGAAGCGACGAGCCGGTTAGGACCGATCGCCAGGCCGGTGACCAGCCCGAGCAGGCTCCCGTCGGGCTGCCGCTGGAAGCTGGACGTGACGTCCTGGCCATTCGAGGAGATCCGCACATCGGCGGGGTCGACCCCCTTGCCGAGATCGGCTCGCACCAGCACTTCGCCGCCGCTGACCAGTTCCGGGCGCGGGTTGGACACGGAGACCAGAGTGAGACGCGGGTGCCCCCAGCCGTGATCGTGCCCCCGGGCCGCAACGGCGCCCGGCGCGAGCACGAGCGCGAGCACCAAGCTTGCCCCCAAACAACCCAGGAGCCGGCCTCGCGCCAGGCGTGATCCCTCAGAGAACGACCCGTGCCTACGGATCCCACTGGTCAACATCGCGCCACCACCTCACTCCCCTCGCATGCCCTCCCGGGCCGCCTGCTCAGCCGACCCTACTCGGCGCGGTGCGTCATGTCCACCATTCGCGGATATTCAGAAACGACGGCCCGCCCTGGGGGTCATGCCCAGCGGTGCCGCGGCGCACGAAGTGATCGATCGCCTCGCCTTCGTTGTGCCTTCGTTCGCCCCATGTACGACGGTGACCGGGCATGTTGCATGCTTCAACGCCGCCATTCGACGTGCTGCCACCCACCCCGCCACTAGCAAGTCCGTTTCGGGCGTGAACGGGCGGGGAAGCTCAGAGAGGCACGCGGGCCCCGTCGGTCTCAGCCGCCCCGTGATATCTGCAGTTTCTTGATCATGAGCTACGCAATCGGCATCGGCGTCCGCCGGGTCTCGGACATAGTCAGTTCTCCCGGCTGGCTGGCCTACGCGGTGATCGGCGTGGTCATCCTCGCCGCATGTGTGGCTCTGTGGCTGGCGGCAGCCTCCGAGCGCCGTCGCGGGGACGATTCACCTGACTCCGACTGGGGTGGAGGACGGCGAGGCCCCGCCGGCGGCCCGACGCCGCCCACCTCTCCGCCCGACCTCGAGCCCGAGTGGTGGCCGGAGTTCGAGCGTGAGCTCGCCGCCTACGCGGATCGCCGTCTCGTTCGAACCTAGGGGGAATCAGCCCTCACATAGGATCCGCCTATGCCTCGTCTCGATGGGAAGGTCGCCCTGATCACCGGCGCCGGCTCGGGGCTCGGCAAGGAGATGGCGATCCTGTTCGCCGCCGAGGGAGCCCAGGTCGTGGTCAATGACATCGACGCCGCGGCCGGTGAGCGCACGGTCTCGGAGATCGGCCCGGAGGCGACGTTCGTCGCCGGTGACGTCTCACAGGACGCCTCGACGCGGGAGGTCTTCGAAGCCGTCCGGAGCACCCACGGCCGGCTCGATATCAGCGTCCACAACGCAGGGATCATGGATCCCCGCGATGAGGGGGTGACCGAGACCCCGCTTAAGGTCTGGGACCAGGTCATCGCGGTCAATCTCACCGGGGTGTTCCTGTCCTGCCGGCACGCCGTGCCGCTGATGCTGGACACCGACGGGACGGGGTCGCTCATCAACATCGCCTCGTTCGTGGCCCTGATGGGCGCCGCCGCGCCTCAGATCGCCTACACGACGAGCAAGGGCGGCGTGCTCGCGATGACGCGGGAGATCGCGGTGCAGTACGCGCGCCACGGCATCCGCGCCAACGCGATCTGCCCCGGACCCGTCCGCACCCCGCTGTTCGAGTATCTGATCTCGGACGCCCAGAAGCGCGCCAACCGGCTCAACCACATTCCGGCCGGCCGGTTCGGCGAGCCGCAGGACATCGCCAAGGCGGCGCTGTATCTGGCCAGCGATGACGCGGCCTGGGTGACGGGGACCGAGTTCCTGGTCGACGGCGGAATCACCGCCGCGTACTTGACCGAGCCCTGAGCGGGGCCCGGCTCAGTGCAGCTCGAGGTACTCCTCGCGCTCCCAGTCGGTGACGTGATCGGCGAAGCGCTGGAGCTCGTAGCGACGCATCGCGGCGTAGGCGGTGACGAACTCCTGGCCCAGCATGTCGACGATCTTGGCGTCGGCCTCAAGGGCTGAGAGCGACTCCTCGACCGTGGTGGGCAGCTTCGGCTTGGACTCGTCCTCCTCGGCCGGGCGCTGGGCCGGCGCTTCCAGCTCTAGCTCGTCGGCGATCCCGAGCAGCCCGGCGCCGAGCAGCCCGGCGCTGGCCAGGTACGGGTTCGAGAGCCCCGTCGGCGCGCGGTTCTCGACGTGCTTGTTCTTGACGTCGCCGCCCTTGACGCGAATGAAGGCGCTGCGGTCCTCGAGCCCCCAGGAGACGTTGGTGGGAGAGAAGGTATGGGTCCGGCGCCGCTTCAGGCAGTTGATCGTGGGGGCGAGCAGGGTGTAGATCGAGCGCGCGTGGCGGAGCTGGCCGGCGATGAAGCTCCGGCCGACGGGCGAGAGGCCCCATTCGTGGGCGTCGTCGGACATGGCGTTCTCGCCACCCTCGCGGTGGAGCAGCCCGATGTGGTTGTGGGCGCCGCAACCGGCCGAGTCCTCGAACGGCTTCGACATGAAGGTGGCGAGCAGCCCCTCCTGGTGAGCCAGCTCCTTGGCCGCGTTCTTGAAGCTGAAGGCGGCGTCGGGGCCGGCCAGGCCGCTCGAGGGGCCGAACACGATCTCCCATTGGGAGCCGGCGTACTCGCAGTTGGCGGTGATGATGTCGATCCCGAACTGGCGCGTCTCGGCGACGATCCGCTCGATCGCCGGTACCCACGTGTTCCGCACCGTGTTGAAGATGTGGTAGCCCTCAAACAGGGGCTCCTTGGTCTGCGCGTCGAGCAGGTAGAACTCGGGCTCGACGCCGATCAGCGGCTCGTAGCCGAGCTCCCGGCAGCGGGTCAGCACCCGCCGGAAGACCTGCCGGGGCGCCGCCCCCAGGGGGGTGCCGTCATCCCAGAAGGCATCGCAGATCATCCGCCCTGTGGCCTTGGCCCAGGGGACGATCGCGGCGGTGCTCGGATCGGGCTTCAGGCGCTGGTCGGCGTACCCGATCTCCTCGTTGTAGAGCGTCCCCGGGACGACGTCGGAGCGAGTGTCGAGCACGACCGTCCCGCCGTACATGTTCAGCCCATCGGCGGCGAAGCGCGGCGCGTGCTCGATCGGTACGAGCTTGGAGCGGCTCTCGCCGTGCATGTCCGGGAGCTCGAAGCGGACGTTGCGGATTCCCTGCTCGCGCCAGGTGGACAGGACCTCCTCGGCGCTGGCCGACTGCTCTTCGGCGATGGTCATCTCGGTGTCTCTCCTCCCGTGCAGTTATCCCACATCTGGCTGGCCAGCCCAAGCCCGGCGATCAGTTCCTCCACCGCCGGGACCGCCTCCGGGACGGCCACGGCCAGGATCCCGCCGCCCCGTCCGTCGCCCCGGAGCAGGGCGGCGGCCAGCGCCGCGGGGGGCTGGAGATGCACCCCGTTCCACCCCAGCGACGGATATGAGTCCCGGACGATCACGAGCGCTCCGCCGTGACCGCGCACCACCTGGACGAGTTCGACGAAGTGCCCGACGTCCCACTCCGCCGCCGGCGCCCCGTCGCCGGGCTCGTCTCCCGCCAGTACCGATAGCAGTGACTCGATGGGCGGCCGGCTCCCCCACAGCAGGCCGGTCTGGAGGTTGGCCAGGAGCCGCGCGTCCAAAGAGCGACCGCGGAGGACCATCTGCTCCACCACGCTCGCGCTCCAGTCCCCGCTCGCCGGCACGCAGCGCAGGCGGCCGCCCGAGAGCTCGGCGATCGCCGCCGCCAAGCCCGCGGCCGAGGTGCCCGCCCGCGACTCGTCAACCCGTGGAAGCTCGAACCGATAGTCGCGGCGGTTCACCGCGCCGGGCGGCACCTGCGGCCCGAGCTCGCGCTCGGGAAGCTCCGTCCCCGCGTGCAGGGCAACCAGATCCTGGTCGAGGGGATCGTCCGCCCCGCCGGCCTCGCGGAGGATCCGGGCGGCGTGAAACGGCCCGCACAGGTTGTCCTTCTGCTGGGCCTCCGCGACGGCGCTCACCACCTCACTTGACCAGGGCATAGCGCTCCGCCGCAGCGTGGAGGGCGTGAAACAGGCGGCTGCGCTCGTCGGCCTCGGGGTGCCACTGGACGCCGAGCGTCCAGCCGCCCGAGCTGGTCTCGATCGCCTCGATCACCCCGTCGGCCGAGCGCCCGGTGACCACGAGCCCGTCGCCGAGCCGACCCACGGCCTGATGGTGATGACAGCGGGCAACGTGTCGCTCCTCGCCCGCCGCCTGGGCCGCGAGCGACCCGGGCTCGAGCTGGACCACGTGGTCGGTGCCCTCGAAGCTCCCGAGCGCCTTGCGGTGAGGATGGTTGCCGTCCTCAGCGCCGAGGCTCTGCTGAAGCGTGCCGCCGAGGGCGACGTTGAGGATCTGCATGCCGCGGCACACGCCCAGAACCGGAAGCTCGCGGGCCAGCGCCCCCAAGAGCAAGGCGATCTCGAACTCGTCGCGCTCCGGGTAGGTGGCCTCGGTCTCCGGAGCCCGCGGCTCGCCGTAGAGCGCGGGCTCGATGTCGGCGCCGCCGATGAGCAGGAGCGCGTCGATCCGCTCGAGCAGTTCGACCGGGGCGCGGGAGTCGACCGGCAGGAGCACGGCGACCGCGCCGGTGCGCTGCACCGAGGCGACGTAGGAGTCCGCCACCAGGTGCGCCGGCTGATCCCAGAACGCCCAGCGCGCCTGTTCGCGCACGGCACAGATTCCGATCACCGGCTCAGACGGCACGTTCGTAGCGCTCGCGCTCCCAGTCGCTGACCGACTCCCGCCAGGCCGCGAGCTCCCAGGCGCGCGAGGTCCGGTAGTAGTCGCAGAACGTCTCGCCGATCAGGCGGCGGAAGCCTTCGTCGCGGTCGAAGGCGATCAGCGCGGACTCGAGCGACCCCGGCAGCGCCGGCAGGTCGGTGCGCTCCGAGGCGTCACCCTCGATCGGCGCCGGCGGCGTGGCGCCACGGGCCATCCCGTCGGCCGCCGACACGGCCAGCGCGGCCAGGGCCAGATACGGATTGGCGTCGGCGCCGGGGCGCCGGCACTCGATCCGCCACCGTTCGGGCCGCGCCCCCCGGATCGCCCGCACGGCGCAGGAGCGGTTCTCGAGCCCCCAGCTCACGTTCACGGGCGCGAACCAGCCCGGGACGAGCCGCTTGTAGGAGTTGATCGTCGGACACAGCATCAGCGACGCGGCCCCCAGGTGCTCAAGCACGCCCGCGATCGCGGCGCTGAACGGTGCCGGCAGCTCGTCGGACTCGCCGGCGCCGAACGCGTTCACGCCGTCGGCCCAGCACGACAGGTGGACGTGCCCGCTCGAGCCCTCCTCGCCCGGCTTGGTCTTGGCCAGAAAGCTCGCGTGCAGCCCCATCGAGGCGGCGACCTCCCGGACTGCGAGCTTGACGAACACGGCATCGTCGGCGGCGCGCAGGCCCTCTCGGGCGGCGAGGTTCAGCTCGAGCAGCCCCGGCCCGGCCTCGGTGTGGACGGCCGAGAGCTCGACCCCGAGCGCCTCGAGCGCCGGAACGAGCTGGGCCACGAAGCGCTCGAAGCGGGAGATCTCGCTCAGGCTGTAGCTGAGCCCGCTGGACAGGGGCGCGTCATCGCCGTCGCGCAGCCGCACCTCGTACTCGAAGGCGGCCATCGTCTCGTAGCCCTGGGCGGCAATCTGCTCCAGCGCGCCCCGGAGCGTCTCACGTGAGGACAGCTCGCAGCGGCTGCCGTCCGGCCACGCCGGAGTGCACAGGCAGATGCGCCATCCCGGCAGCCAGGAGAGCTCGCGCAGGGTGGCGAGATCGGGCTGGACGACGAGGTCGCCCGCCCCCGAGCGGATCCCGAAGCGCTCGTAGTCGGTGATCGGAGTATCCGTCGGGTCGAGCGCCAGGAGCAGGTCGGTCATCACCGCGCCGCCCTCGACTGCGGCCTCGAACGCGTCCGGTCGGAGCGCCTTGCCGCGGACCGAGCCGTTGACGTCGGGCATGCCCAGGAGCACGAACTCACCCGCGGCGGGCGCTCCGCCGCCGGCGCCGCTGGCGCGCGGGAGGTCGGAGAGCGAGGTCACGCCGACGCCCCCGCGAGCGAGGACTTGACGGCCCGCTCGACGTCGGCCACCGCGGCGGCGAAGCGCTCGACCATCTCACCGAGCTCGGCGTCGGTGGCGATGAAGGCCGGGGCGAGCAGGGTCTGATCTCCGGTGAAGCCGTCGGCGGTCGAGTGTGACGAGGTGACGAGCACGCCGTGCTCAAACGCCGTGTCGTCGATCAGCGCGGCGGCGTCGAGCTCGTCGGGCAGGAGCGACTCGCCGTCGCGGGGGTCGACGAACTCGACCCCGAGCAGGAAGCCCCGGCCGCGCACCTCGCGGACGATCTCGAAGCCGGCCAGCGCCTGCTCGAGCTCCTCGCGCAGCGATGGGCCCCGGCCGCGGACGCGCTCGAGCAGGCCGCGCTCAACTAACGCATCGAGCACCGCCAGCCCGACCGCGCAGGGGAGCGGCGCCCCGTCCCAGGTGTGGCCGTGCTCGAAGTTCCGCGAGCCGGCGGCCAGCGCATCGAACACCTCAGCCGTGCACAGGGTCGCGGCCAGCGGCGCGTAGCCGGCGCCGAGGCCCTTGCCCCCCGTGACCACGTCGGGCTCGATCGGCACCTGCTGGGAGGCGAACCAACTCCCCGTCCGGCCCATCCCGGTGACCACCTCGTCGAAGCAGATCAGGAAGCCGTGCTCGCGGCGGCGGGCCTCGAGCCCCTGCCAGAAGCTCTCCGGCGGGGTGTAGCCGGGCAGCGCCGCCGCGCTCACCGGCTCGCACATGAAGGCGGCCACGGTCTCCGGGCCCGCCGCCTTAAGCAGGCGGTCGAGCTCCTCGAGCGCCGCCTGCCCCGAGGGATCAAAGCGCCACGTCGCCGGCGCGATGTGCAGGTGATCGGGGAGGTATTCGCCGTAGGGGCGCTGGAGGCTCGGGCGGCCGGTCAGCGCGAGCGCCCCGAACAGCGCCCCGTGGTAGGCCTGGGCGGGCGAGATGATCCGCCACCGACCCGCCTCGCCCCGGTCGACGTGGTACTGGCGGATCAGGCGGAGCGCCGTCTCGTTGGCCTCAGAGCCGCCGGAGACGAAGCGCACGCGCGCCATCTCGGGCGCCGTCAGCTCGATCAGCCGGTCGGCCAGGAGCTCCTGCGGCTCATTGGTGAAGTGGTGGTTATAGACATAGGAGATCCGCTCCGCCTGGGCGCGGGCGGCCTCGACGATCGACTCATCGCCGTGGCCCAGGCACGCCACCATCGCGCCCCCCGAGCAGGCGTCGAGCACCTCGAAGCCGTCGCTCGTGTAGAGCCGTACGCCCTGGCCCCGCTCGACGTTGGGGTAGGCCAGGTCGAGGAAGCGGGGGAAGACGTGAGTCTCCTCGGCGGTGATCACGTCGCCGGCCTCCTCCGGATCGCCGTCATCAGCGCCTTCACACTCAGCTCACTGGCGGCCACGTGGAGATCCATCGCGTGCTCGGCGGCGTCGGCATCGCGGGCCTCGATCGCGCTCAGGATCGCCTCGTGCTCGCCCCCCAGCCGGCGGTGCCAGGTGTCGGACTCCGGCAGGAGGCTCATGACGTCGTTGAGGCGCAGCCGCACGTCCTCGATCGCACCGAGCAGGAACCGGTTGCGGGCGGCGCGCGCGACGGCGAGATGAAACTCGGTGTCGTGGCGCATGTAGTCGGGCTCGCTGACCGCCTCGGCCATGCCGGCGATGGCACGTGACATCGCCGTCAGATCCACGCGCCGGCGCGTGCGCGCCGCCTCCCGGGCCACGCGGGGCTCGATCACCCGGCGATAGGCCAGCACCTCCTCGAGTTCCTCGCGCGCGCGGGCCACCCGCGCCAGGAGCTCGTCCATCGCGTCGGTGTCCGCCTCGGGCTCGGAGACGAAGGTACCGCCGTGGCGGCCGCGCCGGGCCTCGACCAGGCGGTCGGCCTCGAGCAGGCGCAGGGCGTGCTGGATGGTCGGCCGGCCGACCCCAAAGGTGACGGCGAGCTCACGCTCAGGGGGGAGCGACTCGCCCGGGGCGATCAGCCGCAGGGCGATATGGCGGCGCACCTGCTCGGCCACGTACTCGTGGGCGCGCACCTGCTGGACGGGGGCGAAGCCCACGTTCGGCTCAACCGCCACGCACGGCCCCCTCGAGCTCCTGAGCCCGGGCCAGGAAGCCGTCGAACAGGCGCCAGGCCGCGGCCCGGGTCTCGCCGGCGCGCTCGTAGGTCTCCTCGAGCAGGCGGTCGGGGTCGACGCCCTCCTGGTCGAGCTCGTGCCGGTACACCGCGACCCACGAGTCCATGATCTCCGGGGTCACCTCGGGATGGAACTGGAGCCCGAGGCTGCGGCCGAGCGTGAAGGCCTGCGGACCGGCGGGGCTGTCGGCGATCAGCGACGCACCCGGGGGGGCGGTGAAGGTATCGAAGTGCCACTGAAACCACGGCCCGTTTGGAACCAGCGCGGTCTCGCGGCTGCGCACGGGCAGCCATCCGATCTCGGCTACTTCGCCGCGGTAGGAACGGCCCCCGAGCAGCCGGGCCAGCAACTGGCCGCCGAAGCAGATGCCGAGCACCGGAACGTCGGCCTCCGTGGCCGCCAGCAGCAGCCGCTTCTCCCGCTCCAGCCACGGAATCGAGTCATCGAAGGCGGCGAACTCGGACCCGAGCGAGACGATCATCCCGTAGTCGCGGGGGTCGACCTCGCGCTCCTCGACGTCGATCCGGTAGGTGTCCTGGTCGGCGCCGCGCTCCTGGAGCCACTGGTGGACGTAGCCGCCCGGGGTCGGCTGCTCGTGCTGGACGACGAGGGCGCGGAGGGTCACGGCGCGGGCACCATCAGCTCGCGCTCGACGCCGGCCGCCACCTGGCGCACCACCTCCACAAAGCGGGTCACCATCTCGTCGAGCTCCTCATCGGAGGTGGTGAAGGGCGGCGCGAACAGGCTCTGGTCGCCGGCGTAGCCGTCGCCCGTGGGCTGCGTCGAGAGGATCACCAGCCCGGCCTCGAGCGCGGCGTCGTCGATCCGACCCGCCACCCCGAGCTCGGCGGGCAGGAACGACTCGCCGTCGCGGGGGTCGACGTACTCGATCCCGAGCAGGAAGCCGTGGCCGCGCACCTCGCGCACCATGTCCACGTCCTGGAGCGCCTGGGCCAGCTCGGCCCGCAGTTGCGCACCGCGGCGATCGACCCGCTCGATCAGGCCCTCGCGGCGGAGCGCGTCGATCACCGCGATCCCGACCGCGCAGGGGAGCGGCGCCCCGTCCCAGGTGTGGCCGAGGGAGAACTTCCGTGATCCCGCCGCCACCGCCTCATACACGCGCTCGTGGCAGATCGTGGCTCCGATCGCCGCGTAACCCGCGCCGAGCCCCTTGGCGGTGGCGATCACGTCGGGGACGAAGGGCAGCCGATCGGCGGCGAACCAGCTGCCGGTGCGCCCCATCCCGGTCACGACCTCGTCAAAGCAGATGAGGAAGCCATGGCGCTCGCGGCGCTCGGCCAGCCCCTCCCAGAAGCGCTTCGGTGGGGTGTAGGCGGGGAGCGCGGCGGCGCTGATGGCCTCGCAGAAGAAGGCGGCCACGTTCTCGGGGCCGGCCTGCTCGAGCACCCGGTCGAGCGCGGCCAGCGCCTCCTCCCCCGTGGGGTCAAACCGCCAGGTGCTGGGCGGGATGTGGGGCAGCTCGTGCAGGTAGGGGGTGAGCGGGCCCTTGAGGCCGGCCCGGCCGGTGAGGGCGAGCGTCGCCATCGTCGGCCCGTGGTAGGCCTGGGCGGGGGAGACGACGATCCAGCGGCCGGGCTCGCCGCGCTCGACGTGGTAGCTCCGGGCCATCCGGAGCGCGCACTCGTTGGCCTCGGCGCCCCCGGTGACGAAGTGAACGCGCTCCAGCCCTGCCGGTGCGACCGCGGTCAGCTCCGCGGCCAGCTGCTCCTGGGCCGGGTTGGTCAGCCGCTCGTTGTGCAGGAAGGCGAGCTTCTGGGCCTGCGCCCGGGCGGCCTCGATCAGGTCCTGGCGCCCGTGCCCCAGGGTCAGCGCCATCGAACCGCCGCTCATCGCATCGAGATAGCGCCGCCCGCCCGCGTCCTGCACCCACACGCCGTCGCCGGAGACGATCATCGGATAGCGCCGATCGAACTCGGGGGCCAGCACGTGGCTGTCCGCGACATCGACGACCGCCGCCCCCTCACTAAAAGGTCTCATTTCTGGTCCTTATACCAGTAGAGTTGGCCGATGTCGAGCAGCCGAGCGTAGAGGAGGGTCCGCGGTGGCAACGAGCAGCGAGACGATGTTGAAGGTCGTGGAGCCGGCGACCGAGGAGGTGCTGGCCGAGTTCCCGCACGCCGGTGCCGAGGAGACCGACGCGGCCGTCGCCCGCGCCAAGGCCGCCTTCCCCGCCTGGCGCGAGGTCACCCCCGGCGACCGGGCGGCGCTGCTGCTCCGGCTGGCCGACGCGATCGAGGCCCGGTCCGAGGACCTCGCCGTGCTCGAGGCGCGTAACGTGGGCAAGCCGATCGGCGATGCCCGCGGCGAGGTGGGGATGGTGGTCGAGACCTTCCGCTACTACGCCGGCGCGCCCGAGCGGCTGCTCGGGGACACGATCCCCGTGGCCGGTGGGGTCGACCTGACCTTCCGCGAGCCCCTCGGCGTGGTCGGGATGATCGTGCCCTGGAACTTCCCCCTCCCGATCGCCTGCTGGAAGGTCGCGCCGGCGCTGGCCGCCGGCAACACGATCGTGCTGAAGCCGGCCGAGCTGACCCCGCTCACCGCGATCGAGCTCGAGCAGATCGCGCTTGAGGCGGGGCTCCCCGAGGGCGTGCTGAACGTCGTCGTCGGGCCCGGACGGGTGGTCGGCGAACGCCTGGTCGAGCATCCCGACGTGGCCAAGGTCGCGTTCACCGGCTCGACCGCGGTCGGGCGGCGGATCGGCGCGCTCGCCTCGCAGCAGATCAAGCGGATCACGCTTGAGCTGGGGGGCAAGTCGGCCAACCTGATCTTCGCCGACGCCGACCTCGAGCGCGCCGCCGCGGCGGCGCCGCTGGCCGTGTTCGGGAACGCCGGCCAGGACTGCTGCGCGCGCAGCCGGATCCTCGTCGAGCGCTCGGTGCTCGATCGCTTCATGTCCTCGCTCGAGGACGCGATCGACGCCCTCCGGGTGGGCGACCCGCTCGACGAGGAGACCCAGATGGGCCCGTTGATCACCGCCGACCAGCGTGAGAAGGTGGCCTCCTTCGTCGACGCCGATGCCCCGGTGGCGATCCGCGGGAGCGCCCCCGACGGCGCCGGCTTCTGGTTTGCCCCTACCGTGCTCTGCCCGGTCTCCAACGAGGACCGCGCCGCCCGCGAGGAGATCTTCGGGCCCGTCGCGGCGGTGATCCCGTTCGAGGATGAGGAGCAGGCGATCCGGCTGGCCAACGACACGATCTACGGCCTCAGCGGCTCGATCTGGACCAGCAACGGCGCCCGGGCGCTCCGCGTCGCCCGCGCGCTGGAGGCGGGAACCCTGTCGGTCAACTCCAACACCTCGGTCCGGGTCACGACCCCGTTCGGCGGCTTCAAGCAGTCGGGGATCGGGCGCGAGCTCGGCCCCCACGCGCTGGAGCACTACACCGAGCTGAAGAACGTCTATGTGTCGACCACGTAGGGGACAGCGCCCACCGCGACACGCATCTGCCGCGCGGCGATCCGTGTGACGTTTCTGTCGTCCCGCGAAATCAACGTCGCGAAGGCGGCATTCGTGTAACGGGTATCCCGCTTTCTCGCCACGAGTTGGGGGCGTTGGGCGACCTGGAGAGTTCGTGTTGTGGGGAGGTGGGGCGGGGCGGGCTCATCCGAGCGAGGTCGTTGAGTGACGGCTCGGGAGCGACCATTTCGCGCATGAGCGTGCTCGGCGTTCGGCGCTGATTAGCGTTTTGGCCGCCCTGGCGACCATTTCGCTAATGAGCGCGGGCAACGAAGCGAGCTTTGTAGCGATATGGCTGCTGCCGCGCGAGAGCCGGCAGGCCTCCGGGCGGCGCGCGGCGGCCCCGCCTCACGACAGCGCCCCTCTCGGCCCCGGCGGACGTCAACCGCTTGCCGCCACACCCCACGGAGCGGATACCCGTTCCGTGTAACACGCGCGGTGCTGGCGAAGGCGAGTTAGGTGGCGCGAAGGCTCGCTCAAAACAGCGGCCGTAGCGCCGCATAGAGCTGCCGGTAGCGCCCATACGCCTCGGCGTACACGGCCTGGCGCTCCGGATCAGGAAGCACCGCCTCTCGCCGCGGGCTCGCCATGGCAAGAACCGCCGAGGCGACATCGGGATACACCCCGGCGCCGGCGGCGGCGAGCATCGCGGCGCCCCGGGCCGTCGTCTCGACGTCCTCAGGCCGGGTCACCGGCAGGCCCGTGACATCGGCCCGGATCTGCAAAAGCAAGTCCCCCCGCGCCCCGCCGGCCACGCACACGAGCTCGGTCGGCTCGAGCCCCGCCTCGCACATCGCGTCGACGACGTCACGCAGCGCGAACGCGTTCCCCTCCAGCAGAGCCCGCGCCAGGTGCGGCCGGCCATGCGCCGAGGTCAACCCGAACCAGGCGGCGCGCGCGGAAGCGTTCCACTCCGGCGCGGTGGCCCCGGCCAGCGCCGGGAGCCACAAAACGCCGCCCGCCCCCGGTGGCACGCCCGCCGCCCCGTCGTTCAGCACCTGGTAGACGTCGGCCCCCGTCGCGGCGGCCCGCGCCGACTCCGAGGATCCGAGCTCGTCGCGAAACCAGCGATAGGCGCCCCCGGAGAGCCAGCCCGGGTTCTCGAGCAGCCACTGCCCGGGGCTCGCGTGCGGGTGCGCCTCGGTCACCTGCCCGGGGTCGAGGGCCGGCTCGGCGACCACGGCGCACACCGGCTCGGCCGTCCCGAGCACATCGCACACCGACCCCGGCTCGTTCACCCCCGCCCCCAGCGTGGCCGCCATCTCATCGCCGCAGCCGAGGACGACGAGCGTCGAGGCGTCGAGCCCGGCCGCCTCGCGCAGCCACGGCGCCACGGGTCCGAGGACCTCGTGGGCCCCCCGGATCGGGGCCAGCATCTCCGGCTCGACCTCGAAGGCCGCGCAGGCGAGCGGCGACCAAGCGCCGCTGGCCAGCTCGAGGAGCATCGACGAGGAGGCGTTGGAGGGGTCGACCGCGAGCTCGCCGGCCGCGCGCCAGGCGACGAACGAGCCCGGGAGCAGAAGCCAGCGCGCCGAGGCGTGCTCGGCGCCCCGGTGCCGGCGATGCCAGGCCATCTTCGCCGCCACGTGGCCGGGGTCGAGATTGCACCCGGTCAGCTCGCGCAGGCGGGCGGGATCGATCCGGTCAGCCGCCTCAGCGCACTCCGCCCCGGCGCGCCGGTCCATCCAGATGAGCGCCGGCCCGACCGGGTCCCCGTCGGCGTCTGTCGCCACGAGCCCGTCGAGCTGGGACCCGAAGGCGATCGCCCGCAGCGGCGCCGGCGCCGCGGCGCGGCGCACCTCGCCGAGCGCCTGCGCGACGGCGCCCAGCCACTCGGTCGGATCCTGCTCGGCCCAGCCGGGATACGGATAGGACAGGGAGTGGGGGACGTAGGAAATCGCCGCCGTGGCGCCGTCGGGCGCGATCGCCTGGGCGCAGGTGCCCTGCGAGCCGACGTCGACGCCCACGACCAGCTCGTCGCTCACGGAGCTCCTCAGGCGGGGCCCCGCCGGTAGACGCTGACCTCAAAGGCGTTGGCCAGGTGGTGCTCGATCGACACGAGCGCGACCTCGCCGAGCACGGTGCTGTCGACCTGAAACAGCGTCAGGAGCAGCGAGCGCGCCGGCACCTCGAGCAGCCGGGCAAGCGAGGCCGGGGCCAGCGCGGGGGAGATCGAGGCCACGCCATGATGGATCGGCAACCCCTGCTCGGCCAGCGCGGCGTAGACCGAGCCCTCGCCGAGGGCGGACAAATCAGACGGATCGAGCACCTCCTGCCGGCACCAGTCGGTGCTGACGACGACGCGGCGCCCGTTGGCCGTGCGCACGCGGCGCAGCACGCTGAGCGGCGTGCCCGGTTCGATCCCGAAGGCGGCGGCGACGTCCTCGGGCGCCCCCTCGCTGGCCGCCCGCTCGTCCACCGTCCCGGGGTCGAGGCCGGCGGCGGCGATCATCTCCGAGACCCCGAAGTTCCGGCTCAGGTCGTTGCGCAGGACCGGGCGCTCGGCGACGTAGGTGCCCGAGCCGTGCATCCGCTGGAGCAGGCCGTCGGTCTCGAGCATGGCGATGGCGCCGCGCAGGGAACTCCGCGACACCCCAAGGCTGCGCGCCAGCTTGGGCTCGCTGGGGAGGCGTGACCCGGCGGAGAACTCGCCGCGCACCAGCCGCTCGCGCAGCGTCTCGGCGATCCGGTGGCGGAGCGATTCACGGCTCGAGGTGGCCATCTCAGGAACTCAGGGCTCCACGACGATCTTCAGCACGCCCCCTGAGCGAATCCGGTTGAACGCCTCGGGCGCGCCCTCGAGGTCGACCACGTCGGAGATCACCCCCCGCAGCCCGCCGACGTCGTCGGCCAGCATGTCCAGCGCGTGGACCTGGTCGCGGTGGCGCGAGGCGTAGGAGCCGTGGACCTGGACCTCGCCGTAGTGGAGGATGTTGGACGGGAACTGGATGTGGGTCGTCCCCTTGGGCAGCCCGCCGAAGAAGAGGACGCGTCCCCGCGGGGCGGCCATGTCCATCGCCTGCTCCTGGGCGGCGCCGCTCGAGCAGGCGACGATCACCACATCGGCGCCGATCTCGTCCGTGGCCGCGCGGACCGCCGCCGTCCCGTCCCCATTGGAGACGTCGACGTAATCGAGCCGCTCGTCGCCGAGGATCTCCCGCGCCAGCTCCAGCCGGTCGCGCGCCGACTCCAAAAGCATGACCCGCCCCGCCCCCTCCAAGCGCGAAATCGCGGCGTGCGCGGTCCCCACCGGCCCGGCTCCGATCACCACGACCGTGTCATCGAGGCCCACGCCGATGTCCTTGTGGCCGCAGATCGCGTCGGACAGGGGATCGGTGAAGGTGGCCTCGGCATCGGAGAGCCCGCCGGGGATCGCGAACAGGTTCTTGAGCGCGATCTGGGGGATGGCCACGAGCTCGGCGTAGGCACCCTGGTAGTCGAAGCCCATCAGCTCGTGGCGGACGCACAGGTGCTCGTTCCCGGTCCGGCACATGCGACAGGCCCCGCACCACAGGGTCGAGATGCAGTGCACGTGGTCGCCGAGCTTGAGGCCCATCGTCTCCAGCTCACGCGAGGCCTCGGGGCCGATCTCGATCAGCTCGCCGCTGATCTCGTGCCCGAGGACCCAGGGCGGCGAGATCCGGCGGTCGCCATTGAAGAAGGCGCGCACATCGGTGCCGCAGATCCCGCATGCGGTGACGCGCAGCAGCACGCCGTCCCCGGGACAGGTGGCGTCGGGGACCTCCCCGACGCTCATCGCCCCCGGGCCGTCCCAGATCGCTGCGCGCATCCCTCTCTCTCCTTAAAACTGCCGTTGACGGCCCCGAACTCCTCAGGCTAAGATAGCGTAGTTGTCGGACAACTTGGGGTGTGAGCTGACCGAGTTCATTTTCATGCTGACCCGGGATGACCGGACGATTGCCGACGCACGAGCCGTGTATGAGTCGGTGGCCGCGAGTGGCATCAGCCACGTGGGCTGCAAGGACCTGGGGCTCCCGCGCGACGAGCTCACGCGGCTCATGGACGACATCCGCGCCAACGGGCACACGAGCTATCTCGAGGTGGTCTCCGAGACCGAGGCGGCGACGCTTGAGTCCGCTCGCGTGGCGGCGGAGATCGGCCCCGACTATCTGATCGGGGGCACGCTGGTCGAGCCGGTGCAGGAGATCATCGCGGGCACCGAGCTCCAGTTCTTCCCCTACATCGGGCGTGTGATCGACCACCCGTGCCTGCTGCGCGGGACGCTCCAGGAGATCACGGACGACGCCCGGCGGGTCGAGCAGCTCGGCGTGGCCGGGATCAACCTGCTCGCCTACCGCTACGACGGCGATGTCGACGCGCTCGTCGAGGCCGTCGTCGGGGCGACCGCGCTGCCGGTGATCGCTGCCGGCTCGGTCGACTCGGCGGAGCGGATCCGGGCCCTGGCCGAGCGCGGCGTGTGGGCGTTCACGATCGGCACCGCGGCGCTCGACGGAAAGCTGGTTCCCGACGGATCGCTCGCGGAGCAGCTCCGCTACGGCCTCGAGGCAGCCGGCGGAGTCAAGGCATGAAATCGGCGGTGGAGGCGTCCTCTCTGATGTACCCAACCAACGAGGTGACGACATGACCGCCGAAGAGCAGCGCCTACGTGAGGACCTGGCCGACCTGGCCGCATCCGAGCAGGGCCGGAAACTGCTCCAGCTGAGCCTGCGCGGGCTCGGCCGGGGCGAGCACGAGCTCACGGCTGGGTGCTGGGTCAAGCGCGGAATCGCCGGCTGCCTGTTCCAGCACGCCTACTGGGAGGGCGTGCGCGAGGGCATCTTCGCCGACGAGGGGCGACCCGGGGACTGGATCGGGAGCTTCGTCGGCGCCCACGACTACGGGATCGTGATCCGGGCCATCGCGTCCTTTGACCGGCTGGCCCGAACTGATTATTCGGACGTCGAGCCGCGGACGCTCAGGCCGGCCAAGGTCCGCCTTCGGCAGAGCGAATGGAATGCCGCCGTCGAGCGGGTGCTCGTGGCGGTTCTGGACGGGACGGACAGTGGCAACTCAAGCGACAAACACGCGGTGTCAGTGACCACGTAACACGGAGGAGACCAAGGTGAGCACAATCAGTCCAGGCGGGGTGGGAGAGCACCACGAGGGGATGCTCCCCGTGGTGGAGAGCATCGACGTTGGCCAGCGCGAGGACATCCACAAGCTGCGCGCCGGGGCGGTGGGTCTGGTCGGTGTGCTGTTTCTCACCGTCACGGGATCGGCGCCGATCTCGGCCATGCTGTTCAACACGCCGATCTCGGTTGGCTACGGGAACGGGCTCGGGACGCCCGCCGGCTTCATCGTGGCCGGGGTCGTGCTCACCATCTTCGGGGTGGGCTATGTCGCCATGTCGCGCAAGGTGACCACGGCGGGCGGCTTCTACAGCTTCATCAGCCACGGCCTGAACCGCGAGCTGGGGATGGCCAGCGGGTTGCTGATGGTGTCCGCCTACAGCGTGTTTGAGGTCTCGCTGGTGGGCGGGTTCGCCTACTTCGCCCAGCTGAAACTCCACCACTACGGAGTCAACATCCAGTGGTACTGGTGCGGGTTCTTCATGATCGCGCTGATCGCGGCCCTGACCTACTTCGACGTCCGGATCTCGGCCCGCATCCTCGGGATCGCGCTGCTGTGCGAGGTCCTCACCCTGTTGGTGTTCGACATCGTCATCTTCACCCAGGCCTCCCATAACGTCAGCGCCGCCGCCATCAACCCGGCCAACGCGTTCAAGAGCTATCCTGGCGGCCACGTCGCCGGCGCCACGATCGCGGCCGGAGCCTGGTCGATCGGCCTCTTCTTCGCCTTCTGGTCCTGGGTCGGCTGGGAGATGGCCCCCAACTACGGGGAGGAGTCGAGAAACCCCAGAAAGAACGTCCCCCGGGCGCTGTACATCTCGGTGATCGGGCTCATGATCTTCTACACGATCACCTCGTGGGCCGGCCTCAGCGGCTACCACTCGGTTGACGCCGCGGCGTCGGTGGCCCAGAACAACGCCGCGAACTTCTTCTTCCTGCCCGCGCATCACTTCGCCGGCGCGTTCCTGCAGGGGTGCCTGAGCTGGTTCATCATCACGGGCTCGTTCGCCTGCGGGATGGCCTTCCACAACACGACGGCGCGCTACATGTACTCGCTCGGGCGCGAGCGGATCCTGCCCGCGGCGCTGGGCCGGACCCACCACAAGTGGAAGAGCGCCCACATCGCCTCGACGACGCAGTCGGTCATCGCGGCGCTGATCCTGCTCGCCTTCGCGCTGTTCGCGGCCGTCGACCCGAAGCTCGGCTCGGCGGACTCGGTCGGCTATCTCCAGGTCTACGGCCTGATGGCCGTCATGGGCGTGGTCTCGATCCTGGCCATCCAGGCGCTGGTCTCGCTGGCCATCTGGAACTACTTCCGCACCCACCACAAGGAGGAGCACCACTGGTGGACGACGATCAGCGCGCCGTTGCTCTCGTTGGTCAGCCAGGCCATCGTCCTCTACCTGGCCATCAAGCACCTGAGCTTCCTGGGCTCGGGCTACAGCTACGCCAAGTGGCTGTGCTGGGCCGACCTGCTGATCTTCCTCGGTGGGCTCGGCTACGCCTTCTATCTCAAGCGCAACGACCGGGCCAAGTACGAGACCGTGGGCCGGATGATCAACCAGGGGCTCGACACGGTCTGAGCGCATCGTGGTGTTCGGGGGCGCGCATGCGCGCCCCCGCCGCCCGGTGCATGCACCGGGCGGGGCCGGGCCGCATGCGGCCCGGCCTTCCCTGAAAAAACGTGCGTCTCGCTCACGGGTGGGGATTCGGGCGCACGTTGTGTGCTCTATAGGACCCAAACGTGCGTCTCGATCGCGGGCCGCACACGAGGCGCACTTTTTTAGTGCCAGACCTCCATGTGCCGGCGGTGGGTGTCGAGGTAGGCCCCGGGGCGGAAGTGGTGGTCGTAGAACTCGAGGTCGATGTGCTGGGCCTGGAGGAAGTTCATCACCCACACGCTCGGCACCGTGCCCGGGAACTTGCCCCAGGTCTCGAGCGTGTACTGGCACTGGAGGGTCACGCAGGCGCGGAAGCGTTCGTCGTGGGGCTCGGCGGCGGCGCGGACCCGGCGCGAGTCCTGCCACGGCCCCGGCGTGTCCGGGTGATACGGGCCGCCGGGGCCGAACTTGCGCTCGCAGAAGGCGTCGACCGCGGCGGCCATGGTCGGGAAGTGGGGCGGGCAGAAGGCGTGGAAGGTTCCGTCGGTCCGCCCGGTGGGGTTCGGGGTGCCCCAGCGCTCGTCGGTGTCGTAGCGGAAGCCGAGGCCCGGGACCTCGGGGTTCCCCGAGGCTCCGAGCAGTGCCATGTGCTCGATGCCGTCAAACGACCATCCGCCAAGCCCCATGGCCTGGAGCAGCAGGGCGCCGTTGTAGCTGGAGGTCATGAGCTCGGCCGAGGCCTCGGTGAGCGAGTACTGCTCGACGAAGGACAGCGGGACCGGCGCCTCGAGGTCGACCAGATCGCCGAACGCCTCGATTCCGGGGATCGGGCGCTGGTTGATGTCGTCGTAGAGGCAGTAGCCGTTCTGGGTGAAGAAGCACAGGTTGGCGATGTGGTGCTGGGCGATGTCGGCGATCGGGATCGCGAGCAGCGAGCCGGGCTCGTTGGCGATCCACGTGTTGTGGCCCTCGAGGTAGGGCTCCTCACGCGGGAGGTGGAGGCGCGTGCCCGACAGCTTTTGCACGCGGTCGCGGTGGCGCGCGAGCATCAGCTCCACCGTCACCTCCTCGGTGGCCGGATCGACGAGCGCCCCGGCGTCGCGGGTGGGGAGGAAGTAGAGCCCGGAGTCGTCGGTGAAGAAGAGCTCCGAGGTGTGAAAGCCCGCCGCCGAGGGGAAGGTGCGGCCCGCGGCGGCGGCGTTGTAGTTGGCCAGCGCGGGGGCGTAGCGGGCGTGGCGCGTGATCCCGTAGTGCCAGCCCGTCGTGCCCGTCATCACGGCCAGGATCAGGAGCGTCTCGAGCTCGGAGAGGGGGAGATGCTCGTGCTTGGATTTGTAGGTAAGGGGCCCGTCGGGGATCTCGCCGCCGAGCGGAAAGCGCCGCGACCGGCGCCCGAAGATCGCCTCCAGCAGCGGGAAGCTGCTCAGCGCGGCGAGCGCGTCAGCTTGTCTTTGGGGGTCCACGGCGCGCGCTCCTGGGAGCGCCCCACGCAGCAGTTGCGCCCGGCGGCAGACACCCAGCGATCCGCCCACCTCACGGCGCGGATGAGTCTGCGGGCGATAGGGGGTCGCGGCATCGGTCCTGGGGGGACAGTACCGTCCGATAAGTGCCCGAGACGGTGCGCGTGATTCGGGGCGAGCACGAGGAGACCTACCTCATCGCCGAAGAGCAGGGCGACGGGACGCTGCTGCTGCGCCCGCAGCCCCCGGCGCCGGCCGTGCCGCCGACCCCTCGCCCGCAGCCGCCAACGCCCGACGCGGCGACCGACGCGGTCCTCGAGGTCCAGGGCCTGACCGTCGCCTACGGGGCCAAGGTGGCCGTCTCGGAGGTCAGCTTCCGGATCGCGCGGGGGGAGATCTTCGGTCTCCTGGGTCCGAACGGAGCTGGCAAGACGAGCACGCTGAGCGCGGTCGAGGGCCTGCTCAAGCCTCGGACCGGAACCGTGCTCGTCGACGGCATGGATATCCGCCGTGATCCGGGGCCAGCCAAGGCGCGGATGGGGGTGCAGCTCCAGGCGACGAGCTTCCAGGCTGAACTGACGATCAATCAGATCATCGAGCTCTATGCCGGGCTCTACGGGGTGAGGTTGTCCGATGAGGAGGTCACGGGAAAGCTGCGGGAGACGGGGCTGGGCGCCGAGGCCGATAAGCCGTTCAAGCAGCTCTCAGGCGGGCAGCAGCAGCGCCTATCCCTGCAGATCGCGGTGATTCACGATCCCGTTCTGCTCCTCCTCGACGAGCCGACGGCGGGCCTCGATCCGCAGTCTCGCCGACAGCTGTGGGGGCGGATCGAGCATCTGCGCCAGGAGGGCGGCAGCATCCTCCTGACCACGCACTCGATGGAGGAGGCCCAGGCGGTGTGCGACCGCGTCGCCATCATCGACCACGGCACGCTGCTGACCGCGGAGACGCCGCGCAATTTGATCGAGAAGCACAAGGACGATCCGCGGGTGCGCGCCGTCGCGCACGGCGCGGTCACACTGGAAGACGTATTCATTGGACTCACCGGGAGCGAGGTCCGTGACTAGCCTCGAACGCTCGTCCGCGCCGCCGCCGCTGTCGGTCGTGTTCAGGTCGCTCTTCCGGGCGGACTTCCAGGTCTTTCTCAAGCACCGCCGGGCGCTGGTCGTCAGTGCGCTGCTGCCGCTGTTCCTGCTCCTCAGCACCAACGGGGTCAAGGCGAGCCACAAGTTCGGCGGGGCGGTGTACATCGTCGGCCTGGCCATCGCCTACGGACTGGCCGCCACCTCGATCGTCGGCTACGCCCTGACCGTCGCGCGCGACCGCGAGAAGGGCGTCTTCCAGCGCTTGCGGGTCACCCCCGCCCCCACCTGGACGATCATGACCAGCCGCCTGGCCATCCAGGCGGTGGCCAACCTGATCCTGTCGCTGTTCGTGGTCATCGTGGGCGGCCGGATCCACAACCTCTCGCTCTCGTTCGGTCAGTACCTCCTGGCGCTGCTCGTGGCCGAGCTGGGGGGAGCCGTGTTCCTGAGCATCGCCCAGGCTCTGGTCGGGTTGGTCCGCTCAGCCGACACCGTCCAGGCGGTGGCGCGGGTACTGCTCGCCATCCTGATCCTGCTGGGCACGCTCGGCCAGAGCGGTGCCCTGGGCACTACCTGGGGAGACATCGCGCGCTGGAGCCCGGTGGGGGTGGTCATGACCCTGTTCGCCGGCGTCCTCGGCGTGCACGGCTGGAGCACCCAGGACACCGAGGCGCTGGCGGCCTGCTTCGGCTACGTCGTCGCGTTCGGCGGGGTGGGTATCGCCTGGTTTCAGTGGGACGCGCGCTGAGGTCCGGTCAGCCTGGGCGCGAGCTGGTCGAGAAACGGGAACATACGGGGCGTTTCTCGCCCAGGTCCTGTGGCGGGTCCTGAGATCGACCGCGGCAGACCGCTGGGCGGCCTCGATTTGTAACTAAGTTGGAACACCCACCGGGGGTGGAACTCGGGCGCCAGATGCTCTTACCCACATGGCGTCTAGCGAAGCGACCGATCAGGTCGAGGAATTCACCATCGGGATCCTCCGCGCCGGATCGATGCTGTTCGGAGTTGCGTCGGATCTCATTGAGGACCTTCCTGAGGACGCGTTTCCGGGCGAGGACACGGCCGCCGTCGTCATCGAGATGCTCGTCGGCACGATTCGCACGGCGGTGGAAAGTGCGGATCCCCAGGACCTGGAACGCGCCACCGAGCTGCTCGCGATGGCGTGCGATCGCGTTCTCGAACACCTACGTCTCGCGGTGGCACTGCGCCAGCGGATGGACGCCGGGGACGGGGATGGCCAAGCTCGCATCTTTGGCTGAACCGGAGCCGCCTCGCCGCGGGTCAGGTGCGTCGTGGGCGGTGGTGAGGACGGCTACGTTCGACCGCTGGCTTGCTGGCCTCGATAGTGAGCGAGCAGCTCAGGTGAAAGCAGGGCTTCGGCGGGTCGCCGCCGCCGGTCCTGTCCTCGGGCGACCGCGTGTCGACACGATCAGGGGCTCGCGAGTCCACGTCGTAGGCCAAGCGTGGGTGCCGGCGATTGGCAATCCGGCGCCTCTGATCCCTCGCTGGCGATCCTTACTCGGCAGCGTCGTCCTTGTCCTCGACCTCGTGCACGACGAGGACCGGGCAGGGGGAGTGCTTCAAGAGATCCTTCGACGTGCTGCCTTCGATCCGGGCTCGGATACCGCCCAGGCCACGTGAGCCGACGACGATCGCCAGGGCGTCCCGCTCACGCGCCAGCCTGAGGATCGTCCTGGCCGCGCTGCCCTCGTCCGGCAGGGCGAGTGGTTCCGCCTCCAGCCCGAGCGATTGCGCCAGCGTGGCCCCCTCGGTCGAGACGCGGTTCGCGTGCTCGTGGACGGCGCTATCGAGCTCCCTTGCCGTCTCCGGGTCGACCATCGGCCTGACCCCCAGGCCGTCGGTCGGCGCCAGGATCGGCGCCGTGTACGCCAGCCCCTCCTCCCACACAGTGACGACGAGGATGCGGCACGAGCCGACGAGCTTGGCCGAATCAACGATCGCCTGGCGGGACGCGGGCGAGCCGTCGTAGGCGATGACTACCGTTCCCCCGCCAACGTCGCTACTAGCCATGACTCTCCTCCGTTCTCTGAGCTCGTCGCTCCACCTATCTTCGCGCGCGTGACAAGCCGTCGCACGCTGCTCATCGCGCTTGCCGCGCTCACGCTGGCGGGCTGCGGCCAGGCCGCGCCAAGCAGCACCGCCGGCACCGCACCTGCGACCACGGCACAGGCGCCGTCAACCGACGCGCCCCACGGCCGCTCAGAACGCCAGCGGACGGCCACGAACGGCCTCGCCTACTCGACCGCATCCGCCCAACGCGTCCAGGCCCAGCCTCCGCCCGGCGCCTGCCACGCGATGGGCACCGGCCCCTACTCCCGCCCCGATCCGCACTGCACCCCGGGCGCGCTCGATCCGGCGATCACCCAGGCCAACATCCACCAGACGATTTGCGTGAAAGGCTGGACCTCGACCGTCCGCCCGCCTGAACAGGTCACCGAGACCGAGAAGGCGCGGAGCTTGGCCGCTTACGGCGATGGTGGCCCCATGAGCGGCTACGAGTACGACCACCTCGTCCCGCTCGAGCTGGGCGGCGCGGTCAACGACCCCAGGAACCTATGGCCCGAGCCGGGCGCGTCGCCGAACCCCAAGGACGCGGTCGAGGACGAGCTCAACCAGAAGGTGTGCGACGGGCAGATGACGCTCGCCGACGCGCAACGCGCGATCGCCGCCAACTGGGTGGCGCTCGCCGCCCGCGCGCCGGCACCGACCACGGCCTCGTCATCCGCCGCTCACTGCTCGGCCACCGCCTCGTACTCGAGCGCCTACGGCGACTTCGACGTCTACGTCCACTCCAACCAGCCCAGCCAGACGGTGACGGTCAGCGACAGCTCGGGGCGCTCGGCGATCTGGCGCACCGACAGCTCCGGCTACGCCGACGTCTACTTCAAAGCCCCACGCTCGGTCTCCGGCGAGCCCGTGCAGGTGAAGGTCGGATCTGCCTCCTGTCGCACCACCCTCTAGGGCACCCCAGATCCACAGGAAATCCTCAGATTCGGGCTCGATAATGATCATGTGAGCGACACTGATGGTCCGGTGCGCGTGCTGGTGGTCGACGACGAACCGAACATCGTCGACTTCGTGTCGATGGCGCTGCGTCACAACGGCTTCGAGGTCGCGCAGGCCGACAGCGGCGCGGGGGCGCTGGCCAGCGTGCGCGATTGGCATCCGAACGTCCTCGTCCTCGACGTCATGCTCCCCGACATCGACGGCTTTGAGGTGGCGAGGCGGCTCGCCGCCGAGCGGGTTGACGTGCCGATCCTGTTCCTGACCGCGCGTGACGCCACGACCGACAAGGTGTGGGGTCTCACCGCGGGGGGTGGCGACTACGTCACCAAGCCCTTCAGCCTCGAGGAGCTGATGGCGCGGCTGCGCAACGTGGTCCGTCGCAACGGCGCCGGCGCGGAGTTCAGCGGCCGGCTGACCTTCGAGGATCTCGAACTCGACGAGGAGACACGTGAGGTCTCACGGGCGGGGCGGCCGATCGAGCTCACGGCGACCGAGTTCCGACTGCTGCACTACTTCATGACCAACCCGCGGCGCGTCCTCACCCGGCAGCAGCTTCTGGAACGGGTGTGGAGCTACGACTTCGCCGGTGACGCCCGCGTGCTGGAGACGTACGTGAGCTACCTGCGCAAGAAGATCGACGCCGACGGGCCGCCACTGCTTCACACAATTCGCGGGGTGGGTTACTCGTTGCGGCTGCCAAGGACATGACCATGTCGCTGAGGACCCGGCTGCTCATGAGCATCCTGCTGCTCATCGCCACTGCGCTCGTGCTCTCGGCCTTTGCCATCTACTACGAGCAGCGTTCCTACCTCTACGGCCGCGCCGATCAGAGCGTCGAGGCGGCGGCGGCGCCGATGACCTACGCCCTGGGCCTCGACGCTCGGCTCCTGACCGTCAGCCCGAAGGTCCGTCACCTGACGCGCGACGTGCACGCCGTCTCGTCCCAGTACCGCAAGGGCCTGGTCGGATTCGTCCCCTCGGGCGCCTTCGGGGAGTTCGTCGGCCCGACCGGGAACGTCCTCCGGGGTCCGATCCTCACGAGCTACGACACGCGCACCCGGGTGCGGCCGGCGATTCCCGCTCGTGTCCTGCAGGCGGCCCAGTCGTCCGGGACGCCCAAGCTCTACACCGTCGCCTCGATACCCAAGTCCAAGATCCGCTTCCGCGTCGCCGTCGTGCCGCTCGACTCGGGAGCCGGCGCGGTCGCGGTGGCGATTCCCCTCCGGGACACCGATGAGGCGCTCGACCGCCTGGTCCTCGTCGAGGTGATCGTCGTGGCGGCTGTTCTGATCGCGCTGACCGGGCTCGGGTGGGTGGTCATCCGCCTCGCTCTCCGCCCGCTGGACGCGATGAGCCGAGTGGCCAACGAGATCAGCGAAGGAGACCTATCGCGGCGGGTCACCCCGTCGACGACCCGCACCGAGATCGGTCGTCTGGGTCTGTCGCTCAACCGGATGCTCGTGCGGATCGAGGACGCGTTCGCCGGGCGGGCGCGCAGCGAAGAGCGCCAGCGCCAATTCCTGCTCGACGCCTCGCATGAGCTGCGGACTCCGCTGGCCTCGATCCGGGGCTACGCGGAGCTGTTCCGATTGGGTCCGGCGCGCAATCCCGAGCTCCTTGAGCGGGCCATGTCGCGGATCGAGTCCGAGGCCGCCCGGATGGGCGTGCTCGTCGAAGACCTGCTGGCCCTGGCGCGGCTGGACGAACTCCCGAAATCTCGCCGGGTGCCAGTCGACATGGGCGAACTCGTCGTCGGGGCCGTCGCCGATGCCCGCGCCGCGGCGCCCGGGCGCCCGATCTCGCTGACCAGCGCCGATGCCGTCGAGGTGCTCGGCGACCCGGACGGCCTGCGTCAGGTCCTGAACAACCTCTTGAGCAACGCCGTCACCCACACGCCCCCGGACACCCCGGTCGAGGTTTCCGTCTCCCGTGAGGGTCCGCAGGCCGTGCTCGAGGTGCGCGATCACGGACTCGGGCTGCCCGTGGACGCCGAGGAGCAGGTGTTTGAGCGCTTCTGGCGTGCCGAGGCGGGGAGGACCCGCGACGACGGTGGATCGGGCCTCGGCCTCTCGATCGTGCACGCGATCGTCGAGGCCCACGACGGCACCGTGCAGG
This sequence comes from Solirubrobacteraceae bacterium, assembly GCA_035505215.1. Taxonomy (GTDB): domain Bacteria; phylum Actinomycetota; class Thermoleophilia; order Solirubrobacterales; family Solirubrobacteraceae; genus Palsa-465. Next base: position 177,437 of record DATJQY010000015.1, on the reverse strand, counting down.
CGGCCAATCGCCCCACCGGCGGCGCGCTCTTCACGGTGAGGCTCCCGGCCGCTCCGCCTGGGGCCCCCGCGCCCGACGCGGCCGACCGCGGCACATCGGCCTCGGCCGAGACGGCCGGGCGTCGCTAGCCGCCCCGCGGACTCAGGAAATTCTCAGGCTTCTCCCGGCCCGGCCTCAGGCATGCGAGCGAGATTTTCCCTGGGGTGTCACGCTTCCTTCTCATCGCCCTCCGGAAACGGCGCGCGCGATCAATCGTCCTGATCGGCTGTCTGGCGCTGGCGGCGTGGTCGCTCCTGGCCTCGCTATTGCCGGGCGGGTCCGGCGACGTCCTGTTGGCCCTCGGCCTGGGCGCTGACGCGCTCGCGCTCGGTGGCCTAACCGCGTTGGCGCTGAGCCGGCGGCGCGCCTCGGCTTCGCTCGCTGGCGCAGCCAGGCGGCACGATTCCCACGACGAGCTCGCCGCCGCCCGGCACCTTGTCGACCGCTACGGGGAGGACTCGATCTCGCCCTTCATCGTGAGGCCCGACAAGGCCTATGCCTTCGCCGCCGGCGGTGTCATCAGCTACCGGGTCTTCGGTCGCACGGCGGTCGTCTCGGGTGATCCGGTCGCGCCGGCCGGGGCGGCTCCGGCGGTCGCGGCGAGGTTCCTCGACACGGCCCGCGCTCATGGCTGGGACGTCGCCGTCTACGGCGCGTCAGAGGCTCAGCTCCAGACCTACCACCGGCTCGGCCTGCGCTCGATGTGCGTCGGCGAGGAAGCGGTGGTCCGCCCGGAGAACTTCAGCCTCGACGGGCGGCCGGTGCGCAAGCTGCGCCAGTCGGTCCACCGCGTAGAGCGTCGCGGCTGGCAAATCGTCGCCTTCGACGGGATCGACATCGACCTGGTGACCGAGGCCGAGATCGAGGCGCTCGAGACCCGCTGGCGCGCTCAGCGGCCGCGCCTGCTCGGCTTCGCCATGAGCATGGGGCCGTACGAGGCGGGGATCCGCCCCCGCGACCTCTACCTGCTTGCGCGCTCGCCCGAGGGAGCCCTGACCGCGGCGATGCACTTCGTCGCGCACCGCGGCAAGCTGTCGCTGGCCACGATGCGCCGGGTGGGGGAGAACCCCAACGGGCTCAACGAGGCGCTCGTGTGCCGCGCCATCGAGGTGGCGCGTGAGCGCGGCGTCAGCGAGGTCAGCCTCAACTACGCCGGGCTGGCGCACGTGATTCGCGGCAGAGCGTCGGGAGGTTGGCTGCGCCGAGGCGCGATCGGGATCGCGACTGCCGTTCTGGGCCGGCGCTTTCAGATGGAGCGCCTCATCCGCTTCAACGACAAGTTCGCCCCCCAGTGGCGCCCCCGCTACCTCGTCTATCCATCGCGCCGTGCCCTCCCGAGAACCATTTATCGCGTGCTCCAGGCCGAGGGCTATCTGGGGCGGCGCTGGGACTCGAGGCGGCCAGTGCCGCCGGTCAGCGCGCCGCGCTCCGAGCCCGTGCCCTCCTCGGTCCGGGCCTACGTCTCCGGGCGGTGACCCGGATGCGCCGCCGAATTTTCTGGCGCCTGCTGGCGATCCTCGTGATCGCGGGCACGGTTGCCGCCGGGCTGATCGGGACCTACAGCTACGGTCAGGCGTATTGGGTGCACCGGGGGTTCGCGCCGGTCAAGCGGTTCCCACATGCGCGCCCCGGACGTCTGGAGACGGTGCATTTCTACTCCCGGGCGCTCCACCGGATGGCCGACTACCTCGTCTACCTCCCGGGCGGCTACAGCCGGGCTCAGCGCTATCCGGTCTACTACCTGCTCCACGGCGCGCCGGGAAGCCCCAGGGACTTCATCAGCGTTGTCGGCCTCGACGTGCGGCTGGCCAACCGGATCAGCGAGCACCAGCTGCGCCCGATGCTGCTCGTGATGCCCGACGGCCGCATCAGCAGCTCGTTCTCGGATTCCGAGTGGGCCAACACGCCGGCGGGACATTTCGAAAGCTACGTGCTCAACGTCGTCCGCGACGTCGACACCCGCTTCTCGGCCATCCCGTCTCGCAGCGCTCGCGTAATCGCGGGCTATTCCGCCGGCGCCTACGGCGCCCTGAACATCGCGCTCCATCACCCGGAGGTGTTTGAGAACGTCCAGTCCTGGTCCGGGTACTACATCCAGACGCGGAAGTTCAGCGCTGTCTTCCGTGACGCGAGCGGCGCGGCGCTGGCCTATAACAGCCCGCTGGAGTACGCGCAGACTACGCGGCTGCGCCGGGCGCTGGAGCGCTATCCGCTGCGGGTGTACATGTTCACCGGGCGCCACGACCCCGACGGCCGCAGGATCGGCGCCATGGCCCGCGCCCTGCGGCGCAGCGGAGCCATCGCCACCTACAACCTGTTCCCCGGGGGTCACGACTGGGAGGTCTGGTACGACCAGGTCGATTCGATGATGCTGCGGGCCTCGAGGATGGTGAGCCACCCGCTGCCGCCATCCGTCTCCAGACTTGCTGCCGCTACCCGGCTGGCCGGCTCGGGGCCGGAGCGGCACGCGCTCCCGGCGCCGGCGCGCCGCTTCGACGCGGGTCGGCCTGGCGCGCGCGCGGGGTTGGCGCCGCGGGGCGGCGGACTGCCGGCTTCGGCGTGGCTCGGGCTGCTGCTCGCCATCGGCTCGGCAGCACTCATCAACCTCGGCTTCATGCTCCAGCAGCGGGGCCTCGTGCGAGGCAGCGGCGACGGCCTGCGGGCGTGGCTCGGGGCGCTGCGCAGCCGCACCTGGCTGGCCGGGCAGGGGCTCGGGTGGCTCGGCTTCCTGGTCCAGATCGTCGCGGTGGCCCTGGCTCCCCTGTCGCTCGTTCAGGCCTTCGCGGCCGGGGGGCTGGCCCTCTCGGTTCCGCTCGGGGCAGGGATCTTCGGCTACCGGGTGCCCCGGCTTCAGGTGATCGCGGTCGTGGCCATGGCGGCCAGCCTGGCCCTGCTCCCCATCGGCGTGCCACGGCCGGGCGGCGGGATCGCGACCGCGGCGCTCGTCTGGGCGAGCGCGGCGGCGGTGGCGGGCGGAGCGGTCATCTACAACCACGGAGGAGCGGGGAAGGCGATCGCGGCCGGACTCTTCTACGGCGTGGCCGACGCGGCCATCAAAGCCGTATCGCTGGGCGTACGCGCGCACGGCACGTCGAGTCTCTTCACCGGCTGGACTCTGGTCGCCGCCGGGATGACGTTCGTCGGTTTCCTCGCCTTCCAGGCGGCGCTGCGCCGGTCAAACGCGATCAGCTCCATCTCGCTGATGACGGGCCTCGCCACTCTCACTGCGCTCGTGTTCGGGCTGGCTGCGTTCGGCGAGTCGCTCGGCTCACGCCCGCTCATCACCGGCCTCCATCTGCTCGCGATCGCGATCGTGCTCGCGTGCGTGCCGGTTCTGGCCGGGGCGGAGTCGGGCGCCTCGGTGGACTGGCGGCGGGCCTTCCGCGGTGGCTGGGGATCGCTGGCGGCGCTGCTCCGCGGGGTGGTGGCGAGCGTTGGGGTCGGCTTCGCGGTGATCTTTGCCGTCCTGACCGGGACCGGCCTGCTCTACGGCCTGCGCGGCCTGGGCTGGCTGGCCGCCGGCCCGCGGCTCGGCGACGCCCTCCCGCTGCTCCAGCTGGCGGGGTTTGACGGCCAGCCGCTGGCCCGGGTGGCGGCCGCCTGGCTGCTCGCCGGAGTCGTCTTGGGGCTGGTCCTGATCCGCGTCCGGCCGTCGGCCCGCGTGGTGGTCGTGGCTGGGTTCGGGCTGTTGCTGGTGCTGTTCGCCTCCGAGGCGTCATTTGCCCTGGCGCGGAACCTCCGGCTGAGCGCCGTGCTCGCCGACCGGGTCCCGGGTTCCGGCGCGTGGTTCGAGGGCGTGCTCTTGGCCGCCGGGGCCGCGCTGCCGGGGATGGTGCATGGTTGGCTGCGGATAGCCCAGCGCGCGGTTCGGCCGCCGTTCGGCGGCCTGCACGCGCGCTTGCAGGATGGTGAGCTGCTTACACGACCTTGACCGGCTCGCCGCTACCGTGAGCGAGGGTGCGTGCCCCCGCTGTTTCGTTTGCGCTCCTGTTGATCCTGGGTGTCTCGATTGCGCACGCCGCTCTGGTGCGGCGCGGGCATCGCCGGCGTGCGGTCTCGCCGCGACCCGTCGCCCACGCGTCGGCGGCTCCGAGCACGGTGTCGATGACCTGTTCCTCACCCTCGCTGGGGGGAAAGCTGCCGGCGCTCGTCTACCTCCCCGCGGGATACGGAGAGACCACGCAGCGCTTCCCGGTCATCTATCTCCTGCACGGACTTCCCGCCGGACCGCAGACGTATACCGAGAGCGGCTTCGTGGCCAACGTCGTGGCCAGCGGATCGCGCCCGGCGATCGTCGTCGCCCCCCAGGGAGCGCGCACGGAGAACAGCGACCCGGAGTACCTCGACGTTGGGCCCACCGAGAACTGGCCCCAGGCGTTTTCCCGCGACCTGACCCGATGCATCGACACGCACTTCCTCACCATCGCCAAGCGCTCAGGCCGAGCGCTGATCGGCTTCTCGGCCGGCGGTTTTGGCGCTATGAACATCGGTCTGCGCCATCTCGACACCTTCGGGGCCATCGAGTCCTGGAGCGGCTACTTCGAGGCCACGGACCCGAGCGGCCTGCACATCCTCAACCTCGGCTCCGCGGCGGCCAACGCGGCCGCTCGCGCCCCCCGGGGCGCGGTCCTCGCCCGGTCGCTGGCCCGCGACCCGGCGTTCATCGGCTTCTACGTCGGTAACCAGGACACCCGCTTTGCCTCGGACAACCTCGCCTTCAACGGGGCCTTGCGCAAGCAGCACATCCGTCACGTCTTCGCCGAGTATCCCGGCGGTCACAGCGTGACCCTGTGGGAGCAGGAGGCGCCGACCTGGCTGGCGCGGGCGCTGGATGCCCTCGCCCAAGAGCGCGGGGGCAGTTAGGAACCGGGTGGTGCTGGAGCGGGCGCCGGGGTGACTCCATAAGATCTTCGCCCGGTGATCCAGGGATGCGCGGGAAGCTGCTCGTCGGCATAGCGGGGCTGGCGGCGCTCTTAGCCGCAGCCGCACTTGTGCCCGCGGCCGCCAACGCCGCCGGCTGCCCCTGGGTGACCTCGAAGGCCCCGATCGCGGCCCGCGTGAAGCAGTTGCTGGCCCAGATGTCGCAGTCGGACAAGCTCGACCTGCTCTCGGGCCTGACCAGCGGCCCGGTGGCGGAGATGGGACCCGTCTACGCCGGCCAGACGACGCCGATCCCGTCCCTGTGCGTCCCCGCGCTCAACCTCGAGGATGGCCCGGCCGGATCGGGCGACAGCATGACCGGGGTCACGCAGCTCCCGGCCCCCGTCGCGCTGGCGGCCACGTGGGATCCGAAGCTGGCCGCGCAGTACGGGGCAGTGGTGGGCGCCGAGCAGCGCGGCAAGGGCGCGAACGTCGACCTCGGCCCGACCGTCAACATCGTCCGCGACCCGCGCTGGGGCCGGGCGTTTGAGACCTACGGCGAGGATCCGCTGTTGCAGGGCGCGATCGGCGACGGCTACATCGACGGCGTCCAGGGCCAGGGCGTGATGGCGCAGGTCAAGCACCTCGCGGCCTACGCGGAGGAGACGGCGCGCGACAGCCCGGCCTCTAACTCGATTGTCTCCGAGCGAGCGCTCCAGGAGATCTACCTGCCGCCGTTTCAGGACGCGATCCAGCAGGCGCACGTGGCGTCGGCGATGTGCTCCTACAACGAGGTGAACGGGGTGCCGGCGTGTCAGGACGGTTATCTGCTCGCCCAGGTACTGGATAGCGAGTTCGGCTTCACCGGCTTCGTCACCTCGGACTGGTTTGCCACCAAGAGCGCCGCCCCCTCGGCGGACGCGGGCCTCGACATGCAGATGCCCGACGGCTGCTACTACACGACCGGGCTGCAGGAAGGGCTCCAGGACGGCGCCGTCTCCCAGGCGACGCTCAACGGCATGGTCTCCCGGATCCTCACCGAGATGTTCCGCTTCCACGTTTTCAGCCACCCGGTCACCGGCGCGCCGGGCGACGTGGTGACAACGCCGGCCCACGCCGCCACCGCGGTGAAGGTGGCCGAGGATTCGACCGTCCTGCTCAAGAACGCGGGCTCACTGCTGCCGCTGAAGCCGGCCACCACGCACTCGATCGCGGTGATCGGCGCCGACGCCGGCTCTGGCGCCTACACCGGCGGCGGGGGTAGCGCGAGCGTCGTCGCCCCGTCGGTCGTGACGCCCTACCAGGGCATCGTCGCCCGGGCCCACGGAGCTAGCGTCGTCTACAACGACGGCTCTGACCCCAGCTCGGCCGCATCGGCGGCCAAGTCCGCCTCGGTCGCGATCGTGTTCGTCGACCTTCAGGAGAGCGAGGGAGAGGATCTTCCGAGCATCGATCTGCCCGCGCAGGAGAACACGCTGATCGAGGACGTCGCGGCCGCGAACCCGCACACGATCGTGGTCCTCAACACCGGCAGTGCGGTGACGATGCCGTGGCTGAGCAGCGTGGCCGGCGTGCTCGAGGCCTGGTATCCCGGCCAGGGCGACGGCACCGCGATCGCGGCGGTCCTGTTCGGCGACGTCGATCCGGGGGGCAAGCTCCCGGTCACCTTCCCGGTCTCGCTCTCCCAGGAGCCGGCCGGCTCTCCGACCGACTGGCCAGGGGTGGGGGAGCAGAAGTTCAACGAGGGCATCTTCGTCGGCTACCGCTACTTCGACGAGAACAAGGAGACGCCGCTCTTCCCGTTCGGGTTCGGGCTCTCGTACACGTCGTTCCGCTTCAGCAAGGCCCACCTCTCGCGCCCGACCAAGAAGGGCCGGGTCACGGTCAGCGTCCTCGTCCGCAATGTCGGCCGGCGTGCGGGATCGGACGTGGTGCAGCTCTACGTGGGAGATCCCGCCGCCGCCGGCGAGCCGCCGCGCCAGCTCGAGGCCTTCAAACGGGTCACCGTCCGCGCCCGCCACAAGACCCGGGTCACCTTCACGCTGACCCCGCGCCAGCTCTCCTTCTGGAACGGGGTCTGGACGGCGGCCAAGGGGACCTACCAGGTGTATGTGGGTGACTCTTCGCGCTCGTTGCCGATTCATCTCCACTTCGCCCTCCGGCGGAGACTTACGACCGGCCGACGGGTTGGGCCGGCGCCGGCGACCGGCTCGGACTCCCCTGCGCTCGACGCCGAGTGCCTGGAGGACACGGGGGCACCGCTGGTCGCCGCTGGCCTGACCGTGGTGGGGAGCGCGGAGGGCGTCATCAACTCACTGCCGTAAATCCGACGTAATGCTCCTTCAGGTGTTCTTCGCGGACCGTTAGAGGTAGCTCGTGCTGCTTTGGTGGGATGTCGCCATGGAGGCGGACCAGGCCAGCGGCGAAGTGGGGACGATGCGGTGGTCGACGGCGGCCCTGTGCACGCTTGCGTTTGTGGCCGCGGCGAACCTGGCCGTCACCGGCTTTCGCCTCGCATCAACCGGGGTCGCGGGGCGATCGTGGATCCGCTTGGGGGTGGAGATCGCCGCCGCGGTGATCTTCCCGCTCCTGGCCGTCTGGCAGCTGCGCAAAGGGGGACGATCCGACCCTGTCGCCGTGCCCTGGCGGGAGGACGAACGGGAGCGCCCCAGAACCAGCCATCGCAAGTGGCTCCTCCGGGCCCAGTGGCTTCTCGCTCCGATCCTGATCGTGGTCGCCTTCGTCTCGATCTCGGGCCAATGGGACACCGTGACCGACGCCATCGGCCAGCTCGCCCATCTGCATTGGCGCTACGTGAGGTTGGCGGTCTATGCCGAGGCGCTTTCAACGATCTCCTTCGCGTCGCTTGGCTGGGTGCTGCTACGCGCTCGCGGAGCGAGGTTGACGCTGCGTTCGATGATCGCGCTGAGCCTCGCCAGCAACGCGCTGTCGGTGTCGATTCCGGCAGGGCAGGCCCTGGCGGCGACCTTCTCTTTCGATCAACTGCGCCGACGCGGTGTCGGTCGGGGCACAGCCGTCCGTGTGCTGGTCTCGATGCTGGTGGTTGTCTCGGCCGTGCTCGTCCTGCTTCTGGCAATCGGTGTCGAGCTCGCCGGCGACCACGGGCCGGCCGCGCCGTTCCGGGTCGCGGTGGCGCTGATCGCCGCCGCGGTGGTGGTGCTGGGGGGGCTGGCAGTGTTCAGCCGGCGCGTGCACTGGCCACGCTGGGCACCGGGACCCCGTGCGCTCCTCCCAGCGGCCGGTGCCGCGCTCGGTAACTGGATCACGGACTGCGCCTGTCTGGCGGCGGCGATCCTGGCGGCGGGCGGCCATGTTCCCTGGTCGGCGCTCCTGGCTGTCTACGCCGTCGGCCAGGTCGCGGAAAACCTTCCCATCACCCCAGGCGGGGTGGGCGTCGTGGAGGGGACGCTCTCGGTCCTGCTCGTCGCCTACGGCATGCACGCGACCACGGCCGTGACCGCGGTGCTGGTCTATCGGATCATCAGCTTCTGGGTGCAGGTCCCGCTCGGGCTCGCGGTGGCTACCGCGATGCACCTTAGGCGACGGCCTCAGGCGCGGCGCGCCTCCGCACGGGAGCGCACCGACGTGATCCCGGCGGCCGTGGCCAGCTAGCGGGATTCGGTTTACGCCGCTCGGCGCGGGGGAACCGTCTGAACTTAGGCCGGGCTTACACGTCTCACGCGAGGTGGCGGGAATGTCTGCTCTGTCTTCGGTTCGGCCCTCCCTTCGATTTGGCGCGCGGTGGCGCCTGGCTGGTGCCCTAGCGGCCATTGTGCTCACGGGCGTTCTGGCGCCCGGGGCGAAGGCGGACACCTCGTGTCCGTGGGTCACATCGAACGCGCCGATTGCTCAGCGCGTGGCGCAGCTGATGAGCCAGATGAGCATCGCCCAGGAGGACTTCCTGGTCGCGGGCCACGGCACCACCAATGAGGGTCCGAATCCCTCGCCCAACCCGTATGTGTTCTGGATGCCGGGCAGTGCGCCAGGCAATCCCCTCGCCGGCCTGTGCATTCCGAAGCTCGGCGAGGAGGATGGACCCGCGGGCGTCGCCGACGAGCTGACGGGGGTGACCCAGTTGCCGGCCGGGGTCGACGTCGCCGCGAGCTGGGATAACTCGCTCGCCTACCGGTACGGCCAGGTGATCGGCTCCGAGGAGCTCGGCAAGGGCGCGGACGTCAATCTGGGGCCGACCGTCAACATCGATCGCGACCCGCGCTGGGGCCGGTCCTTTGAGGCGTTCACCGAAGACCCGTTCCTGGACTCGGCGCTGGCCACCGACGAGATCGACGGCGTCCAGAGCACGGGCGAGATGTCGCAGGTCAAGCACTTCGACGCCTATAACCAGGAGACCAACCGCAATACCGAGGCTGACAACGTGATCGTCAGCGACCGGGTGCTGCACGAGATCTACATGCCGGCCTTCGACGCGGCGGTGACCAAGGCCAACGCCTCCTCGGTGATGTGCGCGTACTCCACGGTCAACGGCAACTACAGCTGCCAGAACCCGTACCTGGAAACGACGACCCTGAGGGACCTGTGGGACTTCCCGGGCTTCGTGACCTCCGACTACGGCGCGCTCCACAGCACCTCCGGGGCGCAGGACGGAACCGACCAGGAGCAGCCGTTCAACACCTACTTCGGGACGCCGCTCCAGACGGCCGTGGAGACCGGGGCGATCCCGCGCTCGGTGCTCAACACGATGGTCCAGCGGATGCTGACCGAGATGTTCCGCTTCAACCTGTTCAAGCTCCAGCGCCCCGCCACCCCGACCGCCACGGTCACCACGCCCGCCCATCAAACGCTCGGCAACCAGGTGGCCGACGGCGGGACCGTGCTGCTCCAGAACCTCCGCGGCACGCTGCCCCTGTCGGCCAAGAGCGCCGGGGACGTCGCCGTGATCGGACCGTCCGCCTCGGCCTCGCCGACCAACGGCGGCGGCGGTAGCGCGTACGTGGTCCCGTCCTCGACCGTCACCCCGCTCCAGGGGCTGCAGGCAGCCGCCGGCCCGGGGACGCACGTCAGCTACACGCAGGGGCTACCGACCGATACCGCCCTGCCGGCGATCCCCGCCTCGGCCCTGTCACCGGCCTATCCCGCGGGCGGGACGCCGTTCGGCGGGAGCTACACCGGCACCCTGACCGCGCCGGAGACGGGCACGTATGTGCTCGCGTTCACCAACCAGTGCCAGTGCTACACGCCGGACACGCTGTCGGTCAACGGGCAGCCGCTGATCGTCAACCCCGGCACGCCACCCGTGAGTACCTTCTCCGCCGCGATCGACCTGACCGCCGGCCAGAAGTACACGCTCTCGATCAGCGGCGGGGGCGAGTCGAGCAACTTGAGCTGGGGCACCCCGTCGTTCCTCGCCCCGGGGCTCGCCGCGGCGGTGAGCGCGGCCAAGTCGGCTGCGAAGGCGGTGGTCGTCGTCTCCGATGACACCGAGTCCGAGGCGACCGACCGGCCCAGCCTCAACCTGCCCTCCGCGCAGGACGAGCTGATCTCCGACGTCGCGGCGGCCAACCCGCACACGGTGGTGGTGATCGACGCTGGGGCACCGGTCGCAATGCCCTGGCTGAGCCAGGCGGCTTCGGTCGTCGACGCCTGGTATCCCGGCCAGTCCAACGGCACCTCGCTGGCCGACGTGCTGTTCGGCAAGGTGGATCCGAGCGGCCACCTCCCGGTGACCTTCCCGACCAGCCTGGCCCAGGTGCCGGCCTCGACCCCGGCCCAGTTCCCCGGGGTCAACGGGCAGGTGCTCTACTCCGAGGGCCTCGATGTGGGTTACCGCTGGTATGAGGCCAAGAATCTGACGCCGCTGTTCCCGTTCGGGTTCGGGCTGTCGTACACGAAGTTCGCCTTCAGCCATCTGCGCATCGAGCGGACCGGGGCTGGCGGCGTCTACGACACCGTTGTCTCGGCCACGATCAAGAACGTCGGCTCCACGGCGGGCGCGGACGTCGCCCAGCTCTACCTCGGCGATCCCGCCAGCGCGGGCGAGCCGCCGCGCCAGCTGGTCGACTTCCAGAAGGTCGCGCTGGCGCCGGGCCGCTCGGCGGAGGTCCACTTCACGATCACCCCACAGGACACGTGGTGGTGGGATCAGTCCGCCAAGGGATGGACCCAGAGCCTCGGCACCTATCAGGTGTACCTCGGCGACTCCTCGGCGCTGGCCAACCTGCCGCTGCGCGGCTCGTTTGCGATCACGCAAACCCCGGCCGCCCGCCAGGTCCTAGTCCGCGGAGCCAAGCAGGTCAGCCCGGGCCGTGGATCACGGTTCACGGTGCGGCTGACGCGCGGAGGCAATGAGACGCTCCGCGTGGTCCGCCTCTCGCTCCAGGTGCCGGAGGGATGGAGGGTCCGGGCGCTTGGGCCAGCGACCTTCTACAACCTGAGGCCGTCCAAGGCGGCGAGAACGCGGTTCATCGTCACCCCGCCGAGCTGGGCGCCTGAGACCAACTCGGTCGTCCACGCAACGGCGGACCTCAGCCCGGATGCCCAGCGCGAAAACGGGGTGACGGTCTCGGTCAGCGGCTAGGCGGCCGACTCAGACGGCTGGACCCGATCCCTGTCCGCCCGGCAGCGGGGCGGGCGTCGTCCCGGGATTGTCGCCCGGATCGTCAGGGGCGCGGATCCACTCGACGATCCGTCCCGCGCTGATCACGAAGTTGGTGCGAGCAGTCTGTCCCGCCCCGGTGCCGCAGCCCCCTCCCGGTCCGGGCCGGTTGGTCAGGCGAAACAGCGCGTTGACGTAGCGGCCGCGCTGATCGGCCGAGATGAACCTGGCGCCGCAGGGGAGGGTCACGTTGGCGGCTCTCGCGCTGGCCCGGCTGTCGATCCGGATGAGGACGCCGTTGCCGTTCGCGTCCGGTCCGTTGATCATCACACTCGGCAGCGCGAAGTACCGCGCGGCCCCGGCGATGTCGCCGCGCCGCAGGGCGTTAGACCACGCCTTGATGACGGCCACGGCGGCGGCCGGGGCCGGGATCCTCGTCGGCGCTGGCGCCGGGATCGTCTGGGGGACCTGGACCGCTCCGGGCCGTTCGGTTGCCGCGTGAGGCCTCACCGGAGGTCGGTGAGCGGAGCCGCATCCCGCCACGATCGCGCTCAGCGCAACCGCGAACAAGGGAGCCGAGCGACGGCCTGGCGTCACGAGCACCATCGTAGGACCCACTCCGATCAAGTCAACGCCGCGCGGCGGCGCTTACACTCGGCCCACGGTGGTAGCTGCTCAGGTTGCGCGATGAGGCGACAGGCTCGACTGGCCGCTGTCATGACGGTCGCGTCGCTCGGCTGCTTTGGCTGTGGGTCTTCCCTGGCCGGCTCGACGGCGCCGAAAGCGGGAAGCCCGAGCGCCGGGCCAGCGAAATCGAGGCCCACGTCGCGGGCCTCCGGCTTTGGTACGAACTGGACCACCTACCACGGGGACGCCGAGGCGACCGGAGTCCACGCGGCGTCGACCAAGCTGCTGCCTTCCCGGCACGCTTGGACCTCCCCGAGCCTTGACGGCGAGCTCTACGGCGAGCCGCTCGTCGCCGATGGCCGCGTGATCGCGGCGACCGAGCACGACACCGTCTACGCGCTGGCGGCACGCAGCGGGCGGATCCTCTGGTCACGCCACCTGGCGAGCCCTGTGCCATCCGATGACCTGCCCTGCGGCGACATCTCGCCCGAGGTCGGGATCACGGGCACGCCCGTGATCGACTTGCAGCGCAACGAGATATTCGTCGACGCGGACACGCTGATCCGCGGCCCGTCGGCCTCGCGTGGCGTCGAAGCGTCGCACCGTCTCTTCGGGCTCAATCTGTTCACCGGCAAGGTTGAGCTGGACGAGCGAGCGATGCCAAACGCCGGCGAGGACCAGCTCGCGCAGCTGCAGCGCCCGGGACTGGCGCTCGACCACGGTTTCGTGGTCATCGCCTACGGTCAGAACACGGGCGACTGCCCTGGCCCCAACGGCCCGGCCCACGGCTACGTCGTCTCGATTCCAGAGCGGGGAGGACGGCTCCACTACTTCCAGATCGGCAGCGGCCGCGATCGCGGGGCGGTGTGGATGGGCGGCAGCTCTCCGGTCGTCGATCCTCACGGGAACGTCTACGTGGCGAGCGCCGACGGCTACGACCTCGGCCCCCGTCAGCCATATGACGACAGCGACGCGGTACTCGAGCTCTCGCCGACGATGCACCTGAAGTCGCTCTTCTACCCCCGGGACTGGCAGCGGCTCAGCGCCGACGACCTCGACCTGGGGACCGGGGATCCCGCGCTCGTGCACGGTTTCGTGTTCCAGGTCGGCAAGACCGACATCGGATATCTCTTGCGTCAGGGACATCTCGGCGGCGAGGAAGGCGAGGTCGCGTCCCGTTCGGTGTGCAGTGGCGACCCGGATGGAGGCCACGCGGTGCAGGGCTCGGTCGTCTACATACCGTGCCCGAACGGCGTGACGGCTATGAGGATTTCGCGGAAGGCTCCGTACCTGAAGCAGCTGTGGACCGATAACGACGGCGCCGCGGGCGGACCGATCATCGCCGACGGACTGGTCTGGACGATTCAAGGCGACAACGTGTACGGCCTCAACCCGGCCAACGGCAAGGAGGTCGTCGCGATCCCGTTCGGCGGCCATGCCAACCATTTCCCGACGCCGTCCGTCGGCGATGGCCTGCTGCTCCTTCCGGGCACCGACCAGGTCGTCGCCCTCAAGGGTCCGGCCGGGCTGCCGCCGCCACCCGCCGCGGGTTAGGGCACCCTAACCTCTGTTAGGCTGCGGCGCGCATGGCTGATGCCGGCGTTTTTGCGACCAAGCTCAACGAGCAGATCGCCAACGAGTTCGCGGCCCACCAGCAGTACGTTGCGTGCGCGGTGTATTACGAAACCCAGACGCTCCCGCAGTTGGCTGGGTTCTTCTATCGCCAGGCGCTGGAGGAGCGCGGGCACGCGATGATGATGATCCAGTATCTGCTGGACACGGGCGCCGAAGTCACCACGCCCGGGATCGCCGCGCCGCGCACCAGGTTCGGGGACGTGGTGGAGCCGGTGGCGCTCGCGCTTAGACAAGAGCGCGAGGTGTCAGAGCAGATCAACGCGCTGGCGGGGACCGCCCGTGACGAGCGTGACTTCGCCGCCGAGCAGTTCCTCCAGTGGTTTGTCAGCGAGCAGATCGAGGAGGTCGCCACGATGAGCGACCTCTTGGCCGTGGCGGAGCGTTCTCGCGATCGCGTGGCCGAGATCGAAGACTTCCTCGTGCGTGAGCATCCGGGCGAGGACGGACCAGACGCGGGCGCGCCTCGCCAGGCCGGCGGCCAGTAGCACTCGAGCGCGCGTCACGAGGTTCTCTACGGCTCGGTCTCGTTCGAAGGCTTGCGGCTGAGGAGCTTGTATACGCGCACCGCACCCTCGTACCCCTTGAGCACTGGCATTTCGACCATCTCCAGGTCGCGTGAGGACGTCGCCTTTTTCATGCTCGGCCCGGAGACGAGCGCGGCTCTTGGGTCGGCGGCCTTGACCAATCGGGCGGCAAGATTGACGACATCTCCGTAGTAGTCACCCTGATAGGAGACGACCCGCCCAGCGGCTAGCCCGACGCGCACCGGAGGAAGCTGCCGGTCAGCCGCGAGCTCTTCGATCAGCTCGCGCACTAGGTCGGCCGCACGGCTGACGTCATCGACGGCAAACATGATCTCGTCGCCGATCAGCTTCACTACGCGTGCCGGATACCGCGTCAGGACTTCGCGCACAAGAGCTTCGAAGCGGGCGATCGCCGAGGCCAGCTCGGCGGGCTCCCAGAGTCTGCTGACGCGCGTGTACTCGACCAGATCGGCGAAGCCGATGCCCAGCTCACGCGTTACAGCGGCTCGGCGCTCATCAAGCGCCCAGTTCGATCTCGACACCGACAGTAGGTGTTCGGTCAGAACCTCGCCGAGCGCGTCCGCCAGGGCCGGAAGGACGATCGAGGCCGTCTGCGAGTAGTCCCGCACCACCTCGGAATAAGGCTCCCCGTGGTCGCGTCGCGGCATCTCCACCTTTACTCGGAAGGCGACGACGATCGCCTCGGCCAGCTGCGCCATCGAGCTTCCCATCACGCGCGCCAGCTGCAGTCCGGTCTCGGCCCCCAGGGGCCCGCTCATTTCCGCTAGCAGGCGGAGCGTTTGGATCTGCTTTGGGGTAACGCGCAGTTGCCGGTGCTTGGGATCCGGGAATCCAAGTGCGCACCAAAGCTCGCGGGCAGCTTCCACATCGAGACCAGCAGTGCTGGCAGCCTCTTCGAACGGCAAAAGCTCGCCCGCGCCCCGGAGGGCCAGCTCAAGTGCCAGCGCACCCAGCGACCCCGTTGCGACCGCATCAGCCAGCTCATCCGCCGTGGCGCCTCGCTCCTCCAGGTAGTCGATCAGCAGGTCCGTGTCGGACGGCTCCATCGAGGCACCGTCCTCGGCGTCTGGCTGCGATTCAGTTTCTCCGCCACCGCTCATTGGTCTCCAATCAGCCACGATCAGCCCGAGCAGGTACTGCGATGATCGCCCATCGGAGCGCGCGACGCCTCCGCCATCTCTGGCATCAAAGGAGGGCGGAACAGCCGGTCAGCGAGCACCCGCAATCGCCAAAGGCGGCCTTCGCTGTCGGAGGGGTCTGTCGCCTCTGGAGCCGCGCGCCGCTGTCCGCACGGATGGCGTGGACGGATGCGAGCTTGCGTGGAGCGAGCGTGCCGGCGTTGCCGGCGGTGGTGACGTCAAAGCGGGTCTTCCGCCCGACGGCGGGCGCGCCCACCGAGTCCCACGAAGAACGGCCCCGCCAGCGGGCGGACCTCGATCTCCCAACCCAGCTCGCACAGCGTTCGTTCAAGCGACACCGGCTCACGCGCCACCTTCACGGCGCGGAAGCGGCGTCCGTCGCGCAAGCGGCGCTCGATCGTCGCGGAGCCCGGTCCCTCTACCAGCTCCTCGGCGGTCCGGTGGCCGTCGTCGAAGAACATCACCCTGCCGCCGGGCGTCAATGCGCTGGCAACCGCGGACCAGAACGACTCGAATCGCTCCGCTGGCACATGCGAGAGCCAGAAGCCGAAGAACACAAAGTCATAACGACGATCTGGAGCCCACGCAAACAGGTCAGTCCGGGAGAAGCGCACGTTTGTGCGCGGCGCGATGCGAGCAACAGCGATCTCTAGCATCTCGGGTGAGGCGTCAAGTGCAGTGACCGACGTGGCGCGCTCGGCGAGTTCACGGGTGAACGTTCCGGGCCCGCAGGCCAGTTCCAGCACGTCCCCCAACGGTGCGGCGGCATCGAGGGCCGCCACGAACGCCCGAGAAGCCGCGCTCTGGGTCTCCGGCGTGACCCCTTCCACAGCAGCGTCCTCGAGGTACTCCGGCGCGCGCGCACTGTAGTAACTGACCTGCTCCGCGAGGAGCGCGTCAAGCTTCGCCATAAGCCCAGAGTACGCGTCCGGAACTCGACTCATTGCTCCACCATGACGACGAAAAGATCTGGGTTCAGCGCCAGTGGTTGTGCGCCCCTCCGCGCCGTCTGAGTCACGGCCGGCACGACACGATCGCGTTATCGAGGAGCGCTCGTCCGGCGTACCGCTGGCTGAGGCCCCCGTTGTCGCCGAGGCGCAAGTTTCGAACGGCCGTTGCCGGTAACAAAAGCGCCAGTGGTGGCTGTCCGTCTCTCGACGGGTGAATTGGTGGGCTTGACAGCGTTTGACTATTTGGCGGCCAGCACGTCTGCTGGAAGTATCTCGGGCGGCTCCGCGAACAGCTCGTCGGCCTTCTCCACGAGCAGGGCCGCGATCGGGCCTGCAACATGTGCCTGCCGAGCGTCCTCGCTGGCGAACGTGTCGAAGATCCAGAAGGTTGTGTCGGAGGTTCTGGCCGCGTACCAGGCGACGGTGCCGGGCTCCGCTTGGGCGAGCGGCAGCGCGCCTCCTAGCAGCTCAGCTACGGCGGCGGCTTTTTCTGGTTTGGCCACGAGGCGGACGACAAAGGCGTATGGGGTGCTCATCTGCTTCCTCCAGTCTCCAAAGATGGCTCACGGCGTCAGCCTCGGGACGTCAGGCGCGACAGCTCGCCCGATGCTCGAGGTGGCTCCCATGACGGGGACCGTCTTGTGTTCCAGTGTCATTTGGGGCTACTGAGTAGATCGATACGGGCTGGACCGCTCCGGAAATCTGCGGGGTGGCTCATCGCGGCACTCATCTGCGCTCGCGGGTTCCGGTTCGCTGTGGTCCGCTCAGGAAAACTTGGTGGATGGCCGCTCCTGCAATTCACCATCGAGGTAGATGTCAACCTTCTCGTTGTAGAAGGCGACCAGCCCGGCGATCTTCTCGCTCTCGGGCAGCGGCGTCCGATAAGACCACGCCAGGTCCTCGTGGACGGTGTCTCCGGCGCGCACCGACCAGTATTCGGCTTGACCCTTGTAGGGGCAATGGCTGACGGTATCGGTCCGGATCAGCAGGTCGAGCCGAACGTGGGTCTTGGGTAGGTAGTAGCGCGCCGGGAGGCCGGTCTCGAACAGCAGTCTCGGGCTAGTGGACTCGGCGACCGTCACCCCCTCGACCTCCACCCGCACGCGCCTGGAGCTCGGAAGGATGTCGACGCGGGTATACGGGTCGCGCGGGTGGGTGAAGACCTGCTCGTCCTCCTCGAACCAGGCGTCCATCGCGTCCCAGTCGAGGCGGATCAGGTCGCGCAGCTGGTCGATGGGCGAGTCTTCGTACCGCAGGGCTGCGCCTGGCACGCCCTTGTTCCCGACCCTGACGGTCAGCGTGTGCCCGTCCCCACGGCTCGGGGAGTGCGCAACCCCGCCGTCCGCTTCAAGCGCTTCGGCGCGGACGTCGGCGAGCGGAATGTAGTAGGTCGGGTAGTACGGGACCTCCCACACCAGCACCGGACGGGTGGTGTCGGCCACGACCTGTCCTGCGAGGTAGGCGCGCACGCGCTTCGTGCCGGTCTCGATCCTGATCCGCTCTCGCGGCTTGGTGATCTCAGATGTGGTCGCGCTCATCTTGTTCCTCTCGTGCGTGGGTGGGGCGTTCGTGCCGGCTGGCTCTGGCTTCGCTCATCTAGGCCTCTCCGCGTGCCGGGTAGTCGTGGGTCGTCCAGTAGTCGATGCCGCCGAGCAGGTCGTCCAACCGGGGGCGTCCGACCGGCATCGACAGGATCGACTCGTAGTAGACGGTGTGGTCGGGCGGGATCAGGAACAGGCCGGGCTCGTTGAAGAGCGCCGGCTCGCCCTCATTGATGCCGTGGGAGATGAACAGCCCCCAGGCTCGCATCTGGGCTTCGGTCAGCCCGTAGGCGAGCGGGAGGCGCTCGAGCTTCCAGTCCTGCGCGAGCGTGGTCGTGCGCTCTCGCGTCTCGCCGCTGACGGCGATCACCTCGATGCCGCGCTCCTCGAGCTCGTCGAGCCGGCGCTCAAGCTCTCTCAGCTGGGCCTGGCACACCGGGCAGTGCAGGCCCCGGAAGAATACGACCATCGTGAAGAGCCTGGGTGTCTGGTCGGCGAGGCGGTACGTGCCCCCGCTCAGAAGCGGCACGGTGAGGTCCGGCACCGGCTGTGTTGGGCGAACGACTTGGACGGCGGGCGGGGTGGCCGCGGACATCGCTTCTGCTCCGGTTCTGGGTTGGGTGGGCGTGGGGTTGTAAGAACTGCCCGGCTAGACAGCGGTGCGGCCGCCATCGACCGCTACCACCGCGCCGTTGACGTAGGAGGCCTCGTCCGAGCCGAGGAACAGCGCCGCGTTGGCGATCTCCTGCGGCGCGGCTGGCCGGCCGAGTGGAAGCGTGCTCGCGAACAGGTCCAGACCCTCACCCATCGGCTCGGTTCCGGGTGTCCTCGTCGGGCCGGGGGCAACGGCGTTGACACGGACCCCCCGAGGCCCGTATTCGGCTGCCCAGCTCTTGGTGAGCAGCTCGAGCGCTGCCTTGCTCGAGCCATAGAGCGCCATACCGGGTAGCCCGAAGCTGGCCACCATCGTCGAGACGTTGACGATCGCCCCGCCGCCGGTGGCCGCCATCCGTGGCGCGAACGCCCCGGTCAGGAAGAACGGCGCCTTCACGTTCACCGCGAACGTCGAGTCGAATACGTCGCTCCCGACCTCGTCCGTGGCACCGAAGGGAAACACGCCGGCGTTGTTGACGAGCACGTCGACGCGGTCCACCTCGTCGGCGAGGCGCCGGACATCATCGATGTCCTCGAGGTCGGCACGGACGAAACGCACACGCGACCCGTCCTTCGTCAGGGAGTCAGCGAGCGCCCGGCCCCGCTCTTCGCTGCGCCCGGTGATCACCACATCTGCCCCCCCGGCGGCGTAGGCGCGGGCTATCGCCTCGCCAATCCCGGAGGTGCCGCCGGTCACCAGCACGGTCTTGCCCTGAACGGTCATCTGTGCTCCAGTCGCTCGGTGTCGATTTTGGACCATACAGTCCAGTTGCAGCAGCTTAGCACACAATGGACCTCCCAGTCCAAAAGTAGCTACCCTGTGCACGTGACCGCTGCCGAACCCCGCACCGACAAGGGCCGCGCTACGCGTAATCGAGTGCTCGACGCGGCCACCGCCCTCGTCTTCGAGCGCGGCGTAGCGGGCACGACGCTCGATGACGTGCGCGCTGCCGCGAACGTCAGCAAGGGCCAGCTCTACCACTACTTCGCCGACAAGGACGACCTCGTCCACGCCGTCATCGACCGGACCGTCCAGCAGGTCCTCGGCGCCCAGCCCGCGCTCGCCGATCTCTCCTCCTGGGCCGCGATCGCCGCCTGGTTCGACGACCTCGTCCAGCTACAGCTCGACCGTGACGGCATCGGCGGATGCCCGATCGGCAGCCTCGCCGGCGAACTCGCCGAGACAGACGAACAAGCCCGCACCGAGCTCGCCGCCGGCTTTGACCGCTGGGAGGCGCCACTGCGAGAAGGGCTTCGACAGATGCAGGCCGAGGGCAAGCTCCGGCGCGGCGCGCACCCCGCCCGTCTCGCGACGGCGACGCTCGCGGCGATCCAGGGCGGGCTTGTCCTCACCCAGACCCGACGCGACCCACAGCAACTCCGCATCGCGCTCGACGCCGCATACGCCTACCTGCGTTCCTTCGCCGCCTAACGACAACCCAGCACGACGCTCGGCCACTTCCGCATTCGCGAAGGCACGAGAGCTAAGGAACCGGGCCTTTTCGTCACCTCAGCGGTCGAATGATCTGAACGACGTCGTCGCTGACGTCAGCAACGAACGCGGTGCGGTCGGGGCATCCACGCAACACGGTTCGGCTGGCGCCCGGTTAGGCCGACGCTGCTGCCGGATCTCCCACGCCGAGACCTCCTTTTCGAGCAGCGACGCAGACGCGGCCTGTTAGCCGGCGACGCGCCTTGCGCGGAACGCGGAAGCATGGCCACGAGGAGGTGATCATGCGATGGATGCAGCGGGATAGACGCAGAGCTGCCCCTCGGTTAGGGTCGCTCCATGCAGACCCGTGAGGAACTGAGCGTTTCCGCGGCCGGAGGCTCGCTCGCGGGCTGGGTCGCTGGGTCGGGACAGGCTGTCTTGCTGCTGCACGGTGGTCCAGGTCTCAGCTACTCGTATTTGGACGACCTTGGTGCCGAGTTGGCGACGGAGTTCCGAGTCGCGTCATATCAGCAGCGCTGGCTTGAGCCCTCGACTTTGGAAGGCCCCCATACGATCGCTCAGTCCATTGAGGATGCGATTATGGTGCTCGATGGGCTCGGCTGGTCGCAGGCGTTTGTCGTCGGCCACTCCTGGGGCGGCCATCTGGCGTTGCGGCTCGCCGCCGCCCATCCGGATCGGCTGATGGGAGCTTTGGCGGTAGAGCCGATCGGTGTTGCGGGGGACGGGGGCAAGGCAGCGTTTGAGGCCGAAATCGGAGCTCGGGTTCCGGCGGAAGGCCGTCGGCGGCTCGAGGAGATCGAGGCGCGAGAGGAGGCCGGGGCAGGAACCGACGCCGACTATCTGGAGTCAATGGAGATTTTGTGGCCGGCGTATTTCGCCGACCCCGAGAAAGCAGCCGCCGGCGCCCCCGATGCAGGCCTCCTCCGACGTTTTCATGGCAATCGCCCCCGAGATGGGAGATGGGCTCGAGCAGGTGGCGGCCGAGCTTGCCAACGGCCACATTCTGTACGCGTGCATAGCGGGTGCGGGAAGCCCGATTCCATGGGGTCAGGCGTCCCGGGCGACCGTTGAGCTCTCGCTGCGGGCGTCGCTGACCGTGCTGAGCGATGCCGGGCACTTCCCGTGGATCGAGCACCCCGGATGCGTCAGCGCGGCAGTCCGGCGGCTTGTCGCAGAAGTCGACGAGCTCGCCGCGCACCAGGCCTAAAACGCGCGGATCGCGCAACCGACCTCCATGGCTACTCGCCCGGTCTTACCCTGCCCGTGCTCCTAGCCACGCTCGTTGCCGAGCCGCTCAGGGTGAAGCAGCGACGACCGCTGTCTCCGATGTGCGACGGAACGGTCTACCGCCCCTTCGGCGACGCTGGGAGCGCGTCGATGCCTGGTCTAGCCCATCGAGTGGATCCGGTGCGGCTCGATCGTGAGCAGGATCCGGGTCTGGTCACGACCGCCATACCAGGGATAGGCTGTTCCGAGATAGCGCTGAGCCAGCTTCTCGATGTGCTCGGCGGCGCCGTCGGTGCTGAGGCGCACGACCTCTCCGCGCACGGAGTAGTACCGCGACGGGTTATTCGGGTCTGACACCGCGACGGCGACACGAGGATCTCGCCTGATGTTCGTGACCTTCTGGAACCCGTCAACCGTGTTGATGAGGATGTGGGAGCCGTCGGTGTCGACCCAGGTCTGCGTCAGCTGAGGGGAGCCGTCGGGCATCGAAGTCGAGATAAAGCAGGGGCTCGCTTGGCGCAGCAAAGCCAGCAAGCCGTCGGGAAGGCTCATCGCCACTGGCGTCTCCTCTCTGACCGGCGAGAGCTTTGATCCTATCCTCATCGAGTGCCGGCTTCGGCGGGGCTCGGGCGACTCGGCCCGGGGCGCTCGGCTGGCGGCAAGCGAAAGACCGATCAGGGTCCCGCGCACGCGCCCAGCGTAGGACCGGCGCCGGTCTATCCTGAGGGCGTGCCGGATCGAAGCGCCTCTCTCCTGGGTGAGTTCATCCGTACCCAGCGCGAGCTCTCGGAAGTATCGATGCGGCAGTTCGCCGCGCTCGTGGGGATTTCGAACCCGTACCTGTCCCAGATCGAGCGAGGGTTGCGGGCGCCCTCCGAGGAGGTCGTGCATGCGATCGCCGACGCGTTCAAGATCTCCGCCGACGCCCTCTACGAGCAGGCCGGGCTGAGCGCCGAGAGCGACGACGAGCCAGAGGTGGTGCAGGCGATCCGGGAGGATCCCAAGCTGAGCCCACGCCAACGGCAGGCCCTGATCGAGATCTACGAGTCGTTCGCCGAGGTTTCACCGCGTCCGCGCCGGCGCCGGACAAACCACGGCGCTGACCCGGAGGCGAGCGCTTAGCCCTCGGTGAAGAGGGCGGAGGCCTCCGGGTCCCCGTGGCCGGGCTAGGCGCTGATGAGCTCGCGCGTGGCGGCCACGCTGGCCTTGAATACGTCCTCGGTCAGGTCGGCGTGGACATTCAGCAGCTCGCCGAAAGCGGAGACGGGCGACTGGGCGCCGAACTTGCGCTCGGCCTTGGCGAACCCGGTCACGTAGCTGTCGACGCCGTCGAGGTAGGCGTTGGTCAGCTTGCGGCTGGCGTCCACCCAGCGCTGGTTGGTCTCCTTGACCCGCTCGCTCATGGCGTCGAGGTCGGGGATCACGGACTGGGTGCGCTTGGTGTTCGAAGTGGCCATGAAAGGGCCTCCTTGGGTCGAGTTCTGCTAGCAGGTTAGCAGCGGTTCAGCTAGCAGTGGCGTCCTCAACCGATGGCGCGTTCACGTCCTTCCCACTCGCGCTCACGGAGGACGAACTTCTGCACCTTGCCGGTGGAGGTCCGCGGTAGCTCCCCGAACTCGACGGCGGCTGGGCACTTGAACTTGGCCAGATGCTCGCGGCAGAAGGAGATCATGTCCTCCTCGCTGGCGTCATCGCCGTTCTTGAGCTCGACGAACGCCTTGGGACGCTCGCCCCACTTCTCGTCGGGCATCGCGACCACCGCCGCCTCGAGCACCGAGGGGTGCTCGGAGAGCGCCTGCTCGATCTCGATGCTCGAGATGTTCTCGCCCCCGGAGATGATGATGTCCTTGGAGCGGTCGCGCAGCTCGACGTACCCGTCGGGGTGCCAGACGGCGAGGTCGCCGGAGTGAAACCAGCCGCCCCGGAACGCCTCCTCGGTCTTCTCGTCCTGGCCGTGGTATCCGACCATCACGCTGTTACCGCGCATCACGACCTCGCCGATCGTCTCGCCGTTGCGCTCGACATCGTTGCCCTCGTCATCCACGACGCGCACCAGATCGGCGCCGTTATAGGTGTGGCCCTGGCGGGAGAGCAGCCGCGCCTGGTCCTCCAGGTCGCGCTCGTCCCACTGCGGCTGCCAGCTGCAGCCCATCACCGGGCCGTAGGTCTCGGTCAGCCCGTAGAGATGGATCGGGAACAGGTTGAGATCCCGCATCCGCTTGAGCACCGCGGGTGGGGGCGGGGAGCCACCCGTGGGTACAGCCACCCGCTGGTCGAGCTTGTGCGCCTTGTCGTGGCTGATGATGTTCATATGAATCGTCGGCGCGCCGCTGTAGTGGGTGACCCCCTCGGACTCGAACAGGTCCCAGATGGCGTCGGGCTCCACCTTGCGCAGGCACACGTGCGCGCCTCCGGCGGCCGTGACCGCCCAGGTCAGGCACCAGCCGTTGCAGTGGAACATCGGGAGCGTCCACAGGTGGACGGAGTCGTAGCCGAGCCTGAGCTCCAGAGCGACCCCGAAGGCCCGGAGGTAGGCGCCGCGGTGGGTGTAGATCGCGCCCTTGGGCTTGCCGGTGGTGCCCGAGGTGTAGTTGATCGAGATCGGCTCGTTCTCGTCCTTAAGCCAGCTCTCAGGCGGCTCCTCCGAGCCCTCGCCGAGGAGCTTCTCGTAGGGGTCGCTCCTCATGCCCGTGTCCGCGATGAGGATGGTCTCAATGCCGTCCAGGTCGAGCGGCTCGATGAGCTCTTGGAGCTCGTGGTCGACGAGCAGCGTCTGGGCGCCGGAGTCGCGCAGGATGTAGTCGATCTCCTTGCTGCTCAGGCGGGTGTTCAGCGCCACGAGCACGCCGCCGGCCAGCGGCACGCCGTAGTGGGCCTCGAGTAGGGCGGGCGAGTTCGGGGCCAGGACCGCCACCCGATCGTGGCGCTCGACGCCTTGCTCCCGCAAGGCCGAGGCCAGGCGGTTGCAGCGCGCTTCGAACTCGCCGTAGTTCATCCGGCGATCGCCGTGGATAACCGCCGGGCGCTCGCGCAGCGTCTGAGCAGCGCGATGCAGGAAGTTGAGCGGGCTCAGCTCGAGTCTGGACGGCGTTGTTTCCATGGTCCTCCCTCGGGTTGGCCGCCGGAGCGGCTTTCACAGAAAACGCGGTCTGTTTTCGGCTACCCGACCAGGGGCGGCGTCGAACCCCACCCCCCCGACTTGGGGGGTTCTGGGTGAAGCCGGATTCGAAACGGGTAGCCGAAGAAGCGATGCCCCAGTCATCCGAAAACGGCGATCGTTCCGCGAAGCCCAAGACCGACAACTCACCGCCGGTCTGGCGGATGCCGTTCGATGTCGTCGAGCGTCCGGTGACGAGCTCATCCGAGTCGTGGGTGCAGAGCAACACGTTCATGGATGGACTCTCGATCGCCTGGAAGCTCCAGCAGCGCCTCCGGGTCGAGCTGCACCGCGGCCTGTCGCTGTGGTTCGGGGTCTGGAACCTTCCGTCGCGCGGCGACGTCAACCGCGTCTCCAACCAGCTGGCCAACGTCGAGCGCCAGCTGCGCGCGCTGCGCGCGCAGCTTGAGGAGGACGAGCCGGAGGCCGGTGACTCCAAGAGGCGGCCCGCGACCCGCCGAGATCGCGGCTGATGGCGCCGTCGCTGCTTCAACGCCAGCTGCTCCGCGTCCGGAACGGGGTCCCGTACTACGCCGGCCTGAAGCGGGCCCCGGTGGCCCAGACACCGCGTGACCTCGTCTGGCAGCGTGACACCGCGCGCCTGTGGCGCTACCGGAGCCACGATCGCAAATACGCGCCTCCGGTGCTGATCATCCACAGCCTGATCAGCCAGGCCTACATCCTCGATCTCCTGCCGGACAACAGCATGGTCGGCTTTCTGGTCGACGAGGGCTTCGACGTATACCTGCTCGACTGGGGACGGGCGTATCCGGCGGACGCCCAGAACACGCTGGAGACCTACGTGGAGGACTACATCCCCAAGGCGATGGCCGCCGCGTGCGCGTTTTCCGAGGCCGACGAATTGTCGCTCGCCGGGTACTGCCTGGGCGGAGTCCTGGCACTGCTCGTCGCCGCCGCGGATTCAGGACCCCGAATCCGCAACCTGATCGCGCTGACCACGCCGTGCGACTTCTCTGAGCTGGGCTTCCTCAGCCAGATGTTCGTCGAGGGCCGGCTTGATCCCGCCGACGTGATCGACTCGACCGGGATCGTCCCGGCCCGGGCGCTGGACCAGGGCTTTCAGTCGATCAAGCCAACCGACGCCGTCGTCCAGCAGGTCAACGTCCTCCAGAACCTCTGGAACGACCAGTGGCTCACCGGCTTCATCGCAATGAACAAGTGGACCCGCGACCAGGTCCCGCTGCCCGGCGCGGTGTTCCGGCAAATCGTCGAGATCCTCGTGCGTGACAATGCCCTCGCCAAGGGGACGGTGCCGCTGGGCCAGCGCGAGGTGAGTCTGGGCGACATCGAGTGCCCGGTCATGAACGTGTTCTGCCGCCGCGACGAGATTGTGCCTCCGCGATCCGCGACGCCGCTGGCCGGCCTCGTCGGCTCTGAGGACGTCACCGAGCTGTGCCTGGAATCAGGGCACGTCGGGCTCGTGGCCGGCCGCCAGGCGGCGAAGGTCTCACGACCCCAGATCGCCGACTGGATCCGAGCTCGCAGCGACAAGCCCCAGGGATCCGCCCGACGGACGCAACATCCGAAACGACAGAAGCCGAGAAGGGAGGCCTCAGATGACGCCCGTTCCGCTCGCAAAGCTGCCCGATGACGTCGCCGCCCAGGTTGGCGACGCCGGAGCCAAGCAGGTCAATCTGTATCGCTGTCTGGCGCACGCGCCTGAGTTGCTGCGTGCCTGGATCACCTTCGCCTGGGCGCTCCGCGGCAACAGCGCGACATCGCGCCGGATGCGCGAGCTGATGATCCTGCGCACCGCGATGCTTCACGAGTCCCGCTACGAGTGGCATCAGCACGTCCACATGGCGACCCAGCTGGGCGTCGAGGAGACGGAGATCGCCCAGTTGGAGTCGTGGCAGACCTCCTCGCTGTTCGATCAGCGGACGAAGGCGGCGCTGGCCTTCACCGACGCGATCGTCGAGGGCAGAGTCCCGGCTCACATCAACGCGGAGCTCGCCGCGCACTTCAACGAGACCCAGCGGATCGAGCTGACCGTGACGGCCGCCTTCTACTCGATGGTGCCCCGGGTGCTCGATGCGCTCGACGTGCCGATCGAGGAGGAGTTTGCGGAGGCTACGCCGCCGCCAGCGTCCACTCGCGGACCAGCGCGCTCATAAGCCCTGCCGGGTTGGCCAAACCGCCCGCGTCGGCCTTGAGGGCCTCCTCGACGAGCTGGTCGTCGACCTCGGTGGCTTGCCGCCAGGCGTCTGAGCGGCCGACCTCGGCGGCGGAGAGGAAGCTCCGCAGCGCGGCAAACACCGCGCTCTCGTCGTCCATCAGCAGCATGTGACCTTCGCCGCGCGCCACGAGCAGGCGGGCGCTGGGGATGTGGCGCGCCAGCAGAAGCGCGTTGGCGAGCGGCATCACCGGGTCATCGTCCCCGGTTAGCACCAGCGTGTCGGCGGAGATCTCCTTGAGCCACCCGAGCGTGCCGGGACTGGTGGCCATCGCCAGCAGCTGCCACAGGTAGCCCACCGAGGTGGGGGGACTATGCAGGCGCGCGTCACCGTGGCGGCGGACGAAACCCGGATCCGTGCGCGCGCGACCCCCCATCAACTCGCCGATCACGCGCTCGTAATAGGGCCGCCAGTAGTAACGCAGTGGCGTTGACATCTGCATCAGCGTCCGCAGCGACCCGGGAACGCCTCCCCACCCGGGGGTGGAGGCGGCCAGCACAAGCCGGCGCACCCGGGCCGGCGCCGCCCGGGTGAGGCACTGCGCCACCAGCCCACCGAAGGAGTAGCCGAGCACGTCGACCTGGTCGTAGTCGAGCCGGTCGAGCAGCTGCTCGGTCAGCGAAGCCAAGAGCTCAATCGGGAGGGGCAGCCAGGGGGTCTCCGAGCGTCCGGTGCCCGGGGCGTCGAAGGCGATCAACCGGGTGCCCGGCAGCGCCCGCTCCATCGAAGCCCACATGTCCACGTGCGCCCCGATGCCGTTGATCAGGAGCAGCGGCCGCCCGCGCCCACACTCGCGGACGTGGACGCGAACCCCGCCCACCTCAATGGAACGCTCACGCCCCGCACGAGCGCTGCTCCCAGCAGACCCCATCGGCGGATTGTATGTACGGCGTCGGCTCGAACCGGGGCTAAGACCGGCCCGCGGGGGACCGGGCCGGCCCTCGATCGCCGATCCAGAACCTCGGGCCTGGCCCGTGCCGAGCGGCGAGGTCATCTGGGTTCGACAGGGCGCAGCGGTCCAGCGAGAGGCAACCGCAGCCGATGCATTCGGCGAGCCCCGACCGCAATCGCTCGAGTTCGGCGATGCGTTGGTCGATGCGCGTCCTCCACTCGCTGGACAGGCGCGACCAGTCGCGACGGTTGGGGGCCCGGTCGGCGGGAAGCTTGGCCAGCTCGGCTCCGATCTCCTCGAGGCTGAGGCCGATGCGCTGGGCAAAGACGATGAAGGCGATGCGTCGGAGTACCGACCGGGGGTATCGGCGGTGACCTGAGCCGGCGCGCTCTGAGCGGATGAGTCCCCGTTCCTCGTAGAAGCGCAGGGCCGAGGAGGCCACGCCGCTGCGCCGGGAGATCTCAGAAATCGTCAGCAGCTCGGCCACGACGCAGACGTAAGCAGAATTCGCCCTTGACTTCAAGTTAACTTGAACTTGTAGCTTGCGGGGTCCATCGTCAGAAGCCAACCCACGAGGGAGCGACATGGCCACGTCAGAAGCAACCAGAACCGCCGCGAGCGCCAGTGAGCAGATCACCGCCGAGGTCACTTCATGGCCCGGCGTGGAGGCGGGACCGGGGCGCCGCGGCGAGTTCGCCTTCCGTCTCGGGCGGCGAGAGATCGGGCACCTCCATGGTGATCACGCCGCCCACTTCAGCTTCCCGAAACCGATCTGGAGAGAGCTGATTCGCCAGGGCCGGATCGAGCCGCACCCCGTGTTCCCGGGCGCGGAGGGCCCGGGCGCCCGCCGGATCAGGACCGACGGGGACGTGGCTGAGGTGATCGCGCTGATGCGCATGAACTACGAACGTCTCACGAGTCGCCCTCGCCGTGGCGAGGCGCCCGAGGCAGCCTGATGGGCGACCGGCGAACCGCGGTCATCACCGGAGGGTCTCGCGGCCTTGGTCTCGCGCTGGCCCGGGAGCTGGCCGCCCGGGAGTGGCGACTCGTGCTCGACGCCCGCAACGCGAAGGCGCTCGCGGGCGCCGCGAGTGAGCTGCGACGGATCACCGACGTCGAGGCCGTCCCGGGGGACGTCAGCGACCCCGGTCACCGCGAGCTCCTCATCGAAGCCGCCGGCCACCACATCGACCTGCTCGTCAACAACGCGAGCGCCCTCGGCCCGAGCCCCCAGCCCGAGCTACGCGCCTACCCGCTGAGTGAGCTCGAGCGGGTCTACAGGGTAAACGTGCTGGCGCCGCTGGCGCTGATCCAGCTGGCTCTGCCGCAGATGAAGCCCGGCGGGTGCGTCATCAACATCACCTCCGACGCTGCCCTTGAGCCGTATCCGGGCTGGGGCGGGTACGGATCGGCCAAGGCCGCCCTGGAGCAGCTGACCGCGATCCTCGCCGCCGAGCAGCCGAGGCTCCGCGTCTACTCGGTTGACCCCGGCGACATGCGCACGCAGCTGCATCAGGAGGCGTTCCCGGGCGAGGACATCTCCGATCGACCGCCCCCGGAGGAGAGCGTTCCCGGGCTGCTCGCGCTGATCGCGGGAACGCTGCCCAGCGGCCGCTATCGCTCCCAGGACGTCGTCGCCGCGGTCCGATGAGCGCGCTCGCTTTCGACCTCCTGCCGGCGCTCGAAGCGAGCGAGCCGCCGGAAGCGCGCGGCCTCGAGCGCGACGAGGTCCGGCTGATGGTGACCCGTCGTTCGCAGGACGCGCTCGTGCACACGCGGTTTCGTGCGCTGCCTGACTACCTGGCCCCCGGCGACCTGGTGGTGATCAACAACTCAGGCACACTGCCGGCAGCGGTCCCGGCGCTCCGGAACGATGGGTCGAGCATCGAAGTGCGGTTCTCGACCCGCGCACCGGGCAGCGAGCTCGCCCGGGACCGGTTCGTCATCGAGCTCCGCGCCGCGTCGGGAGTCTCGCCGCTGGCCGACGGGGCGGTTGAGGAAGAGCTCCAGCTGCCGGGGGGAGCGACGGTCGAACTGCTGGCGCCCTACGCCGGCCGCGGACGCCTCTGGCTCGCGGGCGTCGAGGGCATCCAAGACGTGCAGCGCTACCTCAACGATCATGGCCATCCGATTCGCTACGGCTACGTGCGCCGCCCCTGGCCGCTCAGCACCTACCAGACGGCGTACGCGACTGTCCCTGGGAGCGCCGAGATGCCGAGCGCCGGGCGGCCGTTCACCGCCGAGCTCCTAACCCGCCTGATCGCCATGGGCGTTCTGATCGCCCCGGTGACCCTGCACGCGGGGGTCTCCTCACCAGAAGCCCACGAGCCGCCGTATCCCGAGGAGTTCACGGTGCCCCCGTCGACGGCGCGGCTGGTCAACCACGTCCGCGCGGCGGGACAGCACGTCATCGCCGTCGGGACAACCGTCGTCCGAGCGCTCGAATCAGCCGCGGCCGCGGATGGAACCGTCAAGCCCCGACGGAGCTGGACCAATCTCGTGATCTCGAAGAGCCATCCCGTCCAGGTGGTGGATGGGCTCCTCACGGGTTGGCACGAGCCCCGGGCCTCCCACCTCCAGATGCTCGAGGAGATCGGAGGGGAACGGCTTGTCAAGCGCTCCTACGAGGCCGCACTAACCGCCGGCTACCTGTGGCACGAGTTTGGCGACAGCCACCTGATCTTGCCTTGATGGGCGGCCCGGGGACGGGCCGCCCGTTTTCTGGCGTTCTAGGAGAGGACCGGCACGGTGGGCGAAGAGGGCGGAGCCGGGTTCCCGCTATCGCTCGGTAGCGAGCCGGCTCCCGGGAGGGAGTGGATCGTCGTCCAGAACGTGCGCCGGGCGGCCCGGATCGCCGTGACGTAGGCCTGGGCGGCGGAGCGCTCCTGCGCGCGGAGCCCCTGCAGCGTGGTCACGGCCTGCTGGAGAGCGGTTATGTAGGTGCTCCGGTCGTGGCTTTGCACCGCGGCCCGGCGGGCCGCCGCGAGGCCGGCGAGCGTCGATTTCACCTGGGCGGCGATTGGGGCGACCGCCGTCTCGAACCCGCTGACCGCCTGCTCATAGCTGTTGCTCAGGGTGGTGCAAGCGGCGCTGATCTGGGCGGCGTCGGCGGCCAGGCGCTTGGGCGTCTGTCCCGCGGCTACGCGCGAGCAGAGCGACGAGGCGACCGGGTACGTGCGCCAGTAGGCATGAGGGCGGGCATGTGCCGAAGCCGCGGGTGCGAAGGCACCGAGGGCTAGGACGACGGATATCAGAGCTTTGCGGTTCACCTGTGGGTTCCTTGACTGGGTCGATACGGCATCGATCGGCCACGAGCCCGCGAGAGGTGAACCGAATGGCCGTGAACCGAGCGAACGTTGGATGAAGGCGGCCGGTGATGTCCGAGGCGCTCGGCGGCGCATCACCACTTCGGCAGCATCGCCTCGGGGTAGCGGGCTCCGTGGGCGCCGTCCGGGAGGATCTCCTGGATCTGGGCCAGGTCATCCTCGGTCAACTCCACATCCGCGGCGGCCACGTTTTCGGCCAGCCGTTCCGGGCTCCGAGTGCCCGGGATGGGGACGATGTCATCGCCTTGAGCGAGCAGCCAGGCGAGGGCGAGCTGGGTGACCCGGATCCCCTTCTCATCGGCCATCGCCTCCAGCTCACGGATGGCCGCGAGGTTCTTCTCGTAGTTGCCCGGCTGCCAGCGCTCGTCCCAGCTGCGCATGTCGTCCTTGGGGTACTCGGCGGCGGGCTTGACGTCCGAGGTGAGAAAGCCGCGGCCGAGTGGGGAATAGGCGACAAACCCGATCCCGAGCTCACGGACCGCGGGCAGGACCTCGGCTTCGACCGCTCGCTCAAAGATCGAGTACTCGGTCTGCAGCACGGACACCGGATGTACGGCATGGGCGCGGCGGATCGTCTCGACACCGGCCTCGCTGAGCCCGAGGAACCGGACCTTGCCCTCGCTGATCAGATCCCCGACCGTCCCGGCGACCTCTTCGATCGGCACATCGGGATCGACGCGATGCTGGTAGAGGACATCGATGTGGTCGGTGCCGAGATAGCGCAGGCTGTTCTCGGTTACCTCGCGGATGTGCGCGGGACGCGAGTCGAAGTAGCGCGGCATGTTCTCCTCGCGGGGGAGGACGAACCCGAACTTCGTCGCCAGCACCATGTCGTCCCGAAAGCCCTCGACGGCGCGGCCGACCAGCTGCTCATTCGATCCGGTCCCCCCGCCGTAGAGCTCGGCGGTGTCGAGCAGGGTGACGCCGAGATCGTGGGCGCGGCGAATCGTGGCGATGCCGTCCGCTTCATCGCTCGCGCCATAGGCCATCGTCATACCCATCGTTCCCAGGCCGATTGCCGATGTGGTGAGCCCCTGTTCTCCGAGCGTGCGTGTCTGCATGGTTGTTCCTCCGGTCAGATCTTCCGAACTACGTGGTTCCGTTCGACGATAGAGGCGACGCGACTAACCCCCCCAACCGGGGGGATCCAGCGGCAGCGCCTGTAGCCGCCGAGCCCGGCCTGCGTCAACATCAGTACGTGACTGTCCTCGGGCATCAGGCGCCTCAGAATCAGGATCGGGCGCGCACCCCGCACGACGCGATCGAGCTGCTGGTCGATGTCCTCTCCGGCGACCAGGGCGACCTCGATCAGGCGGGGTTCTATTCGCGTCTCGCCGAGGGCGTGTGTCGGATCGCTCGCATGCAGGGGGCGGTGATCTTCCGCTACGACGAGGTGACGCGCCGGGTTGTGGCCGCCGGCGCCCACGGGATCGAGCTCGAGCGGTTTGCCGACTTCCCGGTGAGCTTGGAACTGGCGCCGGACGCCGCCCGGGCGCTCACCGAGGATCAGGTGATCGAGATCTCGCCTCCGGCCGTGCACGCGATCCCTCCCGAGTTCGCCCAACTGGTGGGCGACCACCCGCTCGTCTACGTCCCGATCGCCGCGGCCGGCCGCTGGCCGGGCGTGATCATCGCCCAGCCGGTCGACGGCGCGCCGCCGCTCGACGAGGCCGGCCGGGAGCTTCTGTGGATGGTCGGCAAGACGCTGGCGCTGGCCTCCACGGCGCGGATCGCCACCTTCTACGGCGAGCAGGCCCGCGAGCTCCAGCAACGGATCGACCTGGCCCGGGACATTCACGACCAGGTTGTGCAGCGCCTGTTCGGGGTGTCGATGGCGCTCTCGCCGCCCGGGGCGCTCGGGGACGCGGCGCGGGAGCGGTGTGCCGATGAGCTTCAGGTGGCCCTCAGCGACCTCCGCTCGGCGCTCCAGCGCCCGCTGGGACGCACGCCGAAGGCGACCGGCACAACCCTCGCCGCCGAGCTCGAGCGGCTGGCGGAACAGCACGGGGAGTTCACCCTCACTGTCGAGGGACCGGTTGCCGATATCCCGCCTCGGCTCGAGCCGCTGATGCAGTCCGTCCTCGCCGAGGCGGTCCGCAACGTCCGCAAGCACGCCCACGCGGGTGTGCTGGTGGTCCGCGTGCGCCGGGCGGATGGCGTGCTCGTCCTCGAGGTCGAGAACGACGGCGTGGGGGAGAGCCAGCACCTGGGGCTGCCGGGGGCGGGCCTACGGATCGCGGCGCTCGAAGCCTTGCAGGCCGGCGGCGTGCTCGAATTTGGACAGAGCCGGCCCGGGGTCTGGCAGGTGCGCCTCGCGGTCCCCGACGGTGGGCCGTGAGTCAGGGCGAAACGCTCCCACCGCCGATCCGCGTACTCGTCGTCGACGACCACGAAGTGGTGCACTGGGGCCTTCGCATCATGCTTGAGCGCCAGTCGTGGATCGAGAGCTCGTACTCGGCGCACAACGGCGCCGAAGCGGTGGCCAGCGCGACCCGCCAGGAGATCGACCTGGCGCTGGTGGACCTGTTCGTCGGCGCCGAATCCGGGGCCGAGATCTGCGAGCGCCTCCACGCCGCCCGGCCGGGGATCCGCGTGCTCTTGATCTCCGGCGCGGGGCAGATCTCGCCGACGGCGGCAGCGGCGTGCGGAGCCAGCGGCTTCGTCTCCAAGGACTGGAGCGGGAAGGACATCATCCGGGCCGTCGGGATGGTCGCCCGGGGGATGTCGGTGTTCGAGGAGGAGGCCGGCGCGCCCGAGGCCGATCCGGGGCTTTCCGAGCGCGAGCAGCAGGTGCTTGAGCTGGTCGCCGCGGGGGCCACCAACCGGGAGATCGCCGAGCGATTGCAGCTCTCGCCCTACACGGTGAAGGAGTACGCGAGCACGCTGTACCGCAAGCTCGAGGTGCGCAACCGGCTCGAGGCGGTAAAGCGCGCCGAGCGGTTGGGTCTGATCGGCTGAACCCAATGGACTGATTTTCAGTCCCCCCCAACCGGCGGGTTCGGGTGGCAGGCCGTGGCCGGATCCCTCACGGTGATGAATATGGAAGTTGGAACCCTTGAGCGGACCGCCGACGCCGTGGTCCCGACCCGCGCGCCGATCGCGAGCCCGACCGCGGCGATTGCCGCCATCGGCACGAGCCTGCCCGCGACGGTGATCCCCAACGCGCCGATCGCCGAGCGGCTCGGCGTCACCGACGAGTGGATCGTCAAGCGCACCGGAATCCATTCGCGTCACGTGCTCGCCCCCGGGGAGCGCTTGACCGACCTGGCGGCGGAAGCCGCGCGGGATGCCCTCGACCGCGCCCGGGTTGAGCCCTCTGACGTGGACGTCGTGCTCGTCGCGACGACGGGCTCGGATGAGCTGCTCCCCAACGCGGCGCCGATCGTCGCCCGCGCCCTCGGGGCCCGAAACGCCGCCGCCTTCGACGTCGGCGCGGCGTGCACCGGGTTCCTTACTGGGTTGTCGATCGGCGCCGCCCAGATCGAGGCCGGGCGGGCGG
This sequence comes from Solirubrobacteraceae bacterium, assembly GCA_035505215.1. Lineage (GTDB taxonomy): Bacteria > Actinomycetota > Thermoleophilia > Solirubrobacterales > Solirubrobacteraceae > Palsa-465. Next base: position 143,124 of record DATJQY010000015.1, on the reverse strand, counting down.
CCAGCGTGCTCGTGGTCGGCGCCGACGCGATGTCTCGGATCACCGATCCTGACTGCCGCCAGACGGCGGCGCTGTTCGCCGACGGCGCCGGCGCCGCCCTCCTGGTTGCCAGCGAGGCTGGAACGGGCATCGGTCCCGTGACCCTGGGCGCCGACGGGGACGGGGCGGAGCTGATCGTCGTCGAGCGCGACGAGGCGCTGATTCGCATGGCCGGTCACGAGACGTTCAGGCACGCCGTGGCCCGGATGTCCGAGGCGACCCAGGACGCACTGGAGATGGCGGAGCTCGGCCTCGAGGACATCGACCTGTTCGTCTACCACCAGGCCAACGCCCGCATCCTCCGCGCCGTGGCCGAGCAGCTCGGCCTGCCGGATGACCGCGTCGTCGACTGCATCGGTTCCTACGCCAACACTTCGGCCGCGACCTTGCCGCTCGCCCTGGCCTACGCCCGTGACGCGGGCCGGCTTCACGCCGGCGACCGCGTCCTGCTGGCCGCCTTCGGGGCGGGATTCACCTGGGGAGCCGCCGTCGTCCACTGGAACACCCCCAACCCGAAAGGAGCATCCAATGTCCACGACCACCACGACTGAGCGCGTCGAGCGCGTAGTCATCGAAACGATCGAAGGCTTCGGTCCCGACGCCGAGGTGACCCGCGACGCCACGTTCGAGGCCCTCGACGTCGACTCGCTCGACCTGGTCGAGCTGGGGCAGATCGTCGACGACGAGTTCGGCGTCAAGCTCGAGGCCTCTGACGTCGGCGAGCTGAAGACCGTCGGCGACGCGATCGACCTGGTGGCGGCCCGCGCGTCATGAAGCGTGTAGTCATCACCGGGCTCGGTGCCGTCACCCCGCTGGGCGTCGGCGCCCGCCGGCTGCATGCTCGCTGGAGCGCCGGCGACTGCGGCATCGAGGATGGCGTCGGGCGCTGCTCGGAGTTCGAGCCCACCGACGTGCTCTCGGCCAAGGAAGTGCGGCGCAGTGACCGCTTCACCCAGCTGGCGCTCGCCGCGAGTGCCGAGGCGCTTGAGGACGCCGGCTGGGCCGACGAGCTGCCCCACGACCCGGCGAGCATCGGATGCGTGATCGGCACCGGGATCGGAGGCCTCGGCTCGATGGAATCCGGCCACGACGTGCTCCGCGACCGGGGCGCCGGCCGCGTCTCGCCGCTCTTGGTCCCGATGATGATGACCAACGCCGCCGCCGGCGTCGTGGCGATGCGCCACGGCCTGCGCGGTCAAAGCTTCAGCATCGGGTCGGCCTGCGCCGCCGGCTCGAACGCGATCGGCGTGGCCACTCGGATGATCCAGTCAGGCGACGCGACGGCGGTCCTCGCCGGCGGCGCCGAGGCGACCTTGACCCCACTGGCCACGGCGGCCTTCGGCGCCATGGAGGCGACCTCGAAGATCGGCATCTCGCGTCCCTTCGATGCTCGCCGCGATGGCTTTGTCATGGGCGAGGGCGCCGGTGTGCTGGTGCTGGAGGACGCCGACGCGGCCGAGGCGCGGGGCGCCCAGGTGCTCGGCGAAGTCCTCGGCTACGCGGCCACCTCGGATGCGCACCACCTCACGGCTCCCGATCCCGAGGGACGCGGCGCCGCCGAGGCGATCCGCCGCGCCCTGGATGACGCGGACCTCTCGCCTGACGACATCGACTACGTCAACGCCCACGGCACCTCGACCCAGTTGAACGACCGGGCCGAGACCGGTGCCCTCAAGTCCGCCCTGGGCGAGCACGCCTACCGGGTCCCTGTGTCCTCGACCAAGTCCGCCGTCGGCCACCTGCTCGGTGCCGCCGGCGCGGTCGAGGCGATCGCCACCGTGCTGGCGCTGGCCGACCGGGTGGCGCCGCCTACCCTCGGCTACGAAGAGCCGGATGAGGACATGGGCCTCGACTACGTGCCCGGGAGCGCCCAGGCCCTTCCTGAGCGCAGCGGCTCAAAGCCGCCCGTCGCGCTGTCGAACTCGTTCGGCTTCGGCGGGCACAACGCGGTCCTCTGCCTGGGAGGTGTGGGATGACCTCGCTCGCCCTCGCCCCGCCAACCCAGGAGCCGCTCACCCCACTCGAGCGACTCGAGACTCTCTGTGATCCCGGCTCGCTGCAGGTGATCCGCTCGGAGGTGACCTCGCGTCACATGGGCGCCAAGACCCGTGCGGGTGACGGCGTGGTCGGCGGCGCCGGGCTCGTCGAGGGGCGCCCGGTGTTCTGCTACGCCCAGGACGCGTCCTACGTCGGCGGTTCGCTCGGTGAGGCGCACGCCGACACGATCGTGCGCGTCATGCGCCTCGCTCGGCGCTCGCGGACCCCGGTGGTCGGTTTCGTCGGCTCAGGCGGCGCCCGGATGCAGGAGGGGATCGCGGCGCTGGGCGGCTACGGCCGGATCTTCCGCGAGATCGCCCTGATGTCCGGGAAGGTGCCGCAGATCTCGATCATCACCGGGCTCTCGGCCGGCGGCGGCGCCTACTCGCCCGCGCTCACCGACTGGGTCGTGATGACCCGCGAGTCGAGCATGTTCCTGACCGGCCCCAGCGTGGTCCGGGACGCGCTCGGCGAAGAGGTCACCGCCGCCGAGCTGGGCGGTACCCGCGTGCATGAGCGCAACGGCGTCTGCCACTTCGTGGCCGACAGCGACGTCGACGGCGCCCACCTGGCCCGCGAGCTGCTCGCTTACCTGCCGGCCCGCGCCGGAGAGCCCGCGCCCACGCTGCCACCGCGGCGGGCGCCCGACCGGAGTCCCGGCGCTTCCGTGCCAGCCGATCCGCGCCGTGTCTACGACGTGCGCGAGGTGGCCCGTTGCCTCGTCGACGGCGGCCAGCTCCTCGAGGTCGCGCCCGGCTGGGCCCGGAACATCGTCACGGGCTTTGCCCGGATCGAAGGGCGAACCGTCGGCGTGATCGCCAACCAGCCGCGCTACCTCGGCGGCGTGCTCGACGCCGAGAGCTCCCAGAAGGGCGCCCGGTTCGTCTCCAAGTGCAACGCGTTCGGGATCCCACTCGTCGTCCTGGTCGACACGCCGGGCTACATGCCGGGAACCCGCCAGGAGAAGGCCGGTGTGATTCGCTTCGGCGCGACGCTCGTGCAGGCCTTCGCCGAGGCAACCGTGCCCCGGGTGACGATCGTGCTGCGCAAGGCGTTCGGCGGCGCCTTCATCACGATGAACTCCAAGGACCTGGGCGCCGATTACGTGTTCGCGTGGCCCCAGGCGGAGATCGGGGTGATGGGGGCCAAGCCCGCCGTGGGGATCATCCACCGCCGGGAGCTGGCCGCCGCCGAGGATCCGGAAGCGGCCCGGGAGCAGCTGGCGGCCGAGTACGAGGAGACTCATCTGCGCCCGGACGTGGCAGCCCGCGAGGGCTTCATCGATGGGCTGGTGACTCCGACCGAGACGCGCGCGCGGCTGGCCTGGGCGCTTGGCTCGCTCGGCGCCGGGAACCGGAGGTACGACGATGTCGACTGATCTGCTCTCCGGCAAGCGCATCCTCGTGACCGGGGTGGTCACGCGGTCCTCGATCGCCTACCACGTCGCCGAGCGCGCGCAGCAGCTGGGCGCCGAGATCCTGCTCACGAGCTTCGGGCGCGCCCGCCGGCTGACCGAGCGCGCGGCGGCGCATCTGCCCGTGCCCGTCGACGTGCTGGAACTCGACGCGGGCTGTCCGGAGGACTTCGAGTATCTCCGTCTTGAGCTCTCCCGGCGCTGGGGCCAGGTCGACGGCGCGCTGCACGCGATCGCGTATGCGCCGCCCGACGCGCTGGGCGGGAACTTCCTTGACACGCCGCCTGACAGCGCGGCGTCGGCGTTTCTGACCAGCGCCTACTCGCTCAAGGCCCTGGCCGCCGCGTTGCGGCCGCTCATGACCGACGATGGATCACTGGTGGCGCTCGACTTCGACGCTTCGGTGGCGTGGCCGGCGTATGACTGGATGGGGGTCGCCAAGGCGGCGCTCGAGGCTACCGGCCGTTACCTGGCCCGTGACCTCGGACCCGAGGCGATCCGGGTCAACCTCATCTCGGCCGGTCCGCTCGGCACGGTCGCGGCGAGCGGGATCCCGGGCTTCGATCGACTGGCCGGAGCTTGGAGCGGCCAGGCGCCACTTGGCTGGGACGCCGGGGATCCGCGCCCGGTCGCCGATGCCGCCTGCTTCCTGTTCTCGGATCTGTCGATGGCGATCACCGGCGAGCTGCTGCACGTCGACGGTGGTTTTCACGCGATGGGGGTTCCCGCCGAGGGCGCGCCTGAGCTGGAGCTGAGCGGCGCGGTTTCCGGGGGTTCGCGATGAGCGGCGAGCTGCTCTTGACCGGGGCCACCGGGTTTGTCGGGATGGAGGTCCTTGAGCGCTATCTCGAGCGGACCGACCGTCGGGTGATCGCGCCGGTGCGGGCACCTGACGATGCGGCGGCGGCCGAGCGCGTGCGCGGCACCCTGCGGGGCTTGTTTGGGCTGCGGTCCGGCCGCTATGAGCGGCGGGTCGAGGCGGTGGCGGCCGACCTGTGCACACCGGGCCTCGGCCTTCCGGACGCCCGCCGCGAGGAGATCGCCTGCCGGGTCGATCAGATCATTCACGCCGCCGCGTCGGTGTCGTTCGAGCTCCCGCTCTCCGAGGCCCGCGCGATCAACGTCGAGGGCACCCGGCGAATCCTTGAGCTGGCAGAGCTCGCCCACGCCTGCGGCGGACTCGAGCGCTACGCCCACGTCTCGACCGCCTACGTCGCGGGGACCCATGCCGGGCGCTTCGACGAATCGGACTACGACGTCGATCAGAGCTTTCGCAACTCCTACGAGCAGTCGAAGTTCGAAGCCGAGGCGCTGGTCCGCTCCCGACCCGAGCTGCCGACGACGATTCTCCGGCCGAGCATCGTCGTGGGCGACCAGCGCAGCGGCTGGACGGCCGCCTTCAACGTGCTCTACTGGCCGCTCCGGGCGTTCGCGCGGGGCCTCTACCCGGCGGTGCCGGCGATTCCCTCATCGCCGGTGGACGCCGTCTCGATCGACTACGTGGCCGACGCGATCTACGAGCTCTGCCGCTCGGATGCCGGCATCGGCGAGGTCTACCACCTGACCGCCGGACGCCAGGCGAGCAGTGTGGGCGAGCTGGTGCAGATCGCCAGCCGCTACTTCAAGCGACCCCCTCCGCAGGTGCTGCCGCCCGAGGAGTTCGCGGAATTCACCAAGGGCATCACCGGCGTCCAGCGCTCGGCGCTCGGTCGGAGCGCGGTCTACTTCCCCTACTTCGCCGTCTCTACCGAGTTCGACGACACGCAGGCGCGGGCAAGGCTCGAGCCAGCGGGAATCACGGCGTCGCCGCTGGCCTCCTACCTCGACCGCCTGCTCGACTTCGCGACGCTGAGTCGCTGGGGCAAGCGGCCGATCGCCCGGGCGGAGGCGTTCGCGGCGTAGGGGAGGCGCGTCGGGGGAGACGGCTCGACCGGTGGTCGAGCAGTCGTGGCCGTAGCGGAAGGGGAGAGGAGATGCTGGGTTTCGTGACGCTCTGTATACCGGCAGCACACTGGTTCGCATACTAAAAGTAGACAGAGCGCGGATCCGCTCGGCTGGCCGACTCCGCTGCAAGGGCTGCGAGGGGACGCCGCGACCCGGCGCGGGTGATAACGACGCCCGAGTTTGAGCCGTAGTCCGACCTGTCTTCCCCTTCAGCGAAGGCCCAACAGGACGCCGCCGGGTCCATCGTGAAGCTGTATGCCGTCAGCATGCTGATCCGCATACTAAAAGTAAACAGCTTCGCATACTTTTGCTCCACCCGCCTGGTATCCTCGGGCACGTGACGCCGGCGAGGGACCTGAATCCGTTCCGCTTCTCGGGGCCGCTCCCGCCCGAGGAGATGATCGACCGCGATCCCGAGGCCGACGATCTGCTGGCACTAGCCCACGGCGGCCATTCGTTTCGGCTCGTAGGACCGCGCCGATACGGAAAGACGACACTTCTGCGGCGAGTGCTCGAGGCGGCCGAGCACGAGGGCATGGCCACGGTCCTCGTCGACCTCCAAGACGTCCTGTCGATCGCCGAGATCGTGGTGCGCATCGAGCGCGCGTACGAGCGGCTCAAAGGCCCTATTCGCAAGACGGTCGAGAACCTGCTCCGCACGTGGAATATCGGGCTCTCGCTTGGCAGCGGCGGCTTCACCGCAACGCTCCAGCGCAACCCGAACGTCGATCCCGAGTCGGTCCTGCTTCGGCTCCTGGAGCTCCCCCGGGCGCTGTTCGATCGCGACGGAACGGCGAGCCTCATCATCTTCGATGAGATCCAGGATGTCCTCGCGGTCGAGGGGGCTGACGGGAAGATCCGCAGCGTGATCCAGCACCAGACCCAGGCCGCCACGTACGGATTCGCCGGCTCCGCACCGGGGGTGATGCAGCAGTTGTTCGCGGATCCCCGGCGCCCGCTCCTCGATCAGGCGGTACCCAAGGAGCTCGCGCCGCTTCCGCTTGAGGCGGTTGCCGAGTACGTCGCGACCCGCTTCCACGCGACCCACCGAGACGTCGGCACCGCGCTAGCGCCGCTCGTCGAGTTCACGCGCGGCCATCCGCAGCGGAGCATGATGCTCGCTCACTACCTGTGGGAACGCACGACGAAGGGCGGGGCCGCCGACGAGGGCACGTGGATCTCCGCCCTCGACCAGGCGGCCCGAGACGTGACCCCGCTGATGCGCGCAATCTGGCGAGGCCTCACGACCAATGAGCGCAGGGTGGCGCGCGCGGTGGCGGTCGTCGGCACGCCGCTCTTCAGCGAAGAGACCGCCTCAGCGGTCGGGATCAAGCGCTCAAGCATCGGGAAGGCGCTCGAGAGCCTCGTCGCCAAGGCGGACGTGATCCGGGACGAGGGCCGGGTGCGCCTAACCGATCCGATGCTCGAGCTGTGGCTGCAGACGCGGGGCCTGACGCCAGCCGCGGGTGCCGAGGCGGACGCGGACGAGGTCTAGGTTGAGATCGGCCGACTCGGCCTTCCGTCGGTATGCGATCCACCTGCTCATTCGGCGGTACCAGAGACGAACGGTAAGTGGTGCATGGCGCCGCTCAGCTCGAACAACCGCTGTGTCTGGGGCGAGCCCCTGGTCAGGCGGACACGCGCGCGACCGTCTTCCTGGCGGGTATGTCTGATCAAGACGTGCAGGCCGCTGGAGTCGATGAAGCTGACAGCGCGAAGGTCAACCACGATGCTCGCTGCGTTCGTGCCTCGCGCCCGTACCAGCGCCTCGTCGAGCAACGAAGAGGTGGCGATGTCGAGTTCGCCTTCCACGACGAGCACTAGCGAGCCGTCGCGCCCGACGGTGTCGATCGTGAGGGGGGCGTCCACGATTGGTTGCTGGGAGGGGATCAACGTAAGCTCCATTCCGAGCTTCGTAATTGCGTACGACATAGCCGATTCGTACGACACAGCCAAGCGACCTTAGGCTCGCTGGGGCGGAGCGTCTAGCGATCGTGTTCTCATGCAGACGTAGCGGATCGGACGACTCTGGGACCGTCTCTACGCCGGACGCCGCGAGCCCGACCGGATGGACGCCACCCTCGCGGTTTCCGCGGGTTCGCTGACCAATCTCATCAGCATCATCGATGCGAGGTCATCGAACGCGCTTCGTCGGGTTCCCCAAGCCGAAGGTCGCGAGTTCGAGACCCGTCGTCCGCTTGGAGGAAAGGCCCGGAAATTGCGGCTTTCCTGTTTCTTATGCGGGAGCGGAGCGGTAGCAGGCAACTGTTGCGGGCAACGGTTTGGGATCCCGATCTCTTTATTTGTGGCTTCCCCTGAGCCGCAGCGGGTCCACTCCCGATCTGGTGACGGTCTTGGATGAGCGTCGCCAGATCGGGAGTAACCCAGCTGGAGGCGGCGTTGCTAGCGCTAATGCGTCAAGCGGACTCTGATGGCGCTGCTTGATTGTCAGCCGGACGAGGGCGCGAGTGAGATCGCCCAGGTGATCCTCCGCGAGGCCCCGAGAAGCGAAGATCGCGGATAATTCGCCCCGTGGCTGTAGGGGGAGAGAGCAGGGCAGACGAGGCTGCGGAGGACAGGCCTGGCGGAGTGCCTGGCGTCGAGGAGCTCCTCCGCCCGCTTCTTGAAGCCGTAGCAGATGGGGCGACCTGGAACCTCGTCGATGCGGCAGAGGCTGTGGCCGACCTTGTCGGGATCGATGAGGCGAGCCGGCGACGGCGGCACCCTTCCGGTCAAACCGTTCTGAATAACCGAATCGGCTGGACGAGGACCAACCTCGTCAAGGCTGGGCTGCTTGAGCAGCCGGGGCCTTCGTCGGTGTCGATCACTGACACCGGGCGCGCGGTCCTGGGGTCGACTGCTGATCGAATTGACTGGGAATTTCTGCGGCGCAACTGTCCCAGCTACGCCGCTTGGCTTGCTGACATGGGCAAGCTCGTCGAGGAAAGAGACGATGCTTCCTCGGAGGCGGTGGTGTGGATGCTCCGCGCGGGCCGCGACGGAATGTTCGCAGCAACGTTCGTCGAGAAAGGGCTTGCGGTGGTCGGATGGGGCCAGACCGGCGATGCCCAACGGCTTTCCCGCGATGAACTCGAGAGGGTCGTGACGAGTTGTTTTCCCGATATGAAGGGAACCCAACGAGGGCAGGCCGTCAACATCATCTACCGCGTGGTGCACACGATCGCCGAAGGTGACCTCGTGGTTACGCCAGAGCCGGCTACGCGGACCCTGCTGCTCGGACGCGTCGCAGGCCCGTATCTCTACTTAGAGGAACCGATCGGCGCCGCTGGACCTCCGGGAGCGGCCCTCCGGGAATATCGACATGCGCGACCGGTCCGGTGGTTCGCGCGCGTCGACAGGGACGAGTTGTCATACGGAGCGCGCAACAGCTTGGGGAGCTTGTTGACGCTGACGCGGCCGAACCATGCGGAAGAGCTGCTGAAGCTGGCCGCTGCACACGGGAACGACCCAGCCCCGGCTCCCATCGTGCCGCGCGTCTCCAGTCGAGCCGAAGCTCGTCCTGCCGTTGCCGAGCGCGTCACCCTGCCTGCTAACGCCGACGTGCCGGCGCGCGCGGCCGTCGCCGAATTCCAGACGAACCCGCGCCTCATGCTTCAGCTGCTCGATGAGCTTGATAACGGACAGCTGGCTCTCCCTGACTTCCAGCGCAGCTTTGTTTGGGCGCCTGACGCCACTCGGGAGCTCATCGTTTCAATTATGAGGTCCTTCCCGGCGGGGGCACTGCTCTTCCTCCAGGGAGGAAGCTCGGTCTTCAAGGCTCGTGCCGCCGAGGAGGCGCCTCCGCTTAACGTCCGGCCGTCTCACCTCGTCCTCGACGGACAGCAACGACTGACCTCTCTGTACCAAGCACTGTTTGGCGTTGGCCAATCACGCTTTTTTCTCGACGTCGGTGCGTTGATTGCGGGTGCCGAAGTCAATGACGCTGTCCGCGTCTTTAGCAGCGAACGGGCGACACCCCTCGCTACCCGCGAGGCGCAGGCGGATGCTCTCATGATGCCGCTCGCGGCCGTCCGAAACGGCGGCCCAGCCAGATGGCGTGACGAAGTCATCCGGCTCCGTGGCGAGGAGGATCCCGAGCGACTCAGGGATCTCTTGTACGGGGTGGAGGACGCGTACATCCAGCCGCTAGCTCAGTACCGATTCCCGGTCACCATCCTCCCCGAGACCACCGAGCTGGAGGCGGTCTGCACCATCTTCGAGACGCTCAACCGGACCGGCAAGCCGCTCACGCCATTTGAGCTGATCAGCGCGCGCGCGTTCAAGGGAGGACTCAGCCTTCACGACTACTGGGCGTCAGCGCTTCGCGACCACCCAATTCTCGAAGACTTCGGGATCGAGCCGTACTACTTGCTGCAGGTCATCGCACTCCGACTCGGGAGATCGTGCAAGCGCAGCACCGTGTTATCGCTGGCGGCCGACGACATTGCCCGGCATTGGGATATAGCGGTAGAGGACATGGCTGGAGCCATCGCGCTACTCCGAGACGAGTGCGGCGTTCTCGTGAGCAAGTGGCTCCCCTACCGTCCGATGCTCATCCCGTTGGCGATGGCTTGGCGTCAGGTCGCAGAGGCCGTGGGGCCCGATCAGGGAGCGATGCGCGCAAAGCTTAAGCGCTGGTTCTGGTGCGCCTGCTTCACCGGCGAATACGAGAGCTCGTCGGCAACGCTGGCGGAACGCGATGCTCCCGTCTTGACGAGCTGGCTGACAGGCGGCGAAGAACCGCCGGTGGTCCGTGATTTCGTATGGGATGCGCAGCGGTGGCGGTCGGTCACGATCCGGCAACAGGGGCTGTATCGCGCAACGATCGCGCTCACGCTCACCTCACGGCCGAGGGACTTCCACACGGGGCGGCCGCTCACCCAAGATGTGATCGAGGCAGACAGGGTGGACGACCACCACGTATTCCCAAGGGGCTTTCTGAAGGACATCGGCCGCGGGGGCGAAGTCGACTCCGTCTTGAACCACGCCTTGATCGATCGGGCTACGAACACGAGCATCGGCAAGAAGGCGCCGTCGGTGTACCTACAGGGGATCCGCGCGGCCTTGGGCCGGGAGCTCGACAACGTCTTAGAGAGCCACCGGCTGCCGGCGGGGACCGATAGCCCCCTGGCAGGCGACGACTTCGACGGCTTCCTCTCGTGGCGGATTGAGCATTTCATGGAGGCTCTCGCGGAAAGATCGGGAGGGATGGCCCCTCCGGCCCCAGTGGTCCCGCCGCACCTGGCGAAGCTCAACATACGCATCGAGAGTGTGGAGCTCGCACTGCGCGACCTGATCCTCTCCCAGTTCGGGAACGATCCCAGCCGCCTCCCGTCTCATGTCGCCGCAAAGGCACGCGAGCGGATGTCCTCGGCGTTCCGCAAGGAACCAGCCGTTACGGGGCGTGTCGGCAACGACCTCGGCAGGTACTTGGAGTACCTGGATCTGCGGGATGTCCAGGAGGTGCTTACTGCCAAGCCGACCTGGGCGGAATTCGCACCAATCTTCGGGACCAAAGAAGGCCTCGGGGCCAGGTTCTCCCAACTCGCAGAGCTGCGAAACGCCATTCGCCATAGCAGAAACGTCAGCGACGTAGCCGTGAAGGATGGCGAGGCGGCCTTGCTTTGGTTCGGTCAAGTGTTTGACGGCTTGCAGCGGGAGACCGCGGCGCCAGAGGTTCGCTCCGGACAGCGCACGGGCGCTTGAGGCACCGGCATCTAGGTCTACGCTGCGGCGCTGGAGGGTATCCCACGGCTCCCTCCGATTCGGCGTTTAGGCTTCGGCAGAACCGTACGTTGAGGGGGTAGGCCGTGGCAGTTCGTCTCGAATGGGAAGGAAAGCCGACCGAGCTCGAGCGCCTCTCCCTGCCATTCCAGACCGTCGAGACAATCAACGAGTCGCGAGCTACGCGAGAGCGGGAGGCCGGAGCGCTTTTCGGAGCCGAGGACGGCGTCGGTAAGTCGTATCCCCGGGACCTCCTGGTCTGGGGAGACAACAAGCTGGTGATGAGCAGCCTCCTGTCGGAGTACGCGGGTCAGATCAAGCTGATCTATGCCGATCCGCCGTTCGCTACCGGGGACGATTTCTCGGTCCGCGTCCAACTTGGCGACGCCAGCGTCGTAAAGGAACCCTCGATCCTCGAGGAACATGCCTACCGCGACACATGGGGGGGCGGGCTCTCGTCCTACCTAGGAATGATGTACGAGAGGCTCGTCCTCATGCACGAGCTCTTGCGGCAGGATGGTGCCCTCTACCTTCATTGCGGCACTAACGTCAGCCATTACTTGAAGCTCCTATGCGATGAGGTGTTCGGCGCCGAGAACTTCCGAAACGAAATCGTGTGGAAACGCAAAGCAGGTCGTGGTGAGACAACCGCCGCGGCGATCCGCTTTGGGATTACGACGGAGAGCATCCTGTTTTACGCGCGGAGCCGGAACACACCGTTCAAGCGGCAGTACGCCGCTAGCAACGAGGCCTACCTGTCGTCGAAGTTCAACCAGGTTGACGCTGACGGGCGCCGGTATCACCTCGACAACATCAGCAGCCCCTCGTACCGCCCGAATCTGGTGTACGACTACAAGGGGCATGCTCCACCGCCCAAAGGATGGGCGGTCTCGCGGGAGCGCATGGAGCAGATGGAGGCCGAGGGCCGGCTCTACATACCTGCTGACCCGCAACGCCGCATTCGTCGAAAACGCTACCTCGACGAACTCGAAGGCGAGACGGTCGACAGCCTTTGGACCGATGTCCCGCCGATCAACTCTCAGGCGGCTGAGAGGACGGGGTACGAGACTCAGAAACCGCTCGCGCTGCTCAAGCGGATCATCGAGACATCGAGTAATCCCGGAGACCTCGTTGGTGACTTCTTCTGCGGATCCGGGACGACCCTGGTGGCCGCCGAACAATTGGGACGCCATTGGATCGGCTGCGACCTTGGCCGCTTCGCGATCCATACGACCCGCAAGCGCCTCCTTGATGTCGCGGACTGTCACCCGTTTGAGATCAGGAACCTTGGCGCCTACGAGCGGCAGCGCTGGCAGCTCACTTCCGGCAACGGAGTCCTGAGGGCGTACCTCGACACAATCCTGGCGTTCTACCGCGCGGAAGCCGTCGAAGGGTTCGAGCACTTGCACGGGCGCAAAGCAGGTCGAATGGTCCACGTCGGTGCAACGGACGCGCCGGTCACGATCGACGAGACAGAGGACGTGATGGACGAGATGGCGGATAACGGCATCGAGGCTTGCGATCTCCTCGGCTGGGAGTGGGAGATGGGATTGCACGACACCATCACGGAACGTGGACGGCGCCGAGGTCTAGATGTTCGCCCCCGGCAGATCCCGCGTGAGGTGATGGAGCGCCGGGTCACTGACACTGAGGCGGTGCGCTTCTTCGAACTTGCTTATGTTGACCTCGACGTTCGGCGGCAGGGCCGCGAGGCATGTGTCGTACTCAAGGACTTCGCGATCCCTAGCGAAGAGCTGATCCCACCCAACGTCCGCGAGCGGGTGCAGTCGTGGTCTGACCTCATCGACTACTGGTCCGTGGATTACGACTTCAAGGATGACGTGTTCCACAACCAGTGGCAGGCCTACCGAACACGCGGCACACCGGCACTAGCCACGGAGAGCGGTTGGCACGAGTATTCGGGATCGGGTCGATATTCGATCGTCGTGAAGATCATCGACATTTTCGGCAACGACACGACGAAACTGGCTGAGGTCACGATCAAGTGACGACCACGGCGGCCGAGCAGGCTCGGGGAGATCCTTACGGCGTCCCAGAGCGGCGTAGGCCCAGCGAGGGCACATACGCCGTCAACGGCGTGCGTGCCCGGGTCGACGCGTGGCGTGCGCAGCGCTACCCCGGAATCTCCGACACATCGCGCCGCCTGTTGGGATTCTGGTTCGCAGACGATCACCGAACCCAGAGCGGCGAGCCATTCCGCTTCTATTTCTGCCAGCGCGAAGCCGTCGAGACGGTCATCTACCTCACCGAAATCGAGCTGGTCCGCGGGCTAAAGGACCTGCTCGAGTTTTCCGAGCACGGCATGAGAATCGAGCCCGGGGAACCAAAGCGCCAGCGCCTCGCCATCAAGATGGCTACTGGCTCAGGTAAGACGATGGCGATGAGTCTGTGCATCGTCTGGTCCTACTTCCATTGGCTCTACGAGCCGGAGTCCGCGATGACCGGTTCCTTCCTCGTCATCGCGCCGAACTTGATCGTTTTCGAGCGGTTAAAGGCCGACTTTGGTGACACCAGGACGTTTCGCCGCGACCCCTTGATCCCACCCGAGTGGTCGCAGGACTTCGACCTGACAGTCCTGCTCCAGGATGACCCGACGCCCGTGACGAGTGTCGGCGTCCTGTACCTGACGAACGTCCAGCGCCTTTACGAGCCCCCGACGTCCGGCCGGAAGGGTGGCGCTCCGAATCCCGTCGAGGCGATGGTTGGTCCACGGGTCAACCGCGACCTCGACGCCTCGTCCGCTGAGGAGCTGTTCGACCGCATCACAACGCGAAAGCGCATCATGGTGCTCAACGACGAAGCGCACCACGTTCACGACGAAAAGCTCAAGTGGAACCAGTCGATCGAGCGTCTGCATGCCGAGCTCCGCCACCGAGCTCCGGAGGATCCGGTCGCAGGGGTCGTTTCCCAGCTCGACTTCTCGGCCACTCCGAAGTACGAGAAGGGCGGTGTGTTTCGCCATGTTGTCGTGGACTACCCGCTAGCGCAGGCGGTTGCTGATGGGATCGTGAAGACTCCTGTGATCGGCGAGGTGACGGGTGCGCAAGTCGAGCTTGGCGACACCTCGTTCCAGCGAAACCGGCAGTGGCTCGACGTGGCCGTCGGCCGCTGGCGAGTCTTCAACGAGAAGCTTTCGCCGTCTGGAAAGAGGCCGGTGCTTTTCGTGATGTGCGAGAACACGCTGGCCGCCGACGAGGCCGGCGACTACCTGCGGCGACTCCCCGAGTTCGCCGGTGATCACCTCCTGGTCATCCACACCAATCGCTCGGGCGAGATCACCAAAGATGACCTCGACCTTGCGCGGCAGGCGGCACGCGAGGTCGATGAGCAGGACAGCCGGATCCGCTGCATCGTCAGCGTGCTCATGCTCCGAGAGGGTTGGGACGTTCGAAACGTGTGCGTCATCGTGACCCTGCGACCGCTCTCGGCTGCGAATCGCATCTTGCCCGAGCAGGCGCTGGGCCGTGGGTTGCGGCGGATGACACCGCCAGGCTCGGGCTTCGACGAGCGAGTCGTCGTGATCGAGCACGAGGCGTTCCGAAATCTCTGGTCCGCCGAGTTAGACGGCGGGCTGGTGGTCGAAAAGGAGCAGGCGGACAAGATTGAGCCCGGCGCGGTAACGATCTTCCCCGATGAGTCGAGACGTCGGTTCGACATCGTGATCCCCCAGCTCACACGGGCGCTCGCGCGAGCGGACAGTCCTTTGAGCGAGCTGCGTCCCACGGCAATCGCTGACCCTAAGGCGAAGCTGACCATCCCGGATGTGGAGCCCGACGAATACGTGAAGTATCGGGGCCTCCACCTGATCGACAAGGGAGTTATCGAGGAGTACGAGTTCCACGTCCCGTATGCCGAGGATCCCTCAGGAGCGATCACCTACTACACACATCGCGTCGCCCGTGAGAGCGGCGTAGACCGCTTGTCAGGTGCCTTCGCGACCCTCGCCCCGATGGTGCGGGACTACCTCCGCGAACGCGTCTTTGAAGGACCTGTCCAGCTCGACGACAAGGTCATCCTTCGGCGTCTGGCCGAGAACGATGCCCAGGCGCTCGTCGTAGGTGCCTTCAGAGACGCCATTCGGGCGCTTTCCATCACTGAGCGTGAGCCGACGATCGAGGAGAGCGTCCTGCGGGTCTCCGAGACCCCTCCATTCCCCTGGTCCCGGCAAACCGTCGCGGGTGAGCACACCGTCTTCAACCTAACGCCCGTGGACAGCTCGCTCGAAGCCAGGTTCGCGCGCTTCCTGG
Organism: Solirubrobacteraceae bacterium; assembly: GCA_035505215.1. Taxonomy (GTDB): domain Bacteria; phylum Actinomycetota; class Thermoleophilia; order Solirubrobacterales; family Solirubrobacteraceae; genus Palsa-465. The sequence goes on along the minus strand of DATJQY010000015.1, from coordinate 127,698 downwards.
ATCGCGCGCAGGACGTCACGGCCTGGGCGAAGCTCACGATGAATAGCCGCTTCGCCCTCGAGTACATCTCGAGATCTGGCGCGCTTCGCTACTACTACCCGGACTTCGTCATGCGGCTCAGCGATGACACGTGCTTGATCGTCGAGACGAAGGGCCAGGAGGATCTGGATGTCGCGCTCAAAGACCGGAGGGCCAGGCGATGGTGTCAGGACGCGACCCGTCTCGTTGGCCGCGAATGGGCCTACGAGAAGGTCCCGCAGAAGCTCTTCGACGTATTCGACGGGGACACAATGGACGGACTGCGGCGGTTCCTCAACGCCAGCGGAATCGCAACAGAAGCGTAAAAATCTGCGGCGGCCAGGCCGTCTGGCGCTACTGTCAAGATGAGTCAGATGTCCCGCGCGATGCACTCAGAGCAAGGCCAGCAAATCGATCTTGCCGCCTGGGCTGAGGAGCTCGAGGAGGAGCGCACTCAGCTGGAGAAGGCCAATCAGAGGCGCGCGGCCCGCCGCGGCTATCTGGTGTTTGCCACTGATCCTGACCGGGCTCCCGACGACCCCGGATATCGCGAGGTGTTCGCCACCGAGGCCCGGACCCCCGGTGAGGCGACGGCGAAAGTGCGGCCGCTGGCCGACGGCCGACGGTTGCGGACCTTCCTGGCCACCGGCACCTATAGGGACGAGCTCGCGGACGCTCGCTGGGTGGCCTAGACCGGCGTCGATAAAAGCGCCCGCGTGATCGTGTCGCGATGCACCCCGGTCAACCTATGGATCGCACGCTTCGAGCGCTTCTCGACGAAGTACAACCGCCTGATCTCAGCCCACCGCTCCACGCCGATCACACACTCCTCCTCGCCCGATCGCTTGATCAGGCGAGGCTCCGGGACCAGTCGGACGGCTCCGACTCAGCGCCACGTGGTCCAGTTTTCAACCGGCGCAGGCGGACCAGTATTCACTCGGCACCCACAGCCAAACGTTCCACCTAGGGTTCTCCAAAAGGCCGTCGTGCTTGAGGTTCCTAAGGGCCCAGGACAGCCGATAATCCACAAATGTGGGGCATTTCGGCGCGCGTTCTCCGGGGCCAGCGCGCTCAGCTCCCGCCGGCTAAAGCCCCCGTCACGTCGTGCGCGATCGATTAGGACTCGCCGATTCGCTTCACCGCCGAGTGTCTTGAGAACGAGGAGTATTGCCTCCCTGGCCTTACGGTTGACCTCGCGCCGCTCCTGCTCATCGAGCTCCGAATGCACTCGTGGTCAATCGGCCCAGCTTGTGAGCAACTTGAAACATGAAGCGGAGTTCTGCCCTCGTGCTGAGGAGCAAAGTCGCAGATCACCCCCGGGGCAGACTCTCCTTCGCAGGAACGTCTTCGGCGTACATTCTGATCTCAGCGGTGTCCCTATCCCCTCGGCCGCCCCGTGGCAACATGGAACTCACGCGACGCCGGCGGCGCCCCCATCGGCTTCCCGCCGTAGATCACGCCCCCCTTTGCGTTCTGATACGTCAACCACGGAATCGTCGGCTGTTGGTCGACACCCGGCTTTGAGTAGTCGCAGACGCCTGAGGGGAACGTCTGCTGGAGCTGGGTCCACTCAGTGGGAGTGAACGTGATGCCGGGATAGTCGGCGGGGCTCAGCGGTTTGAGCTGGCACTTGTTGTCGTCGGTGGTGATCGAGTCGCCCGCCACCGTTCGCGGCGTGCCCTCGACGTTCACCACGCCGGCTGGGCAGAGGCTGTTCGAGATCTTGGTTCCGCTGCCGTCCCAGCACTCGTCGGAGAGACCTGAGGGCTTATCGCGAATGATCTTCTGCGGCAGCGACCTGCGGCTGTGATCTCGCTCGACGGCGGTCAGCCATTGGTCCATCGCGATGAAACTGTTGAGCTCGCAGTCCTTGTCGGCAATCAGCGCGACCGGCCCTTCCCAGATCAGCTGGTTGGCATGGGTGCCATGCTCGCGGTCGAGGCGGGCGCGGACAGCGAACGCGCGATACGCGTCGTGGAACAGCCCCGGGTTGGGGCCGCGGCAGTCGATGATCGCGGTCTGGTTGAGGTTGTTGGTCTCGTTGATCATTCCGCTGCGGTAGGCCCTCGCGAGCGACGAGGAGGAGGCGCTGTCGCGGGCCGCGATCGGGTTGGCGTCGATGTCCAGTCCGCCGATCTTCACATTCAGATCGACGAAATCGGCGGGGGTGATCGCGCCTGACTCCAGCGCCGCCAACCCGTACTGAACCCCGACGTTGTCGATTGGTGGACGGACGAAGCCGTGGCCGACCTTCACTTCGTTGGGGGACCACAGCGCCTTTGGCTCCGGCCCGAAGACATTGACGGCCGCGTCTTGGATCGTGCAGCGGATGCCGCCCGGGTTCGTCTGCGGGTTGTAGCGGTCGGCGTCGGTGGTGCCGTTGCATGGATCGGTCGGGACGGCAACGTGGAACTGCGCCTCGTCAGAGACCTCGGCGTTCTGCAGGCCGTCAGGGCCCCCAAGGACGTCTCCCATCTGAGCCGGCGTCCACGCGACGCCGAGCCCCCACTTCGAAGTGTTCAGGAAGTAGGCCAGCAGGAGGTGATAGTCCAGGAACTGCGTCGCGGTGCTCCAGGCATCCGGGAACGAGCAGGTCGGCAGGATTCCCTGGTAGACGCCCGGATAGGCGTTCGCGATCCACTGCTGGGCCAGCGAGCCGCCCGAGCACCCGGTGCCGATCGTGTAGCGAAGCGTGCCGTAGGACTTGATGGCGTGCTCCTTGGCCATGATCAGCGACTCGGCCTGCAGCGGGAGGTTGCAGTTGTGGCCGCTGTTGTCGAGTGCGGCCGACATCGTCATGAAGCCTTTGCCAAGCGCGTAATCGCCCGCGGCGTCGCCCGTTGTCGCCGGAGCGGTGCCCGTCTGATGGTCGACCCCGCAGGAAGCCCCGTGCAGGATCAGCAGCTTGTGATCGAACTGACGCTGGGGCGCAACCGCGCTCCACGGCTTGCCGGGCTGGTCGAGAACCGAGATCTGGTACTGGTCGCGATCCATATAGCCGGTTTCAGTCCGCACGATGAACGGGACCGTGACCCCCTGGTCCGTCGTCGTCTGCGCGACGTCAGACGGCGGGCTGGAGGGGTCGTAAGGCTGGAATCCGTGCTTGGAGGGGTTGGTGGACATGTACTCGTACGTGAACGTCGGCGCTTGGTCGCACTTCGCGTCGGTCGCTCCTGCTTCGCAGATCCACGGCTCGAGCTGAGGGCCGGAGAAGAGGGGCCCGCCGGCCGAGTGGTTGACGAGCGTGATCCGCGTGGCCCAGCCGTTGCGGAGCGTCGCCTGCAGCACGTTGCGTCCCAGGTGCAGACCCGTGACCAGACCCTCAAAATGCCCGTCCTGGCGGATCGCGAAGTCCCGCGTCACGTTCTTGCGGCCGAGCGTGACCTTGACCCGCCGTCTGTCGGAGCGGGGCAGGTTGATCGCCACCAGCGCCGAGCCCCCGCTGACCAGATCGGCGCGGCCCGAAAGAACCGAGATCGACAGCGCCGGTCTCTTAGACCTCCTCGCGGCATCAGCGGGGACCGCGGCCAGACACAGCAGCAAGACACCAACTAGGCCGACCCAGAACCTAGCCCTCCACGCGCTGGCAAGGCTCTTCCGCATGTCTCCCCCTCGATCCTCGTTGACAGACCACCCTCGAGCGCAATCTTCGCAAACCGCGTGGGAGCAGGCAACGACCGCAGCCCTGCTACGACAGCGCTTGCTCCAGATCTGCCACCAGGTCACGCGGGTCCTCGACCCCACAGCTGAGCCGGACCAGATCCGGCGGGACCGCGGCGGCGGAGCCCTCGACCGATTGATGGGTCATGGCTTGCGGCACCTCGATCAGCGACTCGACTCCTCCGAGTGACTCGGCCAGGGTGAACAGGCGCGTGCGGCCGGCGATCTGCGCCGCGCGCGGGTGGCGGAAGCTGACCATGCCGCTGTAGCCGGGCCAGCGCACGTCCTGCACGTCGGGGGTGGCGCGGAGCAGCTCGACCACGGCGGCGGCGCTGCGGGCATGGGCCTCCATCCGGAGGTGCAGGGTTCGCAGCCCGCGGTGGACCAGGAAGCAGTCCATCGGCCCCGGAACCGCGCCGACCGCGTTCTGGACGAAGCGCAGGCGCTCGTACCAATCCTCGTCGCGGGTAACCACCACGCCGCCGACGACATCCGAGTGACCGCCCAGGTACTTGGTCGTCGAGTGCACGACGAAGTCGGCGCCGAGCTCCAGCGGGCGCTGATTGAACGGGGTGGCGAAGGTGTTGTCGACCGCGACCAGCGCGCCCGCCTTCCTCGCCACGACGCCCTCGATATCGATAACGCCCAGCAGCGGGTTCGTCGGGCTCTCGACCCAGATTAACCGGGTCTCATCGCGGATCGCCTGCTCGAGCGCATCGAGGTCCGACTGGTCGACGAGGTCGTGCGCGAGCCCCCACCGACCCAGCACCTTGTCCACGAGCCGGTAGGTGCCGCCGTAGAGGTCGCCCGGGAGCACGATGTGCGAGCCGGCCTCGCAGACGACGGTGATCAGCGCATGCTCGGCGGCAAGGCCTGAGGCGAAGGCCACCGCGAGCCCGTCCTCCAGCTCGCCGATCGCGTGCTCGAGCGCCGCCCGGGTGGGGTTTGCGGAGCGGGCGTAGTCGTAATCCTCGACGAACTCGCCCGGGCCGTCTTGGGCGTACGTGCTGGTCTGGTGGATGGCCGGGATGACCGAGCGAAACGCCGGGTCCGGCGTCAGACCGGCGTGGACGGCTTGAGTCGCGAACCCGTCGCGGCCTCGCTCTCGCTCGGTCACGAAGCCAATGCTTCCAGCAAATCCGCTCGCGTGACGATTCCCGCCGGGTGGCCGTGGTCGGTCACGAGCAGCGCCTGCTGGTCGCCGACCAACAGCTCGACCGCCTCGCGCACGGGATCTTCGGTCGACACGGCGGGAAACGGCGGCTCCATCACCTCGACGATCTCTGCGTCGAGCCGCGACGGGTCATCGGCGGCCCGCTTGAGCAGCCCGCGCTCGCTGATCGCACCGACCACCGTGGTGGGGTCGTGGGGGCTTACGACGGGCAGCTGCGAGACGCGATGCTCGTGCAGCAGCGAGACGGCATCCCGAACGCGGTGATGGGTTTCGACGGTCACCAGTGGGGGGATCTCGCCGGCCTCGCGCTTGCGCCCCAGGACATCGCCGACGACCAGCCTGGACTCCCGCTCGAGGAAGCCGTACTGGCGCATCCAGCTATCGGAGTAGATCTTCGACAGGTAGGAGCGCCCGCCGTCGGGCAGGATCACGACGATCACCGCCTCGGGGTCGGAGACCTCGCTCGCGACCTGCAGCGCCGCGTGGACCGCGAGCCCTCCGGAACCGCCCGCGAGGATGCCCTCGGTCAGCGCGAGCCTCCGGGCGGTGAGGAATGCGTCGCGGTCAGAGACGGTGATCCAGCGGTCGATAACCGACGGGTCGAACGTCTGCGGCCAGAAGTCCTCGCCAACGCCTTCGACCAGGTAGGGGCGGACGTTCGCGGGCCCACCGGAGTAGATCGATCCCTCAGGGTCGGCGCCGATCACCTCGAGGCTGCTCGTTCGCTCGCGCAGGTAACGGACGGTGCCGGTCACGGTTCCGCCGGTGCCAACGCCGCACACCAGGTGGGTTATCCGACCGCCGGTCTGCTCCCACAGCTCGGGTCCCGTCGACTCGTAGTGGGCCTGCGGGTTGGCCTGGTTGAAGTACTGGTTGGGCTGAAACGCGCCGGGGATCTCCTCCGTCAGACGATCGGCGACGCGGTAGTAGGACTGGGGCGAGTCCGGGGGGACGTCGGTGGGGGCAACGACCACCTCGGCGCCGTAGGCGCGCAGCAAGTCGATCTTCTCCTTGGACATCTTGTCCGGCATCACCGCGATCACCCGGTAGCCCTTGAGCCGCGCCGCGATCGCCAGACCGGTGCCGGTGTTGCCCGACGTCGGCTCGACGATCGTGCCGCCCGGGGCAAGCCGGCCGGCGCGCTCGGCCGCCTCGATCAGCGCAACCGCGACCCGGTCCTTGATCGAGCCGCCCGGGTTAAAGGTTTCGAGCTTGGCCAGGAGCTGCGGGCGTACGCCGGGGGCCATGCGAGCGAGCCTGACCAGCGGTGTGTTGCCGATCGTCTCGAGGATGGAGTCGTTGATGAGGGGGGCGACGGCGGTGTCAGTCATGACGTCAAGTCTGATGATTCTGCGGTGATATGACAAGTTATCGGCGAATCAGCGGAATATCCCTAGCTTTGCCGAATATAGTTCAGCAAGGAGCGGACGACCGAGCCTGATGCCGAATCATCCACAGCCTGCCGCCGACGCCATCGATCGGGCGATCCTCGAGCTCGTCGCGGCGGATGCGCGGATCACCAACCAGCGACTTGCCGAACGGGTGGGGGTTGCGCCGTCGACGGCGATGGCGCGATTGCGCTCGCTGCGCGAGCGCGGCGTGATCCGGGGCTTCCACGCCGAGGTCGATCTCGCCGCGCTGGGGCGCCCGCTGCAGGCGCTGATCGCGGTTCGGCTCGCCGTTCATGCGCGAGAGCAAATCGACGCGTTTACCACCGCTGTGCGCGAGCTGCCCGGGGTGCTGATGGTCTTCCACCTCACGGGCGTGACCGATTACCTCGTGTGGGTGGCCGCCGCTGACGCCCAGGACCTAAGGGAGTTCGTGGTCGACCACCTCGCTGTCCATCCTGCGGTGGCCCACGCGGAGACATCCCTGATCTACGAGCACCGTCGGGGACCTGGGGTCTGGGGCGCGGCGGACCCCGCCTAGCCCGAGTTCCGCCGTAGTCTCTCGCGGGATGCCGCCGCGAGCCTCACGTCTGGAGGGTCTCGGGACGACGATCTTCACCGAGATGACCGCGCTCGCGCAGCGGACTGGCGCGATCAACCTCGGACAGGGGTTTCCCGACACCGACGGCCCCGCCCCCGTGATCGACGCGGCGATCGCCGCGCTGCGCGGGGGCGAGAACCAGTACGCGCCGCTGGGCGGTGTGCCGAGCTTGCGCGAGGCAGTGGTGGAGCATCAACGCAGCTACTACGGACTCGATCCCGAAGACGTGCAGGTGACCTTTGGCGCGACCGAGGCGATCGCGGCGGCGCTGTTGGGACTGCTGAACTCGGGCGACGAGGTCGTGGTCCTCGAGCCGTACTACGACTCGTACGCGGCGTGCATCGCGTTCGCCGGGGCGTGGCGGCGGCCCGTGACGCTTCGGCCGCCCGAGTTCGCGCTCGATATTGACGAGCTGTACGCGGCCGCTGGCCCGCGCGCGCGTGTGATGCTGCTCAACACTCCCCACAATCCCACCGGTCGCGTTCTCAGCCGCGAGGAGCTTGAAGCGATCGCCCGGGTGTGTATCGAGCGCGACCTTGTGTGTCTCAGCGACGAGGTGTACGAGCACCTCGTCTACGACGGTGAGCACATCCCGATCGCGACCCTTCCCGGGATGGCGGACCGCACGCTGACGATCTCAAGCGTCGGCAAGTCGTTCTCCTTCACGGGCTGGAAGATCGGGTGGTGTTCCGGCGCGGCGGAGCTAGTCGCCGCCGTGCGCGCCGTCAAGCAATACCTCACGTTCGCGGGAGGGACTCCTCTGCAACATGCAGCGGCGGCCGCGCTGCGGCTCCCGTCGGTGTACCTGGAGGAGCTGCGTGACGGCTTGCGCTCGAAGCGGGACCTCCTGTGCTCCGGGCTGGCAGATGCCGGGCTGCAGCCGCTGATCCCGGCCGGGACTTACTTCGTCAACGCAGACGTGGGCACCGACTCGGTCGCCTTCTGTGCGGCACTACCCGCCCGCTGTGGAGTCGCCGCGATTCCGACCTCGGTGTTCTATGACGACGCTGCCGCCGCCCGGACGCTGGTTCGGTTCGCCTTCTGCAAGCGGGAGGAAGTGATCGCTGAGGCGGCGCGACGGTTGGGGACACTCGAGGAAAAACGAGCCGCAAGAGAGGGTTGAGTCGAACCGGCCGGGCAGGTTGGTCGCGCCCCAGCTACGGGAACGGCTGTGCGCGGCGGTGAACGTCAATCTCGCCAGGCCCCGCTATCAGTTCATCCGATTCAACCTCTGCCGGCTCGTCCCACACGTACAGGCCAATCGCCTCGCCGAGCGCGTCGCGCAGTTCGCTCAGCGTTCGGCCTGACGCGAAGCATCCAGGTAGCTCGGCGATCTCCGACCAGTATTCCGTCCCGTCCTGGTGGATGAAGATCTTGAGGCGCATCTCTCTTCCTTCACTGAGTTGAGGCCGGCTTGTCTGACGATCGCCGCCGACAGCCCTTTGCTGTACGGCTGTCGGTGATTGTCGGGGAGAGTGATCGGACGTCGGCCGGATCTGACCATCTTCACCACGTGCTTGCCACCGCGCGTCTGCACCCACCCCTCCCGCTGAAGAAGCCGGATCGCGCCCCGCTGGTCAAGCAGCTTCGCCATTCCTCGCGACGGTACGGCCGTCCGCGCGACCGCCCGACGTTTGCCGCTGAGTTGATGGAGAGGTTTCGCAGAACTGTCACGTTCCCAGGTGTTCTCCGCGCTCTCGAGTCACTGGGCGTCGGCATCGTAGACTTTGATGCACTGATGCGGTAGCATCATCCCGCATGCGCACCACACTGGATATCGACGACGACGTTGTCGCGGCCGCTCGCGAGCTTGCAACTGGTGAGCGACGGTCGCTTGGCTCGGTGATCTCGGAGCTTGCCCGCCGTGGGTTGACGCCGGCCAAGATCGACGCTGACGGCGAGGTGCCCGTTATCCGGGTCCCTGCCGGCACGGCGCCGATCACGCCGGAGATGGTCGCTCGCGCATTGGACGAGGACTGAGCCACGCGTGGGTCTCCTCGATGTCAACGCGCTCGTCGCGCTGGCCTGGGATTCCCACGTGCATCACGCTCGAATACGCGAATGGTTCGCGACGACCGGCGGTTCTGACTGGGCGACATCACCCACGACCGAGAGCGGCTTTGTCCGTGTCTCGTCGAATCCCAAAGTGCTGCCTCATCCGGTGACGATCCGGGACGCGCTCGGCGTCTTGGTCGCGTTTCGCGGCCTCCCCGGACACAGATTTCTTGCCGACGACGTATCCATCACAGACACCGATGTCCCGGTCATGAATGGCCATCGGCAGGTGTCCGACGCGCATCTGCTCACGCTTGCCCGGCGCCATCAGGTGCCGCTCGTGACGTTTGATGCCGGGCTCGTCGCGCTCTCTGGCGGAGAGGGCGTAGAACTGCTCACGGCGTTGTGAGCCATACCCCTAAGTCCTCGCCAAAATGATGACGATCGTGAGGTGAAATTTCAGTTCTGACGGCCGACGCCGATCTCGTCTGGGTGGAGGCTTCGAGGTCAGGGAAGCGGTTGCCTTTGAGGCGGCCCGACCGCTGCGCTCTGTGCGGGAAGGATCTGGCGGTTGGTCATGAGGCGATCTGGCACAGCGAGAGCAGAACGGTGACGTGCATCGAATGTCCGGACGCACCGGAGCTTGTCGCGGAGGGGGAGGCGGGTCGTAGCGCGTTGCGTGAGTACGAGCGACGGCATCGGGAGCGGGAGGAGTACGCCAGAGGGCAGCTTGGCCAATTCGGTGCGCTTCTCGCCAAGCTCATCAACGAGCCACAGTCGACGCGAGCGTGGAAGCAGGGCGGCGATGGCGAAGTGAAAACGGGGTTGCGGCTCAAGAAGCACTTGGAGGGAACGACCGTGCGGCTTCTCCATGACCGCCGAGTTCCAGCGCACGGGAGGGCAAACATCGATCACATCGCCGTTGGACCAGGCGGCGTGACCGTGATCGACACAAAGACGAATCGTGGCCCCGTCCGCGTCGAGCGGGTGGGTGGGCTATTCGCGCCGCGTCGCTCGGCACTAATGATCGGCCGTCACGACCGAAGCGGGCTCATAAAGGGCGTCGAGCGCCAAATTGGATACGTGAAGTCGGCACTGAAGCGTGCGGGCCACGTCGATGTCGATGTTCGAGGAGCCCTTTGCTTTCCCGACCCGGACGGACTTCCGCTCGTCCGTCAACTCAAGGTTGGCGAGATCATCGTCGAGGGTCCGAAACCGATCGCCAAGCTTACGCAGCGGCCTGGCGCATTCGACACGGAAACCATTGACCGGATGTGGAACGTGCTCGGTCAAGCGTTTCCGCCTGCATAGCCGGACCGACCGCCAGCTGTTTCAAGGCTGATGGGGGCTGAAGGAGGCCCCAGTCGGACCGCGCTCGGCCAGACAGCCTGACCGTGCCGCCTGCTAGTAGTGGTGGCAACCAATGAACCCGCCAGCCAACTCAAACTCTCGGGCGCCGCGTGTCGCCGTCGTGGGCCTGGGTAACGTCGGGCGCCTGATCGCGGACATGCTCCTCGAACGAGGATTCGAGGTGCGGGGGGTCGACGCGGATGCGAGCCGGGCGGCCGACGAGCACGCGTCGGTCATGGACGTCGGCGATCCGGCGGCGCTCGCCGATGTGTTCGCCGAAGTGGACGCCACGATCTCCTGCCTTCCCTACTTCCTTAACGCCACGGTCGCCACCGCGGCTCACGCTGCGGGGGTGCACTATTTCGATCTGACCGAGGACGTCGAGACGTCACGCGTCATCAGGCAGCTGGCCGAGACTTCGAACTCAATCTTCATGCCGCGCTGCGGCCTCGCCCCCGGATTCATCTGCCTCCTAGGCGCTGGGCTTGCTTCCACCCTGGAGACTGTTGACAAGATCGAATTGCGCGTTGGCGCCCTACCTCGCAGTCCTAACAACGCACTCGGCTACGCCTGCAACTGGTCTCCGGCGGGGATCGTCAATGAGTATCTGAACGACTGCGAGCAATTGCGGGGAGGGGAGCTGTTGAGCGTGCCGCCGCTCGAGGACCTCGAGACGCTCTTGATCGACGGCGCCCGCTATGAGGCGTTCACGACCTCGGGCGGCCTCGGAACGATGTGCGAGACATTCGCTGGACGCGTCGACCGCCTCGACTACAAGTCGATCCGGTATCCCGGCCACTGCAAGCTCATGCGCTTCATGCTCCAGGAACTCGGCCTGGGTCTAAAACGCGAGGAGGCCGTGCAGCTCCTCGCCGACGCCTACCCACCTGTCCGTGAGGATCTCGTGATCGTCTACGCGGCGGCTGACGGACACAACGGGGATCGCCGGGTCCGCGAGGAGTTCGTGCGCGTATACCGGCCGCGCATCGTTGCCGGAGACGCGAGAACGGCAATCGCGTGGACCACGGCTGCCGGAGCCGTCGCGATGGTCGAGCTGCTCGCCGAGGGCTCGCTGGCCGCCTCGGGCTTCGTGTGCCAGGAAGACGTACCGCTGGACGCCTTCCTCGCGACCTCGGCGGGTCAGATGCTCGCGCGCGAGTCCGCGAGCGACGTGCGCGACGAAGTCTCCCTGCTGCCGGTCGCCTGAGCGCCTCCCCTCACGAGCGCCCGCGCGGTCGCCTCGATTTCCGCTTCCTGAAGCAGGACCTGATTGGCGGCCTCGCCCAACGGGATGAACGAGTCCTGGCTCGTGACCCGCGTGATCGACCCATCAAACCCAGCGTCGATCAGCGCGGTGACGATGCCCTCGGAGACCCCGCCGCTCCGGCGGGTCTCATCGACGATCAGCACCCGTCCCGTGGCGTTGGCCTCGTGGAGGATGTCCTCCACCGGGATTGGCACAAGCCAGCGCATGTCGACGATCCGGGCATCGATGCCGTCCTCGGCCAGACGCCGGGCCACCCGCAGCGACATGTAGGTGCCGTTGGCGAAGGTGACGATCGTCAGGTCACCGCCGTCACCATGGACTCGGGCGGAGCCGATCGGGGCATCGCTTGAGGGCCACTCGCCGGGCGCCGCGTACGGCGTGAGCCACTTGTCGTCGCCCGGTTCGAACAGGTCCCGCGTGTGGTAGAGCGCGATCGGCTCCAGAAACACGCACGTCGTCCCGTCGACGGCCGCGGCGGCCAGGCACGTGCGGAGCGTCGCCGCCGCGTCATCGGGTCGCGACGGGGAGGCGACCACGATGCCGGGGATGTCGCGAAGGACGGCCACGGCGTCGTCGTTGTGGAAATGGCCGCCGAAGCCCTTCTGGTACGCGTAGCCGGCAATGCGCAGGACCATCGGGTTTCGGTACTGGCCGTTGGAGAAGAAGGGCAGGGTCGCGGCCTCACCACGCAACTGATCCTCGGCGTTGTGCAGGTAGGCCAGGTACTGGACCTCAGGCACTGGGAGTAGGCCGGAAACGCCGCACCCGAGGGCGACGCCGAGGATCGTCTGCTCGTCGAGGAGCGAGTCGAACACGCGCGTGACCCCGAACCGGCGCTGGAGCCCGCGGGTCACGCCGTAGACGCCGCCCTTCCGGCCCACGTCCTCGCCGAAGACCAGAACCTCGGGCCGGGCGGCCAGAGCATCGGCGAGGGTCGCGTTGATCGACTCGGCCAGCGTCAACGGGCCTGCGTCCTCGGGAAGCCGACCGTTGAAGGCGTTGGAGCGTGCGTCAGGAGGAGCTGATTGGCATGCCTCGAGAGCTACCACCTCCGGGCGCCGTTGACCGATCGGCTCCATCACCTCATCGGCGCTCGAGAGCCGCCGGCGCCCTGCCGCATCGCCGGCCAACGCCCGCACCTCGGACGCGACGGCGTCGTACTTGGCCAGGAGCTCACTCGGCGAGGCAAGCCCCGCCTCCACGAGGAAGCGGGCGGCGTGGACGAGCGGATCCCGCTTCAGCTCCTCGCTGACCTCGGCCTTGGTGCGATAGCCGATCTCGGCGTCGGTTCCCGCATGTCCGAGGTAGCGAATGCACTTCAGATGCAGGAACCCCGGGCGGCGCGACTCGCGCACGTACTCCGAAGCCGCGACCGCCGCGTCGTAGACGCCGGCGATGTCGGTTCCGTCGGCGTTGAAGTAGCGCAAGTGGGGGCGACGCGACCAGGCCGCGCTGACCCAGTCGTGAGGCGTGCGGACGCTGATGCCGAAGCCGTTGTCCTCACAGCAAAACAGCACCGGCATCGGCAGCCCCTGGTGGACGGTGTACTCGGCGGAGTTCAGCGCGCCCAGAGCCGTCGAGTGGTTGAGCGAGGCGTCACCGAACGAGCAGACGCCGATCGCGTCGTGCGGCCACGCCGTGGCGGCGCCGATCCGCGGGGCGCGGGCGATTGCGAAGCCGACACCCATCGCGCGAGGGAGATGGGAGGCGATGGTCGACGTCTGCGGGATGACCGCCAGATCGTGGTTGCCGAACACCTTGTGCCGGCCACCGGAGATCGGCTCGTCAGCGGCGGCGACGAGGCCGAGGAGGACGTCCCGCAGCGGGGTCGACCCCGGGACCTGCTGCGCCCTTGCGCAGTAGAACCCGCCCGATCGGTAGTGCAGGAGTGCCGGGTCGGTGGGCCGGAGCGCCGCGGCGATGGCCGCGTTTGACTCGTGTCCAGCCGAGCCGATCGTGTAGACGCCGGCGCCCTCCTTGCGCAGATACCGCGCCGCGAGGTCGAGGTGCCGGCTGGCCAGCATCGCGTCGAACACGGCGAGGGCCATCCGGCCCGTCATTCGGGATCCGTCGCGGACCGGCTGGTCCAGGTCTGCCTCAGCACCGTCCGGAGCGCTGAGCGCGGCGACGCCCTGGCGGAAGTTTCGCTCCAGCTCCTGCTCAGGTGTCTCGGCCGGCGCCGAACTCACCCAAACTCAACCCCCTGAGCCAGCGGCAGCTCGTCCGAGTAGTTGATCGTGTTGGTGGCTCGGCGCATGTACGCGCGCCAGGCATCCGAGCCCGACTCACGGCCGCCACCGGTTGACTTCTCGCCGCCGAAGGCGCCGCCGATCTCGGCGCCAGAGGTGCCGATGTTGACGTTGACGATCCCGCAGTCAGACCCGTCGGCGGCCAAGAAGCGCTCAGCCTCGCGCTGATCGCGGGTGAAGATGCTCGATGAGAGTCCCTGCGGAACACCGTTGTGGATGGCGACGGCGTCCCCGAAGTCGCGGTACGGCATCACGTAGAGGATCGGCGCGAACGTCTCACGGCGGACGAGCTCGGTCTGCGTGGGCATCCGCACGACCGTGGGCTCGACGTAGTAGGCGTTCGGATAGCCCTCAGCCTCCCGGCGGTTGCCGCCCACGACCACCTGGCCTCCGTCGGCCCGTGCCTCCTCGAGCGCCCGGACCATCCCTTGGTAGGACCGCTCGTTGATCAGGGGGCCGACGAGCGTTCCGGAGGCGGTCGGGTCGCCGATCGGGAGCCGGGCAAAGACCTCGCTCAGCCCGCGGACGAGTTCGTCCACGACATCGTCGTGGGCGATGACCCGGCGCATGGTCGTGCAGCGCTGACCCGCGGTTCCGGCGGCGGCGAAGACGATCCCGCGGCGCGCGAGCTCGAGGTCGGCCGAGGGCGCGACGACGGCGGCGTTGTTCCCGCCGAGCTCGAGCAGCACGCGGCCCATCCGGGCGGCGACACGGGGGGCAACCTCTCGCCCCATCCGCTCGGATCCGGTTGCGCTGACGAGCGCAACGTCGGGGCTGTCGACCAGGGCCTGGCCTTCCTCAGTCCCGGCCAGTACGAGCCGATGAACGCCTTCAGGCGCATCGCAGTCAGCGAGCGCACGGTCCAGCAGCGCCGAGCAGGCGAGCGAGGTCAGCGGGGTCATGGGGGAGGGCTTCCAGACGATCGTGTCGCCACAGACCAGGGCGATCGCGGTGTTCCAGGACCAGACGGCGGCCGGGAAGTTGAACGCGCTGATGACGGCGACGACGCCGAGCGGGTGCCAGGTCTCCATCAGGCGGTGATTCGGGCGCTCGGAAGGCATCGTGCGCCCGTCGAGCTGGCGGGAGAGGCCGACGGCGAAGTCGCAGATGTCGATGACCTCCTGGACCTCCCCCAGGGCCTCGGAGGTGATCTTCCCCGCCTCGATCGTGACCAGCGCGGCGACGTCCGCCTTGTGTTCGGTCATCAGCTCGCCGAGACGCTTGACCACCCTGCCGCGGACGGGGGCCGGGAGGACCCGCCACTCCAGAAACGCCGCCTTGGCGTCGGCGATCGCCTCCTCGACCTCCGCGTGTCCGGCCGCGGGAACGTCGAATAGGGCCTCCCCGGTGATCGGCGAGCGGGCGCTGATCGAGGGTCCCGTCCCAGACGGAGAGAGGTCGACGCCGCAGTTCTCAAGGCTTTGCCGCGCCCGCGCGCGAAGCTCGTCAGTGGATGAGACGGAAAGCTCGTGCTGGGACTCGGTCGTGGTCATTCGTGGCTCCGTGGATCAGGTCTTAGACAACGTTGTACTCGGGGCGAAGCGCGGACGCATCGAAGCGGTCGACGCTCAGGGGCGTGATATCGACGGAGGTCGGCCGGCGGAGGACCAGGTCACGGAGGATCTCGCCCACCGCGGGGCCCTGAAGGAACCCGTGACCCGAGAACCCGGTGGCGTAGAGGAAGCGCGAGACTTCGTGCGCCTCACCGATGATCGCGTTGTGGTCAGGCGTCATCTCGTAGAGGCCCGCCCAGCCGCCCCGGATGCCGGCATCGGCGATCCGCGGCGCGCGGCGCCGGACGATCGACATCAGGGCAGGGATCCAGTCGTCGGTCGTCTCGACGCTGAATCCAGGCTGTTCGTTCGGATCTGACATTCCCATCAATAGTCCCGGCCCCTCGCGGTGAAAGTAGAAGCTCGTCGCGAAGTCGATCGTCATCGGGAGGTGCGCGGGAAGCGCGTCGATCGGCTCGGTGAAGAGGATCTGCCGCCGCAGCGGTGTGACCGGTAGGTCGACATCGACCATAGCTCCGCAGCCTCGCGACCAGGCCCCGGCGGCGCAGATCACCGTGTTCGTCCGCACGGCGCCGTCGCTGGTCATCACCTCGGCGATCTCGCCGGCGCGGGTTTCGATGTCGAGGAGCTCGCACCCCACGCGGATGTGGGCGCCGTGGGCCCGAGCGCCGAACGCGTAGCCCTGAACGACCCCCTCGGGGGTTGCGTGACCGTCGCGGGGCGAGAAGGCGCCGGCGAGCACGTCGTCTCCCTGCACCAACGGACAGAGCTCGCGCACCTCGGCGGCCGTGAGCATCCGGGCGTCAAGCCCGAGTTCGTGCTGGAGCGCGACGCTGCGCTCGAACGCGGCGACATCCGACTCGCGGGTGAGGACGAACAGGTAGCCGACCTCCTTGAGGTCGATCTCCCACCCCGGCCGGCGGCCGAAGTCGCGGAAGGCGTCCATGCTCCGTTTCGCGATCTCGACGTTCAGAGCGTCGGAGAACTGGGTGCGCACGCCACCGGCGGCGCGAGAGGTTGACCCGCTGCCGAGCTGGCCGCGCTCGACGAGCAGTACGTGGGCCCCGGCCTCGGCCAGGTGAAAGGCGGCGCTCGTGCCGATGACCCCGCCGCCGATGATGACCACGTCGGCAGAGCGCGGAAGCGGCGAGGCCGAGCGGGGCACCTACAGACTCACCGTCCGAGCTCGCGGGAGCGGTCCGCAGCGGCCGCGATCGCATCGAGGAAGGCTGCCCTCACACCTTGGCGTTCGAGCTCCAGCACACCGGCCGCGGTGGTGCCGCCGGGCGAGGTCACCGCAGCGCGAAGGGCGGCAGGCGAGCTGTCGCCCTCGGCCAACAGGAGCGCGGAACCAAGGAGCGTCTGGAAGACGAGCGTCTCGGCGACATCATGGGGGAGCCCGGCCAGGACGCCTCCCTCGACCATGGCCTCGGCGACGAGAAAGATGTAGGCCGGGCCAGACCCGGACAGCCCGGTGACCGCATCGAGGGCTTTCTCGGGCACCCGAACGACGACGCCCACCGAGCCCAGGATTTCCTCGGCCCAGGCGAGGTCCGCCTCGTCGGCGGTCGAGCCGGGGCTGATCGCGGCGGCGCCGGACCCGACGAGGGCCGGGGTGTTCGGCATCGCGCGGACCACCGGAAGGGATTTCCCGACGGCTTCCTCGATTGCCGCCGTCGTGACGCCCGCCGCCACCGACAGGATCCGGCGTACGCCGACCTCGGCGACGGCCCGGGCGGCGGCGGGGACGTCGCCCGGCTTCACGGCCAGGACGGCGCCGGCGCCAGGGACGGCCTGCTCCGCGACTGTGACCTCCGGGTGCGCAGCGCTGATCTGTTCACGGCGCTCCGCGGCTACCTCGACGACAACGAGCTCGTCTGGGGGTCGCCCGGCCGAGAGCAGGCCAGCCAGCAACGCGAATCCCATCCGTCCGCCGCCGACGATTAGGAGCGGGCCATTCGAGGTCGAGGACATGGGCAAAGGCTACGCAGCCCGCGCCCAGCGTGGCGGGGGCGAGCGTGGCTAGGCCGTGTCGGGAGGCGGGACGCTCTTGCGGGCGTGCTTGACGTCGTGTTCCGGGTCGATCACCGGAGCCGCCGCGGCCGAAGGCCCGGCAGCCGCATACGCCTTGACCTCGGCGGACATCGGCACCTTCGACCGGGGCCTCGGTCGGGTTGAAGGCCGCGTCGCCGCCGCGATGGGCAATTGCGTCTGGGCCCGGTCGTGCTTGAGCGCAGCCAGAGCCTGGGCGCCGTCATTCGGAATAGGCCCACTGTTCCGCGGGATCAGGTTCACGACCAAGCTCGCGACGAGCCCGAGGAGGATGAACGCGACGAGGTTTCGGCCAAACAGACTCGCCTGGTCCCAGACCCTGGCGCCGATCGCGGCAGCAATACACAGCTCCACCAAGGTTGCCGCCGGTCCGGCCAAGGCAATCCGAGCTCGATTGCGCGAGCTGACTCCAGCAGGGTTGAATCGGCAGACGCCTCTGTAGGAAACCCCGCAACTTGGCAGGAAGCTGAAGTTCACCCGCACCTGGTCCAACGCAAATGTCGCGTAGGGAGCGCGGCCTACGACAACGCTTACGGGCTCTCTGGTCACGCGGCGTGCGACGGCGGCGTGCCCCAGCTCGTGGATCAGAGTCGAGACCGGATAGACGACGAACTCAAGCAAGAGCAGCAGGACAACCAGTTGCACCTGCGTGACAGGACCGGCTATCCGCGCCACGAACATGCCTGCGACCAGCGATGCGACCACAAGGAGTACCTGCGTCGCCCCTAACTTCCCCGCCCTGCTCATCGCAGGACCATCGGTCGGGGCTGCGAGGGGCTTGAGCCGCCGACAGGCTTGTCTAGAACCCCCCTAGCCCGCAGCCACCAGCCCCAGCACCGCCTCTCCGTGCCGGTCGATGAAGGCGGGACCCACGCCCTTGACCCGCGCAAGCTCTTCCATCGAGCTCGGTCGCAGGGCCGCGATCGACTCGAGCGTGCTGTTATGGGCGACCGTGTAAGCGGGCTTGCCGCCGCTGGCGCGGATCCGCCACTCGCGCAGCCTCTCCAAGAGACCAATGGCCGCGCGGTCGAGCTCGACACGCGGCTCGCTCCGGGAGCGCTTGGACCGTGGCGATGGCGTCAGCGTCGTCGGATCAGGGAGACCGATCGTGTCCGGATCGCAGATGTCGCAGCAGCGACCCGCCGGCGCACCCTGGCGGCCGTCGCCGAAGTGGTCAAGCAGGGTGCGGCGCCGGCACTCCCCCGAGGCAGAGCTGAATGACTCCACTGCGCGATACGCACGCCAGGCGCGATCACGAGCGGCTCGGCAGATCGAGTCGACCTCACGCGTGCCCGAGGCGGAGGTGAACGTGACGCTCAGCCGTCCCCCCGAGGCAGGTTCGAGCGCGCATAGCCCGGCTCGCTCGGCGACGCCGAGCATGACCCGGTCTCGATCGGCACGAGGTGTCTCGATCAGGACCGTCTCACCATCGGACGAGGCCCGTAGGCGCCGCACATAGGCGAGGACGGCGTCGGACTCGACGGCGTCGCCCTGAATGAAGTTGATCAGCCGGCCGAGGTCGGCCCGGCTGGCGAGCAGGATCGCCCGCGCCGGCTTGCCGTCGCGCCCGCCGCGGCCCACCTCCTGGTAGTAGGCCTCGACGCTCTTGGGGATCGCCCAATGCACGACCGCTCGGACGTCGGCCTTGTCCACGCCCATCCCGAAGGCGTTGGTGGCGACCACGATCTCGGCGTCGCCCTCCATGAATCGGTGCTGAGCCGAGGCGCGCTCGTCCGCCGGCATGCCGGCGTGATAGCCGACGGCCAGGAGCCCCTCGGCCCGGAGCCGCTCGGTGACCTCCTCCACGTCGCGACGGGTGCCGCAGTAGACGATCGCCGGCCGATTCCCTGGGTCTGACAGGGCGATCCCGAGCAGCATCTGCTTGCGCGCCTTGGACCCCGTCCCCTCGAGCGGGATCACGTCGAAGGACAGGTTCGGGCGGTCAAACCCGGCGCGCGTCACGTGTGGGTCGCGCAGGCCGAGGCGGTCGCTGATCTCCTCGGCCACCTGCTCGGTCGCGGTGGCCGTGCACGCCATCACGGTCGGCGTCCCGAGGCGCTCGATCACGGCCCGCAGCCGGAGATAGTCGGGCCGGAAGTCGTGGCCCCACTCCGAGACGCAGTGGGCCTCATCCACGGCGAACAGGTCCACTTTGCGCTCGGCCAGGACTTCGAGGAACCGGGATGAGGCGAACCGCTCCGGCGAGCAGAGGACGATCCGGGCCCGCCCAGATCGCACGTCGTCAAGGCTACGCGCGGCCACGTCCGCGTCCATGCCCGAGGCGATCATGGCGGCCGGGTGGCCGCCAAGCACGAGCCGCCGGTACTGGTCCGCCATCAGCGCGATCAGCGGCGAGACCACCACGGTTAGCCCGTCCGAGGCGATCCCGGGCAGCTGATAGCAGAGGCTCTTGCCGCCCCCCGTGGGCATCACGACCAGGCTGTCGCGCCCGGCGAGCGCCGCCGCCACGGTCTCGCGCTGTCCGGGTCGGAACTCGCTGAGGCCAAACCAGGCGAGCAGGGCGTCCGGATCTCGCGGCCCGTTATATCGGCGTTCGGGTGGAGCGTCGACGTCGATTCGGTCCAGGCCGCTGAGGGCCAGCTGCGCGGCCGCGGTGTCATCGACGACCCTGACAGGTGCGGCGGCACCCGCTTGGGCCCCGGCCAGTGCCCGCGCCGCGCCGGCCGCCTGGGCACGGTCCGCCTCCGGGAGGGACCGCCACAGGGCGCGCAGCGAGTCGAGCTCCTCCTCGATCCCCGGATCGCCCGGGTTCAGCTCAATCTGCTCGACCAGCAGGCGAGCTCGGGCAGAGAAATCGGTCATCGGGTCCCAGCGTAAGCGCCGGCATGGACGGGAGGACCGATCTGTTGCAGGGTTGTTACTAGGGGCGGCTACTGCACCGCCGATAGCGGGTCAGTGTGAACCGCCACGCGGCGCTCGGAGGTGGTGTTCTGGTCTACTTGCCCTCCGCGTTGAGGCGAGCGCAGTTCTCGCAGAGGCGGCGGCCTGCGCCCTCGCCGTCGACCTTGTGCCCGTCTCGGATGACGCGCTTCCCGTCGCCGCACTCAGAGTTGTTGTGGTAGACGGGGTGCGTCTCGTCCTCGGAGGTATGGAAGGGCTCTGTGTAGGGCATCGACGATCCCTCCTTCGGTTGGGCTTGGCCCCACCGCTCAGCCTAATCTGAGCGAGTAACCAGCGTCAACGCATCGGGTATCCCTAGTGACATGAATCACGAACTGTGGAATCTGATCGCGCTTGCTTTGATCGCAGGCGGCGGATTGATCGCCCTCATCGTGGCGTTCCTCCGCTACCGGGCGAACTAGTCGAGCGGCTACGACCTGTCAGACGTGATCCGCGACGCCTGCGGCGATCGCCGTGGGCGCGCGCGATAGGGGTTGCCAGAGCGCTGGCCGCTCGTGGCACCTCTACCGCTCGGTTACCCCACCTCCGCGGCCGACTTGGCCGAGCGCGCCTGCTTGCGCCGCGCGGTTAGGTCCAGCACGGCCTTCCGCAGGCGAACCGCATGGGGCGTCACCTCCACGGCCTCGTCGACCCGCAAGAACTCAAGCGCCTGGTCCAACGACAGCTCGCGCTTGGGAACGAGCCGCACGAGCTCGTCGGCGGTCGAGGAGCGCATGTTGGTCAGGTGCTTTTCCTTGGTCGGGTTGACGTCGAGGTCCTCGGCCCGGGAGCTCTCGCCGACGATCATCCCCTCGTAGACCTCGTCGCCCGGGGCGACGAACAGGGTTCCCCGCTCCTGGAGCTTGAACAGCGCAAAGGCCGCGACGCTGCCGCGCCGGTCGGCGATCAGCGACCCGGTGGGCCGGGTCCGCAGCTCGCCCTGCCAGGGCTCCCAGCCCTCGAACACGTGGTGAATCAGGCCGGTGCCCCGGGTCTCGGTCAGGAACTCGGTGCGGAAGCCGATCAGTCCCCGCGCCGGCACCAGGTACTCCATCCGGACCCAGCCGGTGCCGTGGTTGACCATCTGCTCCATCCGCCCCTTGCGCATGGCCAGCATCTGCGTGACCACGCCCACGTACTCCTCGGGCACGTCGACGCTCATCCGCTCGATCGGCTCGCACAGCCTTCCGTCGACCTGTCGGGTCACGACCTGGGGGTTGCCGACGGTCAGCTCGAACCCCTCGCGGCGCATCAACTCGACGAGCACCGAGAGCGCCAGCTCGCCGCGGCCCTGGACCTCCCAGACCTCCGGGCGGTCGGTCTCGAGAACCCGCAAAGAGACATTCCCGACCAGCTCCCGGTCCAGCCGCTCGCGCACCTGGCTCGCCGTGAGCTTGTCGCCGTCCTGCCCGGCCAGGGGAGAGGTGTTGATCCCGATCGTCACCGACAGCGAGGGCTCATCCACCCGGATCACCGGCAGGGGCCGCGGATCCGCGGAATCGGCCAGCGTCTCGCCGATCATGATCTCCGGGATCCCGGCGACCGCGATGATCTCACCGGGGCCGGCCTCCTCGGCGTCGATCAGGTCGAGCGACTCAGTTACGTAGAGCTGGCTCACCTTGACCGGCTCAATCTCCCCGTTGGTGCGACACCAGGCCACGGTTTCGCCCCGCCGGATCGCGCCCTGACGCACCCGGCAGATGGCCAGCCGCCCGACGTACGGCGAGGCGTCGAGGTTGGTGACGTGGGCCTGAAAGGGGTGCTCTGGGTCGTACTCGGGGGCCGGAATGGCCGACAGGAGCAGGTCCAGCAGCGGGCCTAGATCGTCCCCGGGCACAGAGGGGTCCAGCGAGGCCTGGCCCGCCTTGGCGTTGGTGTAGACGATCGGGAACTCGATCTGCGCCTCGTCGGCGTCGAGGTCGAGGAACAGCTCGTAGACCTCATCGACGACCTCGGCGATGCGGGCGTCGGGCCGGTCCACCTTGTTGACGACGAGGATCACCGGCAGGCGGGCCTCGAGCGCCTTGCGGAGGACAAAGCGGGTCTGGGGCAACGGCCCCTCGCTGGCGTCGACCAGCAAGAGCACGCCGTCGACCATGGTCAGACCGCGCTCCACCTCACCCCCAAAGTCGGCGTGTCCGGGCGTATCGACGATGTTCAGCTTGACCCCGCCGTAGTGGATAGCGGTGTTTTTGGCCAGGATCGTGATCCCCTTCTCACGCTCCAGATCCATCGAATCGAGCACTCGATCGGCCACGTCCTGACCGGCCCGGAAGGCCCCGGATTGCCAGAGCAGGGCGTCGACCAGCGTCGTTTTGCCGTGGTCGACATGGGCGACGATGCCGATGTTGCGGATGTCCTGGCGTGTGGCCATGGTCCTGTGACGATAGTCACGGCCGGCGGGCTTTCATGTGACCTTCGCGGGCGGATCGGGTACAACTCAGCATCGCCACGACGAGCCCCCCAGCCACCGGCAGGCGCCGGCGGCCGAGTCTTTCTGAGCTGAAGCCGACCCAGCACGAGGTCGTGCTCCACGGCCACAAGGTCAGCTACCGAACCGCCGGAGACGGCGATCAGGTGGTCCTGTTGATCCACGGGATCGTCGGCCACGCCCAGCAGTGGGACCAGGTGGTTCCCCTGCTGGCCGAGCGCTACACG
Organism: Solirubrobacteraceae bacterium; assembly: GCA_035505215.1. Classification (GTDB taxonomy): domain Bacteria; phylum Actinomycetota; class Thermoleophilia; order Solirubrobacterales; family Solirubrobacteraceae; genus Palsa-465. Next base: position 104,871 of record DATJQY010000015.1, on the reverse strand, counting down.
GTGATCGCGCCCGACCTGCTGGGGCACGGCCAATCGGCCAAGCCGCGCGGCGACTACTCGCTCGGCGCCTATGCGGCCAGCGTGCGTGACCTGCTCGTCGTGCTCGGGCACCGCCGCGCCACCGTGGTCGGCCACTCGCTCGGCGGGGGCGTGGCCATGCAGTTCGCCTACGAGTACCCCCCGTTCGCGGAGCGCCTCGTGCTGGTGTCAAGCGGCGGCCTCGGGCGTGAGGTCCATCCCATGCTGCGGGCCGCGACGCTGCCCGGCTCCGAGGTCGTGCTTCCCCTGATCGCCCACGAGCGCCTGCACGGCGTGGGGGGCGCGCTGGTTGGCCTGCTCGGCCGCTTTGGCCTCCAGGCCAGCACCGACCTGGGCGAGATGGCGCGCGGCTACGGCTCGCTGGCCGACGCGGGCGCCCGGATGGCCTTCATCCACACCCTGCGCGCCGTGCTTGACATCGGCGGCCAGCGCGTGAGCGCCACCGACCGGCTGTACCTGGCCGCGCTGATGCCGTCGCTGATCATCTGGGGCAGCCACGATCCCCTGATTCCGGTCGAACACGCCGCGGTGGCGAATGAGGGCCTCCCCAACAGCCAGCTTGAGATCTTCGAGGAGGCCGGCCACTTCCCCCAGCTGCACGACCCGATGCGCTTTGCCCTCACGCTGATCGACTTCATCGAATCGAGCGAGCCGACCCAGATGGAGTTCACCGACGCCGACTTTGATCAGATGCGGGAGATGCTGCTGCGGGGTCGGCCCTAGCGGATGCCTGATCCGAACGCGCCCCGCAGCGTAAAGATCGGCTCCGATGAGCGGACCGGCTGGTCCTCCGAGCGCCCGCGCCGGGACGGTGCGCCGCCGCGGCCGCCTGACATATCGACCCGAGCGCGCACGCTTCGGCCCTCGGATCGCCTTCGCTACTCGCCCGGCGCTCTGGTCGTGATCGTTGGCGCAGCGGCCTCAGACCCGGACCGGTTCGCCGATCGGGTCGTCGAGGAACGAGGCGCCGTGCTCTCCCTGGCCAAGGTCCATGCCCTGTTGGCCGGCCGGGTGGGGGCAGAGGAAATCGACGCGCGCTCACGGGAGCTGCTTGAGGCAGCGATCCAGAAACGGCTCCAGGCCGGCCAGAGCGTGGTCGTAGCGGTCCGGGGTTTCGATGAGTCAGAGCGCGAGCGGCTGGTTCGCCTCGCCCACGGCGAGCGGCGCTCCCGGCACCTGATCCTGATCGAGACCACGCGGGCTGACGTGAGCGACGAGGAGCGTCCCGGCCTCGATGAGCTTCGGCGCGCGCTTGACGCCGGCGAACTCGGCCGCGAGGGCTTTCAGACGGTCCTGCGCCTCGGCGGCGACAGCCTGTCCGAGGTCAAGCGGATCGTCTTTCAGCGCCCGCCGCGCGACGACTGACGACGGCCGGGCTTCTTGCCGTCCTCAGGCGGCTTGGCGTAGCGCCCTTTCTCCTCGTCGGTCATCTGGCGGATCACAAGCGATCCCTCCTCGACCTGCTCTTTGACCAGGTCGAGTTTCGCCTGGCGCTTCTCCTCAGCCCGTTCTCGTGACGTCTTCGCCATGCACTAAGGGTTCTACCCGTTTTTGGCCAACAAGGTGCGAAACGTCGCCCAAACTGCGAACGAGCGATGAACGCGTCCGGCGTGGGGTACCCCGCAGGTATGCGATTGCTTCGCTTCCTGCGCGCTCACCCAGTCGCCGTGACCGTGGCGGCGATCGCAATCGCCACTGTGGCGGTGGTCGCGATTGCCTCCGCCTATGGCTGGGCCGCCTTTGGCCAAGCTTGGAGCGCGCTGCAGCCCGGATGGATCGTCCTCGTCGTGGCCGGTGAGTTGGCGGCAATGCCCGCCTACGCAGTCGCCTATCGCGTGCTGGCGGAGCGCGGCGGCGGCCCACGGCTGTCGTTCCCGCTCGTCCTGCGCGTGGTTGCGGCCGGGTTCGGCCTGTTCAGCGTTCGCGGCGGCTTCTCCCTGGATAAGCGGGCCTTCCACTCCCTGGAAGGTGACGAAGAGTCCGCCACCGTGCGCGTCCTCGCCCTGGGAGCGCTCGAGTGGGCGCTACTCGCCCCGGTGGCGTGGATTACGGCCGTGATCCTCCTCGTCCAAGGAGATCCTAAGCCGATGACTTCGCTCCTGTGGCCATGGGCGGTGCTCGTGCCAGTTGGCTTCGTCGTCGGCTTCTGGTTTGCAGCGCCGGCGCGGCGGGAGCGGCTCTGCGGCGGCCGTGGCCGCGTTCGCCGGGCCATCGGCGAAGTGCTCCGGGGGATCGACATGGTGCGCGAGCTGGCGCGCGATATCGGCAGCACCTGGCCCGCCTGGGTCGCAGCCGGCCTCTATTGGGCCTTCGACATCGCCTCGTTCTACGGGGCCGCGCGGTTTATCGGGCTCCACCTCACGGTGGGTGAGGCGGTCCTCGCGTACGCGACGGGCTACGCCCTGACGCGCCGCTCGATGCCGATGGGCGGCGCCGGGGCCACCGAGGTGCTCATGACCTTCTCGCTGCACTGGGTGGGGCAGCCCGTGCCCCTGGCCCTGGCGACCGTCGTCGTCTACCGGGTGTTCAATTTTCTCGTGCCGGCGGTGCTGGCGCTCCTGGTTCGCCCGCGTGTCGCCCCGCTGCTCGCTGCCTCGAGCGAGGGGCGCACCCCGACGGAGCGTGAGCGGCGTGACGCGGGGGCGCCGCTCGGCATCGGTCAGCGCTAGCCGCCCTCCCCCAAATGATGCATGCCCTCCGCCCCCGCTGGGTATGGGCACAGAGAGAGAGCGTGCCGCCCGTCGGCACGGGAGACAGAGGAGGGAGACCCGTGAGTAGAGGCCTGTCCAGCCGTGCCCTGCACTCCGTTTTCAGCCGGCTGAACCGAAAGCGCCAGTGGTACGAGATGCCTACCGTCGGCCTGAAGGCGCTGAACCTGCTGTCGCTGCGTCTCGATCTCCGGGATATGAATCTGTTTGACACCGAGACCCCGATCCGCAAGCACGGACTGGAGGAGCCGCCGCCCGAGGCTCTCACCGCCCGCCGTCCCGACGGGAAGTGGAACGACCTGGAGGACCCGGAGATGGGGTCCGGCGGAACCGCCTTCACCCGCAACACCAATCCAAAGCGGACCAAGCCGGAGAAGCCGCCGCGGCTGTTCGATCCCAGCCCCCGCACGGTCTCGCTCGAGCTCATGACTCGGGACGAGTTCAAGCCGGCGGTCCACCTGAACGTGCTGGCTCAGGCGTGGATCCAGTTCGAGAACCACAACTGGTTCTTCCATGGCCGAGGCGAGCCCGACGAGGTGCTGGAGGTCCCGGTCGGGGATTCAGATGACTGGCCCGAGCACCCGATGCGGGTGCGGCGCACCGTCAACGTCCCCGCCCACTCCTCTGGCTCGGGCTCAGACGAGACCAACGAGCGGGGGATCGACTTCGGCAACACCGAGACCCACTGGTGGGACGGCTCGCAGATCTACGGCTCGAGCGAGAAGCGCCAGCACGCCCTGCGCTCCTTCAAGGACGGCAAGCTGAAGCTCGAGCCGAACGGGCGCCTGCCCGAGGACGAGGACCAGCCCGGGGTCGACTTCACCGGCTTCAACGAGAACTGGTGGTTCGGGCTCTCGTGCCTGCACACGCTGTTCACCAAGGAGCACAACGCGATCTGTGACGCGCTCAAGCGTGAGCATCCCGAGTGGGACGACCAGCGCCTGTTCGACACGGCCTGGCTGGTCAACTCGGCGCTGATGGCCAAGATCCACACGGTCGAATGGACGCCGGGGATCGTCAACACGCCGGCCCTGTGGTTCGCCATGAACGTGAACTGGTCGGGCATCTTCGGCCAGAACCTCAAGGACCGCTTCGGCCGGCTCGGCGACTCGGAGATCTTCAGCGGGATCATGGGCTCGCCCCAGGAGCACCACGACGCGCGCTTCCAGATCACCGAGGAGTTCATCTCGGTGTACCGGATGCACCCGCTGCTCCGAGACGACTGGAATCTCTACGACGTCCAGAGCGGCGAGCTGCGCGAGCAGCGTGAATTCGTCGAGCTCCAGGGCAAGCACACCCGGAGCTTCATGGAACGCTTCGAGATCCCGGATCTCATCTACTCGATGGGCATCGAGCACCCCGGCCAGATCACCCTGCACAACTATCCCCGGGCGCTCCAGCGCTTCGAGCGGATCGACGGCGAGCTGATGGATCTGGCGACGCTCGATGTCCTGCGCGACCGGGAGCGGGGGGTGCCCCGCTACAACGACTTCCGCGAGGAACTGCGGATGCCGCGGATGCGGTCCTTCGACGAGCTCACGCCGAACAAGCGCTGGGCCGAGGAGATGCGGCGCGTCTACGGCAACGACATCGACAAGGTCGATCTCCAGGTGGGGATGTATGCCGAACCGTTGCCGCCGGGGTTCGGGTTCTCGGACACGGCGTTCCGGATCTTCATCCTGATGGCCTCCCGGCGCCTGAAGTCAGACCGCTTCTTCACCACCGACTTCCGGCCCGAGGTCTACACCCAGACCGGGATCGACTGGGTGACTCACACCAAGATGAAGGACGTGCTCCTGCGTCACTACCCGGAGCTCGAGCCGGCGCTGGACGGCCTGCCCAACGCCTTCCTGCCCTGGAACCGGGTCTCCGCCGACGGCAAGACAAACGGCGACGGGCATCACCTCCAGCACCGCGTCGAGGGGATCAAGAAGGCCCTGGAAGCGATCAACGCATGACCGCGATCCGAGAGCCAGATCAGCGGACTGCGTCCCCGCCCGAAGCGGGAGGGGGCGGACTCGGCAACGCCTCGGTCTCTGAGTCGCTCACGGTCGTCGGGACCGGCGTCCTACCGGCGCTCGTCCGGGGGCTGTTCTCGCCTCGGCCGAAGGCGATGAAGCTCCTCACCGATCGCAACGCCGACGAGCGCACGGTGACGGAGCTGGGCAAGCTCCGGCGCAAGTACGGCGGCGACGGGGTGAAGCTGCTCGGCGGCCGCCTCGTCGTTCTCTGGGGCGAGCCCGCCATCCGCCAGGTGCTCGACGAGTCAGCCGATGCCTACGCCGGCAACGCCGGCGCCAAGGCCAAGGGCATGGCGCACTTCCAGCCCGACGCGCTCACGATGTCCTACGGGGAGGAGTGGCGCGAGCGCCGGCGGTTCAACGAATCCGTCCTGGCGGCCCGGGAGCGGGTGCACCCGCTGGCCGAGAAGTTCGTGGCCATCGTCGCGGATGAGGTGGGACGCCTCGGCCTGGTCGATCGCTTGGCCTGGCCCGAGTGGGAGCGCCTGTTTGACCACATCACCCTGCGGGTGATCTTCGGCGATGAGGCCCGTGAGGATCAGGAGCTGACCGCGCGGCTGGAGCGGCTGATGGGGGAGGGCAATCGGCTCGTCGGCCTGTCGCCCAACGACGACTACTACGAGCTCTACGGCACGCTCGAGCGCTACCTCCAGGACCCGGCCCCGGACAGCCTGATCGGGCAAATCGCCGAAGCGCCGCACTCCGACACGACCCGGGTCCTCCAGCAGATCCCGCACTGGATGTTCGCCACCCGGGACACGCTCGCCGCCAACACGTTCCGGGCTATGGCCGTGATCGCGGCCGACGACGCCGTGACCCGCCGGGTGCAGGAGGAGCTCGATGGCGATGAGCTCACCTACCTGGAGGGCTGCTTCCAGGAGGCGATGCGCCTGTGGCCGACGACGCCGCTCCTGGCCCGCGAGACGAAGCGGGAGGTGACGCTGTCCGGCGAGACGATCGACGAGGGCACGCAGATCCTGATCCTGAATGTGTTCAACCACCGCGACGCCGACCATGTCGAGGACGCCAACCGCCTCGTTCCCGAGCGCTGGAAGGACGACGAGCCCGACTACCGGTTCAACCATCTGAGCAACGGGACCCAGGACTGCCCGGGCGGCCCGCTGGTCCTGCTCCTCGGCACGGCGGCGCTGGCCGAGGTCCTCAAGCGCTACCAGGTCACGCTCGAGAGCCCGCGGCTGCCGGCAGGTGGTGATCTGCCCTACATGCTCAACTTCTTCGAGACCCGCTTCTCGGTGAAGCCACGATGACGGTTCTCGAGGAGAGGAAGACGCGGGCGTCTGAGCCCACCGGTTCCACCCGGATCGACGCGCGGCGGCTGCGTGAGCTGGCCGGGCGCGTCACCACCTCAGGCGGGCAGAACGAGGACCTGGAGGTCGAGAACCCGGCCACCGGGCGCCTCCTGGCGGTGGTGCCGAAGTGCACCGGCGAGGACGTCGAGTTTGCCTTCGACCGGGCCCGGGAGGCCCAGGCTCAGTGGCGAGAGTCCTCGTTCGCCGAGCGCCAGCAGATCCTCCTGCGCTTTCACGACCTCGTGCTCGACCGTCAGGCCGAGATCCTCGACGTGATCCAGCTCGAGTCCGGCAAGGCCCGCCGGCACGCCTTCGAGGAGGTCCTCGACGTCGCCGTCGTGTCCCGCTACTACGCCCGGAGCACCGAGCGGCTGCTGCGCACCCAGCGCCGCCGCGGGGTCATCCCCGTCCTGACCGCGACCTGGGAGCACCACCATCCGGTGGGCGTGGTCGGCGTGATCTCGCCCTGGAACTATCCGCTCACGCTCAGCATCAGCGACGCCGTCCCGGCGATCGCCGCGGGCAACGCGGTGGTCATGAAGGTGGACTCAAAGACCCCGTTCAGCGGGCTGATCGCGCTCGAGCTGATCGAGGCGGCGGGACTCCCGCCGGGTGTCCTCCAGGTGGTCACGGGGTCAGGCGCCGAGCTCGGGCCGGAGCTGATCGAGCGCGCCGACTACATCATGTTCACCGGAAGCACCTCGGTGGGGCGCGACGTGGCCAGCCAGGCGGCCAAGCGGCTCGTCCCCAGCTCGATGGAGCTCGGGGGTAAGAATGCGATGATCGTCCTGCGCGACGCCAACCTGGCCCGCGCCGTCGAGGGCGCCGAGCGGGCGATGTTCTCCAACTCGGGCCAGCTCTGCATCTCGATCGAGCGCCTGCTCGTCCACGAGGACATCGCCGATGAGTTCGTAAAGCGCCTGGTCAAGCACGTGGGGCGGATGCGGCTGGGCAGCGGCCTGAACTACGACTTCGACATGGGCTCGCTGATCTCGGAGGAGCAGCTCGAGGCGGTGAGCGAGCACGTCGACGACGCCGTGGGCAAGGGCGCCAAGGTTCTGGTCGGAGGCAAGGCGCGCCCGGACATCGGCCCCTACTTCTACGAGCCGACGATCCTGGGCGAGGTCAAGGACGGCATGAGCCTGTTCGCCGACGAGACGTTCGGGCCCGTGGTCGCCGTCTCCACCTTCTCCGACGAGGAGGAGGCCCTGCGCCGAGCCAACGCCAGCTGCTTCGGGCTCAACTTCAGCCTGTGGACGCGCGACGTCAGCCACGGGCGCGCGCTTGCGACCCGCCTGGAGGCGGGCACGGTCAACATCAACGAGGGCTACATCGCCACCTGGGGGTCGGTCGACGCGCCGATGGGCGGGATGAAGGACTCGGGTCTCGGGCGCCGCCACGGGGCGACGGGCATCCTCAAGTACACCGAGCCCCAGACCGTCTCCGTTCAGCGCCTGCTCCCCCTGGCCCCGCCGCCGCTCGTGGGCCAGCGCCTCTACACCAAGGGGATGACGCTGGGGCTGAGGCTGCTGCGCCGCATCCCGGGCGTTCGGTAACCGCGCGGCTCCCTTCCAGTAACCGAATCGTCACGGGACCACGGTCCCGCGTGCCGAACATAACCGTGAATGGCCTGGGTGGAGCTTCATTTCCATCTGCTTCCAGGGATCGATGACGGGCCGCCGTCGATCGAGGACAGCCTCCGGCTGGCCGCCGCGGCGATCGAGGACGGCACCGGAGCGGTCGTGACGACCCCGCACGTCAACGGGCAATGTGTCAGCGACCCGAGCGAGATCCCGGACCGCACGCGTGAGCTTGGCGAGCGCTTCCGGCGCGAACGGATCGCGCTCCAGGTCCTGCCCGGCGGGGAGCTTGCGCACGGGATGGTGCAGAGGCTGTCCGACCGACAGCTGGCCGCCATCGCTCAGGGGCCGGAGGGCAACCGGTGGGTGCTGCTGGAGGCGCCGTTCAGCGGCCTTGACGAGTCATACACCGCCGCCGCCGACGAGCTTCGCGAGCGCGGCTTTGCCGTCGTGGTGGCGCATCCCGAGCGAGCCCGCGCGACCTCCGGGAGCGCCGCGGCGCTCCAGCACGAGCTGGCCGCCGGGAGCGCGCTGCAGCTCAATGCATGGTCGTTCGCCGGCCTCAACGGCGAGGAAGCCCGCAAGGCGGCGTTCCGCCTCGTCCACGGGCCGAGGGTGGTGCTGGCCTCGGACGCCCATTCGACCGATCGCGGGCCAGCCATCCGGCTCGGGATGGATGCCCTGCGGCGCTTCGGCTACCGCGAGCCCCACCGCCTGGCGGGGGCGAACCCGCGCGCGCTCCTCGAGGGCGGCCTGGCGGTGCGCGAGATGCGCCCGATCGGCGACCGGAGCTTCTAAGGCGCCTCGGGGGGTGCCTGGCTCGGCTTGGGCGTCGCGGCTGACTCCTGCGGCGGGTCGGCGAGCGCGGCCAGGGCAGCTGAGACCCGGCGGACGTCGGCCAGTAGCCGGTCGCGCTCGAGCCGGGTCGCCTGGCTCTGGGTCTCCAGCCGGCGAACCTGGGTCTGAGCGTCGCTGACCAGCGTGGTCGCGTGAGCGGCGGCCTCGGAGACGCTTCGGTTGGCCTCCTCACGCGCGGTGCGCAGGATCTCGTCGCGCTGCTCGTGGGCCGCGATCAGCACCGCTGAGGTCTGCTCGCCGATGCGCTTGAGCTCCTGGTTGACCTCGTCCGCCGGTCGACGGTAGATGCGCACCTCGGCGAGCTCGCGGTCGGCCTCGGCCAGCTCGCGCTCGAGCTCGGTTATGTACTCATCGACCGCCGGGCAGTCGTAGCCCTGGCGAACGATTGGGAAACGGGGCAGGACGTCGTCCGCGGGACCCGGCTCGGCCTCGCGGGCGAAGGCGAGCCAGCGTTCGGTCGCCTGATCGTCCGGCTCAGGCGCACGCACGGGCTTGAACAGGTCCTTGATCGGCGCAAAGTTGATCCGCGTGGACCCGGTGCGTCCGGTCTGCTTGAAGTGGGTGGCCATGACAGCTCCCTTCGTTGTACTGCAGCGAGTATGCCTCTGTTCGCGGCCTCCGAGTGCATCCCTGTCGATGAAAGTTGTTTCACGCGCGGGGTGGTTGGGGAGTGACCCTGTATGGCGCTCCTGGGATGGCTGTGGCTCATCTCCCCCTTCGCTCTGATCGGGCTGATCTCGCACGACTCAGAGCTCCAGCGGGGCGTCGCGACCCATCTCACGCAGGCCCGGGTCGCCGGGTGTCTCGGCGCGGTGATGATGTTCCTGGGGGCTTCGGTCATCCCCGGTGCCCTCGGGGCGACCATGTACGCGCTCGGCACCCCCCTGACCGGGCTGCTCGCCTTCATTCGCCGCGATGACCGCGACGACGGCGGTGAGGACGCCCCCGATGACCCGCCGGTCGACTGGGATGAGTTCGAGCGCTCGTTTCGGACCCACGCCCGTCGTCAGCCGTCCTCGCCGCGGCGGCCTCGCTCTCCCTCCGCCGTCTGAAGCGGGAGCGGTGCCTTTAGGACCCCGCCTTGCCGGGTATCCAACCCTCATGAGCCCAGACGAAGAGCGAGATCAGATCAATCCCAGCGAGCAGCGCGGCGGCGCCGTTCCCGGCGAGCAGGAAGCCGAGGAGAAGGGGCCCTGGGCGGCCCAGGCCCGTGAGGGTGTCGTCCCGGCCGAGCTCGGAGGCTCTGATGCCCCCGAGGAAAAGCTCGGCGATGATCCCCAGCTCGGGAGCTCTGCGCTCGGGCAGACCGCGCAGTCCGATGAGCCGGCGACGGAGACCGGGATCGACGAAAGCGCCGGGGACCACGCCGACGCCACCGAGCAGGGTGGCGCGGATACGCCCGAGGGCGCCGAGCCTGACCTCAAAGACGCCGCCGCCGGTCCGCGCCAGGCGGACCTCGACTCAGCCGGCTAAGGCACCCAGCTCGGCCCGGACTGCCTCGTAGTCCTCCCAGGTGTCGACGTCCCGCGGGACGGTCGTCTCGATGGGAACCTCGACCACGCGGTCGCCCAGGCGATCCATCAGCTTCCACACCGCCTTGTCGCCGTGTAGCTCGGCCAGCTGGGGGAACATCGCCCGTCCTAAGGCCAGCGGGTGGCCGCGGCCGTCGGTGTAGGCGCACACGGCGAGGGGAGCCCCGCCGCGGCCGGAGATGAGACGCTCGACCACCGAGACGCTGACCCCGGGCTGATCGCCCAGCATCAGCACGAGCACGCCGGCGCGCTCATCGACCGCGCCCAGCGCCGCGGCGATCGAGGACGAGCAGCCGGAGCCGAAGGCGTCGTTCTCCACCACCTGCACGCCGCCGAAGTCGACCTGCTGGCGAACCTCTGGGGCTCCGCCGCCGATCACGCACAGGCGCTGGTCAAACGGGCACTCGCGCGCCACGGACAGGACGTGGTCAAGCAGCGTGCCTCGGCCGAAGGGCAGCAGCTGCTTGGGCTGGCCGAGCCGGGATGATCCGCCCGCGGCCAGGACCAGCCCGGCGACGAACTCAGGCATGCTGGGCGGCGTAGGCGTCGCGGCAGCCGGCGCCACAGAAGTACACGCGCCCCTCCGCAGCGTCCACGAACGGCGTCGCCTCGGACACCGCGACCTCCATCCCGCACACCGGATCGACCGAAGTGGCCACGGCGTTGGGCGCCGGATGGGCGTGATGCTCGGCGATCACCTCGGCCAGGATCGAGATGGCGATCTCCTCCGGGGTCCGGGCGCCGATGTCGAGTCCGGCCGGGGTGTGGAGCTGGGCCTGAAGCTCTGGCGGAACGTCGAGCGTCTGGCGCACCGCCTCGCCGCGCTTGCGGCTGGCCACCAGGGCCACGTAGGGGACCCCGGCGCTCAGCGCCGCGGCGAGGATCTCCTCCTCATCGGTGCCGTGGGAGGCGACCACGACCGCCGCGTCGCCCGGGCCCGGGAGGCCGCCGGCTGCGACGTCGAGCCCGGCGGCGGTGGCAATCCGGGCCAGCGCCGTGGCCACCGGGGTCGCGCCCACCACCATCACCCGGCGGGGCGGGAGCTGCGGCTCGAGGAAGATCTCAAGCGCTCCGCCGGACAGGCACGGGTTGTGCTCCACGACGGCGTGCTCGAAAGGTCCGGGGGCGCCATGTGAGTCGGCGTCCTCGCCGGGCACGATCCGGAGCAGCACCGGCTCGCCCGTCTCCAGCGCCCGCAGGGAGTGCAGGCGGACCGACGACTCGGCGCAATGGCCTCCGACGAAGCCTTCGATCGTCCCGTCGGCCAGCACCACCGCGGAGAAGCCGGGGCGCACACTCGTAGGATGAGCCGCCCGGACGACGGTGGCGACGACGAACGGGGTGCGGCTTTCGCTCAGCTGCGCGGCTCGATCGGCCAGCTCGCCCTTGATCACTTCGGTCTCCTGGCGGCCGTGACGGGAACCTCGGCCGAGACGTTGACGGTACGACAGTTCCCGCAGCGAATCCGCACTTTCTTTGTCATGTAATCGGCATCCATTCGGGTCGCCAGCACGTTCCCGCACGAGCCGCACACCCAGTCATCGGCGCCGTTGCCGCGGAACACCGGCCGCTCCGGGTTCTCCTGGACGGCCGTGCCCCCGTCGAAGGGCATCTCGCCCTGCTCCAGTTCACGCATCGTCCGCCGGGCCATGGCCTCAGAGGGCGGCCAGCTTGGCCGCGAAGTCCTTGATCAGGGCGTCGAGGACGCTCTGCACGACGCCCTCGCCCATCGACGCCGCCTTGCCGGAGATCTGGGCCGCGGTGTGGATCGTCCCGCCGCCGTCCGAGAGGGCGAAGGTGACATTGGCGTTGGCGTAGCCGTTGCCGCCGACCTCCCGGGACTTGACCTCCATCACCGCGCGGTGGTTGGCCTCGTCCTGCTCGGTGACCTCGACCGTGCCCTTGAAGTCCATCGACATCGCGCCCATCTTGATCTTGATCTCGGCGTTGACGCTCTCCGGGCCGGTGCGCTCGATGACGTGACCGCCCTCGACGGCGGGCACGAGCTTCTCCAGATCGAGGATCGTCTGCCAGTTCTCGTCCAGCGAGTGCGACATCGTGAACGGGTGATCGAGCTCAACCATGTCCTCTCCTAGGTTAGGGTCTGCATCGGGATGGCCATCGCACCGGGCACGTACACGCTGGGGCCGGACACCGGCGAGCTGCTCGTGCACACGCGCCGGCAGGGCGCGGCGGCCAAGGCGGGCCACGACCTCGAGATGGTCGTCACCCAGTGGAGCGCCAGGCTTGAAATCGGCGAGGCCTCTTCGCTCAGCCTGAGCGCCGATAGCTCGTCCTTCCAGGTGCGCGAGGGGCGCGGCGGCATGAAGGCGCTCGGGGAGGACGACAAGGCGAACATCGGCCAGACGATCGATGACGAGGTGCTCAAGCGGACCGCGATCGAGTTCCGCTCCACCGCCGTCGAGGGCACAGCCGACGGAGACCACCTGCGCGTGTACGGGGAGCTCGAGCTGATGGGGCGGACGCACCCGGTTGAATTCGACCTCGAGCTGCGAGGCGATGAGCTCACCGGCCGCGCCGCGGTCAAGCAGACCGACTTCGGGATGAAGCCGTACTCGGCCCTGTTCGGCGCCCTCAAGGTGGCGGACGAGGTCGTGATCACCGTCGCCGCCCGCCTTCAGTCCCGGTAGACGGCCTGGGCGTCGAGCCCGCCCTCGACCCCCGGGGGGAGCGCCCCGGTGCCGTGGGCGTAGAGGGCGAGGTCGGCGATCGTCCGCATCTCGCCGGAGCTGGCCATGAAGGCGCCGTCGTCCCACTTGAGCGCGCTCGGCTCGGCGCCGAGCGACATGCCGGCCAGCTGCTGCGCCTTGGCTCTGATCTTTCCGGTCGCGCTCTGAATCGCGCCGGTGGCTCCGTCCGAGGGGGCGGTGTTGTAGCCGTGGCCCTCGCCGAAGCGGTCGAGATCTGCCGGCACCACCTTGACGTCGAGCGCCGGGACGCCGAGCTCGGTGGCCACGAGCCGGGCGTACTGCTCCTCCTTGCCGTCGGCCTCGGTGGTCAGGCTCAGGACCATCTTCCCGGTGGGATGAACGCGCAGGAACACCGCGCGATAGGCCTCATTGGCCACGCCTTACCTCCTCGTTGTCGTGCTTCTCGGCCTGGGCCGCCAGGCGCTGGCGCTCCTGGTGGGCGCTCAGCGCGTTGTGCTCCTCCAGATCACAGAAGCTGGAGGGCGGGCCCCCGAGCGGATGCGGCGGCACCACCGGCCGCTCGCAGCCCGGATAGATGCAGGTCTTCTCGGTCATGACTCCCACCCGGGCGTGGTGTGGCCCCGCTTGGGTCCGTAGCCGCTGGGCATGGCCACCGAGCTGCCGGCGACGGGGCTCGCGCTGGCCCACGGCTCCTCCTCTTCGGGCTCGAGGGTGACCGCGGGTGGCGCCTCGCCACCTCCGCCGATCGCCTTAATGACCTCGGCCAGGGCGGCCAGGTTGTGCCCGCTCACGAGCGCGTCGCAGTAGGGAAGGGCGGCGGCCATGCCGCCCGCGCGGGGGGCGAAGTCCGAGGCGGCGGCGCGGGGGTTGACCCAGACGATCCGGTGGGCGAGCCGGCGGAGTCGCTCCATCTCGCGCGCCACGACGGCGGGGTCGCCGCGCTCCCACCCGTCGGACAGGATCACGATCACCGCCCCGCGGGCCAGGCCGCGCCGGCCGTGCCGGTCGTTGAAGGCCTTGAGCGCGTCGCCGATCCGGGTCCCGCTTGACCAGTCGGGCGCCGCGGAGGCGGCGTTCTGCATCGCCCGCTCGGGGTTGCGGGTTCCGAGCGCCCGCGTCACCCGCGTGAGCCGGGTCGCGAACACGAACGCCTCCGCGCCCCGCGCGCAGGTGAGGAACTGTAGATACGCGCGCGCGTAGGGCTCCATCGAGCCCGAGATGTCGCACAGCATGACGATCCGCCGCGGGACGACTCGCCGCCGGCGGCGGCGCAGCCGCGCCGGGTCACCGCCGGTTCTGAGCGCTCCGCGGAGCGTCCGGCGCAGGTCGATCCGCTCGCCGTGGCGGTGGCGCTCGGCCCGTCGTGTCCGCCGGAGCGGAGCCGCCACCTGCATCCGGCTCATGAGTTCGTAGAGCTGGGCCAGTTCGCGCGGCGAGAGCGCGTCGAAGCGCTTCTCCCGCAGGACCTCCTCCTGGCTGGGGCCGAGCGCGACGGGGAGCTCGTGAGCCTCCTCGTCGTCGTGCTGGCCCGGGTCGTCTGCTGCGGCGAGGGAAGGGGTGGCGGGGCCGCTCGCCGAAGCGGGTGCGCTGGGGGCATCGAATCCGGTGGCGGTTTGCTCGCTGGTTTGAGCGACGTCGGGACTGACTTCGCCGGGCGCCGCCCCACCGCCGAAGACCTCCCTGAACACCGCGTCGAACGGCTTGACGTGAGCGCGGTCAGACACGAACACCGCCCGCGCTGTCCAGTAGAGGCGGCGTCGCGAGACCGGCCGCACCAGCGTCAGCGCCGCCGCGAAGCGAGCCGATACGTCGGCGCTGACCGGCAGCCCGGCCAGGCGCAGGCGATCCCCGAGGGCTCCGGCGAAGGGCGGCAGGTCGAGCTCGATCGTCTCGAGGTGAAAGTCAGCGCCGGGCAACCAGGTCCTCCAGACCCTCGGCGCGCACGACCTCCTGGTCCTCGCGGTATTTGAGGACCGAGCCCAGCGTCCGATCGGCCGCCGTCGCATCGAGTTCGCTGACCCCCAGCGCATCCAGCGCGGCCAGCCAGTCGATCGCCTCGGCGATTCCGGGGGGCTTCTGCACGTCGGAGTCGCGCATCCGGGCCACGGCGTCGGCGACCTGGACGGCGAGCACCTCGGAGGCGCCGCGGACCCGGCGGCGGATGATCTCGACCTCACGCGCAGGGGACGGATAGTCGATCCAGCGGTAGAGGCAGCGGCGCTTGACCGCGTCGTGCAGATCCCGGGTCCGGTTCGAGGTCAGGACGATGATCGGCGGGTGGGTGGCACGGATCGTTCCCAGCTCCGGGATCGTCACCGCGGCGTCGGCGAGCAGCTCCAGCAGGAAGGCCTCGAAGTCGTCGTCGGCCCGGTCGATCTCGTCGATCAGGAGCACCGCCGGCCGTGGCCCGGGATGCTCGAGCGCGCGCAGCAGCGGCCGGCGGACCAGGTAGTCGGGACCGAAGAGGTCGGTCTCGCTCAAGGCCGACCCCGATGCCTCGGCAAGCCGGATCGACAACAGCTGGCGCGGGTAGTTCCACTCATACAGGGCCTCGGCGGCGTCGATCCCCTCGTAGCACTGCAGGCGGATCAGGGGCGTGTCGAGCGCCGCGGCCATCGCCTTGGCGGCCTCGGTCTTGCCCACCCCGGCCTCGCCCTCCAAGAGCAGCGGCTGGGGCAAGCGCAGAGACAGGAACATCGATGTGGCCAGGCCCTCGTCGACCAGGTAGTCGACCGCGGCCAGCCGCCGGGCCAGCGTCTCGACGTCTCCAGCGAGGTGCCTGACCTCGTCGGCAGCGCTCATTGCGGTGGCTCGGCCCGCCCCTGCATCGCCGCCCACACGCGCGCCGGCGTGCACGGCATGTCGATGTGACTCACGCCGTGGGTCTGGTGCAGCGCATCGATCACCGCGTCCACGATCGCCGGGGGCGAGCCGACGTTGGGCGACTCTCCGACCCCCTTGGCGCCCAGCGGGTGGTGCGGGCACGGGGTGACGGTCTCGCCGAGCTCAAAGTCGGGGCACTCGAGCGCGGTCGGGATCAGGTAGTCCATGAACGAGGAGTTCAGGCAGTTGCCCTCGGCGTCGAAGGTGATGACCTCCATCAGGGCGATGCCGATCCCCTCGGCCAGGCCGCCGTGGATCTGCCCGTCGACGATCATCGGGTTGATCCGCACCCCGCAGTCATCGACGGCGATGAAGCGCCGGACCTTGACCTGCGCTGTCTCAGGATCGATGTCGACCACGGCGATATAGGCGCCGTAGGGATAGGTGAGGTTCGGCGGGTCGTAGATGACCTGGGCGTCGAGCCCGCCCTCGAGGCCCTCGGGCATGGGATCGCCGGAGTAGGCATAGCGGGCGATGTCGCCGATCGAGGCGCCCTGCGAGGGGTCGCCCTTGACGTACCAGCGGCCCTTCTCCCAGGCCAGGTCCTCAGGCCGGGTCTCGAGCATCGTCGAGGCGATCAGCCGAGCCTTGTCGCGCACCTTGCGTGAGACGACCGCGGCGGCGCCGCCGGACACCGGCGTCGATCGGCTCCCGTAGGTGCCTAGCCCGTACGGGGTCTTGTCGGTGTCGCCGTGGCGGACCTGGACGTCCTCCGGCGGGATCCCGAGCTCCTCGGCGACGATCTGGGCGAACGTCGTCTCGTGCCCCTGGCCCTGGGTCTGGGCGGAGATCGAGATCATCGCCTTGCCGGAAGGGTGAACGCGGAGGTCGGCCCCGTCGTTCATGGCCAGCCCGAGGATGTCCATGTGCTTGCGCGGCCCGGCGCCGACACCCTCGGTGAAGAACGACACGCCGATGCCCATGAGCTCGCCGCGTTCGCGCTTCTCCGCCTGCTCGCGGCGGAGCTCCTCGTAGCCCGCGATCTCCATCGCCACCTTCATCGTCTTGCCGTAGTCCCCCGAGTCATACGTCCACCCGGTGGTCGTCTCATACGGGAACTGCTCAGGCTTGATGAAGCTCCGCATCCGCAGCTCGATCGGGTCGACGCCCATCTCGAGGGCCAGTGCGCCCACCATCCGCTCCACCAGGTACACGGCCTCGGTGATCCGGAACGAGCACCGGTAGGCCACGCCGCCGGGGGCTTTGTTCGAGTAGATGGCCTTGACCTTCACGTGCGCGGCCTCAAGGTCGTAGGAGCCGCAGCAGATGTGGAAGAAGCCGGCGGGGAACTTGGTCGGCTGGGCGGTGGAGTCAAAGGCGCCGTGGTCGGCGATCACATCGACGCGCAGGCCGGTGATCTTGCCGTCCTTGGCGCACATCTCGGCGTGCATGACGTAGTCACGGGCGAACCCGGTCGACATCAGGTTCTCCGAGCGGTCCTCGATCCACTTGACCGGGACGCCGGCCACGATCGAGCCGGCGATCGCGCACACGTAGCCCGGGTAGACCGGCACCTTGTTGCCGAAGCCGCCGCCGATGTCGTTGCACTTGATCCGGATCATGTGCTCGGCCAGCCCGGCCACGTGGGCGTACACGGTGCGGTGGGCGTTCGGCGCCTGGTTGCCGTTGTAGATGTCGAGCTGCCCGGTCTGCGGGTTGAAGTCGGCGATCATCCCGCACGTCTCGAGCGGCGCCGGGTGGCAGCGGGGGTAGATGATGTCGCGCTCGACGATCGTGTCGGCCTCGGCGAAGGCGCGGTCGGTCGCCTCCGCATCGCCGGCCTCCCAGAGCGGGCTGGCCAGGTTGTCGGTCTGGCCCTCCTTGTCGTCCCGGATCAGCGGCGCGTCTTCGTCAAGCGCCTTGCGCGCGTTGACCACGGCGGGCAGCGGCTCGTACTCCACGTCGATCAGCGACAGCGCGTCCCGGGCTGTGTACTCGTCGACCGCGATCACGAACGCCACCTCCTGGCCCTGGAAGCGGACCTTGTCCCCGGCCAGCACCGCCTGGGTGTCGTAGGAGATCGTTGGCATCCAGGCCAGCCCGAGGGTCTCGAGGTCCTTGGCCGTGACCACGGCGGCGACGCCGGGGTGGGCGAGCGCCCGCGAGGTGTCGATCGAGACGATCTTGGCGTGGGCATACGGGCTGCGGAGCAGCGCCCCGTGGACCATGCCCGGGAGCCGGATGTCGTCCAGGTAGGTCCCCTGGCCGCGGATGAAGCGCGCGTCCTCCTTGCGCTTGAGGCGCCCGAAGCCGATCGGCCGCTCCTGGGTCGCGCTGGGGAGGTTCTCGACGACGGCCATGCTCAGGCCTCCTGGGGGGTCGCGGTGGGGGCAGCGTTCTCGGCCGCCCAGCGGACGGCGGCGACGATGTTCTTGTAACCCGTGCAGCGGCAGATCCCGCCGGAGATGGCCATCCGGATCTCCTCTTCGCTCGGGTTGGGGTTCTCGTCGAGCAGCGCCCGCGCGGTCATCAGCATCCCCGGCGTGCAGAACCCGCAGTGGAGCGCGTGCATCTCGTGAAAGCCCTGCTGGATGGGATCGAGCTGCCCGTTTTGCTCCAGCGACTCGACGGTCCGGATCTCGTGGCCCTCGGCCATCGCGGCGAGGATCGTGCACGACTTGACAGGCTTGCCGTCCATCAGCACCACGCAGGCGCCGCAGTTGGACGTGTCACAGCCCCAGTGGGTCCCGGTCAGCCCCGGCGTGTCCCGGATGTAGTGGACGAGGAGCTGGCGCGGCTCGACGTCGCGGGACACCGGCTCGCCGTTGATGTTGATCGACAGCTCCATGCTCAGGCCTCCTGTCCGAGCGCCCGGGCCACCGCCCGGCGGAGCGCTCGCTTGGTCAACACACCGGCCAGGTGCCGCTTGTAGTCCACGGGCCCACGGCCGTCGGCGAAGGGGGTGCAGTCCTCGCTGGCGATCTCACCCGCCTGCACGAAGAGCTCGTCGGAGGGGGCCGAGCCCTTCAGGAGCTCCTCGGCGCGCGAGAGGTGGATCGTCGTCGGGCCGACGGCGCTCAGCGCGATGCCGGCGTCGGCGATTTGCCCGCCCTCGACCCACACCGCCGCCGACGCGGCGGCGATCGCCCAGTCGCCGGCGCGGCGCTCGACTTTTTCGTGCGCGCTCCCGGCGCCGTCTCTGACCGGAAGGCGGACCTCGGTGAGGAGCTCGCCGTCCTTGACCGCGGTCATGTAGGGGCCGACGTGGAACTCGTCCATCGAGACCGTTCGTTCGCCGTCCTGGCCCCGGATGACCACATCTGCCTTGAGCGCCGAGCACACGGCGCTCAGGTCCTCGGCGGCGTCGGCCTGGCAGAGCGAGCCCCCGATCGTCCCGCGGTTGCGCACGACCGGGTCGGCGATCACCAGCTCGGCGTCGCGGAAGACCGGGCAGTGGCGCGCCAGCAGCTCGGAGTCGAGCAGCTCGGCGTGGCGGGTCAGGGCGCCGATGGCGATGTGCCCGTCCGCCTCGCGGATGTAGGCGAGCTCGTCGAGGTCGTTGATGTCGATGAGGTGGGCGGGGCTGGCCAGTCGGAGCTTCATCATCGGGAGCAGGCTGTGGCCGCCGGCGATGACCCGGGCGTCGGAGCGCTGGAGCGCGGCCAGGGCGCCCTCGAGGCTCGTCGCACGCTCGTACTCAAACGGCGGGGGCGTCTGCACCGTTGCTCCTTTCCGGGTACTGGACCGGGGAGTCGGTCCCGATCACGGGTGAGCGCGGCATCGGCTCGGGCCGCTCGGGGCGGCCTCCCGGGTACAGCGCGCGGGCGGCCGAGCTCCCGTAGGCCGGGTTGCGGAGCGCGGGGCCGTGCGGGCTCGCGGCCGCGATCGGGGCCTCCCGGCCGAGCCGGGCGAGCGTGAGTGTGCCCTTCGTGTAGACCTCGGAGATCCGGGGGGCTCGCACGTCTCGGCTCTCCGGGATGTTGCGGAACCCGGCCGCGGCGGCGCCGGGGTAGAGGCCGTCGACGAGGCCGACCGCGTCCTCGAGTCCCGCCTTCTTGACGAGCAGGCCCTCGAGCAGGTCGACCCCGGCGTCGAGGTTCTGGTTGATCGTCCCCACCACGTCGCCCACGGGCGCCGTCTTCTCGATGATCCCGCCCACGCCCGTGATGGCGTCGTCGAGGTTGGCGCTGATTCTCCGCAGGGCGACGATCGTGGACACGAGGTAGACGACGATCGCCGCCACGATCAGGACGACGGCGATGATCATGACCACACCGGCTGCTGGCATGAGCGTCCTCTCCTTACGCGTCGTCGAGGATCACGTCGAGTGAGCCGCCGTAGTCGGCCGCCGCCTCGATCGTCTGGATGACCTGCTGCTGGGTCGTCAAAAGCAGCGGCACCGCGTCGAGGTCCTGCGAGGCCGCGGTGGCCGCGTCGGCGATCTGCCGCGTGCTCGGCACGATGCTGTTGGCGGCGCGGAGCACGCCTTGCAGGAGGTAGATGACGACGGGGAGGACGACGAGCAGCAGCAGCGCGTCGCCGATCCACTCGAGAGTCATGTCGGCCTCCGATCCGCGACAACCTTGGCTTTGGCGGCGATCCCCGGCAGCGCGCTCACAATCACGTCGAACTGGGCGTTGATCGCCTTGACCGCAGGCTCGAGCGGGCGCAGGTGCTCGGCCTCGACGCCCTGGAGGGCGGCGCCGAGCGAGGCGAGGTCCTTCGCGGTCGCCTCGAGGTGTGTGCGGACCGTGATCAGGGCGGCCGCGAGCACGGCGATGATGACCACGGCGAGGATGACGCTCAGGATGATCAGCGTGGTCTGGCTCATGCGTCACCGTATCCGTCGGTCAGGGCGTTCATATATCCATCCTGGACGACCGCCTCGTCGACGATCTTCCCCAGAACCGGCGCCGTGGCCTGAAGCTGGGGGATGTTGGCCGTGTTTCCGGCCACGTTTCCGGCCACGTCGAGGAGACGGGCCACGGTCCGGCGGATGTCACCGGTCGTCCTGATGAGCAGGCCGAGCAGCGCCGCCACGGCCACCGCGGCCACCACGCCGATGATCAGCGCGATCCCCCACGCGCCGTGGTTGCTGAGAGCGAAGGCGATCATTTGCCCACCGCCACTTTCCTCAGCGCCCGCGCCGAGTGCAGGATCCGCACGCCGGAGTCGTTGATCCGGGGGACGCCGTCGAGCGCGGCCGTCTGCTCACGCACCTTCTCGACGCCGGCCACGGCGGTGTGCGCCTGGGCGGCGATGCGGGTGGCCAGCGCCACGATCGTGATGACGATCGCGGCGGCGACGAGGACCACCACCACCCCGAGTACGAGCCCAACGATCCAACCGGTGGATACACCGATCAGAGGCACCCTCTACCTCCTCGTTCTCGATCTCTCTCCCATGTCTCCTCGGGGAGCCCTCCCCGAGGGGAGCGGCCCCCGTCCGAGCGGAGCATACTCCCGCCGCCCAGCCGGCTCAGGAGCGCTCGGTCTGGGCTCACTCACCGCCCGGTGATGATCGCCGACATGATCGGCGTTCCGATCCCGGTGGCCATGTCATAGCCGGGGGTCGTCGGGTAGTACCCGTTGTTGTTCGGGTACTGGTGGATGCCGGTGATGTCGTGGAAGTACTTGTTGTAGTTGGTGTTGAAGAGCGCGTAGAGGAGCGCCGCGGCGTTACCACTCCGCTGCCCGATGTAGCCGTCGCGGTCGGCGATGATCCCGCCCCAGAATTGCGAGGAGGCGCTGGTCCCGCCCACTGGGAACCAGCCGG
This sequence comes from Solirubrobacteraceae bacterium, assembly GCA_035505215.1. Classification (GTDB taxonomy): domain Bacteria; phylum Actinomycetota; class Thermoleophilia; order Solirubrobacterales; family Solirubrobacteraceae; genus Palsa-465. The sequence continues at coordinate 83,553 of DATJQY010000015.1, read as the reverse complement.
CCGGCGTGCTGGCGATGGTCGCGCAGATACTGTTCGTGGAAGCGTCGCCGGTGCAGTACTCGCTGTAGGGGGTGAACTCGTCCGCGTTGACCGAGATGTCGGGCACCTCTCGGCACGGTGTTCCGCGAGCGGCCAGCGCGCACTGCGTCTTGCCGTTGCCTTGGGTCGAGAACGAGCTGTTGACGCCCGGACCGGACTGGTAGGGCTGGCGGCCCCAGAACGCGCTCGTCCCGCCACCGCCGGCGCCCACGCCGGCGAATGAGCACCACCAGAACCCCGTCTGGCCGCCCTCGTTGGCGCTCTGGTTGCACAGGCCGTCCGGGTTCCAGACCGTCTCCGTGCCCGGCGGCGGGTAGGACGGGTTTGGGTTCTGAGCCGGGTTGAAGCTCTCCAGCGAGGTCCCGCCGGCAGCGGTCACCCATGGCTGTGAGGCGGGGTCGTCGACGGCGAGCGCATTCGCGTGGCTCGTCCCGTCACCGATGCAGTCAAACGCCCCCGTGTCGCCGGCTGAGGCGAACATGCTCTGGCCCTGGGCCGCCATCTGCTCGAAGATCACGTTCTCAGCCTTGAGGAGCGCCGCTCCGGCGTCCTGCTCGCACTCGCCCCAGCTGGCGCTCACGACATCGGCCGTGTCCTGGTTGGCAATGGTGCCGTAGAGGTCCAACGCCGTCTGGCCCGTCTCGTCGTTGGGCGCGCTGTAGACCGTGACGCGATGGACGGCCGGGGCAATCGCGAGCTGCATCTCGATGTCCAGATCCACCTCGATGTCGCCGGAATAGTCCGGGCTGGGCGGACAGGTGTCGTGTTTCGGACAGCGGCCGGCCAGCGGTCCGCCGTCCACGTTGTAGGTCACGACCGGTGGCATCGGCCGTGACCCGTAGAACTGATGCCACCACACCGGGATGTCCGACGGGGTGTAGCCCGAGAACTCGATCACGGCGTCATTGACGCCGGCGCCCTGCCCCGCCGGCCCGGCGTTCGGGGCGCCGTAGATCGAGTTGTCCTGCGAGGGGGTCAGCCCGCTACAGCCCGGGCCCCCGCCGTAGCCGAGCGGGGGCAGCACGCCGATGGTCAGCGTGTCGAACAACAGCTGCCGGCTCGGGTAGGGGGTCTGGCAACTCGACGGATGCGGGGAGTGGGCGCCGAGGCGGACGGTCGGGGACGCGATGGCGCTGGGGGTCAGGCGGACCGTGTCGGTGAGACCGAGCACGCCCAGCACGCTCCCGGCCAGGCTGGCGGGCAGGTGCACGGGCGTGGCGTTGGCGAAGTACGGCTTGCCCTGGCGGTCGACATAGGCGCGCAGGCTGGTTCGGAACGCCGCCGAAACCTGGCTGCTCGAGCCGGATGCCCGGACCAGGAATGGCGAGGAGGCAGCCTGGAGGGTCAGACCCTGGCTCCTCAGGTAGGCGGCGACCGCCGCGCGCTCGGCGGCGCTCGGCGCGAACCGGGCGGCGAACTGGCCCCGGCTGAGCCAGTGCCGGTAGCGCGCGCTCCGGGGGTTGTACAGAGCGCTAAGGGTGCTGTTGAGGGCGGCTCGGTGGCTCGGCGCCAGAGCGACCTCGATCGACATCGAAGCGCGGTGAAGCACACCCACGCTTCGGTTGAGGGTCGGCGTAACGCTCTGCGGGAGCGCGACCACGGGGCGGGTAGACGCAGCCGCGGCACCAGCCGGCAGAGCCAGCGCAGCCAGGATCGGAAAGACAACCACGTGGCGGCCCCAGAGCTTCTTCACGACGTTCTCCTCATCCGTTTGATGCCTGCTCGCTGCACGCGACCCGTGCCTCCCCGCACGCTGCGTGGTGCGCATCCTGCCCACGGGAAATCACGGTGTCAAGCCAGCGCGGGCGAGCGAAATCAAGCGCTAACCCCGACGCTAGGCCTATTCAGCCGCGCTCTGCGCCTGGCGGCCCGCAAACACCGCCGGACCGGGATGCCGCCGTCTGGATGTGAAAAAAGGTGCGTCTGGCGCGGTGGTTGGGCGACCGACGCACGTTTTGTGCCCTCACGGGACAAAAGGTGCGCCCGACGGAACCGACACGAGCGGGACGCACCTTTTTGCAGGTGCGCGCCCCCGGGAACAGCCCTACTTCACCTCTTGCCCGGACGCGTTCAGCGCCGGCCAGCGACCACCTTGCACGAAGATGTTGATGTTGCTGGTCTGGGCCGGATGGGTGTCGGCGATGTAGGTGTAGAGCGGGTGGCCGGCGTAGGTGAGCTGCTTGGCCCCGTTCTTCGTCTTGATCGTTCCGATCAGCGAAGCCTTGACTCCGGGACCCGCGATCGCCGAGCCGGAGGTCGTCACGGGCGGCCAGACCCTGATGCACGTGCTGCTCTTCTGGCAGTTGTCGCGGTTGCGGCTGTCCTTGCTGTAGGCGTAGACGGTGTAGCCGCGGCTGTTGACGAGGATCGTTCCGACACTGGTTTTGCGGAGCTGGAGCTTGGTGGCGCTGGTGCGCGCGCCGGCGGGTGCGACCGCGGCCCAGGCGCCGAGCCCGCATGTGGTTACGAGGGTGAGAACTACCGGGAGGAATCGCTTCATGCCGCGGAAGTCTAGAATCCGGTGCCAACGAACCGAGCCGCGACGGTCATCGCGGTGGGCTCCGAGGGTGCGGAGGGCGCGTTGAGGAAAGTGGGGATCTGGATTCTGCTGGCCGCAGCGACGACGCTGGCGCTGCTGGCCGGCACCGCCGCGGCGAGCCCGACCACTGACGCGAGCGGCGTCGAGCATCTCAACTACGCCGCCGGGCCTTACAAGGTCACGCCGGGGGCCAACCTCATCCTCACGCAGCTGAACAGCGTCCCCAAGCCGACGGTCGACGGCTTCATGCTGCGGATGGCTCCCAACCTCCACTACGCGCTGCCCAACGGCAAGTGCTGCGGGCCGATTCCGCCCGCCTACATCGTCCACCTGCACCACGGGGTGTGGCTGAGCAACGGCGCCGCCGGCAAGGGCGAGGGCAACGGATACGGCTCGATCTACCCGTTCATGGCCACGGGCGAGGAGAAGACGATCTACTCGTTCCCGGCCGGCTACGGGTATCCGATCGGCGCCAAAGACGTGTGGATCCTCAACTACATGCTCCACAACCTGACCCAGAAGACCCGGACCGTCTACATCACCTACGAGATCGACTTCGTGCCCGCCACCGCGCCGCTGGCCTCGACGATAACTCCGGTGCACCCGATCTGGATGGACGTCGAGGATCACCACATCTACCCGGTCTTCAACGTCTTGCGGGGGAGCGGGCACGACGGCAAGTACACCTTCCCGCAGATGGCCAAGGACCCCTACGGCACCGGCCCACCCCTCAACCAGTTCACCGTCGATCACGCGGGCACGCTGGTGGGGACGGCCGGGCACCTGCACCCGGGCGGCCTCTATGACGAGCTTGACCTCAACCGCCCCGGCGCCCAGCCGGGACCCGGGACCGTGCGGGGAACCGTCCCGGGATCGGTGCGCCTGTTTCGTTCCTACGCGCACTACTACGGAAACCACGAGCCCAACTCGTGGGACTTTTCGATGACCGCCACGGCCAGTGACTGGCGGCCTGAGGTGCAGCCCGGCGATGTGCTCAGCATCAACGCCACCTACAACTCGAAGCTCGCGTCCTGGTACGAGGTCATGGGGATCATGGTCGTGTGGGAGGCGTGGAACGATCAGCGTGGGGTCAATCCGTTCAGCCACGCGGTGGACCAGACCGGGCACGTCACCCACGGCCAGCTGCCTGAGAACACCCATAACGGCGGCACCTCCTACGTGGGCACCAACCCCCTGGCCGCGCCCGACTGCTCCACCCACAAGGTCCTGATCGCGGGGTTCCAATATGTCCCGGTCGTCGCCGGGGGCGACACTAACTGCATCCCCACGATCAAGCGCGGCCAGTCGATCACCTTCACCAACCAGGACGCCAACCCGTTCGGCACCTTCAATCTGATCGCCCCGAACCCGTTCTACATAGCCTCGGTCTTCCACACCGTGACCTCGTGCCAGGGCACGTGCCGGCTCAACTATGGGCTCGCCTATCCGCTGGCCGGGGGGGCCGGTGACTTCGACTCCGGCGAGCTCGGCGTCGGCGTACCCGGCGTGGGCCATCTCAGCTGGTCGACGCCATCCAACCTGCCGGTCGGGACCTACTTCTTCTTCTGCCGCATCCACCCCTGGATGCGCGGCGTCTTCCGCATCGTCGGCTAGGTCGTTGCCGGCTCGGTCGCACCTCGCCCGCACCCTGGCTCTCGCGGTGGCGGTGGTCGTCGCGGCGGCCGGCTGCGGCAGCTCGGGCCACTCGCCGACATCGACGGCGGCCACCGGCCAGACGGCGACCACGGGCTCGGCCGCCGCCAACGCCGGCAGCCTGACCGCCCGCCCGACCCAGGCGCCCGCGATCGCCGAGCTGGCCGCCGCCGAGCACCCGGAGCGAAGCCAGTTCCCCGCCGCCGGCGGACGCTCGCTGATCCAGCTCGCCCGGCTCATCGGGGCCACGGCCACCCTCGGCGCCGCCAACGGCACCTTCACCCCCGGGCGCCGACGCCTCGCCTTCGCGCTGACCGACAAAGCCGAGCGCTTCATCTACGCGCCGACCGCCGTCTATCTGGCGGCCACGCCCAGCTCACGCGCCGAGGGGCCGTTTCTCGCCCCCGCCGACCCGATGTCGGTGGCGCCGCAGTACCGCAGCGAGCAGAACGCCGGCCCCGGCGGCCTCGACGCGATCTACAACACCCAGCTGCCGATCCCTCGCTCCGGCGTCTTCGACCTCCTGTCGCTGACCCGGGCGGGGGGCAAGCTGATCGGGGCCACGGGTGAGGTCGCGGCCGCGCTGACAACGCCGATCCCGGATGTCGGGCAGCGCCCGCCTGACATCGCCACCGACACCCTGGCCTCGACCCACGGCAGCGTGAGCCTGCTCACGACCCGCACCCCGCCCGAGGACATGCACGCGGTGTCGCTCAACCAAGTGCTCGGCAAGCGCCCGGTGGCGCTCCTGTTCTCGACGCCGCAGCTCTGCACGTCGCGTGTCTGCGGTCCGGTGACCGACATCATGGTCGAGCTCCAGCATCAGTTCGGCTCAAAGATCGCCTTCATCCACCAGGAGGTCTACGTCGACAACAACCCAAGCAAGGGCCTCCGACCCCAGCTCCGCGCCTTCCACCTCGAGACCGAGCCCTGGCTGTTCACGATCAACCGCCAGGGGATCATCACCGCGCGGCTCGAGGGTGCCTTCGGCGTGAACGAGGCGCGCCAGGCGCTCGAGTCGGCGCTCGGCTGAGCTAGGCGCGAGCGTTACGCGGGTTCCCCCGTTCATCTTCTGCGTCGTCCGTCGCCTTTGGGTCGCCTCTTGTTGCGCGGGCGTGCTTGGGTGAAAAAACGTGCGTCTCGTGCGCGGCCCGCGATCGAGACGCACGTTCTGGTCGCATACGGCACAAAAGGTGCGTCGCGTCTCCAAGGTGCGCGCCGGACGCACCTTTTTTCAAGCATGCGTGTAACGCCGCGGCGCTCGGCTAGCCCAGTTCGAGCGTCGCCACGTAGGGCAGTGCGCGGTAGCGCTCGTCGAAGTCGAGCCCGTAGCCGATGACGAACTCGTTGGGGATCTCAAAGCCGACGTAGCGCACCGGGACGTCGACGACGCGGGCCTCACGCTTGGAGAGCAGCGCGCACACCTCGAGGGAGGCCGGGTTGCGGCCGGTGAGGTTGCCGAGCAGGTAGCGCAGGGTGAGCCCGGAGTCGACGATGTCTTCGACGATCAGGACGTGGCGCCCCTCGATCGGGCGGTCGAGGTCCTTGAGGATGCGGACAACGCCGGAGGACTTGGTCGCCGACCCGTAGGAGGAGATGGCCATGAAGTCGATCTCGGCCGGGATGTCCAGCTCACGCATCAGGTCGGTGAGGAAGAAGACCGCGCCCTTGAGGATCCCCAGGAGGAGGACGTTCTTGTCCGCGTAGTCACGGGAGACCTCGACCGCCAGCTCGGCGATCCGTCGCTTCAGATCCTCTGGGCCGACCACGATCCCCCCGATCGAGCTGTCTGTGCCCACTGCCGCCGGAGTCTAAAGGCGCGCGCTCAGCGCGGCCTTGAGGTCGTAGTCGCAGAACGCCGCGTCGATCGCCGTCTGGGTGATCACCCGGAGGTCCTCCTCGCTGAAGCCCATCCGCTCGGCGCAGACCCGGTACTCCCCTTCGATCGAGGCGCCGAAATACGGCGGATCGTCCGAGCCGAGCGTGAGCCTCACCCCGGCGTCTCGCAGCCGGGGCAGGGGGTGGGCTTCGTAGCTCGGGAAGACGCCGAGGACGACGTTGCTCGTCGGACAGCACTCGAGCACGATCCCGCGCTCGGCCAGCTCGCCGACGAGCCTTGGATCCTCGATCGACCGCACGCCGTGGGCGATGCGGGTGATCGGAAGCTCAAGCGCGGCGCGCACGCTCTCCGGTCCCGCCCATTCGCCGGCGTGCATCGTGCAGCCGAGGCCGGCGTCGGCGGCGATCGCGTAGGCCTCGGCGAACTGGCCGGCGGGGAAGTTCTCCTCGTCGCCGGCCATCGAGAAGCCGACGACGTAGGGGTGGGGGTGCTCGGCCGCGTGGCGGGCCACGCGGAGTGCCTGCTCGACCCCGAAGTTGCGCACGGCCGAGATCAGGATCCGCCCCTCGATCCCCGTGTCCCGCCGGGCGTCGTCGATCCCCTCGGCGATGGCGGCCAGGTGCTGCTCGTCGCTCAGCCCCACCAGCGCCGCGTGGTCAGGCGAGGCAGTGAGCTCAACGTAGATGGCACCACCGCGGGCGCACGAGCACAGGTACTCGTAGGTGATGTCGCGGTAGTCCTGGCCCGTGCGGATGACGCTCGCGGCCAGGTCATAGGTGGCCAGGAAGTCAAGGAAGTCGGTGTAGCGAAAGCGTCCGTCCTCGCCCAGCATCCGCTCGGGGAGCGGCAGCCCGTTCCGCGCCGCGATCCGGCTCACGAGCTCAGGCGGCGCCGTGCCCTCGAGATGGACGTGGAGCTCGGCTTGCGGGACGGGGGACAAGGGGCGGGGGTTTTACCACGGCGTCTGATATGTCTGAACCATGCGGATTCTCGTCACCGGCAGCGCGGGTCACCTGGGGGAGGCGCTCGTCCGCGTGCTCGGCGAGGAGGGTCACGAGGTCGTCGGTCTGGACATTCTTAGCTCGCCGCAGACGAGCATCGTCGGCTCGGTCGCCGACCGCGCGTGTGTGAACCGCGCCATGGCTGGCGTCGAGGCGGTGATTCACAGCGCCACGCTCCACAAGCCTCACGTGGGCACGCACGACTGGGCCGAGTTCGTGGAGACGAACATTTCGGGCACGCTGAGTCTGCTCGAGGCGGCAGTGGCCGCGGGGGTGACCCGCTTCGTCTTCACTAGCACGACGAGTACCTTCGGGCGCGCGCTGGAGCCCGCCGCGGGCGAGCCTGCGGCCTGGGTCACCGAGGACGTCGTCCCGGTTCCACGCAACGTCTACGGCGTGACCAAGTTCGCGGCCGAGAATCTGTGCGAGCTCGTGTGGCGCGACCACGGACTCCCGTGCCTGATCCTCCGCACCTCCCGCTTCTTCCCTGAGGGCGACGACTCCGACGATGTCCGCGCCGCCTTCCCGGACCTGAACAGCAAGGTCAACGAGCTCCTGCACCGCCGCGCCGACATCGAGGACGTGGTGAGCGCGCACCGTCTGGCCCTGGAGCAGGCGCCGGAGATCGGCTTTGGCCGCTACCTGATCACGGCCACGACGCCATTTACCCGAGACGATCTGACGGCGGTGCGCCACGACCTTCCCGCCGTCGTGCGCCGCCTCTTCCCCGACTACGAGGAGATCTACGCCGAGCGGGGCTGGAGGATGTACCCCACGATCGGGCGCGTGTACGTGAATGAGCGCGCCCGGCGCGAGCTCGGCTGGGCGCCGCGCTATGACTTCCGGGCGGCCCTGGACGCCCTGGCCCAGGGCGCCGATCCCCGCAGCCCGCTCGCCCTGTCGATCGGCGCCAAGGGCTACCACGCCGAGACGACCGGCATTTACACCGTGCGCTGAACCTCGATCACCGGATCCGGGATCTCAGGCGCGGCCTCGCCGAGCACGAAGGCGGCCCGCACCGCGTCGCCGGCCCTCCGGGCGCTCTCGAGATCGCGGGCGTGAATCACGGCCAGGTGGCGCTCGGAGGGATCGACGCGCTCGCCGAGCCCCGCCACTTCGGTCAGCCCGACGCTGTGGTCGATGGCGTCGGTCTCGCGGGCCCGGCCTCCGCGCAGGTTGATGATGGCGATGCCGAGGGCGCGGACGTTGATGGCGCCGACGACCCCGGCCGCCTCGGGAAGGACGGCGGCGGTGACCGGCGCGCGGGGGAGGTAGCGGTCGGGATCCTCGATCAGCCCCTCCGGTCCGCCCAGGGCGGCGACCATGGCGCCGAAGCGCTCGGCCGCAGCCCCGCTCTGGAGCGCCTGGCTGGCGGCCGCCCTGGCGGCCTCGTGATTGCCATGCACCCCGCCGAGAACGAGGAGCTCGGCGCACAGCGCAAGCGTCACCTCGAGCAGCCGCTCATCGCGCGCCGCCCCGGTCAGGTGCTGGATCGACTCCCGGACCTCGACCGCGTTGCCGGCGCTGCGGCCGAGGACCTGGCTCATGTCGGTCAGGAGCGCGGTCGTCGGCAGATCGTTGCCGGCGGCGACCTCAACGATCGCCTGGGCCAGCTCCCGCGCCCGGTCGAGCTCCGGGAACTGGGCGCCTGAGCCGGTCTTCACGTCCATGACCAGCGCATCGAGGCCGGCGGCGAGCTTCTTGGACAGGATCGAGCCGACGATCAGGGGGATGGACTCGACGGTCGCGGTGGCGTCGCGAATCGCGTAGAGGCGGCGATCGGCCGGGGCCAGGCGGGCCGTCTGGCCGACGATCGCGCAGCCCACCTGTGAGACGACGTGGCGGAAGTGATGGGTCTCCTGGGTCACCGCGTAGCCCGGGATCGATTCGAGCTTGTCGAGCGTGCCCCCGGTGTGACCGAGCCCCCGGCCGGAGATCATCGGGACATAGGCGCCGCAGGCGGCGAGGATCGGCGCCAAGAGCAGGCTCACCTTGTCGCCCACGCCCCCGGTCGAATGCTTGTCCAGGACCGGACCGTCGAGCCCGGCGGTGCTCCAGTCGAGCACGTCACCCGAGCGGGTCATGGCACCGGTGAGCGCCACCCGCTCGTCCGCCGTCATGTTCCGCCAGACGATGGCCATGGCGAGTGCGCCCACCTGGGCGTCGGTCACGCTCCCGTCGGCGATGCCGCCGACGAGCTGGGCGATCTCCTCTCCGGTGAGCTCGCCTCCGTCGCGCTTCTTGCGGATCAGCTCAGCCGTCAGCATCGGCGAGGCGGGGGATGAAGGTGAGCAGAAGCCGGGTCAACTCGCCGGCCGCGCGCTCGGCCGCCGCGAGCGTCTGGTCGTGGCTGAGCGGCTCCTCGCCCATCCCCTCGGCCAGGTTGGTGATCACCGATACCGCCGCCACGCGCAGCCCGCAGTGGCGGGCCAGGATCGTCTCCTGGATCGTCGACATGCCGACCGCGTCGGCACCCATCGTCCGGTAGGCGCGGATCTCGGCCGGCGTCTCAAAACTCGGCCCGGTGACCCCGAGGTAGACGCCCTCGGCCAGGGCGATCCCGAGCTCGTCCGCCGCCGCCCTGAGCTCTTCGAGCAGCCCCGGGTCGTAAGCCCGGCTGAGCGAGGGAAAGCGCGGTCCGACGGCCTCGTCGTTCTCGCCCACGAGGACGTTCACCCCGGTCAGGTTGATGTGGTCGGTGATGGCCATGAGGCTCCCGGGTCCGACCTCGGCCCGGAGCGAGCCGGCGGCGTTGGTGAGGATCAGGATCTCGGCTCCCGCGCCCCGGAGCGCCCGCACCGGCGTGCGCAGCGCGCTCAGGTCGCCCCCTTCGTAGAGGTGGGCGCGCCCCTGGAGCATGGCCACGGGCAGGCCTCCCAGGTGGCCGAGGATCACCCGTCCCGCGTGGCCGGCCACGGTGGGGCGGGGGAAGCCCGGCAGCTCCTCGTAGTCGACGCTGACCCCGTCCTCGACGGCGTCGGCCACGGCTCCCAAGCCGGATCCCAGGACGATTCCCACCCGGGGCGGCGCGGGAGCCCGCGCGGCCAGGACCCCGGCGGCGTCGCTCACGCTTCCAGGGCCTCGCGCCCAAACGATCCCGGCAGGAGGTCGCCGAGCGTCACCGTGAGCGGGGTCTCGCCCGGCCTGCCCATGTGCACGGGCGTGTCCGGCGACCCGAACTCGGACAGGCGCTGGCGGCACCCGCCGCAGGGCGAGCAGTGCTCGGCCTTCTCGCCCACCACGGCCACCGCGGTGAGGGCCGTCTCGCCGGCGGCGACCATCACCCCGATCGCCGAGGCCTCGGCGCACTGGCTCTGGGGGTAGGCGGCGTTCTCGACATTGGCCGCGGCGTAGATGGCGCCGCTGGCGCCCCGGACGGCGGCGCCGACCTTGAACTCCGAATAGGGGGCGTACGCGTTACGCATCGCCGCGTCGGCGGCGCGCAGCAGCGCCTGCGGGCTGTCGAGCAGGAGGTTGGCGTAGCCGCCGGCGACAAGGGCTCCGTCCTCGACCCCGAGCTCCTGCCGGAGCCGCGCCACCTTGTCGTGGGCGGCGGCGAGCGCGTCGGGGTCGGCCCCGGACTCGAGCACGGCTTCGAATTCGAGAAACGTGCCCAGCTGATCCACCTCGTCGAGGTGGATCCGCACGCCCTGCCACAGAAACAGATGCCGTCGCTTGGCCACCACCACGACCGGCGGCCCGAGCGCGTACTTAAGGGCCTCGGCCATCGGCGCCACCTCCGCCACCGGCGCCAGCACGTAGGTGCTCTCGGTCGGCTCGAGCACATCCGGGCGCCCCCAGGCGATCAGCTGGGCGCCGTCGGGGCCCTGGTCGCGCAGCTTGAGCCGCGCGCGCCGGGCGAGGAAGTAGGTGTCGCGCTGCTCGAGGACGCCCTCGTCCGAGGCTCCGAGCGCTCGGCAACGGGCGGCGGTCGCTTCGGGATCGCTGTCGCGGGCCTTCAGCTCGACGTTCACGCGGGCCATCTCTAATCCGACCCTATCGGCATCCCAGCGCGGCGGATAGCATCGCCCGGTGGCGCAAACCGTGAGGGTGATCGAGCACTCCGTGCTGGCCGACCGCCTCTCGGTCCTGCGCGATCGAAAGACGCCGCATGGGGAGTTTCGCCAGGCGCTGTTCGAGGCCGCGGCGATCATGGCCGTTGAGGTGGCGCGGGAGCTGCCCACGCGTGAGGTCGACATCGAGACCCCACTGGAGTCGACGCGCGGGCTGCGCCTGGGCGAGGAGGTGGCCGTCGTCCCGGTGCTGCGCGCCGGGCTGGGGATGGTCGACGGCTTCCTGCGCCTCGTCCCCGACGCCCGCGTCGGCCACGTCGGGATCTATCGCGACGAGGAGGAGCACGTCCCGGTCCACTACTACGAGCGCCTCCCGCCCGGACTGCCCGACGCCCGGGTCTACGTCCTTGACCCGATGCTGGCCACCGGCGGCAGCGCTGTGGGGGCGCTGAACCACCTCAAGCGCGCGGGTGCCCGCCACCTGGAGCTCGTCTGTCTGGTCGCCGCGCCCCAGGGCCTGGCCGCCGTCGAGGCCGAGCATCCCGAGGTTCCGATCTGGACCGCGGCGATCGACCGCGAGCTCGACGAGAACGCCTATATCCGGCCCGGGTTGGGCGACGCCGGCGACCGCGTCTTCGGCACCGCCTGATCGTCGTTGCGGCGATCCAGCCACTTGTCGCGGAGCTTGGGCTGGTGCTTGGCCAGGCGGTCGAGCAGGACAGCGCCCTGCCGCTCGATGATCAGGGATTCCAGGTGGTGCTCAGGGATGAAGCGCTCGGCCACCGCGTGGTGCAGGAAGCGCAGCAGCGGCTCCCAGTAGTCGGCGACGTCGAGCAGGCCGATCGGCTTGTCGTGCAGCCCGAGCTGGCTCCAGGTGAAGAGCTCGAACAGCTCATCCAGGGTGCCGCTGCCGCCGGGGAGCGCGGCCACGGCGTCAGATAGCTTGGCCATCAGGGCCTTGCGCTCGTGCATCGTCTCGACCACCTCGAGCTTGGTCACGCCGGCGTGGGCGATCTCGTGCTCCAAGAGCCCCCGTGGGATGACGCCGATCACGGTCCCGCCGGCCTCGAGTGCCCCGTCGGCCAGCGCGCCCATCATGCCCACGCTGGCGCCGCCGTAGATCACCTCAAGCCCGCGCTCGGCCGCCAGGCGACCGAACGCACGGGCGTGCTCGGTGTACTCGGGCAGCCGTCCCGGACTGGCGCCACAGAAGACGAGAACGCTTTTCACCTCTGGGAGCGTAGTAGTAGCCTCAGATCGTGATCAGGCGCCTTGGACATGTCGACCGCGTGGGCGTGGAGGAGCGTGCCGCCCAGCTCGGCAAGCGCTCGATCAAGACGACGGCCAAGCAGCAGGGGATCCGGCTGGCCGTCTCGATGCTTGACCTGACCACCCTCGAGGGCGCCGACACCGCGGGCAAGGTCCGCCATCTGTGCGCCAAGGCGGTGTGCCCGGCGCCGACGATCCCGGAGATTCCCTCGGTGGCCGCTGTCTGCGTCTATCCGTCGCTGGTTGGGGTGGCGCGTGAGGCGCTTGACGGGACCGGCGTCCGCGTCGCCTCGGTGGCCACCGGCTTTCCCGCCGGGCAGGTGTCGCTTGAGGCCAAGCTCCGGGACACCGAGGACGCGGTGGCGGCCGGCGCTGAGGAGATCGACATGGTCATCTCCCGGGAGGCCTTCCTGGCCGGCGAGGACACCCGCGTGCAACACGAGATCGTGGCCGTCAAGGAGCGCTGCGGCGACGCCCACCTGAAGGTGATCCTGGAGACGGCGGAGCTCGGCTCCTACGACCACGTTCGCCATGCGTCGATGCTGGCCATGGAGGCCGGCGGCGACTTCATCAAGACCTCGACCGGCAAGGCGGGGGCCGGGGCCACGCCGGGTGTCTGCCTGGTCATGCTCGAGGCGATCCGTGACTACGCGGATCGGACCGGCCGGGTCGTCGGCTTCAAGGCCGCCGGGGGCGTCTCGACGAGCAAAGCCGCGCTCCACCGCCTGGTTCTGGTCAAGGAGACGCTGGGCGACGCCTGGCTCACGCCCGACCGGCTGCGGATCGGTGCGTCGTCCGTGCTCAATGATCTTCTTATGCAGTACGCGAAGACCGAGACCGGGCGCTACGGGCGCGCGGAGGACTTCTCCAAGGAATGAGCATCGAGACGCGAACCAGCATCGTCTGGGATTACGCTCCGGCGCCGGAGTCGGCCGACCATGTTCGCCTGCGCGACCGCTACGGCGTGTTCATCGACGGCGAGTTCATGGACCCCGCGGAGGGGCGGTACGTGCCCACGATCAACCCCGCCACCGAGGAGCCGATCGCCGAGGTGGGGTGGGCCTCGGCATCCGACGTGGGCCGGGCCGTCGAAGCGGCGCGGGTGGCGCAGGCGAGGTGGGCTGGTCTACCTGGTTTGGAGCGCGGCAAGTACCTGTTCCGCATCGCCCGGCTGATCCAGGAGCGCGCGCGGGAGCTGGCCGTGGCCGAGACGCTCGACGGGGGCAAGCCCCTCCGGGAGTCCCGGGACGTCGACATCCCCCTCGCGGCGGCGCACTTCTTCCACTACGCCGGGTGGGCGGACAAGCTCGAGTACGGCGTCAACGCACGGGAGGTGGCGCCGCTCGGCGTCGTGGGGCAGATCGTGCCCTGGAACTTCCCGCTTCTGATGGCGGCGTGGAAGCTGGCGCCGGCGCTGGCCTGCGGCAACACCGCGATCCTCAAGCCGGCCGAGACGACGCCGCTGACCGCGCTGATGCTGGGGGAGATCATCCAGGAGGCAGAGCTCCCGCCCGGCGTGGTCTCGATCCTCCCCGGCGACGGGAGCGCCGGCGCGACCCTGGTCCGGGCGCCGGGGATCGACAAGATCGCCTTCACCGGGTCAACCGCCGTGGGGCGAGACATCCAGGCGGCGCTGGCCGGGCGCCAGGTCGGCTTGACGCTCGAGCTCGGCGGCAAGTCGGCCAACATCATCTTCGAAGACGCGGCGCTCGATCAGGCCATCGAGGGGATCGTCAACGGGATCTTCTTCAACCAGGGCCACGTGTGCTGTGCCGGGTCGCGGCTGCTCATCCAGGAGAGCGTCCAGGAAGAGGTGATCGGCAAGCTGTGGGCCCGGATGGGCCGGCTGCGGGTCGGCGATCCGCTGGACAAGAACACCGACGTGGGGGCGATCAACTCGGCCGAGCAGCTCGAGCGGATCGAGACGCTGGTCGCCGCCGGCGAGGACGAGGGAGCGTCGCGCCGCTCGATCGCCTGCGAGCTGCCCGAGCGCGGCTACTGGTTTGCGCCGACGCTGTTCACCGAGGTCTCCCCCGCCCACCGGATTGCCGTCGAGGAGATCTTCGGGCCCGTGGTCTCGGTGCTCACCTTCCGGACCCAGGCCGAGGCGATCGAGAAGACCAACAACTCTCGCTATGGGCTGGCGGCCGGGATCTGGACCGACAAGGGATCCAAGGCATTCGAGGTGGCGCGGGCCCTCCAGGCCGGCGTCGTCTGGCAGAACACCTACAACCACTTCGACCCCACGGCCGCCTTCGGCGGCTACAAGGAGTCGGGCTTCGGCCGCGAGGGCGGCCCGGCCGGGCTCCGGCCGTATCTGCGGGTGGTGCGATGAGCGACCGGCTGGCCGTCCGCAAGACGTACAAGCTGTGGATCGGCGGTGCCTTCGTCCGCTCGGAGTCCGGGCGCTATGACCATGCGACGGGGGCCGGTGGGCGCACGGTGAACATCCCCCGGGCCTCGCGCAAGGACGTCCGGGATGCCGTCGCGGCGGCGCGCAAGGCGGCCGGGCCCTGGGCGGGACGCACCGCCTACAACCGCGGCCAGATCCTCTACCGGGCAGCCGAGGCGCTTGAGTCGAACCGTGAGCGCTTCGAGGCCGCCGAGGTCGAGGCGTCGGTCGATGTGCTTCTTCACTACGCCGGCTGGACGGACAAGCTGGCTCCGGTGCTCGGCGGCATCAACCCGGTGGCCGCGCCGTTTCTGAGTTTCTCGCTCCCGGAGCCGACCGGGGTGGTGGGGATCGTCGCGCCCGACGCACCGCCGCTCCTTGGCCTCGTGGCCGAGGTGGCCCCGGCGCTGGCGGCGGGCGACGTCGTCGTGGCGGTCCTGTCTGAGGCTGAGCCACTGGCGGGGCTTGACCTGGCCGAGGTGCTCGGCGTGGCCGACGTTCCCGGCGGCGTCGTGAACCTCCTGTCCGGACGCCGGGACGAGCTGGCTTCGGCGCTCGGCGCCCACCGGGACCTGAACGCGATCGTCGATGCCGCCGGCGACACCGAGCTGGCGGCCAAGCTCGACGGTCTGGCCTCCGAGACGATCAAGCGCACGCGCCACGCGGCGGCGGCGACGAGCTACGCCGACGCGGTCGACGACGCGCTGGAGCGGCTCGCCGCCGTGACCGAGCTGAAGACGGCCTGGCACCCGGTCGGGGCCTAGGTTCCGGCTCACCGGCCTCAGCGTCACCTGGTCTGGGTGATGCTGAGCGCTTAGCGGGCGTGAGGATGGTGCGGTCCGCCAAAGCAGAGGAGTGTTCTCGTGAGTCAACCTGCTGTTGTTCTTGTCCATGGTTTCTGGGGCGGTGCCGCCCACTGGGCCAAGGTGATCGTCGAACTACGTCGCCGCGGCTATGGCTCGCTGCACGCGGTGGAGAACCCGCTCACCTCGCTGAGCGACGACGCGCACCGGACCCAGCAGATGGTCAAGCAGGTCGATGGGCCGGTGCTGCTCGTCGGCCATTCCTACGGTGGGGCCGTCATCACCGAGGCCGGCGACCTGCCCAACGTCGTCGGTCTGGTCTACATCGCTGCGTTTGCCCCGGACGCCGGCGAGGGGCTGGGAGCGATCACCGAGCAGATGCCGCCCGCGGCGGCGGCCAACATCGCGCCTGACTCCGACGGGTACGTGTGGATCGCGCAGGACAAGTTCCACGAGAGCTTCTGCCAGGACCTCCCGGACGACGAGGCGCTGGTCATGGCGGTCACGCAGAAGGCTCCGGTCGGTTCCACGTTCGCCGACACCGTGACCGAACCGGCATGGAAGAAGAAGCCGACCTGGTACCAGGTCTCCACCGAGGACCGGATGATTCACCCGGACAACGAGCGCCGGATGGCGAAGCGCATGAACCCGCGTGAGACGATCGAGCTGGATGCCAGCCATGCCTCGCTCGCCTCCCAGCCGACGGCCGTGTGCGACCTCATCGACGCGGCGGTCGCCAGCCTCGGGTAGTCCTCACGCGCGAAGGCGCGCCGTCAGCTCGATCTCGACCGCGATGTCGAACGGGAGCTCGGCCATTCCGACTGCGCTGCGCGTGTGCCGCCCGGCGTCTCCGAAGATGTCAACCAGCACGTCCGAGCACCCGTTGATCACGGCCGGGGTCTGGTTGAAACCCGGCGCGCAGTTGACCATGCCGAACACCTTCACGATCCGCTCGACTCGGTCCAGACCGCCGAGTTCGTCATCAAGGGTCGAGAGGATCGACAGCGCTGTCATGCGCGCCGCCGCGTATCCCTCCTCAAGCGTCAGGTCCGCCCCGACCTTTCCGCGAATCATGGTCTCGCCCGCGATCGGCCCGTGACCGCCGACATGCACGAGCTCGCCGTCGACGACGCAACCGAGATAGTTCCCAGCGGGCGGGAAGACCGGCGGGAGCTCTATCCCCAGATCCCGCAACCGTTCGGAGATCACGGGCGCAGTCTAAGCGTGTCGATGTGAGACGCTACGCCGGATGAAGATTCGCGCGGCCGTGCTCGAGCGGTTCGGGGAGCCGCTCGTCGTGCAGGAGGTCGAGCTGGGCGAACCGAGGCCAGGTGAGGTGCTCGTCCGCCTGCGCGCGTGTGGCATCTGCCACACCGACATGTACTCGGCCTCGGGAGCCGATCCGTCGGGATACGCCCCTTGCGTACTGGGTCACGAAGGGGCGGGCGTGGTCGAGGCGGTTGGCCAGGGGGTGGGCTCCGTCCAGCCCGGCGACCACGTGGTCACGCTGTTCAGCCCCCAGTGCGGGGAGTGCGTGAACTGCCGGAGCGGCAAGACCAACATCTGCGTGGCGATCCGCGAGCAGCAGAACGCCGGCTACCTGCCCGATGGCACCACGCGGCTGTCGCGCGGAGAGGAGCCACTGCGCCACTTCATGGGCTGCTCGACCTTCGCCGAGGCGACAGTGATGCCTGAGATCGCGCTGGCCAAGGTGTCGGGGGAGGCTCCCGCTGAGGTGGCGTGCCTGTTCGCTTGTGGCCTCTCGACGGGACTCGGGGCAGCGATGTATCGGGCGCCGGTCGAGCCCGGGGCCACCGTGGTGGTGTTTGGGGCCGGCATGGTCGGCCTGGGTGCCGTGGTCGGCGCGCGGCTCCAGGGCGCGGAGCGAATCATCGCCGTCGACCTGTCCGAGGAGCGCCTCGAGCTGGCTCGTCACCATGGCGCGACGGATGCCTGGACCGGCGGACCGGACGTGGCCGAGCGGGTGCTCGAGGAGACCGGGGGCTTTGGCGCCGACTTCACCTTCGAAGCCACGGGCAACGTTGCGGTCATGCGCCAGGCCGTAGAGGCGGCGCGCATGGGCTGGGGCAAGGCCTGCATGATCGGCGTGGCCGGCAAGGGGGAGACGCTCGACATCGTCCCGCGCTACCTGATCACCGGCCGCGAGGTGGTGGGGGCATCGTTCGGTGGTGTGAGAAGCCGCCAGCAGGTCCCCGAGCTCGTTGAGCGCTACCTGGCGGGAGACATCGACGTGGATTCGTTCATCTCCCACCGGCTCGCCCTCGAGCAGGTCAACGACGGGTTCGAGCTCATGCACCACCAGGACGGCATCCGCAGCGTGATTGAACTCCCGGCCTGACGGCGTCAGTCCTGTGGCGGTTCCAGCTCGCGCTTGAGGATCTTGCCGGTCGGCCCCTTGGGCAGCTCGTCCAGGAACCAGATCTTGGTCGGGACCTTGTACTTGGAGAGCTTCTCGAGGGCGTAGTCACGGATCTCCTCCGGTGACAGGCTGTCGTCGTCCTTCAGGACGATCGCGGCGGCGACCTCCTCGCCGAGTCGTTCGTGCTCGACTCCGATCACCGCGACCTCCGAGATCCCGTCGTGGCGGTAGAGCACTTCCTCGATCTCACGCGGGTACACGTTCTCGCCGCCCCGGATGATCATGTCCTTCTTGCGGTCGTCGATGAAGACGTAGCCGTCCTCGTCGATATGGCCGAGGTCGCCGGTGTGGAACCAACCCTCACGAAGGTCCTCCTCGGTCTCCTCGGCCTTCTTCCAGTACTCGCGCATCACGTTGGCGCCCTTGATCGCGATCTCGCCGATCTCGCCCTGCGCGACCTCGTCGCGCTGTTCGTCGACGATCTTCACCTCGATCCCCTCCACGGGCTTTCCGACCGAGCCCGGCTTGCGCGCGTCCGGATAGTTGAACGTGCCGACGGCGCAGGTCTCTGACAGGCCGTAGCCCTCGAGCACGTCGATTTCGAACGCTTGCTCGAACTTCTCCATCACCTCGACTGGCATGGCCTGTCCGCCGACGATGGCGACGCGAAGCGATGAGGTGTCGTACTGGTCACGCTCCTCGAAGCCCATCACGGCGCTGTACATGGTTGGCACACCTTCAAACACCGTGACGCCGTCCCGCTGGATTGCCTCGAGGGTGGCCTTGGCGTCGAACTTCGGGATCAGCGAAACGCAGGCGCCGAGCTTGGTCGCGCTGTTCAGACCGCACGCCTGACCGAACACGTGGAAGAACGGCAACGCACCCAGGATCACGTCGTCCTCGCTCATCTCGACCAGCGTGGTGGCCACGGCGGTGCTCTTGGCGACGTTTCCGTGGGTCAGTACGGCGCCCTTCGGCGCGCCCGTGGTTCCCGAGGTGTAGAGGATCACCGCGGGATCGTCATGGCTGCGCTCTGCCACCTCGGAGTCTGCCTCGGCTTCGCCCAGCAGCTCCTCGAACTTCCCGGGCTCCACCGGCACCATCTCGATGTCATGCTCGCCGGCTCCGTGCTCGGCGGCATCGGCGAACTGGTGCCACGCGAAGAGAACCTTGGCTTCGGAGTCGCCGACGTGATAGGCGACTTCGCTCTTCCCGTAACGCGGATTGAGCGGCACCACCACGGCGCCAGCCCGGAGGATCCCGAAGTAGAGGATCGCGAAGTAGGGCACGTTCGGGAGCATCACCGCCACCCGGTCGCCGGCCTGGACTCCCTTTGCCCGGATCAGCCCGGCGGCGCGGGCGCTCGCCTCTTCCAACTGCTCATACGAGAGCTCGGTCTCGTCCAGCTTCATCGCGATGCGGTCTCCATGCTCGGATGCCGTCGCGGTGAGGATGCAAGCCAGGTTCTCGCCTTCGGCCTCCGCCTGCCCTGACTCACTGCGCTCCGAATCACTCACGCTTGCCATCTCAGCGATTCCTCCCTGGCCGTTCGTGGGCATAGGACCGCCGCCGCGACGATCTCCGTACAGCATCCGCCGCCTCTCGCGTGGAGTCGTCCTCGACCTCGCGGGTCACTGCCATATCGCCCTCCCTCGTGATTGCGATACCTGTCGGCTACCCCCGGCGGCAGATAACGACTCCTTGGAACTCTTCGAGCGCTCGTCGGCTACTCAGCGCTTGGTGTGAAGCCCGGCGACGTTTTGCGCAGTCGAGGAGACTTGCGTCAGCTGCACCCCGACCCGGGTTGGCCGAGTTCTCATTGAGACGGCGGAGCCGAGGCCGAGCTGGCCTTCTGCGTTGCTGCCCCAGTCCCACAGCTGGCCGTGCGAGCCGATCGCGTAGGTGGCGAAGCCGCCGGAGTTGACCTGGGTAAACGTCACGTCGCTCGGCACCCGGAGTCGGATCGGCACATCTGAGCTTGTCGTCGTGCCATCGCCGAGCTGACCGTCGCTATTGGCGCCCCAGTCGTAGATCGCTCCGCCCTTGAGGATCGCGATCGTCTGGCCGTTCTTCCGGCCGCTGCCGCCCTGAAAGACCTGGATCACCGGCCCCGGGAGCCGGACCCTCACGGGCCGGGCGCGGTCGGTGGTGCTGTCATCGCCGAGCTGGCCGTCGGCGTTGTAACCCCAGTCGTAATAGCTGCCGTTGGCCAGCAGGGCGCCGGAGCCTTCCCAGGATGAGGTGAGAGCAGTGATCTTCTGCTTGGCGGGAAGCCCCCGGACGCGGATGGGTGTGGTGTGCGAATCGGTCGAGCCGTCCCCGAGTTCGCCGGCGTCGCCGGAACCACAGGCGTACAGCGCGCCGTGGGAGACGAACAGGGAGTGCGTCCTAGCGCCGGTGGCGAGCGTCACATCGGTGAGCGGGATCCGTTCGGGACGACTCTCGATTGCTCCGTCGTTACAAAGGTCGCCGTCGGCGTTGAGCCCCCAGCCGAACGCCCGTCCCTTCGAGTCGATCGCAAGTCCGCCGTCGAACGGCATCGGATTGGGGAGTGAGGTGATCTTCACTCCGGCCGGGAACTGCACGCGCACGGCTTTGGTGCTGTAGGGGGTGAGGCGACCGTCCCCGAGCTCCCCGTAGCTGTTTACGCCCCAGCCGTAGACCTCGCCCCTGGAGGTGAGCGCGTAGCCGTCGGAATTGGATGTGGCGATCATGGTCACCGTCCCGGCGCGGCGGGGGATACCGGCCACCGCCGTGGGCGTATCGAGCTGAAGGCTTGTGATCGCGCCGCGGTTACCGACGACGCCCCACCGGTAGACCATCGAGGACGATGCCGAGTCCGGGCGGGCGCCGGCGGCGCCGAAGCCTGCGAAGAGGAGGGCAGCGGCGGCGAGGATCACGGACACGGCACACCTAGCAACCAGCCGGCGGCGTGGAGCGCGAATAATGTCAACCACGGTTGTCAATAACACGAGGCCTGTGAAAAAAGATCGCTCCAATGCGCAATCGGCCGGCGAGCTGCCCGCCGAGCTCGCCGACGCCGCTGGTCGACCGCTCGCCCTCGGCGCCGCTCTGCGCCGCGCCTGGGTCGGTTACCAGGGGCTTCTGGACGCCGAGATGGCGAGGGCAGGGTTCGGTGACCGCCGGTTTCCCGACGGGCGTGTCCTTCGCATGTGTGCGGGCGAGGAGCTGGTGACAGCCTCCCAGCTGGGGCGTGAGCTGGGGATCACGCGTCAGGGCGCGGCCAAGATCGTCGACAGCCTGCGCCAGCGCGGGTACATCCGCGTTGGGCCGCCGTCCCACGACGCGCGTGAAAAGGCGCTCGTCATCACCAGCCGTGGACGCGACTACCTCACCGCCCAGCACCGGGCCGCCCAGCGAATCGAGCGGCGCGTCCGAGCCCAGATCGGCGACGACGGGATCGCGAGCCTCAGCGCGCTCCTTGAAGCACTCGGTGGCGATCAGGAGCAGCCGCGGCTGCGCGACTACCTCAATCGCAGCCTGCGCGGCTAGCCGTACTATGAGGCGGGCGCCGGGGCGCTGAGAACGAGGTCGCCGAGCTCGGCCAGCGCCTCGTGCAGATGCTCGGCCCACGGCCGTTCGGCGGGGTCGGTGACCCAGCGCTCGAACGTAATCCGGAAGACGGCCATTCCGGTCTCGGCGGCGAGGCCGGCGATCGGATCGGGGATACCGCCGCTGCGGAGCGCGTCGGCGAGCGCCCGAGTGAGCGAGGCGAGCTTGATGAGCTCGCGCTCCTGGAGCTCGGGGTTGGCCAGGATGATGGCGCGCCGGCGCTGGGCGAAGTCCCTGACGAACACCCCGCCCGCCGCCTCGAGCGCCGCGATCACTGCCTCGAGCGCCGACGCCGCTTCCGGCGCCTCGTCGATGGCGGTGACGAGGGTGTCGCGAAGCTCGTTGGAGCCGCGGAAGAGGACCTCGCGCTTGTCGGCGAAGTGCCGAAAGAACGTCCGCTGGGTGAGACCGGCCCGGGCGGCGATCTCGGCCACCGTGGTCTGTTCGTAGCCCCGCTGCTCGAAGAGCTCAAACGCGGCCTCGCGGAGGCGGCCGGCGGCGTTCGGTTCCCAGCGTGCCATGTCGTCATCGTACCGTGATGACAGTGACTGACATCGCGTGCTAGAGTGATGACAGCAACTGACATCGTCGTCCTGAAGGAGAAACCATGCGCGTTTTTGTCACTGGAGCATCGGGGTGGATCGGCTCCGCGGTCGTCGCCGAGCTGCTGGCCAACGGCCACGAGGCGCTCGGGCTTGCTCGCTCCGACGCTGCGGCCGAGGCGATCGCCGCGGCCGGCGCCGAGGTGGTTCGGGGCGAGATCACCGACCTAGACGTCCTCCGCGATGCCGCCGCGGAGAGCGACGCTGTCGTTCACCTGGCGTTCCGCCACGACGTCGCATTCTCCGGAGATTTCGATACCGCGGTCGAGTCCAATCAGGCTGCGATCGAGGCCATCGGCGAGACGCTCGTCGGCAGCGACAGGCCGTTTGCCATCGCCTCGGGCCTCGCCGGCCTGCGGGCCGGCGTGATCGCCACCGAAGACGACCGCCCCGAGCCAACACCCGGTGCCGGTGGCCGAGTCCGCAACGAGCTGACCGCCCTCGCGTTCGCCGATCGCGGCGTGCGCTCGATGAGTGTGCGTTTCGCTCCCACCGTTCACGGCACGGGCGATCACGGGTTCATTGCCCTGATCTTCGCCGCCGACCGCGAACACGGCGTCGCCGCCTATGTCGGCGATGGCCAGAACCGCTGGCCGGCCGTCCACGTGAGCGATGCGGCGCGCCTGGTCCGCCTCGGCGTCGAGCGCGCACCCGCGGGCACGGTCCTGCACGCGGCCGGCGAGGAGGGCGTCCCCTTCGTTGAGATCGCTGAGGCGATCGGGCGTCGGCTCCAGTTGCCCGCGACCTCGATACCGGCCGATCAGGCGGATCAGCAGTTCGGGTTCCTGGGACGGTTCGTTGCCATGGGCATGCCGGCCTCGAGCGCGCGCACGCGCCAGCTCCTCGACTGGGAGCCAACTGGTCCCGGACTCATCGCCGACATCGACGCCGGCGCCTACGACCCGGTGCCCGTCGCCTGAACGCTCCCGTCGCTGGGCATTAGGATCCGGCCTCGTGGGTGCGCAGGAGGCATCGGCCGTATGGCCTCGCGAACTGCTTGAGGTGTTCGAGCGAGCGATCACCTGCGAGTACGCGAGCCTCACGCGTGCCGGTTCTCCGGTCACGGTCCCGACCACGCCGTACGTCGGCTCGGGTCAGACGCTCGATGTCTCCACCGGCCTGACCTATCCGGCGAAGGCTGAGCGTGCGCGGCGCAACCCCAAGGTTGCCCTGCTGTTCGCGGACCCGATCGGGGTGGGAGCGGGTGACGGTCCGGTGGTCCTCGTCCAGGGCCACGCTGCGGTCCGCGACTCTGACCTTCAGGCGAATACGGATCGTTACGCGCGGGAGTCGATAGCCAAGCTTCCCGCCTCGGTTGAAGGCCAGCCCAAGGCGCTACTGCGACGGATGGTTTTCTACTACGCGCGGATCTGGATCGAGATCACGCCCGTGCGCATCCGCTGGTGGTCGGATCGCAGCTTGTCCGAGGAACCGCGCGTGTGGAGCGCAGACTCGGATCGGGCATTACCCGAATCCGACCCTGCGCCTTCCGGGCGCCAACCGCCAGCGTGGCTGGAGCCGCCGCAGGATTGGCGCGAGGTGGCGGCGCGGGCCTTGCGAGGACTGCCGTTCACTGATCTCACCGTCGTGGACCGCGACGGCTTCCCGGTCTGCGTACCGGTCACGGCCGGCGCGATGGACGCGGATTCGGTGCCGCTACAGATCGGCGCCCGCGCGCCCGAGCTGCCCGATGGGCCGGCGTGTCTGACCGTGCACGGGCACGATGATCGGTTCACGACGCAGGAGAACCACACGCTGATCGGCACGCTTGCCTCCACGGAGAACGGCGCCCGGCTTCACGTCGAGCGCGCGCTGGCCGATTGGAGCCTGACCGGAAACCGGCTGCAGAGAAGCCTCGGATTCCTGCGCAAGGGCCGGCGCCTGACCCCGCGCCTGAAGGCCGAGGCGGCGAGACGCGGTCAGCCGGTGCCCACGGTTCGACTCCCCTGAGCGTGACTGCGGAGCCCGCGCAGAGTGAGCAGGCGGCGCGGGCGGAACGGACATACGCCGCGGCGGCCGATCACTACCGGCGCCCGGCGCTTGGCTTCTGGGACCGCTGGGGAACCGCCACGGTGGCGCGACTCCCGCTCTCCGCGGGCGACGCCGTGCTCGACGTGTGTTGTGGGGCGGGGGCCTCTGCGCTCCCGGCCGCGGAGGCGGTCGCTCCGAATGGGCGCGTGGTGGGTCTCGACCTCGCCGAGCCGCTGCTGGCGCTGGCGAGGCAGCGCGCCGCCGACCTGGGTCTCAGCAACGCGTCGTTCCGAGCCGGCGACGCGACGGCGTCGGGCTACCAGAGCAGTTCGTTTGACGCGGTCGTGTGCGTGTTCGGCGTCTTCTTCGCCGCCGATATGGCCGCCTTCGTAAGCGAGATGTGGCGCCTGGTCCGCCCGGGTGGGACGCTCGCCATCACCACCTGGGGGCCCGATTGGTGCGAGCCGGCATCGAGCATCTTCTGGGAGTCGGTGCGTGAGATCGAGCCGAAGCTGTGCCGGGCCTTCAACCCGTGGGACGAAATCACGACGGCGCCCGCGCTGGCCGATCTACTTGCCCGGGGAGGCATCAGCGACGCGACGATTGAGGCCACCAGCGGTGAGCATCATGAGCTCGAGCGGGCGGAGGACTTTTGGGACATCGTGCTCGGGTCAGGCTTCCGCGGCACTGTCGACGCGCTGAGCGGGGAGCAGCGCGAGGCACTTCGTGAGCACGTGGTGGGCGAGCTGCGGTCACGTGGGGTTACCGAGCTACGGAATGATGTCGTTTTCGCGAGCGTCGTAAAGGAGTAAGTCTTTTCGGGGACAAATCGGCTCCGTTCTCCTGATGTGGGGGCCGGTGTCGTAGCTCATCCTGGACGGACTGAAGCCCACCTGCGACAGGAGAGCCGCGATGGTAAGCGAACCGCGAATCGCCCCCCGGGCGGGGGTTCTAGACCACTTGAGCGCCCGCCTTTACAGCCACCACCTCGACCAGGCCCTGGCTCGGGGCATCCCGCCGGAGAGCGCCGCGCCACTGGCGCTGCGGGCGCGCCGGCTGACCGCGCTGCCCCGCCGCCGGGTCATCGCGGCTGGGTTGCGGCGCGCCATTCGTGAGACCTGCCTGAGGGTTCCGAGTTCCCGGTCCCGGATCTCGCCGCGACGAGCAGAAGTGGCGGCCGCCAGCGATGAGCTCACCCGGCTCGCCGACGGCCTCGCCGACGTCGGCCCGGTCGCCGCTCGCGGCGCGGCCGAGGCGTGGATCCTGCTCACCGATGGCACCGGGCCGCTGTACAACCCGGACAGTCCCGCGAGCCTCCGCGCACGCGCGCTCAGCGCAGCCAACGACCTTCGCCTCGCCAATTGATCCTCAGCCAGGAGGACGTAGCGCGGCCTTCAACCCGGAGAGGTCTTCGGCACCGAACACGACGCGGTTCCGGGTCGCCACGTAGACGAGGTCGATGTTCACCCCTGCGCGGGCGATCTTTCGCGCCAGGTCGGCGAGCACGCCCGGCCGGTCCTCGACGTCGATCACGACCACCTCACGCTCGCGCGTCACGGCGACGTGCGAGATCGCCAGCAGGTGGCGGGCCGCTTCCGCGTGCGGGACGAGGATGTGAAGCTCGGCTTGGGCTCCGGGCCCCACGCAGGTCGCCGCGGCAATGTTCACGCCGGCATCGCTGATCGCCGCTGCCACATCGGCGAGCGCGCCCGGCGTGTTCTCGATGTCAATGGTGAGATCGAACGCCATGGCTCCTGCGGGCCCAGCCTACTTCGCCAGCCCGCAGGGATAAAGCGCCGACCGATCAGCCGACGGCGACTGCCTCTTCGGTCTCGCGCTCAGGCCCCGCCGGCGGCGCGATGGCGGGAATCTCGTCTTGGGCCGCGTGGACAACCTGGGCGATGGCGGTCGCGACGGCGAGTGCGTTCTCAAGCAGGCGGTCGCGCTCCTCGCGAGCGCTCTCGCGCTGTAACTCGAGCTGGCGCACCCGGGCCTCGCACTCGGACGTGATCGCGGCGGCCTTCGACGCCGCGTCGGCGACGCGCCGCTGGGCCTCGTCTCTGGCGGCCCGCTCGATCGTCTCGCGCCGGTTCTCGGCCTCGACCAGGACGCCGGCGGTCTCCTCGCCGATCCGCCGCATCTCATTCGCGACCTCTTCACGCAACGTCGCGGCCGCACGAAGCTCGATGAGCTCGTGGTCCATTTGCCCCAGCTCGCGCTCGAGCTCGGCGATGTGCTGATCCACCGCGCTGCGGCGATATCCGCGCAGGGACCACGGAAACCTCCGCTCCCGCTGCGCTTGATCGAGGCTTGTGGCGCCGAGGCGCTCCTGACTGATTGCGACCATGACCCGCTCCGTTCCTCTCGTCGTGAAGAAGCCGCACCTGT
The DNA here is from genome assembly GCA_035505215.1 of Solirubrobacteraceae bacterium. Lineage (GTDB taxonomy): Bacteria > Actinomycetota > Thermoleophilia > Solirubrobacterales > Solirubrobacteraceae > Palsa-465. The sequence goes on along the minus strand of DATJQY010000015.1, from coordinate 57,090 downwards.
GTTTCGTGATCTGCGGGCGGATCCCTGTCGCCGCGCGGGATGTCAGCCCGACGACTCAGCCGGTGGCACGACGGTCGCTGACTGCTCCTTTGAGTGCTGCCAGAGCGCCAGGTCGAGCGTGCGCAGACTCACGCCGTTCTGCCGGGCCAGCTCCCGGCATGCCTCGAGGTACTGCAGCCAGAAGCTCACCGGGTATGTCGAGCGGGACTTGACCCCCAGGGATTCCAAGGCCCGGAAGTCGAGGATCGGGTAATCGCTGGGGTAGGCGAAGTAGAGAAGGGTGGAGGCGGTCGGGATGCCGACGCCACCCAGCTTAAGCAGGGCCTCCACACGGGTCCGCTCATCGTCGGCCGTGAGCGCCCGGCGCGTTGCCTGGACCACCGCGGCTTCGGTGTTGGCGGCGACCTTCGGGCGACTCCGGGGGGTCTTCCACTCGCACACGGCGATGAATTCCTCCTTGGTATAGAAGCCGCGCCCGCGGGCCGCCGCTCCGAGGGCGAGGCGACGAGGGTCGTCGACGTAACCGCTACGGACGGCCAGCGGCTCGATCTCGTCGGCCGGGAACTGGAGCTGAAACGTCGCCACGAAATTTGGGGAGCGGGCGGGCTAGCTGAGGGAGAGTCCGGGGTAGACCCTCAGCGCCGGCTCCCAGAAGCGCCCGGTCGCGCGGTCACGCAGGGCAGGCACCTGCGCCTGACCGGCGGCCATGAAGCCGCACCCTGCACGGTAGCCAGCGAGCCGGACGTCTTAAAAAGAAACGCGGTCCGGGGGCGATGACCTTGCCTGCTCTCACGCGTAGCCTGCGCGCAAAATAAGCCTTGTCGATCACCTTCGAGAGCCGCTCTGCTTGGCTTTCGCGAGCTGTGCTCTCTCCCGAACCGCAAACGGCACCCTAGCCAAACCCGTCTGGATGCGCACGGCCTGTTCCCGCATTTTGAAAGAAAAACTGCCCTGCATGGAGGCATGCCCGCCCCCCTAGCCACCAAGTCCGGATCGGCGTAGGTTTGGCCCGGCTGCGTTTCACGATCACGGGGCCCGGAGTTCTTGCGTCTCATCCTGAATCTGATCTGGCTCGTTCTGGCCGGGTTTTGGCTGGCCCTGGTGTACGTGTTCTTCGGGATCCTGGCTTCATCCTCATCATCACGATCCCCTTCGGGTTCGCCTGCTTCAGGATCGCCGGCTTTGCCCTCTGGCCCTTTGGCCGCAGGATCGTGCGTCAGCCGGGGGCAGGAGCGCCCTCGCTCATCGGCAACGTCCTCTGGGTCATCCTCTTCGGGTGGGAGCTGGCGCTGGCGCATCTGATCACGGGCATCGCGCTGTGCGTGACGATCATCGGGATCCCGCTCGGGCTGGCGAACTTCAAGCTGATTCCCGTCTCGCTTTTGCCGCTGGGAACCGAGATCGTCCACACCGACGATCCCCGGCAAATCGTCTAGGGCTCACAATCTGGGGGTGAGCTCGCGCACACGCGGGCCCCGAACCCACCGATAGGAGGAACTGATGCCCGGACTGGGCGGCCGAATCGAGACGATGACCAAGGCGAAGATCTCGCACCTGCTCGATCGAGCGGAAGATCCCGCCGAGACCCTCGACTATGCCTATGAGCAGCAGATCGAGGACCTCCAGAAGGTCAAGTCGGGCATCGCGGACGTCGTCACCTCCAAGAAGCGCCTTCAACTCCAGGAGGAGCAGCTGAAGCAGCAGGCCGACAAGCTGGACGGCCAGGCTCGCGAGGCGATGTCCGCGGGCCGCGAGGATCTGGCCCGGGCCGCGATCGAGCGCAAGCAGCTGATCGTCCAGGAGACGACCTCGCTCGACCAGCAGGTGGCCGAGTTGGAGTCCCAGCAGGAGAAGCTGACCGACGCCGAGCGCAACCTCCAGACCAAGATCGAGCAGTTCCGGACCAAGAAGGAAGTGATCAAGGCGCAGTACTCGGCCTCCGAGGCGCAGGTGCAGATCTCAGACGCCGCGACCGGCATCGGGGACCACATGGCGGACCTCGGCGAGGCGATGCAGCGGGCGATCGACAAGACCGACCAGATGCAGGCCCGTGCCTCGGCGGTGGAGGAGCTCCAGGCCGCCGGAACGTTCGACGACCTCACCTCGCTCGGCCCACCCCAGGACGACATCGACAAGCAGCTTGACCAGATCGGCGCCAAGAGCGCCGTGGATGACGAACTCGCTCGGCTGAAGGCCCAGGTGGGCTCTGGATCCACTCCCCCGCCGCCGCAGATCGGGGCGGGCGAAGGGTCTGGCTGACGCCCATGCCGATGCCGAAACGGTCAAGTGTCGAGGACTACTTCGACCGGCTCCCGCCGGATCAGAGGCCCCACCTCGATGAACTCCGCAAGCTGAGCCGTAAGGCCGATCCGCAGGCGCGAGAAGAGCTGAAGTGGAACCTTCCCGTCTACGTCCGGGGTGAGAACACCCACCTGTGGATGCTTCAGAACTTCAAGCACCACTGCTCGCTGCGCTTCCCGCCCCGCTTCTTTCTCCCTCACCGGGCCGAAGTCAAGGCGGCGGGGTACGAGGCGGGTGGGGGCTTCATCAAGCTCCCCTATGACCGTGAGATCCCCGGCGAGCTGTGTCGGCAGCTGATGCAGGCCCGGCGCGATGAGTACGAGGCGACCGGCGCCGGCTGGTCAGAGGACTGATCTGAGCGGGATTCGTCAGGCCGACGTGATCGTTCAGCTTCGCGCAGGCGCAGTGGTAGCGTCCTCGCGATGGCCCGCACACCGCTTACGGCCGCCAGCGATCTCACCGTCGCCGAGGTAATCCACAAGCGCTTCAGCGCCCTGCCGGCCGACGCGACCGTTGGCCAGGTGCGCGACTGGTTCGCGGAGAGCTCCCACCGCAAGCTCGCGGTTCTGGCCGACGACGAGCGCTTTGTCGGATCGCTCACGCGTGATGACCTCACCGGCGATGTGGATCCGCTTCGCCCCGCTGCGGACCTCGCCAGCGACGGCCCCGCGGTCGCTCCCGACGCACCCGCCCAGACGGCCCACCAGCTCGCGATCGCCAGCCCCGCCCTCCGCGTGCCAGTGGTCGACCGGGACGGGACGCTGATCGGGGTCGTCGGCATCACCGACGACCTGGCCGGGTTCTGCGGGACCAGTTAGTCGCGCCGGATGTCAGCTGTTGCCGAGCGCGACGGCCGTCAAATGCAGGTTTTCAAAGTTCGTAGACGACACATCCGAGCTGAGGCTCGTCTCGAGCTGGACCGTGTGCGTGCCGGCGGGAACGTTGACCGCGATTCCGGAGACAGCAAGGTTCTCGGTGTCGCCCGCGCTCTTGGCGGCGTTGAGGTTCTCCCAAGCGCCAGGCACGGGCGCCCCGTCCACGAAGCCCGCAACCGTCGCGCTGCAGGAACCGGAGGCGCTGCATTCGATTACGAAGGTACCGCTGATTTCGACGAGCACCTTTCCGGCCGTGGGCAGCGTCACGGAGCCGTTCTCGCCAAACGGGTTAAACCCGGTCCCCGAAGGCGACTCGACAATGCCAGCCGAGGTGCCGGAGGTGGGCCCGAGGGGTCCCGTGGCGCCCGTCACGCCTTGCTTACCGGCCGCGCCCGGCGTGCCGGCCGGACCGAGGGCGCCTTCTGGTCCCGCGGGACCGCGAGCGCCTTCGAGAGCCCGAAGCGTCTTCTTGGCGATCTTTGGTTCGGTGACAGCACCCTTCCGGAGCTGTGCCGTGCCCACACTGTTCTTCGCGATGCCCATCGCGGCATATCCGGTACCACCCATCGCGAAGATCAAGGCGATGCAGCTGATGACCAGCGCCGCCGACGGCTTATGACACCTGATTCGTGTCATGTCTCCTCCTCATGCCCGGTCCACTCGCGTCGGTTGCCTTAGATGAACCGTCCTGGCAGGCAACATAAGGCGCCCTATTCGACGAACGAGCTGAGTTGGCGGCTTCTTACGTCGGCGCGAGCACCCCTTCGAGCCGCAGGATGCGCCGGAAGATGGCCAGCGACGAGGCGTAGGTGGAGTCGAGGCCGTAGTAGCTGAGGCCCTGGGCGCCCAGCGTGCGCGCCTGCGTGTAGGGCGTATCTGAGGCGTAGTGGATGATCCCGAAATCGATCGGGAGCTTTGAGAAGTTGACCGCCTCGCCGACGGGATGGCGATCGGCGTCGGCGATCTCATACACGGCATCGCAGTAGGGACCGGCCTCCATCTCGACCACGGTGAAGGCCTCGCGGTAGTAGAAGTCGAGGTAGGCGCGGTTCTGAAGGAACGTGCTCTTGACCGTGACGGCGCGCTGGTTATCCAGGCCGGTGCCGAAGCGCAGGTCGCCGGCCAGATCGTCCACACTGAACGCGTTGTCGAGCCAGTAGGTGGAGCCCGAGTGCTCATCGTGGACGACGCTTGAGATCATCACGTCGCCGACGTCGGCGTTGAGGGTCGCCGCCTTGCCGAGGATGTAAACGCCGCGCAGGGAGGTGCGGTCGACCGCCACCTCCCGGAGGATGTTGTAGGCGGCGACGCCGAGGGGGTAGTCGATGTTGACGATCACCGCGTCGCTCACACCGAGCGCCTCGGTGTCGACCTCGCCGATCCGAGGATCGAGCGCGGTGGCGTCAAGCGCGCCCAGGGGAATGACCTGCGCCGGCACCCGCAGGGCGGTCTTGCTCCGCAGGTGGGTGACGCCCCGCCGCATCTCCGCCGCGCGGCGCTCGGCTCGGCCCTCCGCGCCCCGGGTGCGGAAGTAGTCGCGGGCGACGAAGTAGAGGAAGTTGTCCCACGAGCCCTCGGTCCGGCCCTCGCGGAAGCGGTCGAGCTCCTGGCGGAGGATGTCCTCCTCGTCCATCTGCTCGACGAAGGCGACCAGCTCAGGCTCCAGCTCACGGGCGATGCCGGTGACCATGTTGACCAGGCTGTGCGTGTTTGAGCTCACGAAGTAGAGCGGGCGCTCGGTCAGCCCCTCGATGGCCAGCTCAGCGCTGACCGGGGCCCACCAGCGCCGCGTGAGCCGGGCGTAACCCGTGTGGGTTCCCCCCAGCATCCGCACCCGCAGCGACAGCCGCCGCTCGGCGATCAGCTGCATCCGTTCGCCGAACTGCTCGCCCCACGCGTTGCGCAGCCGCCGCCAGTCATCGGCGCTCCCGCCGAGCTCCGAAGCGCACTCCTCTGCCGGGACGTCGGGTGAGCCGTCCTTCGGCCAACCGGCGGCACGCATGCGGACCCGGATCTTGTTCCACTCGATCTGGTAGGCGACGAGCGTGGGAACGAGGTCATCGACATCGGAGGCGCTCGCCATGAGCACGGCCAGCGTGCCGTGGCCGCTGTCGTACCAGCGCCGGCGCCGGGCCGGCGCCTCCGCCTCCTGCCAGGACTCGACCGGGATTCCGCTGGCGCTGAGCGCCTCCACGTCCTGGCCCATGACCACCAGGTGCGCCCCGGCGATCCCGTGCGGCAGGCGGCTGACGGCGTACAGGAAGGCCCCCAGGTCGAGTTCCTCGCTGGCCGCGAGCGGGTGGAGGCTCGAGTTCATCGCGCGGTGCGAGGGCTCGAGCACGCGTAGCTGGGTCTCCCCGCTCGAGCGCAGGAGCGTGTTGTAGGTCCGCTGGTAGACCTCGACTTCGTCGCTCAGGCGGACCTCGCCCTCGGCGAAGCTGGTCAGGGCGAGTCGGGCAACGGCCACAGGTCCTCCCTACTCTCGCACGTAGGGGATGCCGTCGGCGGCCGGCGGGCGCGAGCGGCCGACCAGGCCCGCGACGGCGACCAGGGTCAGCACGTAGGGAAGCGCCTCGAACAGCGTCCCGAGCGTCGGATTGACATTGGAGACCCGGTCCGACATGGCGTTTCCGAATCCGAACAGCAGACATGCCCACATGGCGCCCCAGGGCTTCCACTTGCCGAAGATCATCGCCGCCAGCGCGATGAAGCCGCGACCGTTGGTCATGTCGTTACTGAACGACCCCACGAAGCCGACCGACAGGTAGGCGCCGCCGAGCGCCGCGAGCACGCCGGACGCGATCACGGCGAGGTAGCGGATTCGCACCACCGACACTCCCACGGTGTCGGCGGCGCGCGGCATCTCGCCCACCGAGCGCAGTCGCAGTCCGCCGCGCGTCCGGAAGAGAAAGAACGTGAGCGCGGGCACCAGCGCCAGCCCGATCCAGGTCATCAGGTTTGCCCCCCCGAACGCCACTCCGAAGAACCCAATGTGCTGGATCAGCGGGATCTTGACATTGGGGACCATCGAGATGTTCAGGGGCGTGCCGTTGGGTCCGTAGTGGTACTCGAGGAAGTAGCCGGTGATCCCGAGGGCCAGGAAGTTGATCCCGAATCCGCTGACGATCTGGTTGGCGCGCAGGTGGACCGAGAAGAACGCGTGAACGAGCGCCAGCAGCCCCCCGGCGATCGCCGCGACGAGCAGGCCCCAGACCCAGGAGTGCAGAAGGTCGGCGCCGTAGACGCCCCAGAAGCACCCCATCAGCATCATGCCTTCGAGGCCGACGTTGATGACGCCACTGCGCTCGGAGACCACGCCACCGAGCGCCGCCCACAGCAGGGGCGTCATGTAACGCAGCGTCGCCGCCGCGAGCGCCGACCAGGTGAACACAGACCGGAGCGTCGAGCTGGCGGAGTCCGCCGAGGCGACGGCGCCGGCGATCGCGAACAGGGCGACCACGATCGCTTGCGATCCGAGCTTGCGCTCGCCGCCGGCGATTGACCACGCGCCGGCCGCGATCGAGAGTGCGGCAAGCACGATCGAGGGCACCATGCCGCGGGCCTCGATCGGGGGGATCGTGATCACCCACGCGAGCGCGCCAAGGACTATCCCGGCGATGCCCACGTGCTTCGGCGACACGCCGCGCGCGGGCGTCACGGCAATTGTGCCCACGCTCATGACGCCTCACCCTTCGGAGCGTCGGCCTTCGACGTGTCGGCCTTCTGGGGGCGTCGCCGCCTGAGCTCCACACCGATTCGCCGACCGCCTTTGAGCAGTCGCAGCGTGATCACGTCGGTCGAGACGAGCAGGATGATGATGCCCTCGATCATGAACGTCAGGTACTGGACCAGCGTGGGGTCGATGCTCAGGTTGATGTTGCGATTCGAGGTCCCGGTCAGCAGCGCTCCGAACAGCACCGCGGCGGCGACCGTGCCGCTGGCGGTGTTCCGCCCGAGTAGCGCCACCGCGATCCCGTAGAAGCCGATCTGCGAAACCTGGATCGTGTTCGTGGCCAGGTTGAACTCCCAGCCGAGGATGTCGAGCGAGGCCGCCACGCCCGCGAACGCACCGCAGATCAGCATCACCCGGATCCACGTACGGCCGACGTTCGCCCCGGCGTAGCGCGCCGCCTCGGGGTTGAAACCGACCGCGCGCGCCTCGTAGCCGAGCCGCGTGCGCTTGATCACGATGGCGTACACGACCGCGAGCGCGAGCGCGATGAAGATCCCGACATCGAGCCCCTGGAGCGTGGCGCTGCCCCAGAAGACGGGCAGCTTCGCCCCCGCGACGACGTTGCTGGACACGGGCGTCGACTTCATCGCCGGGTTCTGGAGCGGACCTCCGAGTTGGAAGCAGTAGACGCCAAGCCAGATCGCGATCCAGTTGAGCATGATCGTCGAGATCACCTCGTTGGCGCCCGTGGCCGCCTTCAGGACCCCGGCGATCCCGGCCCAGGCTCCGCCGGCGAGGGCGGCCGCGACGATCGCGAACGTGACGTGGAGCACCGGCTCCATCCCGGCGAACGAGGAGCCGACCCATACGGCGACGATCCCCCCGACAGTGTACTGGCCCTGGCCGCCGATATTGAACAGGCCGGCGCGGAACGCGAACGCGACCGCCAGTCCGACGAGGATCAGCGGGGTGGCCGTGATCAGCGTGGACTGGAGATTGACCGCCGCGAGCGACCGCTCAGACCCGCTCACCCATGGGAACAGCCAGTTGAGGCCGGTCCCGTTGAAGATCGAGGAGTAGGTCGAGAGCGGGTTGTGACCGGTCGCCAGGACGATCAGTCCGCCGGCGATGAATGCGATCACGGTCGTGATAATCGGCACCATCACGCCGCTGATGCCCCGCCGGAATGCGGTCAGCGCCGCCGGGGACGTGGCCGCGGCGCCCGTGCTCTCTTCGGCTTCGGCTTGAAGTTCCTCTTCGAGCAGGGTCACGGGGCGACCTCGGCCGGCTGCTTCTTCCCGCCCGTCATCGCGATGCCAAGCTCCTCTTCGCTCGCATCAGCTGCGAACTCGCCGACGATCTCACCCTCGTAGATGACGAGGATCCGGTCGGCGAGCGCCTTCACCTCCTCGTACTCGAGCGACACGAGCAGCACCGCACGACCCTGGTCGCGCTGCTCGAGCAGCCGGCGGTGGACGAACTCGATGGCGCCGACGTCGAGGCCGCGGGTCGGCTGGTGGGCGACCAGCACCTTGGGGTTTGACGCGATCTCGCGCGCGACGGCGACCTTCTGCTGGTTGCCGCCTGACAGTGCGGCGGCGTAGGTATCGGGGCCACCGCCGCGAACGTCGAACTCGGTCAGCAACTGCTCGGCGCGTTCCTTCATGTGACCGAGGCGCAACCAACCGCGGGCACTAAGTTCCGGCGATCGATACTCCCGGAGCGCGAGGTTCTCGGTCAGCGTGAACGGCAGCACAAGTCCACGGAGTTGGCGGTCCTCGGCGATGTGGGCGACGCCGGCGTCGGTGGCCGCCTGCACGCCCCTGCCGGCGATGTCCTGATCGGCGACCTCGACCCGGCCCGACTGCGGCGCTCGCATGCCGGTGACAGCGTCGACCAGTTCCTGCTGGCCATTTCCATCAACGCCCGCCAGCGCGACGATCTCCCCGGCCCGCACCGAGAGCGAGAGGCCGCGGACCTTCTCGAGCCCGCGGTCGTCCTGCACGAACAGGTCGCCCACCTTAAGCAGCGGCTGCTCAGGCTTGGCTGCGGTCTTCTGGGCCGAGAGCAAAACATCGCGGCCGACGACCAGGCGGGCGAGGCTTTGCTCGGTCGCGCCTTGACGCGGGACGGTGTCGACCTTCTTGCCCCGCCTGAGCACCGTGATCCGGTCGGCGACCTCGAGGACCTCGGCGAGCTTGTGAGAGATGAACACGATCGCGGTCCCGTCCTGCTTCAGGCGGTTGAGCACGCCGGTGAGCTCTCGGACCTCCTGCGCGGTCAGGACGGCGGTCGGCTCATCGAGCACGAGGATCCGGGCGTTGCGATACAGCGCCTTGAGGATCTCCGCCCGCTGTTCCGCCCCGACGGTGATGTCCTCGATGACCGCATCGGGATCGACGGCCAGGCCGTAGCGGTCCGAGAGCTCACGCACTCGTGCCCGGGCCGCCTTCAGATCCAGGACGCCCCTGCGGCTCGGCTCCTGCCCGAGCACGATGTTCTCCGCGACGGTCATCACCCGCACGAGCATGAAGTGCTGGTGGACCATGCCGATCCCGAGCTCGATCGCGGCCGACGGTGAGGCGATCTCGACGGACTGGCCGTTGATCAGGATCTCGCCCGCATCGGGCCTGTACAGGCCGTACAGGACCGACATCAACGTCGACTTGCCGGCGCCGTTTTCGCCCAGGAGCGCGTGGACCTCTCCCGGCATCACGTCGAAGTCGACTCGGTCGTTGGCGACGACCGAGCCGAACTTCTTCGTGATTCCCCTCAGCTCGAGGGCCGGAGGGCTTGACCCGGGCACGACGGGCCTCAGTCTTACTACTTGACGATCAGGGTGGTCGGCGGGGTGATCTTTCCGTCCTTGATCTGAATGATGACGTTGTTCACCTGCGACGCGTAGGCCGCACCAGCCGGGCCGATCTTGCCGATCCCGACGCCACCGTTCTTCATGTTCTCCTGCAGGTTGCTACTGAACTGACCGTGCTGCAGGTCCTTGATCGCCGTGAACACGCCGGTGTTGACCATCTTCTCGGCCGAGGTCAGGACGAGCGTCGGGGACAGGTAGCTCTGATCGGCGTCGACGCCGATCACCTGGGTGTGCGTCTGCACGCCCGCAGAGATCACGCCCAGCCCGCAACCGCCGGCGACCTGGAACACCACCTTCGAGCCGGCGTTGATCTGGTTCAGCGCAAGCTCCTTGCACGAGGACTCATCCGTGAAGTTATTGGAGTACGCGTTGAGCAGCTTGGCCGACGGGTCGGCTGCCCTGACCCCGGCCTGGTAGCCGGCGATGTACAGGGTCACCGGCGGGATCGCCTGACCGCCGACGGAAGAGGCGGTCGTGTAGTGGTGCGCCTTCAGGTAGAGCCCGGTCAGGTACCCGGCCGGGTAGCCGGCCTCCTGCTCCGCGAAGTCGATCCCCTCGATGTTCGTGGCCGTGTCCGGTGCCGTGGCACCGGGGCTGTCGATGATCGCGAAATGCACCTTCGGGTACTGCTTGGCCACACTCTCAAGGGCTGGGCCCATCAGGTACCCGACCGCGATCACGAGCTTGTTTCCGGACGCCGCAAGCCGCGTGAGGTTGGGGAGGTAGTCGGCGTTGCTGTTCGACTGCAGCACCGTGCCCTTGACCCCGAGCTGAGACTCGGCCTGGAGCAAGCCCTCGTAGGACAGATGGTTGAAGCCGTGGTCGTTGAGCCCGCCGATGTCGGTGACCAAGCCGACCTTGTAGCCGCCACCGCTCGACGAGCTGGAACTGCTGCTGGAGGTCGAACCTCCGCTGGTACTTGTGGTGTTGCTGTTGCTACTGCTGCCGCAGGCGGCCAGCACGAATGCCAGCGCCACGACCGCGAGCGCGCCTAGGCCGTACGGCCTGATCCTCCTACCCCTCACAGCTGCTCCTTTCCGAAAGGACTGGGAGGCGAACGTTAGTCCGATGGAGGGATGGAGGGCAAGACCTCCTAACGTGGACTTCATCAACGAGGAGGATCTGATCCGGCGGGCCGTCGTGGTGGTCTTGGATGCCTGCGGTGTGGGCGCGCTTCCCGATGCCGCCAGCTATGGGGACGCGGGATCGAACACGCTCGTCCACCTGGCCGAGCAGGCCGGCGGGCTTGAGCTGCCGACGCTGGGGAAGCTCGGGCTGGGATCGATCGTCCCGATTCTCGGCCTGCCTCCGGCTGAGGAGCCCGTGATTCACGGTCGCCTTCACCCGCTCGGCCCCGGCAAGGAGTCGACGACGGGTCACTGGGAGCTGATGGGGGTCGTCCCACAGCGGCCGCTCCCGACCTATCCGAACGGTTTTCCCCCCGAGGTCATGGCGCCGCTGGAGGTGGCCACCGGTCTGCGTTTCTGCTGCAACCGCCCGTTCAGCGGCACCGAGGTGCTCGAGGCCTATGGGGCCCACCACCTCCAGACTGGCGAGGTGATCCTCTACACGTCGGCCGATTCGGTCATGCAGCTGGCCGCCCACGTGGACGTTGTCTCCGAGGAGGAGCTCTATGCGGCCTGCGAGGCGGCCCGCCGGGTGATGACGGGAGAGAACGCGGTGGGGAGGGTGATCGCGCGGCCGTTCGAGGGCTCGCCGGGGTCGTTCCGGCGCACCGAGGGCCGTCACGACTACGCCGTCGTGCCGCCGGGCCGGTCGTACCTGGAGGAACTTCAGGGAGCCGGGGTTCAGGTGCACGGGGTGGGGAAGATCCACGACCTGTTCGCCGGGGTGGGGGTCGACTTCAAGTACCCGGGCGCGACCAACGCCGTCGGGATTGCCCAGACGACTCAGCTCCTGGGCTCGGTGGAGGCTGGCCTGATCTTCGTCAACCTGGTTGAGACCGATCAGGTCTACGGTCACCGCCACGACGTCGAGGGCTTCCATCAGGCGCTGCAGGAGATCGACGCCGCCGTGGCGGAGTGGCTGACCCTTCTCAGGCCCGAGGATCTCCTGATCCTCACCGCCGACCACGGCGTGGACCCGACCGCGCCCCACACCGACCACACGCGGGAGTACGCGCCGCTGCTGGCCACCTTCGGAGGGGTCGAGGGACGCCGTCACGACGGGCCGCTGGCCGACGTCGGGGCGAGCGTGCTGAAGTGGGTGGCCGGGCGGGAGGCTCCCGCGCTGCCGGGAGCTCCCTTCGTCTGAGTGAGTCATCACTCGCCGAGCGCGCGCGCGAACCCGAAGGCGTTTGCTTTCGCCTCCGCCTCGACCGGCCCCGCCCCGACCTGACCGAACAGCTCCGCCAGCGGCGTCGGCTGCTCGACTCGCCGCTCCTGACCGCGCGCCGCGAGCCAGGCGTTCGCCTCCTCGACGGCCAGGGGCGTGAACTCGATATCAGCCAGGCAGCGCCCGGGTCGCCGGGCGGCGGCGTGAAGGCGCTTGACCGGCTCGTTGGTGGTGATCAGGAGCAGCGTCCGGGTGCCCTGGCCAAGGATGCCGTCGGTCACGTTCAGCAGCCGGGACAGCGCCTGCCCGGCGAGCGCGCGGGCGTCGGCGGCGATGAGCTCGCCCGCGTCCTCGAGGATCAGGAGGCGCCAGCGGGCATCGTCCTCGTCCTCCCAGGTGAGGACGTCGAGGATGTAGTGCCCGCCGTGACCGAGCAGCTCGTCGGGATCCAGGATGAAGTGAGCCGAGCACCACGACGCCCACGCGCGGGCCAGGGCCCGCAGCGCATGCGACTTCCCGGTCCCCGGGTCTCCGCGCCACAGGATCAGCCGGCCCCGCTCGGGCGCGCGCATCGCTGCCAGCCGCTCGAGCCCCGCGAGGACGGGAGCGGAGTAGTTCTCCGCGATCTCGTTGAGCGCGGGAGCATCGATGTCCCGGTGGCGGACCTCGCCACCGGCGTGGCCCCGCATCCAGAAGGCGACCGAGATCCGGTCGGGCTCGGTCGGCTCCGCCTCCAGGGCGCCTCGCAACATCGACGCACCGGCCCGTGCCGTCTCACCGGTCTCGGCGGCGACCTCGATCTCGACCTGGCTGTAGCCGGTGTCGATGAGCGCGAGCGCGCCCCCGGGGAGGCGAACCAGCGCCTCGACCTCGGCTGCCGCGGCGTCGGTCCGGATCAGAAGAGGCTCGGAGATCTCCTCGAGCTGGGCCACCGTCGAAGCCCCCCGGAAGCGGTCACGCGCAACGTGCTTCAGCCCGCGCTGCATCACCTCGCCGACGAACAGCGACTGGGGCAGCACCTGCGGTCTGAGACCATGCGGCCGCCGCCGGCCAGCCGCTGGCAGGTTCAGGTCCGTCCTCGTGTTGTTCATGGTCGGTTCCATGAGATCCCTCCGGAGGGTTCGAACCTCCGTCTCGCGCCCTCTCGGCCACGGCTCTACCGCTGAGCTAGAAGGGAGTTGAATCTGGTTGTCGCCGGGCCCGCCTGTGGCCCGGCTGGCTCAGAAGCTGGGCAGCACGAAGCGGACGCCGATCGACGTCCACGATGTCCGGTGGTGCGTGTCTCTGAGCTGCATGACGGCCCGAAAAGGTAGCGCGGGATAGTGTTCCCCGCAAGCGTTTTTCGCCATGCCAGTCGCCATTCAGATCCCCAACGTGCGAGCCACCGCGGCGCCTGACCGGGCTGAGCTGGCGAGCATGCTCAAGCGGGCCGAGGAGGCGGGCTTCCACAGCGCGTGGGCGATGGAGCACCAGCTGGGCGCGGCGTCGGCGCTCGAGCCGCTGACCACGCTGGCCTTCGCCGCCGGGCAGACGAGCTCGATCGGCCTGGGCCTCGCCGTGACCATCCTGGCCGTGCACCAGCCGGTCCGGCTGGCCCGCGAAGCGGCCACGATCGACCACCTGTCCGACGGGCGCCTCGCCCTGGGGGTGGGGATCGGCGCCGGCGGGCTTCCGTATGAGGCGTTCGGGGTCACGGCCCGGGAGCGAGCGCCCCGCTTTGAGGAGAACCTCGCGGTCATGCGCGGCCTCTGGCAGGAGCCCAAGCTCGACTTCGAGGGCCGGTTCGTCAAGTTGAATCAGGCCAGGATGGAGCCCAAGCCGGTTCAGGCCCCGCTGCCGGTCTGGTTCGGCGCCGGGGCGCCGCCGGCGTTGCGCCGCGCGGCCCGGCTGGCCGACGGCTGGATGGGAGCGGGCTCGAGCCCCTCGAGCGCCTTCCCGGAGATGGCCGCCCAGCTGCGCGAGTACCTGGAGGCCGAGGGCCGCGACCCCAGCTCATTCCCGATGGGTAAGCGCGTCTACGTGGCCATCGACCGTCCCGAGGATGAGGTCAGCGCCTGGTTCCGCGCCGTCTACGGCCCGTTCGTAAGTCCTGAAGTGACGATCCAGGGCTCCGCCCCGCAAGTCGTCGAAGAGCTGCTCCAGCTCCGCGAAGGGGGAGCTGAGCTCCTCCTGGTCAGCCCGGTTGGGGATGACCGCGCCCAGCTCGAGCTGGTCATCGAGCACGTGCTTCCGGCGCTTCACTAGCCTCGCTACCCTGCATGGCGCAGGCGCGGTATCCCCGGGGCAGGGGGATCGGCTCGATCGATGGATGGCCCCGGTTTCACGCGCCGCAGGTAGCAACGCATCCACGATGTTCGAGCCACTCACCGAAAAGCGGTGCTTTTCCTTTCTCGCGGCTGCCCTGGCGCTCGCCGCCGTCGTCCTCTGCCTGGGTGGCGCGCCCGTGGCCGGGGCACGGTCGAAGCGGGCGGTAGGCCGGGCCTCAGCCGCTGAGAGCAACCCTCTCGAGCTGCCGACCGCGCCCACGAACGGCGATCCGCTGAGCGGTGCGCGCTTCTTCGTCGACCCCGAGGACGCGGCGGCCGAAGCGGCGCGGGTCTACCCGCAGCTGAGCGTGATCGCGGACCAGCCCGGGACGGCCCGGTTTGGCTCCTTCAGCGGTCCCGACGTTGGCGCGGTCGTCCATGCCTACCTCGTTCGAGCCGCTCACGAGGAGCCGGGCACCGTGCCGATGCTGGCCACCTACCGGGTCGCGGATGGCCATTGCGGCGGCTGGGCCGACCCACCGGCCGACCAGGCCAGCTACCAGCAGTTCACCGAGAGCTTGGCCCATGGCATCGGCAACCACCGGGCCGTCCTGTTCCTGGAGATGGACTCCCTGATCACCGCGCCGTGCCTGAGCTCCTACGGCGTCACGGTCCGGATGAAGGAGCTCCACGGCGCGATCGACACGCTCACCGCCCAGTGCCCGCACGTCGTCATCTACCTCGACGCGGGCGCCGCCGACGCCCTCTCCGCCGCCCACGCCGCGAGGCTCCTCCGGCGCGCTGGGGTGGCGCAGATCCAGGGGTTCTTCCTCAACTCGACCCACTTCGACTGGACCACGAAAGAGATCCGCTACGGCGAGAAGATCTCCCGGCTCACGGGGGGCAAGCACTTTGTGGTCAACACGGGCGAGAACGGGCGCGGGCCGCTGGTGCCGGCGGATCGTGTCCACCAGGGCAACGAGGTCCTCTGCAACCCTCCCGGCCGCGGCCTCGGCCCCAGGCCGACCACCGACACCGGGTACCCCAGGGTCGACGCCTTCGCCTGGACGAGCGACCCAGGTGAGTCAGGTGGCGCGTGCGTGCCCGGGGCGCCGCCGACCGGCGCCTACTGGCCGGCCTACGCGCTCATGCTCGTGCGGAACGCCGACTTTTCGGTGCATTAGCCGAATCGCTTGCTAGCCTGCCGCCCACGGCCGGCCGGCATGAAGTGAAGAGGAGAGGGCGTTGCGTAAGTTTGCTGGCGGCATTGCCGCGACACTGGTTGCAGTTCTGCTGAGCGCAGGACCCGCGGTCGCGCGGGTCGATTTCTCTGGCCCCGCGTACGACATCCTGGCCCCGGGGGAGTTCGGCGGCCTGCCGGCCAATCAGTACTCGACCGATCAGGGCCAGCTCTACGACGCGCTGACGCCGCTCCAGGGTCACGTGACCACGGCCGACCTGGCGCGCTACTACCTGTCCGAGAAGTTCGGGGTGCAGGGTCCGGTGATCCGCAGCGAGCAGACCGGGCGTCCGGGCCTGACGATCCTGCGCGACAGCCACGACGTCCCCCACATCTATGGAAAAACGCGAGCTGACGTGATGTTCGGCTCCGGCTGGGTGGCGGCCGAGGATCGCGGGCTGCTGCTGTTCGAGGGGCTGGGACCGGCCTACCTGGCCACCCTCGATGCCCCGGGCATCACGCCCTTCAGCCTCGTCACCTCGGCACGGTCGTTCACCCCGAGCCCTCAGGCGATTCGCTTCGTCGCCGCCCAGGAGAACGTGCTGCGGCGAGCCGGTCCCCAGGGCCGTCAGGTCCTGCAGGACCTGCAGGACTGGGCCGACGGCATCAACGCCTACGAGGCCTCCCCGGAGCAGAGCGGTCCCAAGCTGCCCAAGGTGACGCTTCCCGATGCGATCGCCGGCTTCGCGTTCATCGGCTCGATCTTCGGCAACGGCGGCGGGAACGAGGTCGCCAACTCGGACTTCCTGGCGCGGCTCGAGCGGAGGCTGGGCAAGAAGGCAGGGCTCGGGGTCTTCCGGGACCTCCGGGAGGTAAACGACCCCGAGGCGCCGACGACGATCCGCAAGCCGTTCCCGTATGACGGCGTCCCCAAGGGCCCGACGCCGGGAGCGATGGTCATCGATCCAGGGTCGGAGCAGAGCACGGCGCCCGGGGCCATCACGGCAACCGCCGCCTCCCACCACCTGGCCTCCAACTTCATCATCGCCGGCCACGACCACTCGGCCGACGGCCATCCGCTGGCCGTGATGGGCCCGCAGCTCGGCTACTACTACCCGGAGATCGTCATGCAGGGCGACCTGCACGGCGGGGGCATCGACGCCGAGGGCATCATCGCCCCGATCTCTCCCTACGTGTTCATCGGCCGCGGGCGCGACTTCGCCTGGAGTCTGACCAGCGCCGACTCCGAGAACGAGCAGCAGTTCCTGGAGCAACTGTGCAATCCGCACGGCGGCCGCGTCACTCGCTCATCGACGCATTACATGTACAAGGGCCGCTGTCGGGCCATGGTCCGCTTCGATGCCGGGCGGCTGGGGGCCGGTGATGGCCAGCCGGCGCGCGAGGTGGTCTTCTACGAGTCCGTCCACGGCCCAATCAGCGGCACGGTCACCGTTCACGGGCGCCCCTACGCAGTCGCGCTCGACCGCTCGACGCGCGGCGATGAGCCCACCGGCGAGCTGGCGCTGAGCGATCTCGACTCCAACCGCGTGCACAACCCCGAGGAGTTCTTCCAGGCGGTCAACCATTTCGGGACGACGTTCAACTGGCCCTACATCGACAGCAGGCACATCGCGTACTTCTCCTCGGGCCGGCTGCCGATCATGGCCCCGGGGACCGATCCCAGCCTCCCGACGCTCGGCACGGGCAAGTACGACTGGCGGGGCTGGCTGTCGCTGAACGCGCATCCGCATCAGATCGACCCGCGCTCGGACACCCTGACCAACTGGAACAACAAGCCGGCGCCGGGCTGGGGCGCCGCCTCGGACAACTACGGCTACGGCGCGGTTCACCGCGTCCAGCTCTACCAGGGGTTCAGCAAGGGAATGGACGAGGCCGACGACGTGTCGATCATGAACCGGGCGGCCAACCAGGACCTCAGGACCGTGGAGGTATGGCCGATCATCCGGCGTGTCCTGAACGGCGGCCCGGCGCCGAGCCCGCTGGCGGCGGAGGCGGCGCACCTGATCGACGTGTGGCGGGCGCAGGGCTCGAGCCGGCTCGACGCCACGGGCAACGGGCACATCACCGCCCCCGGGGCCGCGGTCATGGACACGGCCTGGAACGGGATCGCGATGGCCGTCATGCGGCCGGTGCTGGGGCCGCTGACCAAGAACCTGGCCCAGATGATCTCCCCGAGTGCCACACCGTCCTTCGATCCGACGTGGGCGGGCTATGTGTCCAAGGACCTGCGCACCGAACTGGGCATGAAGGTCCGAGGCCGCTTCAGCCGCCGCTACTGCGGCAACGGCAGCCTCAAGGCCTGCCGCAAGGCCCTGTGGGCGGCGATCCAAGCCGCCGCGGTGACGCTGTCCGCCAGCGAGGGGCCCAATCCGGATGGCTGGTACTCGAGCGCCACGGCGGAGCGCATCCATTTCATCCCGGGGCTGATCCCGTTCACGATGAGCTGGACGAACCGCTCCACCTTCCAGCAGGTGATCGAGTTCACCGGCCACGCGAAGAGCTGAGCCGGCGCCCATAACCGCTCAGGCCGAGCGGCAACATTGCCGATGCCGCGGTCTCTACCGCGGCCGGCGGTGGCGCTTCTTGCGCTTGTGATGCTTGCGCTTGCGGCGCTTGTGCTTCTTCTTGTGCGTCGTGGTCGCCTTGCCCGACGCGCGTGAGATCGGTCCTGCGGTCGAGGGCGTGGGGCATGAGCTCGCCCAGGCGCAGTCGGCGAACGCGGAGCCGGCGATCGGCGCCGAGGGCGAGCCAATCACGTTGCCGGCCGCGTCGGTGAGCTGGATCTGCTCGCCGGAGACCAGGTTGGCCGGCGCGCCATTGACGCCGGCATTCGTGAACTCGGTCTGGCTCAGGTTGGGCAGCGATGCCTCCCCGACTCCATCCGGGGCGATCGTGACCGGCGTCTCGTCGATCCACTCCGCGGTCGAGTGGGTCGATGAGTAAGGCACCGTGGTCGAGAAGTTCTCGCCCTTGGTCGTGTCGCTGAGGGTGATCGTCCAGACGTCCGAGTCCGGCACCACCTCGGCGATCGAGGCATGGATGTGGTCTCCCGGCGAGACATTGAAGTTGCTGATCGTGATCCCGGTTGCCGGCACGAGCTCCCACCAGGCCGAGTAGCTCGTGTGTCCCGAGGCATCCACGTCCTGCTCGGTCCCGGTCTGAATCAGGGTCGCGTCGGTGAGCGTGCATCCGGCGGTCAGGCAGCCTCCGCCGATCCCGATCCAGGTGGAGGAGTCCGCCGCCTGGCCGCCCGCGTGCTGCGAGACGGTGGGCACGGTCCAGTCCGCGCTGATCGAGTTGAAGAGCGTCCCGCGCTCGAGCGCGCCGGCGTCGTAGCCAAACCAGTTGCTGCTCTGGCTCGCGTTCAGCTTGGCGTGGGCGGGCCTGACGACCTTGATCACCCCGGTGGGATCAGACGGCGAGGCGACGGCGCTGACCGGGATGGCCAGGGCGGCGCTGAGGAGGCCCGCAGCCAGCAGGGCCTTTGGCAGCAGGCCTTTCATCGGTCGCTCTCCCACGCTTGATTTCTTACCGTGAGCGGGGAATTGGAAACCGCGAGGGGCGCTCGAAGGTGCCCCAGGGACGGGAAACCGACCCCTACTCGCCGAGCCTCGCGCCACCTGAACCCGCTCGGCGGGAAAGGGTCGCCGGCGCGAGTTTCGCTAGGTCGCCGCCGCAGGCACCCGCGCCCGCCCGGCCAGCGGATGGCGGCCCAGGCCGACCGCCCGGCGCTGGCCCTGAGGGATCACGTTCCGACGCAGGTCGTACTCGTAGAGATAGAAGTCGAGCTGCATCGTGTGCCGGGGCCGCGGGTTGTAGTGGCGCAGGTAGCGGCGCTCGTCAGCGGCGATCTCGGCCCGCATCTCGGCCGGAGACGGCGGGGCCCAGTCGCCCCCGAGCCAGCGGCCGACGAGCTTGGACTGGCACTCGGCGAAGGGAAAGATCGTGGGGATCGCCTGGGCGAAGCCGACGAAGGCGAGGTCGTCGATCTCGGGCTTGAACATCCGCTTGTAGAGAGGCAGGACGTTGCCCGGCGCGGAGATGAAGTCCGGGTCGAAAAAGGGGAAGGTGATCTTGTAGCCGGTCGCGTAGACGATCGCGTCCACCGCCTCGACGCTGCCATCGGCGAAGCGGACCCGGTCGCCGAGGAGCTCGGCCACGTCGGGCTTGGCCACCGCGTCGCCGGAGCCGAGCCGCAGCAGGAGCTCGCTTGAGACCGTGGGATGCGCCTCCAGGAAATGATGGTTGGGCGTGGGGAGCCCGAAGTCCTCCATGCGCCCCGCCACGATCCGCGGCAGCAGCCGGGCGAATCGGCGCTGGAGTCCCAGGGGCAGCCGAGGGTTGGTCTTGAACACCTGGTCCGCCGGACGCCCGAAGACGTACTTCGGCACCACCCAGGCGCCGCTGCGGGTCGAGATGAAGACCTTGTCGGCCACTCCCTTGCGGGACAGCTCGGAGGTGATGTCGACGGCGCTGTTCCCAATCCCCACCACCAGCACCCGCTTCCCCGCCAGGTCGAGTGGCTCGGTCGGATCGATGTAGTGATGTGAGTGGAGCGTCTCGCCATCGAAGTGGCCGGGGAACTCGGGATAGGAGGGATCCCAGTGGTGCCCGGTGCACACCACCAGGGCGTCGAACCGACGCTCCTCGCCTTCGCTCGTGGTGATCCGCCAGCCACCCTGCTCGAGCCGCTCGGCGTGCTCGACGCCGGTGTTGAAGGTGATGCTCTCACGGAGGCCGAACCGGTCGGCGTACTCGTGCAGGAACTGGTTGATCTCGGTGTGGTGGGGAAAGTCCGGGTAGCGCCGGTCCATGGGAAAATCGGCGAAGCTGATCGCGTTCTTCGAGGTGTCGATGTGCAGCGAGCGGTAGGCCGAGGAGCGGCCGTTGGGGTTGCGGAAGTACCAGTTGCCGCCGACGTCGTCGGAGGCCTCGAAGCACGTGTGGGGCACGTTCCAGTCGCGCAGGGCCTTGACCGTGGTCAGCCCGCTGACGCCGGAACCGATCACGCACGTGGTGGGTCGATCTTCCACAAGTTGGAGTCTATGGACCGTCAAGCTCCGCCTCCCGTTGCGGGTCCCTGCGCCCCGTTATAGGGTCGGGCCAAACCACACGAGAGGAGGAGTCGATGGCGGACAGCGTCTATCGGGTCACCGAGGTGATCGGGACGAGCAGCGAGTCGTGGGAAGCCGCGGCGCGGAATGCGGTTGAGGTCGCGGCCAAGTCCATCCGTGGGCTGCGGATCGCGGAGGTCATCCGGGAGGACATCACGATCGAGGACGGCAGGATCGTCAACTATCGGGTGCGCCTGGGGATCTCGTTCAAGTACGAGAGCAGCGAGTAGCTTCGAAGGCGGCGGGCGGCCCGGCGTCAGCTCGGGCCGCTGCCGTTCTCACTGATCGCCGCCCACACGCGCTCGGCGGTCATCGGCAGCCGGCGCATGCGCACACCGCCGGTCGCGGCCGCGATCGCGTTGGCGACGGCACCGGCCGCGCCAACCACCGGCGCCTCGCCGACACCCTTGGCTCCGAACGGGCCCTCGGGCGCGGGCACCTCGACGATCTCGGTGTCGATCGGAGGGGTGAAGCCGGCGGTGGGGAGCGCGTAGTCGACGAAGCTCCCGGTCGTCAGCTGGCCGTGCTCGTCGTGGGAGAGCTCCTCGAGCAGGGCCCATCCGAGCCCCTGGGCCGTCCCGCCGTGCATCTGACCCGTCACCAGGGCGGGGTTGAGGGCCCGGCCGACATCCTGGGCGACCACGTGGCCGAGCAGCGTCACGGCGCCGGTTTCCGGATCCACGCGAACGTGGGAGAGATGCGCCGCCGCCTGGGGCGCCTGCGGCTGCGAGACGCGCCCGCGGCCCTCGACGGGAGGGTGGGGGCTGCCGAAGCGAAGGATCTTCGCGGCCAGCTCATCGATGGCCAGGGCCTTTCCCGGCACCCCCTTGGGCCGCACCGAGCGGTCGACGATCTCCAGGTCCTCGGGGGCGATCTCGAGCTCCTCGGCCGCCACCGAGAGAAGCTGCTCACGGGCCTCGGCGGCCGCCCGCTCGACGGCCCGCCCCACGGTGTAGGTGACCTTGCTGCCCCCGCTGGTACCGGCGTACGGGGCAGTGGATGTATCCGCGTTGACGACGCGTACGTCCTCGAGGCTGACGCCAAACGCCTCGGCCGCGATCGAGGCGAAGCCTGACTCCACGCCGCTGATGTCCGCGGCGCCCGTGACCACGGTGATCTTCCCGTCGGCGTCGAGCCGGCACGCCGCGGCGGCGGGCTCGTAGCCACCGGGCCACCAGCCGATGGCCACGCCGATCCCCTCGCCCTCGGGCACCTCGCCCCGCCGCGCCCACAGGGGATGATCGGCCACCCGCTCCAGGCACTCGCGGGCTCCGAACACCGGGAAGGGGCGCCCCGCGGGTGATGGGTCTCCCTCGACGGCGACGTTGCGCAGGCGCAGCTCCAGCGGATCGATCCGAAGCCGCGCCGCCAGCTCGTCGATCAGCGACTCGAGCGCGAAGGCCGCCGGCGCCGCCGTCGGCGCCCGGTAGGCCCCGAACGTGAACCGGTTGGTGGCCACGCCGAGTGCGCTCAGCTCACGCGCGTGCCAGCGGTAGGGGCCAGCGCTGAGCATGGCGGCGATCGACTCCATTCCGAAGTCATCGGTTGAGCCGCGGTCGATGATCATCCGCGAGCGGATGCCGGTGAACGTCCCGCTTGAATCGGCGCCGATCTCCAGTTCCAGGAGCTCACCGGGCGCGGGGTTTGCCGCCAGCATGTCCTCGCTGCGGGTCATGGCCAGACGAACCGGGCGGCGGAGGACGAGCGTGGCCGAGGCGGCCAGCGGCTCGATGACGAGGATCTTGCCGCCGAAGGCGCCGCCGATCGGCGCCGACCGGACGCGAACGCGGTCCGGTGAAAGCCCGAACAGCTTGGCCAGCGAGTCCCGGGTCTCGAACGGCGACTGGGTGGCGCTGTTGATCCGCAGCTCCCCGTCGGGCTCGACCCAGGCCGTGGCCACCTGGGGCTCCAGGTAGCCCTGATACATCCACGGCGTGGCAAAGCGACCCTTGACGACGGCCTGGCTGTCGGCGAGCGCGGCGTCGACGTCTCCCTCGCTCAGCTTGGTCGAGTCGAGGACGTTGTCCGACAGATCCTCATCCTCAACGCTCCCGCCGCCGGAGACCGAGGCGTGGGCGTCGCCCAGATCGGAACCGTCGCCCTCCGTCTGGACTTTGATGCGGGCTCGCGGGGCGCCGGCATGGGTGGCGCGCTCGAGATCGAGGACGGGCTCAAGCGGCTCGAGCTCCACCTCGACCAGCTCCATCCCATCGGCGGCGAGCGCCTCGGTCTCGGCCACCACGAGCGCCACCGGCTGGCCGGCGTAGACGACCTCCTCGCGGGCCAGCGGCTCGTACATCCGCCCCTGCCCCGAGGCGACGATGGGCAGATCGGCCGCGGTCAGGACGGCAACCACGCCGGGCAAGGCCAGCGCGGCCTCGGTCTGGATGGCGGTGATGTTCGCGTGGGCCTCATGGGCCAGGACCAGGCGGGCGTGCAGGAGGCCGGGGAGCGGGATGTCGGCGGCATAGCGGGTTGTGCCCCGGACCTTGGGCTCGGAGTCGAGGCGAGGGGTGGCAACTCCGATCACGGACATAACCCGACCCTACCAACGGCTCGCGGTCTGCCTTCGGCGGCCGGCGGCGTTACGCCGCTACGAGACCGGACTCGACCCGGTCCAGCGAAGCGCCCAGCCGGCGCAGTGCGCTGTCCAGCGCCCCCGCGCTCAGCACCGCGGCCACCGCCCCGTGCAGCACCTGCGCCATCACGCCGCCCCGCCCGATGATCCGCACCGTCGCCTCGACGAGGACGCCCTCGCCGTGTTCAAGGAACCGGTAGGAGACCTCGAGGCCCACCGGTCCCTGAGCCGTCAGCTCGAGCCGCTCGAGGTTGGCACAGGCCACCTCCACGTCGAAGGCGACGCCGATTCCGGCCAGCGACCCGGTGACTCGCTCGCGGCTCCCCGCCTCGAGCCGGTCGCCGGCGAGCCCCTCGACCTCGAAGTTCACCGGTGCCCAGGCGGCGATCTCCTCCGGGTCGGTGAGCGCGGTCAACACGGCCTCGGCGTCGGCCCTGAGGTTCGCCGACGCCCGCCACTCGACCTGAGCCGGCTCAGACCAGGCGGTGCGAAGGAAGAACATGGGCCCGTAGCTTCGCCGACCCGCCGACTGGAAACCAGCAGGTGAACATGTGTCTTCGAGGGCGGTTATCCGTACCCCACCCCGCGCCGGGCTACGCGGCGGGGCTGGGAACCGAGGCCCCCGGAGCGGAGGCGGCGCCCTGTTTGCTCCGGTCGGGGGTAGCCAGGAGGACCGCCCCGACGACGACCGAGACGTAGGCGATCAGCCGCGCCGCCCCAAAGCCCCCTGAGGGCACCGGCTCCTTGAGCAGGATCGTTCCGGCGGCGATCGGGAGCGCGTTGGTGAGCAGCGTCGCCAAACCAGCCACGGTCAGGGCGCTCCCGCGCTGATAGCCGATCTGGAGCAGCGAGGTGCCGAGCGTGTAGCCGATGATCAGCGTCACGATGAAGGCGACGCGGGTCCCGCCCTGGGTGACCAGCTTGGTGGAGAGGTCGCCGACGGAGAAGAAGAGGCCGCCAGCCAGGCCCTCGGCCACGGCGGGGCGGCCGAGGTGGCGACCGGCGAATAGAACCACCAGGGCCAGCACGACGGTCGCCGCGAGCCAGACCAGGATCGCCTCGGTGGATCCGTGGCTCCCCTGGCCGCTGCTCTTGACGAGCGAGATGCCCAGCGCGAGCAGGCCGACGAACGAGAGCATCACTCCCGTGCGCTGGCGACGCGGGAGCCGGCGCCCGCTCACACGGGCGGTGGCGTAGGCGAGAACGCCGATCCCGCCGGCGCCGATGCTCTGGACGAGAGCGAGCGAAGCCAGGGCCAGCGCCCCGGCGTAGCAGAGGAAACCGGTCGTCTCCATCGAGAAGCCGAGCAGCCAGTCGCGGTTGGTGAGGAGCAGGTGCACCGAGTGGATCGGGCGGCGCATGGACAGCACGGGCAGATGAGCGGCGGCGTCGTGCTCACGGGAATAGGCGAGGTTCGTGAGGGTGGTGGAGGCGACCGCGAGAACCAGCCCGATGACGGTTCCGATGTGCACCTTGTGCAGCCTAGAGTCCGGAAAACGAGTTCGGCAACGGGTCGCAAGCGTGGATTGTCAAAATTTGTCACCAATCTCTTGCATTCGTCCGAGGCCTGAGTTACTCTGACCACTCCGTCCAGGAGAAGCTATGTCCGGCACCGATCTAAACATCACGACCTGCGAAGCGGCCGAGCCCGTCGCCAAGACGCTGCGCGGCACGGGGATGCTCGCAACCGCCGGAAATTCATCCGCCCTCGTATGGAGGTGCATGCGCTAGTACCTAGCGCATAAGCAGCCGCCAACGAGGGCGATCCGAATGGGTCGCCCTTCTTTTTTGCCCAGATTCAGACACGAAATGGTGATGCTCAGCTTGAAACAGACCGACTGATAACCGAGGCCCCGCCCAGAGAGAAAGGTCCTCACATGCTGTAACCCATTAACACCTTCATGAGAGGTGTAACGGTTACGTGCGCTCTTTATGCGCTGTAACTGCACATGGGTGAAGAGGTGAGCACCGGGCTCCAACCCTCCTCCACGTAGGACGATCCACGCAGATGATCGATCCAGGGTCAAAGAGCGAGCGAGTGGCTTGAACAACGCACAGCCGACTGGCTGAGCCAGGAGATTTCCGGCGGGCATGACCCGCCAACGGTGGGCTTGACGTCCGCCCAAACCGTGCGCGGTGGAGGAGTGGCTGTCCTCGCGAGCCTCATGAGCTCGAGATCGTGGGTTCGAATCCCGCCCGCGCTCCCTTACCCGGGCCATCCATCCCGGCGCTCGCTCAAAGCGGGCGCCCGGTGGCCCCGAGCTTCTCCCTCACATCCAACGACCCACAACCAAAGGAGGCCTCCATGCGAGGCGTGCCGCAGGTGTCAGTGTCGCGCCTGCCGAACCTCGACTCGGGTCTGCGGTGGTCGTTTCTGCCCACCCGTCTGACTCGAGGAAGGCGCCGTCGGCCGACCGAGCGTGTCGGCCACCAGCGCCAGCGTGTCGTGCGAACGAGCACGCAGACGCAGCTGAGCCGGCAATGGCTAAGGCGCTTCTGATCCGGGGCGGGCCCGCTCCCCTACGAGCCGCACCAGGGGCGGGCCCGCACCCCGACGCCGAGTTACCGCGTCGGATGTACCGCCAGGGCGCTGCCACCGCCCAGCCGCACCGGTTCGGCAATCGCCTCGGCCTTGCCGCCGCCAAGGATCTGGAGCGCGGTGGCGTCGCCCGGGTAGTAATCGAGGGGCAGGATCGGGCCGGTGGACTCGGTGAACTGCTCACCGAACTGGCTCTCCAGTTGCTGGGCCAGCGAACTGTTGTAGAAGTCAGGCTCGGCCAGCGATGTCTTGGAGTTGGTCTGACTGACCCGGGGAGCCGCTAGCGCCGCGGGCAGGGGCATCCCGAAGTCGACGTGGTTGATCAGGGTCTGGACGACGGTCTCGATGATCGTCGAGCCACCCGCCGCGCCGATCGAGAAGACGGGCTTGCCGTCGCGGAAGGCGATTATCGGGCCCATGCTCGAGCGCGGGATCTTGCCGCCGGCGGGCAGGTTCGGGTCATAGGCCCCGGGTGCCGAGGGGGCGAAGTCAAAGTCGGTCATCTCGTCGTTGAGGAGAAAGCCGTAGCCGGGAACCGTCTCGCCGCTGCCGCCGAAGAAGTTGATCGTGTTGGTGTAGGCGACGATGTCGCCCCACTTGTCGGTCGTGACGATGTTGTTGGTGTGGTGGAGCTCGGGCGAGGCGCTCGAGGCGGCGGCGGTGGGCGTCGCCCCGCTGCAGCCGGCGTAGGGGGGATTCGGGTCACCTGCGGCCTGCGGCGAGGGGAGCGCCTGGTTCTGAATCAGGCACCGCCGCTCCGCCGCGAAGGCCGGGCTGAGCAGTCCGCTGAGCGGCACGTTCACGTAACGCGGGTCACCGACGTAGGCGTTTCGGTCCGCGTAGGCCAAGCGTGAGGCTTCGAGGTATTGGAACAGGGCCTGCGCTCGCGGCTCCGCCCCGAGATTGAAGCCACTGAGGATGTTGAGGATCTCGGATTCGGTGGAGCCGCCGCT
The DNA here is from genome assembly GCA_035505215.1 of Solirubrobacteraceae bacterium. Taxonomy (GTDB): domain Bacteria; phylum Actinomycetota; class Thermoleophilia; order Solirubrobacterales; family Solirubrobacteraceae; genus Palsa-465. Next base: position 30,443 of record DATJQY010000015.1, on the reverse strand, counting down.
CGAAGGCGGCGCCATCCCGTAGATCTGCAGACCGCGATAGGAGACCTTGGTCGGCGCCGCCAGACGCACCCTGTAGGAGCTCAGGTCGCGCGGCTTCATGATCCCGGGCTGGGTGATCAGGGTGGTGCCGGGATAGAGGTTCGGGTGGTCGTCGGCCTTCACGACCGCCTGCCCGATCGGTCCCTTATAGAAGGACGCCGCCCCGTGGCGGGCGATCAGCTCGTAGGTCTTGGCCAGATCGGGGTTGCGCAGCAGCGTGCCCACGGGAAGCGGGTTGCCCTGTGGGGTCAGGAAGAGCTGACGGCTGGCGGTGTAGGCCCGCAGGACGTCGAGGCCCGACTGCTCAAGCTGCTGGAAGTCGAAGTTGGTTCGGAATCCCCGCTTGGCCACCGAGATCGCGGGCTGGAGGTCGGTGGCCAGGTTCAGCCGTCCATAGAGGCCAACCGCCTTCGCCCAGGTGGCGACCATCCCGGGGACGCCGGTCGACACGGGCTGGTCGGAGGCGTAGTCGTAGTCCTCGGGCTGGCCCGTCTTCGGGTCGATGAACATCGAACTGGTGCAGGCCGAGGGGCAGGTCTCACGGCCGTCGATCGTCACCACCCTGTGGCTACGGGCGAGGTAGATGACCATGAACCCGCCGCCGCCAGGTCCGGCCACGAACGGAATCGTGTCGCCAAGCGTGGTGGCCGTTGCGACGGCGGCGTCGACGGCGTTGCCGCCCTCCTTTAGGACGCGGATACCCGCGCGACTGGCGTCGAGGTCCATCGAGGCGACGGCGCCGCCGGTGCCCTCGGCCACGGCCTGCTGGTGAGAGGGCGGGCTCGCCGGGGTCGGTGGCTGGTGGCCCGTGGTCGCCCCGCGGTGGCCCGCGGCGCCACCAAACGCTGGAAAGGCCGCCAGCAATGCGATCGTCGCGGTGGCGACGAGCCCTAGGCCAACTCGGCGCATGCATACGGTCTATCCAGCACCTTTGCGGGCCAAACGCGCTCGGTTTTGTGCGCCAAACGGACACCGGGTGTCACCTACCTGGACCAGGCGTCCAGCCGTCTGGACCGGGTGTCCAGTCTCAAGGCGAGGAGTTAAGGCGCAAATGTGAACGCCGATACTCGGTTCATGGCGAGGCAGGATCAACAGCCGCCGTGGTGGGAGAGGCCCGCGAGGACTCCGGGGGAACCCCAGTACGAGTCCCAGCGCGAGCATCTCCGGGCCGAGCTGGCGCGCGCGTGGCGGGCGGATGTGAGCATGCGCGCGCTGCGGCCCGAGCGCCCCTGGCGGGGTTCCGGCGCGCCTCGGGCGGCCTAAGGGTCTCTTGAGCTCAGTTTGAAGTTCCGGCGAGGTTCGCCGGCACTGCCCCGTACGTGTTGACCCCGTCCGGGTTCCCGGCGAAGAAGGCTTTGGCCGCCTGGTAGCCCGAGTCGTAGAGGAACTGCTTCTGCTCGGTGGTCAACGCGAAGTCAAGCGTGGCGATGTCGCCGGTGGGCAGCGAGATCGTTCGCGGGTGGTACTCCTGCTCCTCGAACTTGTCGAGCGCGTTGGTCGAGGTGTCGACGATCGCCTTGAGCATGTCGATCGGCCACAGGAGGCCGCCGATGCTCGTGTAGCTGGGCTTCTCCGGTGCGGAGCCGGCAAACAGGCGGAACCCCCAGGTGGGATGGTCAGGCTTGGGGGTGTCGAACAGGAAGACCGGATATGGGCTCGCCACCCCGCCATCGACGAGCATGCCGGGCTTCTTCGTCTGGGCATCCCGCAGGTCGGTGCGGGGAGGAAAGAAGTAGGGAAAGCCGGCGCTGATTCGGACCGCCTCGGCGATCGGGAACTCGTCCGGGCGCAGCGGCCGGTCGTCCTTGTCGATGTAGAGCGCCACGTCCTCGGGGAAGACGACCATCCGGGTGTGGGCGAGGTCGACTCCCACCACCCGGAGCTTCTCCGGGGGCAGCTCTCCGAACGTCTTGGCCGGGTGCGGCGCCTGGGTCAGGAGCTCGTCGATCCAGGCGGACAGCACCTTGCCGTGGGTGGCTCCGTGGAGCAGCTCCAGGTTGAGCGGGATCTCAAGCGGACCCAGGACCCCGTAATCGGCGATCTTGCTGAAGTCGAAGTTGTCGAGCGCCGTCTTCAGCCCTTGGGCGTCGTAGCCGAGGGCCAGCGCCATGGCGGTGATCGCGCCGGCCGAGGTGCCGGCCAGCTGGTGCCATTCGTCGTACCCGGCCTCGGCAGCGGCCTGGAGCGCGCCGGCGAAGGCGAGGCCCTTGATACCGCCCCCGGAGAAGACACCGTCGGCCTGCACCGACTAACCGTGGCGCAGCGCAGGGAGGATGTCAATGGCGGTAGAGAATCACCGTGACGCCGGCGACCTTCGGCTCGTAGCCGACCATCATGTAACCGTCGGCGAGGCTTCGCTCGACCGTGATCCGCTGAGCGCGTGGCCGGTCGAAGTCCCTGAACACCAGCCAGAGGCGCCTCGGCCGTCCCCCGGAAGCCGGCCCAGGCAGCGCGCCCAGCACGGGCGGTCCGGGGGAGTGGGCGAGCGACTCGTAATAGGTGAACGGGATGGCGGCGTAGCTCGGGTCGTAGAAGACCGCATCCCCGGCTCGGGCGTGGCTGAGCAAGAACCGCGTCGCCGCGCGGTAGTCCTCCGCGCTCCCCTTCCCGTACCACTCACTCAGCCCGACCAGCGAGAGGGCGAGGATCAGCGCGAGCGCTGCGGCTTTCAGCGGGCGCCCGGGCAGCCTCACCAGGCCCGCCGCGGCCAGGAGCAGCAGGGCCGGCAAGACGAAGATCAGGTAGTAGGAGAGAAACAGCGGGCGCCCGAGCAGCGAGACCACGAGATCGATGAAGACGGGGATCACACACCATGCGGCGAGGAACCAGGCTTGCCACCGCCGCCCCTCGGCCGCCAATCGCGCGACGCCGTAGCCAGCCAGGACGATCAGGACGCCCGCCAGCACCGCGCCCCCGGCCAGGTCGGCCGGGAGGTGGACCACGTTCGTGAAGCTCGGCTTCGGGATCCAAGAGATCGGGACGAGGCCGCGCCGTTCGGCGAACACGACCTCGGGGGAGCACAGAACGACCACACTCAGGCCGGCGGTGAGCCACCAGCGCGTGAACGCGGCCCGTCGCTTGAGTGCGAGGAGGGTCAGTGCCTGCACGAGCAGAACGAGGGCCGCGAGGTAGTGGGCGTAGACCGCGAGCACGCTGGTCAGCACATAGCCAACCCAATTTCCCCGTGACGGTCGCTCGACCCCGCCGAGGAAGAAGTACGAGGAGAGGCAGGCGAGCGTGACGAGGAGGGCGTAGGAGCGCACCGTCTGCTCGTAGTGGACAAAGAAGGGCGCGAGCGCGAGCAGCAGGGCGGCGGCCAGGCCGGTCATCCGTGCCCCGATACGCGTCCCGAGCATCAAGATGGCCGGAATCGCCAAGGCCCCGAGCAGGACGCTCAAGAGCCGAACCGATGTCTGCCCGTAACCGAACAGATCGACCCAGACGTGGAGTGCCACGTAATACAGCCCCATGTTCGGATCGCTTCCGCTCACCACCCCCCAGAGGCCGCTCAGCCCGAGCCGAGCGTGGGTGACGCTGACGGCCTCGTCCAGCCAGAGGCTCTTGCTGTCCAGGCGAACGAGCCCGGCGACGATGGCGAGGACGGTCAGGCCGACCAGGGCTGGATCCACCCGTCGCCAGAGCGAAGTCCGCCCGCTCAGGTCTGGCAGACCGGACACCAGTAGGTCGTGCGGCCGCCGATCCGGCCGCGCTCCAGGGGGTGGCCGCAACGTGGGCACACTCCGCCCCGCTCGCGAGCGGCGATGAAGCGGCCGGTATGGGCGCCGCCCTTGCGGATGGCAGAGCGGACGCTCGAGCGGACCTCGCGCCGCAGGCGATCGAGCTCGGCCGCGTCGAGCTCGCCGGTCCGGCGCCGGGGATCGATCCGCGCCTGCCAAAGCGCTTCATCGGCCAGGAGGTTGCCCACGCCGGAGATCGCGCTCTGGTCAAGCAGGCGCGCCTTGATCGGTGCCCGCCCACGCCCGATCAGGCGATGGAAGTCCTTACGGCTGACCTCGGCGGCATCGGGTCCGACGTGGCTGTAGTCAGGGTTGAGGAGGGCGCGTCCGAGGCGGCGCTTATCGCGCAGGGCGAAGCCACCGCCGTCGGCAAAGCGCACGGCGAAGCGGTCCCAGCCCGACTCATCCTCAGGGTCGATGACGATCCGCCCCGCCATTCCCAGGTGGAGCCCCAGCGTGGGCCCCTCGTCGGTCTCAAGCCAGATGAACTTGCCCCGGCGCTGGGCGGAGGAAAACGACTCGCCAACCAGCGCCGCCGCGATCTCACCCGGCTGGTGGGGGCGGCTCACGTAGGTGTCACCGTCCTCGACGGCGACGATCCGTCTCCCCAGCGCCGCCTCGAGGGCGAGGCGGGCGCGCTCGGCTTCGGGGAGCTCAGGCACGGCTTGAAGATAGGAGTCCCGCCTCGGGGTCCGCCCACACGACCTGGGCCTCGATCACCGTGGCCGCGATCAGCGGCACCCCCGGCCGGTAGACGAGGTGCGAGTACGAGGGGGCGGCGAGGACGACCGCGTCACTGCGCGCCCCCGGCGAGAGCTGGCCGACATCGTCACGCCGGAGCGCCCGCGCCCCGCCCCGCGTGGCCGCGAGCAGGGCCTCCTCGGCGGTCATGCGCAGGTCGCGCACGGCGAGCGCGATGCAGAAGCTCATCGACGTCGTGTAGCTCGAGCCGGGATTGCAGTTGGTGGCGAGGGCGACGGCGCCACCCGCGTCGAGCACGCGGCGGGCATCGGGGTAGGGCTGCCGGGTCGAGAAGTCGGTCGCGGGGAGGAACGTGGCCACGGTGCCCGAGGCGGCCAGGGCCTCGACGTCGGCGTCGCTCAGATAGGTGCAGTGGTCGACCGAGGCGGCGCCCAGCTCCACGGCCAGGCGGACCCCGGGTCCGAAGCCGAGCTGGTTGCCGTGCACGCGGAGGCCGAGCCCGGCCTCGCGCCCCGCCTCGAGCACGCGCCGCGACTGCTCCTCGTCGAACGCGCCCTCCTCGCAGAAGACATCGATCCAGCGCGCGTGCGGACGGCAGGCCTCAAGCATCGGCCCGCACACCAGCTCGACGTAGTCATCGGGCCGGCCCGCGTACTCGGCGGGGACCACGTGCGCGCCCAGGAACGTCACGTCCTCGGTGAGCCGTGAGGCCAGCTCGCACAACCGCTGCTCACCTTCGACATCGAGGGCATACCCCGACTTGATCTCCAGGTGGGTGACCCCGGCCCGGACCGCCTCCCGGCGCCTGACCCAGGACAGGGTCTGGAGCTCCTGGATGCTCGCCTCCCGCGTCCTCATCACCGTCTCCCGGATGCCTCCCGCCGCGTACGGGGCCCCGGCCATCCGGGCCGCGAACTCGTCCCCCCGTTCCCCGGCGAAGATGAGGTGGGTGTGGCTGTCGACGAACCCGGGAATGACACAGCGCCCGCCGGCGTCGAGCTGCTCGTCCGCGGTCACGCCGGCGGACTCGATCGCGACCACCTCGCCGTCTTCAAGGACGAGCGCCGCGTCTCGCACGATGCCCAGCGTGCCTTCACCGAGCCCCGGGGCACACGTCACGAGCTCGCCGATGTTGTCGATGGCCAGGGCGGTCATCGCGTGAGCGCAGCCACGGCCGCCGCCAGCTCGCGACCGACTTCGAGGGAGCGGTGGGTGCCGTCCCGGACGACGAGCTCCCCGCCCACGACCACATCGCTCACGTCGCCCGCCCCGCCGGCGAAGACGACCCCGTCGATCAGCTCCTCGGGCCCGAGGCCGGCGAGCCGGACGCCGTCCGTGCGCAGGCAGATGAAGTCGGCCAGCGCGCCCTCCTGGAGACCGCCGCCCTCGGGCCAGCCCAGGCTCGCGTACCCGCACGCCGTGGCGGCCTCGAGCAGCCCGCCGCCGCTGTGTCCCCCGCGCACCCCGGTGGCCAGCCGCTCGTCGAGCTCGATCGCGCGCGCTTCCTCGAGGGGCTCGATCATGGCGTTCGAGTCGGTGCCCGTGGTGAGCCGGCAGCCGGCGTCACGCAGCCGGCGGGCGGGGCCGATGCCGTCCGCCAGGTCACGCTCGGTGGTCGGACACAGGCAGACAAAGGCGCCGGCCTCTCCCAGGAGACGCACGTCGGCATCCGAGACGTGGGTCGCGTGGACGGCGGTGAAGAGCTCCGGCAGGGCTCCCTCAAAATGGAAGAGCTCGACCGGCGTTGCTCCGTAGACCTCGCGGCAGGCCTGGTTCTCGGCCTGCTGCTCAGACACGTGGGCGTGCAGCGGCATCTCCCGCGCTCCCGCCCAGCGGGCCACCTCCGCCGCCGCCTCGGGGGTCACCGCGCGCATGCTGTGGACGGCGGCGCCGATCCGAGCCATCGGGGTGGGGCGGAGCGCCCCGACCCGCGCCGCCCACGCCTCGACGTCGGGATCGAAGAAGCGCTCCTGCACCGGGTCGGGCTCGAGCCCGCCGTGGAGATAGCAGGCGTCGAGCAGGGTCAGCCTCACCCCGGCCTCGGCCGCGGCCTGGAGCACGGCCGCGCCCATCGCGTTGGGGTCCTCGTAGGGCCGGCCGCCGGGCGCGTGGTGGACGTAGTGAAACTCGCCCACCAGGGTCACGCCGGCCAGCGCCATCTCGGCAAAGGCGGCGCGGGTCAGGGCGAGCATCGACTCGGGATCGAGGCGGCCGGCCAGCGCATACATCTGCTTGCGCCACGTCCAGAACGACCCGGTGGCCGCGTGGGTGCGCCCGCGCAGCGCGCGCTGGAAGGCGTGGGAGTGGGCGTTGGCCAGGCCGGGAATCACGAGCCCGTCGAGGCGGTGGGCCTCGCGTGGCGCCGGCGTCGAAGGTCGGACCGCGGTGATGCAGCCCGCCTCGGTCTCGATCAGGACGTCGGGGCTGGGGACGCTGCCCCCGAGCCAGGCATGGGGGGACCAGAAGTTCACGACGAGTAGGGCGCGATGCGCTTGAGGAAATCGGCCTGGTGGTGGCGCTCGAACTCCCCCCAGGTGCTGAGCGAGCGCGGATCGGCGCGGTCGAGGAAAAGGATCCCGTCGAGGTGGTCGACCTCGTGCTGGAAGGTGCCGGCGGTGAGGCCCTCGGCCACCACCTCGCGGGCCTCACCATCTCGATCGAGATAGTGAACGCGGATGCGGGTGCGGCGCTCGACATCACCCCGGAGACCGGGAACCGAGAGGCAGCCCTCGTTGATGAGTAGCGCCTCCTCGCTCAGCGGCTCGATCACCGGGTTGACGAGCACGGTCAGCGGGACGGGCGGCTTGTAGGGATAGCGGCGGCGGGCGGCGTCGTCCACCTCCACCACGGCAACGCGCTTTAGAGCCGACACCTGGGTGGCGGCCAGCCCGGCTCCCCCCGCGGCGTGCCGCGTCTCGATCAGGTCGTCGATCAGCTGCTGGAGCCAAGGCGTGTCGAGCTCGTCGGGAAGGACCTCGGGCGCGCGGGTCCGGAGCACGGGGTCTCCGACCTGGGCGATCGGAAGGACGCTCACCTGAGCATGGGGATCCGGACCCCGCGCTCGCGCGCCACCTCGGCGGCGCTCGCGTAGCCGGCGTCGACGTGGCGCATGACTCCGGTGCCGGGGTCGGTCGTCAGAACGCGGTCGAGCTTGGCCGCCGCCAGCTCTGACCCGTCGGCCAGGCAGACCATCCCGGCGTGGATCGAGCGCCCGATGCCGACGCCGCCACCGTGGTGAATCGAAACCCAGGTGGCGCCCGCGGACGTGTTCACGAGGGCGTTCAGCAGCGGCCAGTCGGCGATGGCATCCGACTCATCGGCCATCCCCTCGGTCTCCCGGTAGGGAGAGGCCACCGAGCCCGAGTCGAGATGGTCGCGCCCGATCACGATCGGCGCGCGGAGCTCGCCCGCGCGGACCATCTCGTTGAAGCGCAGGCCGAGACGTCGACGCTCGCCGTAGCCGAGCCAGCAGATCCGGGCCGGCAGCCCCTGGAAGGCGATCCGCTCGGAGGCCTGGTGGATCCAGCGGTGCAGCGCCTCGTCGTCTGGGAACTCCTCCAGCACGGCGCGGTCGGTGGCGGCGATGTCGGCCGGGTCGCCGGACAGGGCGACCCAGCGGAAGGGGCCGCGACCGGTGCAGAACTGGGGCCGGATGTAGGCAGGCACGAACCCGGGATAGGCGAAGGCGCGCTCAAAGCCGCCCAACCGGGCCTCGGCCCGGAGCGAGTTGCCGTAGTCGAAGACCTCGCTGCCGCGGTCGAGATAGCCGACCATGGCCGCGCAGTGGGCGGCCATGGCGGCGCGGGAGCGGCGGACGTACTCCTCGGGATCGGCGAGGCGGAGCTCGGCGGCCTCCCGGGGCGACATCAGATTGGGGATGTAGCCGTTCAGCGGGTCATGAGCGCTCGTCTGATCTGTGACGATGTCGGCCTCGAAGCCGCAGCGCAGGAGCTCGGGCACGAGGTCGGCGGCGTTGCCGGCCAGCCCGACGCTCAGCGGCCGCTTCTCGTCTCGGGCGCGCCGGCAGCGCTCGACCGCGTCGTGGAGCGAGCTTGCCGCTTCGTCGAGGTAGCGGGTCTCCAGGCGGCGCTCGATCCGCGCCGGATCGATCTCGAGGCACAGGACGACGCCGTCGTTCATGGTCACGGCCAGCGGCTGGGCGCCGCCCATCCCGCCCAGGCCGGCCGTGAGCGTGATCGTCCCGGCCAGCGAGCCGCCGTAGCGGCGACGGGCGATCTCGGCGAAGCACTCGTAGGTCCCCTGGACGATGCCCTGGCTCCCGATGTAGATCCACGAGCCCGCGGTCATCTGGCCGTACATGGTCAGCCCCAGCGCCTCGAGGCGGCGGAACTCCTCCCAGGTGGCCCATTCGGGGACGAGGTTCGAGTTGGCCAGGAGAACGCGCGGCGCCCACTCGTGGGTGGTGAAGACGCCGACCGGCTTGCCCGACTGGACGAGCAGCGTCTCGTCGGGGCCCAGCGTGCGCAGCGTCCCCACGATGGCGTCGAAGGCCTCCCATGAGCGCGCGGCGCGGCCGGTGCCGCCGTAGACGACGAGCTCGGCCGGGTTCTCGGCCACTTCGGGGTCGAGGTTGTTCATGAGCATCCGCATGGCCGCTTCCTGGGGCCAGCCTTGGCAGGAGAGCTCGGTGCCGCGGGGAGCCCGGACCTCGGCGTGGGCGCTCATCGCAGGGATCCGATCGCCGACTCGACGGCGTCGATCAGGGCGCCCGTGCGGACGAGCTCCTCGGCGGCGGCGAGCTCCGGCGAGGTTTCGCGGTCAGGGCCCGGCCCGGGCACGTGCTGGCGCAGCGCGGCGAGCCCGGCGGCGGTTCCGGGTCCGGGGCGCAGCGGCTCCCGGAGGTCGAGTCCGCGGGCGGCGCAGATGAGCTCCACGGCGAGGATCCGGCTCAGGTTGGCCAGGGCTGCCCGGAGCTTGCGGGCCGCGCCCCAGCCCATCGATACGTGGTCCTCCTGCATCGCGCTGGTGGGGAGCGAATCGACGCTGGCCGGCGCGGCCAGGCGCCGGTTCTCGGCCACCATCGCGGCCTGGGCGTAGTGGGCGAGCATCAGCCCCGAGTTGACCCCGGGATCCGGGGCCAGGAAGGGCGGCAGGCCCTGCGAGCGCGACGCGTCGAGCAGGCGGTCGGTCCGCCGTTCGGCGATCGCTCCCACCTCGGCGGCGGCGATGGCCAGGAAGTCGCAGGCGAAGCCGAGGGGGGCGCCGTGGAAGTTGCCGCACGACTCGATCCGGCCGTCCGCGAGCACCATCGGATTATCGATCGCCGATCGCAGCTCGGCCTCGGCGACGCGTTCGGCGAAGGCGAGCGTGTCGCGCGCCGCCCCCGCGACCTGGGGCGCGCAGCGCAGCGAATACGCGTCCTGGACGCGGGGGTCGTCGTACCGGTGGCTGGCCACGATCTCCGAGTCGGCAAGGAGGGCCCACAGGTTGGCGGCGCTGATCGCCTGGCCGGGCTGGGGCCGCAAGGCGACCAGGTCGGCGGCGAAGGCGCGGTTTGTCCCCAGCAGCGCCTCGACCGACATGGCGGCGGTGACGTCGGCCACGCGGAGCAGGCGCGTCAGGTCGAAGCAGGCGAGGACAAGCATGCCGAGCATCCCGTCGGTGCCGTTGATCAGGGCCAGGCCCTCCTTGGGGCCGAGGGTGACCGGCTCGATCCCGGCCGCGGCGAGGGCCCCGGCGGCCGGAACGGTGGCGTTTTCGGGCCCCATGACGGCTCCTTCACCCATGAGGACGAGGGCGCAATGGGCCAGCGGGGCCAGATCGCCGCTGGCCCCGAGGGAGCCGTGCTCCGGGACCACCGGGGTGAGGCCGGCATTGAGGAGGTCGATCAGCGTTTGGGCCACGAGCGGGCGGGTCCCCGAACAGCCCATCGCCAGCGCGCGAGCGCGGAGGAGCATCATCGCCCGGACGACCTCGCGCTCGATCGGCGGACCCATGCCGGACGCGTGGGAGCGGATCAGGGCGCGCTGGAGCTCTTCGCGGCGCTCGACCGGGATGCGCACGAGCGCCAGTGACCCGAACCCAGTCGAGACCCCGTAGGCGGGCTCCTCCGCGTCGGCGTGCTCGGCCACGACGGCGGCGCTTCGCGCCATCGCCGTGAGCGCGTCGTCGCTGAGCGCCGCCGGGGCGTCGTGACGGGCCACCTGGAGGACGCTGTCAGCGTCGAGGCCGTCGGAGCCGATCGCAACGGAGGCTTGCATGTGCGCCTGGCACGATATTCCCATGCCTCCGATCCGCCTTCGTTTCGTCGGCTGCGGCGATGCGTTTGCCGGCGGGGGCCGCTTCAACACGTGTTTTCTCCTCGAGGGCGATCGAGAGCCGGTGCTCATCGACTGCGGCGCCACCTCGTTGGTGGCACTCAAGCGGGCGGGGATCGATCCCGCGTCGATCGGGTGGGTGGCGCTCTCGCATCTCCACGGCGACCACTTCGCCGGTCTGGCCTGGCTGATCCTCGACGGCGCCTACGCGGGGCGCTCGCGGCCGCTCGTCATCGCCGGCCCGGTGAGCACCCAGGAGCGCTTCAAGACGATGTTCGAGGCCATCTATCCGGGCGCGACGAGCTCGGAGCGGCCGTTTGAGATCAGCTTCCTGGAGTACGCGGAGGCCCAGCCGACACAGCTGGGGCCGGCGACGGTGACCCCGTTCGAGGTGATCCACCCGAGCGGAGCGCCGCCGTACGCGCTACGGATCGACTACGGCGCCAAGACGATCGGCTACTCCGGTGACACCGAGTGGACCGACAGCCTGCTCGAGGCGGCCCGGGACACCGACCTGTTCGTGTGCGAGTGCAACTTCTTTGAGCGGAGCCGGCCCGGGCATCTGAACTACCCCACGGTGTGGGAGAACCGGGAGCGCTTCGGTACCCGGCGGCTCGTCCTCACCCACCTGAGCCAGGACGTGCTCGATCACCTGGACGAGGTGGAGATCGAGGTGGCGGAAGACGGGCTCGAGCTAGAGGTGTAGGTCGTCATCCCTCCAGGCTGACGGCGGCCTCGTCCGGGGTCTCCTCGCCCTGGGTGTCGACCCAGTCGTCGATCCGCCGCCACCAGTCGTAGAGCCATTGAATCTGCTCCTCCTTGTCCCGTGGGCGCTCGGCGGCCGGGGCGAGCCACATGCGTTCCTTGAGCGTCTGGCCGATCGGCGTGTGCTTCCAGAGCTCGCGGGGGAAGGCGGCCAGGCCGAGCCCGGTGTGGGCGCCGAAGATGACGTCCGCGTCCGGGCTGGCCGACATGGCCGCCAGCGCTCCCGTCGGCTGCGGGGGCATCACGTGCGTCATCTGCCCGGCCGCCTCGGCCTCACGCCGGCGGCCCTTGCGGCGCAGCTTGCGCAAGGCACGGTGGCGGCGCTCGGCCGTCACGTTGCCGCCTTCCGGAAAGAGCACGAGGATCCCCCGCGGGTCCAGGTGCGAGGTGACCTCCCCGATGCGGGCCTCGCACTCCTCGCGGTCTGAGGTGTCAAGCACGGCGTGGGGGAGCCGGTGTCCAACCAGGTCGACGCACGGGTCGATGGCCAGCGTGTCCTTGAACACGACGCTGGGCAGGCGGTCGAAGTCGGTCTGCATCATGTCGACCACGAGCAGCGTGTCACCGGGCCCGGCGTGCCGGCTGAAGAAGAGGAGCGGGCGGTCACGGTGGAGCGCGCCGGCCACGTCCTCCGGGATCTGGGCATCGACGTCGATATCGAGCAGCGAGAGGACCCGCTCGGCCAGGCCATGGACATACCAGTGGAGCAGCCGGTAGTGCAGTCGGCGTGAGCGAGCGCTGCGGATCCGCGCGCCGAAGCCGCTGAGGAGCCACAGCGCGCCGCAGGCCAGGATCCCCCCGGACTCGCGGGCCAGGTAGGCGATCAAGAAGCGGGTGAAGAGCAGTGGCTGAGGCCGGCGCAGCACCGCGGCCATCAGCGCGGCGCCGGCGAGCAGGAGTGGGCTCAGGAGGAGGCCGACGAGCGAGAGCACGAGCCAGGTCGTGATCGTCAGCGGGCGGCGGATCAGCGCGGGCGGCATCACGGTTCCTTCAGGTAGCTGAGCGTGGCCGCGTAGGCCGCGTCGATCTGCTGCTGCACGGTCCGCATGGCGCGGCGGATCCGGAGCTGACCGGGGATGTCGTTGTAGGCCGGTGCCGCCGAGCCGCCGGTGGGCAGGACGTGAAGCGCGACTCCGTCGGGGAGCGACTGGAGGTCGTAGGCGAAGCGATGGCGCCGCGCCACCTCGAAGGCGACGAGCCCGACCTCCCAGGGCCAGCGGGGGGGCTGAAGCGGTTTTTCAAGCCGGCCCACCTGGAGGACGTAGATCGTCGTGGCGCCGAGGCCGACGGCACGAGCGACGGGGATCGAGTTGACGATGCCGCCGTCGATGTAGTGCTCCTCGCCGATTCTCACCGGGGGGAGGATCCCGGGCACCGCGCACGAGGCGAGCACGGCGTCGGCCAGGTCCCCGTGCGTGAACCAGTGCTCGGCCGCACGCTCGATCGAGGCCGCCACACACTGGTAGGGGATGGCGAGATCCTCGATCCGCTTGACCGGGAGCGCCTCCTCGAGCCGCGCCCGCGCGAGCTGGAAGGACTCAAGATGGGTGCCGCTGCGGGCCAGCGTGCTCACCCGCCGCAGGACCCCGCCGGGCGTGACCTCGGATAGTCGGGTGTCGGCCCAGAGCCGGCTCAGGCGCTCGACCCCGCCGGTGCTGGGGTCGCCGGCGAACACGGCGCCGTTGATCGCCCCGACCGAGGTGCCGAGGATCAGGTCGGGGTGGATTTCCCGCTCGGCCAGGGCGCGCAGCATTCCCACCTCGTGGGCGCCGAGGACGCCGCCGCCACCGAGCACGAACGCGACCTGGGGCCGGGTGCCATTCGCTTCCATGGTGAGGATTGATACCCGGTGCGCGACAATCTGCGCTGTGTCCAGCTGGGATGACGACGACTGGGTGGGCGAACCGCCCGAGGGCCGCTACACGCGTGACCGGGCCAAGCCCGAGTTCTGGAACCGGCCCTGGCCGTGGGCGTGGGCCGGCATGGCGATCCTGATCGTCATCGTCGTCGTGGTCGTGCTGGTGGCGAAGTAGGACCCTCAGCCACCAGCCGCCGCCGGTTCTCGGCCGCCGCCTTCGTGGGGGCGGCGTACGCGTTCGCGGCGACCATGGTGGGGACGACACTGCCCACGCCGCTCTACGCCCTCTACAAGGACAAATTCGGGCTCAGCGAGCTGATCATCACCGTGATCTTCGCCACCTACGCGGTGGGCGTGATCGCGGCGCTGCTGGCCTTCGGCAGCCTGTCGGATCAGATCGGGCGGCGTCCCGTGCTGCTCATGGGCCTCGGCTTCTCGGCCCTGAGCGCTGTCGCCTTCCTGCTCGCCGAATCGCTTGGGTTTCTGCTCGTCGGCCGGCTCCTGTCGGGTTTTTCGGCCGGGATCTTCACCGGGACGGCCACGGCCACCCTGGTCGATCTGGCGCCCGAGGGAAAACAGGGGAGAGCCACGCTGGTGGCGACGATGGTCAACATGGTCGGCCTCGGCTGCGGGCCGCTGTTCGCCGGCATCGCCTCCCAATGGGGGCCGCTGCCGCTCCGGCTCACGTTCTGGATCGATCTCGGCCTGCTCGTTCCCGCCTTCGCCGCCATCCTGCTCATGCCCGAGCCGGTCGAGCACCGCTCTGCCGCCAAGCTGCGCATCCAGGCCCTCCGGGTCCCGGCCGAGATCCGCCCGATCTTCATCAGCGGCGCCCTGGCCGCGTTCGCCGGCTTTGCCGTGCTAGGGCTCTGCACCGCCGTCGTGCCGGCCTTCCTCGGGCTGCTGGGGGTGACGAATCACGCGCTGGTCGGGCTCGTCGTCTTCGCCGTCTTCGCCGCCTCGGCCGCCGGGCAGCTCCTGCTCGAGGTGGTGCCATCCGAAGCGGCGCTGCCCGCCGGATGCGGCGGCCTGATCGCGGGCATGGCCGTGCTGGCCGTCGGGCTCGCTGCCTCCTCGCTCGGCCTGTTCATCGCCGGCGCGCTGATCGCGGGCGTGGGTCAGGGCCTCAGCTTCCGCTCCGGCCTGGCTGGCGTCAACCAGGCTTCACCGCCCGACCTGCGGGGCGAGGTGGCTTCGAGCTTCTTCGTGGTCGCCTATGTGGCGATCTCGATCCCGGTGATCGGAGAGGGCGTGCTCGCCCAGGTGTCCTCGCTGAAGCCGGCCGGGCTCGTCTTCGCGGGCGCCGTCGCCGCGCTGGCAGCAGTCGTCCTCGTGCTGCTGGCGCGGCGGCGCGCCGTTGAAAGTCAGGCCTAGCGGCGCGAGAAGAAGCCGGCCAGGCCGCCGCGGCGCCGGGTGCCGGTCTGGTTGGTCGCCGGCTCCTGGGTGGCGGTACCGGCTCCCTGGCCGGGCCCGGCGACCTCCTGGCGTTCGGTGGCCGGCGCGGCCGCGCCGGTGCCCGTACCAGCCGCCGCGGGCGTCTGCGCCCCGGCCGCCGTACCGGCACCAGCTGCCGTTCCGGCACCAGCACCCGCAGCCGTGCCAGTCCCGGCGCCTGCAGCGGTACCGGTACCTGCGCCGGCGGCCTCCTCACGCTTGGCGACGCGTCGCTCGTGGTGGTGCTCTGCCGCCGCTCCGGCCGCGGCGCCACCGCCGGCCAGGGCAACGTCACGTTCGCCACGTCCTCGGTCGACCGGCCCTCGCTCGGCCGCGTAGACCGTCACGCCCGGGAGCGAGTAGGCGGCGAAGGCTGTGATCAGAGCACCGAGGCCCGAATGGAAGGCGAGGAGCTCGAGGAAGCGCTTGAACGTATGCGTGCCGTGGGGCGCTCCGGCCGCCGAGACGCCGTGGTTCCAGAGCAGGCTGACATCAGGTCCGACGACGAACCAGATGCCGGCGGCAAGGGCGATCAGGGCGCCGAATCGGCCCGACAGCCGGGGTCCTCCGCCCATGAGAATCAGGCCACCCAGCGCAGCCACCACGCCGGGGAGGACGTTCAGCCAGAGCCGACCGGTCGTCCACTTCCAGTGCTGATCAGGTCCGAGCACGAAGTGGGCGTAGGGGCCGATGAATGGGATCAGCGCGCCCCAAAGGCCGGCGATAAAAATGACCAAGCCGGCAAAGCGAGTCGTGACGTGTCTCATAAGATGCCTCCTCTTCTCCGGCAGGCTTGCCAAGGCGTTGCTGGGAGCCTTTCCCGCCCGAGCATCACCTAATCAACAGAAAGGTGGGTTGCAGTGGCCACCGTGCAAACCGTCCAGGGGGCGATTGACGCCCAAGAGCTCGGGTTGACGCTGATCCACGAGCACTTCTTCTCCAGCGACGAGGCGGTCAGCGTTCAGTGGCCGCACGTGCGTGACCGCGAGCTAGAGGACAGCCTCGCCCGCGAGACCGCCGAGGCGGTCAAGAACCATGGTGTGAAGACCGTCGTTGAGCCCACGGCGATGCTCCTGGGCCGTGACATCGGGGCCTCCCGTCGACTGGCCGACGACAGCGGCCTGCAGATCGTCGCCTGCACGGGGATCTACACCTACGACCACCTGCCGCAGTTCCTGGTCAACCGCTCCGAGGACTTCATCGCCGAGTTGTTCGTGCACGACCTGGAGCAGGGGATTCAGGGCACCGACATCAAGGCCGCGTTCATCAAGTGCGCCGCCGATGAGCCCGGGGTCACCGAGAGGGTCGAGAAGGTCCACCGGGCCGCGGCCCGGGCGTCGGTCAAGACCGGGGCACCGATCATGGCCCACTCCCGCCCGGCCTCGAACACCGGGCCGCGCCAGGTCGAGATCTTCCTTGAGGAGGGCGTGCCCCCGGAGAAGATCCAGATCGCCCACACCGGCGACACCGATGACCTCGACTACATCGAGCGGCTGCTGCAGGCCGGGGTGTGGATCGGGATGGACCGCTACGGGATCGACCTGTTCCTGCCCACCGCCCGCCGCAACGCGACCGTGCTGGCCCTGCTCGAGCGCGGCTACGCCGAGCGGATGTTCCTATCCCAGGACTTCGACATCCCGATCGCCGCCGGGCTCGACTGGTACCCGCCTGAGATGGTCGAGCAGCTCCAGGCGACGGGCGCGGCGAACGACTGGAGCATGACCTTCCTGTTCGAGTCGGTCATCCCCGCGCTCAAGGAGGGTGGGATGACCGACGAGCAACTGGAAACGATGATGGTCACGAATCCGGCCCGCTGGTTGGGCAGGTAAAGCCGGGCTTAGATCGTGAAGACGATCTTGCCCACCACGCTGCCGTCGAGCATCGACTGGAAGCCGTCGCGGGCCTGATCAAGCGGCAGGGTGCGGTCGATCACCGGCCGCACATCGTTCTCGACGCAGAGGCGGATCAGTCGCTCGAGCTCGTCGCGGGTTCCCATCGTCGAGCCGACGACCGAGAGCTGGAGGAAGAAGACCCGGCTGAGCTCGGCCGGCGGGCTATCACCGGTGGTGGCCCCGGAGACGACGAGGGTGCCGCCCGGCTTGAGCGAGCGGACCGAGTGCTTCCAGGTCGCCTCGCCGACCGTCTCCAGGACGACATCGACCCGCTCGGGCAGCCGGGCTCCGGACTCGAAGGCTTCCTGGGCCCCGAGCCGAACCGCCTCCTGGCGCTTTTCCTCCGAACGGGCGGTCGCCCACACCCGGGCGCCGGCGGCGCTGGCCAGGACGATCGCCGCGGTGGCCACCCCACCGCCGCTGCCCTGGACGAGGACAGTCGAGCCCGGGGTGACGCCGCCGCGGGTGAAGAGCATCCGGTAGGCGGTCAGCCAGGCCGTGGGCAGGCAGGCGGCCTGCTCGAAGGTGAGCTCGGGCGGCTTGGGGAGAAGGTTGCGGCGCGGGACCGCCACCGTCTCGGCCATCGCGCCCGGGTAGCGCTCGGAGAGGAGCGAGCGCTTGGGGTCAAGTGTCTCGTCGCCGCGCCAGTCCGAGCTCGAGATGACCGCGTGGACCACGACCTCGTTGCCCTCCTCGTCCAGCCCGGCCGCGTCGCAGCCGAGGATCATCGGCAGCCGGTCCTCCGGGAGCCCGACCCCGCGCAGTGACCACAGGTCGTGGTGATTCAGCGAGCAGGCCTTGACGCTGACCGTGGTCCAGCCGTCGGGGACCTCGGGCTCGGGGCGATCGCCGATCTGGAGGCCGGTGAGCGGATCGTCGCGATTTACCTGAGACGCGTAGACCGCGCGCACGCTCAGCCGCCCTCGATCGCGCGCTTGAGCTCGCCGGCGCGGGCGCCGGCCAGCATGTCGCGTAGGAGATCGACGAGCGGACCGCGGATGACCATCCCGAGCATGCGCCCCAGGTCGGTCTCAATCCAGTAGGTGGCCCGCGTGCGCCCGTCGCCCAGGTCCTCAAGGTCCCAGCGCCCATCGACCGACTTGAGCTCGCCCTTGACCTGGGTCCAGCGCAGCGCGGTGGGCCGCTCGTAGTCGAAGCGAACGATCGAGCGGACGGTCCGCACCTTGGCGTCGGATTCGGTCTCGCACAGCTCGGCCCGGCCCTCGTCGTCGCGCTCCAGCACGTCCATGCCCTTCATCCCGCCCTGCCACTCGGGCGCCTTCTCGACATCCTCGACGAGCGCCCACACCTCCTCGATGGGAGCGTCGATTTCAGAGGTGGAGCTGCCGGAGAGCTTGGACATGAGGGGCACTATATGTCGCGGGAATGTCTCGCCTCGCCGTCGTCGGACATGTGGAATGGGTCGACTTCGTACCCATCGAGCGCCTACCCCACCAGGGGGAGGTCGTCCACGCCCAGGGGTCCTTCGCCCGTGCCGCGGGGGGCGGTGGTGTCGCTTCGGTGGTCCTGGCCGAGCTCGGGGCGCAGGTCGATTTCTTCTGTGCCCTGGGTGACGACGCGTTTGGCCACGAGGCGGCCGAGGAACTCGCCGGGCGCGGGGTGAACCTGCAGGTGGCCTGGCGCAAGGACGAGCCCACTCGGCGGGCGCTGACGCTGCTCGAGGGCGACGGCGAGCGCACGATCGTCACCGTGGGGGACCGCCTCGAGCCGCGGGGCGAGGACGAGCTCCCCTGGGATCGCCTGCGCGAGACCGACGGCGTGTACTTCACCGCCGGCGATCCGGGTGCCCTTAAGGCGGCCCGCCAGGCCCGAGTCCTCGTCGCCACGCCACGGGGGCGGGAGACCCTCCGGAGCGGTCCGGCTCTCGACGCCCTCGTGTTCAGCCGGGGAGACCCGGACGAGAGCCATTGGGCCGAGGAGCTGAAGGGGAAGGCGCGGATCATGGTCGAGACGCGGGGTGCCGAGGGCGGCGTCTGGTGGGGCGAGTCGAAGGGAGCCTGGCAAGCGGTTGCGCCCGATGGCCCGATCAGAGACGCCTACGGCTGCGGCGACTCGTTCGCGGCCGGCTTTACCTTCGGGCTGGCCGAGGGACGGAGCGTCGCGGAGGCGGCACGGGTGGGGGCGGAGGCGGGCGCGCGGATGCTCACGCGCCGCGGGGCGCCCTAGACCTTCCCGGCCCTGACCCTGCGGGCGTAGCGGCGCTGCCGGCGCCGCGCATTGGCGAGCACTCGGGGCGCGAAGCGCAGCGACAGCTTGGGCATCAGGTTGAACGTCCGCAGCATCGCTCCGCGCCACCTCGGGAGGGCGAGCACGGGCACCGGGTTCTCAAGCAGGCCCAGGACCTCGAGGGCCACCTCTGAAGGTTGGAACATCACGCCTGAAAAGGAGACGGCGGCGTCAGGGTCCTCGAGCTTGTCGAACAGCATCGGCGTCCACACCCCGTCCGGGCACACGCAGGAGATCTCGATCCCGTCGATGCCGGACAGCCTGAGGTCGGCCGCGGTGGCCAGGCTGAAGCCCATCGCCGCCTGCTTGGAGGCGGTGTAGAGCGCGTAGCCGGGGGCCGGTACCAGCCCGGTCATCGAGATGATGTTGATGATGTGGCCGCGGCCGGCAGCCCGCATCGGCTCAAGCGCGGCGACGGTGCCGTTGATCGTGCCGTTCGTGTTGACGTCGATCATCAGCGTCCGCGTGCGCTCGTCCTGCTTCCAGGCGGCGCCGGGGACGAGCACCCCCGCGTTGTTGATCCACACCTCGAGCGAACCGGTACGCCGGACGGTGCGCGAGGCGGCGGCGCGGCACGCGGGGAAGCTGCGCACGTCGAGCGCGGAGCCGAAGGCACGCGGGCCGAGCGCCTCGGCGGCGCGGGCGGCCTGGGCCCCGTCGAGGTCGGTGACGTGGACAAGATGGCCACGCTCGACCAGCTGCCGCGCGATCTCAAGCCCCAATCCGCGCGCTCCCCCGGTCACCAGGGCGCCTCCGCGCCCGGGCGAATCAGCGCCGTTGTCCTGCGTGGCTGTCATTCTCGATGCGTCTCATCCGTTATCTAGGCAAGCAAGGGTGCCGATACGCTAACCAGGTGATGCGCCATGTATTCGTACGGTTGCCAACGGATTGGACACGGCGGGGCGAGCGCACTCGCTCCGGCTAACACACTGGCGTCCTTCGATGCCGCCCTCGAGGTGGGCGTCGACATGGTCGAGTTCGACGTCCGAGCGCATCACGGCGAGCTGATCCTCGCCCACACGATCTTTCACTCCCGCCTGCCCCGGAACGTGCGTCTGGAGGAGGCGCTGGCCCACCTGGCCAGCCCCCGCTTCCAGGGAATCGACCTCAACGTCGACCTCAAGCGCCCCGGCTGTGAGGTGTCGCTGCTCGACGCACTGAGGCGCTGGGAGATGGTCCCCCGCACGCTCATCTCCTCTCAGGTGCCCTCGGTCCTGGATCGCGTCCGGGAGCTCGAGCCCTCGGCCCGGGTTGGCATCTCGGTGGGTGGGCGAATCGCCCGTATGAGCCAGCGCTGGCGGGACTGGCGCGCTCAGGTGCTGAGCGGACTGGCCTCTCGCCGCTGGGACGCCGTCATGGCCCAGCATCGGCTGGTCGATGACCGGCTGCTCGACGATGTAAATCTCACCGGCGCCCGGCTCTACGCCTGGACGGTCAACGAGCGGCCGGTCATCGAGCAGCTGGTCGGGCTCGGGGTGCACGGAATCGCCACCGGCGATCCTCGCCTCTTCGCCTGACCTCCTACGCTGGGCCTGGTGCAGGCTGGATCGCTCACCGAGCTCGTGCCGCGCCCGCAGCAGGGCCGCATCTTCGAGCAGGTCTTCGCGCCCGGTTTCGCCGACTGTTCGCCCACTGGCCGGATCCGGCTCGATGGGCTCGCCCGCTGGCTCCAGGACGTCGCCTACGCCGACGTGGCCGATGCGGAACTGGCCGATCGGGCCGTCTGGGTGATCCGGCGGACCCGGATCCTTGTGCACCGCTTCCCTCGGTTTGGCGAGTCATATCGGCTGTCCACCTTCTGCTCCGGGATGGCGCGCATGTGGGCCGAGCGCCGAACCTCGGTCGGCCGAGTGGGGGAAGCCGAGAACGACGTCGAGGCCGTCTCCCTGTGGGTTCACCTCGATCCCGTGAGCTGGCGGCCGGTCCCGCTCGGGGAGGAGGAGCGCAACCTGTACGGCGTCTCGGCCGGAGGGCGCCGCGTCACGGCGCGGCTGCGTCACCCGCAGCCGGGAGACGCGGACGGGCGAACGACGTGGCGGTTCCGCGCCACCGAGCTCGACATCGCCGGCCACATCAACAACTCGGCGTACTGGCAGCCCCTGGAGGAGGAGCTCCTGGCCGGCGAGGAGCCCGAGCGGGTCGACGCCGAGATCGAATACCGGACCCCGGCCCAGCCGGGGGAGAAGCTCCTCCTGCGCGCCGGCCCGTATCGCTGGATCGTCGACGCCGACGGGGAGAATCACGCCTCGATCCTCCTGGCCGGGGACTGACGTCGCGGGTGACATCGCGTCGCCAGGGCGAGATTGCCTTTACCGCAAGGATGTTTCACCTCACCGGATCCGGCAATACTCGCCCTAGGAAACGGAGCCCAAGGGGGGTTCTCAGGCGAGACCGAATGAGATGTCCGGGATCACCTTTTCACACCAAAATCCAGTTCAGGCCGACAACTCGGCGATGCATCAGGCGCTCTTCTATCGAGGGGACCGCGAGTACCTGGACGGGGTGATGCGGTTCATCACTCCGGCGCTGCAGGCCGGCGAGCCAGTGATGGCGGCGATCCCGCCGGATCGTGGCGAGCTCCTGAGGCGTGAGCTGGGCGGGTATGGCGCCGAGGTCGAGATCCTCGACATGTTCGAGCTCGGTCGGAATCCGGCGCGGATCATGCCTGCCGTCGAGCGGATGCTGGCCAAGCACGAGGGAAGGACTCTCCACTGTGTGGGTGAGCCGATCTGGCCTGGGCGCACGGCCGAGGAGATTCAGGAAGCGGCCAAGCACGAGGCGCTCATCAATCTCGCTTGGCCCGGCGCAGCGATCCGCCTCCTGTGCCTGTATGACACCGAGCGGCTGGGACCCGAGGTCCTCGCGGATGCCGAGCGCACCCATCCGGTGGTCATCGAGGGCGGGACGCCTCGCCAGACCCCCTCCTACTCGGGATCCGCCGTGCCGGTGCGCTCCGACCAGCCTCTGCCCCCGGTGCCCGATGAGGCGTGCGAGCTGGCGTTCACGATCGATGAGCTGCACGACGCCCGGGAGGTCGTGGACAAGGAGGCGAGTGCGGCCGGCCTGGACCGGGCCCGCGTTGAGGATCTCAAGCTCGCCGTCAGCGAGCTGGCCACGAACGCCATCCGGCACGGCCCCGGCCGCGGCATGCTCCACGTCTGGCGGCGGCCGGACCGGCTCGTCTGCCAGGTCGATGATGGCGGGACGATCAAGGACCCGCTGGCCGGACGCCGGCTTCCCATCCCCCGCGCCGCCGGGGGGCTCGGGCTGTGGGCGGTCAACCAGCTCTGCGACCTGGTCGAGATTCGCTCGAGCCAGTGTGGGACGACGATTCGCATCCACTCGCTGGTCAGCTAGTCACCCTTAAGTCACTCGTTTTCGCATTGCTCCCCTGGGGGTAGGCCAATGCCAGACCACCGAGGGAGGTGTCATGTCCGTTCATCAAGGGCAGTCGCAGCGGGGCGATTTGGGTACGGGACGACGGCGCGGCATAGGCCCGCTGGCGCGGCTCGATCGCATCCCGACCTGGCCGTATAACCGTGCGCTGTTGTGGATCATCGGGGCCGGTTACTTCTTCGCGTTCTTCGACATCGTCACGATCTCGTTCGCGGCGCCGGTGATCGCCAAACAGTTCGGCGTGTCCAAGGGCACCGTGACCCTGTCGGTGACGAGCAGCCTGATCGGCTACATCATCGGCGCCTTCGCCGACTCGATGATCGCCGACAAGTGGGGCCGCAAGCTCAGCCTCGGCATCTCGGTGGCCGTCTTCTCGGTGGGCACGATCCTGGCCGCCTTCAGCGCCAACGTGACCGAGCTGATCATCTTCCGCTTCATCGCCGGACTGGGGATCGGGGCCGAGATCGCCTGTGTCACGACCTATCTCGGCGAGCTGTCCCCGGCCCGCCTGCGGGGGCGCTACACGAGCTGGGCGACGACCGCCGCCTACGCCGGCTTTGCCGTGGTTCCGTTCATCGCCCGGGCGCTTGTACCCACGCTGCACAACGGCTGGCGGATCCTCTTCCTGATCGGCGCCGTGGGCGGGATCACGATCCTCTTTATGCGCCGCAGCCTGCCGCCCTCGCCCCGCTGGCTCGTCGCCCAGGGGCGGAACTCCGAGGCCACCGAGCTCGTCGAGGAGGCAGAAGAGACGGCGCGGGAGAAGCTCGACGAGGAGCTACCCGAGCCTGAGCGGGTACCGGAGGAGGCACCGCCGGAGCGGGTGCCCCTGAAGACGCTGCTCCGGCCCCCGCATGTGGGACGCGTGGGCCTGTTCGTCGCGATCTGGTTCATCTACTACATCGGCAACTATGGGTGGCTTACGCTCGCCCCGACTCTGTTCACCGACAAGGGCTACAGCCTGGCCGACTCCACGACCTATCTGATCGTCTCCGGCCTCGGGTTCCTGGTCGGCGCCTACGCGACGACCCACTTCTCCGACCGGATCGAGCGCAAGTACTCGATCGCCGCGTTCGCTGCGGCGTGGGGCGTCTCGCTGCTCATCATCGGGCTCTTCGTCTCGCCGACGATCATCATCGTCTTCGGGTTCATCGCCTCGACGACGATCGGCCTCACCGTGCCGATGCTCTACACCTACACGGCCGAGCACTTCCCCACCAGCGCTCGGGCCACCGGGGTAGCGCTGAGTGACGGCCTCGGTCATATCGGCGGTGCCCTGGCCCCGCTGATCGTGCTTGGCGCCTACACGGCCTGGGGCTTCGGCGCGTCGTTCGTGGTCATGGCGGTGAGCGGGTTCGCCGCGGGCGCGCTGATCCTGTTCGGGATGACGGTCACCGGCCGCTCGCTGGAAACGGCGGTGCCGGGCGACGGTGCCCCGCAGCCGGTGGCTGGGTCGTAAAGCCGGGAAGTGGGTAGGTAGCAGCGCGTGGTGCGCTGCTACCGCCTGCATCCGGCCGGTCAGGATCCCCGGCTGCTCCTCGAGGAGGAGCACCAGCACACCGAGCCCTGGGGCGGCGCGGAGGACGGCGAGCGCTGCGACAAGTGCCGCGGCGGCGGGCGGACCCGCTTCGAGTGTTGGTCCTGTCTGCTCACCGGGACCAGCCATTCGTGTCCCTCCTGCCGCGGGCGGGTTCGCTACGAGTCGAAGTGTCCGGTGTGCCGGGGCACGGGCGAGGTCGACGGTCAGCCCCGCCACGGCCTCACCGCCTTTCCCACCGCCGAGGCGCTGTACCGCTATCGGCTGGCCAGCGAGTCAAGCCTGGTCGGCACGCTGGTAGAACTGGAGGCCGAGCCGGCCGACGACGTCGATTTCGACGCCGACCAGGGAGCGATTCTCGTGATCCCCACCGCGATCCAGAGCACCCGCACGATCGAGCCCGATGCGCTCGACACGATCCGGTCGCTGTCCGAGACGGCCTCGGAGCGATGAAGGAGCTTCAGGGGACCGCCAGCACGGCGGTCAGCGCGACACCGGAGGAGTGCATCGGCCTGCTGGCCGCGGTCGACCGCTACCCGACCTGGTATCCGGACGTGATCCGAGAAGTCGAGGTGCTCGAGCGCGACCCGGCCGGAGTGCCGCGCCGGGCGCTGACGACCGTGCACCTGGCGGTGGGACCGCTGGCCAACGACTACCACTTCGAGGTCGCGATCACGGTCAAGCCGGCGGCGGTGATCCTGGCCCGCGTCCCCGAGGAGGACTCCGATCCTCAACGACTTGAGGTGCGCTGGAAGGTGGGAAAGCGCCGGCTCGGGGTCGAAGTCCTGGCCCGGCTCGAGGTGCCGCGATTTCTCCCCGTGGGCGGCGCGGGGCCGGCGGTGGCTCAGGGATTCGTCGAGGCGGCCAGGCGCGTGCTCGACGGCTCGATCGCGAACGCGTCGGCCAGCAACTCGTAGGAGCGCCGGCGGACGGCGTGATCGTGGGTGATCGTGACCACGATCACCTCCTCGGCACCGTAGTCCGAGGCCAGCTGCTCGAGTTCAGCCCTGACCTTGGCCGGCGAGCCGATCACCCCGCGCCGGCCAGGGGGCTGCCCGTTTGAGCGCTCGCCATCCGGCGGGGCGAGCTTGCCCTCGCGGCGCAGGAACTCGGCCGCCGTCTCCGGCGGCGGCACCGGGATGAGCTGGCCACGGCGCAGCAGGGTGAAGGTCATGCGGCTGCTCGTGGCCAGGAAGTCGGCCTCCTCGTCGGTGGGCGCGCAGAGAACCCACGCGGCAACCGCGGTCCGCGGGGCGGCGAGTTGGCGCTCCGGAGTGAAGCGCTCCTGGTAGAGGCGAGCGATCGTGGCTCCGCCCGGGTTGATGAAGTCGGCGAAGGCATAGGGGAGGCCGAGCTGGCCGGCCCAAATCGCGCTCTGCGGTGAGGAGCCGAGCAGCCACACGTCGGGCAAGGCAGGGCGTCCCGGCAGGGTGGCGGCGAGCCGCGCGAAGGGATGATCGTCGGGGAGGTTGTCCTCGAGGTAG
This sequence comes from Solirubrobacteraceae bacterium, assembly GCA_035505215.1. GTDB lineage: Bacteria > Actinomycetota > Thermoleophilia > Solirubrobacterales > Solirubrobacteraceae > Palsa-465. The sequence continues at coordinate 5,074 of DATJQY010000015.1, read as the reverse complement.
GCCAGCAGCTCGGCCAGCTGCTGCTCGAAGTCATCCGGCGCCGCCTGGCGGCGGTCGCGCTGGAGGGCGAAGGTGGTGAGGGGATCGGTACCGGCGGCCCGGCCGATCCCCAGGTCGATCCGGTCCGGATAGAGCCCGGCCAGGATGGTGAACGTCTCGGCCACCTTGAGCGGGCTGTAGTGGGGCAGCATCACCCCGCCGCTCCCCACCCGGATCGACTGGGTGGCCGACGCAATGGGCCCGATCAGGGCCTCGGGGCTGGCGCTGGCCAGCATCGGGCCGCCGTGGTGCTCGGCGACCCAGTAGCGGTGATAGCCGAGGCCGTCGGTCAGGACGGCGAGATCGATCGTGTTGTGGAGCGCGTCCGCGCCCGTCGAGCCCTCGGAGATCGGGGACTGATCGAGGACGGACAGGCGCATGCGCCTGATGGTAGGACGGCGGCGGCGCCCCGCCTGAGGGACACCGCCGCCGGGTCAAACGCTTGGCGCTACTTCTTCTTCAGGCCTGCGGCCTTGGCCAGCGTCCAATAGGCCGGACGCGGCTTGCCCTCCGGGCCGAGGAGGCCGGAGTCCCAGCCGGACTTCGGGTCGGCCTGCCACTGGTAGTGGTAGATCCGGGTGATCGAGTGAAACCGCTTGGGCAGCGAGAACAGGAACTGCTCGTCGCGGTTGGCGGCGTTGGGCGACTGGTCACGGAACTGCCAGTGGCCGCGCCGCTCGACGCCGCTGATCTCGGTCAGCCAGATCTGGCGCGGGTGCACGGCGTTGTACATCGCCTGGAGCTGCTTGGTGTTGTGCTCCCGGACGTCGTAGTAGTTGTGCAGCGCCCACACCTTGGGCCGGGCGTTGAGGTGACGAGCGTAGGCGCGGAGCCAGTTATAGAGCTGTGGCGCCGGCAGGTACACGTCGCCGGCCGCGATCGTGCAGCCCTTGCAGTAGCGGATCAGCGCGTTGTAGTACGAGGCGGCGAGCGACGGGTTGTTGGCCAGGTGCGGGCGGTAGACCCAGTCCGGCTCATTCCACGGCGTGTAGGTCTTGACCTGCGGGATGGCCTTCATGAACGCCCGGACCGCGGACGTGTACTGCGCGGTGGTGGGCACGGCGCTCGAGGTGGTCCCGGTATCGCCCGTGAAGGAGATCATCGGCTGCACGTGGTTTGCGATGGCCGTATCCACCCACGCCTCCGCCTGATGGAGCTCGGTCTTGTTCTTCATCACGGCCGTGTTCCAGTCGAACATCGCGCGGGCCACCGGCAGGTTCAGCCGGTTGTAGAGCGAGCTGTAGAACATCGCGTAGCTGTTGTCGCTGATGCCGACAGTGACCTTGGCGCTCGCGGCTGCGGGAGCTGCCACCAAGGCGAGAACGCAGGTCAGCGGCAGCAGGAATCTCGTGAGTCGGTGGACCATGGGTCCTCATCGCCTCCTGGGTAGCTATCGAACGAGGACCCTGAGCCGAACGCTCCCCCTGCCGGCCGACGGGGCCCTCCGGGCAATCTAGCGGTATAGACCCACCTAACAGGTCTGAGTAGCGGTCCCGGGGCGATTCTTTATGGCCGGTCGGACGGGTCGCTACGGTGGGCCCATGGAGTACCGCACACTTGGCCGCACAGGCGTCAGGGTCAGCCCGCTGTGTCTGGGCGCGATGATGTTCGGCGCCTGGGGCAATCCCGATCACGAGGAGAGCATCCGGATCATCCACCGCGCGCTCGATGCGGGGATCAACTTCATCGACACCGCCGACGTCTACTCACGGGGGGAGTCCGAGGAGATCGTCGGCAAGGCCCTGAGCGGGGGCCGACGGGACAACGTCGTCCTGGCCACAAAGGTCCACGGGACGATGGGCGACGATCCGAACCAGTTCGGCAACAGCCCGCGCTGGATCATCCGCGAGGTCGAAAACAGCCTCCGCCGGCTCGGGACCGACTGGATCGACCTCTACCAGATCCACCGTCCGGAGGCCGACACCGACATTGACGAGACGCTCGGTGCGCTGAGCGACCTGGTTCACCAGGGCAAGGTCCGCTACATCGGCTCCTCGACCTTTCCCGCCAGCCAGATCGTCGAGGCCCAGTGGGTGGCGCAGCGACGGGGGCACCAGCGCTTCGTGTGCGAGCAGCCGCCCTACTCGATCCTCGTCCGTGAGGTCGAGAAGGATGTCCTTCCGACGTGTGGGCGCTACGGGATGGGCGTCATCCCCTGGGGTCCCTTGGCCAGCGGATGGCTGAGCGGTCGCTACCGCCTCGGCCAGGACCCGCCTGAGTCTCACCGCTCCGACCGGCTCCCGGCCCGGTTCGATCTGTCCCTGCCCGCCAACCAGCGCAAGCTGGAGGCCGCCGATGCGCTGGCGCGACTGGCCGAGGAGAACGGGATGACGCTGATCGAGATGTCGCTCGCCTTCGTGATCCGGCATCCCGCGGTCACGGCGGCGATCATCGGACCGCGCACGATGGAGCACCTGGAATCGCAGCTGACCTCGGCCGACGTGGAGCTCTCCGACGCCGTGCTCGACCGGATCGACGAGATCGTCCCACCCGGTCTCAACATCAACCCGGCCGACGGCGGCTGGCCCAATCCGGGGCTGGAGCCGGAGGCCCGGCGGCGCTAGTTAGGACCGGCGCCGCCGTCGGATCTGTCCGATCGCGGCGTCATTGTCCTGCCTGAGGACCACGGGCCGTGATCGACGCCGACACGTTAGGGGCCACCCCAGCTGACCGCCTCAGCGGTCTTCTCTATGAGTTGCTCGACGCGCATCTCGACACGATCGAGCTGGCGGACTCGCTCGACGTGCACGAGCCATGGGCGGCGCACCTGGACTATCTGCGGGACCTCCAGCGGGTAGGGCGGGAGACGCTGGCCCGGGCCGCGGCCTAGCCTGGGAGCTGTGCCGCGGCGTAACCGGGTCACGCCCCTCGGCGATCTGATTGCCGACCCAGCCAGGGGGTTGGTCTACGGCAACCGGGGCTGTCTTCACGACGAGCAGGGCGAGATTCGCCGGCGGTATGCCACGAGGCGGTGGATCGCCTGCCGCCTGGAGTTTCGGGGCCGGCGTCGGCAACCGCTGATGGCTCCTGGCCGCTTTACCGAGCTCTTCTTCCTCGATGAGGCGACGGCTCTGGCGGCTGGTCACCGGCCGTGTGCGGAGTGCCGGCGCGAGGACTACAACCACCTCACCCGGCTCTGGGGCGAGATTCACCCGTCCCAGACTGGCGCGGACGCAATCGACGCCCAGCTTCACGGCGAGCGAATTGATCCCAGGACCGGAGAGCGCCGCCTGTATGAAGCCCGCTTCGAGGACCTACCCGACGGCGTCTTCGTCCTGCACGAGGGCAGTCCGTACCTGGTGCTGGGGCCGGAGCTGCTGGCCTGGTCGGCGAGGGGCTACCTCGGACGACTCCGGCGACCCGCCGCCGGACGCGCCACGATGATCACCCCGCCGTCGTTGATGGCGGTCCTGGAGACCGAGCGGATGCCCGTCGTCCCCGTCCTTCACCCGACGGCGCAGACCTAGAGCCTCGCGCTACGGCACCGCCGGGACCACGACCAGCGGCTGCTCGCCGTCGAGCGAGGCCGTGTCGAAGGCCGGCTCGTCCACCTTGGCCACGTGAGGCATCCGCTCGAGGAACGGGTCGACCGGATCGAGGAAGCCGATCTTTGGCGTGCGGTAGTGCATCGGCACGACCCACCGCGGGCTCAGCCGCTCGATGATCAGCTCCGCCTGCTCAGGCCCGATCGTCGGGCCGGCACCGACGGGTAGGAACAGGAGGTCGACGGAGCCGATGGCCTCGGCCTGCTCGTCGCGGAGCGCCCGCTGGCCGAAGTCGCCGAAGTGGGCGGTGCGGATCCCGTCGAGCTCGAACACGAAGATCGTGTTGGGACCCCGCTCGGTGCCCGCGGCCGCGTCGTGCTCGGAGGCGACGGCGAGGACCTCGCCGATCGGCGACTCAAGCCGCCCCGCCGTGGAGCGCAGCACCTTGGGGTCCCCCCCGATCGCCTCGACGGCGTTGTGATCACCGTGCTCGTGGGTCACGAGCAGGAGGTCGGCATCCACCCCCTGGATCGCTGGATAGTCCCAATGGATCTCGCGTGAGGCCATCGCCGACATGTCCCCGAAGGGGTCTATGAACACCGTCGCCTCGGGTCCCTCGAGGCGGAAGGCTGCTTGTCCGTACCACTGAATTCGCATGGGCCAAGCCTAGTGGGGTAGGTTTCCCAACCCATGGCCGACCGCGCCGCCATCGTCACTGGAGCCTCTCGAGGCATCGGGCTCGCCCTGGCCGAGGTCCTGGGCGAGGAGGGCTACGGGCTGACGATCACGGCCCGCAAGCCCGAGACGATCGAGCAGACCGCGCGCGGGCTGCGCGAGCGCGGCTACGAGGTCGAGTATCTGGCGGCGAACATGACCGACGAGGAGGCGATTCGAGAGGTCGTGCGCCTCCACCGTGACCGCTTCGGCCGCCTCGATGTCCTGGTCAACAACGCCGGGGTCGGGATCGGTGCAGGTGCCGGCGATCACCAGACCAAGTTCGTCGATATGCAGCTCGGGGTCAACCTGCGGGCGATCGTCCTCTTCTACCGCGAGTGCCTGGACCTGCTCCAGGCGGCCGGGCAGGAGCACAAGAACGCGCTCGTGATCAACCTGGCCTCGATCGCCGGGAAGTCGCCCCAGCCGTGGCTTTCGGTCTACTCGGCCACCAAGGCGGCTGTGCTCGCCTACACGCAGGCGATGAACAAGGAGCTGAACGGCGACGGGATCAAGTCGACGGCGTTTGCCCCCGGGTTCGTCGACACCGACATGACCGACTTCGCCAAGGAGAACGTCCCCGCCGACGAGATGCTCAAGACCACCGACATCGCCGAGGCGCTGCGTTTCCTGCTCCGGCTCTCTCCGGCAGCTGTGATCCCCGAGGTCATCTTCCAGCGCCCCGGGGAGACGATCTAGCTGTAGTTCCTAGGGACGTTCGTCAGTAAAGACATCCGGGCCTCCTTGGAGGCTGAGTGGTGCTCAAGCCCCTCAGTCCAAAGGAGGACACCGGATGAAGCTTCACGGTAACGCCCGTACCTGTCCGAACAGCCGTT
>DATJQY010000014.1:0-7209 GCA_035505215.1 Solirubrobacteraceae bacterium | reverse complement strand
CGGGTTCCCGGCGCGTCCGGTGTACGTCGAGGCGGTTGACTTCCTGCCCGGGCTGGCCGGCGAGTCACGCGACTTCGACGCCAACGGACCGTACATCCGCATCCTCGGCACCGGCGGGACGCTCACCTACTCGGCCTCCCCGGGGCTGGTCGGCCAGTCGCTCGAGCCCCTCCAGGGCGAGCAGCCCCAGCCCCCGCCCGGCGGCAAGGCACCACCGCTCGAGCCCGATGTGCCATGCGAAACCCAGCAGCCGATCACCGACCTGTCGGCTCCGACCGGCGGGCCGCCGGCACAGGAGTCAAGCGACAGCAGCCTGACGGCGCCCGGCGCGTCGCTGCGTTGGGACTCGGCCGCGGCGGCCGCGCTGCCCGAGATCTCGCAGCTGGCCGGCCAGGACGGGCTCAAGCTCGGCACCGCGTCGATGCCGGCGAGCAGCTCCGACAACAGCGACAAGCGCTCCGGGAGCTCCAAGTGAAGCGCGCAATCCGCGAGCACCTCAAGGACTTCGTGGCGATGCTTGGCCTGCTCGTCGTGTCGCTGTTCGTGGCGGGCTACATCCTGAACAACGAGCGCTTGACGATCCCGTTCATCACGCCTCCCCAGTACACGCTCAACGCCGACTTCCAGACCGCCCAGGCCGTGACCCCCGGCCAGGGCCAGAGCGTGCGCATCTCCGGCGTCCAGGTCGGGCTGATCACCGGCGTCACGCTGAAGAACGGTGAGGGCGTGGTGAAGATGAGCATCGACAAGAAGTACGAGGGGCTGATCCGCCAGAACTGGACGGCGCTGATCCGTCCCCGCACTGGGCTGGACGACATGTTCATCGAGCTCAGCCCAGGCATCGGCAACTCGCCCGCGGCGCCGGCCGGCTACACGATCCCCGTCTCGAACACGATGCCGGTGGTCAACCTCGACGAGATCCTCGCTTCGCTCGATGAGGACAGCCGGGAGTACCTCGACCTGCTCGTCAACGGCGCCGGTCAGGGCCTGGCCAAGAACGGCGGCGATGAGCTGGCACAGGTGATGGAGCGCTTCGAGCCGACCCACCAGGACCTGGCCCGCCTGAACGGGGCGGTGGCCCAGCGCGGCCGCGATCTCCAGCAGCTCGTCAACTCGCTGCGGCGGCTGAACGACGCGCTCGCCGCCAAGCAGGGCCAGATCGTCCAGCTCGTCGACTCGAGCGAAAAGGTGTTCGGCGCCTTCGCCTCCGAGGATCAGAACGTCAGCCAGGCCGTCGCCGACCTGCCGGGAACCCTGCAGCAGACCACCACGACGCTGGCCAAGGTGCAGACGTTCGCCAACGCGCTCGGCCCGGCGGCGGTCAATCTGCTGCCGGCGGTCAAGGCCCTCCCCGCGGCCAACCAGGCGCTGAGCGCGCTGGCCGTCCCGGGTGCCCCGATCGTCAAGAACCAGATCCGGCCGTTCGTCGTCGCCTCGCGCCCGGTCGTGCAGAACCTGCGCCCGGCCGCGGTCAACCTGGCCGACCCGACCACGGTGCAGACCAGCAACGGCCCGGTCAAGGAGGCCGCGGCCACGTCAAACCTCAGCAACGTGTTCACCGTGCTCAACCACTTCGGGAACATGCTCGGCTACAACCCGGGCAACACCGAACACGGCTACCTGTGGTGGCTGGCCTGGCTGGACCACAACGCGCGCACGCTGTTCTCGGTCCAGGACGCCAACGGGGACTACCGGCCGCTGTTCCTGCAGGCTAGCTGCGCGACCTACGCGCAGCTCGCCAACGACTCGCCGCTGGAGGAGGTCGTCATGAACCTCACTCCGATCCTGACCGACGCCGGCCTGTGCCCGACCCAGGCGGCGGCGGACGCCACGGCCTACCAGGCGTACGAGAAGAAGCATCCGGCGGCCGCAAGTGCGTCGTCGAACCCGACGCTGTCGCAGATCGAGGCCCTGCAGCCGCGCGCCGCGGGCGCGAAGGGCTCGGGCGCGAAGTCAAGCAACCTGTTCCTTCCGAAGCTCCCCATCAACTGATGCAAACCGGCAGCCCCCCGATCTCACGCGTCATCACGATGGTCTTGTTCGCGCTCTCGTGCCTGGGGCTGCTGCTGTTCCTGTGGGTGTCATTCGGGGGCACGATCCCGCTCGGCGCCCAGGGCTATCGCGTCAACGTGTCGTTCCCCAACGCGCAGGATCTGGCCAGCCAGTCCGACGTGCGGATCGCCGGGGTGAGCGTCGGCAAGGTCGTCTCGACCCAGCTCGACCCCAAGGGCAACCGCACCGAGGCCACGCTCCAGATCGACAACCAGTACGCCCCGATCCGCCAGAACACCCAGGCGATCCTGCGTACCAAGACGATCCTCGGCGAGACCTACGTCCAGCTGATCCCGGGCTCGGCGCACTCGCCGCCCGTTCCGGACGGGGGGATGCTGTCGCGCAGCAACGTGCTGCCCACGACGCAGCTCTCGCAGATCTTCGACGCGTTCGATCCGACCACCCGCCATGCGTTCCAGGTCTGGCAGCAGCAGCTGGCCACCGCGGTCAACGGCAACGGCCAGAACCTCAACGACGTGCTCGGCAACCTGCCGTCATTCGCCGCCGACGCCACCGACATCCTGCAGGTGCTCGACGTCCAGCACCTGGCCACGGTCAGCCTGATCCAGAACGGCGGCACGGTGTTCGGCGCCCTCGGCCAGGACCAGACCGCGCTGCGCAACCTGATCACCAGCGCGGAGACCACCTTCGCCACCACCGCGGCCAACAACAACGCGCTCGCCAAGACCTTCCAGGTGTTCCCGACCTTCCTGAACGAGACCAAGGCCACGATGGCCAAGCTCCAGGAGTTCTCGGCCAACACCGATCCGCTGATCAAGGAGCTGATACCGGTCTCCCAGCAGCTCAAGCCCACCCTGCACTCGGTACAGGAGCTCTCGCCGCCGTTGCGCCACCTGTTCACCAACCTGGGGCCGCTGATCACGGTCTCGCAGACGGGGCTGCCCGCGGTCTCAGAGATCCTCACCGGAGCAGACCCGCTGCTCGGGGCGACGGGCAGCTTCCTCGAGCAGCTCAACCCGATCCTCAGCTGGCTCTCGCTGCACCAGCAGCTGGTCTCGGACTTCATCTCCAACGGCGGGGCCGCGATGGCCGCCACCACCACCTCGTTCGCCGGGGACAGCCCCGGCCACTACCTCAGGCAGGAGTCGCCGACGGGTCCCGAGACGCTGTCCTTCTCGCCCAACCGCGACTCCAACAACCGCGGCGACACCTATCCGGCACCGCTCTGGCTCGACAACGTGGCCAACTTCACGCACGGCGACTACCCGTCGTGGGACTGCAAGAACTCCGGCGCGGGCGGCGACGGCACAACCGCGGGCAGCGGGTCCAGTGCCCCCGGCGCCGAGCAGCCCTGCTGGGTGGCGCCGCTACTGCCGGGCGCGCCCGGGCAGTACCAGATCCCGCACATCGGGCCGGCGACCTACTCGGACAAATAGTCGCGCTAAGCGGCTGCGCGGGCGCGGGCCGCGGCGCGCGGACCGACCGCCACGAGCCCGTCGAGCAACGACTCGGCGAGCTGATGGTCGCCCGTGATCTCGAGGCCGCCACGATCGCGCTCGGGCGAAAAGGCCCGGATCCAGTTGGCGCTCGACGCGCTGACCCGCGCGGCCGGGGCGTCGGCCTGGTGCTCCTGCACCTTGGCTCCCCGATCTGAGAGCGCGAAGGTGTAGAAGCTGCGGCCCTCCGGGTCCAGGACCTCGAACTCGACCGTGGCCGCCGCGGCGGACGCGCCGAGCAACCCCGCGGCAAGCCGGAAGATCGCGCCGAGATCGACGGACTCCGACGCTCGGGGCGGGCTCCAGGCCCACTCGTAGCCCCAGCGGGCGAGCTCGCCAAGGATCGGCATGAGCTCCTGAGCGCGTTCGGTCAGCTCGTAATCGACCCGTGGCGGCACCTCGCGGTAGCGCTTGCGGGTCAGCATCCCGTCGGCGACCATGCGGTTCAGACGGGAGCGAAGCTGCTCGGTCGAGATCCCCGGCAGCACCCGCTGGAGCTCCACAAAGCGGCGGGGACCGGATGCTAGATCGCGGACGATCAGCAGGGTCCATTTATCGCCAACCAGGTCGAGTGCCCTGGCGTCTGGCGACCACTGGTCGTACGGATGGCGTTTCGGTGGGGGTACGTGCGGAATGGAACAGCCTCCCGGTGGACGGTGCGTACCTACCAAGTTCGAGTCTAACGGACCTTCGGTCGACAGCCGCCAGTTCGCCACTAAGGCGCCGCCGCCAGGCGCCGCCGACCATCTCGCTAAGGCGCCGCCGCCAGGCGCCGCCGACCATCTCACTAAGGCGCCGCCGCCAGGCGCCGCCGACCATCTCACTAAGGCGCCGCCGCCAGGCGCCGCCGACCATCTCAATATCCGGCGCGCTCCCGAGCGGACGACGCATATCCCGCCTTCGCCCGGTGCAGGGCCAGCGTGTGGACGAGTTTGTGGCAGTTTCGGGCTCCAGAACCGTTGGTGTGAGTACATGGGGGAAGTGATCGAGCTGAAGGATCAGCTGGCTGATCGTTCTCGCCCGAGGGGGAGCTCACGGGCGGCGTTCTTCTATGACGTCGCCTGTCCGTTCTCCTACCTGGTGGCGGAGCGCATCGAGCGCGTGCTGGGCGAGGTGGAATGGGTGCCCGCGCCGGCCGTCGGGCTGGACGGCGGTGCACGCTGGCTGCGCTTCGAGGCCGCGCGAGAGGCGGCCGAGCGGCAGGCCCGGGCCGTCCGGCTCCCGCTCATCTGGCCCGAGAACTTCCCGGCCAACACCCGCCACGCTCTGCGCGCCGCGTCCTACGCCTCCGAGCAGGGGGCGGGCGCCCGCTTCGCCCTCGCGGCGAGCCGCCTGGCCTTCTGCGGCGGCTTCGATCTCGAGGACTCCGAGATCCTCAGCGTCGCCGCCTCCGTGGCCGGCCTACCGGTCGACGGATGCCTGGCGGCGGCTCGCGATCCCTCGCGGGACGTCACGCTCTGGGCCACCGCGCGCGGCCTGCGGGCCCGCGGAGTGCGGCGGCTGCCGGCGGTCCGGCTCGGCCGGCGCTGGCTCGAGGGGGAGCACCTCCTCGAACGCGCCGAGCTCCTGCTCGCCCACGCCCTCTAAGCCGCCCGCTCCCGGCGTCCCCTCCCGGAGTTGCCCCCCAGAGTCGTCCCTCCCGTGGGTCATAACCCGCAACTCGCCGCCCCGCGGCCGGTGAATCCCGGTTCAGTCGCGTATACGGGCCATAACTCCGGACTCGGCCCCTGCGCCGGGCCGAGTTACGACTTATGACCCATCCGGCCATTCCTCGCCGGCGCTCCTAGGGCCGGCCGGTGTTAGCGTGCCGAGCGTGGCGATGGAGGCGGAGTCGGAGGCGACGACGAAGCAGGCCCACGGCGGTCGACTGATCGCCGAGCGGCTGCGGGCCTACGGCGTGACCAAGCTGTTCACGCTCTCAGGCGGCCACCTGTTCCCGATCTACGACGGCTGCCGGGCCGAGGGCATCGACATCGTCGACGTCCGCCACGAGCAGTCGGCTGGGTTCGCCGCCGAGGGGTGGGCGAAGGTGACCCGATCGATCGGCGTGTGCGCGCTGACCGCGGGTCCCGGGGTGACCAACGGCATGAGCGCGATCGCGTCGGCAAGCCAGAACCACTCGCCGGTGCTGGTCCTGGGCGGACGGGCGCCCCAGTTTCGCTGGGGACAGGGATCGCTCCAGGAGATCGACCACGTGCCGTTCGTGCGGCCGCTGGTCAAGCTCGCCGCGACCGCGCAGGACACCGCGGAGATCCCGGCGCTGGTCGATCAGGCGGTGCGGACCGCGCTGACCCCCCGCTCCGGCCCGACCTTCCTCGACTTCCCGCTCGACCACGTGTTCGGTGAGGCGGAGAACTCAGAGCCCGGCGGGTCGCTGCCCGAGCCGTGGCGAGGCCCGGGCGCCGACCAGCGCCAGATCGACCGCGCCGCGGTGGCGCTGCGCGAGGCGGAGCGGCCGGTGATCATGGCCGGCGCCGGTCTTTACTGGGGGCGGGGAGAGGAAGCGCTGCTGGCCCTGGCCGAGGAGCACCGGATTCCGGTGTTCGTGAACGGCCTGGCGCGGGGCTGTATCGCAGCCGACCACGAGCTGGCCTTCTCGCGGGCGCGCCGCACCGGGCTGAGCGGCGCCGACCTGGCGCTCGTGATCGGCGCTCCGCTCGACTTCCGGCTCGGGTTCGGCGCGTCGTTTGCTCCGGACGCCGAGATCGTGGCCATCGACGTCAGCGAGCCCGAGAAGACGCCGCCCCGTGCTCTGGCCGCCGAACTCTACGGAGCGCTGCCCGCGACGCTCGACGCGCTGCGCGCCGCGGCGGGTGCGGGCGGGGGAGCGGGTGCGGGAGCGGGTGGGGGCGGGGGAGCGGGTATGGGCAAAGGCGCGGGCGCGGGCAACGGGTCCGGGAGCAGTGAGCGCGAGGCCTGGATCCGCTCACTGCGCGCCACCGAGGACGACGCGCGTGCCACCGAAGCGAGCGAGCTGGAAGACGATCGCGCGCCGCTTCACCCGATGCGGATCTACGGAGAGCTGATCGAGTTTCTCGACCGGGACGCGATCGTCGTCGGCGACGGCGGCGACTTCGTCTCCTACGCCGGCCGCGTCCTCGACTCCTACCGCCCGGGCTGTTGGCTCGACCCGGGTCCGCTGGGCTGCCTCGGATGCGGCCCCGGCTACGCCCTGGCGGCCAAGCTCGCGCATCCGGATCGCCAGGTGGTCCTGCTGCTGGGCGACGGCGCCTTCGGCTTCGCCGGCATGGAGTTCGACACGCTTGCCCGCCACGGCGTCGCGGTCCTCGGCGTCGTCGGCAACAACGGCATCTGGGGCCTCGAGAAACACCCGATGGAGGCGCTGTATGGCTACTCGGTGGCCGCCGACCTGCGGCCTGAGACGCGCTATGACCGCGTGGCCGAGGCGCTTGGCTGCCATGGCGAGTTCGTGTCCACGCCGGCCGAGCTCCGTCCCGCTCTCGACCGCGCGCTGGCCAGTGGCCGGCCGGCGATTGTCAACGTGCTGACCGATCCGTCGGTGGCGTACCCACGCCGATCGAATCTCGCATAGCGTTCATTAACACGAAAACCGCCCGCATTCTCAGCGGGCGGCTTCCGATCCAGGTTTGGCCCAATCGGGACGGGCAGGGGTACGTGCCAGAAAGGGCCGGTTAGAGTGGCTCGGACGGCGGGAGGCGCCGATGTCTGCGGCTTCGCC
>DATJQY010000013.1:0-18764 GCA_035505215.1 Solirubrobacteraceae bacterium | reverse complement strand
TCGCGCTCAGCTCGCTGGCGGGGGTCGCGCCGGTGTGGGTCGCCGCCGCGAGCGCCGCCGCCTTCAGCGCGCGCGCGCTCGCACGCCGCCGCGCGGGGGTGCCCGCGCTCGTGCGCGCGGCCGAGCCCGGCTTCCTGCTGTTCGTGCTCGGGCTCGGGGTGATCGTCGCCGCGGCGGGCGACCACGGCCTGCGCAGCGCCGTCACCTCGGTGCTGCCGAGCGGCGGCTCCTTCCCCGACCTTCTGGCCATCGCGGCGCTCAGCGCGGTGCTGGCGAACCTGGTCAACAACCTTCCGGCCACGCTGATCCTGGCTCCGGTGGCCGCGGCCCTGGGGCCGGGGCCGCTGTTGGCCATGCTGATCGGGGTGGGCGTCGGGCCAAACCTCACCTACGCCGGATCGCTGGCCACGCTCCTGTGGCGGCGCATCCTGCGCGCCGAGGACGCCGAGGTCGAGGTGGCCGAGTTCACCCGCCTCGGCCTGCTCACCGTCCCCGCCGGGCTGATCCTGTGCACGCTTGCCCTCTGGCTCGGTGTGCGAGGCTGGGGCTGAAATGCGCGTGCTCGTATGGCTGGTCGAGGGCTCCTGGGAGGCGACGATCGACGGGGCGGCGGCGCTCGTCCCCGAGGGCGCCGAGGTGACGCTCCTCTACGTGGTCACGGGGGCGGCCGAGGAGGTGGTCCAGGGCGCCCGGGCCGGCCTCCTGGGCCGCCATCCCCCGCCCCCGCCCGACGAGCCGGCGCTCGGCTCGATCTCCGAGGAGGCGGCGGGCGAGCTGCTCGGCGACGCGCGGTCGCGGTGGGGCGGGGCGGCCGAGGTGGCGATCCGGCACGGGCGGATCGAGCGGGAGGTCGTGGCGGCGGCCGGTGACGCCGACCTCCTGGTCCTGGCCCGCCGGGGCGAGCACCGCCATCCGGGCCCCAAGAGCCTCGGCCATGCCACCCGCTTCGTGCTCGACCACGCACCCTGCGCGGTCCTGCTCGTCTGGCCTTGAAGCGGCGTTTGCCTCCCCTGGGCGGACCCAACTCGCCAGTCGCGTCAGGAACAGAAGCCTCGTGGCAGCTGGGGTCCGGTTTCCGGACCCTGGGTGCCACGAACGGCTTTATGCGGCGGTGATTGGCGGGAAAGGTCCGCAGGCGGCGCCAAAGGCGCGAAGCCCTAGCTCACCGTGATCGCTACCGGCGGCGACGCGCCGGAGACGTTCTTCAGCCCCGCGATCGTGCGGGCGAGCACGACGTAGCTTCCCGGCCCCGGCGTCGCGAACTGCCACTGAAAACTCCCCGTCCCCGCGGGCACGCGCTTCTTCTTGATCGGCTTGCCCTGGGGCTCCGGGCCGCGGTAGAGCTCGAGGATCACGTGCGCCTTGGCCGGGCTCACGGTCCCGCTGAGGATGAGCGGCGAGGTCGACTGCACGGTCAGGGTGACGGCCGGCGCCACCGACACGGCGGCCCACTCAGAGACGCTGGCCGGATACTCGCCGTGCACGGCACGCACGAGCGCGTTCTCGACCAGGCTGACCGACTCGCTCCAAGTGCCGTCGGCGGCGGTGCTCAGCGTCGCCAGCGCGGCGGCCGGCGGCCCGGTGGGGTACATGGCCTGGAGCTCGAGCGCCGCCCCGCCCAAGGGCTGGCCGGTGAGCAGCTGAAGGGTCCCGGAGAGCTCGGCCGAGGCACCGGCGGTGATGAGCACGGAGCCCGGGCTCATCGAGAGGTGGGCGGGCGTCCCGGCCAGAGCGCGGACGTGGGGGCGAATCGAGGGCAGCCGGGCATAGAAGGCGTTGCCCGGACAGTCGGTGAGGTCTCCCTGGCGGTGTCCGGACACCCGGGGCAGGGACACGTGGGCTCCGGGCCTGAACGGGGTGTAGAAAGCCTCCGCGGGGTCGACGACCACGGTCGCCCGGCCGTAGGACGGGAGCCCGTGCAGCGAGAGCTTCCAGGCCAGCAGGTGCTCGAGCGCCCCGATCGCCGCCGGCGACGGAACCACGTTCATGAAGTCGCCCAGTATCGCCACCCCGGTCGTCTCGGCGTTGTAGGCCCCGGCGTGCGCCCCGATGACCGGCATGTCGATGCCGCCGGCCCGTCCCTCCCAGATCCGGCCGTAGGCATCGATGAGGAAGTTGTAGGCGATGTCCCAGAAGCCCCGGACGTAGACGTGGTAGGCGAAGATGCCGCGCAGGAGCGCCGGCACCGCCGCGGCGCTGTAGCCGTTGGGGTTCACCGTGTGGTGAACGAAAGCGAGCTTGATGCTCCCGTACTCCGGGATGTGGACGGGGTGGGCCTGGCCGGCGCCCCAGCCACCACGGGCGAGGATCGGCGGCTGCCCGGGGCCGGCCTCGAGCACCGGCGTGGCCCGGGGGAACGCCGCCGCGGCCAGGCCGCCGGCCGGGATCTGGACGCTGACGAAGTGGACCCGAACCCCACTCGTGAGCTGATCGCTTCGCAGCTGCACCGCCACCGCGGGCCCGGTCCACACCGGTTCGCCGTAGAAGGGCTCGCCGGCGGGCTGGCCGTCGCCATCGTGCCCGCGCGTCGAGGCGGTGACCCACGGGCTCCAGCGCCCGTCCGGCGCCTGCGCGCGCAGCTCGAGGGCGGCCGTGGTCGGGTGGCTCCACTGAAGGCCGGCCAGGGCGAAGCTCCGGTGGGGCCGGATCACGGCGGAGGTCCCCCTCAGGCCACCCAGCGAGGTCGTGAATACCGCGCCCCGGTCGGCGGCCCCCGCCGCCCGTCCGATCGCGGGGCTCACGAGTGAGGCCACGCCAGCCACCGCGGCGCTTCTCAACAGCGCCCGGCGCGTGACCTCCTGGCTCTCTCCCCTGGCGAGCCTGCGCGTGCCCATCGCCGCGAAGGTAGACCCTTTATCTAAGGGACGCGTGAGCGCCGGCTCAAGCGAGGCGAATTACCTCAGGTGAGCCTCGGCCGTCAAGCGGAATCCACCCGGAGCGGGCGCCGCCGCGACGCTGTCCACGGCGATGGACGGGCTCTGAAACAGCGTGATCGTGGCCAGGCCGCCGAAGGGCACATCGGGGCTCACGACCAGGGCGCCGTTTTGGGGCCGGACGGTGGCGTCCGCCGTGGCCGTGACGCCGAACACGGTGGCCGTCCCCTGGAGGGTCAGCTGCCCGCCGGAGGAGGCCACCGGCTGGACGCCGTCGAGGACCGGGAAGGACGCGCGAAGGTCCGCCTGGGTGATCAGCGCGCTCGCGCTGAGCTGGTTTCCGCTTTTGGTAAGCGTCGCCTGTCGCAGCGTGAGGAGCCCCGCCGAGAGGGTGTTGGCCGAGGCATCGAGCGTGCCGGCGTCCCCCACCTCACCCAGGGTGTTCGACAGCTTGGTCGCGCTCGAGCGATAGGTGCCCATGCGGACCACCACCTTGTCGGCGTGGTGCCAGATCAGCTTGATGGCGGGAAAGGCGTCGACCTCGACCTTGAGGACGGTGCCGGATTGGCTCAGGCGATCGCGGAGCTGGTGGGCGGCGATCCCCGGGAGCACGAGCTGGGGAATGACGAGGAGGACGAGCACGAGCAGGACGAGCGATCCCCCCAGGAATGCGAGCCGGCGCATTCGGACAACTATCTAACTTTCGCGGCCGCGAGGCGTAGGGGTACTCGAAACGAGCAAGCAACCGAAGGAGTTATGGATGCGCACGCGTCTGATCTCCGGAATCGTGGCTGGGATCGTGGCCCTTGGCGCCGCAATCCCGGCGGTGGGCCTCGCGAACAGCGGGAGCCATCACCACACGACGAAGGGCTATCGCTACATGGCGAGGGCGTGCAAGGTGCACAAGCGCCACGGCCGCCACCGCGGCTACTGGCGAGGCAGGAAGCGTGGCTTTGACCACGGCGGGAAGTGCGGCTTCAGGCGAACCGGCCAGACCGGCGCGACTGGTTACACGGGCCACACGGGCCCGACCGGGCAGACCGGCTGGACCGGGCAGACCGGCTGGACGCACCCGACGAAGCACCACCGTCGCTGGTCCTGACGCACACCGTGGCCTGGGCGGGCGCTGGCTCGAGCACCGAGCGGTGCCCGCCCCCGGGCACGCGGGCGGGCGCTGCTCGCCGAAGAGCAGCGCCCGGCCGTAGCGATTAAGCCGCGCCGACGCTCTGCGTCGAGGCCGGCGAGGGCGGTGGCGATGCCGGCGGCGTGTACTGGAACTCCTCCTCGGCTCCGAACAGGAGATCGAGGGCCTTGGAGCGGAGCTGCTCGGAGGCGGCAATCGCGATGCCGCCGCCGATCCCGGCGATCAGGAGGGCGCGACCGAAGGTCAGGCCCCGGCGCCGGCGCTTGGTCGTGGTCAGCACGATCGTCGCGTCCCGGGCGGCGCCGAGCGCGCGGCCCAGGTCCGAATGCAGCTTCTTGTCCTCGAGCAGCTTCTGGGCCTGGAGGTTGCCGTTGTTGACCCGCTCGTAGGCGCTCTTGCCCGAGGTGACCACGATGCTCACGTTCTTACGGAGCTTGGGGTCCTCGAGCAGACGCTGGACGTACGGGTTCGACTTAGCGATGTTGACTATGTCCGCGGCGTTGAACGGCACCGCCTTGGACCGCTTGCGACTAAATGCCATATTTCTCCTCGGTGCGCGTGGAGCCTCGTCACTGCGGAGCATACGCAATGCGGGGCGGTGGTTCTATTTCTTCTTCCCCGGGGCCCCGGCGGCTACACGGCGCCGGACCGGGCTAGACGGTGTAACGAGCGCCCTCCTGGGCCAACTCGACCTCGCCGCCAAACGCGTCGGCGGCCTGGCTGCGGACCCAGTCGCGATCGAGCTCGTCGGAGAAGTGAGTGACGACGATCTGCTTGGCGCCGGCGCGGCGGCCGTGCTCACCCGCCTCCGCCGGCGTCAGATGACCCCGCTGGCCGGTGCGCTCAGGCCGGGGCAGCGTCGCCTCGATGAGCAGCAGATCGGTGTCACGCGCGAAATTCACCAGGGCGTCGTTGGGACTGCAATCGGCGCTGAAGGTGAACCGGGTTCCCGAGCCGTTCAGGAGCTCGACGGCGAAGGTGGTCGTGTAGTGGGGGACCTCGCAGAAGCGGATCTGGAAGGGACCCGCGGTGACCGAGGCCGCGCCCTCGTACTCCTTAAGCGAGAAGGCGGATTCGATCAACTCCTGGCTCTGCCAGCACCCCCCCAGGCGACGGAAAAGGTCACGGGCACCCGCGGGCGCGTAGAGGCCGGGTCGCGCGGGATCGGCCGTGCCCGGCCAGCCGGCCACGGGGACGGGTTGCTGGCGCGGCGCGTAGGTCAGTGCGTAGGCGAAGGGGACGAGGTCAAGGAAGTGGTCGGCGTGCAGGTGGGTGATCAGGACAGCGTCGACGTCGACGTAGTCTCGGTGCTCGCGCAGCTTCGAGAACACTCCGTTGCCACAGTCGAGCACGAGCGCGTAACCGTCCTCCTCAATCAGATAGCCGCTGCAGGCCCCGTCGGCGTCCTGCCAGGACGGAGACTTCCCGAGCACGGTGATCTCCAACTCTCTCCTCTCTTCTCCCGGAGACTCTAGTGGTCGGTGCACCGACGTGAGGATGGGCTTCGCGCGGCGAGGCTCGGCTAGGATCGGCCCCAGGGTGAGCCGGGAAGTCTGGTCGGCGCTCGACCGACCCTGCCCCAGCGCCGTGAACACGCCCGCCCCACTCGCTCGCCAATCAAACCCCGCGGCCGCCGGCTGAGCCGTGGCCGCGCACGATTTCGAGGTTGCGGTGCTCGTCCTCGGCGGGATGCTCGTCGTCGGTGCGCTCACCTCCGGCCTGGCGTCTCGCAGCATCCTGTCGCTCACCGCGCTCGCCCTCGTGGTGGGGTTCCTCCTCGGCCACGGCGGCTTCGGCGTCCTGCATTTCCATGCCCGCTCCACCTTCGTGGGCGATCTCGCCACGGTCGCGCTGGTGGTGATCCTGTTCCGCGACGGGCTCGAGGTCGAGTGGGAGATGCTGCAAACGCAGTGGCACCTGCCGCTGCGAAAGCTCGTCGTCGCCATGCCCCTGACGGCGGCGATCGTGGCCGTGGCGGCGCACGCGGTGACTCCGCTTTCCTGGACAGCCGCCTTCCTGCTCGGGGCCATCCTGTCCCCCACCGACCCGGTCCTTTCCTCGGGCGTGGTCACCAATCCCCGCGTCCCCCGCTTCATCCGCCATTCGCTGAACCTCGAGTCAGGCCTGAACGACGGACTGGCGCTCCCCGCCGTGCTGGCGCTGGCCGCCGCCCTGTCCGGCCCCTCCAACTTCGTCTGGTGGCGCTTTGTGCTTGAGAACGTCGGCCTCGGCCTGGTCTGGGGGATCGTCGTGGGGTTGCTCGCGGGCTGGGTGATGCCGAGCGATCGCGGGCTGGCGGCCGGGATCCCGGCCTATCAGCGGGCCCTCTATGCCCTGGGCGTCGCGTTTCTCACCTACGGGACGACGCTGGTCCCGCCCCACGGCAACGGCCTGATCGCGGTCTACGTGGCCGCTATCACCCTCGGGATCCGCCGCCCGGACGTGGCGAGCTATTTCCAGCGCCAGTCCGAGGACATCGTCGAGATCGTCAAGATCGGAGTGTTCGTCGTGTTCGGGTCGCTGGTGACCCTGGGCACGCTCTTCTCCGGTGGCTGGGGCGCGATCGCGATCGTCCTCGTCACGCTCCTGGTGGCACGCCCAGTGGCGGTCTTCACGGCCCTGGTGGGGACGCGAACCGACTTCGCGACCCGCGCCTTCATGTCTTGGTTTGGCCCCAAGGGGGTGGCCACGATCACCTTCTCGCTCCTGGTCCTGGCCGCCCACGTCCCCGACGCTGCCCGGCTCTTTCATTACGCCGCCCTGGTCGTCTTCTGCTCGATCCTCGCTCACGGCCTGAGCGACACGGCGGGCGCCGAGTGGATGGCGCGGCACAGCGAGCGCCAGGCCGAGCTGGCGGAGCTGGCTCAGTGACCCGGAGGCGGCGGGCCCGAATCCCGGCGGCGGGCGGGATCCAGGATCCAGCCCAGCAGGATGGTGATCAAAAGGACGGCGATGAAGCCGCCGATCAGGGGCCAGAACATGGCCGGAACCTTAGCTCAGGCGTGCAGCCCGACCTGTTCGTTAGCCGAGGGCATCGCCCAGGCGACCTGGAGCCGGCGCTCCTGGCGGAACACGAACCGCATCTGGCTCGGGGGCCGAAGCCCTTCCGGACGCGCCGGCCGGAAGGTGGCGCAGGGCCCGCTTTCCGATACCGCGCAGAGCAGGTTCTTGTGAAAGAAGCAGTTCTCACAGCTGGCTTTGTTCGACGTGCGCCCCGGCGTCATTGCGCTCTCGGTCCCCCTCCATCCTCGATGCTTGAACCCCACTGGGCGGTGATCGCCTTCCGGCTCGCCACCGCCAACGATGCGTGC
Organism: Solirubrobacteraceae bacterium; assembly: GCA_035505215.1. Classification (GTDB taxonomy): domain Bacteria; phylum Actinomycetota; class Thermoleophilia; order Solirubrobacterales; family Solirubrobacteraceae; genus Palsa-465. The sequence continues at coordinate 11,436 of DATJQY010000013.1, read as the reverse complement.
ATCAAAGCGCAACCGGACACCGTTGGCAACGACCATTTCCGGAAAACGCAACAAAAATTGCCGGACCGAAGAAGTTGGGAAATTGCAGGTATTTACGCTTAGGGAAAGAGTTCCGCCCGCATTTTCCATAGCTTTCTGGCGCAGCGGGTAGGCCGCCTCTCGATGAACATCCTCGTCACCGGCACCACGGGCTACATAGGATCGCGCCTCGCCCCGCGCCTGCTCCGAGACGGGCACTCGGTCCGGGGCTTCAGCCGCCACCCGGATGCCGGCGCCCACGCCTTCCCGGTCGTGGCCGGGGACGCCGTCAGCGGCACCGGTCTCAAGCAGGCGCTGGAGGGAATCGACGTGGCCTACTTCCTGATCCACTCGATGGAGCGCTCGCTGGATGGGCCGTTTGCCGCCCGCGACCACGCGGCGGCCGAGAACTTCGCCGCCGCCGCCCAAGCGGCCGGGACACAACGCATCATCTACCTGGGGGGGCTGATTCCCAGCGAGCGTCCGCTCTCGCCCCACCTGGCCAGCCGGCTCGAGGTCGAGCAGACGCTCCTTGCGGCGGCCCCGGGCTCGGTGGCGCTGCGCGCCTCGATCGTGGTCGGCGCCGGCTCACGGCCCTTCCGCTTCCTGGTCCGGCTGGTCGAGCGCCTCCCGGTGCTCCCGATGCCGGCCTGGAGGACGCGGCGCACGACCCCGATCGACGAGCGGGACATGATCGAGCTCCTGGCCCGGGCGGCGAGCAACCAGAGCATCGCCGGCGAGGTCCTCGACGTCGGGGGGCCTCAGGAGGTGAGCTACCGGGAGTTCATCGAGTGCATCCGCGACCACCTGCTCCTCGGACGACCCACAATCGGCCTGGGACGGATCAGCGCCACCCCCGTGGCCAGCCGAGTTGCGGCCGTGGTCGCCAATGAGCAGTACGAGCTCATCGGGCCGCTGATGGAAAGCCTCGCCACCGATCTCCTGGCCGGCGAGACGCGGGCGGCGGAGCTCCTGGGGGTCCGGCTGCACTCACTCGACTCGGCCATCGAGCACGCGCTGGCCGAGTGGGAGGCGACCGAGCCGCTCGCCGCCCGTTAGGGTCCGCTTCACGATGAGCACTGTGCACGTCACGACGAAGATCAACGCTCCGGTGGAGCAGGTGTGGGACACGGTTATGGATCCCGACTGTCTCAAGGACTGGGTGACCATCCACCGCTGGGTCAGGGACGTTTCGTCAAACCCGTTGCGTGAGGGTTCGACGATGAAGCAGTGCCTTCACCTGCGCGGCGTGTCCTTCAACGTCAATTGGAAGGTCGTCGATTTCAACGCCCCCAGCCATGCCGAATGGGAAGGGCAGGGTCCGGCTCATTCGCAGGCCAGAATCCGCTACGAGCTCCGACCCGACGGCGAGAACCGGACCGAGTTCGAGTACATCAACGATTTCAGCCCGCCGGGCGGGCGGCTGGGCTCGATGGCGAGCCGGATGATTGTCGGCGCCGCGTCGGAGCGTGAGGCCGAACGCTCACTGGAACGTCTCAAGGCGCTGGTGGAAAAGAAGCGGTAACGCGCGTCACCATCAGACCGAGACCGCAGTTCGCAATCTGTATGGTTATTGAAGTTAAGCGTGGACAACGCTTTAGAGAGAGCCTTTTCACTAATCCAGCGAAGGAGATTTCACTTGGCTGATTTTGTCGACAGTACAGTGAAGGACATTGATGTCCGCCTGGGTGAGCTCAAGCAGGAACTCGCCCGGTTGGAGGCCGCCCGAGCGGCCCTCGTGGGAACCCGGCGCGGTCCCGGCCGTCCGCGGGGATCCGCAAACGCCACCCGCACGACCCGGCGCCGGAGCGCCAACGGCCGGCGCACCCGCTCCCGTGGCCGCCGCGGCGGCGCGACTCGCGCCAACCAGGCGCTCGAGCTGGTCCGGGGCAAGCCGGGCATCACGATCCCGGAGATCGCCAAGTCGATGGGGATCGCTCCGAACTATCTCTACCGGGTCCTGCCCCGGCTTCAGCAGGAGGGGCAGATCAAGCGCGACGGCCAGGGCTGGGTCGCCAGCTCCGCCTAGCGAAGGGCGGAGACGGGGCCGGCAAAGGACCGGCCCCGTTCACAGTGCGTGGTTTCAGACCAGGTCGAGCTTCTGCACGGCCGCGCGCTCTTCCTTGAGCTCGTTAACCGTTACCTCGATGCGCTCACGGGAGAAATCGCTGATCTCCAGATCCTGCACGATCTCGTACTTACCGCCGGAGCAGGTGACCGGGAAGCTCGAGATCAGGCCCTCCTCGACTCCGTAGGAGCCGTCCGAGGCAATTGCCATCGACACCCAGTCGCCAGCCTTGGTACCGAGTACCCAGTCATGCACATGATCGATGGCGGCGTTGGCGGCTGAGGCCGCGCTCGACGCGCCCCGCGCTTCGATCACCGCCGCGCCCCGCTTCTGCACGGTGGGGATGAAGTCGTTCTCCACCCAGTCCATGTCATCTACGACTGAAAGCGCGTCCTGGTCGCCGATCTTGGCGTGAAAGATGTCGGGGTACATCGTGGTCGAGTGATTGCCCCAGACGCTCAGCTTGGTGATGTCCCGCACCGGCGTCTGGGTCTTGTTGGCGAGCTGGGAGAGAGCGCGATTGTGATCCAGGCGTGTCATCGCGGTGAATCGCTCACGGGGGATATCCGGCGCGTTTGACTGCGCGATGAGACAGTTGGTATTGGCCGGGTTACCCACCACGAGAATCCTCACGTCATCGGCCGCATGGCTGTTCAGGGCCTCCCCCTGGGGCTTGAAGATTCCCCCGTTGGCCTCGAGCAGGTCGCTGCGCTCCATCCCCTTGGACCGTGGCCTGGCGCCGACGAGCAGGGCGATGTTCACCCCGTCAAACGACTCGTTGGGATCGTCGGAGATGTCGATCCCTTCGAGCAGCGGGAAGGCGCAGTCGACGAGCTCCATCGCCGTCCCCTCGGCCGCCTTGACCGCGTCGGGGATCTCCAGCAGGCTCAGGTAGACGGGGGTGTCAGGGCCGAGCAGCTGCCCGCTGGCGATGCGGAAGAGAAGCTGATAGCCGATCTGGCCGGCGGCTCCGGTCACGGCTACTCGAACGGGGGAATCGGGCACGGTTCATCTCCGGGTGGATTGGCAGGACGTGCCTATGTATACCCATCCCCTGGCTGCCTGCGGCACGACGCCGCTGGCTGGGTAGGGTCCCGGACAGCATGAAGATCATTTACACGCATACCGACGAAGCGCCGGCCCTGGCCACCCGCTCGCTCTTGCCGATCGTCCGCGCCTACGCGGCGGCGGCAGGAATCGAGCTCGAGCTCCGAGACATCTCGCTGGCCGGCCGGATCCTGGCCCAGTTCCCCGACTCCCTCTCTGAGGAGCAGCAGGTCCCCGACGCGCTGGGCGAGCTCGGCGAGCTCGTGCAGACGCCGGAGGCCAACGTGATCAAGCTGCCGAACATCAGCGCCTCGGTCCCCCAGCTCAAGGCGGCGATCTCAGAGCTTCAGGAGCACGGCTACGACATCCCCGACTACCCCGAGGAGCCCTCGGACGACGAGCAGCGCGATGTCCGCGCCCGCTACGACAAGGTCAAGGGAAGCGCCGTCAATCCGGTCATCCGCCAGGGCAACTCCGATCGGCGGGCGTCGGCGTCGGTCAAGGAATACGCGCGAAAGCACCCCCATTCGATGGGCGAGTGGTCCGGGGGCTCGAAGTCACACGTCGCGACGATGAGCGAGGGCGACTTTCGCTCCAGCGAGCGCTCGGTCACCGTGGAGCGAGAGGGCAAGGTGAGGATCGAGCATGTTGCGCAGGACGGCGAGGTGAACGTCCTGCGGGATGAGATCCCCGTCCTAGAGGGCGAGATCCTCGACGCCGCGGTGATGCGCCGCGAGGCCCTGCTCGGGTTCTTCGCCGAGCAGATCGACGACGCCAAGGAGAAGGGCGTGCTCTTCTCGGTCCACCTGAAGGCGACGATGATGCGGGTGTCGGACCCGATCATCTTCGGCCACGCGGTGCGGGCCTACTTCTCGAAGCTGTTCGATGAGCAGGGCGAGGAGCTGGCCCGGGCGGGGATCGATCCCAACGACGGGCTGGCGTCGCTGAGCAAGGCGATCGAGGGGCTCCCCCAGGAGACCCAGGACGCGGTGGAGGCAGCGATCGAGGAGGCGTACGAGACCGGGCCCAAGCTGGCCATGGTCGACTCCGAGAAGGGGATCACCAACCTGCATGTCCCCAGCGACGTGATCATCGACGCCTCGATGCCGGCCGCGATCCGCTCGTCCGGTCAGATGTGGAACTCCGAGGGCGACCTTCAGGACGCCAAGTTCGTCATCCCCGATCACTCCTACGCGCCGCTCTACGCGGCCACGGTCGAGGACTGCCGCGAGCACGGGGCCTTCGACCCGGCGAGCATGGGCCAGACGCCGAACGTCGGGCTCATGGCCCAGTCGGCCGAGGAATACGGCTCGCACGACAAGACGTTCGAGATCAGCGGGCCGGGCACCGTCCGGGTGATCGACGAGCAGGACGACGTCCTGCTTGAGCACGAGGTGGACACCGGCGACATCTGGCGCATGTGCCAGACCAAGGACGCGGCGATCCAGGACTGGGTGCGACTGGCCGTCCACCGGGCGCAGGAGACGGGATGGCCGGCCGTGTTCTGGCTCGACGCGGAGCGAGCCCACGATGCCGAGCTCCTGGACAAGGTCCGCCCGGCGCTCGACGAGCTCGACACCGACGAGCTCCAGATCGAGATCATGGACGTCGAGGACGCGGCCAAGTTCACCCTGAAGCGAGCGCGCGCCGGCGAGGACACGATCTCGGTCACCGGGAACGTCCTGCGTGACTACCTGACCGACCTGTTCCCCATCCTCGAGTTGGGGACGAGCGCCAAGATGCTCTCGATCGTGCCCCTGATGGCGGGCGGGGGCCTGTTTGAGACCGGCGCCGGCGGGTCGGCGCCCCGCCACGTCCAGCAGTTCCTCAAGGAGAACCACCTGCGCTGGGACTCGCTCGGTGAGTTCCTGGCCCTGGGGCCGTCCTTCGAGCTCCTGGCCGACACCGATGAGGAGCCCAAGGCGCGCGTCCTCGCCCAGACCCTCGACCAGGCGATCGGGCGCTGGCTAGAGGAGGACCGGTCGCCGTCGCGCAAGACCGGCGAACTGGACAACCGGGGCAGCCACTTCTACCTCGCGCTCTACTGGGCCCAGGAGCTGGCGGAGCAGGACGAGGACTCCGAGCTGGCCGAGCGCTTCGGCGAGGCGGCGGAGAAACTCGGCCAGGCCGAGGAGAAGATCATCCAGGAGCTCGCCGACGTCCAGGGCGACTCGGTCGAGCTCGGCGGGTACTACTGGCCCGATCCCAAGCGGGTCGAGGAAGCGATGCGCCCGAGCTCCACCCTCAACGCGCTCATCGACGACCTCGCGGGCGAGGTGGAGACGGGGACCGTCGACGAGCTCGCCGGGGGTTAAAGCGAGACGCCGTAGACGCCGGAGAGCTTCGCCTTCAGATAGCTCAGGAAGGGCGTCACCGCGATCGGGCCGCCGACCACGCGCTCGAGCAGCTCGGGCATGGAGAACTTCGCGCCGTGGCGGTGGACGTGCTCACGCAGCCACGCGCGAAGAGGACTCAGCTCGCCCGCGCTGATCCGGTCATCGAGCCTTGGGAGGTCGCGATGGGCGCGTTCCCACAGCTGGCCGGCGATCAAGTTGCCCAGCGCGTAGGTGGGGAAGTATCCGAACGACCCCATCGACCAGTGCACGTCCTGGAGGACGCCGTGGGCGTCGTCGGGGACGTCGAGTCCGAGGTAGGCCTTGAAGCGCGCGTTCCAGGCCTCCGGCAGGTCGCTGACCGAGACCCTGCCCTCGATCAGATCCTGCTCGAGCTCGAAGCGGAGGATCACGTGGAGGCTGTAGGTCGCCTCGTCGGCCTCGACCCGGATGAAGGAGGGCTGGATCCGGTTGACCGCGCAGTAGAGGGCCTGGGCCCGAAGCGAGCTGAGCTCGCCGCCGAGGAGCTCGGCGGCCAGCGGCGCCAGCACTGTCGCAAACGGCCGGCCCCGTCCCACCATGTTCTCCCACAGCCGGCTCTGCGACTCGTGCAGGCCCAGCGAGTCGGGCCGGCCGATGGGACTGCGGTCAAGCGCCGGCGCCACCCCCGCCTCGTAGAGGCCATGGCCGCACTCGTGCATCGCCCCGTAGAGCCCGGTGGGCCAGTAGGTCTGATCCCAGCGCGTGGCGATCCGGACGTCGTGGGTCCCGAACGAGGTCTCGAAGGGATGGACCGCCGTGTCCATTCGCCATTCGGCGGCATCAAAGCCCATGAGCTCGACGACCCGGCGAGCCAGCGCGCGCTGGGGCTCGACCGCGAAGCGTCCATGCAGGCAGCTGGCGTCGACGCTCTCGGAGCGCTCGCTCAGGGTCGCGACGAGCGCCATCAGCTCTGACTTCAGCTCGGCGAACAAGCGGCTCACGGTGTCCGTGCGCACGCCCGGCTCGTAGTCGTCCAGGAGCACGTCGTAGGCGCAGTCGAAGTCCTCGAAGCAATCGACGTAGCGGCGGGCGAGCTCCAGGTTCCGCTCCAGGTAGGGGGCGAAGGCGGCGAAATCCGAGTCGGCGCGCGCCTTGATCCAGGCCTCCTGCCCCAGCGAGGCCGCCCGGGCCTGTTCGGCGGCCAGCGCGCTCGGCACCCGCAGCGCCTTCTCCCAGCGCCGGCGGGCGACGCGCACGAGCGAGGCGGCGTCCGAGTCAAACGGGCTCCCGTCAAGCGAGTTCTGCGCCTCGTCGAGCCACGAGCCCGTCTCGGGGTCGGTGAAGCGCTCGTGGCTGAGGCGACGGATCGTGGCCAGAGCCTCGGCCCGCCCAAGGCCCCCGCCCGGCGGCATCATCGTCTGCTGATCCCACTCCAGCAGGTGGCTCACGTAGCTGAGATCGGTGATCTCCGCCAGGCGGGTCTGGAGACGGGTCAGGGGCTCAGTCATGTGCCTCCTCCCGCCGGCAATTGCCTGTGCCACCATCTCAACATGGTGCGACGGCCTTCGTCGATCAAGCTGATGGACCTGTTCGGGATCCGGATCGGACTTGGGAGCACATGGTTCCTGATCCTATTCGTGATGATCCTGCTGCTGTCGCCGAGCTTCCGGCAGGCCCTGCACAGCTCTGACTTCGAGGCCTACCTGACCACGGTGCTGACGGTGCTGGTGCTGTTTGCCTCGCTGATCATCCACGAGCTGGGGCACGCGCTGGCGGCGCGTCGCCAGGGAATCCGGGTGGACCGGATCGAGCTCTTCCTGTTTGGAGGCTTCACCCAGATGAGCCGCGACGCCATGTCACCGGGCGAGGACTTCAAGATCGCCGCCGCCGGACCACTGGCCACTTTCGGCTTCGTCCTGCTCTGCCTGGGCCTGGATCTGGCGATCGTCGGCCCCCACCGGCTCGTCCACGCCGCCGCCCTCGACGGCACTGTCCACATCACCCCCGTGCTCCTGGCCCTGAGCTGGCTGCTCTTCTGGAACGTGCTCCTGCTCGTCTTCAACCTCGTTCCCGCCTTCCCCCTCGACGGCGGTCGGATCGCACGCGCCATCGTCTGGCGCGCGACCGGCTCCAAGCGCAGGGGCACGATGACCGCGGCGCGCATGGGCCAAGGCTTTGCGCTCCTGCTCGGCGGCTGCGGCATCTGGCTGTTGCTCTCCTACCGGAGCTTCACCGGGCTGTGGCTGATCGCGATCGCCTACCTGCTCTACAACTCGGCTCGTGGGGCGCTGATCCAGACCAGCCTGAACGACCGGATCGAAGGTGTGACGGTGTCCGACGTCATGGACCCACAACCCGTGGCGATTCCCGCCACCACGCCGGTCCAGGAGGCGCTCGATAACTACTTCCTCCGCTACGGCTGGCCCTGGTTCCCGGTCATCGACGAGCAGGGCCACCTGCTGGGGATCGTGCACCGCGATCGCCTGCAGAGCACGCACGACGCCGGTGAGGGCTGGCTCACCGTGGGCGGGGTGGTCGAGGGCGACACGGGCAGCTGGCGGATCGGGGAGGATCAGCCGCTCACCGACGCACTCTCGTCGGAGGCCTTCGCCAAGCTCGGAGCCATCATGGCCGTCGACCGCGAGGGCGTTCTCCGGGGCGTGCTGACGACGGACCGGGTCCGGCGGGCGCTCCAGTCGGCGTTCGGCTCGGTGGCGTAGTCCTGCCCACGCGGCGTGGGTCAGGACGAGCGGCGCTCGTCCTGTGAACGCACCGGCTTCGAATTCGCCCGCCGGGGGTATCTAGAAGCACGCATATGCCGGGGAGGCTGGACTGACGCCTCGAGTCGAACATCGAACCATGCAACAGCGGGGTAGGGGACGAAAGAGCCTGCGGCGAGTGGCTGCGGTCACAGCCGCGCTCCTGACGACGACGGGCGGGTTCGCCCTGGCCGCCCTTCCGAATGCGCAGGCGCAGAGTGCAGGGCGCGGTCTGGGGTCGCTGACGACTCCGTCGGTGAGCACCCCGTCAGTTTCGGTGCCCTCGGTCACGGTGCCGTCGGTCACGGTCCCCACGGTTTCGACCCCGGCCGGATCGACGCCGACGCTCAGCACCCCGTCGGTCTCGACGCCATCTTCCTCATCCTCCGGGGGCTCGGGTGGCGGCAGTCACAGCGGCGGAGGCGGGTCGGCCGGCCGCAGCGTGAGCAGCACGGTGTCTCAGGTCGCAGCTGGACTCGTGGGCATCGGCGGCACGTCGACGGAGTCCTCGAGGGACAACTCTAGTCCGGCTCTCATCGGCGCCTCGGGCGCCCGGGCGGAAGGCGCGCAAGCCTCGAGCTCGGGTGCGTCGCGGGCCGGCGCCGGCGCGCGAGCGGCCCAGGCCGGGACCGACCACCATGGCGGATTCACCAAGCGGTATCTGAACCGGCTGGTCACGCGCTTCGACGGCTGCCTGAGCGTGATCAGCTCCCGCTACGCCAACGTGCTCACGCTCCGCACGGGCTGGGGCATCCAGCACAGCTACAGCCGCCGCGCCGTGGCGCGGATGCTCCACGTGAGCCTGGCCCGCGAAGGCCGGATCGAGCATGCCGCGGTGACCGCGCTTGGGACGGCGGGCAAGCACGGCTCCTGCTCGCGGGCCCAGCAGGCCAACCGCTCGGCCCTGTTCATGTCCTCCAGCGAGCAATCTCTGCTCGGCCAGTCGGTCCCGCGCGCGTATGCCAGCAGCGCCAGCGGCCAGGCCGGCCACTCGGGCGCCAAAGCGCGGCCGCGGCACCACAAGAGCTCGGTCAGCGGCGTCGCGACGGGCGGCGTTCCCGGCTCGATCCCCAGCCTCGCTCACCCGGGAACGAGCTCCTTCCCGTGGCTCTTCGTAATCCTCGGACTCGTGGTGGCAACCGCGCTGGCCAGTCCCGTGGCGCGCCGCCGGTGGCTGCACCCACGGACCTTCGGAGGCCCGGTGCCCGGACACGCACCGCGGCGGCCTGGAGCCGGAATCAGCGGCCGAGCCGCCGAGCGGGCCGGTGCCGTCGGCGCGGCCGCGGCGGCGGGGGCGGCCGCCCTTCGCAGCAAGCGGCCGCGACGAGCCGCCAAGGGCAGTGCTCGCCCCTCCCGCAACGGAGGCGAGAGGGCACAGCGCCCACGTGAGGCTCCTGCCCAGCGCGCGCCTGAGGCTCCCGCGCAGGGCGCGCGGGAGGCCGCCGCGGAGTCGGCGGCACGCACGCCGAAAGCCGATGAGGCCGCCGCGGCCGCCGCAGGGCTCGGGGCCGTCGCCGCGGGTGCGGGCGCCGCTGCCTCGCAGCGTGACCGCTCGCCCAGCCACGGCGACCCCGCCGCCGCCTCCAGCCTCGGGGCGCGCCTCGAGCGCCAGGGCGACGTTGATGGTGCCCTGGCCGCCTACCGCCGCGCCGATGCCGGCGGCGACGCCGCCGGGGCCACCAACCTTGGCGTCCTGCTCGAGCAGCAGGGCGATCTCAACGGGGCCCTCGACGCCTACCGACGCGCCGACCAGCGCGGCGACGCCAACGGCTCGTTCAACCTCGGGTGCCTGCTCGCCGATCGCGGTGACATGACGGGAGCGGTGGCCGCGCTCCAGCGGGCCGACGAGCGGGGCGATCCGGCGGGCGCCTCCAACCTCGGCGTGCTCCTCGAGCAGCAGGGCGATCTCAACGGAGCGCTGGCCGCCTACCACCGCGCGGACGAGCGCGGTGACGCCAACGGCTCCTTCAACCTGGGGCTTCTCCTGGCCAACCGCGGCGATCTGGCCGCGGCCGAGGAGGCCTACCGCCGGGCCAGCGAGCGGGGCGATCCGGAGGTGGTCGACCGGGCCCGGTCGGCGCTGGCCGACCTATCCGGGAACGGCAACTAGAGCCCAGGCGCCTGACGCCGTAACGGGGCCGGAGGTAGCGGGTTTATGCGGCGCGCGGGGTTTGCAAAGGTCAGGCGCGACTTGTAGCCTCCCGGCGAAGGGGGACGAGGGGCCCTCCGCGGAAAGGACAAGTTGAGCCGGATGCTCAGCACTGGGGTGATGAGCGCGTATCGCAACAGAACAACCGCCGTCCGTTTTCAGGCCGCGGCACCGTTCTGTCCGTGTGGAGGGAGATAAACCCGCCGTGATGCGCTGGACACAGCGAGTCTTTCTGACCGCAGCCGCCCTCCTCGTCGTGGGGGTTGTGGCGCTGCCTCCAGCGGCGTCGGCGGACCCCTGCAAGGTGACCGCGACCCTTCTCAACGGGACGACCGAGACCTTCACCGTCAATGCCGCGCCCGGTACCCCACCGGCCGAGATGCTCCCGCCCGGGACTGGACCGGTGAGCAGCGTCAGCGCCAACTGCGACACCACGGGTTCGACGAGCGGAAGTCTGTCTTCGGGCAGCAGCGGATCCACCAAGCCGAAGGCCTCGCATGCCTTCTCGCCCAACTCCAGTGGATCCAACCACGACACCGCGACCACTCCGACCTCGTCCAGCCAGCCCACCGGCAATTCGACCAGGCCGCCGCCCACGTCCTCAAGCCACGTCAGCGCCAGTGCCGAGACCCCCACCGCGCGCGCTACGACGAAGACGACGCGCCAGGCCCATCCCGCGAAAGCAGCCACACCGCCGACTCAAGCGACGGCGCCGTCTCGGCCCAAGCGGCCGGCCCGGCAGACACGCCGCCGCGCCACCGCGCCTCGATCCAAGCCATCCCAGACCGTCACGCCGCCGCTCACCGCTGTCGCGGCCACCAAGGTCGCCGCCCGGACCCCAGGCCAGCACCATCATCAGCGTTCAAATCCGCTCCCCTGGGTGCTCCTCGGGATTCTCGCTCTGGTGGCGACCGGGTTTGCCGCGCCGCTGGCGCGAAGGAGACGGGCTCGCAGCGTCGCAACGGCAAAGGTGATGACGGCCCCGGAGGTGCTGAGCCACGATCACGAGGTTCTCGCCACCGCCACGACGGCCGGGATCCCGGCCAGCCCGCAAATCGCCACCGCGGTGGCCGCCGCGGC
>DATJQY010000012.1:0-208691 GCA_035505215.1 Solirubrobacteraceae bacterium | reverse complement strand
TCAGACTGAGCCTGGCGTTAGCGTGCATCTTCATCCGGTGCCCTCCTTGGGACTGACTGGCTTGAGCACCTGTCAGCCTCCAAGGAGCACCGGATGGCTTACCCCTCAGACCCGAACAACGTCATCAGGAACTACACCTAGATCCCGATCTGCGAGCCGACCATCACCGTGCGGTCGGGCGAGAGGCCAAAGTGATCGATCGGGCTGGCGGCGTTCCGGGCCATGGCGGTGAACACGAGCTTGCGCCAGCGGCTCATGCCCGGCTGCAGCGTGGGGGTGATGGTCATGCGGGAGACGAAGTAGGAGGCGTGCTCGAGATCCAGGTTGCGCTCCAGCAGGCCCCGCTTGCGCGCCAGGCACAGAGCGTCAGGGATCCTCGTCCGGTCCTGGTAACCGGCGTGGATCGTGACGTGGATGACCTTGAACAAGCCGCTGCCCAGGATCTCGACCGCGAACCGGTCTGCCGGCTCCACGTAGGGCACGCTCAGCGTCTCGATCGAGACGATCAGGACCTTGTCGTGCAGCACGTGATAGTGCTGGACATCGGCCCGCAGGGCCAGCGGCGTCGTCGACTTCCCCGGGCTCAGGTAGATGGCGACATTCGGCACCCGGTGAAGTGGCGGGTCGGCCATGCGCAGCCCGTAGAGGAAGTGCTCCAGGTCGCCCTCCTCCTCGGTGCGGTTGCGGGTGACGATCATCGCCCCGCGGCGCCAGGTCACCATCAGGGTCGCCACGAACAGCCCAACCAGCAGCGGCAGCCACGCGCCGTGGTCGACCTTGCTCAGGTTTGAGGTGAAGAACGAGAGCTCCACGCTGAGCAGGACGGTGCCGAGGATGGCCAGCTTCCAGCGCGCCGTGTGCCAGAGCGACCGCGCCACGGCCAGGAAGAGCACGGTGTCGAGCACGAACGTCCCCGTGACGGCGACGCCGTAGATGTTGGCCAGTCGCACGGAGTGCTGGAAGATGAGCACCAGAGCGACGACGCCGGTGGCCAGGGTCCAGTTGATCAGGGGGACGTAGATCTGGCCCTCCAGGCTGGAGGTGTGCTTGATCTTCAGCCGGGGCAGGAAGCCCAGCTGGACGGCCTGGCGGGCGATCGAGAAGGTCCCGGTGATCACGGCCTGCGAGGCGATGATCGTCGCCGCCGTGGCCAGGAACACCATGGCCACGCGGGCGCCGCTCGGGACGAGCAGGTAGAACGGATTGGAGATGTCGCGCGGGTGCGCCATGACCAGTGCGCTCTGACCGAGGTAGGAGAGTACGACCGCCGGCATCACGATGGCGAACCAGGTCTTGCGAATCGGGCTGGCGCCGAAGTGACCGCGGTCGGCGTAGAGCGCCTCGGCGCCGGTGACCGCGAGCACGATGGCGCCCAGGGTGAGGAAGGCCGCGAACCCGTGCTGGATCACGAAGCGCGCGCCCCACGTCGGCGACAGGGCCTGGAGCACGCCCGGATGGGCTACGACCTCGCGGGCGCCGAGGATCGCGATGACCGAGAACCAGACGAGCAGCACGGGACCAAAGAGCCAGCCCACGGCGCCGGTACCCCGCCGCTGCACCGCGAACAGCCCGGCCAGCAACCCGAGCGAGATGGGGATGACAAGGTGCGCGAGTCCCGGCGCGGCCACGTTCAGGCCTTCCACCGCGGAGGTGACAGAGATCGCGGGGGTGATCATCCCGTCGCCGAAGAACAGGCCGGCGCCGAAGATTCCCAGCGTGACCAGCAGCGCCGTCCGCCCGACCTTGCGGCGCTGGATCAGCGCGCTCAGGGCCATGATGCCGCCGTCGCCCCGGTTGTGCACGCGCATGAGCAGCGTGGCGTACTTGAACGACACGATCAGGGTGATGGCCCAGAAGATCAGGGAGGTGATCCCGTACACGCCGGCCAGGGTGGGTCGGGCCACCGAGGCGTGATTGGTGAAGATCACATGCTCGGTGTAGATCGGGCTCGTGCCGAGGTCGCCGAAGACGACCCCCAGGGCGCCCAGCGCCAGGACCATGCCGCCGGCCTGGGCCACGATGTCGCGCTCCTGCTCGGCCTTGGCCTTGACCTGGGCGCTGTCGGCGTTCCGGCTCGGCGCCGGAGCCACCGGCCAGTAGCCGAGCTTGTGCGCGGCCATGTTGAAGTTCCGGCGGCCGCCCGGCTTGGCCTCGGGGCCCGCGCCGTTCTTTAGCTCAGCTTTGTGTGCTGCCTCGTGCAGGCTGCGGCGGCGCTGCGGCGTGCTCACTTGTCTCCCTGAAGAAAGCGCTCGTCGCGCCGTTGCCCACGAATAGGCGCCACCGCTTGGGGTGGCGCGCCGGGCCGGGACGCTTGCGTCGAGCCGCTCCGGCTGCGCGCGCGCTCAGGCCACTGTCACTCGTCGCTGCGTCCTCTTGCTTCTTGCTTGGCAAGGCGCGCCGAGCAAAGAGCAAAGCCCCGCACCGCGCCATAGGTACTCATACCTATTTGCAATGGCACCGGAAAGCGGTGCGACTCGATGGGTGTTCCGACTAGGGCTCGACGAGCCCGCGCCGGATGGCGTAGCGGGTGAGCTCGGCCCCGTTGCGCATGCCCAGCTTGTCCAGAATGCGGGCGCGGTGATGGTCGACCGTCTTGCGGCTGATGACCAGCGTCTGGGCGATCTCGTCGCTCGTGTGCCCCTCGGCGATCAGCTTCACGACCTCGAGTTCGCGGGGCGTGAGCGGATCGGCGGGCACCGTCTCGCCGTGGCGAGCGCGGTCGAGATAGTCGCGGACGATGGCGGTGACCGCCGCTGGGTAGAGGAAGGGCTCGCCGCGCATGCTGGCTCGGCACGCCTCGATCAGGTCGCGGTTGGCCGCCGTCTTGAGCACGTAACCTGACGCCCCCGCCTTCAGCGCCTCGAAGAAGTACTGCTCGGAATCGTGCACGGACAGGATCAGCACGCGCACGCCGGGCCGGCGGCGGATCAGCTCGGCCGTGGCCTGAAGCCCGGTCAGCCGCGGCATCGAGACGTCGAGGATGGCCAGGTCGACCTCGTTCTCGACCGCCTTCTCGACGGCTTCCGACCCGTCCTCGGCCTCGGCCACGACCTCGATGTCGGCCTCTGACTCGAGCACGGCACGCAGCCCGCTGCGCACGACCGCGTGGTCATCGGCCAGGAGCACCCGGGTCTTGAGCGGGGTCGTCATGGGCGCACCGGCACGCTGAGGCGGATCTCGGTTCCCTGCCCCGGAGCCGAGCTGACCTCGAGCTCGGCCTCGATCAGCATGGCCCGCTCACGCATCCCGCGCAGGCCTCGCTCGGGTCGCCGGCCATCGAGGCCGCGACCGTTGTCGGAGACCGTCAAGACCACCCTGCCCTCGGTCTGGTGCAGGGCCAGGCACAGGCGCGTCGCCTCGGCGTGGCGCAGCGCATTGGTCAGCGCCTCCTGGGCGACGCGGTAGATGACCAGCTCGGCCTCGGGGGAGAGCGGGGGGAGATGGCCGTCGAGGTCGCGGTCCACGGGCAGGTCGGCCTGGCTGCCCACCCGCGAGGAGAGCGCGATCAGGGCGTTGACGAGCCCGAGATCCTCGAGCGCCTCCGGGCGCAGGCGGCGGCCGATGCGGTGCACGTCCTCGAGGCTGTGCAGAACGCTTTCGGAGATCTCGGAGAGTGCCACGGACTGCGTGTCCGGGTGACCGGCGGCGCGCTCGGCCCGGAGCGCCACCGCGGTCAGGGTCTGGCCCACCTCGTCGTGGAGCTCACGCGCGATGCGGGCGCGCTCTGACTCCTGGGCCAGGAGCGCGCGGCGCCCGCTCTCGCGCCGCTCGTCCTCGAGGCGGTCGAGCATCGAGTTGAGCGCCTCGGCGAGGGCGTCGACCTCCGGGCCTCCGCCGGTGAAGTCGGCCCGCCGGCCGGGCTGGTCGGGCTTGACCGCGCCCATCAGCGTGACCAGCCGCCGGAGCGGCGCGAGCACCCGGCGCAGGAGCACGAGATCCACCGCCAGCATCAGGACGAGCCCGACGGCCAGGACGAGCAGCTCCTGGGGCGTGGCCACCCGGTGCACGGTCACCGGCGTCCAGGCGATTACCGCGATCGCCACCACCCAGATGACGGCGTTGACGAGGAACACGCGGGCCAGCAGCGAGGCGTTGCTCCATCGCCAGCGACGAAGCCCCCGGGCCGGCGCCGCCCGCAGCGGCTGCACCTCGTGCGTTGCCACGGCTCGGAGTCTAGGGGGCCCTGAATAGCACCGGATACCGGAGTTTTGACCCCGCATTCCCGGGTAGCTAGATAGTGCGGGTCGATTGGCAGGGATCGGTGAGCTCTGGCCCGCGAGCCACCGAGAAAGGGTAGATATGCCCACAAGCAGGATCTCCGGCTGGGCCGGACGGTTCGTCGTGTCGGTCGCCGCGTGCGTCGCGCTGGCCGCCGCGTTTGCCTCCAGCGCATCGGCTTCGCCCGTCACCGGGAAGCTGGTCAGCGTCGCCCACACAAGCCTTAACGCCAACTCGAGCAACAACTGGTTTGGCTACAACCTCGGGACCCTCGGGGACGGTGACCATCTGTTCAGCTCGATCAGCGGTAACTGGACCGTCCCGACCGCGACGCAGCACACCTCCGGCCAGGCGGAGGACTCCGCCGACTGGATCGGGATCGGCGGCGGCTGCGTCGACTCCGGCTGTGACGCCACGGACGAGACCCTGATCCAGACCGGGACCGAGCAGGACGTCTCCGCCACCGGAGCCGCCTCCTACGACGCCTGGTACGAGGTCATCCCGGCGCCCGAGATCGAGGTCACGAGCATGAAGGTCTCGCCCGGCGATCAGATGCACGCGTCGCTGAGCCAGGTCGCCGGCGACTCCGAGGTGTGGGACGTCACCATCGAGGACGTCACCCAGAACGAGACCTACACGACCACGGTCCCGTACGCCTCGACGCAGGACACCGCCGAGTGGATCGAGGAGACCCCACTCGAGCTCGGCACCAGCCCCGGTCTGGCGGCGCTGCCCAACCTGACCGATCCGGCCTGGAACACGCTGACGCTCAACGGCGCCAACCCGGCGCTGAACAGCTCGGAGGAGATGGACCTGACTGACTCGTCCGGCAACGTGATCGGCGCCCCGTCGGCGCCGAACTCCACCGGCAACGGGTTTAGCGAGTGCACCTGGGCCACCAGCTGCAGCTGAGCAGTTGACACCGGGGGGGCCGGGCCGCATGCGGCCCGGCCCCGGCCGGTGCATGCACCGGCCGGCCGGTGCGCGCATGCGCGCACCGGGACTGCAAGTTTCCTGCCGCCCTGGTTTGCTGGGGTATTCTTTGGCGCGATACCCAGGGAAGGGAGCGCAAATCGTGATGGATCACGAGCAGCGGGCGGATCCCCGCTCGGAGGAAGGACCGCGAGTCGAGCTGCCGGGGGCAGCGCCTGAGCCACCGCGCGACGTGGCACGCCTGGAGGAGCTGCTGACTCCAAAGACGCTCGACCCGGAGCTCGCCGCCTGCCTTCAGGCCGACGCCTCCGGTGACCCGCAGGGCGCCACCAACCTGGGCGTCCTGCTTGAGCAGCGGGGCGACCTGGAGGGCGCGCTTGCCGCCTACCGGCGGGCCGACCGGCGCGGCGATGTCGACGGCTCGTTCAACCTCGGCTGTCTGCTCGCCGAGATGGGCGATCTGGCCGGCGCCCGGGCCGCCCTGGGGCGGGCCGATGCGCGCGGTGATGCCAGCGGGGCGGCGAACCTGGGCGTGCTCTTGGAGCAGCGGGGCGAACTCGAGGAGGCGCTCGCGGCCTACCGCCGGGCCGACGAGCGCGGCGATGCCGTCGGCGCGTTCAACCTGGGCCTGTTGCTGGCCGACCGGGGCGATCACGCGGGCGCCCGCGCCGCGTATGAGCGCGCCGCCGAGCGGGGCGATCCTGAGGTGCGAGCGCGGGCGCAGAAGGCCGAGGCCGAGCTCCCACCGGTCGAGGTGGAGGCGGCGCCGGAACCGCCGGCCCCGGCCGCGCCGGAACCGGCGCCGGTCCGCCGCGCCTCGCGCAGGCGGTGGATCGTGGCGCTATGCGTCCTCGGCCTGCTGGCGGTTCTGATCGCCTGGCGGCGGCGCCGTGCCTAGAACTTGTCCGGCGTGTCGAGCTCGCGCCAGAAGACCGGCGTCGGGCGGTCGCTGACCCCGGCGTCGGACATCAGCTCAGGCACACGCGTGTTGTTCTCGAAGAACTCGAAGAACGCCTCCTTGGTCGGCCACTCATCGACGACGAGGATCTCGCCGCCGTCGTCGTTGGCGTAGAAGGCGTGGTGGGTCGCGCCCGCGTCCTTGGCGGCCTGGCTGATCTCCATGATCCGGTCGCGGTCAGAGTTGACGGCCTCCTCGAACCGGTTCGGGTCGACGGCGACCCGGAGTCCCATCATGATCGACATGCGTTCCCCTTCTCTGTGGTTGGCGGCGACGATCCGATCAGGCCCCTGGGGCGCTGTCAAGGGCGGGACCCCAAATGGCTACTTCAGCTCGGCTGACGTCTTGCCCAGCAGGAGGCGGCTGATGATCAAGAGCTGGATCTGCTGGGTGCCCTCGAAGATGTCGAGGATCTTGACGTCCCGGGCCCACTTCTCGAGCAGCTCGCCCTCGCCGTAGCCGACGGCCCCGGCCAGGGCGACGCAGCGCAGCGCCACGTCGGTGCCCACGCGGCCCGCCTTGGCCTTGGCCATCGAGGCCTGGAGCGAGTTGGGCTTGCGGTTGTCGGCCATCCAGGCGGCGCGCAGGGTGAGCAGGCGGGCGGCCTCCCAGTCGGACTCCATCGAGATGAACTCGGCCGCCGCCGCCGACTGGGCGTGGAGCGGCTTGTCGTAGTCGATCTCGATCCCGGCCTCGCCGAGCAGTTCGCGAGTCCGATCGAGGCACGCCTTGGCTACGCCGACGGCCATCCCGGCGACCAGCGGGCGCGTGTTGTCGAACGTCTGCATGACGCCGGCGAAGCCGCCCTTGGGGGCGATCTCCGGGCTCCCGAGCAGGTTCTCCTTGGGCACGCGAACGTTGTCAAGGACGAAGTTGGCCGTGTCCGAGGCCCGGATCCCGAGCTTGTGCTCCAGGCGGTCGAGCTTCAGGTTGGGGTTGTCACGCTCGACCACGAAGGACTTGATCGCGGCGCGCCCCTGGCTCGGGTCGAGGCTGGCCCAGACGACGATCAGCTCGGCCCGGTCGCCGGAGGTGACGAAGATCTTCTCGCCGTTGAGGACGTACTCGTCGGTCTCCTCGTCGAACTTGGCCGTCGTCCGGATGGCCGCCGAGTCAGAGCCGGCCTCGGGCTCGGTGATGGCCATGGCCGCCCACTTGCCGCCAAAACGCTCGAGCTGCTCCTCGTCGGCCACGGCGGCGATCGCCGACTGGCCGAGGCCCTGGCGCGGCATCGTGAGGAGCAGGCCGACGTCGCCCCAGCAGAGCTCCATCAGCCCGAGCAGGGTGGCCATGTTGGAGCCGTTGCGGTTCCCCTTCTCCGCTGGCTTGGAGCCGTTGCCACCTCCGCCGCCGCCCACGCCGCCGGCGCCGGCGCCGCTCGGGTTGGCGCCCTCGATCACGGCCGCCAGCATGTCCAGCTCCTTGGGGTACTCGTGCTCGGCCAGGTCGTACTTGCGGGAGTTCTTGCGGAAGATCTCCGTGGCCACCATGTGGGCCTGGTCGACAAGCTGGTTGAACTTCTTGGGCGTCTCGAGGTTGATCATCAGACGAGGAGCCCTCCTTCCATCAGGCCGGCGGAGCGCAGATCGCGATACCAGCGCTCGACGGGGTGCTCTTTCACGTAGCCGTGGCCGCCGAGGAGCTGAACGCCGTCGGAGCCGATCGTCATGCCGCGCTCGGCGCACAGGCGTCGGGCGATCGTGGCCTCACGGGCGAAGCTCAGGTTCTGGTCCACGCGGCTGGCGGCGCGGTAGGTGGCCAGCCGCATGCCGTCGAGCTCGATGGCGATGTTGGCCACCGTGAAGGCGACGGCCTGGCGCTGGGAGATCGGCTCGCCGAAGGCGCGGCGCTCGTTGACGTACTTGACCACGTAGTCGAGCACGGCCTGGCCGGCGCCGACGGCGACCGCGCACCAGGCGAGCCGGGCCAGGCTGACGCACTCGGCGTACACCTGGGGATCGGCCTCGCCCAGGAGGGCCGTCGAGGGCAGGCTGACGTCCTCGAAGATCAGCCGGCCCGTGCCGGCGGCGCGAACGCCCATGGCCGGCTCGGGCTCGACGCTGATCCCACCCGTCCTCGATTCGACGATGAAGAGAGCTGGTCCGCTTCCCTGAAGCTCGGCGGCGACGATGAACACCTCGCCGTCGGCGGCGCGGGGGACGAGCGACTTGATCCCCTCGAGCGTGTAGCCGTCCCCGGACTTGCGGGCGGCCGTCTGGAGTGCGAAGGGATCGAACAGGGCCCGGGGCTCGAGCACGGCCAGGGCGGCCGCGGGGACGTTCTCGGAGACGAACTCAGGCAGGTAGGTGGACTGCTGGTCGGCGTCGCCCCACAGGCTGATCGCGGTGGACACGCCGGCCGGAGCCAGGCAGGCCACGGCGATCCCCATGTCGCCCTGGGCCAGCGCCTCGCTCATGAGCGCCGAAGTCACAGCCGAGCGCTGCTCGACGGCGCCACCCAGCTCCTCGGGGACACCGACCATCGAGAGGCCGAGCTCGTTGGCCAGGGCCAGGAGCTCGTCCGGGGTGGCGCAGTCGGCGTCGGACTGCTCGGCCACCTTGCGCAGGCGGTCGAGGCCGAACTCGCGCACCGAGTCCTGGAGCATCTGCTGCTCTTCGTCGGGCTCGACGTCGAACAGGTCGGTCCGCGGCGCCTTGGGCTGCCGGGCGGGCCGGGAGAGCTTCTGGGCGGCGGCAAAGGTGCGCCCGGCGCGGGCGGCGGTGCGGGCGGTGGTCTTCGAGGCCCCGGAGAGGAAGCGCTCGGTGGGCTCGCGCAGGCCCAGGCGATCGAGGAGGTCCGAGGCGGCGAGCCAGTTCAGCGCGCGGAGGCCGGCGGCCATGCCGCGCTCGGCGAGGTTGGGTTGAGTGGCCATGAGGGGGCTAGACGATAACGCGGTTTGGTGTTACATAGATCGGTGTCAAGATGCCGGTTTCCGGTGTCTTGTCGCGAGCAGCATTCCCACGAGCACGGAGTCTTATGCGCCTTTACGAAAAGCGCGTCATGCTTGAGGGCGTGCGGGTTCTGATCGCCGAAGACGAGCGCCGCCTGGCCGATGCGATCGCGCGCGGGCTGCGCCGCGAGGGCATGGCGGTCGACCTGGCGCCCGACGGCAACGATGCGCTGGTCAAGTCACGCGTCGTCCGCTACGACGTGCTCGTGCTCGACCGCGATCTGCCCGGTGTCCACGGCGACGAGGTCTGCCGGGCCGTCCGCGCCGAGCGGCCGGACACCGGCATCCTCATGCTCACCGCCGCGGCCGGGCTCGATGACCTCGTCGAGGGCCTGTCGCTGGGCGCCGACGATTATCTGCCCAAGCCGTTTCGCTTCGCCGAGCTGGTGGCGCGGATCCGCGCTCTCGGCCGGCGCTCGTTCCCCAGCCGCCCGCCCGTTCTCCAGCACGGCGAGATCGAGCTCGATCCGGCCCGGCGGACGGTCGTCCGCGACGGCGAGGAGGTGGTGCTGGCCCGCAAGGAGTTCGGCGTGCTGGAGGCGCTGATGGAGGCCGACGGAGCCGCGGTCTCGGCCGAGCAGTTGCTGGAGCGAGTGTGGGATGAGCAGATCGACCCGTTCACCAACGTCGTGCGCATGACGATCATGACCTTGCGGCGCAAGCTCGGCGATCCCCCGGTGATCGAGACGGTCATCGGGGTCGGCTACCGTATGGCCTGATGCGCCGGCTGCGGACACGGTTGAGCCGCCTGCGATTGCCGCCGCCCACCCTGCGCCTGCGCCTCACCGCCCTCTACGGGGCGCTCTTTTTGATCACCGGGGCGGTTTTCCTCACGCTCGGCTACCTGCTCGTGCGGCACAACCTGAATCAGGCGCCGGACGTCCGGGCCGCCCTCGCCAAGCTCGGCCGCCCACCTCCCCCTCACGGCGTCGCCCGATTCGGCTCTGACACGACAGACCGCAGGCTCGTTGCCGCGGCCCTGGCCCAGCTCCGGGGTGACGCCCTGCATCGGCTGCTACTGGAATACGTGGGCGCCCTACTCCTGATGACCGGCGTCTCGGTCCTCGCCGGGTGGTGGCTGGCCGGTCGCGCCCTGCGGCCCCTGCGGCGGATCATCGCCACGGCGCAGCGCGTCTCGGGCGAGAACCTGGGCGAGCGGATCGGCCTGAACGGTCCCGCCGACGAGCTCCGGGAGCTGGCCGAGACGTTCGACGGGATGCTCGAGCGGCTCGATACGGCGTTCGCCAGCCAGCGGCACTTCGTGGCCAACGCCTCGCACGAGCTGCGGACGCCGCTGGCCATCATGCGGGCCGAGCTCGATGTGGCGCTGGTTGACCCCGAGGCGGGGGAGCGGGAGCTGCGGGGCATGGCCGAGGAGCTGCGGGAGACGGTCGACCGTTGCGAGCGGTTGATCGAAGGCCTGCTCATGCTGGCCCGCAGCGAGGCGGCGACCGGGCACGAGGAACCCGTTGACCTGGCCTCGCTGGCGGGCGATTGCATCACCGATCTGAGCGCCCGCTCTCGTGACGGCGGGCTTCACTTCCGGGACTACCTGGCACCCACCTGGGCCCGCGGCGACCCGGCCCTGCTGGAGCGCATGGTGGCCAACCTGATCGACAATGCGATCCGCTACAACCAGCCCGGGGGCTTTGTCGAGGTGCGGACCTGGAGCGTTGGAGACCGGGCCCACCTCGAGGTGCGCAACACCGGAGCTGCAATCTCTCCCGCCGACGCGGAGAGACTGATCGAGCCCTTTCAGCGCTTGAACCGCACTCCCGGCGGTTTTGGTCTCGGCCTCTCGATTGTCAGCTCGACCGTTCGCGCGCATCGGGGGGCGACGAAGGTCACACCGCGGGACGGTGGCGGGCTCGTGGTGGCGGTTGAGCTCCCGGCCTCGGGAGCGGGCCGGACGTTAATGGTTTCGGAAGAAGCTCAAGCTCTTACACCGAGCTGACAACTGCGTCGCTAAACAAACCGTGACGGACCGCCGCCTGGCGATCCCGGCCCGGACTGGGAGTCATGAAACCTCTGCATAGGAAGATCGGATGAGACGCGACCGCGGTACACGCCCTTGGCATCTCTATCTGCTCGGTGTGATCGCCGTTGTCGTGGCCGTCCTGGCCGTTATCGAGATCGGGCCGCCGAGCAGCTCCGCCCGGACCTCACGGGAGATCGTCACCGCGCAGGACGGCGTTGTGCAGTCGACCGTCACCGGCACCGGGAACATCGCAGCGGGCACCGACGACGACGTCAACTTCAAGACCAGCGGCACGCTGGAGACCGTCGACGTCTCGACGGGACAGCACGTCAGTCAGGGCCAGCTGCTGGCGCAGCTCGATCCCGCCGCCGCCCAGCTCACGCTCGACCAGGCGGAGGAGAGTCTCACCGCGGCTCAGCTCGAGCTCACCGCGGCCGAGAACGGGACCTCGTCTGGGTCAGGCTCGGGAGGCTCGGGATCGGGTTCGACTGGAGCCAGTTACACGGGCGCGCAGGGCTCGACTGAGTTCGTCTCGGAGACGACGAGGACAACCCCGAAACGCTCCGGCTCGACCCGCACCCAGCCCAGCGGGAACTCGAGTGTCACAAGGACGGTCACGGTGAGCGCACCCGCGACCTCGACCCCCAAGACCACGACCACGACGACCCCCTCGCCCTCGGCCATCGCCTCGGCCCAGGCCGCGGTGTACGGCGCCCAGGCCAACGTGGACAATGCCGAGCAGGCCCTCGCCAACACCAAGCTCTACGCACCGGTGAGCGGAACCATCGCCTCCATGGCCGACCTCGTGCCCGGTGACTCGGTGACCGGCGGCTCCACCTCGAATGCGGCCAGCTCAAGCTCCTCCTCGAGCTCCACGAGCGGGAGCGGCACAGGCGGGACGGGCAGCAGCACGTCCACCGCGGGCAGCCTGGGCGGCTCGAGCTCCTCCTCCTCGTCCTCCGGCTCGAGCTCGAGCTCCAGCTCGCCGTTTGCCGAGATCATCAACACCAGCACGCTGTCGATGACGGTCTCCTTCAGCGAGTCGGACATCAGCAAGGTGCACACGGGCCAGGCGGCCACGGTCACCCTCGACGCGCTGCCGGGGGTCGAGTTGGCGGCACACGTGTCACAGATCTCGAGCGTCGGCACGACCAGCAGTGGCGTGGTCAGCTACGACGCCA
This sequence comes from Solirubrobacteraceae bacterium, assembly GCA_035505215.1. Taxonomy (GTDB): domain Bacteria; phylum Actinomycetota; class Thermoleophilia; order Solirubrobacterales; family Solirubrobacteraceae; genus Palsa-465. The sequence continues at coordinate 196,473 of DATJQY010000012.1, read as the reverse complement.
CGATCACGCTCGACCAGAGCGATTCTCAGATCAAACCCGGGATGAGTGCCTCGGCCACCGTGATCGTGGGACAGGCCCAGGGCGTCAACGTTCCCAACTCGGCCGTCACCGGCAGCGGCTCTCTGGGCACCGTCAATCTGCTGCGAGACGGCAAGACGGTCCAGCAACAGGTCGTGGTGGGGCTCCGCGGTGACTCGCGCACGCAGATCATCAGCGGCGTGAGCTCGGGCCAGCAGCTCGTGGTGACGGTGGCGCTGCCGGCGCTGAGCACGAGCACGACTTCGACCAGCGGGTCGAGCGGGACGCTTGGTGGTTCCGGCGCCGGCCGCTTCGGTGGTGGAGGCGGTTTCTTCGGCGGCGGCGGTGGCGGTGGCGGAGCGTTCTTCCGCGGGGGCGGCGGCTGATGCCCCAGGGTTGGCGCGCCTCGCGGCGCCCCTCGGTGCTCCGGGCCCAGCGCGCGCTCGAGGCACGCCGCGCCCCCCGGCCGCCCCAGGCACCGGTGGCGCTCGACAGGCCCGCAGGCGAGCGGTCTGCCGCACGCCGCGGAGGTCATGTCAACGCGCCGGTGATCGAGATCACGGACGTGCGCAAGACCTATGCCATCGGGGATATCGCGGTCCACGCGCTGCGCGGCATCAGCCTGCGCGTCGAGCGGGGCGAGTACCTGGCGATCATGGGGGCGTCGGGCAGCGGCAAGACGACGCTGATGAACATCATGGGCTGCCTCGATACGCCGACCAGCGGCACCTACCGGCTAAACGGTTTGGACGTGCGCGGGATCGAGGAAGACACCCTCGCCGACGTGCGCAACCGGGAGATTGGCTTTGTCTTTCAGTCCTTCAACCTGATCCCGCGGACGCGGGCGCTGGCCAACGTCGAGCTGCCGCTCTCCTACGCCGGTGTGCCCCGGGCGGCGCGCCGGGATCGAGCATTGCGGGCGCTGGAGCGGGTGGGGCTGGCCGAACGCGTCCAGCACCTGCCCTCGGAGCTCTCGGGAGGTCAGCAGCAGCGGGTGGCGATCGCTCGCGCGTTGGTGACAAACCCGGCCATCATCCTGGCCGATGAGCCGACCGGAAACCTGGACACCGCCGCCGGTGCGGACGTGATGGCGCTGTTCGATCGCCTGACCCAGCAGGGCCGAACGGTCATCCTGATCACGCACGAGGAACACGTGGCCATGCACGCCCGCCGCGTCGTCCGGGTCCGGGACGGCATGATCGTCTCCGACGAGCGGCCCCACCTCGAGGGGGCTGTCTAGATGATCGAGGTCGTCCGGACTGCGCTCAGTGGGCTTTCGGCCAACAAGCTGCGCACGGGGCTGACGATCCTCGGGCTGACCATCGGCGTGGCCTCGGTGATCATCCTGATCTCGGTCGGCACCGGGTCCTCGGATGCGGTCACGAACCAGATCGATCAGCTGGGGTCGAACATCCTGACGGTTACGGCGACGCCGACCCTGGGCGGTCTTCGCCGCGGCGCCGTGACCAGTACCACCCTCACGCTCGCCGACGCCGACGCGCTGAAGAACCGCTTCCAGGCCCCCGATGTGAAGACGGTCTCGCCGGTCGTGAGCGCGGGCAGCGTCACCCTCACCTACGGCACCACGACCTACTCGCCGTCGTCCTTTGAGGGCACTACGCCCACCTACCAGCAGGCCCGCGATTACACGATGGCCGAAGGCTCCTGGTTCACCAACGCCGACGTCACCAACCACAGCCGCGTGCTCGTCGTCGGCCCCACCGTGGTCTCAGAGCTCTTCAATGGTCAGGACCCGGTCGGCGACACGGTCGAGGTCAACGGCACGAACTTCCAGATCATCGGGGTCACCAACTCGAAGGGTTCAAACGGGACCTCGAACCTGGACGACGTCGGCATCGCGCCGCTCACGGCGGTGCAGGACACCCTCACCGGCTACGGGAGCATCAACCAGGTCATCGTCCAGGCCACCTCGCAGAAGACGCTCGGCGCTGCCCAGACGGAGGTCACCGACATCCTGAACCAGCTCGACCCGCCGACCGCCAACTCGCTGACCGGGAGCAACTTCCTGGTCGAGAACCAGAGCTCGCTCATCCAGACCTCCACCGCCTCGAGCAAGGTTTTCACCACCCTGCTCGGCGAGGTGGCCGCGATCTCGCTGCTGGTGGCGGGGATCGGGGTGATGAACATCATGCTCGTGTCCGTCACCGAGCGCACGCGTGAGATCGGCATCCGCAAAGCGGTCGGCGCCCGGCGCAGCGACATCCTGACCCAGTTCCTGGTCGAGGCCGTGCTCGTATCGCTGTTCGGCGGGGTCCTCGGCGTGATTGTCGGCGTCGTCGGCAGCCAGTTCAAGATCGCCGGGGTCCAGCCCTCGATCGCCCCATACTCGCTCGGGGTGGCGTTCGGCGCCTCGGTCCTGATCGGGCTGTTCTTCGGCACCTATCCCGCCGGGCGGGCCGCGGGCATGCGCCCGATCGATGCGCTGCGATTCGAATGACGCCGCCTCCAGATAACTCACATGACCACCGAAGCCCCCAACCCACCAGACAGAGGACCTGACATGAGCGCTATCCCATACGACGCCCCCGAGGAGGACTGGGTCGATTACCAGGACGACGACACGGCGCAGCTGCCCGGTCGCCCCCGCCGGCGCTGGTGGGGCCGCGGCACCGCATTGCTGTTGGCGCTGCTCCTGGGAGCGATCGGCTTCTATGTCGGCGTCCGGGTGGAAAAGGGCCAGCTGGCGAGCTCGACGAGCACAGGCTCAAGCAGCGGCCTGGCCGCCCTGGCCTCGCGCTTCGGCCGGGGCACGGCCGCGAGCGGCGCTTCCGGCGCGGCGAGTGCTTCCAGCGCGGGAGGTACCTCGCGGTTCGGCGCCGGTGGCGCGGCGAGTCTCTTCGGGGGCGGCTCCGGCGGCGGCGCCTCCTTCGGCACCGTCTCAAGCGTTAACGGCAACACTATTTACGTCCAGACAAGCACGGGGAACGTGATCAAGGTGACGCTCTCCAGCGCGACCAAGGTCACCAAGAGCCAGGGTGTATCGAAGAAGGCACTCCGGCCCGGTGACACCGTCGTGGTCGCCGGCGTGAAGGGGTCGAACGGAGCCATCTCCGCGACCTCGGTCAGCGACTCCGGAAGCCGGTCGACCTCGACCGGCTCGAGCTCCTCGAGCTCATCCAGCAGCGGCAGCTCGGCTGTCAGCTCGCTGTTCGGCTCGGGCGGCGGCGGATGACGAATCAAACCCAGGAAAGGACCCAAGCAGTGAAACCAATCGGCAATGCACCCCGGCGGGCCGGAGTAGCGCTGGCGGTGCTCGCCACGAGCTGCGCCGTCGCCGCGTGCGGCTCAAGCTCAGCCGCCACCACCAAGACCTCTACGTCGGCTTCCAGCACCTCGACCACCACCCGCGGCCGCTTCGACAGCACCGCGTTCCGAACCTGCCTGAAGCAGCATGGCGTGACCTTGCCAACCCGGAGGCCCGGTAGCGGGCCGACGGGCGGCGGCGGACCGCCCGCCGGCGGCGGCTTCTTCGGAGGCGGCGGAGGCGGCGGAGGCGGCGGAGGCCAGTTCGCCAATCCCAAGTTCCGGGCCGCGATTCAGGCCTGCGGCGGCGGGAACTTCCGCGGCCGCGGCGGTGCGGGCCGGTTCCGGGGCCGGATCTCGCACACGGCGATCAACAACTTCGTCGCCTGCGTGCGCAAGAACGGGTACCCGCAGATGCCGAGCCCGAACTTCAGCGGCAAGGGGGCGGTGTTCCCGAGCAGCATCCGGACGAACAGCAAGTTCCAGAGCGCGAGCAAGGCGTGCGCCAAGACTCTGGTTCCACCCCGAAGCGGCACGAGTACCAATCCCGGAGCCTGACGTGGCGGGATCCGAGCCGTCCACCGGGTCAGGCCCCTCGCCGTCGGCGGCGTCTGCCGCCGCCGGCGAGGTGGTGGGCCAGGTTCTCCCGATGTATTTCGTGGCCGACGAATCGCACTCAATGGCGGGAGATCCGATTGCGGCCGTCAATCAGGGTCTCGTCGACCTGCGTGACGAGGTGGCAACGCACGTGCTCATCGGGAAGAAGGTGCGGTTCGGGATCATCACCTTCGCGGACACGGCTCAGACCCGCCTGGAGCTCTCCGAGCTGACCGAGGAGTTGATCCTGCCGGTACTGGCCCCGCGGGGACGCGGCACCAGCTACGCCAGCGCCCTGGAGGCGATCAGGCAGACGATCCCCGGCGACATCGCGTTGCTCAAGTCCAGCGGCTATCGGGTCCACCGGCCATCGGTGTTCTTCCTCTCCGACGGTCAGCCGACCGAGAAGGAGCAGGAATGGCAGCGGCGCCTGGAGGAGCTGAAGGATCCCGCCTTCGCTCAGCGCCCCAACATCCTCGCCTTCGGCGTGGGGGACGCCGACGCCCAGGTGATCCAGCAGGTGGCCAGCTCGCCGCGGTTCGCGTTCATGATGCGCGACGGCTCCTCGACGGCGGGGGCGATCGCCGAGTTCGCCGCCTCGATGCTCAACTCGATGGTCTCCTCCGCCGAGCGCCTGGACCGGGGCGAGCAGACGATCGAGTTCGAGAAGCCCGAGGGGTTCGTGTCGCTCGACGCGCCTATCGTGTAGCCCCGTGAACCTGATCCTGGAGCGGGCGCCGCCGCAGGCGCGTCGGTCGGTCGGGATCGAGGAGTTCGGCGAGCTGACGGCGATCAGCCGCATGGGCGGACAGGGGCGGGTGCACCGTCCTGAACGGGTACCGCCCGGGCTGGGCGGTGGGCCGGTCGTGGTCAAGCTGTACCGCCGTCTACCGCCGGATGGCGCGGCCGAGGTGCTGGAGGAGATGGTGAGCTGGAGCCGCTCGATCGGCCCGGCCGAGCGGGTATGGCTGCGCGACGTGGCCGCCTGGCCGCTGGGCCTCGTCAGCTCTGGGGGTGTCCCGGTGGGCATCGTCATGCGGGATCTGGGCCCGAGGTTCACGGTCCCGTTCCTGATGCCGAGCGGTCGCAGCACACGGGTGCTGCTCGCTATGGAGCACCTGCTGGGATCGGATGCCTACCTGCAACAGCGCGGGCTGGGCCTCCGCCTGGACACGATGACGCGGGCGGCGGTGGCCGAGCGGATCAGTGCTGCGCTGGGCTTCCTGCACCGGCACGCGATCGTGGTCAGCGACCTGGCCCCGACCAATCTGCTGGTGGCTTTCCCAGGCGGTGCCCCGGCCGTGGGGTTCATCGACTGCGACTCGATGGTTTTCCGGGGCCGGCAGGCGCTCACCGCGGTGGAGACCGGTGACTGGAATATGCCGGCAGCCTTCGCCGAGCCCGCCGGCACCCGAGCCGCCGACGCCTACAAACTGGGTCTGGTGGTGCTCCGGCTCTTCTCCCGCTCCCACGATACGCGGGCGCTGGCGCCCCATCTCAGGTACGTGCCGGCGGAGCTGCGCGATCTCCTGTACCGGGCGCTGGACCGAGACTCAGCCAATCGACCCCCGGCGGGCGAATGGCAGCGCTCCCTCTCAAAGCTGCTGGCCCAGGGCGGCCTGAACGAGCGCTACCCGCCTCCGGCCCCGCCACGAGCTGCGGCCCGGGTGCCCGGGGCGCAGCCGAGCCAAGCGCCCCGCGTGCGAGCTCCCGTACCCACGCTGGCGCGAGCGCCGATGGTCGTCGCCGCTCGACCAGCCCGGAACGAGTGGCTTCGCCGCGGCGTGCTGGCCCTGTGGCTCGTGGCCGGAACCATCGTCCTGTTCCTCCTCTTCTCTCGCCTGTTCGCCGCTGCCATCCCCTCGACGCCGTCCGGCGCGGGCAGCCCCGGAGCCCTTCAGGGGGAGCAGAACACGCCCTCGTATTACTACGGGGCTCCCGGCGGCCAGGGGCAGGCCGCGCCGCAGCAGCTTCCCTGAGCCGAGGCGAAGCGGCCGCATAAGACCGCTTACGGTGAGATGACGGAGTGAGACCTAATCTGCTCAGAACGCGACGAATGTGCGCCTCGTCGCGGCGGGTTCCTCCTGTTCCCGCGAATCTAGGAATCGGCGGCGGCCCGGGTAGCGACTCCCATCCGGGCCGCCCCGTTTCCTTTGTCGGCCAGCCGTCCGGTGGTGGGGCCGAGTCTCTGTCGGCGGTGCCAGAACGCCCATCCCCGGCCGCAGGCGTAGGCGGCGGCGCTGATCACCCCGACGAAGAAGCCCACCGGCCAGTTGGTCTGGTAGGAGAGCGAGATCGCGGCCCACACCGTGGCCAGGGCGATCGCCACCGAGAGGGCGATCGCCAGCGGCGGCCGGGCCGTGAAGGCGCGAGCCGCTGCCGGCGGCCCGATCATCAGGCTGAAGATCAGCGCCGTGCCCACCACCGGGACAGTCATCGTCGTGGCCAGCGCGACGACGACCAGAAAGGCCAGCTCGATCGCGAACGGGCCGATCCCCCGAGCCTGCCCGGCCTCAGGCAGGATCGAGGACAGGAGCAGCGGGCGGTAGACGAGCGCCAGGGCCAGGAGGCAGACGATGGCCAGCGCCGCCGTGGGCGCCAGCTCGTTGGTGCTGATCCCCAGCACCTCGCCGAAGAGCAGCGAGTAGATCTCCGGGGCGTACTCGGTGCTGAAGCTGAGAAACAGCGCCCCCAGGCCGAGCATGAACACCAGCGTGAGGGCGGTGGCCACGTCGTGGCGGCCCCGCCGGCCGAGCAGACCGATCCCCAGGGCGCCGCCAAGCGAGAACACGCCCAGGCCGATCAGCGGGTTGATGGCGAGGAGGTTGGCCAGGGCCGCGCCGGCGAAGGAGCCGTTGGGGATCGCGTGCGCGACAAAGGCCGAGCCCCGGAGCACGACGAAGAACCCGACCGCCCCGCCCACGATGGCCACGATCGTGGCGACGATCCAGGCGTTGACCATGAAGCCGGAGAACATCGTCTAGCGCACCCTCCTGCGGGCGCTGAGGACGCGCGCGGCGAGGTAGGCCAGCAGCACGAGCGTGACCACGAAGAAGCTGGCCGGCCAGCCGTGGTGAAGCGGCCGCCAGTCGTAGCTGTCGTAGGCCAGGATGATCCCCGCCCACACGGTCGCGACTCCGATCAGCCCGGCCGCGGCGATCGCCCGGCCCGGCCGGGTGGTCAACTGCAGGGCCGCCGCCGCGGGTCCGACCAGGAGCGCGGTGGACAGGATGGCTCCAATGGTCAGCGCCGATAGCGCCGTAGCGAGCGCCATGGCCGCGAGGTAGAGGCTGCCGATCAGCCGGACGGGCACGCCGCGGGCCGCGGCCAGCTCGGGGCTGACCGAGCTGAGCCAGAGCGGTCGGTAGATCAGGCCGATGATCCCGACGATCACGGCACCCAAGGCGATGACCGGCGCGAGCGTCGAGGAGCTGAGCGCGAAGATTGACCCGAACAGGATCGTGACCGTGGCCCCGGTGGTGTTGTGGTAGGTGGTGTCCAGATACAGGAACAGCGCGGCCAGCCCGAAGCCGGCCCCGAGCACGATCCCGGTGGCCAGATCCCGGCCCCGGGCGCGCTGGATCCCGATCATCTCCATCGCGCCGGCGGCAGCCAGCGAGATGCCCACGAACCCCCACAGTGGCGCGACGCCGACCAGGTAGGCACTCGATCCACCGGTCGCCCCGATATCTCCCAGCGCCTCTCCGGCGAAGGCCTGACCGCGGATCACGGTGAAGACACCGACAGCGGCCGCGACCAGCGCCACCAGCCCGCCCACGGCCGCGGCCAGATGCACGGACGAGCTTTCGAAGAAGCCCGGGGCGATGATCGCGCCCAGCGCCAGGTCCATCGGCCGCCGCCTCAGACGATCTCGACCGAGGCGGCGGTCTCGTCCTCGTGGGGCTCCACGAGGGCATGCTCGTCGTGACCGGTGCCGGCCACTACGAGCACGCGTCCGTGAACCCGCAGCACGTCGACGTGATGGCCGTAGAGCTTTGAGAGCACGTCCGAGCGGACCACATCTCTCGCCGTGCCGCTGGCGGCGCGCCCCGCGGCCAGGTAGACGATCCGGTCCATGGCCGGCAGGAGCGGGTTCATCTCGTGGGCCGAGATGAGAATCGCGATCTGCTGCTCGGTGGCGATCCGCCTGAGTAGGGTCACCACCTCCTGGGCGCTGCGCAGGTCGAGGTTGGCCAGCGGCTCGTCGAGCAGCAACAGCCTGGGCCGGCTGACGAGGGCATGGGCGATCAGGATCCGCTGCTGCTCGCCGCCGGAGAGCAGGCCCACCCGAGCGTCGGCAAAGCCCTGTGCGCCCACGGCGTCGAGCATCTCGTCCACACGCTGGCGCCGGGACCGCGAGGGGAGGGGGATGCCGAGCCGCTGGCCATCGATCCCCAGCGCCACCAGGTCACGGCCGCGAACGGGCAGGTCTGGGTCGAGCGAGAACTTCTGCGGGACGTAACCGATCTCACGGCCCGACCGCTCCTGGCCGCCGATCCGCACGCTGCCGCGGCTCACCGGCTGCATGCCGAGGATGACCCGGAAGAGAGTCGTTTTTCCGGCGCCGTTGGCGCCGATCAGCCCGGTGAACTCCGCCTCGCCGATGGTGAAGCTGACGTCGTCGAGGATCGTGCGTCCGGACAGGCGGACCGTGACGCCGTCGACGACGAGGGCGTCGGCCGTGCGCTGCGTAGCTTCGAGCGCTGCGCTCACCTCAGGCGCTCCGTCGAAGCCCCGGTCGTGACTGCCCGCTCGAGGGCCTTGACCTCGGCCAGCATCCACGATTGGTAGTCATACCCGGGCACCGGCATCGTCTCGTACACGCCGACGACCGGGATCCCGTCCTGTCGCGCCGCGGTCAGGAACGTGTTGGTCAGCGTATCGGTGACCTGCTGGTTGTAGACGAACACCTTGACCCTGTGCTCGGCGAGGAGCTGTCTCTGCAGAGTCACGTCCTGGGGCGCGGGGTCAACGCCGTTCATGATGTCGGTCTGCAACGTGAACGGGGTGAGGATCCGGGCGCCGGCGGCCTGGAGCATGTAGTCGCCGACCGGCTCGGTGACCGCGACAGGTGTGTTGGGGTGGTGGACGGCGAACTGCTTCAGGGCCGCATACCAGGGCTCAAGCGACGCCGCAAAGCGGCTCTCGTGGGCCGCAAAGTAAGCGGCGTGGTCCGGCTGCAGCGCGGCCAGATCTTGCTCGACGGCGCGCCCTACCGCGGCCATGGTTCCCGGCTTGTACCAGAGGTGCGGGTTGGGGGTCGAGTCGGGGAGGCCGAGGAGCTTCTGGACGTCGATCACCCGGCGGGTGGAGCTCGGCTGCGCCGACTCGATCTTGTTCATGTAGCTGTCATAACCGACGCCGTTCTGCACCACGAGCTGCGCTGAGCCCACGACCTGGGCCACGGTCGGGCTGGCCTCGAACGTGTGCGGGTCGGTGTTCGGATTGCTCTCGATGGCGTTGACCGACACGTAGCGCCCGCCGACCTGCGAGATCACGTTGGCGTACTCGTTCTCGGCTCCCACCGCCGCGATCTGGCCTTTGCCCGCGTGCGCGGCGGCGGAGTCACCGCACGCCGCTACAGCCAGGGCCAGCGCGGGGACGCTGACGATGAGGAGGACCGACCGCAGCACGTTCATAGCCGCAGACTATCATAGGACTGAGAATCAGTCTCAATCTCATATCGTCGTGTGCCCGAGTTATGCTTGAAAATGTGAATGCCGTCATCAGGCCAGAATGGGCCGCGCACGCGCGCAACGTCCTGCACCGATCCGGCCATCACAAAGGGGCGGCGCGCGACCGCCTGATCGAGCTGCTCGCCCAGCAGGACTGCGCCCTGACCGCCCAGGAGATCGAGGATGCCCTACGGACCGGAAGTGGTGAGCGCTCCGTCGGCCGCGCCAGCATCTACCGCGCCCTCGAGCTGCTTCACGACCACGCGCTGATCAATCGGCTTGACCTGGGGGACGGGATCGCTCGCTACGAGCCGGCTGATCCAGCCGGGGATCACCATCACCACCTGGTCTGTGACCGCTGCGGCCGGCTCGTGGCCTTCGACGACCCGGCGCTCGAGCGTGCCATCAGCGGCGTCTCGGAGCGTCTCGGCGTGCGCGTGAACTCGCACGACGTCGTGCTCCGGGGCGCCTGCGCGAACTGCGACTGACTACCAGGCGTCGACCGCCGGGCGGCGCTTGCCCGGCCGCGTCCACCACTCGCCGGTCCGCGCGTCGAACAGCTGGTTGATCCAGCGCCGGCTCTCGGCGGGATCGATCACGTCGTCGATCTCGCCGTAGGCGGCCATGTTGATTCCCTGGCCGCGCTCGTAGGCCGCGGCCACGGTTGCCTCGAAGGCGCGCTCGCGCTCGGCCGGGTCCTCGATCGCCTCGAGCTCGCGCCGCATGCCCAGCCGCACCGCGCCCTCGAGGCCCATGCCGCCGAACTCCGACGTCGGCCAGCCGACGCAGAACAGGCCGGCCTTGAAACCCCCGCCGGCCATGGCCTGCGCGCCGAGGCCGTAGCCCTTGCGTAGCACGATCGTCCCGATCGGGACCCCGAGGTTGGCGCCGGTGACGAACATCCGCGCGAAGTGCCTCACCGTGGCCGTACGCTCGGCGGCCGGCCCCACCATGAACCCGGGCGTGTCGCACAGGAACAGGATGGGGAGCGCGAAGGCGTCGCACAGCTGCATGAAGCGGGCCGCCTTGTCGGCGCCGTGGGCGTCGATGGCGCCGCCCAGGTGCGACGGGTCGTTGGCGATCACGCCCAGTGACCGGCCGTCCACGCGGGCGAGCGCGGTGACCATCCCGAGGCCGAAGCCGCGCCGGAGCTCGGTGACGTCATCGAGGAGGGCATGGATGACCTTGCGCACGTCGTAGATGCGCTTGCGGTTTCTCGGGATCAGGGCGCGGAGCTGCTGCTGGTCCGGCGGTTCTGCCGGGTCGCTGGGACCGCGAAAGTAGGAGAGGTAGCGCTGGGCCGCCGCGACGGCCTCGGCGTCGTCCTTGACGCGAAGGTCGACGACGCCGTTGGCGGACTGGATCTCGATCGGACCGACCTCGCCCGGCTCAAAGACGCCGAGCCCGCCCCCCTCGATCATCGCCGGGCCGCCCATCCCGATGCTCGAGTCCTCGCTGGCGATCACGACATCGCAGCAGCCCAGGAGCGCGGCGTTGCCGGCGAAGCAGTAGCCGGAGGCAATCCCCACGAGCGGGACGAGGCCGCTGAGGCGGGCGAACAGGTTGAAGGCCCGGCAGTCGAGCCCGGCCACGTGGGGCCAGTCGACATCCCCGGGACGCCCGCCGCCCCCCTCGGCGAAGAGCACGACCGGGAGCCGGCGCTTCTCGGCGATCTCGAACAGGCGGTCCTTCTTGAGGTGGTTGCGCATCCCCTGGGTCCCGGCGAGGACCGTGTAGTCGTAGGACATGGCGACGGTCGGGTGGCCCTCGATATCGCCGATGCCGGCGACGAGGCCGTCGGCCGGTGTGCGGCGAATCAGCTCGTCCTTCTCCCGCCGGCTCTCCTGGGCGGCGAAGATCAGCGGCCCGTACTCGACGAACGTCTCCGGGTCGACCAGGTCGGCCAGGTTCTCCCGGGCTGTGCGGCGGTTCTGCTCTCGGCGCTTGGCCACCGCCTCCGAGCGCGCCTCGTCCTCGGTCAGGTGATGGCGGTCGAGGACTGCCTGGAGGTCCTCCCGGGTCTCGCCGGAGTGCGGCTCGTCCGTCTCGGAGCTGTCGGTCACGGGCGCGCCGTTCATCTCGACCACCGCCAGCAGCTGGCCCTCCTCGACCGTCTGGCCGACCTCCACCTCGAGGCGGCGAAGCACTCCGGCCCCGTCGGCGACGATCTCGTGCTCCATCTTCATCGCCTCGAGCACGATCAGGGCCTCGCCCGCCCCGACGGCCTCCTCGGGCCGGCGGCCGACGGCGATGACCGTGCCGGCGAAGGGCGCGGTGACGTGGGCCTCGTCTGGCATGGCTGGCATGATCCCGCACCGCGATGGCGGAGCTGGTCCTCGACGGCGATGCGCTCCAGGTACGCCTGCACAGTTGGGAGCGGGCGGCCGCGTTTCACGGTGACGTCACGGTCCCTCTTTCCACGGTGCGGGAGATTTCGGTCGATCCAGACCCGTGGCGGTCCCTGCGGGGAATCCGCGCCCCCGGCACCGGGTTTCCCGGCGTGATCGCCTACGGGGTCAGGCGGATGACCGGCGAGCGGCCCGACTTCGCCGCGATCCTGGGCCGCAAGCCGGCCGTCCGGATCGAGCTCGACGCACCGGCCCAATTCGGCCGGCTGCTCGTGACCGTGCCCGATGCGGCGGCCACAGTGGCCGGCCTGCAGGGTCTGGGCCGCGGCTAGGCGACCTGGCGCTGCGTGTCGGTGCCGGCCGGGCCGAGCGCGGCGCGGTAGCCCGCGGCGAGCTGCTCCATCGAGCCCTCCCAGGTCCGGCCCTCGACGCCGGCCAGGGCGGCGCGGCGGATCCGCTCGCGGTGCAGGTCATCGCCGGTCAGCTCGAGCATCGCGTCGGCCAGGGCCGTCGGATCGGCGGGAGCCAGGCGCCCGGTCTCGCCGTCGACGATCAGAGACAGCGGACCGCCTTCGGCGACGGCGACCACCGGGAGCCCGCTCGCTTGGGCTTCGACCACGACCTGGCCGAAGGTGTCGGTGCGGCTGGCGAACAGGAACACGTCGGCGCTGGCGTAGGCCCGGGGGAGGGCGTCTCCCTCGAGCCAACCCAGGAAGGTGGCCGTGTCGCCCAGACGGGCGCGAAGCTGTTCCTCCTCTGGCCCGCCCCCGGCCAGGAGGAGGTGGAGACGCGGGTCACGCTCCCGGGCGGCCAGGAACGTTTCGGCCAGCAGGTCGACGCCCTTCTCCTTGGTCAGGCGACCCGCGTACAAGACTTTGATCTCGCCGGGGAGGTGGTGGGGATCCCGGAGGCCGGGGCTGAACCGGGTGAGATCGACGCCGCGATCCCAGCGCCCGATCCGCTCCTCGGCGATCCCGAGCTGGCGGAGCCGGTCGTCGCTGGCCGGGCTCGGCGAGAGGACGACGCCGCAGCGGCGGTAGAAGGCGGAGAGGACGAAGGAGACCATCGCCTCGAAGTTCTGCTGCCCGGTGCGCAGGCCCGCGTAGGCGGCGAGCTCGGTGTGGTAGCTGCCGATGACCGGGAGCTCGAGGACCCGGGCCAGGAGCCAGGCGGCGAACCCGGCGGGGCCGGGGGTGGGGAGGTGAATCAGGTCGTAGCGGCCCTCGGCCAGCGCATCGACGATCGCCGGGAGGCTGGGGATCCCGATCTTCAGCCCCTTGTAGAAGGGGATGTCGACTTCGGCCACCGCGCTCAGGCGCCGGTCGACATCGGCGTCGGTGCCGATCACCTCGACGTCGAAGCCGGGAACGCCGCGTTCCCGGATCTGGCGGATCGTGTGGGTCACGCCGTGCATCCCCCCGAGGCCGTCGGCGACGATGGCCACGCGGGGGCGTTCGCCTTCGTTGCGGCTGAGCTTGAACTTCTCCCGGCCCAGGAAGGCCGAGGCGGCGGCGTAGGGGATGGCGGGGATGCAGGCGTCGAACAGCTCGGTGGCGAGGCGGGGCAGGTCGGGCGGCTCCGGGCTCTCGGCCGAAGCCGTGATGTCGCCGATGGCGGAGGCGAGCTTGCGCTCGTGGATGCGCCGCCCGCGGCGGTAGAGGTCCGGGTGGCTGAGCTCGCCCTCCTGGAGGAGCTCGAGCAGGCTGAGCTCGTCGACGCCGAGATCCATTGCCTCGAGCCACCCACGGAGCAGGGCGCGGGCGTCGTCGGGACCGAGGTCGCGGCTGACCGATCCGCGCCGGGCGTCGCCCTCACGCATCACCCGCTCGACGATCCCGAATACCGCCGCCGGGTCCGGTCGTCCCGCGGTGGGCACGTCAGCCAGGGCGCGGATGGCGAGCGAGATGGCCGCGTGGGTCCACTTGGCGGCGCTTCCCTGGTCGCCGTGCGAACCGGCACGGCCGGCCCGGATGTGGGCCAGGAACTCCTTTGGCGTGGCTGCGTACGGGGTCTCCGTAAACGTGCGGCCGATATCGACGCCGGCGTGATCATCGGAGCCGCCGATGGCCGTGCCCCCGTGCGTCTCGATGTAGACGAAGGCGGGCAGGTTGAGCTCCTTGGCTCGCGAGCCGTTGCGGGTCTCCCAGATCGGGAAGAGCTCGGCCAGGCGCCGGCGGTGGGTGGGCGTCAGCGGAGCTTCGACGGCATAGAAGGGATGGGCCAGGGCGGTGGTGATCTCGTGGCGGTGGAGGTAGTCGGCGCATGTCTCGACATCGTCGTTGTGCGCCTGTAGCCACTCGTGGTCGTCCTCGGTGATGCCGTAGCAGAGGACATGCACGGCCTGCGGCTCATTCTTGAACCAGACCGTCAGCTCTTCGGAGACGAACGTGTCCGGCAGGTGGTCGAGGGTCAGGGCGCCGGCGATTGTGTCGTGGTCGGTGATGGTCACGAAATCCATTCCGTTGCGCTTGGCCAGCTCGTACACCTCTTCCGGAGGCGTGGCGCACTCGGGAAGAGCCAATGACCGCTGGATCCCGAGCTTCGAGAGCTCGGATGCGGTCGAATGCACATGCATGTCGGCACGGCTATGAGTGGTCATGGGCATAAATTCGCCTGCAAATCGAAGGATCCGGTGAAAGAGATGGGCAGCTTGTGTGACATTTCTGTGAAGTGGCGAGGAGCCGCCGCCTCGGGGCGCGAACCTTGCGCGCATGTTTGCCCTCGAGCCCGGGACCGCACGCCGTGGCGAGGAGGTCATTCTCGAGCGGGGCGACGTCCGGCTCGAGCTTGGGCTGAGGCCCTTTGGCTTCAGCGTCTGGCGGGGCGAGGAGCTGCTGCTGCGCGGCGGCCGGGCCTGGGCGGCCGAGGGAACCTGCGCCGACCGCTTCATCAAGTTGACCGAGGGGGTGCTGGTCGAGGAGATCCTGACCTCGGTGGAGCGAGCCGCCGAGGGAACGCTGGTCGCCTCGGCGGGGGAGAAGGTCGAGCTGCTGCTCGTGCTGGAGGGCGGTCGTCGCGCCCGGCTCTGCCTCTGGTTCTGCGGCGAGGCGATTGCGCTCGAGCTGAAGTCCGAGGGCTACCCGCTGCGCCTCGGGCTGGAGTGGGACCGGGGGTCCGGCGAGCGACTGGTGGGGCTCGGGGCCCGGCACGGCCTCGTCCTGGACCAGTCGGGCCGCAGCGTCCAGCTCGGGGCCGATCGTCGCTATACGGGACCGGACTGTCCGCCCGAGCTCCTGGCCGCGGGCGGAATCCCGCAGGGCGATTGCGCGCCCATGCCCTGGTTGCTCTCGAGCGCCGGGTACGGGGTGCTCGTACAGAGTGAGGCCAACGGCGTCCGCTTCGATCTGGCCGGCGCCGTTGCCGTCTCGGCGCGGGCATCAGCCGGCCCGCTGCGCGTCGTCCTCTCGTGCGCTGCGACGCCGGCGGCGAGGGTGCGGCAGCTGTGCCGGCTCACCGGCTTTCCCGCCCTGCTCCCAGAGTGGGGCTACGGCTTCTGGAAGAGCCGGGACGTCTACGAGCACCAGGACGACGTGCTCGATGACTTCGAGGGCTTTGCCCGCTGCGAGATCCCGCTTGACGCGATCGTCATCGACTCGCCGTGGGAGACGCAATACAACACGTGGAAGTTCAACCCCCACCAATTCCCCGACCCCCGGGGGATGATCCGGCGCATGCGGGCCGCCGGGGTGCGGACCGTCGTCTGGGTCACCCCGTGGGTCAACCTCGATTCACGTGACGGCCAGATCCCACCCCAAGCGGGGTCGGAGCGACTCCACGCCGAGCCCGCGTCCAACTATGCCTCGGGGGCGGCCGGGGGACACTTCGTCCGGGGCGCCGACGGGCAGCCGTTCGTGACCGAGTGGTGGATGGGCACCGGCTCGCCGATCGACTTCACGAGCACGGCGGCCGAGGCGTGGTGGCGGGGCCAGGCTCGGCAGGTCCTCGAGCTCGGGGTGGAGGGGATCAAGGCCGACGACGGCGAGGGCTACTACATCCCCGACGAGGCCAGGCTGGCCGACGGGCGGACCGGGGCGCAGGCCGCATGGGCGCTCGGCGGCTTGCACCGGCGCTGCCTGCAGCGGGCGCTCGACGAGGTCCATCCCGATCGCGGCGTCCTGTTCGGGCGCAGCGGGTGGACCGGGCAGCAGGCGGTGGGGATGACCTGGGCTGGGGACCAGGCATCTGACTTCTGGTCGCTGCGGGCCTTGGTCGGCGCGACGCTGAACGCGGCGCTGAGCGGGATCTCGAACTGGTCGCACGACGTGGGCGGCTACCTGGGGCATCGGCTGGTCGAGCGCTGCCCGCCCGAGCTCCTGGTCCGGTGGGTCCAGTTCGGCTGCTTCACCCCGCTGATGCAGGCCCACGGGCGGATGCCCCAGGAGCCCTGGCACTACTCCGAGCGGGTGGCCGGGCTGTATCGGGGCTACGTGCTCCTGCACGAGCAGCTCGTGCCCTACGTGCGGGGCGCGGCCCTGTCGGCATCAAGGACGGGGCTGCCGATCATCCGGCCCCTGTGCCTGACTGATCCTGGTGACCCGCGGGGATGGACGCTGGCCGACGCCTACGGGTACGGGCCTTCGCTGTGGGTGGCGCCGGTGCTAGATGCCGAGGCGCGGAAGCGTTCGGTCGTGCTGCCACGGGGCGAGTGGATCGAGACCTGGTCCGGGCGTTCGGTGGTCGGGGGCGCATCGGTTTCGGTCGAGGCGCCCCTGGAGCGCATCCCGGTGTGGGTCCGCGCCGGGTCCGTTGTCGTGACGTACCCGGCCTCTCACGTGGCGGCCGGGCTCGGCGATGTGGCTGAGGGCGAGCGGCCGCTGGTGGCGACCCTGTGGGGGGAGCCGCGCCTCGGCCGAGCCTCGGCCCGGCTGGCCGATGGCACGCGGGTGTCGTGGCGGCGCGGGCGCTGGAACGTGTCCGCCGAGCGGGAGATCGAGTTCCGGGAAGTCGGCTAGAGCGCGGCGAGCAGTTCCTGGGGACTTGCGTTGTCGGACGCGTCCTTGGCCATCTGCTTGAACAGGACCTCGCCGCCTGGCCCGATGACCATCGCCCCGCCGAGCTGTGAGGCATTGCCGATGACGCGGCCCTGAACCTTGCCGGTGCGAAGCATGGTCAGGGCACCCTTGGCGACGCTCTTGGGTCCGAGGAGATCGCCTACGCCGCCGACCTTGAGCCCGGCCGCCTTGTAGCTCTCGCGTTCCTCGTCGGCCAGGATCGGCAGGCTGAGCTCGTGACGGCGCCGGAAGTGGGCGGCGTGCCGGGGCGTCGCTTGCCCGATGAGCACGAGATCGAGACCCGCCTGGTCGAACTGCTCACGCGCGCGATCCAACTGGACCGCGTGTCCCTGGCAATGAATTCAGCCGTAGTGCCGGAGCCAGACCAGGGCGACGGGCCGGTCCTGCCAGAGATCGCCGAGGCGCACGTCGTTGCCGTCGTGGTCAGGGAGGACGATGTCATCCAGAGCGCTCGGCACGTTCCGAAACCTACACTCCCGCCATGCCCGAGGTCCTGTGGACACCGTCGCCGGAGCGGATCGATCAAACCTGTCTGACGCGCTATCAGGCCTGGCTTCGTGAGACGCGCGGGCTGAGCTTCGACGACTACCAGGAGCTGTGGCGCTGGTCGGTGTGGGAGCTCGAGGACTTCTGGGGCTCGATCGTCGAGTTCTTCGAGGTTCGGTTTCATTCGGAGCCGCAGGCCGTCCTGGGCTCGGCCGAGATGCCGGGGGCGACCTGGTTTCCGGGCGCGACGTTGAATTACGCCGAGCACGTCTTCCGGGGGAAGACCGCCTCTGAGCTGGCGCTTCGGTTTGCCTCCGAGCTTCGTTCCACTGGGGAATGGACATGGGAGCGGTTGGAGTCCGAGACGGCTTCGATTGCCGCGGCGCTGTGTTCACTCGGTGTCGGCCCGGGCGACCGGGTCGCGGCGTACATGCCGAACATCCCGGAGACCGTCGCCGGCTTTTTGGCCTGCGCGTCGATCGGAGCCGTCTGGTCCTCGGCCGCGCCCGAGTTCGGGGCGCGGAGCGTCATCGACCGCTTCTCGCAGATCGAGCCCAAGGTGCTCCTGGCGATCGACGGCTACCGCTACGGCGGGCGCGACCACGACCGGGAAGCCGCGGTGGAGGGGATCGCGGCGGAGATCCCGGGCCTGGAGCACGTCGTCCGGCTTGGGTACCTGGACGGGTCAGGCTGGCCTGATGATTTTCTAGTTTCCGGTTCTTCTTTAGGGTTCGAGCCGGTCCCGTTCGACCACCCGCTGTGGGTGCTCTACTCGTCGGGGACGACCGGGCTCCCGAAGCCGATCGTTCACGGGCAGGGCGGGATCCTGCTCGAGCAGCTGAAGAACGGCTTCCTCCACCTCGACGCCCAGGCCGGCGACCGGCTCTTCTGGTTCTCGACCACCGGCTGGATGATGTGGAACTTTCTCGTCGGGGTGCTCCTGACCGAGGCCTCGATCGTCTTGTTTGACGGGAACCCGGGCCACCCGGATATGAACCGGCTATGGGACCTGGCCGAGGAGACGGGGATAACGACGTTCGGGACGAGTGCTGCCTTCATCGCCTCCTCGATGAAGGCCGAGGTGACCCCGCGCAGTGAGGACCGGTCGCTTGAGTCGCTACGGGCGGTCGGCTCCACCGGCTCGCCCCTGTCCCCGGAGGGCTTTCGCTGGATCTATGACGAGCTCGGCGACGACACATGGCTCTTCTCGACCTCGGGCGGGACCGATATGTGCACGGCATTCGTGGGCGGGGTGCCGATCCTGCCCGTCTACCTGGGCGAGCTCCAGGGCCGGATGCTGGGCGCGTCGGTTGAGGCCTGGGATCCCTCCGGCCAGCCGCTGGTCGACGAGGTGGGGGAGCTCGTGATCACGCGGCCGATGCCCTCGATGCCGCTGTTCTTCTGGGGCGATTCGGATGGCTCGCGCTACCGCGAGAGCTACTTCGACATGTATCCCGGCGTCTGGCGGCACGGGGACTGGATCAAGATCACCGACCGCGGCACGGCGGTGATCTACGGGCGCTCCGACTCGACGATCAACCGGGGCGGCGTGCGGATGGGGACGTCCGAGATCTACCGCGCCGTCCTGGCCCTCGATGAGGTCGTCGATGCGTTGGTCGTCGATGTCCCGCGGCCCGGCACAGACGGATGGATGCCGCTGTTCGTGGTCCTGGGCGAGGGCGCGTCGCTGGACGACGGGCTGGTGGACTCGATCCGCGGGCGCATCCGGTCAGATGTCTCGCCCCGCCACGTCCCAGACGAGGTGGTGGCCATCGAAGAGGTCCCGCGAACCCTCTCCGGCAAGGTGCTGGAAGTGCCGGTGAAGCGGATTCTCTGCGGCGTGCCGGTGGACGAGGCGGCTTCGAAGGAATCGCTGGCCAATCCAGAGGCGCTGGATTTCTTCGCCGATTGGGGGGGTGGAAAGCCCTAGCTGGACGCTCTTACTGAGAGTGATGGAAATTTGGTCCTATTGGCCAAAAAACGAGCACTCTCAGCATGGGCTCGACGCTTGACGCGAAAATCGCTGCGGTGGCAAAGCGGCAGCGGGGCTACATCAAGCGAGTCCAGTTGCTCAAGCTGGGACTGGGATCTGACGCGATCGCCTATCGCGTGCGCATCGGTCGCCTCATCCCCGTCTACGCCGGCGTCTACGCCGTCGGCCACCTTCCCACCCTCCCGCAGGACCGAGCCGTCGGCGCGCTGCTGGCGTGTGGGGAGGGAGCGGTCCTCAGCCACTCCACCGCCGCGACCGCCTGGGGGATCTTCAAACGCTGGGAGATGCCGTTCGAGGTGTCGGCGCCGACGAACCGGCGCCGCACCGGGATCATCGTCCACCGCACGCGACTGGAACGCTGTGACATCAGGACGCAAATCGGCCTCCGGGTGACTTCCGCCGCGCGCACGCTCCTCGACGTGGCGCCGCGGTTCCGTGACAAGGGCCTACGACGGGCGATCGCCGACCAGCGACGCGCCGGGCACCTCCATATGGACGAGTTGGTTGATGTGGTCGACCGGTTTCCCCGCGCGCCCGGCACCCACCGGCTGCGCCCGCTGCTCAACGTCCCCCGTGGGGGACCGACCCGCTCCGGACTCGAGGACAAGTTCGTCGCCTTCTGCATCCGATCTGGGCTGCCGGAGCCGGAGACCAACGTCTGGGTGGCCGGCCGGGAGGTGGATGCGTGGTTCCCGCGCGAGCGGCTGATCGTCGAGCTCGACGGCTACGAGTTCCACTCCGACCCCGGGACCTTCGAGGGCGACCGGGACAACGACGCCACCGCGCTGGCCCTGGGGATTCCGACGGTCCGCGTCACGGAGGACCGGATCGACAACCGGCCAGAGGAGGAGGCGCGCCGGCTCCACGTGATCCTCGAGCACCTACGTGATTCTTAGCCTTCTCTGAAACTCGGCTGGCACCGTTGGTAGGTCCGCGATGCAACGACTGCTCAAGCACAAGTTTCTTGTCGCCCTGCTGGCCGTTCTTCTGCTGGCCGGCGGAGGTGCGGCCTACGCCGCCACCCAGACGGGAGCAAACCCCCAGCAGGCCCTGCTGAACGATGTCGCCAAGCGGCTCAACGTCAGCCCCTCGCAACTGCGATCGGCGGTCCAGGGCGCCCTGCTCGATCGGATTGAGGCCGCGGTCAAAGCCGGGCAGCTGACCCAGGCCCAGGCCAACCGCCTGAAGCAGCGGATCGCGAAGGGCGGGCTGCCGCTAGGGATCATCGGGGGAGGGGGGATGTGGCGCCATGGGTTCGGACCGAGGCGAGGGTTCGGCCCGGGGCCCGGCTTCGCGGGGCCGGCCGTCGGGCCGTTCGCCGGCGCGGCGAAGTACCTCGGGATCAGCGAGAAACAGCTTCTGAGCGACCTCCGAGGGGGGAAGACGCTGGCGCAGGTCGCCCAAGCCCAGGGCAAGTCGGTCAGCGGGCTTGAGCAGGCAATCGTCTCGTCCGAGACCACACGTCTGGACACTCTGGTCAGCAAGGGCTACCTGACCAAGGCCCAGGAGCAGCGCCGGCTGAGCCTGATCACGCGCGCGATCGATCGCCTGGTTGAGCACGCGGGCATCATGGCGGGACCGCCAGGCCAGACGCCGATGAAACCGCTCAGGCCCGGCGCCGTCCCTCCGGCGCTGTTCGGGAGCGGGCAGGGAGGACCGCCGGCCGGTGGACCCGCGGGAGCGGGAGGGCTGTCGGGAGGACCGCCGCCGCCAGCGGCGTAAGGGTTCTTAGAGAGCCTTCATCTTTCTCTTCAGGGTTCTTCACCAGTGCGTGCTGAACTGGGTTGAGCGGGTAGTGACAACGAGAGATAAATGCCAGGAGTTGCAATAACACGATGACGCGCCCCACTCGTCTGCTTCCAGTTCTTGCCGCCGCTCTGGTCGGCGCCGCGATCGCCGTGATCGCCACCAGCGGCGGAAGCACCCATTCGGTGACCACAACCGTGGTCCAGCCGACGAGCGCAGCCACGCTGCCGAGCTCCATGACCTCCAACCAGGGACTGTCTGTCAACCAGATCTATCGCCAGGATGGGCCTGGGGTGGTCGACATCACCGTGACGGCAACGACGAGCTCCGGCGGATTCTTCGGTGGCACCCAGCAGACGCAGGGCGAGGGTGCCGGCGTGGTCTATGACAAGAAGGGCGACATCCTGACCGACGAGCACGTGGTCGACAACGCCACCTCGGTGACCGTGACGTTCGAGAACGGATACAAGGTCGGCGCCAAGGTGGTGGGGACCGACCCGTCCACCGATGTGGCGGTCATTCATGTCGACGCCCCGGCCTCGCAGCTACACCCGATCGCGATGGCCGACTCCTCGAACGCCCAGGTTGGCGATCCGGTCGTGGCCATCGGCAGCCCGTTCAGCCTTCCCGAGACCGTGACCGCGGGCATCGTCAGCGCCGTCGGCCGCAGCATCACCGCGCCCAATGGGTTCCAGATTCTCGGAGCGATCCAGACCGACGCGGCAATCAACCCCGGTAACTCGGGTGGCCCACTGCTCGACGGGGATGGTCGCGTGCTCGGCCTGTCCGACCAGATCGAGACCAACAACACGACGCCGACGGGGCAGGGGTCAAGCTCGGGCGTCGGATTCGCGATCGCCTCGAACATGGTCGTCCACATCGCCAACGACATCCTGGCCGGTCACCCCGTCAAGCACCCGTACGTCGGCGTCGATCTCAACGGCGGCTCCACCGGCGGCGCCGAAATCAGCCAGGTCGAGCCGGGTTCGCCGGCCTCGAACGCGGGTCTGCAACAGGGTGATGTTGTGACCGCGATCGACGGCAAGAAGATGACCTCGACGCAGCAGTTCATCGAGACCGTCGACAATTACAGCCCGGGTCAGGTGGTCACGCTGACGGTCAAGCGCGGCAGCGGCAGCCAGAGCATCAAGCTCACCCTCGGCACGCGGCCGAACGCAGCCCCCAGCGGCGGGTAGTCGTCAGCTCGTGGCCGCCGCCCACTGGGCGATGGCGCGGTCCATGAGCTCGCGGTGCACGGAGCGGGTCCGTCCGGTGCGACGGGTCCAGTGGCCCTCGGAGTCGAGGATCCAGGCGTTCGTGTCATCGGCCAGGCAGCGCTCGAGCGTGTCGTCGAGCTCGGCCCGGAGCTCGGGGTCGGTGACCGGAGCCACGAGCTCGACCCGGGTGTCGAGGTTGCGGGGCATGAGGTCGGCGGAACCGATGTAGTAGGTGCGCTCCTCGCCGCGGAAGAAGGCGTACACGCGCGAGTGCTCGAGAAAGCGGCCGACGATTGAGTGGACGGTGATCGTTTCGCTCACGCCCTCGAGGCCGGGGATGAGGCAGCAGATCCCGCGGATGATCAGGTCGATGGGGATGCCGGCGCGGGAGGCTCGATACAGGGCCTGGATGCAGCGCCGGTCGACGAGGGAGTTCATCTTCATGACGATCCGCGCTTCCTGTCCCGCCTCGTGGGCGGCGATCGTGCGCTCGATCTCCTCGATCAGGCCGGTGCGCAGCGATCCGGGCGCGATCAGCACCTTGCGCTCACGCACCGGATGCCCGTAGCCGGTCAGCGTGTTGAACAGGTTGGCCACCTCCTGACCGAGCTCGTGGTCGGTCGTGAAGAGGCCGAAGTCCTCGTACAGGCGGGCGTTCTTGGCGTGGAAGTTGCCCGTCCCGATCATCACGTAGTTGCGGACCGCGCCGCGCTCACGCCGCACCACGAGGATCGCCTTTGCGTGCGTCTTCAGCCCGGGGATGCCGTGGACCACGTGGGCCCCCGCCTTCTCCAGCGCGCGTGACCACTGGATGTTCAGCCGCTCGTCGAAGCGGGCCTTGAGCTCCACCAGGCAGACCGCCTGCTTGCCCTTCTCGGCGGCCCGGATCAGCGACGGCACGAGCTCGGAGTCGTCGGAGGTCCGGTACACGGTCATCTTGATCGCGAGTACGTCGGGGTCGTCGACCGCCTGCTCGACGAAGCGCTCGACGCTGGCCGAGAACGAGTGGTACGGGTAGTGGACGAGGATGTCCTCGGTCTGCATGGGCGTGAACACGTCGGCCTTCTCGTCGCCCTCACCCGCGGCCGGGGCGAAGGACGGATGCATGACCGGCGTCCACGGCGGCAGCCGCAGATCAGCGTGCCCGTCGACCCCGACGATCTGCCACAGATCGGACATGTCTAGGAGTCCGTCGACGTCGTAGACCTGCATCTCGTCGACCCCCAGCCACTCGACCAGCCGCGCGCGTAGCGCCGGATCCATTTCGGCGCCGACCTCAAGCCTCACCACCTCGCCGAAGCGGCGACGGCGGAGCTCGTCCTCGACCGCCGCGAGCAGATCGTCGGCCTCGTCGTTGACCTCGAAGTCGGCGTCGCGGGTGACCCGGAAGAGGTCGTGGCTGACGATCTCCATCCCGGGGAAGAGGGCGTCGAGATGGCGCGCGATCACGTCCTCCAGGGGGATGAAGGTGTTCCTCCGAATCTCGACGAAGCGCGGGAGCACCTCCTTGGGCACCTTCACGCGGGCGTAGGAGTCGTGGTCGAGCTCGGGGTCACGCAGCCGGACGATCAGGCTCAGGGACAGATTCGAGATGTAGGGGAAGGGCCGGCCGGGCCCGATGGCGAGCGGGGTGAGCACGGGGAAGATCTGCTCCCGGAAGTGGCGCCGAATCTCCTCGTCCGAGGCCCCCGACTCCTCGCAGTTGACGACCCGGATGCCGTTGGAGGAGAGCTCGGGACAGATGACGCTGTGGAACTGGCGCGAGTGGCGCTGGTCCTGTTCGCGGACCTTCTCGGCGATGCCCTCGAGCGCCTGGGTCGGCGTCAGCCCATCTGGACCACGCACGTCGATGCGGGCGTCGACCTGGTCGTGCACGCCGGCGACGCGGATCATGAAGAACTCGTCCAGGTTGGTGACGAAGATGGCGAGGAACTTCACCCGCTCGAGCAGCGGCAGCGACTCGTCCTCGGCGAGCTGGAGCACGCGGTCGTTGAAGTCGAGCCAGGACAGCTCGCGGTTGGTGAAGAGCGAGGTGTCGCTGAACTCGTCGAGCGCGCGCGGCAGCCCGTCGGGCGCCGTGCGCACCTGGGCCACGCTGGCCCGCGCTTGGACGGCCGCGGCGGCCTCGTCCTGGCGGCTCGCTCCCAGCGGAGCGCGCGCGCTCACCGGCTGCCTACCGGCGCGCCCGCGGCAGCGATCGCGGTGAGTTCGGCGGGGCGCAGGAGGACGACCAGCTCGCCCTTGGCGATACCGGCCAGGCCGCCCTTCTTCATCCTGGCCTGGGTACCGGTGAGGTCATGGAGCTGCAGCGAGAACGAGGGATCGTGGCCGACGAGGAGCACGTTGCCGAGGCCGGCCGTGATCGCCTGTACATCGAACGGCTCACCACCCAGCGCCGGTTCGACGGTCACCTCGACACCGAGCGGCTCACAGGCCAGCTCGGCGGTTTCGAGCGCACGGCGCTTGGGGCTCGACAGGCAAACGTCGATCTCCTCGCCGAGATACGCCAGCGCCCGACCTGCTGCCTCAGCCTGGGTGCGTCCCTTCTCGGTCAGCGGCCGCTCTTCATCTGGCTCTCCATCGGCTGCCTCAGCATGTCTCAGCAACCAGAGCATTCCCCTGGAATCGTAGTCCTCCGACATAGCAGGCGCTAAATCGCCAGATTTCTGGTCAGGGGACCGATGGGGCTCGCGATCAACCGGTGAAGTCCGGGTCTCCGGCGCTGTGGAGCGCCGTGGCGTCGCCCACGGTGACGAGCTTCACCGAGGCGGCGGTATGTACCTGATGGCGACGGTTGCCGTTGACCGCGTCCGAGCGCACGAGGTAGCGGCCAGGGGCCAGGGAGATGCGCAGCCGGAGGTGCCACCGATCTCGCCCTGCGGCGAGATATTCCACGGGCCGGCGGCAGGAGCGAGCCCGCGTGAGCTTGCCGGTGCGTAGGACGAAGCGGCAGCGCCCGCCCCCCAGCGGGCGGTAGATCATCACGTACACGTGCGCGACCCGCTCGCGCTTGTGCGCCGCGGTGCTGGCGAACGGGCAGGCCGCTTCGCCCGCCGTGCCCGAGGCCACGAGCAGCTTCCGGGTGGCGCGCACGCGGCGCTTGGTCAGCTTCGAGTGGGGCCGCGTCGAACACGCCTTGAAGGGATGGCCGGCGTAGAACACCGGCGGCAGCGGCTTCCCGACGCCGGGCACGCTCCCGGGCTCCTCGTGCACGGGTAGGCGGAGCTGGAGGTCCGCCAGCTGGATCGTGAACTGCCCGTTCGACGTCCGGGCGTAGGGCGAGTCCTGACCCAGGAGCTCGAGCTTGGGGATGTGGCCGGCGGCGAAGTGCCAGGCGCCGGGGTGGAGCTGGAAGACCTGGAGTCCGTCCGGGTTGTTCGAATCGATCCGGTAGAGCCCGCGGGCGACGAGCGTCTCGGTGTTTGTGGTGGGGTCGACGTCCCACAGCCGCGCCGCGATGAAGGGGTAGGTCCCGGTGACGTCCAGATCGGCGATCACGGTCGGCGAGCCGAGCAGCGTGTAGCCGGGCCCCTGGACGGCGGGCAGGCGATAGGTGGCGACCCCGGTGCCCTGGTCGGTGCCCGATGCGGTGCCGCAGGGATCGTTGCCCGCGAGGATCGGGTCGACGGTCTTGGCGATCGTCGGGTTGCCGGCGTTCGAGACGATCGTCTGCACGGGTGCCGCGCTGTAGTCGACCTCGCCGGGATGAAGAGCGGACCAGCTCGAGGCGGTGTAGGGGCCGCCGGATGGCACGGTCGTGGGGCAGGTCTCGATCGTGGCGGTGGCGCTCGGCGCGGGCTGGCTACCGGCGCCCTTGAGGTAGTAGTTTAAGAAGCCCTGGATGGCGGTCGAGAGAAGCGCCTCGTCGCCCGACTTGTTCGCCGCTCGCTCGTGGCCGAAGTCGCCGTCGAACAGGGAGATGGGATCGGACGGGTAAAGGGAGCGGTCGAGGTTGTAGTAACGCAGCGCCTCGTCGACCGGGAACAGATCGTCGGTGAATCCGTTGGCGATGAGCAGCGGCGCCGGCGCCTGCTTCGGGAAGCCGTAGGCGCCGTCGAGCAGGTAGTAGGGCGAGTGGTACTCGGCGATCTGCTGGACGATGCTCGTCGCCTCCGGGTTGGAGTCATACGGCTCGCCCGCGTTGAGGAGACCGAACCAGGTGGTCAGGTCGGCCTGCGAGTTCGTGCCCGGCGGGGCGTAGTTGCCGCTTTCCTGACCGAGCGCGTAGAGGCCGGAGACGAACGACTGCTTCTCGACCCCGATCGGGGAGAGGTCGGCGGTGGGCGACGTGACCTGATAGTCGAGCGTGCGCCCGTTCGGCAGGAGCGAGTAGGCGAGGTCTGACCAGGGAATGACGGGCGCGGCGGCGGTGATCGACAGGGGCGTGCCGTCTGGGCTCGTCCACGGGCTGAGCGACCCGTCGGCGTTCATCACCCGGTTCTTGAGCGTCGCCAGCTCAAGCGAGACGCCGCCCCCGTAGGACTCGCCGGTGACGCCGATGTGACCGGGGCTGACCAAGCCCTCGTCGACGAGCAACCCGATGGCGTACTGGACATCCCGCGCCTCGTAGCGCTCATCGTCGAGCCGGATGTAACCGTTGGCGCAGACGGTCTCGAAGTACACGGGAGTCTCCGCCTGCTGGGCCGCCTTTCCGCACGAGTCGCCGAAGCCGCGAGCGGTGATCTGGAAGACGGCATAGCCCTGTTTGGCCCACGCGTCGGCGGTCGGTCCGTAGAACTCGGTGTTGCTGGGGCCGCCGGCCGACGAGCCCCAGCCGTGGCTCTGCACGATTAGCGGGTAGGGCCCGTCAGGGCCCGAGCTCGGCGCCGGGGGCAGGATCACGTAGACCTCAAGCGGTGTGCCATCGAAGCTCTTCAGGCGGATATCGGGTCCGCTGGTGCCGTTGTCAGTGCCGTGGCAGACCCGCACTCCGTCGGACTGACCGGCACACGGAATCGGCTGGCCGCTGATCGTCTGGCCGGAGAAAACGGTTGTCACCGGTACGGCCGAGGCAGCCGCCGGCGCCAGGAGCAGCCCACAAACCAGCGCCAAGACCACGCACCCTTTCATCCCGGGGGGGAAGATAGTCGGCGCGGGGGTGGTGGAGCGCTGGTTAGCCGATCAGGAGCCGGCGGCCGAAGACCCGCTCAAAGGCCTCGCTGTCGCCGTAGCGCTCGACGCTCCAGCGCGGCAGGGTGAGGTCACCCGCCGCCTCGAGGTGAAGATCGACTCCCTTGCCGTTGCCGTGCAGGCGGACCTCGCGCACCGACTGGTCACGCCCCCGTTCGAGGTGCTCGGCCAGACGGAGGATGACCGAACAGCGCGCCACCAGCTCCTCGTCGCCCTCACGGGCCAGGCTTGCCATCTCGCCGAGCTTGGGCGCTCCCTTGCGGTGATAGCGGCTGATCTGGGCGATCAGCGCCCGCTCCCGGGGATCGAAGCCGGGCAGCTCGGCGGACACGATCAGGTATCGGCTGTGCTTGTGGTGGTCGTCGTAGGAGATCGTCATCCCGACGTCGTGGAGCATGGCCGCGGCCCAGAGCAGTTCCCGCTCGCCCTCGGTGGGTTCCAGCAAGCCACCTGCAGCCAGGGAGTCGAACATCTGGAGGGAGAGCTCGGCCACGTGGGCGACGTGCATAAGGTCGGCCTCGTACTGAATGGCGAGGTTGGCAACCGCGGCCCGACGAACATCCTCAAACAGTGGCTCGCGTCCCGCGAACAGCTCGCGGTCGAAGAACACACCCTCGCGCAGCCCGGCTTCGTTGGCCTCAATCCCGGCGAAGCCGCCGGCCCGGAGCACCCCCTCGATGGTCAGGGCTCCGGCGAGGATGATGTCCCCGCGCCCCGGCTTGATCCCGGGCATGTTGCCCCGCTTGGCCGGCTCAAGCGCCGCCAGCTCGTCGATCAGCTCAGACAGCGCGTCGGTGGTGAGGACGAACCCCTGAACGCCGATGTCGGACTGGTCGGCGGCGTTCTGGGCCGCCGCGGCGAGGTTACGGACGGCACCGCCGATGCCCACCAGGCGCTCACCCGCCTGGGGCAGCCAGGCCGCCTCGGCGAGCGTTTCTTGCACCCGCTCGCGCACGCGCTCGAGGTCCTTCTTGCGCGCCGGCTTGGACCCAGGCAGGAGCTCCTCGGTGAGACGGACCGCCCCGAGCGGCAGTGAGCAGAGCTCCCGGGCGCGGCGGTCGGAGACCTGGATCAGCTGCATACTGCCGCCGCCGAGCTCAAGCACAGCGCCGTCCTGGAGCGTCGAGGTGTTGATGGCGGCCACATAACCGAGGCGAGCCTCCTCTTCGGCCGAGAGGACCTCGACGCGGAGCGGGGTGGCCTCCCGGGCGGCGCGCAGGAAGTCATCGCGATTCTCCGCGTCGCGGATGGCGCTCGTGGCCACCGCGTGGACGTCGTCCGGCGTGAGGCCGGCTGCGGCACAGAAGTGCTCGAAGATGACGAGCGTCTCGAGTCCGCGGACGATGGCTCGCTCACCCAGGCGCCCGGTTTCCGACATGCCTTCGCCGATCCGCACCGTCTCGAAGAGCTCGTCGGTGCGCTTCCACCAGCTTCCGGCGACGAAGGTGAAGACGACGAGCCGCCACGAGTTGGAGCCGAGGTCGATCACCGCCACCTGGCGGCTTGGCTCCTGGAGTCGCGCGGCGGCTCGGGTGGTTCGCCAGCTCACAGGGGGATCATGCGCCGCCCGGCGGACGACACGGGGTCAGCGGGTGGCCAAATCCTCGCGGGGGGTGTCGAGGTAGTCAGGCTCGGCATCGCCCTCGTCTACCCGAGCCGCGGGTCCTGTGTCGGCCGGCAGCGGGGACCCGGTTAGGTATCGAACGATGGCTCCGATGAGCAGGAGCGTGAGGATGATGGCGCTCGAAACGCACCATTCGCAGATGGCGTGGATCGAGAACAGCTCCCGGTAGGTCAGGTAGGCGCTGAAGCCGAAGCCGATCACGGTGAGTCCGAGCGTGGCCAGCCGGCTCTCCTCACGATCGGGTACGAGCAGGCTGGCCAGGATCCCGACGTACCCGATCAGCCCGAGCAGGGCGACGGGCACCCCGTCGATCTTGGACCAGACAGACGACTGGACGGTCTCACAGCTCGAATGCCCCGGGTGGCCGCCGACGCACACCAGGGCGCCGAACCCGGCGTAGTGAACGTAGGTGAGATACGAGGCCACGCCGAGCCCGATCACGGCCAGAACGATCATCACGCGCCGCAGGGTTCGGCTCACGGCTGGCGCCTCAGCTCACGAGGTTGATCTCGGAGGTGATCTCGTTGTAGCTGGAGGGCAGGCTCTGGATCGGCGTTGCCTGGCCCTTGGGGCCCTTGATGACGAGGGTCGGCGTGTACTGGAAGCCGAGCGCATTGGCGGCGTTCCCGTCGCTCTGGACCTGGGCCTCGAGGTTCGGGTTCTGACGGTTGGCCTGCCAGCTGGCGAGATTCAGACCCGGCACCTGCTGGGCGATCGACTGCAGGAAGGCCGGATTCACGTACTGGGTGGTCTCACCCTGCTGCTCGTAATAGAAGAGCTCGATGTAATCCCAGGCCTTGTTCTGGAGGCCCGCGGCCAGTGCCGCGGCCTGCTGCTGAGGCCACATCGAGGCGTTGGGGCCGTTGCCGGTCGCCGTCTCCAGCGAGCGGTAGGTGATCTTCGCCTTGCCGGTCTTCACGTACTGGTTGATCAGCTGGTCGAGGTACCCGCTGCCCGGGCCGCCGTCCGAGTTCTGGCGGCTGGTGGGAAGCGCGAAGGAGTCGCACACGGGGCACTCGAGGTCGGCGTACTCGGTGATCGTCACCGGTGCCTTTGGGTTGCCGAGCGTCGTGCCGGACTGCGGAATCCCCGAGAGCAGGTTGCTGACGGCCGCGACGTCTGACCGGGCAGCGGAGCTGTTGGCGTTGACCGGCTTGCCGCCACCTCCGCCCGAAGCGCTGATGGCGATGGCCACGGCCACGATCACGACGGCCAGGACGAGGACGCCACCCAGCATCCGGGTCCGGCGGGTGCGCTGGGCACGCTCGGCGGCGGCGCGCTCTTCGGCAAGACGCCGTGCGCGGGCTTCTTCTTTTTGCTTGGTCCTTGAGGCCATCAGGAGAGATCGGCGCGTAGCGCCTGGCGCCTCAGGATAGAGGACGAACCCGCGGGGAGTTTTGCTTCATATCGGTTTCTTAGGCCGGGCGCGCGGGCAACGGCGATATGAGAAAGGCGGTCACGCTTGAGCGACGCCAATATGGCCGACAGACACACTGGTTTCTGGAGCCGCGGTGAAGTACGCTATTTCCGTGTAAAGAAGGTGTGAACCAGGGGCGTGACCATGCATTCCGTTCGAGGTCGCAGGTACAGTCGGCGCCAGATGTTGGCCGAGCAAAGCGACCAACCGGATCCCGCAGGCCCGGCGGCGAGGACGTCGGGCCGGCTCCAGATCGCCGTAATCGACCGAGATCCAGGCTTTATGCACGTCCTGGGCAAGCGCCTGCAAGCCCTGGGCTGCGACCACCGCGTGCTCGGCAACCCGGTGACGCCCGACACGCTCGTGGCCATGCGCCTGAACGCGCTGGTCCTCGACCTGTCGATCGTGGGGCCTGACTGCTGGGACTACCTGGAGCGGATCTGCAGCCGCCTGCCCAGCCTGGCGGTTGTCGTCTGCACCGGCCCCTCGTCGGTGGCGCAGCGGGTCCGGGGCCTGCGCCTCGGAGTCGACGCCTGGGTGACCAAGCCGTGTCACCCCGAAGAGCTGATCTGCGTGATCGAAGCCGTGCTGCGCCGCCACCGGCGGACCGAGCTGGCCGAGCTGGCGGCGCCGACCACCGTCGGCGAGCTGACGATCCGACCGGACCTCCACCAGGCCTACGTCGGTTCGGCGAACGTCGAGCTGACGGCGCGTGAGTTCGAGATCCTGCACCTGCTCTCCAAGTCCGACCGCGTCCTGCGGCGCGAGGAGATCTACGAGCGCGTGTGGGGCTACTCGATGGCCCACGGCGACCGCTCGGTCGACGTGTTCGTCCGCAAGCTCCGTCAGAAGCTGCGCACCGCATCGCCGGCCTGGAGCTATATCCACACCCACTTTGGGGTCGGCTACCGGTTCGCGCCGACGCCCGAGGACGGCTCAGGGCCGCCGGATCCCGGCCTCCCCGAGAACACCCCGTCCGAAGAGTTCGACCCCGCGCTCATCGGCTGACGCCCGCGCGCGTGGTGGCTCGTTCACCCGCGCGCGGATGACCGACGGCTAGTTACAAGTTGTTAACAACGTAGTTACTCCCCCGTAACCAACCTGGGCCGGGCGACCACGAGCATGTCCTCACGTTGTCGGCAACTGCTCAATCGCTGCCGGTACCCGAACCTCCCGAGTCTGAGCTCATCGAGGTCGGGCCACTTCAGATCTCACCCTCTGACCACATAGCGCGGGCCTGGGGCCACGCGCTGATGCTCTCGGTGAAGGAATTGAACCTCCTGACCGAGTTGGCCAAGCGGGCGGATCGGGTCGTGGGTCGGGAGGAGCTCTTCCGGCTGGCCTGGAGGCGGGATATGCGACCGGGCGATCGCTCGGTCGATGTCTACGTGCGGCGGCTGCGGGTGAAGCTCGAGCGGGCGATGCCTGGGTGGTCGTTCATCCACACCCACTTCGGCTTCGGTTACCGGCTTTCGCCAGAGCGTTCACAAATCTCTGACGACTCGTTCACAACCAGATAACACCTGCGGCGCGGATTCGTCCGAGACTCGCCGCAAGTACGAAAAGGAGAATCTAGTGAGTCTTCGTCGCATCGGTACAGCTGCGACTGCGATCGTCGTGGCGGCAGGGGTAGCTGCTTGCGGCTCCAGTTCAAGCTCCTCGGGCTCTTCGAGCTCGAGCGGCAAGTCCTCAAGCGGACCCGCCGCCACCATCAACGGCGCAGGATCGACACTCGCGGCACCCATCTACCAGCAGTGGGCGGGGGCGCTCAAGAGTCAGAACATCACCGAGAACTTCAACCCGGTGGGCTCGGGGGCAGGGATCACGGACCTTCAGACCGCGACGGTCGACTTCGCCGGGAGCGATCCCGCCCTGAAGTCAAGCGACACGGCGAAGATGAAGGGGCCGGTCCTGCAGTTCCCCGTGGCCTTCGGCGCCATCACCGTGTCCTACAACCTGTCCGGGATCAAGAGCGGTCTGAAGCTCGACGGGCCGACGCTGGCCAACATCTTCCTGGGCAAGATCACGAAGTGGAACGACTCCGCGATCAAGGCACTGAACCCGGGGATGAACCTCCCGAGCAGCTCGATCACCGTGATCCACCGCTCGGACTCCTCGGGGACGACCGACGGGTTCACGAAGTTCCTCACCGCCGTCAGCCCCACGTGGGCCTCGCAGGTCGGCGCGGGCAAGGTCGTCAAGTGGCCGACCGGGACCGGCGCAGCCAAGAACGCGGGCGTGGCGGCGGCCGTGAAGCAGACCGCCGGAGCGATCGGCTACGTCGAGCAGGCCTACGCGCTGGAGAACGGCTTCACCTATGCCGCGGTCAAGAACTCCTCAGGGAGCTACGTCCTACCGAGCATCCAGAACACCTCGGCGGCGGCCAACGGGATCAAGGTCCCGGCCGACCTGGGGATCTCGACGATCAACTCGCCCAGTCCGGCGGCATATCCGATCGTCTCCCAGACGTTCCTGGACGCCTACAAGGACCCGTGCAAGAGCGGGGGCGCCAGCTCCAGCGTGGCCAGCGGCCTCAAGCGCTTTTTGACCTACGCCTTTGGTGCGGGTCAGAGCACCCTGGGCGCCGGCTCGAACCAGCTGCCCTACGCGCCGCTGCCGTCGAGCCTGAAGGAAAAGGACAACGCCCAGCTCGGGGCGATGACCTGCAACGGGTCTCCGATCTCGTAGGGAGAAGCAGTTGGCGGTAACGACAACAGAAATGCCCGGCGGTCGCTCGCTTGTCGAGCGCTCGTCGGGCAGCCGCCTTCCGGATCAGGTTCTGCGCTGGGGGCTGACCGCCCTGGCCACGCTGATCCTGATCATCATCGCCTACTTCTTCATCCGCCTGATCGGGCAGTCGGGAACCGCGATCAGTCACAGTGGGCTCAGCTTCGTCTTCGCCAACGACTGGGATCCGGCGCACAGCGTCTTCCACGGCGCGGCACTACTTGTGGGCACGCTGATCACCTCGGCGATCGCGCTCGCCATCGGCGTTCCCGTGGCCGTGGCGACGTCGCTGTTCATCGTCGAGTCGTGCCCGCGTCGCCTCAAGGGGCCGGTCTCGATCCTGGTCGACCTCCTCGCGGCCGTCCCCTCGGTCGTCTACGGGCTGTGGGGTGTGTTCGTGCTGGCACCCAAGCTGCTGCCGGCGGAAAAGTGGTTCGCCAGCACGTTCTCGTTCATCCCCTGGATCGGCGGTGGCACGCCCGCCCTCTACAACTACTTCATCGCCGGGCTGATCCTGGCGATCATGATCCTGCCCATCGTGTCGGCGATCTCCCGCGAGGTGATCGCGACCGTGCCGCCCGAGAACAAGGAGGCGGCGCTGGCGCTGGGCGCTACGCGCTGGGAGATGATCCGGATGGCGGTGATCCCGTACGCGAGGCCCGGGATCACCGGCGGGGCGATGCTCGGGCTCGGCCGCGCGCTCGGCGAGACGATCGCCGTCGTGCTGCTGATCGGCAACGCACCGACGATTGGCAAGCACCTGTTCGCGCAGGGATACTCGCTGGCGGCGGTGATCGCCAACGAGTTCGGCGAAGCGTCCAACACGGCACTCTGGAAGTCGTCGCTGTTCTACGCCGGACTGGTCCTGTTCATCCTGACCCTGATCGTCAACATCGTCGCCCGCTGGTTCGTCTCCCGTGGCTCCCGGGGGACCCGCGGCACCGGAGCCACAGGCATGACGATCGCTTCCGGGCCGGCGGGTGGGAACGCATGAGCCCGGTGAGCGGGCTCCCCACCGTCTCCGGACGGCGCCGGCGCACCGACAAGGTGATGCGCGGGCTCTTGGCCGCCGCCACGTGCGTGGCGCTCGTGCCGCTGATTCTGATCGTCTACTACCTGATCCACAAAGGGATCAGCGCCTGGACGACGAGCGGCTTCTTCACCACCGACCCGAACGGCAACTTCTTCGGCAACCCGGGCGGGGTCCGGAGCGCAATCTTCGGCACGCTGGAGATCGTTGCGCTGGCCTCGCTGATCGCGATCCCGATCGGAATCTGCGTCGCCCTTTACCTGACCGAGTACGGACGCGACTCCTGGTATGCCAGCGTGATCCGCTACTTCGTCGACGTGATGACGGGCGTCCCCTCGATCATGTTCGGGCTGTTTGTCTACATCGTGCTGGTGATCTCAAAGGTCGGCGGTAACGGCTTTGCCGGGTGGAAGGGCTCGGTCGCCATCGCATTGCTGATGCTGCCGATCGTGATTCGCTCTTCCGAGGTGGTCCTGCTGCTCGTGCCGGCCAGCCTCCGGGAGGCTGCTCTGGCGCTCGGCGCGCCGCGCTGGCGGGTAATCCAGAAGGTCGTGCTCCCCACGGCCGCCCCGGGGCTGGTGACGGGCTCTCTGCTCTCGGTGGCCCGCGGCATGGGTGAGACCGCACCGTTGCTGTTCACGGTCTCGGTGGCCACGGTGCTGACCGGCAACCTCAACCAGCAGATGAACACGCTTCCATTCCAGATCTTCAACGACATAACCTCTCCCCGGAACGAAATCGTCGCCCGGGCGTGGGGCGCTGCGCTCGTGCTGGTGACCTTGGTTCTGATCTTCAACCTGACTGCGCGATTGATCGCTGGAAGGAGTCGCATGGCATGATCCCTCCCGACACCACGAGCACGCAGGAAACCGATACTTCGAGCGCTGTGGCCTCGCCCCAAACCAGCCTGACACCTGAGAAGCGACGGCCCGCGCCCACGACCCAGGGGCACACGGTCACGATCAAGGGGCTGAACGCCTACTACGGCGAGCACCACACGATCAAGGACCTGGACATCGAGTTCGCGGCCAACCAGGCGACCGCGCTGATCGGACCCTCCGGCTCCGGCAAGTCGACGGTGGTGCGCTGCATCAACCGGATGCACGAGGAGATCCCCGGTGCGCGCGCTGAAGGCAGCGTCAAGATCGACGACACCGAGCTCTACGGCCAGGGGATCGACGTGACCGCGGTGCGGCGCATGATCGGGATGGTCTTCCAGAAGCCGAACCCGTTCCCGACGATGTCGATTTTCGACAACGTGGCCGCGGGGCTCCGGCTGACCGGCACCAAGGCGAAGGACATGAAGGAGCTCGTGCACGGGTCGCTGCATTCGGTGGGGCTGATGGACGAGGTCAAAGACCGGCTGAATGAGCCCGGGATCGGACTCTCCGGTGGTCAGCAGCAGCGGCTATGCATCGCCCGGGCGATCGCGGTTGAGCCGGACGTGGTGCTGATGGACGAGCCGGCCTCGGCCCTGGACCCGATCTCGACCTTGAAGATCGAGGAGCTCGTGGATGAGCTCAAGTCCCGCTACACGATCGTGATCGTGACCCACAACATGCAGCAGGCGGCGCGGGTGGCAGACACCACCGCCTTCCTGCTCGACGGGGAGCTCGTCGAGCACGGGCCCACGACTGAGATCTTCACCAAACCCAAGGACGAGCGCACCGAGCGCTACGTCACCGGGAAGTTCGGGTAGGCCTAGATCATGGAAGAAGTCCGCCACCAGTACCGCGAGGACCTCAAGGCGCTGGAGGAGCAGACGTTGGGGGGGCTGGACCTCGTTACCCAGCAGCTCGACCGCGCGCTCGAGGCGATCAGCTACCAGGACGTCGAGCTGGCGGCCATGGTCGTGGCCGACGACGACCGGATCGACGGCCGCTACCTGGAGGTGCACCAGGCGATCCTCTCGCTGCTGGCCCGGCAGGCGCCGGTGGCGGGCGACCTGCGGATCGTGGCCGCGCTCCTGCACATTCTCCGCTGCATCGAGCGGATGGGCGACCAGTGCGTGAACATCGCCAAATTGGTCCCCCTGTCCGGCTTCGAGTCGCCCAAGGACAAGGACATCCTGGACGCGATCGAGAAGATGGGCCAGCTCGCCCGCTCCCAGGTGGCCGAGGCCAAGGAGGCGCTGGCCACCCGCAACGAGGATGTGGCCCGGGACCTGCTGCGCCAGGACTCCGAGATCAACAGCCTCAACCGTCAGATCTTCCGGCGCGCCGTCGAGGTGGGCGACAACATCGAGATGCGCGAGTGGGCGATGTTCATGATCCTCGTCGCCCGCTGTCTGGAGCGGATCGGCGACAACACGGTTGACATCGCCGAGCAGGTGGTGTTCGTGGTCACCGGCCTGTTCCGGGAGTTCGCCGACGCCTCGAACGTGCGGTCTGAGACGGCTCCCACCTCCTAGCGGGGGGATTATCCTGGCGCTGTGGCGCCAGCCCAGTCCAAGCGACGGTCACGCAAGCGGCGGCGCGCCGCCGCAAGCAGAGGCGCCGTGAGCGCGCCGGGGGCCGCCGGCGCCCCGGCGATCGGCAGTGCCGAGCCCGCCGTCCCGCGGCCTGCGAGCTCGCAGGGAGCGCTGTCGACGACCCTGACCGGCCGCACCTATGGTGATCCGCCGCCGGGCCGGTTCGGCGGACTGCCCCTGTCCGAGCTGGCGATCTTCTTCGGGGCGATCGCGGTGGTCGTGGGCCTGGTGCGGCTGCACGAGCACCACCCGGTCGGGCCGGTCCTGATCGTCGGTGTCGTCGTCTGCGTCCTCGGGGTGATGGAGGTCACGGCCCGGGAGCACTTTGCCGGCTACCGGTCGCACACGACGCTGCTGGCCGGGATCCCAGCCGTCGGGGTGGGAATTGCGCTGATCGCCCTAGTCGGCGGATCGCTGAGCCGCGGGACGCTGCTCCTGGTCGTGCTCCCGGTGTTCGGGATCCTCTTCTGGCTCCTGCGCAAGCGGTTCATCAACGCCCGGCAGGGCAGGCTCGTCAAGCCACCCGTCCCCTGAGGCCTCGGCCGCCACGAGCGGAAGCCGCAGGGTGAACACGGCGCCGCCGTCCGGGGCGTTGACGACCTCGACCGAGCCGTGATGCTGCTCGGCGACCTGGCGGACGATGGCCAGGCCGAGCCCGCTGCCCTGTTTGCCGCGTGAGCTGGCGCCGCGATAGAAGCGGTCGAAGACGTAGGGGAGGTCATCCTCGGCCACGCCCGGTCCGTGATCCCGGACGCGGACCCCGGTCTGGTCGACGTCGACCTCCACAGTGCCGCCGTGAGGCGAATGGCGGGCAGCGTTGTCGAGGAGGTTGTTGACCGCGCGGCCGAGGCGCTCCGGAGTCCCGGGAATGAGGACGGGAGCCAGCCTCGTCTCGTAGCGGATGTGGGGGAAGTTACGTCTCGCCCGGGTGAGGCATTCGGCCACCACCTGGTCCAGGCGGACGTCCTCGATGGCATCGGGCGGGAGGTCTCCGCGGGCCAGCTCGATCAGGTCACCGATCAGCCCGCTCAGCTCCTCGGTCTGCTCGACCACGTCGGCCAGCATCCGTCCTCGCTCTTCCTCGGTGAGGTCGGGGTGCTGGAGCAGGAGCTCGATGTTCGTTCGCAGGCTGGTGATCGGGGTGCGGAGCTCGTGCGAGGCGTCGGCGACGAGCTGGCGCTGGGCGCGGACCGATTCATCGAGCTCATTGCGCGAGGCGCCGAGGCGCGCGAGCATGGCGTTGAAGCGGGTGGCCAGCTGGCCCACCTCGTCCTCGGAGTGAACGTGGATCCGGGCGGTGAGGTCCTCGGTCTCGGAGATGTGCTGGGCGGTGTCCGCGACCTCGGCCAGCGGGGCCAGGACGCGGCGCGCGGCGAGGCGACCGAGGACCAGGGCGAGGGCGATGCCGCCCAGGACCAGGACGACCAGGATCAGCCGCAGCTTATGCAGGACGTTGTCGACCGAGCTGAGGGGACGGGCGAGCTGGACGGCGACCCCCTGGCCGGAGAAGGCGAGGGAGGGGTCGCGGAAGGTGAACTCCCGGAGATGGCTTCCGCCCACCTGGACGTCGGACAGGAAGGCGGGGGCGTTTCCGGCCGCAACCGCTGCCACCCCGGGGGGCGCCGGCAGCGTCAGGCCGCCCATGCGCGGGAGGGTCGTGCCGTCGGCCGCCACGAACTGCACATAGGGCGCCGGGCCTCCGGCGCTCGCCGGGATCCCCGGCACTGGGTGCTCGAGCGTGAACGGATTGCGGAGGATCGCCGTCGCCTGAGCCCGGAGCGCATCGTCGACCTGACCTCGCAGCTGATCGCGCACCACCCAGTAGCTGATCCCCGCCATCAGGATCACGGCGACCGCCACCGCGGCGCCGGCTGCCAGCCCAACCCGTCGTCGCAGGGTCATCAGTCGCGCAGGATGTAGCCCACGCCGCGCACCGTGTGCAGCAGGCGCGACCCGCCGCCGGCCTCGGTCTTTCGTCTCAGATAGCCCATGTAGACGCCAAGTGCGTTCGAGGTGGGCCCGAAGTCATAACCCCAAACCTGTTCGAAGATCTGCGACCGCGTGAGGACTTGCCGGGGATGGCGAAGGAAGAGCTCGAGGAGGAGGAACTCGGTCTTGGTCAGCTCGACCAGGCGGTCGGCGCGGCGGACCTCGTGGGCGGTCGGATCGAGGACCAGGTCCTCAAAGCGCAAGACCTCATCACCGTCGCCGCCACCGGTGCGGCGCAGCAGCGCCCGTAGCCGCGCCTGGAGCTCCCGGAGGGCGAAGGGCTTGACCAGGTAGTCGTCGGCCCCCACGTCGAGCCCGGTGACGCGGTCGTCGATGGCGTCACGCGCGGTGAGCATGAGGATCGGGGTGCGGTCGCCGGCCCGGCGCATCCGCCGCGCCACCTCGAGCCCGTCGACCCGAGGCATCATCACGTCGAGAACGATGGCATCAGCGGGGGCGGCGGCGAGCGAGTCCAGGGCCTCCTGTCCGTCGGCGGCGAGCTCAACGTCGTAGTTGTCAAGGGCCAGCGCTCGTTCGAGCGCCCGCCTCACCGCCGGCTCGTCATCAACCACCAGTACTCGCGCCATTACGAGGAA
Organism: Solirubrobacteraceae bacterium; assembly: GCA_035505215.1. Classification (GTDB taxonomy): domain Bacteria; phylum Actinomycetota; class Thermoleophilia; order Solirubrobacterales; family Solirubrobacteraceae; genus Palsa-465. The sequence continues at coordinate 157,134 of DATJQY010000012.1, read as the reverse complement.
ATGATGGCGTCTGCGCGTAAAAAGTGGTGAAGATTGGCCAGCAGGGGCTGGGCGGACCGGATGACGCGCCCGTTGCCTACGCTGTACGGCCGGCACGTGACCGTCCTAACTACAGATGAGGCCGTGGCCGATGCCGTCCCCGGCCAGCGCGCTCTGGGCGCCGTGCGCTGGACGATCCTCGTCTACCTGGCCAGCCGGGTCCTGTTGCTGTTCGTCGCTGTGGCCGCGGGCGCCCTTGAGCACCACTCGTTGATTTCCGAGCTGGGGCGCTGGGACGGCACCTGGTACGGCCAGATCGCCAGCGGCGGCTATCCCAGACACACCTCGCAGTACCCCACGGCGCTTGGCTTCTTTCCCCTCTACCCGCTGACCATCTGGTTTGTCGTCCATCTCCCCGGTCCGCCCAACTCGGTGATCATCGCGGGCGTCCTCATCTCCCTGTGCGGGGGTCTGGTGGCGGCGCTGCTCGTGCAGCGCCTGACCACCGACTGGTGGGGGGAAGCCGGCGCGCGCCGGGCCACCGTGATGTTCTGCTTCTTCCCCGGCTCGATCGTCTTCTCGATGGCCTACGCCGAGGGCCTCCTGCTCCCCCTCGCCGCCGGCTGCCTGCTCGCGCTTCAGCGCCGGCGCTGGATCCTGGCCGGAGCGCTGGCCGGGCTGGCCACGGCGGTCCAGCCCGATGCCGTTGCGCTCGTCGTCGCCTGCGCCGTCGCCGCCGGCCTGGAACTGCGCCGCCGGGGCTGGCGTGACCCGGCGGCGCGGCGGAGCCTGCTGGCGCCGGTGCTGTCGGTGGCCGGGGTGGGTGCGTTCGCCGCCTTCCTGTGGGTCTGGACCGGGACGCCGTTCGCGACCTTGAAGGCCCAGCGCGACGGCTGGGGGGAGAAGGTCGACCCGTTGGCCCTCGTCCACCAGGGGCGCTACCTGGCCCACGAGCTCGGCAAGGTCAGTCTGCACCACCTCAACATCAACGTCGGCCCGGCGGCCGGCCTGTTGGGGGCGCTCGTGCTGGTGGCCGGGGTCGTGCTGCTGTTCAAGCGGCCCGGGCGCGTGTCGGTCGAGGCGATGGCCTTCACGCTGAGCGTGGGACTCCTCGCCATCGTCTCCGAGAACATGTCGCCCAACGCCCGCCTGCTCATCACCGCCTTTCCGGCTGTGCTCGTGTTCGCCTACCGCTGCGAGCGTCGGCGCTACACCTGGCTGATCGTCGCCACCACGATTCTGCTCGTGGTCACGAGCGCGCTGACATACGGTGGCCGCTCGCTGACCCCCTGATGCATCATGGGTGGCGATGGCGCCAAAGAAGCTGAGCGAGTACGAGGCCAAGCGAGACTTCAAGGCCACGCCTGAGCCATCCGCGGACGGCCGCCGTCGCCGCAAAGGCGCCGCCCCGCGCTTCGTCGTCCAGCAGCACCACGCCACCCGGTTGCACTGGGACCTTCGCCTGGAGCACGACGGCGCCCTGGCGTCGTGGGCGGTGCCCAACGGAATCCCGGCGGACCCGGCCGAGAACCGCCTGGCGGTCAGGACCGAGGACCACCCGCTGGAGTACCTCGAGTTCGAGGGCGACATCCCCAAGGGGCAGTACGGGGCCGGAACCATGCGGATCTGGGACCGGGGGACATTCGACGTCCACAAGTGGGAGGAGCGCAAGGTCGAGGTCACCTTCCACGGAGAGCGCCTGAACGGCCGCTACGGGCTCTTCCCGATCGGCCACGACGGCGACGGCAAGAACGACTGGATGATCCACCGGATGGATCTGCCGGAGGACCCGGGGCGCGAGACGATGCCGGAGCGGATCATCCCGATGATGGCCCGGAGCAGCACCACCGTCCCCCGGGATCAGACGCAGTGGGGCTTCGAGGTCAAGTGGGACGGGGTCCGAGCCATCGCCTACGCCCAGCCGGGGCGGTTGCGGCTCGAGAGCCGGAACCTCAACGACATCACGGCCGCCTATCCGGAGGTCCGCGGGATCCTCGATCAACTGGGCATGCACGAGGCGGTGCTCGACGGCGAGATCGTCGCCTTCGACGAGCAGGGCAAGCCGAGCTTTGAGCGCCTGCAGCGGCGGATGCACGTCACCTCGCCGAGCGTGGTCAAGCGGCTGGCCGCGAGCGTGCCCGTCGTCTACGCCATCTTCGATCTACTCTACCTCGACGGGCACTCGCTGATCGAGCGCTCCTACGAGGAGCGGCGCCACCGTTTGCAGGAGCTCGAACTGGGCGGTCGGGCCTGGCGCGTTCCCGCCGCTCACCCCGGCGATGGGAGCGCATTGCTCAAGGCCACGCGCGAGCAGGGGCTGGAAGGAATCGTGGCCAAGCGGCTTGATTGCCGCTATGAACCGGGACGGCGCTCGGGCGCCTGGCTCAAGATCAAGAACACGCTGCGCCAGGAGCTCGTCATCGCCGGCTGGATCCCCGGCGAAGGCCGGCGCTCGAAGCGGATCGGGGCCCTGCTCATGGGCTACTTCGAGGACGGCAAGTTCGTCTACGCCGGGCGCGTCGGCACTGGCTTCACGGAGGCCATCTTGGATGAGCTGGGCCGGCGGCTGGAACCGCTTCGCCGTGAGCGCTCACCCTTCGACCGGGCGCCGCGGCTCCCCCGCGAGGCGGTGTTCGTCGAGCCGCAGCTCGTGGCTGAGGTCGAATTCCGCGAATGGACCCGCGAGGGCGTCATGCGGGCGCCGTCCTTCAAGGGCCTCCGTGACGACAAGCCGGGGGTGAGCGTCGTCCGGGAGGGAGGGGGCGATCTGTTCGAGCAGGTGGAGTCGCTGCCCGACGGCGCCCTGGCCGTCGTCGTGGACGGGCGGTCACTGAAGATCTCCAACTGGGACAAGGTCCTCTTCCCCCGGACCGGCTTCACCAAGGGCGACCTCGTCACCTACTACGCCCGCATCGCCCCGCTCGTGGTCCCCCACCTGTACGACCGCCCGCTGACCCTGAAGCGCTATCCGAACGGGGTCGAGGACAAGTACTTCTATGAGAAGCAGTCACCCTCACACCGGCCCGAGTGGGTGCAGACGGCCCAGATCGGTGATGTGAACTACACGCTCTGCCAGGACCGGGCGACGCTGGTCTGGCTGGCCAACCTGGCCGACATCGAGCTTCACACCTCACTCTCGCTGGCCCCGGCGCCGGAGCGCCCGACGATGCTCGTGTTCGATCTCGATCCCGGTCCGGGGACGGGGCTCGTCGAGTGCTGCGAGGTGGGAGCGGTCCTGCATGGGCTGTTCGATCAGCTGGGGCTTCAGAGCTTCCCCAAGACGTCAGGATCGAAGGGCCTCCAGGTCTACGTCCCGCTCAATGTGCCCATAACCTACGAGCGGACCAAACCGCTGGCCCGGCGAATCGCCGAGTTGCTGGAGCAGAGGATGCCTGAGCTGGTCGTCTCCCGCATGACCAAGCGCCTGCGGCCGGGCAAGGTGCTTGTCGACTGGAGCCAGAACGACGCCCACAAGACGACGGTGAACGTGTACTCGGTACGCGCGCGTGAACGCCCCACCGTCTCGACTCCCGTCACCTGGGAGGAGGTGGCGGCGTGTCGGCGCGAGCAGGACGAGGCGCGGCTCACCTTCACGAGCGATGAGGTGCTCGCACGGGCCGAGGAGCTGGGGGATCTGTTCGCGCCGGTGCTCAGCCTGAAGCAGGAGTTGCCGGCGACGTAAGCTGTCCCCATGTCGACGAGCGATCCGATCGCGCTGCGGAACCGGTTGCTGGTGGCTACCTCAATGTGGAAGGAGACGACGGGCGAGCCGCTCCCGCGGCTGGCCCCGGGAGAGCCCGCCGACCAGATCACGAGCTTCGAGCTCCAGCTCGTCAACCGGCTGTGGGAGTCAGCCACGGCCGAGAACGCGCGGGAGATCGCCGACCGGACGTGGGACCTCGTGCACGATCGCGACGATTCCGACCCGGTCAAGCGGCGCGTGGTCGAGTGCCACGAGGCGCTGGCCCGCCTGACCCGCCTGGGCGACTAGCGCGGCTCTCGATCCCTGGCGTGGGTAACCGCGGGCACCGCGGCCTCGTCACGAGCCAGCCGATTGCGCTCGAGGCCGGCGGCCTCGTAGGCGTCGGCCTCGTCGAGCGTCTCGTGCTCAAGCAGGGCCGCGACCAGCGAATCGAGATTTCCGCGGTGGGTGCCGAGGAGCTCCGTCACCTCGGTGTGGGCCGACTCGACGATCCGCCGCACCTCCTCGTCGACCACCCGCTGGGTTGACTCCGAGGTCTCGGACGCGCCGGGGAGGAACGGACTCGATCCCTCCATCGGGATCACGGCGATCGGCCCGATGATCCGGCTCATCCCCCAGCGCCCCACCATCCGGCGGGCGATCTCGGTCAGGTGCTGGATATCCGACTCGGCGCCCGTGGTGATGCTGCCGAACACGATCTCCTCCGCCGTCCGGCCGCCCAGCGCCACCTTGATCTGGGCCAGCAGGTACTCCTCGTCGAAGTTGAAGCGGTCGGCGTCGGGGGCTGAGAAGGTCACGCCCAGGGCCTGGCCGCGCGGGATGATCGACACCTTGCGCACCGGATCGGCGCTCGGGACGAGCATGCCCACGATCGCGTGACCCGCCTCGTGGTAGGCAGTCAAGCGGCGATCCTCCTCGGTCAGCATGACCTTGCGCTCGGCGCCGAGGATGATCCGCTCCATCGCGTCGGTGAAGTCCTGGGGGGTGACCCGCTCGTGCTCGCGCCGGGCGGCCAGGAGCGCCGCCTCGTTGACCAGGTTGGCCAGGTCGGCGCCGACCATGCCCGGGGTGGAGGAGGCGATCGCGCCCAGGTCGACGTCCGGGGCCAGCGGCACCGAGCGGGTGTGCACACGGAGGATCGCCTCGCGTCCGGCGCGGTCGGGCGGCTGGACAGAGACGCGGCGGTCAAAGCGGCCGGGACGCAGAAGCGCCTGGTCGAGGATCTCCGGCCGGTTGGTCGCGCCGAGCACGATCACGCCCGTCCGGGGGTCGAACCCGTCCATCTCGGTGAGGATCTGGTTGAGCGTCTGCTCGCGCTCGTCGTGCCCGCCGGAGATGTTGGCCGCGCCCGAGGCCCGGGAGCGCCCGATGGCGTCGAGCTCGTCGATGAAGACGATCGCCGGGGCGGCCTCCTTGGCCTGGGCGAACAGGTCACGCACGCGCGAGGCGCCGACGCCGACGATCATCTCGACGAACTCGGAGGCCGACATCTGGAAGAAGGGCACGCCCGCCTCGCCGGCCACGGCGCGGGCCAGGAGCGTCTTGCCGGTTCCCGGCTGACCCGAGAGGAGAACACCCCGAGGGATCTTTCCGCCCAGGCGGATGTACTTGTCCGGGTTCTTGAGGAAGTCGACGATCTCGGTCAGCTCCTCCTTGGCCTCGTCGATCCCGGCCACGTCGGCGAAGGTGATCGCCTGCTCCTGGCCTTCGACGCGCCGGGCGCGCGAGCGGCCGAAGCTCATCAACCCGCCCGCCCCGCCCGCGGCCGCGGCGCGGCGCATCAGCCACACCAAGCCGAGGACGATCAGGATCGTCGGCCCGAACCCGAACAGGATCTCCGAGATCACCGAGGGGTTGGTCTGAACCGGATGGGCGTTGATCGTCACCTTGTGGTCAGCCAGGAGCTTGAACAGCTCGTCGTTATTGGCAAAGGAGGGGATCTGGGTGGAGAACAGCGCGGTGGTCTGCGCGCTCTTGCTGTTGGCCGGATAGGTGATGCCGTGCTTGAGCGTCCCCTGGATCGATTCCCCGGTGGAAGAGATCGAGTCGACGTTGTTGCCCTCGACCTGGGCGAGGAAGTTGGGGCTGTAGGGGATTTGAACCCGCGTGGCCGGCCGCAGCGCCTGTGAGGAGATGTAGAGGTTGAGCGCCAGCAGCCCGAGCACGACCAGCACGACGAGCCAGCGCGCATTGGGCCGCCGGGGCGGGCCGCTGCCCTGGCCCTGGGCGCCGCCCCGCCCGTCCGGGGCGGGGGTCACCCGCCACCCGTTGCCCGACCGGCGCCCGGACCCATCCGCGCTGCCGTTGTCCTCCGGCGAGGACCGTCGCGCCCCCGCGCGTGCGACGTCACGCCAGGTGGGGTCCTTGGGCGGGGGCTGGTCGGGCATCAGGTTGATTCTCGCAGGCGAATTCCCGGAAGCCGGAGCCTTCTTCGCCAGTTCTCACTGCGACTCCTCGAGGCGGCGCCGAAACGACTCGGCGCCCTCCACCGTGGCTCCGGTGCCGCGCGCCAGGTCGGCGAGCAGGCGGTCCGAGGTAACGACCCGGACCGCCGCCGGCTCGGAGTCGGCGCGGAGCAGGCGGATGATCTCCTCATCGGCGGCGTCGCGCTTGGGTCGCGGGGCATGGCGGACCTCGATCACCGTGGAGCGGATCGGCGGACGCGGCGGGCGCTCGAAGACGACGGCCACCTCCTCGCCCTCGTGCGCGGCCCAGCGCTCCAGCATGTCGACGAGGCGGAGCATCGCGCCGTCGCGGTCCTTCCACCACGCGTCCGGGCGGACCCCGATCACGTTCATGCCGTCGACGATCCAGCGCACGGCCTCAGCCCTCGTCGGCGGTGGGGCGCCGGCGGTCCCGCTTGCGGTCCGCCTGGCGGCGCTTGCTCTCCAAGCGACGCCGTACCGCGGTCTGGCTCGGCCGCGTCGCCACGCGCGGGCGGCGGGTCTGCAGCGCCGCCCGCAGACGCCGCTGAAGCCGTTCCAGCGCCAGCTCGCGGTTACGCGCCTGGCTGCGGGCATCCTGGGCGGTGGCGGTCACGCGCGGCCCGCAGCGGGCGATGATCCGGCGCTTGTAGTCGTCCGGGAGTGAGGACTGGGCGACGTCGAGCACGGCCTCGATCCGGGAGGCGGTGACGTTGGCATGCTGGCCGCCGGGACCGGACGAGCGCGAGGCGCGAATCGTCACGTCCCGGAGCGGCAGCGTTACCCCGCGACCGAGTGGCATCGGGTCGTCCATGCGGTAAGCATGACCGTCCCGTCAGCTTGATAGCTTCTGCGCCGATAAGGCCGTCACCGGACGGCTAAACGCAAGTGCAGGCCACGGGGTATCGGCAGGATTTCCTCCGGGGTAGCAGCACAGACCAAGGAGGACCAACTCCACATGCCTACGGGAACCGTCAAATGGTTCAACGACGAGAAGGGCTTCGGCTTCATCGCGTCTGACGGGGGAGGGCGCGACCTGTTCGTCCACCACACCAACATCAACTCCGATGGCTACCGCTCCCTGGCCGAGGGAAGCCGGGTCAGCTACGAGGAGGAGGAGGGGCCGAAGGGTCCCAAGGCGGTCAACGTCTCGAAGCTCTAGCGGCGTCCCGGGGCACTTCCGCGGGCCATCGCCGCCCGCGACACTCGCATCAATCGCTGTCGATTCCGTGCTTTGCCACGGGTCGATCCACGCAGCCGCTTACAATCGGTGAGTGGGTGGGCGCACCAAGGTCAAGCAGTGACCAAGAGCATTGAAGAGCGCGAGCGCGTCGTCGTCCGGTTCGCGGGCGACTCGGGCGACGGCATGCAGCTGGCCGGGAGCCGGTTCACGGACGCCACGGCGGTGCTGGGAAACGACCTGGCGACGCTGCCGAACTTCCCGGCCGAGATCCGGGCCCCCGCCGGCACGCTGGCCGGTGTCTCGGCCTTCCAGATCCACTTCGCCTCCCGGGACATCCTCACCCCGGGGGACGCCCCCAACGTGCTCGTAGCCATGAACCCGGCGGCGCTCAAGGCGAACCTGGCGGACATCGATCGCGGCGCCACGATCATCGTCAACGAGGATGCCTTCTCCAAGCGCAACCTCGAGAAGGCCGGCTATGACGCCAACCCGCTCGAGGACGGCTCGCTGGGCGAGTACCGCGTGCACCGGATCCCCATGACGGCGCTGACCAGCCGGGCCGTCGAGGGGATCGAGGAGGCCTCGACGCGGGACGCGGGACGGGCCAAGAACTTCTTCGCCCTCGGGGTCCTGTCGTGGCTGTACGGGCGCCCGAGCGAGGTCACCCAGCGCTGGATCGAGCAGAAATTCGCGCGCCACCCGGCGGTCATGCAGGCCAACCTGGCCGCGTATAACGCGGGCTGGTCGTTCGGCGAGACGACCGAGCTCCTGGACGTCCAGTACCGGGTCAAGCCGGCCACCGACGTGCCCGCCGGCACCTATCGCAACGTCAACGGCACGACGGCGCTCTCGCTGGGGCTGATCGCTGCCAGCGCCAAGAGCCGTCTGCCCCTACTGCTGGCCAGCTATCCGATTACCCCGGCCTCCGAGCTCCTGCACGAGCTGAGCCGCCACGCCGCCTTCGGCGTGACGACGATCCAGGCCGAGGACGAGATCGCCGCGGCCGGAATGGCCCTCGGCGCCGCCTTCGGCGGCCGGCTCGGCGTCACGGCCACGAGCGGTCCGGGGATGGACCTGAAGGCGGAGACGATCGGGCTCGCCGTGATGCTCGAGCTCCCGATGATCGTGATCGACGTCCAGCGCGCCGGCCCGTCGACCGGTATGCCGACGAAGACCGAGCAGTCTGACCTGCTGCTGGCCCTCTACGGGCGCCATGGCGAGTCGCCGCTTCCCGTGCTGGCGCCGAGCACCGCGGGCGGGTGCTTCGAGATCGCCTTCGAGGCGGTGCGGATCGCCGTCCGCTACCGGACCCCGGTGATCATCCTGTCTGACACCTTCATCGCTTCCTCCTCGGAGCCCTGGCGGGTCCCCGAGGTCGGCGAGCTGCCGGAGATCGACCCCGCCTTCGCCAAGGCCCCGGCGCCGGGCGAGGAGCCGTTCATGCCCTACGCCCGCGACGAGCAGCTGGCCCGGCCCTGGGCGGTGCCCGGCATCCGCGGGCTCCAGCACCGGATCGGCGGGCTGGAGAAGGCGGATATCACCGGCAACATCTCCTATGACGCCGCCAATCACGCGCGGATGACCGAGCTCCGTGCCGCCAAGGTGGCGGGCGTGGCCGGCGACATCCCGGCGCTCGAAGTCGATACCGAGCCGGGAGCCAACCTGCTCGTGCTCGGCTGGGGCTCGAGTGAGGGCGCCATCCGGGCCGGGGTCAGGCGCGCGCGCGAGGCCGGCGCCAAGGTGGCCAGCGCCCATCTGCGCCACCTCAACCCGCTCCCGGCCAACGTCGGCGAGGTGCTGCGGTCCTTTGACCGCGTGCTGGTGCCGGAGATGAACACCGGCCAGCTGGCCCAGGTGCTCCGCGGCCGCTACCTGGTCGACGTCGAGTCCTTCTGCAAGGTCCAGGGTCAGCCGCTGTTTGCGGGGGAGATCGAGATGGCAATCACGGAGCGGCAATGACCGAGAGCAACGGACATCACGGCAACGGCAACGGCGCGGCGACGCTCGAGCTGACCAAGGCCGATTTCCAATCTGACCAGGAGACACGCTGGTGCCCGGGCTGCGGCGACTACGCGGTGCTCTCAGCGGTCCAGCAGTTCATGCCCGAACTCGGCATCCCACCGGAGCGGATCGTCTTCATCACCGGCATCGGCTGCGCCGGGCGCTTCGCCTACTACATGGACACCTACGGGATGCACGGGATCCACGGACGCGCCCCCGCCCTGGCCACCGGGCTGGCGGCCACCCGCGAAGACCTCTCGATCTGGGTCATCACCGGCGACGGCGACTCGCTCTCGATCGGCGGCAATCACCTGATCCACTCGCTGCGCCGCAACGTCCCGATCAAGATCCTCCTCTTCAACAACCAGATCTACGGCCTGACCAAGGGTCAGGCCTCGCCCACCTCGGAGCTCGGCAAGGTCACCAAGTCGACGCCCTTCGGCGTGGCCGACCAGCCGTTCAACCCGGTGTCCCTGGCCCTCGGGGCCGAGGCGACGTTCGTCGCCCGGACGATCGACCGCGACCGCCACCACCTGACGGCGGTCCTGCGGGCGGCCGCCGAGCACGAGGGCGCGGCGCTGGTCGAGATCTACCAGAACTGCCCGGTGTTCAACGACGGAGCCTTCTCGGCGTTGACCGACAAGGAGGCCAAGGACGTCAACCAGATCCGGCTTAAGGCCGGCCAGCCGATCCGCTTCGGGGTCGAGAACGAGCGCGGGGTGGCCCGGGCGCCCGACGGCGGCCTCCAGATCGTCTCGGTGGCCGAAGCCGGAGAGGACGCCCTGATCGTCCACGATCCGGGGCGGCGGGACCCCGGTCTCGCCTTCTCGCTGGCCCGGCTGGCCGAGGATCCGACCGGCCCGACCCCGATTGGGATCTTTCGCCAGGTGAGCCGGCCGGTCTACGGTCGCCCCAGCAAGATCCTCCAGGAGCCGGTGGCAGACGCCGAGCTGGCTGAGCTCCTGGCCCGCGGCGAGACCTGGACGATCGCCGAGGCCTAAGCCGCCTCGGCGGCGTCAGCGGCCCTCAGGCGGCGGCGTAGGCGCTCAAGGTCCTGCGCCGTGAAGCCCTCGGCTGCGAGCCAGGCGGCCGAGCCGCCCCAGCCCGTGTCGATGAAGCCAAAGAAGCGCTCCATCGTCTCGGGCACCGGCGCGAGCTGGGACGCATCGATCCCCTCGAGCTCGGCCCGATACGTGGAGGAGCCCCGCAGCCGCTCCGTGATCGCCTCGATTCGCTCGGCGCTCGCCATGTAGTCGGCGACGATCACGCGGCGGTCAAAGCCCGCCGCGTCGAGCGCCACGGCCACGACCACGCCCGTGCGGTCCTTGCCCGCGGCGCAGTGGACAAGGACGGCGCCCTGGGTGTGCGTGATCGTCCGGATAGAGCCCACGACCGAGTCGGGCCGGCGGCGGAGGTAGCTCAGATAGGCGCGGACGGGGGGCGTCTCGTCGACGGGCTCCTCGTCGCGCAGGCGCTGCCAGGGTTTGAGCGTGCTCAGTTCGAGGTCGGTGTTGCCGCCGGAGTCCGGGTAGAGCGAGCGGTGCTCGATCCGGACCTCCGGAACGCGGGTCATCGGTCCGGGACCCTCCTGCTCCACCTCGACGTCCGTCCGCAGGTCGAGCACGGCCTTGACTCCGTGCTCCTCGGTGAGCACGTGCACATCTCGCTCGCTCAGCGACTGCAGGTTGTCCGAGCGCAGGAGGACGCCCGGCACCACGGCGCGGGCGTTGGCCGCCCCCTCCAGCGCGATCCAGCGGGGAGTCATGCCCCGCAGTCTCGGCCGTCGAGGCCCCAGGCGTGTAACTGAGATGTCAAAGCGGGAAACCGCGCCGCGAGGTCGAACCTATCCGGATTGCCGAGGGCGCTTTCCACAAGGAGCCCGACGTGCCCAGAGTCTCGCCCGCCAACCGCTCAGCCGGCGACGTAGCCGTCCTCCGGCTCCAGGGGGAGCCCCGCCGCCGCCCAGTCGAGAAGCCCGCCGGCCATGTTGTGCGCGTCGAACCCGGCCCGGATGAAGGCTTCGGTGGCCATGGCCGAGCGCGAGCCGCTGCGGCAATAGAAGACCACCGGGCGGTCCGGCGGGATCGTATGGGCCTTCCCCGAGAGCTCGGGGAGCGCGATCAGCCGCGCTCCGGCGATCCGGCCGGCGGCATATTCCTCGGGCTGGCGCACGTCAATCAGCTGAATTGCTCCGGCGCGCAGCAGCGCGGCGACCATCCCCGGTGTGTAGTCGGACACGCCGTCAGCCTAGCGATCGGGGGCATATCTAAAGGAAGCCGAGGGGTTGTCGATACAAACGTCGTCGAAGTGCGGTAGTCTGCCGCGCCGACATAACCCAGCCGAATCCGGAGCCCTCAGAGGCCCCGGAACGGGGAACCCACTGGAGCCGCCGCTGGCTCCATGGGGCGAATCGCCGCAAGTTTTGTGGCGTAGCGCGATCTCTTTCAGCGCGAGCCCGACAGCTAACCCCGTAGGCGAAAAAGAGAAGGGAATAGGTTGCCGAGTCTTGCCCCCGTCCGTTCTGGACGGAATGTCGCACTAGCCATCATTGTTTTTCTAGGCCTGATCGTTCCTGCCCTCGCCGAAGCCAAGAGCAGCACGAGTGGTGGTTCGGGGATCCTTGCCACCGGCGGCAGCTCATTCCTTCCGGGTGGCAATGCCCTGGCCAACGGGAGCCCGAAGCTCAAGGGCGACTCCAAGCATCTCGGCGATCGCGTCCTGCGCGAGGGGATGCAGGGCCACGACGTGCGAGTCCTCCAGGCCTACCTGAGCTTTGCCGGCTTCGGCACCGAGGTCGACGGCGACTTCGGCCCGGCCACGCTCCAGAGCGTGATCGCCTTCGAGCGCCAGCAGGGCGTGACCGCCAACGGCATCGTGAGCTATGCCCTGTCCCAAAAGCTGCGCCAGGTCGTGGCCCAGGTGGCGGCTGCCCCGCCCACGGGCAAGACCCGGATCAACCCGGATGGCACCGCCACGGCGCCCGCCGGGGCACCGGCCGTCGTCCAGGCCGTGGTAGCCGGGGCCAACTCGATCATCGACACCTCGTACTGCGTCGGCGGCGGCCACGGAAACTGGACATCCAGCTGTTATGACTGCTCAGGCTCGGTCAGCTTCGCCCTCCACGCTGCCGGGCTGCTCAACACTTCCGAGGACTCGACTGAGATGGAGTCCTACGGCGCCCCCGGCCCGGGCCAGTACATCACCATCTATGCCGACGCCAGCCACGCCTTCATGGTCGTGGCCGGGCGGGCCTTCGATACCGCTGACTACGGCGGCCCCAATATCCCCGCCGGGACGGGTCCCCGCTGGCGCTCGGATCCGCTGGGCAACCTGGCCGACGGCGGCAACTATGTCGTCCGTCACCCGATCGGGTTCTAGGTCCTTCGGGCTGGGTGCGGCGGTGCGGCCGGCCAGCGCTGGCTGACGCAGTTCGCGCCGACCCCTAGCTGCCTAGGGCGGGCGTGGCGAGGAGCGATCGGCGGGAAAGGGTCGCCTCCCCCGCCGCGTCAGCGGTCGACCCGCGCCGTCAGCGGTCGACCTGGAAGGCCGCGCCGTAGGCGCCGGCCTCGGCCAGCGGCTGGGCCGTGGTCCCGGTGTTCACCGGACCCGGATACAGGTACGTGCACACGCGGCGGTAGCCCAGACGCTTGCTCGCCTTCCAGTAGGTGACGCTCTTGAACGGCGACTTGCTCTCCGCCTGGGGGAAGACGACGAACGTCCAGTCGCCGTGAGGCAGGCCGTATTCAGCGGGCGCCGTGGACTTGCAGGCCCGGGCGCTGTACTGGATGAACGCGACCAGATACGGCGTGTGGTGGGCCCGCTTGGTGTAGCTCCCGGTGATCGTGATCGTGTAGCGGTTGCCCGGGTGGACCGTGGCCGGAGCGACGGTCAAGGACAGGGAGGCGGCGCTGGCCTGTGCGGCGGGGCGTGCGTGCGAGGCCGCGCTGGCCTCCGTGACCAGCGTCCCCAGCCCCACAGCGGCGGCCAATGTGATTGCGATCCTGGCAAGCACTGACGGCGACATGTATAGCGAACCGCTCCCGGCAACCCAAATGAGTTGCGTAGGATCAATGTGCGATGCGCAGTCGGCCGCCCACGGCGAAACGGATTCTGATTGCGGCTGGGGCCGCCCTGATCATCGGTCTCGGCGCGGTCAGCCTGATCGCCGGCTTCAGTCAGTCCTTCCCCGTCCGCGTGCTCCAGGGACTGGCCGTGTTCGCGGCCGGTGCGGTCATCCTCGGCGGGGGCGCGATCGTGCTCATGCTCAGCCTCGCCGGGTGGCGGGATCCCGTCTCGGAGGCTGAGTTCGACGCCATCGTCGAGCGGGCCGAGCGGCTCGCCGCCGCCGAGTCGTGGGGGGACAGCGAGGACTACGAGGACGATGACGACGAGGACGATCTCTTCGACCCCTACGACGAGGACGACTTCAAGGCCCTCGTCCGGTCGGCCATCGACGATCTTCCCCTCGAGTTCCACCGGGCGCTGGAGCATGTGGCGGTCGTCGTTTCGGACTCTGGGCGCCGCCAGCACCTCTACGGCCTCTACCAGGGCGGGACGGTGTCCCGGGACTACTTCCACGACCGGATCGTGATCTTTCGGGACACCCTGCTGCGCGACTACGGCCACGACGTCGAGCTCCTCAAGGCGCAGGTCACGCGCACGGTGCGCCACGAGCTGGCCCATCACCTCGGGTGGGACGAGAAGGGCGTCCGCGGGCTGGGGCTGTAGGCGTTCGCTGAGGGGCTGCCGCGATGATGATCGTGATGACGCCCGGGGCGACCGACGACCAGATCGGCGCCGTCAAGGCACGGCTCGAATCGGTCGGCAATCTGCATGTGCTGGTGATGCCGGGGGAGCTGACGACCGCGATCGGGGCGATCGGCGATCCCGAGGGGGTGGCCGAGCTGGGTCTCGAAGCGATGCCCGGCGTCGATCGGGTGGTGCCGATCTCCCGCCCTTACAAGCTCGCCTCCTCCGAGCTGGCCCATCACGCGCCGACCGTGCTGAGCATCGACGGGCGGACGGTGGGGGGCGGCCAGACCTTCTGCCTGATCGCCGGCCCGTGCACGGTCGAGTCACGCGAGCAGACACTGTCGGTGGCGCGCGCTGTCGCGGCGGCCGGGGCGTCGATGCTCCGCGGAGGGGCCTTCAAGCCCCGGACCTCCCCGTTCTCGTTCAAGGGACTCGGCGGGGCGGGCCTTGAGATCCTGAGCGAGGCGCGGGCCGAGACAGGTCTACCGATCGTCACCGAGCTGCTCGACACCCAGCACGCCGAGATGGTGGCGCAGTGCGCCGACGTGATCCAGATCGGGGCGCGGAACATGCAGAACTACTCCCTGCTCGAGGTGGCCGGGAAGCTCGGTAAGCCGGTGCTGATCAAGCGCGGCCTGTCCTCGACCGTGGAGGAGCTCCTGATGGCGGCCGACTACGTCCTCAAGGAGGGCAATGAGGCGGTGATCCTGTGCGAGCGGGGAATCAGGACGTTCGAGAACGCGACCCGCTTCACCCTCGACCTGAGTGCGGTGCCGTGGCTGAAGCTCCATACCCACCTGCCGGTGATCGTCGACCCCAGCCACGCCTCGGGAGACCGCAGGCTGGTCGGCCCGCTCTCCTGCGCCGCCGCCGCGGTGGGGGCTGACGGGCTGCTCGTGGAGGTGGCGCCCGATCCCGAGACGGCCCTGTGCGATGGCCCCCAGCAGCTGAGCACCCGCGAGTTCTCCGACTACGCCCAGGGCGTGGCCGCCCATGCAGCGCTGACGGGCAGGCAGCTCGCCTAGGCCTCGCCCCCTAGCATCAGAGACGGAACTTAACTCGGCAACAGGAGACCAGATGCCAGAAGCAGTGATCGTTGACGCCATCCGCACGCCGATCGGGCGGGCGATGAAGGGGTCGCTGAAGACCGTCCGCGCCGACGACCTGGCGGCCACCCCGATGAAGGCGCTGATCGAGCGCAACCCTGAGGTGGACTTCGGAGAGACGGTGGATGTGATGATGGGCTCCGCCTCGGGCATTGGCGAGCAGGGCTACAACGTCGGGCGAAACGCCCTGCTCCTGGCGGGCATCGACCACCACGTGCCCGGGTGCACGGTGAACCGCTTCTGCGCCTCCTCGCTGCAGACGATCCGGATGGCCTTCCACGCCGTGAAGGCCGGCGAGGGCGACCAGTACATCGCCGCCGGCGTTGAGGCGGTGTCCCGCGCCGGCCTCGGAGCGGGCATGATGGATGAGGCCAAGCACCCCAAGCTGAACGGCCAGAACGGCGCCCTCTACGACGTCTACATACCGATGGGGCTGACAGCCGAGAACGTGGCCGAGCGCTGCCATGTGACCCGTGAGCAGCAGGACGAGTGGGCCGTCGTCTCGCAGAACCGCGCCGTCGAGGCGCGTGACTCCGGGCACTTCGACGCGGAGATCGTTCCCGTCCCGGTTGCCGCCCACAAGGACGTCGACAAGGAAGGCAACGAGGTCGAGGTCCCGGACACGGTTGTGGATAAGGACGACGGTCCGCGGGCCGGAACCACGATGGAGGTCCTGGCCAAGCTGAAGCCCGCCTTCAAAGAGGATGGGACGGTCACCGCCGGGAACTCGTGCCCGCTCAACGACGGTGCCGCCGCCGTACTCGTCATGTCAGCCGAGAAGGCCCAGGCGCTCGGCCTGAAGCCCAAGGCGCGGATCCTCGCCTCCACCGTGGCCGCCATCCGGCCTGAGATCATGGGCCTGGGCCCGATCCCCGCCATCCAGAAGCTGCTGGCAGAAACCGGGATGAAGATCGAAGACATCGACATCGTCGAGATCAACGAGGCCTTCGCCGCGCAGATCGTCCCCTGCAAGGAGGAGCTGGGCATCTCGGAGGAGAAGCTCAATCCGTTCGGGGGCGCGATCGCCCTTGGTCACCCCTTCGGGATGACCGGGGCGCGCATCATGACCACGCTGCTCAATGGCCTGACCGCGCTCGACGGGACCTACGGGATCGAGTCGATGTGCGTGGCCGGCGGGATGGGCCAGGCGATGCTGGTGGAGCGGCTCTCCTAGCGGTCACCCGGTAAATGAGAGCGGAGGGAGCGAGGCCCCAAGCCGGATGCGGCTACTGGCCCTCGCTCCCGACGCGCCGAGCTTGATCACCTTGGCCACCGACTGAGCCAGCAGCGCGGAACCGGCGTAGCTGGGGTGGATCCCGCACTTGCCGCCGCCCACCTGGGTGAGGAGGCCGGCGGTGCAGGTGTTCGAACCGGAGTGCACCGACGCCTGCTCGAGCTCGCCGTAGCCGTCTGCGATCTCGACGTGGTAGGGCCTGGCGGCCGCATCCTGGACCTGGTTGAGCATCTGGGACTGCGCGTTGGCCACGCTCGAGGCGTAGTCGAGCGAGTAGTAGTTGACGATCACGATCTGGCCGGTGTAGTGCGCCTTGTTGCGGATCGAGCCCAGGATCGTGTGGATGTTCTTGGTCACGGTCTGGGTCACCGCACTCTTTTCAGAGGCGCTGGCGCAGCCGTCTGAGGTGGTCTCCTCGCAGACGAAGAAACGTCTCATCTCTCTCCCTCTCACTCGCCGGCGCCCCCCGCGAGTTGTGAACGGATCGTATCGAGTGTGGGCCCGGCGCCGGTCGGGACGCTAGACCGGCACCGGACGGCCCACGTAGAACCCCTGGGCGTAGTCGACGCCGCGGTCTCGGAGCACCCGGATCGTCTCCTCGTCGGACACCGACTCGGCCACCGTCTTGATCCCAAGGCCCTGGGCGATCCCGACGATCGCGTTCACCATGTGGGCGTCGACCTCGCTCTGGGGGAGGTTCTGGATGAACTCACCGTCGAGCTTGACGTAGCCGACCGGAAGGTGCTTGAGGTAGTAGAGGGAGCCGAACCCGGTGCCGAAGTCGTCGAGAGCCAGGCTCGCGCCCAGTTCGTTGACCCGGCGCGCGAACGTCGTCGCCTCGGGCATGTTGGCAAGGGCCGCCGTCTCGGTGACCTCGAAGATGAGCCGTGACGGATCGACCGATGAGGCCTTGAGCTCCCGCTCGATCATCTCCAGCAGGTGCGGATCGCCGACCACCGAGTCGCCGGACAGATTGACGCTTACCGGCCCGGCTCCACCGCGTCCTTCGGCAATGAGTTGGATGGCTTGCCGGACCACCCAGCGATCGATGGCGTGGATGAGCCCGAAGCGCTCGGCGGCGGGGAGGAAGGCCGATGGCGCGATCAGGTTGCCGTACTCATCGCGCATGCGCAGGAGCAGTTCGCCGTGGCTGATCGTGTCCGTGGCCAGGTCGAGGATCGGCTGCATGTGGAGGACGAAGCCGTCGTCGCGATCAAGCGCCTCGCGGATACGCCCGGCCCAGGTCAGCTTCGCCGTCGCCCGGGCCCGTCGCCCCTCGCTGGTCGTGTAGACGACGACACGGTCGCGGCCTCCCGACTTGGCGGCGTACATGGCCAGATCGGCGTTGATCAGGAGCTCGCTGGAGGTGGCGTCATCGCCCGCGAAGGTGGCCACGCCGATGCTCGCGGTGATCCGGAACGTCCGGCCGCCGAACATGGGGCGGCAGCCGTGGACGGCGACCAGTAGGTCCTCGGCGGTCTTGCGGGCGGCATCGGCATCGACCTGCGTGAGCAGGATCCCGAACTCATCACCGCCCAGCCGAGCGACCACGTCGCTGGAGCGAAACCGCCGCTTGAGGGTCCGGGCCACGGCACCCAGGACGGCGTCGCCGGCCGCGTGGCCGGCGAAATCGTTGGTCGACTTGAAGCTGTCGAGGTCGATGCTGAGCAGGGCGCCGGAATGGCTGTAGCGCCCGGCACGGGCTAGCTCACGCTTGAGCTCCTCCTCAAAGCGCTGGCGGTTGGAGAGCCCGGTCAGCTGGTCGTACTCGGCCAGGTAGCGCAGACGCTCCTCGTAGTGCCGGCGCTCGCTGACATCGCGGGCCAGAATCGCCGCCGCGACGACCCGGCCACCCGCGTCCCTGACCGGCGTCATCGCCTGGGTGACGACGAGCTGCGCGCCGTCGCGCCGGATCTTCTCGATGTCGAAGCGCTCGATCGAGATGCCGGCAAAGACCTGGCGTAGAAGCTTCTCCTCCTGGGCGCCCACCCCGGTCGGGTCGAGCATCGCCAGCCGCTGCCCGATCGCCTCGACCGGCGTGTAGCCGTAGAGGCGCGCCGCGCCCCGGTTCCAGCTATCGATCGTCCCGTCGCGGGACACGATGGTGATCGCCTCGTCGGTCGACTCGACGACGTATTGGAGGAGCTCCTCCGCGTCGACGAGAGCCGCCTGGCAGCTCCCGATCCCCGTCATCGTGCGCCCCCCTCACGATCGGACGGGGCACCCGGCATGCACCGTAGACTTCCCTGCACTGCAGGCATTTTCAGCCGCATCTAGACGTCTCCCGCGGCGCATTGTAAGCACGTCTGTCAGCCGGAGCGCAAGTTGGGGTTCAGTCGCGGTTCGAGTAACCGCATCCGGCTTGGGGCCTCGCTCCCTCCGCTTCTGGTTAGCGGTGACCGCTCCGGTCGCTCGGCAGTCACCACAGCCCGGCTTCCCGCCGGGCTATCTGGGTGCCATCCGCAGCGCCCCGTCGAGCCGGATGACCTCGCCGTTGAGCATCTCGTTCTCGACGATGTGGGCGGCCAGGGCGGCGAACTCCTCCGGGCGCCCGAGGCGGGGCGGGAAGGGGATCGCCGCGGCCAGGGCCTGGCGGTTCTCCTCCGGAAGGCCGGCCAGCAGTGGCGTATCGAAGGTTCCCGGCGCGATTGTGCAGACCCGGATCCCACCCCGAGCCAGGTCCCGGGCTGCCGGCAGCGTCATCCCCACGATCCCGCCCTTGGAGGCCGAGTAGGCGATCTGGCCGATCTGGCCGTCGAACGCGGCAATCGAAGCCGTGTTGATGCAGACGCCGCGCTCGCCGGAGCGCGTCGGTTCCTGCTCAAGCATCGCCGCGGCGGCTAGGCGGAGCACGTTGAAGGTCCCGATCAGGTTGACCCGGATCACCGTCTCGAACGGCTCCAGCGCCGCCGGCCCCCGGTTCGAGGCCACGCGTTCGGCCCATCCGATACCGGCGCAGCAGATGCTGATCCGCAGCCCCCCGGGGAGCTCCTTGGCCGCGGCGACCGCTTCTGCCACCTGCCGTGGATCGGTCACGTCAGCTTGGATCGCGTGGGCCCGGTCTCCGAGCGAACCGGCCAGCGCGTCGGCGGATTCGGCATTGACATCCGCGATCAGGACATGCGCGCCCTCTTCGTAAAGGCGTCTGACGGTGGCCTCCCCGAGACCCGAGGCCCCGCCGACGACCAGCGCGCCGCTGCCGTCGGTTCGCATGTCCCGAACCCTACCGGCGGGCGGCCAGCGATACCGCGAAGAGCTCCTGCGGGTCGGTGTACCAGTGCTCAAGGATCAGGCCCGCGGCTTCGAAGTCGGCCTCCAGGCGGCCCCTGGAGAACTTGGCGCTGATCTCGGTGCGCAGCTCCTCCCCGGCGGCGAAGGCGATCCGTAGTCCGAGTCCGGAGATCAGGACGGTGTGGGCGCGACGGGCGCGGAGCCGCATCTCGACCCACTCGTGGTCACGGTCGTAGAAGGCGATGTGGTCGAACGCGTCGGGGGAGAAGTCGGCGTCGAGCTCGCGATTGATCACGGTCAGGACATTGCGGTTGAACTCGGCGGTGACGCCCTCCTCGTCGTCGTACGCCGCCTCGATCACATCCGGATCCTTGACCAGGTCGGTCCCGAGGATGAGTCGATCGTCCGGCCCCAACAGCCCGGCGATGGTCCGGAGGAGGCGGCGGCGGGTGCCGGGGGGGAAGTTGCCGATGGTGCCTCCGAGCAGTGCCACGAGACGGGGCTGGCCGTCGCGGCCCGGAATCGAGTCCAGGTGGCGCTCGAAGTCGCCGATGATGCCCTCGACCTGGAGCCCGTCGTAGTCGGCCACCAGTTCCTCGGCCGCCTGCTGGAGCGCCTGCTCGGAGACGTCGAGGGGGACGTAGCGCCGCAGGGTGTCAGCGCTAGCCATCGCCTCGAGCAGGATGCGCGCCTTCTCGGCCGAGCCTGAGCCGAGCTCAACGAGCTCGCCGGCTCCGGTCCGGGCGACGATCTCCTCGGCGTGGCGCTCCAGGATCAGGCGCTCGGTGCGGGTGGGGTAGTACTCCGGGAGCTCGCAGATGCGGTCGAAGAGCTCGGAGCCACGGGCGTCGTAGAAGTGCTTGGGTGGCAGCTCCTTAAACGGCCGGGTGAGGCCGTCGAGGACGTCCTCGGCCAGGGTGCGCTCGTCGGTCTCGGACAGACACGAGGTGATGCGGATGGCCTCGGTCTCCAGCAGCTGTCTCATGCGGCCACCCGGAAGCCGGAGAAGATCTGACGCCGCTGGGGGAAGTCCCAGTTGCGGAAGGTGGCGGTGGCGACGCGGGCGCTGGTGGCCCACGAGCCGCCGCGCAGGACCCGGTATCCGGCGCCGAAGAAGGGCTCCGAATACTCGCGGTAGGGGTAGGGAGCGAAGCCGGGGTAGGCGCTGAACTCGCTCTGCGTCCACTCCCAGACATCGCCGATCATCCCCAGCACTCCCGGAGGTGCGGCTCCCGCGGGCAGCGCGCCGGCGGGGCTGGGTCCGGCCTCGATCAGGTCCACATTGGCATGGACTCCCGGGAGCGGTGCTTCGTTCCCCCAGGGATAGCGCCGGGCCATCCCAGTCGCTTGATCCCAGGTCGCCGCCTTCTCCCATTCGGCTTCGCTCGGGAGGCGCAAATCGTGCGCGCGGGCGAAGGCATCGGCCTCGAACCAGGAGACGTGGACCACGGGGCGGTCGGGATGGAGTGACTCAATGTGCCCGAGCCGCCATTCCCCGGTGTGGTCCGGCGTCCAGGCGCCAGGGCGCGTGATGTCGTACTGCTCCTTCCACGACCAGCCCTCATCGGACCACCACTCGCGTCGCTCGTAACCCCCACCTTCGACGAAGTGCAGGTAGCTGGCGTTGGTGATCGGGTGGCGGCCAATCCGAAAGGCGCGGATGTCGGTGCTGTGGCGTGGGCGCTCGTTGTCGTAGGCAAAGCCCGGGCCGAGGGCACCGAGAGGGAACTCGCCGCCCTCGATCTCGATCAGCTCGAGTCCCGTGGCCCGCGGGGCGGGTTGGGGTGGCGCCTCGCCGTCAGACAAGCCCGGATCGAGCCTGGCCAGCTGCATCGCCTGCAGCATCGTCTCGTTGTGCTGCTGCTCGTGGCGGAGTACGAGCTCGTGGAGGATTCCGTCGCCGACCCCGCGCTCATCGATCACGGCCAGCGTCCGCTCCCGGACCCGGTCGAGGTACTCCCTGGCCTCATCCGCCCCGAGGAAGGGCAACTCGCCGCGGCTGGCGCGGGGGGTCTCCATGGCGTCGTACACCTCGACCAGCTCCGCGTGCAGGAGTGGTCGCTGTCCGTAGCGGTGAACCAGCCACAGATCCTCGAAGGCCGCGATGTGCCCGAGGTCCCAGGCCAGCGGACTCATGAGCCTGGAATGAACGCGCTCAAGCTCGGCGTCGTCGAACTGCGCCACGAGCGACAGCGTTCGCTGTCGCGCAGCTTCGAGGGCATCGACAAGCTGGCTCGCCGTGCCGGCCGGCCCGGCTGCGCTCGGGCTGCTCATCAAGCCATTGTTCCATCCCGCGTTGCCCGGCGAGAAAAGCTCCGGTTAACGCGGGGTTTCAGGTCAGCCGGTAGCGCAGGTAGAGGCTGCTCTCGGACTCGAGGACCCAGACGAGCGACATGGTCTGGAGTTGGGGAAGCTCGGGGCCGCTCGTGATCGCGGGCTCGGCGCCGCCTCCGGACAGCTTCGGGGCCAGGGTGAGGAACATCTCGTCGACCAGGTGCTCGTGGAGCAGCCCGTTGTAAATCGTCGGACCGCCCTCGCACAGGAGCGAGCGAACCCCGAACTCGGAGCGCAGGCGGCGCAGTGCGGTGGTCAGGGTCAGCTCGCCCGGGTCGAGGCGCACCACCTGAAGCTGGGCCTCGACCGCGGGCAGCTCGAGCTCCTCCGGCCCGAAGACCACGACCCGCGCGTCGGGCTCGGAGAAGATCGGCGCGTCGACGGGAACATCACCGCTGCGGGTGACGAGGCAGAACAAGGGCTCCGGTGAGCGTCCGGCGGCGAGCCGTCGCTCGCGCCGCCCCGGGTCCTTGATCATGCGTCCGTAGCGCTCGATCCGGACCGTGTGCGTGCCCGCCATCACCGCCTCGGCCTGCTCACGCAGGCCGTGGAAGACCTCGCGGTCGACGGGGTCGCCGAGGGGCGCCGAGCGGCCCTGGAAGGTGGCTCGGCCGTCGGCGCTGGCGATGAAGTTGACGACCGTGTAGGGGCGGCTGGCCCCGGCCTGCTCCTCGAGCTGGAGGCCGGCCAGGATTTCCGGCACCTCTACGTTCGCCGCCTGGGGGATCACCTGGTGCAGCTCCAAGGCGACCGAACCTACCACCGTGATGGACCGGTTAGGCTGCCCGGCAATGGACGTGAGAGCGCTCAATCGCGGGGAGCTGCTCGCGATCGTCGGCGCGGTCCTGATCGGTATCTCGGTCTTTCTCCCCTGGTTCTCGCTCGGCAACCACTACACCCAGCTCAACGGCTGCTACGGGCCCAACGGGTCGTGCACGGGCTGGCACTCGCTGCTCATCATGCGCTTCCTGCTCCTGGCGGCCGCGGCCGCCCCGCTGATCCTGGCCTGGATCATCATCCGCGGTCACGCCCTGTCCTGGCCCCGGGGTGAGCTGACGGCCGTGGTGGGGGTCACGGCGCTGGTCCTCGTGCTCTTCCGGGGGGTGATCGACAAGCCTGGTTCCCCGACCGACCAGATCACGGTGGACTACGGCTGGTGGATCGCCCTCGTCGGGACGCTGCTCATCATCGCCGGCGCGGCCTGGCGCTACCAGGAGAACGCGCCCCGCCGCAACCCGCCGGGCGTCCTGTGACCGTCGAGGTACCCGAGAACCGGCCGGACCGCAACCTCGCCCTCGAGCTCGTCCGGGTCACCGAGGCGGCGGCCCTCGCCGCGGCGCGGATGGTCGGCCGCGGCGACAAGGAAGGCGCCGACCAGGCCGCGGTCGACGCCATGCGCCACGTCCTGCATTCGGTGTCGATGGACGGTGTCGTGGTGATCGGGGAGGGGGAGAAGGACGAAGCCCCGATGCTCTACAACGGCGAGCAGATCGGCGACGGCACACCGCCCCAGGTCGACGTGGCCGTCGACCCGCTGGAGGGGACTCGGCTGACGGCGCTCGGCATGCCGAACGCGATCGCCGTGATCGCGCTGGCCGAGCGCGGCGCCATGTTCGATCCCGGTCCGGCCGTGTACATGGAGAAGATCGCCGGCGGACCTGAGATCGCCGACCTGCTCGACCTCGACCGTCCGCTCCCGGAGACGATCCGGCTGATCGCCGAGCGCAAGGGGATCGACATCCGCGACGTGATGGTCGTGATGCTCGACCGCGAGCGCCACCACGAGGCCATGGCCGAAGTCCGCGAGGCCGGGGCCCGGGTCAGGCTGATCACCGACGGCGACGTCGCCGGGGCGATGCTCGCGGTGAGCGAGAACACGCCGGTGGACCTCCTGTGGGGGATTGGAGGCACACCCGAGGGGGTCATCTCGGCGGCGGCGATCAAGTGCATCGGCGGGGAGCTGCTGGGACGCCTGTGGCCGCGCAACGACGAGGAGCGCGAGGCGGCGCTCGACGCCGGCTACGACCTCGACCGGGTGCTGAGGGCCGAGGATCTCGTGCGGGGGGAGGACGTCTTCTTCTCCGCCACCGGAGTGACCGACGGCGACGTCCTCCAGGGGGTGCGCTATCAGGGCGACCGGGGCGCGACGACCGAGTCGCTGGTCATGCGCTCGCGCTCCGGCACGGTGCGCCGGGTGCAGGCCCGCCACGACCGGGCCAAGCTGCGGGCGCTGACCGGCGTGCGCTACGGCTAGGCCGCGCGCCCGTCCTTGGGTTGGAGGTCGCGCCCGGCAGCGCTGCCGACGCCGACCCAGCTCTTGAGTCTTCCCACCTTCGACTGCGCCAGGTCGAGGCGGGCCAGCGAGCGCAGGAAGGCGTGGGTGACGAGCACGTGGATGGCCGACTGGGTCACCTCGTAGACCGGCGTGCTGAAGCCGGCCGCGATGGCGGGATAGAAGTTGGCCACCTCGACCTCGATCCGGACCCGCGCCATCCCGCTCGTGTGTCCGTCGTCGAGCCGGCGCACATCGAGGGCGAGAAACCCGCAGCCCCGCCCCGAGCGAGCGACCAGGAACCCGTCGCGAATCCGCCAGCTGACCTTTCCGTGGCCTGACTCGACGAGATACTCCGGCGCCTCGAAGCGCAGAACCGTGAACGGGCGGCCCATGAGCACGACGCAGCGCTCGTCGGTTCCGTAGCGGACGCGGACCAGCCCCAGCGTGACTCGGGAGAGGAAGCGCCAGTAGGTGCGGGCCAGGTTCTCCAGGTTCTCCGTCGTCCACAGACGCTCGAGTTGAGCCGGCGGTAGCGTGAGCTCGGCCACCTGGACCGAGCGCACCGCCCCGTCGGTGGCGATTACGGTCGAGTGCGGGGGCGAGAGGATCACGGCCTGAGCCGGCTGGCGGCGCCGGCGCTGCTCGCGGGCCGCGATCAGTGCCGCGACGAGGGCCATGAGGGAGAGGATCAGGGGCACAGGCGGGATTCTGTCAGCGGCTGAGCGAAGCGAGCGCCACTGATGTCCCGGCGGCCACGGCGCCCTCTCCCGGCGGGATCAGCGCCAGCGCGTCGGCGCCGAGGAGCGAGGTGATCACGTGTGAGCCCTGGGGCCCGTTCGGCACGGCCACCGTCGTCCCCTCACGATGCTCGAGGCGCACCCGGACCGCTTGCTCGCGCCGCCGGTTGCGCGGGACCGCGGCGCCCAGCACGGCTTCGGCGGGGGGGCCCTCGCTGGCGCGCCCCTGGAGCGCCGCCAGCGCCGGGGCGACAAACAGGGAGAAGGTCACGGCAGCCGAAACCGGGTTGCCCGGAAGCCCGAAGACCAGCCGCCCCGCCCGCATCCCAAACCAGGTCGGCTTGCCCGGCTGGAGGGCCACCCCCCAGAAGAGCTCCTCGACCCCGAGCTTGGCCAGCGCCGGCTTCACGTGATCGTGAGGGCCGACCGAGACCCCCCCGGAGACGATCACCACCTCGGCCGCGGTGAGGGCCTCCTCGAGGCCCGTCTCGGTGGCCCCTGGGTCATCGGGAAGCCGGCCCGCGGGGCCGCTCACGGCCCCGGAACGGGTGGCCAGCGCGACCAGCATCGGGCCGTTGGAGTTGTAAATCTCGCCCGGCGCGAGCCGCTCGCCCGGCTCACGGAGCTCATCGCCGGTGCAGAGCACAGCGGCCCGCGGGCGCCGGATGACCGACACCTGGGCGGCGCCGGCGGAGATCGCGGCCCCGAGCTCCGCCGCGTCGATGACGGTGCCCGCGGTCAGGATGGGCTGGCCGGCGTGCATGACCTCGCCAGCAGGGCGCAGGTGGGTTCCGGGCGCGACCTCGGCTCCCAACAGGACCGCACCGTCCTCGACCTCCACCTCCTCCTGGGGAATCACGGCCGTGGCTCCGTCGGGGACGGCGGCGCCGGTGGAGATGCGAATCGCCTCGCCTTCGGCGAGTGCGCGCGGGCTCGGCGTCCCGGCGCGTGACTCGCCCACGACCCTAAGACGCCGTCCCGCGGGCCCGGCCTGCACGGCGTAGCCATCCATGGCCGAGGCGGAGAAGGGGGGGACATCACCGGTGGCCGTGACCGGCTCGGCCAGCACGCGTCCCAGGGCGTCGGCCACGCGAATGGTCTCCGGTGCCAGCGGCCGCGTTGCCGTCAGCACTCGGCGGCGCGCCTCGGCGATCGTGATCAGTTCGGCCATGCCCACATTGTTGCGGCGCGGCGCGGCTGCGTGCGCGGGGGCTGTGCTGGAGGCGATCAGCTGCTGCGCGGCAGCGAGGTGGCGTCCAGCAGCGCCGTGCCGGTCATCCCGAGCGCCTTGCCGGTGGCCATCGTCAGATCCCAGTCGGCATTGTGGGCGTAGGGACCGCGGTCGATCACCGGGACGATGAGGGTCTCGCCGTCGTAGTAGATCGCCACCGGCGTGCCACACGGCAGCGTGCGGTTCGCCACTCCGATGGTGGTCCGGCGGAGAGTGACTCCGCAGGCCGTCTTGTGACCGTAGAAGCCCGGCCCGTAGAGCGTGGCCAGAGACGGCCGGTAGACCGTCACGGTGACCGTGGGGCCGGCGGCCGAGGCACTGGCGTCGCCGGCGGGGCCGGTCACGGCCCGGATCGAGAAGCGGCCGATGTGGTTGGTCGCCCATACGGCGGAGAAGGTGCCGTTGCTCCGAACCTGACCGGTGGCCACGGTCTCCCACGCCCAGTTCGTCTTGGCGCCGGAGATCTCGACGTCAACCGTCTTGCCGGAGTCGGCCGACGGGAGCGAGCCCGTCACGGTGAGGCCGCGGCGCAGGATGCCCGAAGCATTGGTGGAGATGGTCATCCCGTCGCCGCTGGCGGTGACGGGAACATTCCCGGGCTGGGCTGTGACCTGGCCCTGCGACCCGCTGGCGCTCCCCGATCCGCCGCTGGCCGTGCCGAAGCCGGATCCGCCTGAGCCGCCGGAGGCCTCGGCCAACGACGGCGCGACAAAGCCGGCCGCGCAAGCGAATGCGGCAACGTAGGGGATAGCGCGACGGATCACGATTCGGGGCATTTATTGGTGACGCCTACGGGGTGAGCTGACGGGCTCGCGCTGGTGTTGCGCTACGACCCTTTACTGGGCCGATTCGCCCCTGCGGACCTGACGGACCGCAAGTGGTTCCCCCGCCGATCTTCCGCGGACGGAAAGATCGTTCGGCGTGGATTGGCGCGGCAGTATACGAGTTGGCTTCGCGGAAGGCGTCGAAACCCCTCCCGGGCCGGGGGAGCGCTCCGTCAGCCCTTGCGGGTTAAGGCCGGGGGAGGCGCCCGACCACCCGGCGCAGCGCCTTGGCGCTGAGCGTGACCCCGATCTCGGTCAGCTCCGCTGCGGCCTGGACGGCGGTGCGCAGAACCGGGAACTCCGTGCTCGGCTCAGGCCGTGCTCCCCGCTTTGCTCGCGGGACGCCCCGCGGTTGCGCGGGCTGCGGGAGTCGTTTCGGCTTCGCCGCGGTGGATCTGGGTTTCGCCGGTGTCGAGGGCGCCGGCTTCGAAGCCTTCGCTGCCGCGGGGCGGGGTGATTTGGCCGCGCGAGTGGCCGGCGTGGCCTTGGCGCGCGTCGTCTTCTTGGCTGCGGGCTGCGGCGCCTCGCGCGTCGCCTGCTGGGCCTCAGGCTCGCGGGCCGGGGCCTCCCGGGCCGGACGCTTGGCACTTCGGCGGTGGGGCCGGGAGCGCGGCAGCGCGCTGAGCAGGTCAGAAGAGTGATCGTCAGTCATCAAACAAGGGAAAGACCGGAACTTGCGTCCAACCTGAAACGTATTTCGCAGTTGTAGGTAACAGTCTTCGACAGACTGCCGAAAAACGTCTCATAAGGCCGACCCAACCCCGAATCGGAGGCGTTGCCAGCACTATACTGCCGCTTGAATGGCGGGCCTGCGCCCTCGCGGCTACGCTCGTTGTTGTTAGCCCCGGTGCCGGGCAGCCACCAGGGTAGGTAGCCAGACCTGAGAACGGGATGAAATGTCAGTAGCGGAACTTCAAGAACTCGAGGAGATCAAGGGCCTTGTCAACCGGGGCCAGCAGCTCGGCGTGCTGACCTACGCCGAGATTGCCGGCGCGGTTTCGGAGCTCGATCTCGACGAAACGGATGTCGAGGAGCTCCACGGCTTCCTCGAGCGGGCGGAGATCGAGCTCGTAGAGGAGCTCGACCCGGCAATCGCGGCGGCTGAGGTTGAGCGCGCGCCCGATAAGCGCGGCGGGCGGCGCAAGCCGCGGACCACCCTCGACCTCAAGCCGGACATGACCACCGACTCCTTGCAGCTCTTCCTCAAGGACATCGGAAAGGTCAGGCTGCTCACCGCCCAGGAGGAGGTCGACCTGGCCAAGCGCATCGAGCGCGGCGACCTCGACGCCAAGCAGAAGATGGTCGAGTCGAACCTCCGGCTCGTCGTCTCCATCGCCAAGAACTACCGGAACCAGGGCCTGCCCTTCCTCGACCTGATTCAGGAGGGGACGCTGGGCCTGGTGCGCGCGGCCGAGAAGTTCGACTACCGCAAGGGCTTCAAGTTCTCCACCTACGCCACGTGGTGGATCCGCCAGGCCATCGCCCGCGCGCTCGCCGACAAGGCGCGGACGATCCGGATTCCCGTTCACGTCGTCGAGAAGCTGAACAAGATCGGGCGCGCCGAGCGCAAGCTCGTCACCGAGCTGGGGCGCGAGCCCACGGCCGAGGAGATCGCCGAGGTCACGGGCATCGAGCCCGATGAGGTCGAGTCGATCAAGCGCTCGGCCCAGGCTCCGGTCTCGCTCGAGAAGCCGGTCGGCGACGAGGAAGAGTCCGAGTTCGGGCAGTTCATCGCCGACGAGCGCGCCGAGTCCCCCTACGAGCGCGCGGCCGAGATCCTCACCAAGGAGGCGCTCCGCGAGGCGCTTGAGAACCTGTCCTACCGGGAGCGGCGCGTGCTTGAGCTCCGCTACGGCCTGGGCGGCGAGCATCCGCGGACCCTCGACGAGGTGGGGCGGACGTTCAACGTCACGCGCGAGCGGATTCGCCAGATCGAGAATCAGTCGCTCAAAAAGCTTCAGTCGCTGGCTGAGGCGCAGAAGCTGCGCGACGTCGCTTAGGGGCGTTCAGGCGTAAGCAAGCCCTCCGTCGAAACCGCACGCGAGTTTCGCCGGACGGAACGCTTACGCGTGCCCATCAATCGCTGCACCCAGCTTTTGCCTCTTGCTTCGCTCCTTCATGTCCTGGGGCGTCCGTAGGGCTTCTCCATCTCTCAAGGCCGCGTCGGTCGCGGCCGATGAGGGGTCTGGATGTTCCAGCTTGACCAGGCGCTGCGATGGATCGTCGAGAACGACGGCTCCGATCTTCACCTGAAGGTGAAGTCGCTGCCGCTATCCCGCGTGCACGGAAGCCTCCACAAGATGGAGGACTGGGAGGTTCTCCAGGAGGAGGACACCGAGCGCGTGGTCCGCGAGATGCTCGCCGAGCACACCGACAAGCTGGCCGAGTTCGAAGAGGACAACGAGGTCGACTTTTCGCACGCTGTCCCCGGACTGGCTCGCTTCCGCGTCAACGCCTTTCGCCAGCGGGGCACCGTCTCGGTCGTCATGCGCGTCATCCCGTTCGGCGTGAAGACGGTCCAGGAGCTTGGCCTGCCCCCGGTGATCTCAGAGATCGCCGATGAGGAGCGCGGGCTGATCCTCCTCACCGGGACCACCGGCTCGGGTAAGTCAACCACGCTGGCCGCGATCATCGACCACATCAACGAGACGCGGCAGGCCCACATCGTGACGATCGAGGATCCGATCGAGTACCTGCACAAAGACCGCAACTCGATCATCAACCAGCGTGAGGTGGGGATGGACACCGCCTCATTCAGCCGCGCCATGCGCCGCGTCCTGCGCCAGGACCCCGATGTGATCCTCATCGGCGAGATGCGCGACCAGGAGACCGTGCGCACCGCCCTGTCCGCCGCCGAGACCGGCCACCTCGTCCTCTCGACCGTCCACACCCTCGACGCTCCGGAGAGCGTCAACCGCATCATCGACTTCTTCGAGCCCCACGAGCAGAACCAGGCGCGCGCGATGCTCGCCGGGACGCTCCGTGGTGTCGTCTCCCAGCGTCTGGTCCCCACCCGTGACGGCACCGGCCGCGTCGCCGTCTGCGAGATCCTCCGCATGACCGGCCGCGCCAAGGACATGATCATGGATCCCGAACAGACCGGAAACCTGCGCGAGGTCATCTCCGAGGGCGAGTACTACGGGATGCAGACCTTCGACCAGGCGCTCCTCAAGCACTACCAGGCCGGTCGGGTGTCCATGGAAGACGCGCTCCGGGTCGCCACGAGCCCGCACGACTTCAAGCTCCTCGTCGCCGCCGAGGGCCGCACGGCGACCTCGATGGAAGACCTCATGGATGCGAGCAGCAACACCGCCGAGGGCAGCTCGGCCGGCCCCAGCACGCTTCGCAGCCCGGTCCCCGTCGGCGCTCCGGCGCAGTCCAACGGCGGCAGCCCCCCTGACTCTCCCTCCGGGCCGCTCCCCGGATCGTCGTCCGGCCCCCTCCCGGGACCGCCGTCCGGACCTCCGTCGGGGTCGCCCTTGGGGCCCCCGTCGTCCGGGCCCCCCGGGCTCCACAACTAGCTCAGCCCCGCAAACTGCATGCTTCAGTTGCTGAAGCATTGCGCTAGAATCGCGGATACATGAGCACTGACAGCACCTGTCCCGTCTGTCGCACCGCTGAGATCGTGTGCGGCAAGTGGACCTTGCTGGTCATTCGTGACCTCGCGGAGGGGCGCTCGCGGTTCTGCGAGCTCGAGCGCTCGCTTCAGGGCATCAGCCCGCGCACGCTGTCGCTGCGGCTCCGTGCCCTCGAGGAAGAGGGCATCGTGAAGCGCCAGACCTACCCCGAGGTCCCGCCGCGCGTCGAGTATGCGCTGACCGAGAAGGGCCGGGCTCTGGTGCCGCTGATCGAGGACATGCGGACCTACGGCCGCGAGTGGCTCGACTGCGCTGCAGAGGTCTCTGGTGAAGATTCCTCCACCATCCAGCCGGAGGTGGCAGTAGTCTGACGCCGCATGCGGATTTCCGTAGCGGCTGATGAACTGACCGGCGTTGCCTACCCGCTGATCCAGGAACTGCGACAGCGGGGGCATGAGCCGATCCTCCATGGAGCGTACGTTGACGACGAACGCCCGGATTGGGCGTGGGCGTGTGAGTCCGCGGCCCGCGACGTGTCCGAGGGACGCGCTGATCAGGCGATCGTCCTCTGCTGGACCGGAACGGGGGCGGCAATGACCGCCAACAAGCTCCCAGGCGTCCGGGCCGCGCTGTGCACGGACGTCAAGACCGTCGAGGGGGCGCGGCGCTGGAACGACGCCAACGTGCTGGCCCTCAGCCTCCGCCGGACCGGGTTGATCGAACTCGAAGAGATGCTCGACGTCTGGTTCTCTGAGGCCGTGAGCGACGATCCCCAGGACCTTGAGAACATCGCCCACCTGAGCGAGATCGAGGCTGGCGGAGCAGCGCCGTCCGCGGCGGCCCGGGACCAGACTAAGGCGCCGAACGGCGAGAAGGCGCCTCGTCAGCCGCGGTCCAAGCGCGCGGCCAAGGGCTGAGCCGGCGCAGCGCCGGTCAGACCGGCTTCGTCATCCTGAACGTCGAGGAGACGATCATCCGGCCGTAGCGCGCCGCCGTGCGCGAGCCGTAGCCGGGCCAGACGTACCAGCGGTACTTACCGGGCTTGAGCTTGTACCGATGGCCCGCGAACGACCAAGAGCGCTTCAGCAGCAAGTTGGTGCGACTCGGCCACGTGCTCAGCACCTTCGTCTTCCCCCGGAAGATCTGAACGTTGTAGTAGGTGGCGTGAGCCGCCCGCTTCCAGCGCAGTCGAAGCGACGTACCCGCCCGCGCGACCGAGGCAACGGGCGTCGCCGCCCGATACTTCACCGGGACCGAGATCGCCGCGTAGTTACCGGCCCGATCCCAGCAACCTCCGACCACGGACCCGGACGACGGACCGGAGTAGCTCACCGTCTGGCAACTGGCGATCCCGGACACGGGATCCGTGGCCTTGAACGTGAAGTTGACGGGACTCGTGTAATAGCCGCTGGAGTTTGCCTTCCGAGAAGCGGTCGCGCCGGTGATGGTCGGCGGGGTGGCGTCGTAGTTGATCGAGACGCCGGCGGTGGCTGTCTTGCCGGCGTTGTCGGTGCAGCTTCCACTGATCAAGAGGTTCGCTCCGACAGGACCGCCGTACGTATCGCTAGGGGTGCAGGATGCAATACCTGAGAAGGACGTACCAGCGAACGAAACGACAACCGGGTGGTTGTACCAGCCGTCCGAGTCGGGCGGACGGGAGAGTGTGGCGGTCGCTGTGGGCGTGCTCGCCTCGAGATGCAGCCGGAAGCTGTAGGACGCAGACGATCCATCACTCCAGCTCGCTGTACAAGAGAGCGCGGTCACCGTGTCGGCCGTGTATTCCGTGGCGAGCCCGAGCCCGCAGGGCGAGACGGTCTGGGGAGGCGTGTCCGTCTGCCACGTCACGGTGACTGATCCCTGGTACCAGTTCGAACCACAAGGCGAGGTCACTCCCCCGGAGGTGCAGGTCGCTGAGATCGTGTCGGCTGCGGCTCCTGAGGTTGCGACCAACGACACGGCAGCCGCACTAACGCAAGCGATGAGAACGCGTCGGACTGGCTTCATCCGGTCCCCAATTCCCGGTTCATCCGAGTCAGCTGCCTCATAAGTGATCCGCTGGCTAGTGCCAGGACAGCCAATGCAACCGCCGCGAAGAGCAGGAGCAGGCCGTTGCGGGACGATCCGACTGTCCGAGCGGCGATGGCCGTAGAGGACGCGAACGGATTAAGTCGCCACGGACTGACCAGCTCGCGCGCCGAGAATGAGACCAAGTGTGGCTGGCGTTGAACGTGTCGGGTTGCCCTGCGCGTCGGTCGTCTGATCACCGGCGTGGCGGCAATGGTGGGGGTGACCGTCGTGCTCGGGTGCGGCTCTGTTTGGGTCTCGAGGCTGCCCGAGGAGCCGACGCCAACTCCGGACGAGGCCGAGTTCGAGACAACCGGAGCCAAGCTTTGCGACGACGACGCGCTGCCGGTTGAGTGCTGAGAGGCCGTCTGGGGCGCCGGATCCGGCGCCGGACTCCCTGAGCTGGACGATCCCGCCGCTTGTGGCGCTGGATCTGGCGAGGGGCCGCTAGCCCAGGCGACCGATGCCCCGAATCCAGGGCTCACCAGGAGCGCCAGCACCGCGGCTCCGCTAGCAAGCCGTGCGGAGAGAAGGGGGGTAGTTGATTTCGTTGATCCGGTGCGCCTCGCGGGGCGATTCAACTGTCGAACTCGCAACAGCCCCTCGATTGGTTGCTCGGGCCCGCCTCAAGGTACGCCTGCCGGCGGAATCGAGCTAACAAATTTAGCTGCTTGCACACGATTTGCAGCGTTCCGGCGCAACTTCTTATGCGCGGACTTTTCGGCCAACAGAGGGCGCTTGACGGCAGCCCCGCCGGCGCCCTTTCTCGGCGCGACTAATACGGGCAGCCGTTCTCCGGGCCGGTGTCGCTCGACGGAGCAGACTGGCTCATCAGGAGGCCGAAATCCTCGGTCCACGTTCCCGGGCCGACGTCGGCTCCCACCGATCCGGCCGCCACGCCTGTTCCCAAGTTACGGAACGTCGGAGTGAGGATGTTCCGGCAGTGGCCGAGGCTGGCCATCCAGGCGTTAACGACCGAACGCGGGGTCGCGTAGCCCGCCGCGATGTTCTCGCCGGCAGCGCGCCAGTCGTAGCCGCCGTCGGTGAACCGCAGGGCGAAGTCAGCGCCGTGGCTAAAGACGCCGCTCGCGACCATCGCCTGTGTGTGGCGTTGCGCGACGCCGTTCAATCGCGCCGAAGTCCGCAGACCGGGAAGACCACGTGCCTCTCGTTGTTCATTGATCAGGCACACGACGGCATCGCGCAGGGCGGCAGATGTGACGGCACCGACAGGAGCGTTGGCATCCGCGCATCCGGCCGCAGCTCGGGCCCGGGAGCGAACGTGGGCCGCGGCGCCCACCGGGACGGCAATGGTGAACAGCGCGACCCCAAGGCTGCACGCCAAGGCGCCACAGATCCGCGACCTTGACATCAGCGGAGAAGAACCTCCGGCTGGTCGGCTCCCACCTCACATGGCGGATCGGGGACCTCACCGAGAACGAAGCCGTAGGCCAGCGGATTGGCTGTGTCGTCATGGCCGCGACGGAGCTCGGAAATGGCCCGGCGCGTCAGTTGGATGTAGCGGGTGAGGCTTGCTGTACGGTGTGGATCGGGACCTGCGGAAGCACGCAGACGCTCTAGCGCGACCAGGGTTGCGCAACTCGCTTCCAGGGCAGCTTCGATGCTGTTAGCACCCGGCAAAAGGCGTGAACTGCTCATGGAGTTTCGATCGAGCCAAAGCCCGGACGTCGATGTCGGAGCGGGGCGCCCGGAACCGCCCCGCGGCGGCATGGAAGACCGCAGGGCGATTCCCGGGAAGCGCGAGGCACCAGCTGGTCCCACAGGCCGTGAGAACTGCGGCGGTCTCGGGCGCCGCAGATCGATTTGTTGGCCACCTGCGTGGATGCCGTCACGCCACAGTAGGTCGCCCATGGCGCCCCCGCTGATACGGACAAATCGAGCCAAATTCCGTGGTATCGGCGGTGTGGTATCGCCGTTTCTGACGCTCGATCGGCCTCTCAGAGGAGGGTCATGACCGCCTCTTCAGACCATGGCCGGGCGGCTAGTCGCGAGCGATTGATCGAGTCCCATCTGCCGCTCGTCCGAGCCATCGCCAGGCGGTATGCGGGCCGGGGTGAGGCGCTCGACGATTTGATCCAGGTCGGGGCTGTCGCGCTGGTCAGGGCCAGCGATCGCTTCGATCCTGAGCGGGGCGTGTCGTTCGCGACCTTCGCCGCGCCCGCGGTCGAGGGTGAGATTCGGCGCCATTTGGGAGATCAGAGCGGCTCAGTGCGGATCCCCAGGCAGGTCCGCCAGATGACGGGTGAGCTCGAGCGCTCGCGGAGCCGTCTCGCCGCCAGGCTTGGGCGTGCGCCCACCGTGGAGGAGCTGGCGACGGCGCTTGGGGTCGAGCGGCTCGATGTGGAGCGAGCTCTCGAGGCAGAGCGGGCTCGAGACCCTGTGCCGGGACTCTCAGAGGACTCTCTCGAAGCCAGCGCCGATACCGAGTCGCTCGCGGCAAGCGACGACCGTCTCCTACTGGAGAAGACCGCGCACGTGCTCGACGAGCGTGAGCGCCGGATCATCTTCCTGCGCTTTCATGCCGACCTCACCGAGCGTGAGATCTCACGCGAGGTAGGGGTCTCCCAGGCCCAGGTGTCTCGGTCGCTCACGAAGGCACTCGGGAAGCTCCGTGATGAGCTGGATCGGGATCCCGCGTCGCCGAGCCACGGTGATACCACTGAAAAGCCCGCGATATCGGATTCTGAGCGGCCTTCGCAACAGGATTTTCACGGGTCGGCTGGTCGAAAACGCCCAGCCTCAGAGGCCCCCGAGATTAAAATCGGGGCCGTGGGTGCGTCTGAGGAGCAGGCCCAGCAGATTCGGACGGCGGAGCGCACGCCCGAGTCCGATCCTGCCCGGCCCTACCACGTGACGGTCAAACCGGGCGCCGAGAATCAGGGCTCCCCCTGGATCGCGTCCGTCGACGAGATGGCCGGGTGTGAGGCCGGCGGGGCTACGCCGGATGAGGCGGTTGAGAACCTGCGCGCGGCGATGGAGAGTTGGCTCTCCGCGGCGGCGGAGGAGCCGAAGGTGATGACGCCCACCAAGCGATCGTCCAAGCAGAGGAAAGCCTCGAGCCACAGCGGACGATTCCTCGTCCGGATGCCAAGCACTTTGCACGAAGAGCTAACGCGTGCCGCCGAACGTGAGGAGGTCAGTCTGAACCGGTTCGTGACTGCTCAGCTCGCTGCCTCGGTCGCCCCGGCGGCGACGGGATCGACAAAGTTGGGCATAGGCGGACAGGACCAGCCCCCGGCCGCGCCGGAGCGCCGAGGGCGCGGCCTCCGGGTCCTCCTCGCGGCGAACGTGCTCATCATGGTTGTCGCCGCAGCCGCCGCGGTGGCGTTGCTCATCCTCGCGCTCGAGCGCGGGCTCTAAGTCACGGTAAACGCCGAGCTGCCGATCAGCCGGCCGTAGCGGGCGGCTTTCCGTCTCCCATAGCCAGGCCAGACGTACCAGTGGTAATCGCCTGGCACCAGATGCATCCGCCGAGCGTTGTAGCGCCAGGAGCGCTTGAGCAGGAAGGCCGACCGTTGGGGCCAGCCGCTCAAGATCTGCTTGCCGCGGCGATAGAGCTGGACGTTGTAGTAAGTCGCCCCCTCGACGGGAGTCCAGCTGAGTAGGGGCGGTGCGGTCACCAGGGCTCCCGAGGCGGGTCCCAGCAGGCGTGGTCCAGGCTTCACGGTGAGGCTTTCTCGGCTGACGTTGCCGGCCTGATCAGTCGCCAGGAGCGTGTAGAGGTAGCGGACCCCGTCTCGGAGATGTCGATCGGTGAACGCGAGTCCGGTGCCGTGATAGACGAGGACGGACTGACCGGCGGGCATCGCCGTTCGGGTGATCTCCATCGCGACCGGCGAGTCGAATGCGGAGAGCGACCAGTGGAGGGCAACGGACTGGTCGGCAGGGTCGGCCGTGACGCTCTGAAGCGGTGCCGAGTCATCAAAGCTGAAGGCGGGGCTGGTGCCGCTCACGCTCTTGCCCGCGTTGTCAAGGCAGGTCCCGCTGACGGTGGCGTCGGACGTATCGGGACCTGAGTAGGTGGTTCCGGTGCACGAGGCGATGCCGGAGAACGATGTCCCGCTCACCGCGGCGGCGACGGCGCGGTTGTACCAGGCGCCATCATCTGGGGGACGTGCGGGGCGGACGGTGATCGTCGGCGCCGAGGCTTCGTAACGGAACGGCGCGCTCGTTGCACTGTTGGACTCCCCGGCGACATCAGTGCAGCTGCCAGCCACCGTGGCAGCTGTCGCGTCTGGGCCCGAGTACGAGCTGCCGATGCACGAGACGCTCCCCAGCGCGGAGGCGCCACTCACGGTGGCGGAGACCGCATGTGTGTACCAGCCATCGTGATCTGGAGGCCGGGATAGAGAAATCGAGACGATCGGTCCCGAGGCGTCGTACTGGAAGGCGGGGCTGACCCCGGATGCCGTCTTGCCGGCATTGTCGGTGCAGCTCCCGCTCAAGGTCGCGGCGGCGGTGTCCGGCCCCGAGTACGTGGCGGGCGTGGTGCAGGAGGCGATACCTGAGTACGAGGTGCCGGTCACGGTCGAGGCAACCGGGTGGGTGTACCACCCGTTGAGATCCGGGCCGCGGGTCAGGCCGACGGTGACGGTGGGGCTCGACGCTTCGTATTGGAAGGTCGAGCTGGTCGCGGTGGTGCTCTTGCCAGCGTTGTCGGTGCAGGTGCCGCCGACCGTGGCAGATGTCGAATCGGGGCCGGAGTAGGTCGTTGAGCTGCAGGACGCGATGCCGGAGAACGAGCTGTCGGTCAGCGTTGGCGTGACGGGGCTCGTGTACCAGCCGTTGTGGTCTGGGGGACGAGACGGGGCTGCGGAGACGCTCGGGCTCGACGCTTCGTATTCGAGCGGGGTGCTGGTCGCCGTGGTGCTCTTGCCGGCGTTGTCGGTGCAAGTGCCGCTGACCGTGGCAGATGTCGAATCGGGGCCGGAGTAGGTCGTTGAGCTGCAGGACGCGATGCCGGAGAACGAGCTGTCGGTGAGGGTGGCGCCGACGGGGCTCGTGTACCAGTTGCCGTAGTCAGGTGAGCGAGACAGCGCGACGGAGACGCTCGGGCTCGAGCCTTCGTACTGAAATGGCGCGCTGGTTGCGGTCGTGCTCTTGCCGGCGTTGTCGGTGCAGGTGCCGCTGACCGTGGCGGAGGTGGAGTCGGGGCCGGAGTACGTGCTCGTGATGCACCCGGAGATGCCCGAAAAGGAGCTGTCGGTGAGCGTGGCCGCGACGGGGCCCGTGTACCAGCCTTCGCTGTTAGGCATGCGGGACGGGCTGGCGGAAACGGTGGGACTCGAGGCCTCGTACTGGAAGGGCGCGCTTGTCGCGCTCACGATCTTTCCGGCGTTGTCGGTGCAGGTGCCGCTGACGGTCGCGGAGGTGGAGTCCGGGCCGGAGTAGGTCGTTGAGGTGCAGGAGGCGATGCCGGAGAAGGAGCTGTCAGTGAGCGTGGCTCCGACGGGACTCGTATACCAGTTGTTGAAGTCGGGAGGTCGAGCTGGAATGACCGAAGCACTTGGGGTGGAGATCTCGATTTTGAGTATGTATTGGCGATCAGTAGATCCGTCCGGAAACGAGACGGTGCAGCTCACGGTCGTGTTGGTATCCGCGGTGTAGTCCTGATCTGCGCATCCTGAGGTGGCGGTTCCTCCGGACCACGACCAGCTAAGAAAGACCGCACCGGTTTGCCAGCCTGCACCACATGGCTGACCGTTACAGAGCGGGGTCACCGAGTCATCCGCTGAAGCCGCTGGTGGGAGAGCCGCTACAAGACCGAGTACGAGGCACAGGGTGGCAATGCCAACCCGCCAGCGCGCCTCCATGCCGTTAGCTCTCTCTCGTCATCCGCATCAGCGCCCGCATCAGCGACGTGCTGACGACTGCCAGGGCCAGGAGCACGAGGGCGCCGATCAGAAGGAGCAAGCCGCTGCGTTGAGGTGCCGGGACCTGCGTGGTGATAACCGAGGCGGGGCCGACTGCGTCACGTTGCCGCTTGGCCGTGGCGGCGGGCGTTAGGACCTTCGAGGATGCTGGCGGCACGGGGCGGGAACGCGGGGCCACCCTTCGTTTCCGTTCGGGATGCTGAGGCCGTGTCGCTGGAGTGTTCGAGATGTGGGTCAGCGTTGGGGTCTGGGGGTGGGAGGCGACATCGCTTCTCCCACTCGCGCTGGACGCCACCGAGGTGAGCGAAGGCGACAGGTGCTCCGACGTCGACCCGTCGCTGGGAGACGCGCTCCGGGTGGTTCCGGAACTCTCCGGATGAGAGACCGGCGTGGCTTGGGGAGCTGGATCAGGTGCGGGGCCGGAGGAGCTTCCGCTGGACTGCGGCGCGGGATCGGGTTTGACCCCACCGCCCCCGGCCTGGGCTACTCCCACCCACGCGAAGAAGGCCACTAAGCCCAGAGCCACTAGCCGGCCGAGGTGGCCGGCGAAGAGCGCGGCAGAAGCACCAGCCGTCCGTGTCTCGGAGACCCCGTGCCGCGTTCGACAAGCTAAGCGTCGACCGGGCACCGCCCCTCGTTCGTACTCGTGCTGCGGCTCAAGATACGCCTCGGGCACCCGATGTCAACTGCCGCTTTTTGGGCCCAACGTCCATCTAGTGCACCTGATGACTTAACGCCCAGTCGACCTCGGCTTGACGCAGCGCCGCGGTGCCGGACGCGATTCCGACGGTGGCCGGGGGCCTTCCCTTGACGCACACGGCGTCGGCGCGGTGCGAGAACGTGCGCTTTTGCGGATCGTTGTTGGTGCCGTCGACAAGCCACCCACGGAGACTCGGCGTGGGACTCGAGGCCACCTCGGTGATCGCGCCGCTGAACGCTCCGCCGCCGGTGACGTAGTAGCCGCGGGGACAGAAGGCGTAGGCCTTGCGGAACTGGCCGGGAGGCACGTCAACCGGCTTGCCCAACACGGCGAGCACCGTGACCGTGCTCGGTTGACGAGTGGCACTGGTCTGTGCGCCGCCGGCCAGCGAGCTGACGGTCAGAAGCCCCACCGTGGTTGCCACCAGAACCGTCGTGATCCTCAGCATCGACTCATCTCCTCATGGTTGGCCTGAACTGAAGTCGCCTCCCCGGCTGTCTCATCCGCTCACCCGCCCGGACCAACTTCGCTGGACGTCGAAGACCAGAATCGCCACGGCGAGCAGTGCGGCCAAACCCAAGAGGGCCTTGGGCCACCAGGACGACTCAGTGGGGCTCCCGTGAAAGGCGGGGGGCGCCGGGCTGGACGTCTTCGCGCTGGAATGGTGTGGGCGCGTTCTGTGTCGATCCATCAGCTCGCGTTGGACCGCCGGCGACACGCCGACTGCCGGGCGTGCAGCCGCCCCAGGGTCCAGGTTCGGCAGCAGCCCGGCCTGGCGCGGTAGCGGGGACGAAGGCGACGCGGGAAGCCGGGCGCCAATCTTGATCGCGCCCACCGCGGCCTGCCGCACCGGCCCTACCGGTCCGCTGATTGGCGCCCCGGCGATCGTCGCGCTTATCGGCCCCGGGCTGGGTGAACTGATCAAAGGCAGACTCGTCTTCGCCGGCACCGCTGGAATAGGCGGCCCGGATCCTCCGTCTGCGCTCGGACTTCCGCCTCCCGCTCCCGGAGCCCCACTCGGAGCCGACGGCGGGTTCGGCGCGAGCACGGTCTCGACGGCGTTGACGATGCTCGCCGTCTGAATCTCGACCGTGTCGTAGCACCAGAAGAGACATCCGATCTGCAGCTGCCAGACGAGCTGGTTGGTCTCGCTGACCGGCAGCTGGGGCAGGCCTGCGGGGTCACTGGTAACGCCGACCGTCGTATTGGTTTGCTGTGCCTGCTGGGATTGGTTTGTCGAGGTGCAGAAGACAAGGCAACCGATCTGGAGCTGCCAAATCGCCTGCTCGACCTGGCTCACCGCCTGACCGTCGGGCGATGGAGAGGAAGCAGCTGCACCGTCGCCCGACGTGAGCGCGGAAAGCACATCGTTGGTGTCACCCCCGAGGAGCGTCGAGGCCAAGCCCAGCTGGCTACCGACATCGTGCAGTGAAGCGTTCACCTGCGTTGCCACCTGGGACTGAGAGCTGACCAGCCCCAGTCCCTCCTGGAGCTGGAGCGAGGACTGGTGGACAACACTCTGTTCCCCGCCTGAGCCCGGGTCGGGAAGCGTCGGCGGAGGACCAACGGACCAAGGCGGCTGGGGCGCCCCACCACCAGCGATCGTGGTCGAGCCAAAGCAGTGCGCGACGCATCCGAGCTGGAGCTGGACGAGCTTGGTCTGCGTCTGCGACCCACTCTGCGCCGGCCCGGTCGCCGGGCCCCCCGGCTGAGCCGGGGAAATCGGCTGGATCGTCAGGTTGGTCTGCTGAGCCGATTGGCTTTGGCTTGATCCCTGGCAGTGGGCGAGGCAGCCGAGGTTCTGAACCTGCACGATCGCTTGAACCGTCGCGCTCGAGCTCGCGGGCGTGGCGGGTACGGCGGGGTTGGTCGAGCCCGCGGGCGCGGACGATCCGCTGGGGCTCATCGCGCTCGAGCTCGCGGACGCGGCGGGTACTGCGGGGTTAGTCGAGCTTGCGGGCGCCGCCGCTGTGCTGACGACGCTCAAGCCTGAGCCGGTATCGCTCGCCGTCGTCGTGCTCGGATCCGTTGCGCCATCCAGCGCCGAGGTGTCCGCTGGCGCCACAACCGTCGCTGCCACGCTTCCGGCCGCTTGCCCTGGCGGTGGATCCGCAACCGCCGTTGGCACCACGATGAGCAACATCAACGCGGTGAGTGCGCCGGCCAGGAGGTGCTTGAGATTCTGGGCTCGCATTACCCGGTCCTGATCAAGGGCGTCCGGCCCGCCCGCCGGGCTGGGTGGTCGGGCGGGCCGGAACCTTGGTGAGGGCTAGCTGCTCTGGCTCTGCCCTCCGTTCTGGCTCGTTCCCGAGCCGTTACTTGACCCGCTGGTGGCGCCGTTGGTGGATGTCTGGTTGGCGCTGTTCGAGCCGCCTGAGACATTGCCGCCGGCGATCACCACCGGTGCGTTGGCGTTGACCGCGTTCTGATCGGCCGACGCCTCGGACGCGGCCAGCTGTCCGGTCAGCGCTCCCTGGCTCGAGATCTGAGCCTGGCCATCGCCTCCGCATCCGATCAAGCAGCTGGAGCCAGACACGCTCTGGCTCTGGCTGTTGCTCTGATCGGTGTCGGAGCTGTTGCCGGCGCTTGAGCTAGCGCCGTTGGTGGCGGTCTGGTTGGCGCTGTTCGAGCCCCCCGAGACGTTGCCACCGGCGATGGTCACCGGCGCATTGCCGTTGACCGCGTTCTGCTTCGCGTTCGCCTTCGAGAGCGCGGCCTGAAGCGTGGCCGCCTCCTGGCTCGAGATCTGAGCCTGGCCACTGCCTCCGCATCCGATCTCGCAGCCCGAACCAGACGCGGTCTGGCTCTGGCTGTTGCTCTGATCGGTGTCGGAGCTGTTGTCGGCGCTTGAGGAAGCGCCGTTGGTCGCGGTCTGGTTGGCGCTGTTGTCGCCACCTGAGGCATTGCCGCCGGCGATCGTCACCGGGGCATTTCCGTTGACGGCGTTCTGATTCGCAGCCGCCTCCGAAGCGGCCAGCTGGGCGGTCAGAGCCTCCTGATCATTGATCTGAGCCTGGCCGGACCCGCCATCGCCGACCCCTTCCGGGCACCCGCAGCCGCTGCTTGAACCGGAGCCCGTGCTCTGGCTCTGGCTGTTCGACTGATCGGTGCTGGAGTCATTGCCAGCACTGCTCGAGGCGCCATTGGTGGCGGTCTGGTTGGCGCTGTTGTCGCCGCCCTTGACGTTGCCACCCGCGATCGTCACCGGAGCGTTGCCGTTGACCGCGTTCTGATCGGCCTGGGCCTTCGAGAGCGCCAGCTGCAGCGTGGCTGCCTGCTGGTCGTTGATCTGGGCCTGGCCGGACCCGCCGTCGCCAGCACCTCCGCCGGAGCTGCAGCCGCAGCCTGAGCCGCCGCTGGTCTCCTTGGGAGCCGAGCCGCACCCGCACGGGGGCGGCGGCGGAGGCGAGTTGCACCCGCACCCGCTGCTGGAGCCCGTGCTCTGGCTTTGGCTGTTCGACTGGTCGGTGCTGGAGTCATTGCCGGCAGTGCTTGAGGCGCCGTTGGTGGCGGTCTGGTTGGCGCTGTTGTCGCCGCCCTTGACGTTGCCACCAGCGATCGTGACCGGAGCGTTGCCGTTGACCGCGTTCTGGTCGGCCTTCGCCTTTGACAGTGCCGCCTGGAACGTCTTTGACGTCTGGTCACTGATCTGGGCCTGGCCGGTACCACCCTGTCCAGCGCCGCCCGATGAATGACAGCCGCAGTTTGAGCCCGAGCCGGAGGTCGGGTCCTGGCTTTGGCTGTTCGACTGGTCGGTGCTGGAACTGTTGCTGGCGCTGCTGCCGGCGCCGTTGGTCGCCGTTTGGTTGGCGCTGTTCGAACCGCCCGAGACATTGCCACCGGCGATGGTCACCGGGGCATTGCCGTTGACGGCGTTCTGCTTGGCCTTTGCGGCGGAGACGGCTGCCTGCAGCGTCGCTGACCACTGGCCAGAGAGCTGCGCCTGGCCGGATCCACCGGATCCGCCACCGCCTCCGGGGCTGCCGTCCGCCATTGCGGTCGCGGGAACTGCAAGCGCGAGCGCACTGACGACAGCAGCGATCACTTTCGATCTCATGCTGCTCTTTCTCCTATTTCGGACTGGTCGCGTCCGCCGCGGCACCGCCGGCGGCCGGCGCGATACGACTTGAGAAAGCGCCCAGCGCTAACCAGGTCGCTCCAGCGGCAACGCGGCTGGCTTGGACCGCAGGGGGGCCAGGTCGAGCGAGAGTCGACCTGAAGTCAAGATGAGCAGAAAGGCGATCACCGCCCCGACGAGCACACCAGCCGATGAGCCGGCGCCGCCGCCGGCCGCCGCTGCCGCAGCGCTCCCACCGGAGGCCGGACCAAGCCACTCCGGAGGAGGCGGAGCAACGTAGGTCGAGTCCTCGCTCCGGGTCATGGGAGCGCGGCGTTCAGCGCTCCGGCTGGACGATGTATGAACGCTCGTGCCGAGGAGCGCGGTGATATCACCGCCGGTCGCGTGCCGAAGGGGCATCTGAAGCCAGCCTGAACTCCCGGCGGCCCCGAGATGCGCCGCGGCCCGGGGCGGGGTCTGGCGATCTCGGGGCCACGTCGCTGAGGAGGCGCGTCGGTGGTCCTCGCTCAGCGGCGCCGACACGTGGCGGACCGAGGTCGCCTCGCCTCGCCATGCGTCGGACCGGGCCGCGGCCGCGGCCGCGGGCAGTGCCTGTCCGCTTACTGCCGTGGCCACCGCGGTTTGCAGCGCGGGCGGGATGTCGCCGTCCTCGGTCGCTTCGGAGAGCGAGGTCGGCACCGTTGCAGGGGGCGAATCCGTCCCGGAGCTCCCGGACGCCGGCCCGGGCCCGCTTCCGGATTCCGATCCTGCCGAACCCGCGGAGCTGGATGAGCCAGATCCGTTTGAGGACGAAGCCGACCCGGAGCTGATCGTTGACTGCGTCTGATCGAGGGCGGCAGCGGTCGTCTGCTCGGCTCCCTGGAGAGCCTGGGCGTCTGTCGCCTGGGCCTGAGAGATCGCTCTCTGCGCGGTGTCCTCAGCACCGGCCAGTGCCGCGCCGCCCGTCTTTTCGGCGCTCGCGGTCATTTGCTGTGCCAGTGAGGTCGCCGCCGAGATCTGAGCGGCAGCACCGCCGCTGTCAGCGGCGGCTTGACCGGGCATCCAGAGCCCGGCCATTGAGGCCGAGACGACAAGAAAAACGTGTACGGCCGAAGCCGGGATGCGTCCCATCCGTTGATTGCCCACGGTCGCCCTCCTGCCCGCTATTTCGCCCATGTGCCGTCACGAGATTCCTGCAAAACCCGCGATATCCACTGATATCGTGGACGTGATATCGCCTACGGGGGTCCCGACCGAGGGGGAGAGCGTGGGTTGATGAGTTTGTCTTCGGGGCAAACCACCGGTACGCACCGGGAGCAGTTGATTGAGTCGCACCTGCCGCTGGTTCGATCCATCGCCAAGCGGTACGCGGGGCGCGGGGAGAGCGTCGACGATCTCGTCCAGGTGGGAGCCCTTGGTCTGATCAGGGCCAGCGATCGATTTGACCCATCACGGGGTGTCACCTTCGCGACATTTGCCACCCCGGCGATCGAGGGTGAGATCCGGCGCCACCTCGGCGACCAGGCGACCTCGCTGCGCATCCCGCGTGAGCTCCAGCGCCGAACCCGGCAGCTGGGGAGCGCCCGCGCCCGTCTGCGCGTCAGGCTCGGAAGGACGCCGACCGTCCCCGAGTTGGCGGAGGCGCTGGGGGCGAAGGTCGAGGAGGTCGAGCGCACGC
Organism: Solirubrobacteraceae bacterium; assembly: GCA_035505215.1. Taxonomy (GTDB): domain Bacteria; phylum Actinomycetota; class Thermoleophilia; order Solirubrobacterales; family Solirubrobacteraceae; genus Palsa-465. The sequence continues at coordinate 112,150 of DATJQY010000012.1, read as the reverse complement.
TCGAGGCTGAGCGGGCTCGTGAACCAGCGGTGACTTCAGCTGACGGCGCGGAGCTCGAGGGACCAACCTCGTCGGCCACCAGCGAGGATCGCTTGCTGTTGGTACGTGGGGCGCGGGTGCTCGACGAGCGGGAACGCCGCATCGTGCTCCTGCGCTTCCATCGCGATCTCACCGAGCAGCAGATCGCCGATGAGCTCGGAATCTCGCAGGCCCACGTGTCACGTCTCCTGACCCGGGCGCTGGCCAAGCTGCGCGAGGAGCTCAGCGAGAACGAGCCCAGGGCGATCATCCCCAACGGTGCGCCGCCGGACGAGCCCGTCCAATCCCGCGCCAGCAGCACTCCGGGCTCCCAGCGCAAGCCCGCCTCGGGATCGAGCGGTCGCTTCCTGGTCAGGATGCCGGGCACGCTTCACGAGCAGCTCAGCCAGGCCGCCGAGCGTGAACACCTGAGCTTGAACCGCTTCATCACCCAGACGCTGACCGAGTCGGTCTCAGGCGAGGACGCAAGCGTGGCCCGGGACGAAAACGAGTCCGAGAGCCCGGTGGCCACACCGGAAGGACAACGCCGCTTCCGGCTCCTTCTGATGACCAACCTGGTGATCATCGCTTTCGCCGTCGTGGTCGCGATCGCGCTCCTCGTCCTAGCGCTCGACCGCGGCATCTGAACCGAGCGAGCTGCAAGTCCGCGCCCGCCGTGAAGGATCGCTCGGCGCCGCCGCGAATCCGCGGTCGTGCGCAACGCTGATCTACATCTCATCCTTGAGGCCTTCACGACCGACGCCGCCGCCCAGCTGGCCGCGGCCACGGCGGAGGGGGCCGAGATCCCGTTCGAGCTGGTCGAGGCCGAAGGGGGGCGCCGGGGGACCCCGCTCTACTGCTACCGCCCCCAGACCGATGCCTTCATCGACGCCCGCCTGGGCCTCCTGTCCGCGCTGGCGACCTATGCCCCCGCGGCCCGTGCCCTCGCCGGCCTTGACCGGGTGGCCGCCTACCTGGCCAGCCGCGGAGAGCCGGTGCCGGTCGAGCCGCGTCCCCGGGCCGACGCCGCCCTGGCTGCCTTCCTGCGCGTCGTCTTTGCCGAGCAGAGCGACTTCGGCTTCGAGCCCCCGCGCTTCGAGGCCGCCTATAGCGAACTCGAGCGTTCGCTCTACGAAGGCCAGTGCCTGACCACGGTGATCGCGCCGCTCCTGGGGATTGCGCTCGAGGATCCCGACGGCGAGCTCTCGCTCGGCGACGGGCTCTCGCTGGTGTGGGCCGACGCGCTGGCCGGTGCCCCCGTGGAGGCGGTGCGAGGTGACGGCGGCCAGCCCCACGTGCTGGCCAAGCTGACCGTCACTCAGGACCCGATGCAGCCGCCCCCGCTTTCCATGGCCCGGACGCGCTTCCGTCGTCTCCTGACCGCGCTCCGGCTCTTCGAGCGCGGCGGCTACGCCGTCGGTCCCCTGGCCTGGGTCCGGATCGACACCGGCCCCTGGCGCCTCGTGCCCTTCGGCGTCGGAGGCCGCCCCCGGTTGCCGGTCATCATCGCCCCTGAGCAGGAGGACGAACTGCGCGCCTTCTGCAATCTGGTCGAGCAGCGCCGGCCCTACGAGGGAGAGGTCGCGTGGGCGCTGGCTCGCTTCGAGATGGGGTGCGAACGGCTTGTCCCCTTCGAGGCGCTCACCGACTACCTGCTGTCGCTGCGGGTCCTGCTCGAGCCCGAGGGTCCGGACAGCGCCCGCCTGGCCGATCGCCTGGCGGCGATCTGCGCCCCGGAGGAGCAGCGAGACGTGGTCGCCGAGCGGCTCAGGCAAACGGTCGCCCTGGAGCGAAACGTGATCCACGGCGCCGCGCCACCGGAAGCCGGAGCCGACGAGCTGGTGGACGAGCTCTGCGAGCACCTGAGCGCCTTGCTCTGCGACGTCCTCTGCGGTCACCTGGACGCCGATCTCGTCCGTGTGGCGGACGACCTCCTGGCCGGCCTCCCCGTCGAGGAGGCGATTTCCGTGGCCGATCCCGAAACCGCCGAGGAGCCGGTAGCCTTTCCCGTGGCCGCTCCCTACTCGGTCTCCGAGGAGGCCGGGAGTGTCATGCCCGCCAGGCACGACATGTAAGTCCTGGGGCTAGTAAGTAGTTAGGGGGAGCGCGATCACAGAGTCGAGCGGGCGATGCCCGCTCGTTCTGTGTTTAGGACCGTTTCGCCAGGTTTATGCTGATCGGGATGGCGCCTGTGACCACGCCCAACGTCCATCCGGCGTGCTTCAACGTGCCCGGCATCAACGACGACGGCTTTGAGGAGCTGTGCCATCTGGTGACCGAGACCGATCCCGACCTGGCGCTGTGCGGCAAGGACGTGACCGACTATCCGTGGAATCCTCCCTGGCCCCTGTGCCAGGCCTGCCTGGCCGTATCCCGCGGAGAGAACAATTGACCGAGCTCGAGCTGACCTGCGTGGTCGAGATTCCCAAGGGCAGTCGCAACAAGTACGAGTACGACCCCGAGCTCGGCGCGGTCAAGCTCGACCGCTTCATCTCCGCCTCGGTCGTCTACCCAACCGACTACGGCTTCGTCCCCGGCACCCTGGCCGTGGACGGAGACCCGCTCGACGTCCTCGTGTGCGTATCCGAGCCGACGTTTCCCGGCTGTGTTGTCCCGTCCAAGGTCGTTGGCCTGTTCAAGATGGCCGACGAGAAGGGCGACGATCCGCACGTGCTCTGCGTCCCCTGTAGCGACCCGGGCTGGAACTACATCGAGGACCTGGATGACCTCCCACAACAGCTCCGCTCGGAGATCTCCCACTTCTTCGCCGTCTACAAGGACCTCGACGCGGACCGTCACTCCGAGGTCCTGGGCTGGGGCAACCGCGAGGAGGCCATGGCTGTCGTCGAGGAGGCGCGCCGCCGCCACCGGGAGGCGGAGGCCGGCTAGCGCCGGGGGCGCCCCACCAGGTGTTCCACGTTGAGCTGCGCCAGTTCCCGCACGTCGCCCGGGCCTTCAATCTGACCCCGGAGGAGCTCCACGCGCGCGTCGTCTCGCCGTGGGCGGCGGGGCGGTCGATCGACCTCGAGGATCACCGCTGGGATCCGAACCGGGCCAAGCTCATGATCTACCAGTCCCGGGAGCTGGCCGCAGAGGACCTCGGCATGGGGCGCGGGTGGGGGACGGTCACGCGTGAAGGCGAGGACGTAACCGAGCAGCTGCTCGAAGCGGCCCGGGCCCAGGAAGAGGAGCCGGCCGAGTTGGACGAAGTCAAGGCGCGGCTGCTGGCCGCAGCCGCCGATGAACCGCTTCCGCTCGTCCAAGTGGTGGGGCTGGTCGGCGACGGTACCTGGCGCCTGAGCGAGCGGCTGCGGGTGGCCGAGCAGGTGGTCTGGGAGCTCCTCCACGAGGAGCGGCTGGCTCTGATCGAAGGCGGCGCCACGCTCACGCGGGATCGCTGGCAGCCCACCGTCCTCAGCTGGAGGGCGTGGACGGACGGCGTGGCGGCCGTCCAGACCGCCGAGGGCTAAGCCACCAGGTCGGCGAGCAGCTGCTCGAATTCAGACGCCGAGGCGAACAGGTAGCGATGCATCCGCAGGAGCCCCTCGAGGTCGTGCACGTCCTCGTCGAGCTGGGGCACGACGAGCAGCGGCTCGTCCCCCAGCGCGTTGGCCAGGCGATCGACGTTGACGTCATCGCGCCGGGCCAGCACGTGATAGTCGCGGAAGTTGTCGGCCACCCGGGCGGCCAGGTCCGCCCCCAGCGTCCGGCGCAGGGCCGGGCGGACGTCCTCGGGCTCTGAGCCGTCGAGCAGGTCGTGGTGGACACGGTTGACGACCACCCCGGCAAACGGCAGGCCGCCGTGCTCGAGCGTGCGGTGAAACCAGATCGCCTCCTCGATCGGCTCGCGCTCGGCCGAGGTGACGAGCATGAAGGCGGTCGTGTCGGCCCGCAGCAGCTCCTCCACCTGCTCCGCCCGCAGGCTGAAGTCGCCCGTCATGTCGCCGAGCAGCCCGAAGAAGGTGCCCACGTCGGTCAGCAGATCAACCCCGGTGACGCGGCGCAGCGCAGCCAGCACCGGGGTGGCGCCCCGGCCCAGGACCCGAAGCCCTCGCCCCGCCGGCCGGGCCAGCGCCTTGAGCGTCGACCCCTCCAGAAACGAGTTCAGGCGTTCCGGCGCCTCGAGAAAGTCGAGCGCGTTGCGCGAGGGCGGGGTATCGAGCACGAGCAGGTCGAACTCGTGCTCCTGATCGAGGTCGTAGAGCTTGGCGATGGCGGTGAACTCCTGAGAGCCACTGACGGCGCTCGACAGCTCACGGTAGACGCGGTTGGCCTTGATCTCCTCGGCCCGCCCGGGGTCGGGGGCGACCCGCTCGATCAGCTCATCGAAGGTCCGCTTGGGGTCGAGCATCATCGCCCACAGCTCGCCCTGGACCTCAAGCCCGGCCGCGGTCAGCCGACCGGGGTCGACGCGATGCGGCTCGTTGGGGAGCTCCTCGACCCCGAGCGCGTTGGCCAGCCGCTGCGCCGGGTCAATCGTCACCACGGCCACCTTGGCCCCCTGGGCGGCCATGCCGAGCGCGATCGCCGCCGAGGTCGTGGTCTTGCCCACGCCGCCTGACCCGGCGCACACGCAGATCCGCTTGCCCTCCAGGAGCTCGGCGACGCTCATCGCCGCGGCCTCCGGATCGCCTGCTCGAGCCCATCAGCCAGCGCCTCGACCTGGCGCGGCCCGAGCTGCTCGGTGAACACGTAGGGGAGCTCGACCAGCCGCCCGTTGACCCCGGCCTTCAGCCGCGCCTGCTGCTCACGCTGGTTTGCCGCCCGCGAGTGCTCGGCCAACGCGGCGCGCAGCGCCGTGCGAGAGAGCGGCGAGCGGCTGCGCTCGAGCGCGTCCGAGAGCTGGTCGACCTCGCGCCGGTCAAAGCGCACGGGGTAGAGGCCGTTCAGCACCACCAGGTCAAGCGCCAGCTCCTCCTCCTCGACCGTCTCACACAGCGTCAGCGTCTCGTTGACCGGCATCTCCTCGGGCGTGGCCACCGCCACCACACCGGTGAACCCTGGGTCGGCTAGCGTCTCCGCGATCGTCCGGCCCTGATGGGCGATCGGCCCCACCCGCGCGATGTCGGCAAACGTCTTCGGGGTCCGGAGCAGGCCGAGGCCGTGGCCGGTGGCCGGCGCATCGACGATGACCAGGTCATAGGGGCTCGCCCCGCGCGTGCGCCGATGCAGCTGGGCCAGCTCCCACACCTTGCCGATGGTCAGGAGCTCACGCATGCCCGGCGTGGCCATGGCGAAGGTCTGAAACAGGCGGCTCCCGGCCAGCGCGTGGCCGAGCGCGCCGACCTTGACCCGCAGGTACTCGTCCATGGCGTGCTCGGGATCGATCGAGATCGTGAACAGGCGCGGCGCCAGCTGCACTTCCTCGAACTGCTCGCCGTAGCGCTCAAACAGCCCCTGCACGCGCTGCTGGCTTGAGAGCTCGGCCACCATCGTCCGGAGGCCGTGACGGGCTCCCAGCATGCCCAGCGCGGCGGCGACGGTCGACTTCCCGACGCCGCCCTTGCCGGTGACGAAGATCAGGCGCTTGTCCAGCAGGCTGGGCACGGTGGGCCAGGGTACTGCGGGCGAGCGCAAAGGATTCCGCCTCTAGCCTGCGAATACAGGCGCGTATGAGTCCCCTCTGCCATCGGAGCCTCCTGTGCCCTCCAAGGTGATCGCGTTCGCCAACCAGAAGGGCGGCGTCGCCAAAACCACGACCACGCTCAATCTCGCCGTGGCCTTCGTCGAGGAGGGTCATCGCGTCCTGTGCTGCGACATGGATCCACAGGGAAACCTGACCATGTCGCAGGGAATCGACCCGGACACGCTGGACAAGTCGATGTACGACGTGCTCGTTCATCACACCCCGATCCGGGAGGTGATCCGCAAGCGCGAGGTCGACATCGCGTGCGCCTCGATCGATCTCGCCGGGGCCGAGATCGCCATGTCGACGATGATCGGCCGCGAGCGCTCGCTCCAGAAGGCGCTCAAGGTCGTCGACGAGGACTACGACTTCGTCTTCATCGACACCCCGCCGAGCCTGGGGCTGTTGACGATCAACGCCCTCACCGCGGCCGACAAGGTGATCGTCCCCGTGCAATGCGAATATCTGTCGATGCGCGGGCTCATCCAGCTTCAGAACACGCTGGCCATGATCCGAGAGAACCTCAATCCCGACGTGGACATCGAAGGGATCTTGCCCACGATGATGGATACCCGTACGCTTCACGCCAAGGAGGCGATCGAGCTGCTCGAGGAGAACTTCGGCGACCGTGTCTTTGCGTCGCGCATCCGGAAGACGATCCGGTTTGCCGAGGCACCCGTGAAGGGCATGTCAGTACTGAAGTACGACCCGGACGGGATTGCCGCCCACGCCTACCGCCAGCTCGCCAAGGAGGTCCTCTCACATGCCAACCGGTAAGCGCGCGAGCATGCGGGAGGGCCCCCTCGCCGCCCTTTTCCGCCGGACGACTGAGGACCAGGCTGAGGATTTGCCCGCTGCCGACGCTGCCGCGCCCAGCGGCTCAGAGCGAGCGCCGGAGACCGCCGCCGCGCCCGCCCCTCCGGCGGAGCCCGTGGAGGCGCCGCGGATTCCCTCGCCCCAGGAGCGGTTGCGCCAAGCCTTTTCCGCCGACATCCCCGAGAGCCTGCTTGAGCGCCCGACCTCGCCGCCCGCCCGCCCGCGCGCTGAACCGGTCGCACCCGCAGACCGCTACGCCGACACCTTCACCCGTCCCGGATCCATCGGCAGCCCCGTCATCCGCGTCGTGGGAGTCGGGGGCGCCGGCGTCAACGCCGTCAACCGGATGGTCGAGGCCGAGGTCGAGGGCGTCGAGTTCCTGGCCATCAACACCGACCTGCAGTCCCTCCAGCTCTCCGCCGCCCACGAGACGTTGCACATCGGCGAGACCGTTACGCGCGGGCTCGGATCGGGCGCCGACCCGACGCTGGGACGCCGGGCGGCCCACGAGGACTCCGACCGGATCAAGTCCATGCTCCGGGGCTCGGACATGGTGTTCATCGCCGCCGGCGCCGGCGGGGGCACGGGCACCGGCGCGGCTCCGATCGTCGCCCACATCGCCCGCGACCTCGGTGCCCTGACCGTCGGCATCGTCACCCGGCCCTTCGACTTCGAAGGCTCGCGTCGCCGTGAGGCGGCCGAGGCCGGGATCGCCGCGCTGTCGGATGAGGTCGACACGCTGATCGTCGTCCCCAACAACCGCCTCCTCCAGGTGCTCGACCGGGGGACCTCGATGGTCGACGCCTTCCGGGTCGCCGACGACGTCCTGCGCCAGGGTGTCCAGGGCATCTCCGACCTGGTCACGCTGCCCGGCCTGATCAACCTCGACTTCGCCGATGTGCGCACGATCATGAACAGCGCCGGCAATGCGCTGCTCGGGATCGGGATGGGCACGGGCGAGCGCCGGGCCATCGACGCCGCCGAGCACGCCGTCGCCTCGCCGCTGCTCGAGACGAGCATGGAGGGCGCACGGTCGATCCTCCTCTCGATCACCGGGGGCGCCAACATGTCCCTCTGGGAGGTCAACGAGGCGGCTCGGGCGGTGTCCGAGGCGGCGCACCCCGACGCCAACATCATCTTCGGAGCGATGCTCGATGAGAAGCTCGATGACCAGGTCTGGGTGACCGTCGTGGCGACCGGCTACGCCGACGGACGGCCCCGCCGCCGCTCGGTCGAGCAACCTGGGATCGAAGAGTTCGCCGCTCCCCGCTCACCGCTGCGCGAGCCGAGCGGTGAGGTCCGGGTCAGCCGGCGGCCGTCCATCGAGCTCGACGTCCCAGAGTTCATGCCGAGAAGGTAGGCGCGCCGTGGCCGGGCGCCAGCTCGGCGTGATCGCAGCCGGTCACGAGGTGACCGCCCAGGTCGGCGCGGATGTTCTACGTGCGGGCGGGAACGCCGTCGACGCCGCCGTGGCGGCGATGCTCGCCTCGTTCGCCTGCGAGCCCCTGCTCACCGGGCCCGGCGCCGGTGGCTACATGCTCGTGTTCGCTCCGGGCACCGACCCCGTCCTGCTCGACTTCTTCGTCGGGGCGCCGGGGCGAGGCGCCGACCCGTCCGCCCGGGCGGAGCTGATCCCGATCACGATCTCCTTCGGCGACGCGGTGCAGGTGTTCAACATCGGCGCGGCCTCGGTGGGGACCTACGGGACTCCGGCCGGGATCCACGCCGCCGCGGAGCGCTTCGGCCGGATCCCGCTCGCCGACCTCGTACGGCCGGCCGCGGAGCTGGCCCGCAACGGGGTGCTCGTCACCCGCCAGCAGGCGTACCTGTTCCGGCTCCTCGGCGACATCGTCCTCTCGACGCCGGAGTGCGCGGCGGTGTTCGCCCCGGAGGGGCGGCTGCCGGTGATCGGCGACACGGTCCGCCAGCCCGAGCTCGCGGACACCCTCGAGCGGCTCGCCGCCGAGGGACCCGAGCCCTTCTACCGCGGCGACATCGCGGGGGCGATCGCCGACTGGGTGGGGGAGCGCGGCGGGATGCTCACGGTCGAGGACCTGGCGGCGTTCGAGGTCATCGACCGGCGCCCGATCGAAGTGGGCTATCGCGACCGTGTCGTTCTCACCAACCCGCCGCCCTCGGCGGGAGGCATCTTGATCGCCCGAGCCCTGGCCTGGCTCGAGGCCGAGGTGGGGCCACCCAGCGTCGAGCAGGTGGTCGAGGTCATGGAGCGAACCCAGGCCGAGCGCACGCCGGAGTTCCTCTCCGGGCTCGATGACCCGGAGTTCGTGCGCCGGTTCCTGGGCGCGCGCGGGCCACTGGGGTCGACCACTCACATCTCGGTCCTCGATCGTGATGGCTGGGCCTGTGCGGTGACCTGTTCCAACGGTTCCTGCTCAGGCGTGCTGGTCCCCGGCACCGGCGTGCACCTCAACAACATGCTCGGCGAGCAGGACCTCAACCCGCTCGGCTTTCATCGCCATCCACCGGGCCGGCGGCTGCCGAGCATGATGGCCCCGACGGTCGTGCTCCGCGACGGAGCGGCTGAGCTTGTCGTCGGCAGTGCGGGCTCGAACCGGATCCGTTCAGCGATCCTCCAGACAATTCTCCGCGTCGTCGAGGAGGGCCTCCGGGCCGGGGCGGCGGTCGACGCCCCGCGCGTGCACTTCGAGGATGGGATCGTCTATGCGGAGCCGGGAATCGACACCGCCACGCTCGAGGCCAGCGGACGGGCGATCGGCCGCTTCCGGGAGCGCAACCTGTTCTTCGGCGGCGTTCAGGCGGTCGAGCGTGAGCGCAGCGGGGCCTTCTGGGGGGGCGGCGATCCGCGCCGCGGGGGGGCGGCGATTACCGTGGAGGAATGAGATGGCTCGCCCTGGGGGTGCTCGTCGCGCTGCTGGCCGGCTGCGGCTTCGACGTCCAGGCGCCTGACCTGTTCCTGCTCACCCGCACCGGCTCCGGGGGCAAGCTCACCATGCTCGTCAACAGCGGCGGGACGATCCGCTGCGACGGCGGAAAGGCCCACCAGCTGCCTGATCCGCTGCTCCTCGACGCCCGGGGGCTGGCCAGCTCGCTCGGCGGCGACGCCCAACAGAAGCTGAGAATTCCCTCACCGTCGAACAGCGTCTACCGCTACACGGTCCGCCTCCAGCAGGGGACGATCGCCTTCCCGGATACGGCTGCTGCCAGCGGGAAATACCCCCGGCTGGCGCAGGTCGAGCAGTTCGCGCTGGAGGCGTCTCAGCAGGCATGCGGGTCCTCCAGCTGAGCCCGGCTACTTAGGCCCAGATAAGGGGCGTCGCTACTGTGGCGCGTCGTGCTCGCTCTCGCCAGCAGCCTGATCACCTACTTCCAGGCCATCGTTCTCGGGGTCCTACAGGGGATCACGGAGCTGTTTCCGATCTCGAGTCTGGGCCACACCGTGCTCTATCCGAGCCTGTTCGGGTGGGACAACATCGTCAAGTGGCAGTCCCAGCCGGAGTCGCCCTGGCTGGCCTTCATCGTGATGCTCCACGTCGGAAGCGCCATCGGGCTATTGATCTATTTCTGGCGCACGTGGGTCGAGCTGGTCGTTGCCTTCTTCGTGTCGCTGGCGCGGATGATCCGGCTCCGGCGCTGGTCGGTCGAGACCTCCACCGAGCGCCTGATCTGGCTGATCGTCGTCGCCAGCGTCCCGGTGGGGATCCTGGGCATCCTGCTCGAGCATCCGGTGCGCGTCGCCACCGCCACCCCAGAGATCGCGGCCATCTTCCTGGTCGTCAACGGATTCATCCTGCTCGGCGCCGAGCGGTTCCGACGGCGGGCCGAGGTGCGGGCGCTGGCCCGCCGCGAGGGGATGAAGACCGACGGCGGGCGCGAGCTGGACACGCTTGAGTACCGCGAGGCGCTCGTCATCGGCGGTTCGCAAACCGCCGCCCTGATCGCCGGGATCAGCCGCGACGGAATCGTCATGGCCACCGGCCTGGTCCGCGGCCTCGACAACGAGGACGCGGCCCGCTTCGGCTTTCTCCTCGCCACCCCGATCATCCTGGCCGCCGGGGTCTTCAAGGTGGGCGATCTCACCGGCCCGCTGGGGGCTGGGATCCGCGGCCCGGCTCTGGCCGCCGCCATCGCCGCCGCCATCACGGCGGTGTTCACCGTCGCCTTCCTGATGCGCTACTTCAAGCGGGGCAACCTGGTCCCGTTTGGGATCTACTGCCTGGCCTTCGGCACGGCGATGATCTTCTACAACGCCTAAACGCGTCCGGCTCCGGGGCTCGCTCCCTCCGCTTCTAGGTAGCGGTGACCGCTACGGTCGCTCGCCAGCTAGCACAGGCCGGCATCCAGCCGGCCTAAAGACCTCCGCCGAAGCGAATCTTGCCGTTCGAGCGGGCGCGCTCCTGGGCGCGGTCGATCAGCTCCAGGCGCTCGACGGCGGCGTGGAAGAGGCGGGTGACCAGGCGCAGGCGCGCGTTCTCGGAACGGAGGTCGAGCAGGCCCTGCTTGGCGTCAGGACCGAAGTCGACCGTGGCCGCCATCCCGTAGGCGTCCATTTCGGCCAGCTCACCGGCGTCGGGATCGTTGTCGGTGGCCCGGCGAACCAGCTCGCTGTAGGCCTCGTGCGCCTTCTCCAGGAGGTCGGGGTCGACCGACTCCTCACGGTCCTCCAGAAATTCGATCACGCCGGCTGGGTAGGCGAGATGGGCCTGGCGCTCGAGGACCCGGAAGGGCCGGGTACCGCGGGTGAGCAGGTTCATCCGCCCGTCCTCGGTCCGCTCCAGCACGCGATCGATCTCGCAGGCGCACCCGTTCTCCTTGAGCCCGTCGTCGGAGAGCCAGACGATCCCGAACTCCTTCTCCTGCTCCAGGCACTCGTTCATCATCGTCTTGTAGCGCTCCTCGAAGATGTGGAGGGGGATCATCTCCCCAGGCAGCGCCACGATCCCCAACGGGAACAGCGGGAACTCTTCGCTGAGGCCTTCCGGCATCGAAGTTTTAGTCTAAGGAGGTGCGGCCGCCGCGATGACCGGCCCCGCCGGCTACGGCTTGCGCCCGGCCAGCAGCAGGTTGTAGAAGATGGCCGGCGGGAGCACTGGCTCGAGCACGTGCTCGTCGAGCTGTTGCAGGAGCAGATAGCCGTGGAACGCGTACTGGCGCCAGAGCATCGGCACCTGCGTCGGGTCGGCGTTCGCCTCCAGCGCGCGGTTGAACCAGCCGAACCAGCTCGCCACGAGCTCCTCACCGCGGACCTTGACGTCGACGAAGCCGGCCTGCCCGGCCAGCGCGATCAGGTCCTGGGGCACGAAGGCGTGGATGTCGACGAGCCGCTCCAGCCCGTGGTCGTAGGCCTCCACTGGGTCGGGCTCCGAGCCGCCGGCCGGCGGTGCCGGGCGCGCGCGCAGGAGCGTCCGCCAGAGGGGGGCGATCGTGTGGGCGCTCCGCTTGGGCACCGATGCCAGCTTGTCGCCGGTGCGCGAGGGCTCACCGGCGAAGGCGATCCGGCCGCCGGGGCGCAGCACGCGATGAAACTCGGCGAAGGCCCGATCCAGATCGGGCAGGTGGTGGAGCACGGCGTGCCCGAGCAGGAGATCGAAGCTCTCGTCGGGAAACGGCAGCGACTCGGCGTCGGCTCGTGCCGCCCGCACGCTCAGCCCCAGGCGGCTGGCGTTGTCGGACAGGGTCCGCACCATGCCGGGGGAGATGTCGGTGCACGTCGCCTCCTGCACCACCCCCGCCTGAAGCAGGTTCAGGGTGAAATAGCCGGTGCCGGCGCCGATCTCAAGCGAGCGCTCATAGCCATGGTCGAGGTCTGAGCCCAGCAGCTTCCGAAGCTTGCCCAGAACCTGGCCCTGACCGATCTCGCCGAAGTCGATTCCCCACTTGGAGTCGTAGCTCGCGGCCGCCACATCGTGGTACCGGGTGTTGACGTCCCTGATCTCATCCGGGCTCCGAAGTGCCTGCATCGACGGGCGGACATTACCCTCTCGCCCGTGGCGGCGAATCTCTACGTCCAGCGCGACCAGCCGCCCGGCGTTCCGCCGCTCGAGCTGACCGGCGAGCGGACGCTCCCCGACGTCCCGGCGGAGAACTACTGGTTTCAGCGTCACCTGGCCGTGTATGAGTGGATCGGCGCCCGGGTGATCGGCCAGCGCGTGATCGACATGGCCTGCGGCGAGGGTTACGGGTCTGAGGTCCTCTCCCGCTCGGCCTCCAGCGTGCTCGGCCTGGACGCCAACCCTGAGGCATACGAGCACGCGCGGCGCCGCTACCGGCGCCAGAACCTGAGCTTCGACCGTGGGATGGTCGAGAGCTACGGGGAGCCCGCGGCCTACGATGCCGTCGTCTTTCTGCAGACGATCGAGCACGTCCAGGATCCGGCCGGGGTGCTCCGGCACTTCCGATCGATCCTGGCCCCCGGCGGCGTCGCCTATGTGTCGACCCCCAACGTCCTCACGCTCGCTCCGCCGGGCGAGCCGCGATCTGGCAACCCGTGGCACATCCGTGAATACCGCGCCGATGAGTTCGACGCCCTGTGCCGTGGCGAATTCGACAACGTCGAGGTACTCGGCCTGTTTCACGCCCGCAAGCTCCGCGCCCATGCCTGGGCGCTCTCGCTCGGGTGGGACCGCGTCCACGCCGCGCTGCATGTCACCAAGCCCTTCTACGACCGCTTCACCCCGGCGATCGATGCCCGGGACTTCGTGCTGCGCCCAAGAGATCTCGATCGGGCGCTCGATTTCCTCGCCGTCTGCAGGACCTGAGCGATGATTTCCGGGCACCGCGAACGTCTTTTGAGTACGTGATCCCAACTCCCAAGGAGGAAGACGTGAGCTCCACCAAGACACACGTCAGCAAGATCGCCACCGTGATCATCCCGGTGGAGGACCAGGACGGTCAGATCGCCTTTTACGTCGACAAGCTCGGCTTCGAGAAGCGCATGGACATGCCCTTCGGCGGCCAGTACCGCTGGGTCGAGGTGGCTCCTGCCGGCGGCGAGACGACGATCGCTCTGGCTCCGCCTCCGCCTCAGGGTGGCACCCAGGTGGGCAACCGCGAGACGGGCATCAGCTTCTACAGCGACGACATCGATGGCTATCACGCCCAGCTGAAGGCGGCGGGCGTCGATGTCGACGCCGAGGTCGCTCACATGGGCGATCCGGTCCCCCCGATGTTCTGGCTGCGCGACCCCGAGGGCAACTCGTTGATGGTCGTCGGCTGAACCTGCTTTGCCTCAGGCGCGGGTCTGGGCCGCCGCGCCCGGCCCGCGCCTCAGTAGTCGGTCCCTGCGCTGTTGAACGACCCCGAGGTGAGGAGCAGGACCCACACCGTCGCGGTGGCCAGGCTGATCAGGACGATCCAGACCGCGTGCTTGGGCTTGCCCAGGCGCAGCGCGACGACCACACCGAGCACCAGTCCGATGGGCGGGATTGAAAACGCCAGGATGTAGGCGACAACCAGGAGCCGGCTGAACCCTCGACTTGGACCATGGGCCGAGCCGCCGTTGCTCGACGGGTAGCCGGCCCGCATGAGCTCCTCATTCGAAATGCGTGACCCGCCGCTGATCCGCGCATCGTAGACCGGAGGCCGGGCCGCGGAGAAATAGCCTGGGCCCTATGAAGCCCCGCGGGGAGCTCGCGATCGTCCTCCACACGCACATGCCCTACGTCGAGGGAGGCGCTCCGTGGCCGCCGGCCGAGGAGTCCGCCTTCCTGCGTGAGCCGGACGGCTTCGGAGTGTGGCCGTTCGGCGAGGAATGGCTCTGGGAGGCCGTGGCCACCTCGTACCTGCCGCTGCTCGAGGTCCTGGGTCGGGCGCCCATCACGCTTTCGCTGACCCCGGTGCTCTGCGACCAGCTCGAGGCCCCGGGAGCCATCGACCGGTGCCTGCGCTTCCTCACGGAGGTGAGACCGGAGTCCCACCGCCGGGACCTTCAGCACTTCCGGGACCGGGGGGAGGAGGCGGTTCTGCCCGAGCTCGAGCGGTCGGCGGCAGGGTACGCCGCGGCGGCCGAGCGCCTGGCGGCCCTCCCGGCGAGCGGGCTCGTCGGCGAGCTCGGGCGCCACGCCGGCTGGACGTCGGCCGCGACGCACGCGGTGCTGCCCCTGCTCGCCTCCGACCCCGGCATCAACCTTCAGATCCAGACAGGTGTCGCCTCACACCGCCGGCGCTTCGACAACTGGCGGGGCGGCTTCTGGCTCCCGGAATGCGCCTACGCGCCCTGGCTTGATGAGGTGCTCGAGGAGGCGGGTGTGCGCGGGGTCTGCGTCGAGCTGGCCCACTGCCATCTCCGGCCGCTGGCCACGGAGGCGGGTCCCGTCCTCTGGCCAATCGATCGCCAGACCATCTCGCTGGTGTGGAGTCAGCGCGGCTACCCGGCCGGGGACGCCTACCGCGACTACCACGGGCACACGCCCCACCATCACCGGGTGTGGCGAAACGACGGGCGCCCGTACGATGCTGCGCTTGCTCGGGCACAGGTTGACGAGGATGCACGTGACTTCGTCGCCCGTGTGGGTCAGCGCCTGCAGGACGGGGGCGTCTGTGTCTTCGCGCTCGATACCGAGCTGCTCGGGCACTGGTGGTATGAGGGCGTGTGGTGGCTGGACGCAGTTCTCGAGGAGAGCGCCCGCCAAGGACTCCGGCTGACGACGCTCGACGACGCCCTCGAGCGCCACGACCCCGACCCCGTGCCGCCTGATCTCGGTGTCACGAGCTGGGGCGCCGGGGGCGATTTGCGGACCTGGAGTGGACCTGCGGTGGCGGACCTGGCCTGGCTGGCCCGCTCAGCCGAGCTCCGCGCGCTGACCCTGGACGGCCCGCCTTCCGACCGGGCGCTGCGTGAGCTGCTGGCTCTTCAGTCGAGCGACTGGGCCTTTCTCGCCGCCTCGGGGACCGCGGGGACGTACCCGCGGGAGCGGGCGCACGCGCACGCTCGGGCGTTCGCGGAGGCGTTGGAGCGGCCTGCGGCGGTGGGGCCGGAGCTCCGGAACCTGGCTCCTGAGCTCGTCGGCTGGGGCGGCTAGCCCTACTCCCAGCGGAAGGTCTTCGGGGCGTCCCGCATCCGGATCACACGGGCGGGGACGCCGCCGACGACGGCGTTCTCCGGGACGTCGGTGGTCACAACGGAGTTGGTCCCGATGACCGAGTTGTGGCCCACGTCGACGCCGCGGAGGACGCAGGCCCCGTAGCCGATCCAGACGTTGTGGCCCACCTCAACGTCGCGTTTGTAGATGCCCTGGAGACGGATCGGGCGCTCCACCTCGACCATCCCGTGGTCGAAGTCGATCATCATCACCCGGTCGGCGATGATGCACTCGCGCCCGATCGAGACGTGCTGGAAGGCCGAGATCGTGCACTCCTGACCCAGCACCGACTTGGCTCCGATCTCCACCTCACCCTCGTGGGCGCGGATCTTGCAGCGGTGCCCGATCCAGGACCAGCGTCCGAGCTTGACCGTGGCGTTGCGGCCGATCTCGAACTTCACCCCGGGGCAGACGAAGCACATTCCGTCGGTCTGGAGCCGTCCGCGCCAGCGGAGCTTCAGCCACAGCCAGCGGACGGCCAGGAGCGCGTAGCCGGGAGTGAACATTCGGTGCTGCTTGGCGAAGCGAAGGAAGGTGAGTGGGCCGCCGTGGAGCGGCGGTGGGCCGGAGCGCACGGCCTTGGGCAGTGTCCGCGGTGCGGGCGCGACCGCGATCGGCGAGACCTTCGTCGTGCTCACGGGCTGGATCGTACGTCCTGGCATGATTGCTCGGCTCGTGGAAGGAGTCGACCAAACACTCGCCGAACGGCTGCTCGCCGGTGACAAGCGGGCGCTCGCCCGCGCCATCTCGCTGGTCGAGAACGACGATCCTGAGGGGTGGGCCCTGGTTCGCGAGATCTACCCGCACACGGGCCAGGCGGCGGTCTTCGGCTTCACCGGTCCACCCGGCGCCGGGAAGTCGACCCTGCTGGGGGCGTTGACCAAGCTCGAGCGCGAGCGCGAGCGGACCGTCGCCGTGCTCTCGATCGACCCCTCCTCGCCCTTCAGCCGCGGGGCGCTGCTGGGAGACCGGATCCGCCTCTCGGACCACTTCCTCGATCCGGGGGTGTTCATCCGCTCGATGGCCACCCGGGGCGCCCTGGGCGGGCTGAGCGAGGCGGCGCTGCAGGCGGCGCTCCTGATGGACGCCTCGGGCCGGGACGTCGTGCTGTTGGAGACGGTCGGGGTCGGCCAGGCGGAGGTCGATGTGATCGACCACGCCGACACCGTTGTGCTCGTGCTGATGCCGGGCTCGGGAGACTCGATCCAGGCACTCAAGGCGGGGGTGATGGAGATCCCCGACGTGATCGTGGTCAACAAGGCCGACCATCCCCTCACCGACACGATGGTGCGGGAGATAAAAGGCGTGCTCGCCCTCGGC
The DNA here is from genome assembly GCA_035505215.1 of Solirubrobacteraceae bacterium. Lineage (GTDB taxonomy): Bacteria > Actinomycetota > Thermoleophilia > Solirubrobacterales > Solirubrobacteraceae > Palsa-465. The sequence continues at coordinate 95,311 of DATJQY010000012.1, read as the reverse complement.
CCGCGCGGAGGCTGGGAGGTCCCGGTGGTGAGGACCGAGGCCGCGCGGAGCAAGGGGATCGAGGAGCTGGCGGAAAAGCTGGGAGAGCACCGCGCCCACATCGAGGCCGAGGGCACCCTGTCCGAGCGCCGGCGTCGCAACCTGATGAACGAGGTCCTCGCCATCGCCACCTACCGGATGCGGCGGGAGCTCGAGGCATCGGTGCGCGACGATCCTGAGGTCAAGGAGCTGCTGGATCGGGTCGTCTCCCGCGAGATCGACCCGGCCAGCGCGGCCGAGACGGTGCTGGAACACGAGGCGACCCAGCGAGCGTCTCGCTGAAGCATGGGCGACGTCGACCGCCGGACGTTTCTCCAAACAGCGGCGGCGAGCGGGCTCGTACTGGTCACCGGGGCAGATCTCGGATGCTCCGCCGGCGCGGCCAGGGAGGACCGCCACATCACGACGGCCAGGCGGCGCCGGGCGGCGGTCGCCCGTCCCGGACCGCCGATCCCGCGCACCATCGGGGAGGCGATTCGCGGCCCGGTGTTCACGCCGGACACGCCCGGATACAGCGGGGCCGCACGCGTCTACAACATGCGCTTCGACAGCGAGCGCCCTCGGTGGGTTGCGCGGCCTCTCGACGCGTCCGACGTGAGCAACGCGATCCGCTGGGCGGTACAGCACGAGGTGCCGATGCGGGCCCGCTCAGGCGGTCACAGCTACGCCGGCTACTCGACCCTCGACGGAGGGCTGGTGCTCGATTTGCGCAAGCTGAGCCGGATCAGCTTCGACCGGCGAGCTGGGATCGCCACAATCGGCGCGGGCGCCCAGTTAATCGACGTCTACGCGGCGCTGGCGGGGCGCGCCGCGACCATCCCAGCCGGCACCTGCCCCTCCGTGGGCATCGGCGGCCACGCCCTGGGCGGCGGAATGGGCTTCGCCGGACGCGCCTTCGGGCTGGCGCTCGACAACCTGGTCGCCCTGGAGCTCGTCACCGCGGACGGACTCGTGCGCACGGTCTCCGAGCGGAGCGAGCCTGAGCTGTTCTGGGCGCTTCGCGGCTCGGGGGGAGGGAACTTCGCCGTCGTGACCCAGCTCAGCTTCCGCGTCCACCCCCTCCCGCCGGCTGCCTCCTGGGTGATCCTGTCCTGGCCGTGGTCCGAGGCCGGCGACGCGCTGGCGGCATGGCAGGACTGGCAACCCGGGGCGACCGACCGCTTCAGCTCCGTGTTCCACCTCGAGACGAGCCCCGAGGGTCCGACCGCGTCGGTGGTCGGGCAGTACCTCGGCGCCGCCCGAGACCTGCCGCACCTGCTGAGCTCGCTGCGCAGCGTACCCGGTGCCACGCTCAGCTTCGAAGATGAGGCGTATCTGCCGCTGCAGATGCGCTGGGCGGGGTGCGTCGAGCAGTCATTCGCCAGCTGCCACACGGAAGGCACATATCCCGGGGGCAGCCTCCTACGGGCAGATTTCCGGGGCGCGTCCGACTACGTCAACCGGCCCCTTCCGGCGCCCGGACGAGCCGCGGCGACGCAGGCGATGGAAGCGCGGCAGGGACAGCCCGGCTCCGGGGCGATTCTGTTTGACGCCTACGGCGGTGCCATCAATCGCGTGGCGTCGGACGACACCGCCTTCGTGCACCGCGACTCGTTGTGCTGCCTGCAATACCTCACCTACACCGGCGACCAGGGCTGGATCGACGACACCCGGGCGTCGATGCGTCCCTACGTGTCCGGCTACTGCTATCAGAACTACATCGACCCGACGCTCCGAAACTGGGAGCACGCCTACTACGGGTCGAACTACCGGCGCCTGGAGGCGGTGAGGCGCCAGTTCGACCCCGAGCACCGGTTCAAGTTCCCTCAGGGGATCGGCTGAGCCGCGCGCTCAGCGCGGGACGAGAGCCGCGGTCACATCGGCGACGCGTCCCCCGACGACGAAACGAGACGCGCAACTGCAAACAGACCGCCTAGGCCCCCAGCGCTCGCGCGATGACCATCTCCTGCACCTCGTCCGTCCCCTCGCCGATGGTGAGGACCTTGGCGTCCCGGTAGAAGCGGGCGACTGGAAACTCCTCGATGTAGCCGTAGCCGCCGTGGATCTGGACCGCCTCGTCGGCCGCGTGGACCGCCAGCCGGCCACTCTTGAGCTTGGCTTGGGCGGCGGTGAGGCTGAAGTCGCGGCCCGTGTCCTTGAGGTAGGCGGCCTTGTAGACCAGCAGCCGGGCCGCCTCGATCTCAGTCGACAGATCGGCCAGCTTGGCCTGGATGATCTGGAACTTCGCGATCGGCTGGCCGAAGGCCCGCCGCTCCTTGGCGTAACCCAGCGCCTGGTCGAGCGCGCCCTGGGCCAGGCCGACGCCCATCGCGGCCACGCCGATGCGACCGATGTCGAGGACTCGAAGGAACTGGCGGAGCCCCGCCCCCCGCTGGCCGAGCAGGTTCTCCTCCGGCACCCGGCAGTCGACGAAGGACAGCGGGCGCGTGTCCGAGGCGTTCCACCCCATCTTCCGGTAGGGCAAGCCGGGCTCGTAACCGGGCGTTCCATTGGCCACGAGCAGGTTGGAGATCTCCCGGCGATCCCCCCTGCTCGAGGTGACGGCTGTGATCGATACGACCCCCGAGATATCTGTTCCGGCGTTGGTGATGAACTGTTTGGAGCCGTTGATCACCCAGTGCCCGTCCTCCAGGTCCGCGCGGGTCTGGGTGTTGCCGGCGTCTGAGCCGGCCTCTGGCTCGGTGAGACCGAACGCCCCCAGGCGCTCCCCGGTGCAGAGTTGCGGAAGCCACTCCTGCTTCTGCGCCTCGGTCCCGAAGAGGAAGATCGGCTGAGTCCCCAGCGAGGTGTGCGCGCACAAGGTGATCGCCACGGAGGAATCGACGCGCGTCAGCTCTTCGACGACGAGCGCGTAGGCCAGCGAGTCGCCGCCGGCGCCGCCGTACTCCTCCGGGAAGGGGATGCCCATCAGGTCAAGCTCGGCCAACCGCCTGACGATCGCGTAGGGGAATCGATGGGTGCGGTCTAGCTCCCCGGCCACCGGCGCAACCTCCTGGGTGGCGAAGTCCCGCACGGTGTCGCGCAGGAGACGGTGATCGTCTGGAAGATCGAAATTCATCGGTGGGATTCTCACAAGCCCCCGCCGCGGTGGCCGTAAACGCCCTATAAGGCGCGCCGGGCGTTTCCCCCGCCAAGCGTGGGCAGTGGCATACTCCCCGCGCTCCGTGCACAAGACGTTCACAGTCAACCGCCCATTGGTCGTCGACGAGACGATCGACGGCGAGACCATATTGATCCATCTCGGCACCGGCGCCTATTACAGCCTTGATGGAGTCGCCAGCAGCGTTTGGCAGCTGGCGGCCGCCGGCGCGCCCGACGGGACGATCTTGGCTTCGCTCAAAGATGCCTATCCGGAAGGCGCCGCGACGATCGACGCCGACGTCGGGAGGCTGCTGGCGGAGCTCGCCGCAGAGCATCTTCTCATTCCCCAATCCGAGTCCGACTCCGCGAGCCGGGCACCCGACGCTCTTTCGTTTCCCCCCGGCTACTCCATACCTGTGCTTCACAAGTACACGGACATGCAGGAGTTCATGCTCGCGGACCCCATCCACGACGTGGATCCAGGCGTTGGTTGGCCGCATGTCAAGTCTCTCTAGCGCGCTCAATGCGCTTGCGGCGGCCGCCCAGGAGGAATTCGAAGACGCGGTAGCGAGCATCGGCGAGGTCGAGCACGACCTGCTCGTGGCACGCCGCCGCCAGCGATTACGCTTTGCCGGCGGCGAGCTGGCTGCAGCTCTGCTGCCGGCACTCGCTCCCCGGCTCGTGCGGCCGGAAGGCGCCGCGGACGCGGAGATCTGCCTATGGGAGGAGCGCGCGGTGGGTCGGCCGAACCCGGTCTTTCCTTGGCACGATGACGATCTTCCGGCGGGGCGAATGCTGCGCATCAGCGAACCGATCGGAATGGCGCGCCTCACTGAAAGCAGTCAGCGATATGCGCTACGGGAGCGGGGGACGGGGATCGTGGCCGTGGTAGACCGCAGTGCGCATCGAGTCCTGTACCGCGTCCCCGACGCCCACTCGCTTCCTTGGTGGGAGCGAGCGGCGCCCCTCCGCCTGGCGCTGCACGGAACCCTCGGTGGCGACAGCCAAGCCCTCATGCACGCGGGAGCCGTCGGCGACGCTCGTGGCGGCCTGCTGCTGGTCGGTCCGAGCGGTGCCGGTAAGACGACGATGACGCTGGCCGCGCTTCAGTCGGGCATGAGCTACGTGGCCGACGATTACCTTCTCCTCGAGGCAGATCGCCAGGCCACGGCTTGGAACCTTTTCGCCACCGCGAAGCTCGACGTCGGGCATCTTCAGCGCTTTCCAGTCCTCGCCGAGGGGCTCGCTTCCCCTGATGGTGCCGATCCTGAGGAGAAGGTCGTACTCGATGTGTCTCGGCGGCTACCAGCGCAGCTCGTGTCGTCGCTGCCGCTTATCGGGGTGGTGGCCCCCCACATCGAACCCGGTGAAAGCTCGCTGCGACCGATCACAAGAATGCAGGGGATGCTCGCCGCCGCACCCAACACCGTGCTCCAGATGCCATATGACAACGGCGCGGCCGTCGGGGTTCTCTCCCGTGCCATGCGTGATTTGCCCTGCTTTGCCCTCACGGTTGGGGGTGACCCGGCGGAGCTCCCGGGGGTAATCGCGGAGGCACTGGAGAGCGCCGCGCAGTGGTCCGCGGTATGAGCGCAGATCGCGGGGTTCCGTGATCGGCCAGCCGCTCGCGTCGGTGATCATGCCGGCGTATCGCGCTGAGCGATTCGTGTGCGAGGCGATCGAGAGCGCGCTGGCCCAGGATTACGGCAGCGTCGAGCTGATCGTCGTCGACGACGGGAGCGACGATGCGACGGCCGAGCTCGCCGCGAGGTATCCGATCACCGTCCTGCATCAGCCCCATAGCGGGATCGCAGCGGCGCGCAACACCGGCGTTCGGGCCACGAATGGCGCATACCTCGCCATCCATGACGCCGATGACACCTGGCCCCCGGACCGCCTTTCGGCGCAGATCGAGTACCTCGAGGCCGAGCCGGACGCTGGGATCGTGCTCGGATTAGCTGAGGTCTTCACGCATCCGGGAGAGGAGCGTTTCGATCAGATGTCGCCGCTGACCCGCGGTCGCCCAGTTCAGGGCCTCCCGGCCACCATGCTGGCGCGGCGAGAGGTGTTCGAGAGGGTGGGCGAATTCGACGAGACCCTGGAGCTGGGCGAGGACATCGACTGGTTGGCCCGGGCCATGGACGCCGGCGTCAAATCAGTCACACTCGAACGTGTGGTGCTGCGGCGCCGGGTGCACGCGACGAACGCCACCATCGATACTTCGCGAAATCGCGCGGCCGTGATGGCCGTGCTGCGTCGCTCGGTACACCGTCAGCGGGCCAGAGGTGATGACTGAGCCGCGTGTCGCGGTGGTCATCCCCGCGTACAACGCCGAGCCATGGCTCGGTGAGGCGATAGAGAGCGTCCTGCGTCAGCGGCTCTGGCACGAGATCATCGTCGTCGACGATGGCTCCTCGGACGCTACGGCGCAGACCGCGGACCGATACGGACCCGCGGTGCGGCTTCTGCGCCAGCGACATGCCGGAGTCGGCGCCGCGCGCAACCGAGGGGTGGCGGCGACACATGCCGACATCGTGGCCTTCCTGGATGCAGACGACCGGTTCACCAGCGCGGGCCTCGATCTTCGCGTCGAGTTCCATGTGGCCCATCCGGCGTGTGAGCTCGTGTTCGGACAGTTGCAGAGCTTCTACACGACCCACGACGGCGAGCCGGTACCTCGCGGCCCCCTCTACCCGGGGGTGGTCGTGGGAGCGGCCACGGTCCGCCGGAGCGCGCTCGAGCGGGTCGGGCAATTCAACAATGCCCGGGTCGGGGAGGGCCTCGACTGGCAGCTCCGGGCGCACGAGCTGGGGGTCCCGGCGATCACCCTGCCGGATCACGTTATCTGGCGGCGTGTGCACGGTGACAATGCGACCATTCGCCACCAGGCTGACTACCGCGAATATGCCCGCGCGCTCAAGGCCTCCCTAGACCGCCGACGCGCCAGACCGACAACGTGGCCGGCGAGCCAATGATCCAAGAGACGCCATTGCAGCGCGCCTGGGGCGGGGAGACCGGACAGCACGACGTATGGCCGACACGCCGGCAGGCGCTTCTGCTGCAGGCGGCGTTGCTACAGGATGAGCGGGCGGACGCAGCCTGGCGAGACATCCGCCCGCATGTCGAAATCGCCGCCCTCGACGGCCCGACTTTGGCTCTCTTGCCGACCTTGCGCCGCAACCTGATTGCACGTGGCATCGAGGATGAGCTGCTCAATCTGTTCAAGGGCGTCCATCGCTACACCTGGGCTCGCAGTCAAAGGCTGATGGCGGCCGTGCTGCCGACCGTCGCTCGGCTCGAGGAGGCCGGGATTCCGACGATGCTGCTCAAGGGCGCCGCCTTCATCGCTCAAGGTGAGCTCGACGCTGGTCAGCGCGCAATCGGCGACGTCGATGTGCTCGTCCCCACCGAACAGCGCGCGGATGCGGTGGCCCTGCTTGGAAAATGCGGATTCGCTCCGGTCGACGGCGTCGTCCCGTGGTACGTCACCGATTACGTACCGCATTACTCACCGAGCTACGGGTTTGCCGACGCCGACAACTTTCAGCTCGATCTGCACTGGCATGTGCTCCACGGCTCCGCCCACGCCGAGGCCGACGCCGACTTCTGGGCGGCCTCATCTCGTATCGAGCTGCTGGGTGTCCCGACTCGAGTCCTCTGCCTGACCGACGAGATCCTGCACGTCATCACGCACGGGCTGCGGTGGAACGCGCTCCCCACTTATCGCTGGGTGCTGGACGCAACGACGCTCATGTCGCAGGAGCTCGGGGTCGACTATCGCCGGCTCGTCGACCAAGCGGTGAAGCACCGCCTGAGCGCTCAGCTGCTGGCGGGTCTCTCATATCTTCAACAGACGCTCGGGGTCCAGATCCCCGGCGAGGTCATGAGCCAGCTTCGCCGCGCTTCACGTTCGCGGATCGAGCGGCTCGAGCTGCGCGCGCTGATGAGGCAGCCACGGCAGCGGCGGTGGTACGAGCAACTGCTCCTTTACCACGAGCAGTACCTGCGCCACGAGGTTGCACCAGGGCAGCAGGTCGGCATCGGCCGCCGGGTGAGGCTCGAGTGCCGGCGGCTCGGTGTACGCACTCCGCTCGACCTGCCGCGCCTCAAACGGGGTGGGGTTCCCGGACCCGGACGGCCCACGGCCGACAGCGCGGCGGCGGTGGGCAACGGCGTCGTGACTGACCCGCCACCGCTCGTCGCAATGGGCACTATTTCGTTCGCCGATCCAGACGTACTTCGCCACTCCGTCCTCTATGGAACCTGGCGTCAGGAAGGTGATGGATGCTGGATAGCCGGCCGCGAGGCCCGCATCGTCACTGACCTCCCGACGTTGCCCCGAACGCCTGCGGCGCTGTCGATCTCCGCCGACACTCACCTCTCCGAACAGGAGCTGACGGTCATCGCGAACGACCACGTGGCGGGCACGCTGCCGCTCGCGCCGGGCGCCGGTCTTCGGAATGCGTCCGTGCTCCTGGATCCCCGCGCGCTTGCCGGCAAGCGATCCCTCGACTTCCGGCTGCGCTGTCGGCGAGCCGCCTCGCTCGCGATGCTCGGCACGGGGGACGATGACCGCCTGCTGGGTGTGTTCCTGCTCCGGATCGCGCTGGTCGCTCCGGAGCCATACGAGATCGGCCGGCGCCTGACGCTGGTCGCCCAGGACGAGCCGCCTGCGGCGAGCCCGCCGAGCTGCCTATTCCTGGTCGGCTGGCATGAGCCAGAGCGTGAAGGCCGCTGGACCGATGGCCTCGCGCGGCTCTACCTCCGGGTGATTCACCCAATGGCCGACGTGGATCTCGAGTTCGATGCGCGGCCGTACCTGGGTTCCAGTGGCGCGCCGCTGCGCTTCACGGTCTACGCCGGAGGCCGGCGCCTGGCGCGCCTGAGCTGGGGAAGCCCGGACCCGCAGCGGGTCCGTGTGCCTATCCCCCGGAGCGCCGTCGATCGCGACGGGGGGCTGATACTCACCTGGCGCACGGCGAACCCGCGCTCACCTCGGACCGAGGGCGAGTCGACCGATGCGCGCACCCTGGGGCTGATGATGAGCTCGCTGGCGCTGGTGGAACGCTGAGCGCCGCTGCGCCAGGTAATACTCGGGGGATGAGCTCTACACCCGTCCAGGTGAAACTTGGCGAGATCAGCGAAGGCGGCGTCGCTCCGGCGATCATGGCCATCGTCGATCGAGGCGTGGCTCAGCGGCCCGAGCTGGCGGGGACGCTCCAGGCCGAGGTCGAGCTCAACATCGAGGAGCGCTATCCGCCGGTCCGGATCGTCTTCGACAACGGAGACGTCCTCGTCGAGGACGGCTCGGCCCAGGCGCCCGATCTCCGCGTCACCGGCACGCTGCCTGACCTGGTCAGCCTGATGGTCGCTCCGCTCGTGGGCGGCCTGCCCAACCCGATGGCGGCCAAGGGCCGCGCGGTGCTGGGGATGGTCGCCCAGCGCCGGGTCAAGGTCGAGGGCCGCGTCGGCCTGCTCCGGCGTTTTCTCGGCGTGATCCGGATCTAGCCGGCGGATGCGGCCATGGCCCGGGCGCGGGCCAGCTCGACCAGGAGCCGGACCCCGAAGCCGGTCGCCCCCTTGCCGACGAAGTAGGGGCGGGGAACGTCCCAGGCGGTGCTCGCGATGTCGATGTGGGCCCACGGCACATCGCCCACGAAGTGGTGCAGGAGCTCGGCGGCGGTGATGGCCATGGCCTCGCGCCGCTCGGCTCGATTGGTCAGCTGGGCGTAGCGACCCTTGACCATCTCGGCGTAGTCGGCGTGCAGGGGTAGGCGCCAGACGAGCTCGCCGGAGCGCATGCCCGCCTCCTCGACTCGATGCGCCCAGTCGCCGTTGTTGGCCATCACCCCGGCGTACAGCGAACCGAGGGCGATCCCCACAGCTCCCGTCAGGGTGGCAATGTCGACGATCTCATCGCAGCCCAGCTGGCGGGCATAGGACAGGCAATCGGCGAGCACGAGGCGTCCTTCGGCGTCGGTGTTGTTGACCTCGATCGTGGTCCCGTCGAGGGCACGGACGATGTCGCCGGGCTTGACGGCGGTGCCGCTCGGCATGTTCTCGGCGGCGCCGACCAGGCCGAGGACGCGGATCGGAACACCTAGTTCGGCCAGCGCGGCGATCGCCTCGATCACGGCCGCCCCGCCGAGCATGTCGAACTTCATCTCGTGCATGGTGGCCGGGGGCTTGAGGGAGATTCCGCCCGAATCGAAGGTGATCCCCTTGCCCACGTAGGCCAGCCGCGAGGCTCCGGCACCCGGTCCCTCGTACTCGATCTGGATCAGCTGCGCGCTCTCGGCTGAGCCCTGGGCCACGGCGGCGAAGGCGCCCATTCCCATGGCCCGGATCTCGTTGCCGTCAAACGTCGTGACGCTGATCGTCTCGTGCTCGGCGGCCAGTTCCCGGGCGTACGCGCTGAGGGCGACCGGGGGGAGGTCGTTGCCGGGCGTGTTGCCGAGATCCCGGGCGCGGTTCTGGGCCGTGGTCACGATCGCGGCCTCTTGCGCCTGGGCCGAGAAGTCCTCCGTGCCGGCGATGAGCAGCCGCTCGAGCGCCGGGCGGTCCTCGGCCGCGGGCTTGTAGCGGTCAAAGCGGTAGGCGTGGAGCAGCGTCCCCTCGATCAGGCCCGTGACCACCTCGGGTCGGCCCGGCGGCGGGACGACCCAGCACAGCGTCCGGGTCGAGAGCTCGGCGGCGCGGCGATGGGCGACAGCGGCGGCTCTGCGGGCGCGCTCGGGACCGAAGTCGCCCCGCTCCCCGAGGCCGACCACGATCAGGCGATGCCCCTGCTCGTGGGCCACGGCGAGGTGGCCGAACTTGGGCCGGGCCTCGCCCCGGCGGACCAGCGCGTCGACCACGCCGTGCCCGGTTTGCCCCGTCGCCTGGTCCTCGAACAGGCCCACGGCGATCGTGTCGGCCCCGGTCGCGCTCAGCGCTTCGGTGGTTGCCGCTACCTCCATGGGCCACAGACTACGATTGCCCGACGCCGCCACCAACCATTGGAGACCTCCTAGATGCCCAAGACCGTGATCCTCTCAGCCGCCCGCACGCCGATCGGCAAGATGGGCGGCGGCCTGGCGAGTCTCGATGCCACCGAGCTCGGCGGGACGGCCATCAAGGCGGCGCTGGAGCGAGCTGAGGTCTCACCCGACCAGGTCCAGCACGTGATCATGGGCCAAGTTCTCCAGGCCGGGCAGGGGCAGATTCCCTCGCGCCAGGCGCAGATCAAGGCGGATATCCCCAAGGAGGTGTCCTCGGAGACGATCAACAAGGTCTGCGCGTCGGGGATCCGCGCCGCCTGCCTGATCGACAATGCGATCCGCGCCGGAGATCTGGACGTCGCCGTCGGCGGTGGGATGGAGTCGATGTCCCAGGCGCCCTATCTGCTTCCCAATGCACGCTTCGGGTTCAGGATGGGTGATGTCAAGGCACTCGACGCGATGGTCCACGACGGGCTCACGAACCCCTTCTCCGGCAAGCAGATGTTCGTCGAGGCGACCGAGGTCGGGGACGAGCTCGAGATGACCCGCGCCGACCTGGACCGCTGGGCATTGCGCTCACACGAGCGGGCGATCCAGGCCACCGACGAGGGGCGCCTTCCCGAGGAGATCGTGCCCGTGAGCGTCAAGTCGAAGAAGGGGGAGACCACGGTTGAGGTCGACGAGGGGCCCCGCCGTGACACCTCGCTGGAGAAGCTCGCCTCGCTGCCCGGGCTCGTGGGCAAGGAGGGGTCGCACACCGCCGGCAACTCGCCCGGTGTCAACGACGGCGCCGGCGCGCTGGTCCTGGCCAGCGACGAGTGGGCCAAGAGCAACGGACGCTCCGCGCTCGCCACGATCGTCGCCCACGCTCAGGTCGCGGACGACTTCGCCTACCTGGCCCGCACCCCGGCCAATGCCGCCAAGAAGGCGCTGGAGAAGGCGGGCCTGGATGTCGAGGACGTCGAGTTGTGGGAGATCAACGAGGCCTTTGCCTCGGTGGCGCTGAACTCGATCCGCATGCTCGGCATCGACGATGACAAGGTCAACGTCAACGGCGGCGCCGTCGCGCTCGGTCATCCCATCGGCGCCTCGGGGGCCCGGATCCTCGGCTCGCTCGCGCTCGAGCTCAGGCGTCGGGGCGGCGGCGTGGGCTGCGCGGCCATCTGCTCAGGCGGGGGTCAGGGCGATGCGGTGATCATTGAGGTGAATGGCGGCTGAGGAGGACAAACCTCCCGCGGCCGGGGCTGCCTTCTTCGATCTGGACCGCACCCTCATGGAGGGCTCATCGGCCTTCCAGTTCGGGCGCGCCGCGTTCAAGGCCGGGAAGATCAGCCGCCGCCAGCTGATCTCCGATGGCTGGGCAAATCTCCGCTTCCGCGTCAGTGGGTCGACCGACGCCGGCACCCACGCGCTGCGCGACCGCATCTCCGCCTCGCTGGCCGGAACCCCGGTTCGCGACATGCAGCGTCTCGGACCTGACGTCCTCGGGCGGATCCTCCCTCGCGTCTATCCGCGCATGCTCCAGCTGGCCTACGAGCACCAGGACGCCGGGCGCCGCGTCTACATCTTCACCGCGGCCTCGCAGGACCTGGCCGAGCTGCTGGCCCACGTGCTCACCTTCGACGGCGGCATCGGCTCCCAGTTCTCCAAGGTCGAGGACGGGTACTACACCGGCGAGCCGACCGGCCTGTTCATCTACGGCGCCGACAAGGCGCGGGCGATCAAGCGCCTGGCCGACCAGGAGAACATCGACCTGGAGGCCTCCTACGCCTACTCGGACTCCTCCTCGGACCTGCCGATGCTCCGCGCCGTGGGTCATCCCGTGGCCGTCAACCCGGACAAGGAGCTTCTCGCCGAAGCGCGAGAGAACGGCTGGCAGGTGCTGCGCTTCGACCGGCTGGGGCGGAGGCTGAAGACGCTGTTGGGCGTGCTGGGGGTGGCGGCCGCGGGGGGCGGCACGAGCGCGGCCGTCGCGGCCCGCGCACGGCGCGGAAGCGTGGGCGACGTGCTCAGCGTCCCCAGGCGCCGCGCCCGCTGGCGCTCCGTGTTCAGACTGCCCTGAGCCACGATGACGGCTACGGCGCGCCCTAGACTCCTAGGCCATGGCTACGCGCTCGAAGGTCTCTGACGAGGAGCGCTGGGAGCGCGAGAAGTTCGCCGCCAGCCCGGAGCGCGACGCGCCCTTCTCGACCATCTCCGGGGAGCCGATCAAGCCGCTCTACACCGAGCGCGATCTCCCCGCCGAGCCCGAGGCGGCGATCGGCCTCCCGGGTGAGTTCCCCTACACCCGCGGCGTCTACCCCTCGATGTACCGCGGGCGGCTGTGGACGATGCGCCAGTTCGCCGGCTTCGGGACGGCGAGGGAGACAAACGCCCGCTTCCGCTACCTGCTCGACCACGGGCAGACGGGCCTCTCGACCGCCTTTGACATGCCGTCGCTGATGGGGCACGACTCCGATCACCCGCGCTCGCTCGGCGAGGTGGGGCGCGAGGGGGTCGCGGTCGACACCCTCGAGGACATGGAGACGCTGTTCGACGGGATCCCGCTCGACCAGGTGAGCGTGTCGATGACGATCAACGCCCCGGCGGCGGTGATGCTCGCCTTCTACGTTGTCGCGGCCGAGCGCAAGGGGATCGGGCCCGAGAAGCTCGCCGGGACGATCCAGACCGACATCCTCAAGGAGTACATCGCCCAGAAGGAGTGGTGTTTCCCGGTCGACCCGGCGATGCGGCTGGTCACGGACATGATCGAGTGGTGCGCGCACAACATGCCGCGCTGGCACCCGATCTCGATCTCCGGCTACCACATCCGCGAGGCCGGCTCCACGGCCGACCAGGAGCTGGCCTTCACGCTCAAGGACGGGCTCACCTACGTCGAGCTGGCGGTGGAGCGCGGCCTCGACGTGGACGACTTCGCCCCGCGGCTCTCCTTCTTCTTCAACGCCCATATCGACTTCTTCGAGGAGATCGCCAAGTACCGGGCGGCGCGGCGGATCTGGGCTCGGGAGCTGCGCGACAGCTTCGGGGCGCGCAACGAGCGCTCGCTGCTGATGCGCTTCCACACCCAGACGGCGGGAGTCTCGCTTACCGCCCAGCAGCCGCTCAACAACATCGTGCGCACCGCGATCGAGGCCTTGGCCGGGGTCCTGGGCGGCACCCAATCGCTCCACACCAACAGCTTCGATGAGGCGCTCGCGCTGCCCACCGAGGAGGCGGTGCGGGTGGCGCTGCGGACCCAGCAGATCCTCGCCGAGGAGACCGGGGTCGCCAACACGATCGACCCGCTCGGCGGCTCGTACTTCATCGAGGCGCTGACCGACCGGATGGAGGAGAAGGCCTACGGCTACTTCGCCAAGATCGACGAGCTGGGGGGGATGGTCGAGGCGATCAAGATGGGCTATCCCCAGCGGGAGATCGCCGACGCCGCCTTCGTCTACCAGCAGGAGCTCGAGACCGGGGCGCGCAAGCTGGTCGGGGTCAACGCCTACACCGAGGGCGGCGGGGACGAGATGCCGATCCTGCGCATCGATCCCAGGTTCGAGGCCGATCAGGTGGAACGGGTCAAGGCGGTCCGCGAGCGGCGCGACGCCGGCCGGGTGACGGCCGCGCTCGACCGTCTCATCGAGGCCGCCCGCGATCAGCAGGACAACCTGATGCCCCACCTGCTCGAGGCCACCCGCGCCGAGGCGACCGAGGGCGAGATCGTCCAGGCGCTTCAGAGCGTGTTCGGGACCTACACCGAATCCCCCGCCTTCTAACTAGAATCCCGCGCCGCCCATGGGCGCCTCCACCGAGAGAAAAATCCGTGTCGTCGTGGCCAAGCCGGGCCTCGACGGCCACGACCGCGGGGCCAAGATCATCGCCCGCGCGCTGCGCGACGCCGGCATGGAGGTCATCTATACCGGCCTGCACCAGACGCCCGAGCAGATCGTGGAGACGGTGATTCAAGAGGACGCCGACGCGGTCGGCCTCTCGATCCTCTCCGGGGCCCACATGACGCTCGTGCCCCGGATTCTTGAGTTGCTCAAGGAACAGGGGGTGGAGGACGTCGTGATCACGGCGGGCGGGACGATCCCGTCGGATGACGTCGAGGAGCTCAAGCAGCTGGGGGTGGCGGAGATATTCACCCCGGGAACCTCGACCCAGGAGGCGGTTGAGTTCATTCGCGATGCCGTGGCGCGCAAGAACGCCGCCTAGAGGACCCGGCCGATTGACTAGTCAGTCAACCGGATATGATGGCCCGCGGTACGCCGCGGAGCAACGAGCTCGGCACGCTTGTAGATCAGCCCCGATCACGGGATTAGGAGGAACCAGTTGAAGATTTGCGTCCTGGTCAAAGAGGTCCCGGACGCCGCCGTCGAGAAGCGGATCGATCCCTCGACCGGGCGGCTTGACCGCAGTGGAGAGAAGAACCTCAACCCCTACGACACCCACGCCATCGAGGCGGCGATGCAGCTTCGGGAAGGCGGCGCGGTGGAGGTCGACGAAATCGTGGCCGTGACCATGGGCCCCGAGTCCGCCGTGCGCGCCCTGCACAAGGCGGTCTCGCTGGGCGCCGACCGTTCGGTGCAACTGACCGACGACGCGCTGGCCGGGTCCGACGTTGCCGCCACTGGCTATGCCCTCTCGAAGGCCCTCGAAAAGGAGTCGCCGGACCTGGTGCTGCTCGGCCAGCAGTCCGACGACGGCGAGTGCTACACGATCGGCGCCGTCGTGGCCGACCACCTGAAGATGCCCTCGCTGACCCAGGTGATCAAGATGGACGTCGAGGATGGGGGACTGCGCTGCGAGCGCCAGGCCGAGTACGGCTACGACACGGTCCAGGTCGCGCTGCCCGCCGTGATCTCGGTCGGTGACGCCATCAACGAGCCGCGCTACCCGTCGCTCAAGGCGATCATGGGCGCGCGCAAGAAGCCGCTCGAGACGGTGGGCACCGGCGATGTGGGCATCGAGTCCGACCGGGTCGGCGAGGAGGGCTCGCAGGTCGATTGCGGCGACTTCCACGATCCCGAGGCCAAGCCAGCCGGACAAATCATCGAAGACGAGGACACGGACGAGACGGTCGAGAAGATCGTTGCCTGGCTCGAGGAAAGGAAGCTGATCTAGATGGCCGACATCCTGACCTACGTCCTGCACTACGAGGGCGAGTTCAACAAGAACTCCCTGGGCGCCGTCTCCGAAGCCACCGCCCGGGCCAAGGAGATCGGCGGGGAGTCGCACGCTCTGGTCCTCGGTGGCGATGACCTGACCGATGAGCTCTGCCAGTCGCTGGGCGCCTACGGCGCCACCAAGGTCTTCCGGGCCAAGGGGGCCGAGGGTCTCGCTCCGCCCGTGGTCGACGCCATGGCCAAGGTGATCGAGGAAAACGGGCACGGCTATGCGCTGTTCGGCGGCGGCCTGCTCGGGTTCGAGATCGGGGCTGGGCTGGCCGCACGCCTGAACGGGGGCGTAACCATGGAGGTGATCAGCGTCCGGGCCGAGGACGGCAAGCTCGTCGCCGAACGCCCGATCCTTCAGGACTCCAAGATCTCGGTCAGCCGCTACAAGGGGCTCGGGATCATCATCGGGCGGATCAACGCCTTTGAGACGCGCACGGTGGACGGCGGGTCGGCCGAGGTGGTCGACGTCGACGTCGACTACTCCGAGTGGTCAAACCAGGCCAAGATGGTCCAGCGCGGCGAGCAGCGCGGCGCCGACGTGGACATCGAGGGCGCCGACATCCTCGTGGCCGGCGGCCGCGGGCTGGGCAAGCCCGAGGGCTTCGAGCTGGCCGAGGCGCTGGCCAAGGCGTTCGGCGGCAATTCCGCCGTCGCCGCTACGCGCGCCGTGGTCGACGCCGGCTGGTATCCCTACGCGGCCCAGATCGGGCAGACCGGTAAGACCGTGTCGCCCAAGCTCTACCTGGCAGCGGGGATCTCGGGAGCGATCCAGCACAAGGTGGGGATGCAGTCCTCGGAGAACATCGTCGCCATCAACAAGGACGCCAACGCGCCGATCTTCGAGTTCTCCGATCTGGGGATCGTGGGCGACCTGAACAAGATCCTGCCCAAGCTGACCGAGGCGATCAAGGCCAAGAAGGGCGGCTGATGTCGAAGAACGGGTCAGCGCCAGCGCCCAGCGAGTTCCCGCCGCCGGTCGACCCGGTCAAGGAGTTCATCAAGCAGGGGCTCGACGACGAGGACGAGCTGATCGAGGTCGGCGTGGTCATCGTCGGCGGTGGGACCGCCGGCCTGGCCTGCGCCAACCGGCTCCTGCAGCTGCTGGGCGACGACCCGGAGCTGATGGAGAAGCTGGGCGAGGTGCCGGTGGCCATCGTCGAGAAGGCGAAGACCTGCGGGGGACACAACCTGTCCGGTGCCGTGATGCGACCCGGGCCGCTGCAGGAGCTGTTCCCGGACCTGTCGCGTGAGGACTGGCGCAAGGAGCGCTTCGCCTTCGGCGAGGTCACGAAGGAGTCCGTCTACCTGCTCACGGGGCCGAAGACCAAGCTCCGGGTCCCGATTCCGGCCGTGCCCAACTTCAAGAATCACGGCAACGAGGTCGTCTCGGTGTCGGCCCTGGCCCGGTTCCAGCAGAGCCAGGCCGAGGAGGGGGGCGCTTACGTGCTCACCGAGACGTCGGCCACGCAACTGATCGTCGAGGACGGCAAGGTGGTCGGTGTGCGTTCCGGCGACAAGGGCCGGGGGAAGGACGGCGAGCCGCTGGGCAACTTCGAGCCCGGGACTGACATCAAGGCCAAGGTCACCGTCCTGGCCGAAGGCTGCTGGGGCCACCTCACGGGGGCCGCGATCAAGGAGTTCGACTTGGGTGAGGGGCGGGAGCCCCAGGTGTGGGAGCTCGGGGTCAAGGAGGTGTGGAAGGTCAAGAAGCCGCTCGACCGCGTGATCCACACGTTCGTCCAGCCCTGGCCGCTGAAGGTGGCGGCCAAGTACGGGCAGCTCGGCGGGACCTGGATCTACCCGATGAAGGACGAGAAGACCGGAGACGACCTGGTCTCGATCGGGTTCGTGGTCGACCTCAACTATCGCGACGCGACCACCTCGGCGCACGACCTGCTCCAGACGTTCAAGACGCACCCGCTGGTCAAGGACATCCTCGACGGCGGCGAGCGCGTCTCCTGGGGCGCGAAGGCGCTCCCCGGCGGCGGCTACTGGTCGATGCCGAAGCTGTCGATGCCCGGCGCCCTGTTGGTCGGCGACGCGGGCGGGATGGTTGACACGGCGGCGCTCAAGGGCGTCCACCACTGCATCAAGTCGGGAATCCTGGCCGCCGAGGCGATCTACAAGAACCTCAAAGGCGAGGGCGAGCTGTCCGCCTATGAGGATGCGGTCGAGAACTCGTCGATCGCCAAGGAGCTCTACCAGGTGCGCAACACTCGCCAGGCCTTCCAGAAGGGCTTCCTGGTCGGGAGCCTGCTCGCTGGCCCGTCGATCATGTCCAAGGGCAAGGTTCCGCCTGGGCGCCAGGAATGGCACCGCGACGACGCCGAGCCGATGTTCTTGGGCGACACCAAGGAGCGCTATCCGAAGCCCGACGGCAAGTACACCTTCGACAAGCTGTCCTCGGTCTACATCTCCGGGAACGCCACCCGCGACGACGCCCCCAATCACATCCGCGTCCGCAATCAGGTCCCGCGTGAGATCGCCGAGACGTGGGTGTGGATGTGTCCCGCCGGCGTCTACGAGATCCCCGAGGACGCGCCCGAGGAGGGAACCGTCGACGTGATCGTCAACTACACGAACTGCGTGCAGTGCGGCGCGATCACGGCCAAGGGTGGGCGCCTGACGCCGCCGGAGGGCGGCGACGGGCCGCTCTACCGAAACACCTAGGCGACCGCTCCGCCCACCGGGGCACGAATCTGCCCCGCGACTCTGCCGGCGTAGGATTGTTAGGGGGCTATGCGCCGAGCAGTCTGTGTCTGCCTGATCGCGTTCGTCTTCGCGTCCACCGCGGGGCCCGCTCTGGCCGTCACAAGCCCGCCGCCGCGCGCGGCGCTGGACGGATTCGTGTGCGAGCGAGCGAGCAACGCGCTTGACCGGGTGATCGCGGTCGTGGGCGTGATGCGCCCCGTGACCGGCACCCAGCGGATGCAGATGCGGTTCGTCCTCCAGCGCCGGGACGCGGTGACGAACTCGTTCACAGTCGTCCAGGGCGGGGATCTCGGCCGCTGGCGCTCGCCCACTCCGGCCACGCTCGGCCAGCAACCCAATGACGTGTGGCGGCTGCGCAAGCTCGTGGCCAATCTGCCCGGACCGGCCACGTACCGCTTCCGGGTCACGTTCCGTTGGCTCGGCACTTCGAACACCGTCCTGGGGCGCTCCACGCTCACGAGCGGGACGTGTTCACAGCCCCAGTAACGGGCTGTCAGCCGGGCTACACTGAGTAGTAATGAAGACTGAAACGCATCCCGAGTACGTAGAGGCTCACGTCCGCTGCACGTGCGGCAACGAGTTCATGACCCGCTCGACGAAGCCGGAGATCCACGTTGAGATCTGCTCGGCCTGCC
Source organism: Solirubrobacteraceae bacterium (assembly GCA_035505215.1). Classification (GTDB taxonomy): domain Bacteria; phylum Actinomycetota; class Thermoleophilia; order Solirubrobacterales; family Solirubrobacteraceae; genus Palsa-465. The sequence continues at coordinate 76,705 of DATJQY010000012.1, read as the reverse complement.
ACCCGTTCTACACGGGCAAGCAGAAGCTCGTCGACACCGGTGGTCGGGTTGAGCGCTTCCAGCGCCGCGTGGCCAAGGGCCGGCGCACCCGCACCCCGGCCAGCGCTTAGCTGCCCGGGCCGGGTCCGGACCAACCGGCTCCGATACACCCGACTGACGGGCTAGGGCGATGATCGACGACCTGGTGTCGCAGATCGAGTCCCGCTTCGCCGAGCTTCAGCGTGAGCTCTCAGACCCGGCCGTGATCGGCGATCGGGACCGCTTCCGCGCGGCCTCGAAGGCCTACAGTGAGCTCGAGCCCGCGGCCAAGCTGGCCGCCGAATACCGTCGCGCCGCCGACGACGCCGAGGGCGCCCGCGAGCTCCTGTCCGAGGACGGCGAGGACCCGGAGCTCCGGACGCTGCTGGAGGACTCGCGCCAGCGGATGACCGACCTGGAAGACGAGATCCGCATGGCCATGGTCGAGCGCGACCCCAACGACGACAAGAACGTGATCATCGAGATTCGGCCCGGAGCCGGGGGAGACGAGGCGGCGCTGTGGGCGGGCGACCTCTACCGGATGCTCACCCGTTACGGAGAGCGGCGCGGCTTCAAGGTCGAGCCGCTGGCCATCGGCGACGGCTCCTACACCTTCGAGGTCAAGGGCGACGGCGCCTACTCGGTGTTCAAATACGAGGGCGGCACGCACCGAGTCCAGCGTGTGCCCGAGACCGAGTCCCAGGGCCGGATCCACACCTCGACGGCCACCGTGGCCGTCCTCCCCGAGGCCGACGACGTCGACGTCCAGATCGAGCCGGGCGACCTCCAGATCGACGTCTATCGCAGCTCCGGGCCGGGTGGCCAGTCGGTCAATACGACCGACTCGGCGGTCCGGATCACCCACAAGCCGACCGGCATCGTGGTCTCGATGCAGGACGAGAAGTCGCAGCTCCAGAACCGCGAGCGCGCCATGAAGGTGCTCCGGGCCCGGCTGTATGAACGGGCGCTGGCCGAACAGCAGGCCGAGCTGGCCGCCTCCCGCCAGGCCCAGGTCGGGACCGGCGAGCGGGCCGAGAAGATCCGCACCTACAACTTCCCCGAGCGGCGGGTGACCGACCATCGCATCTCTCTGCGCCAGCACAACCTGGACGAGATCCTGCTCGGCGACCTCGATGGGTTCACCGACGCGCTCCAGGACGACGAGAAGCGCCGGCGCTTGCTCGAGCGGGCGGATGCCTGAGACCTCGCTCGGCCTGAGCGTCCGGGATGCGCTCCTGGGCGCGGCGGCGACGCTGACCGAGGCCGGATGCGAGACCCCCCGGCTCGATGCCGAGTTGCTGCTCGCGGAGGCGCTCGGGGTCGATCGATCCCGGCTCGTTATCGAGGGGCAGAGCCGGCTGTCCGCGGACGTCGTGGAGCGCCTCGATGAGCTGATCCGGCGCCGTGAAGCGCGTGAGCCGGTGGCCTACATCCTCGGGCGCAAGGCTTTTCGCTACCTCACCCTGGCCGTCGATCCGCGGGTCCTGATCCCACGGCCCGAGACGGAGCTCCTCGTGGAGGTGGGGCTCACGCTCCCGCCGGGCGCCCGCGTGCTCGACGCCGGCACCGGCAGCGGGGCGATCGCGCTGGCGCTGAAGGACGAGCGCCCGGACCTCGAAGTGTGGGGATCGGACGTGAGCGAGGAGGCGCTGGCCGTAGCCCGGGCCAACGGGTTTCGCCTCGGGCTCGAGGTGCGCTGGCTCAAGGCAGATCTGCTGTCCCGCGCTCCGGGGCCCTTCGATGCCATCCTCGCCAACCTGCCCTACGTGGCCTCAGACGCGCCGCTGGCGCCGGAGATCGAGCGCTACGAGCCGGTCTCGGCGCTCCGCGCTGGGGCGGACGGGCTGGAGGTGATTCGCCGCCTGGTTGCGCAGGCGCGGGCGGTCCCGGTGCTCGCGCTCGAGATCGGGTCTGACCAGGCGCTCGCCGTGCGCGGGCTCCTCGACGGCGCGGGCTTCGGCTCGGTTGACGTGCTGCGGGATCTGGCCGGCCACGAGCGGGTGGTAGTCGGCCGCCGGTGAGCCCGGGAAGCGCGGCCGAGACGTTCGAGCGCTGCATGGCCGTCGGCGGCGTAGCCGTGTTCCCGGCTGACACCGTCTACGGCCTGGCCTGCGCACCCGACGACCGGGTCGCGATCGAGCGCCTCTACCGGCTCAAGGGGCGCCGGTCGGACAAGCCCTCGGCGGTCATGTTCTTTGATCTCGAGGTGGCCCTCGAGGCGCTGCCCGAGCTCGGCGAGCGCACCCGGCAGGCCATGCGTGAGCTGCTCCCCGGCGGGGTCACCCTCCTCTTGCCCAACCGCGCCGAGCGGTTTCCGCTCGCCTGTGGCGATGATCCCGGGACGCTCGGGCTGAGGGTGCCGCACGTCTCCGAACTGGCCGGCGTCCGCTGGCCGGTCCTCCAGTCGAGCGCCAACCGAGCCGGGGGGCCCGACGCCCGGCGCCTGGAGGAGGTGCCCGAGGCCATCCGGACGCGGGCCGACCTCATCGTCGACGGCGGCGAGCTCCCTGGCACCCCTTCCACCGTGGTCGACCTCCGCCGCTACGAGGAGGATGGCTCGTGGGTCATCCTGCGCCAGGGCCTCGTGGGGGAGGCGGAGCTAGAGCGCGCGCTCGGGGGCCAGTTCCACTTCCGCCCCGACACCTACGAGGCCGAGATCCGGGCCGACGTCCCCGCCTATGAGGAGCTTCAACGGAGGCTCGTCGCCGAGACGGGCGCGGGGGCTCGCCGGATCCTCGAGCTGGGGACGGGGACCGGGGTCACAGCTGAGCTGCTGCTGGCCCGTCATTCCGGCGCCGAGCTCGTCGGCGTCGACGCCAGCCCGGAGATGCTCCGGGCGGCGCGGGCGCGACTCTCAGGGGAGAGGGTGGAGCTCCGGGTGGGACGGATCCAGGACGAGCTGCCGGATGGCCCGTTCGATCTGGTGGCCAGCGCGCTGGCGGTCCACCACCTCGACGCGCGTGAGAAGGCAGAGCTCTTCCGGGCGCTGACGGGCGTGCTCGCCCCAGGCGGGCGGTTCGTCCTGGCCGACGTGGTCGTGCCGGAGGACCCGGCCGCTGCCCGGATCCCGCTCACACCGGGGTTCGACAAGCCGAGCCCGCTCCCGGACCTCCTTCGCTGGCTCGAGGAGGCAGGCTTCGCCGCCGCCACCGTCTGGGAGGATGGCGACCTGGCGGTAATTGCGGCGGAGCTGGGCTGAAAGCGCCGAGTCCGCCACCCCCGCTGGTATCGTCGCGCTCGACGTGAGCGTCGAGTTGCCGCCCGACTTCTTCAACCGCCCGCTGGCCGAGGTGGACCCTCAGGTCGCCGAGGTGCTGGCGCTCGAGCTGGAGCGCCAGCAGCACACGCTGGAGATGATCGCGTCGGAGAACTTCGTGCCCCAGGCCGTGCTCGAGTGCCAGGGCTCGGTGTTGACGAACAAGTACGCCGAGGGCTATCCCGGCCGCCGCTACTACGGCGGCTGCGAGTACGTCGACGTCGCCGAGCAGCTGGCCATCGACCGGGCCTGCGAGCTGTTCGGGGCCGAGCACGCCAACGTCCAGCCCCACGCCGGCGCCCAGGCCAACGCTGCCGTGTACCACGCGTTGATGCAGCCGGGCGACGTGCTCATGGGGCTCGAGCTGGCGCACGGCGGGCACCTCACCCACGGCATGAAGATCAACTTCTCCGGGCGCCTGTACGAGATCGTGCCCTACCACGTCGACCGCGAGACGAGCCTGGTCGACATGGACGAGGTCGAGCAGCTGGCCCGCGAGCACCGGCCCAAGGTGATCCTGGCCGGCTGGTCCGCGTATCCGCGCTTCCTCGACTTCGAGCGCTTCCGGGCCATCGCCGACGAGGTGGGGGCCTACCTGGTTGTCGACATGGCCCACTTCGCGGGGCTGGTCGCGGCCGGGCTGCACCCCAACCCGGTCCCGCATGCCCACGTCGTCACCACGACGATCCACAAGACGATCGGCGGCGGCCGGGGCGGGATGATCCTGTGCCGCGAGGAGCTGGCCAAGAAGATCGACTCGGCCGTCTTTCCCGGCCAGCAGGGCGGCCCGCTGGAGCACATCATCGCCGGCAAGGCCGTCTCGCTGTTGATCGCGATGTCCGACGCCTTCCGCGAGCGTCAGGAGCGCACCGTGGCCGGCGCCAAGGCGGTGGCCTCCGAGCTGCTCGGGGCCTGTGGTGGCGTCAACGTGCTCACCGGCGGCACCGATGTCCACCTGCTCCTGTGCGACCTGCGGGATTCGGAGCTCGACGGCAAGCAGGCCGAGGACCGGCTCGCCACGGTGGGGATCACGGTCAACCGGAACGCCGTGCCGTTTGACCCCCGGCCCCCGGCGGTGTCCAGCGGGCTGCGCATCGGGACGCCGGCCCTGGCCACGCGCGGGCTCCAGGTCGATGACTTCGTCGAGGTGGGGAAGATCATCGCCGACGCCCTGTGCAGCGAGAACTTCGACGCCCACCAGGCCGAGCTGGCCGACCGCGCGGCCCAGATCGCCGAGCGCTACCCGCTCTACGCGGCGCTTGGCGCCGCGGCGACCGTCTGAAGCGCCGCTACCGGGGGTTTCGGCGTCTGAACGGGGCTCTGGGCGACGCAGTCCCGCCCGGATGCGATCCTTCGCAGGCAGATGAACTACCTGGACGCCGCTCTCGCCTTCGTCGTGGCGATGGTCGTGGCCTGGGCGCTGACGCCCCTCGCGGCACGTCTGGCCCGCCGCGTGGGCGCCATCGCGATGCCGAGCGAGCGAGGGCTGGCCGAGCGAGCGACGCCGCTGCTGGGCGGTCTGGCGATCCTGGCCGCCGTGCTGGTGGCCGGACTGATCTGGCTGCCCGAGACGATCAAGCTGCCCCACACCGCCCACACGGCGCCCGGGGCCGGGGGGACCGTCCATACGTGGACGATCCTGGTCGGCGCCTGCGCGATCACCGCCGTGGGTGCGATCGATGACTGGCGCGACCTGCGCCCGATCGTCAAGCTGGCCGGGCAGATTGGGGCCGCGCTGATTGTCGTGGAGGGAGGCGCGGTCGTGACCGACGTCACGATCCCCTTCATCGGCTCGCTCCAGTTCCCGCACGAGGGCGGTTTCCTGACCGTGCTCTGGCTGGTGGGGCTGATGAACGTGGTCAACTTCTCCGATGGGGTGGACGGCCTGGCGGCCGGGCTGTGCGCGATCGACGGCATCGCGTTCGCCATCATTGCCTTCGCGTTCCAGGTGCCGATCCCCGGGGCGGCGATCCTGGCCGCGCTGACCGCCGGCGCCTCGCTCGGGTTCCTGGCCCACAACTTCTATCCGGCGCGCATCTTCATGGGCGACTCCGGGGCCAACCTGCTGGGTTATCTGCTTGGCGTGACGGCCGTGATCGGATCCCTGAAGACGGGTGCCGTCGTCGCCCTGGCCGTGCCCCTGGTCATCCTGGCCGTCCCCTTCCTGGACACCGGCTTCGTGATCGCCAAGCGCCTCAAGTACCGGCGCAAGGTGTGGCTGGCAGACGCGAACCACTTCCACCATCGCATGGCCCGGATCGGGTTCAGCCAGCGCAAGACCGTGGCGTACCTGTACGCGTGGACGCTCTTGCTGGCCGGGGTCGCCCTGGCGCTGCGCTTCGTTCCCTATTCCGTCCACGTGGACGGGCAGCATCACTACGAGACCGGGTGGCTGGCCTTCATGATCTTCCTCGGGGCGGTGGCCGTCGCGGCGAGCGCTTACCTGGTCTACGTGCTGGAGATCCTCAAGTTCAAGAACTTCCGGGCCCGCGAGCTCCGCGAGGTCGATCCCGACACCAGCGAGCATGAGATCGAAGCCCACGTGGCGCGCGAGCTGGAGACGGGCGAGTTTGAGCGCGTGAGGCTGCCGGCGTCGGACGGTGGTCCGCGGTCAGCCGACGCTCGAGCCCAGCCGGCGGACGGTCGAGCTCCGGCCGCCGGGGGAGGCCAACCCGCGGCCCCGGCTGAGTCCCCTACGGTGGGACGCCCCCGCTGACGGGCCTCCGGCGAAACGAGCGCGCCGCCATCGGCGCTGTCCTGGTGCTGACGGCGCTCGCGGCGGTGGCGCGCTACGTCAGCGGGTTCTCGGATATCGCCGCTTTCGTCCTGGCCACGCTGGCCCTGGCGGCGATGGCCTGGCTCGTGTCGTTCGCCACCGAACAGACCGGCCGCCGATACGGGCCAGCCATCACCGGCGTGATGCAGTCGACCCTGGGGAACCTGCCGGAGTTCTTCGTCGTCCTGTTTGCGCTGAACGCTGGTCAGCTGGTGGTGGCCGAGACGGCACTCATCGGGTCGATCGTGGTCAATGCGCTGCTCGTGCTTGGGCTGGTGATCATCGTCGGAGCGCGGCAGGCGCGCGACGGCGTGATGCGTTTCAGCACGCGGCTGCCCAACGACACCGCCACCCTGCTGCTGATCTCCACCTTCATCATCATCCTGATCGCGCTCAGCCATAGCGCGGGAGACACAGCGAGCCATCACGCCAAGACGATCTCGATCGTCGGCGCGGCGGCGCTCTTGCTGGTGTACGTGTGGTGGCTGACCGACTATCTGCGCAGCGATGCCGCCCCCGAGGACACCGAACCCGCTCGCCTGACCAGGGCCACGAGTGTGGTGCTTCTGGCCGCGGGCGGGGTGGGATCGGCGTTTGTCTCCGACTGGTTTGTCGACGCTCTGACTCCCACCATCCACACCCTCCACATCACGGAGGCATTCGCCGGTCTGGTCATCGTGGCCATCGCGGGTAACGCGGTCGAGAACGTGACCGGAATCTTCCTGGCCGCCAAGGGGCGCCCAGAGCTGGCCATCTCGGTGGTCAAGAACTCGGTGGCTCAGATCGCCGCCTTCCTGTACCCACTGCTCGTCATCGTCTCGCTCCTCACCGCCACCACTCTCACCTTCTCGATGTCCCCGGTCTATGCGGGGGCGCTGTTCGGCACCGCGGTGATCATCTGGCAGGTCACCGGGGACGGCGAGGCGACCGGATTTGAGGGAGCGGCGCTGATCGCCGCCTACGTGATCCTGGCCATCGTGGCGGCGTTCGAGACGTAGGGCGGCGGGGGACCATGTCCAGAAACAGCCCGTATTTTCCCGTTTCTGGACATGGTCCGGGAAACCATCGTGGGTCGGACGTCCGTCGCGCTTGGCGCACCTGCTAACCTGACGTTTACGTAAGATCCGATGGAGGTTTAGTTGCCCCAGCTATCCCGTGTACAGGCTTTGGCCGGCCCTCGAGGCCGCCGGCTCGCCATCGCCGAGGAAAAGTACAAGTGGTGGGCCCTGTCGTGCACCAGCCTGGGCATGCTGCTGGCCACGATCAACTCCGGCACGCTGATCATCGCGCTGCCGGATCTGGAGCGGAGCCTCCACACCAGCCTGCTCGAGCTCGTCTGGGTGATCCTCGTCTACATGATCGCGTCGACCGTGCTCGTACTGAGCGCGGGGCGCCTGTCGGACCAGTTCGGGCGAAAGAAGGCCTACATCGGGGGCTTCGTGCTCTTCGCGCTGGCCTCGCTCGGCGCCGGGTTCGCCGGAAACGGGACCCAGCTCATCCTGTGGCGGATCCTCCAGGGCGTGGGTGGGTCGTTCCTGTTCGCCAACGCGGCGGCGATCGTCACCGACGCCTTCCCGCGGGAGCAGCTCGGCCTGGCCATGGGCACCAACACGATGGTCGCGGCTGTCGGCCTGGTCATCGGCCCGGTACTCGGCGGCGCACTGGTCGCCGTGAGCTGGCACTGGGTGTTCTGGTTCAACGTCCCGCTGGCTCTGGCGGGGAGCGCTTGGGCGTGGATGATCCTCCGTGAGCTGACCGGCCGCGACGAGGACACGACGTTTGACTACCTCGGCACGCTGACCTTTCTGATTGGGCTGACCGGGCTCGTCCTCGGGATCTCCAAGGGGGGAATCTCGGGCTGGGATAACCCGATCGTGATTGGCGGACTGATTTCCGCGGCCATCTTCTTGCCGGCCTTCGTGGTGATCGAGAACCACCAGCGGGCGCCGATGCTCGACCTGACGATCTTCAAGAACCGGCTCTTCGCCGCCGCGTCCGCGGCCGCGTTCATCAACGGGCTGGCCCGGTTTGCCCTGATGTTCCTGTTCGTCTTCTACTTCCAGGGGGTGCAGGGCAATTCGCCGATCGTGGCCGGGATCAAGCTGGCGCCGCTGGCCATCGGGATGCTCGTCGCCTCGCCGCTGGCCGGCATCTGGGCCGATCGCCGCGGCTCGCGTGGGATGGCGGTGGCGGGCATGCTCGTCCAGGCGCTCGGCCTGGCCCTGATGACCACGCTCGAGCGCGACACCGCCTACATGGCTCCCGGCGCCTACATGTTGATCGTGGGGATCGGCAGCGGCATGTTCAACTCGCCCAACACGGCGGCGATGATGGGCACGGTCGCCCCGCACCGACGCGGGATCGCCGCCGGCGCCCGCGTGCTCGTCCAGAACACTGGCGCCGTCATCTCGATCGCCTTCGTGCTCGCGGTCGTCACCTCGTCGGTCCCCAAAACGGTCCTCTTCAGCGTCTTCTCCGGGCTGGCCAACCACATCACAAACGCCCAGCTCGTGCCCTTCATCTCCAACATGCACACCGCGCTCTGGTGTCTCGCCGCGGTCTCGCTGGTGGGCGCCTTCGTCGCCGCCGCGCGGCCCAAGCACACCGGTCAGGCAGTTGAGACGGCCGAGCCGGATCGGGTGCCGGTGGCCGCATGACCGCCACCAGCGACAGGACGCTGCGCATCGGCGAGGTCGCCGACCTCACCGGCACAACCCCCCGTACGATTCGCTACTACGAGGAGATCGGGCTCCTGCCCTCGGCGGGCGAGCGTGAGCTGGGCAAGCACCGCTGCTACACCGAGGCCGACGTTGAGCGGGTGAGGGAGATCGTCCGCCTCAAGGGCCTGCTGGGACTGTCTCTGGAACAGCTGTCCGAGCTTCTGGCGGCCGAGGACGCCCGAGCTGAGATCCGGCGCGAATACCGCCAGTCCGAGGATCCCGCCCAGCAGCGCCGGCTCCTGAACGAGGCATTGGGGCACATCGGAACCCAGCTCGAGCTCGTCCGGGGACGGCGGCGGGAGCTGGAGGAACTCGAACGCGAGCTGGTGGACAAGCGGCGCACGGTGCAGAAGCGGCTGGGCGACCTCGGCGCGTGATCGCCGGCTTCCTCAACCGCCGGCTTGAGGGAGTTGACCGGCGGGCCATGGGAGTGCTGTCCGCAGGTCATCTGTTCACCGATGTCTCGCAGGGTGCCGTGCCGGCCCTCCTTCCCTTTTTCGTTGAGGAGCGCCACTTCAGCATCCCGGCGGCATCGGCGCTGATCCTGGCCGCGACGATCTCGAGCAGCATCATCCAACCGCTGTTCGGCCATCTCTCCGACCGCCGCTCATTGCCGTGGCTGATTCCACTCGGACCCGGGGTCGGCGGCCTGGGCATCGCCCTGGCCGGGCTCGCGCCCACCTATCCCCTGACCTTCGCGGCGATCGTCTTGAGCGGCCTAGGGGTGGCGGCGTTTCACCCCGAGGGGTCACGCTTTGCCAACTACGTCTCCGGCGACCGGCGGGCCAGCGGGATGAGCCTGTTCAGCGTCGGCGGCAACCTCGGGTTCGCGCTGGGCCCCGTGATCGTCACGCCTCTGGTGCTGGCCTTCGGCCTCCACGGGACGCTGTTCGTTCTCATCCCCACCAGCCTGATGGCGGTCGTCCTGCTCCACGAGCTGCCCCGGCTGCGGAAGTTCCGGCCCGATGTCGTCGGGGGCCGGGTCCAGCCCTCGCACGAGCCCGCCGCCTGGAAGCCCTTCGCGGTGCTGGGGGCGGTCATCGCGCTGCGGTCGGTCATCTACTTCGGGATGGTGAGCTTCATCCCCCTCTACTACGTCGACGTCCTGCACACCGGCAAGGCATTCGGGAGCGCGGCGCTGACAGCGATGCTGGTCGGCGGGGCGGTGGGCACGCTGACCGGCGGCCCGCTGGCCGACCGGTTCGGCCGCCGGGCGGTCTTGATCGGCTCGATGGTTGCCCTACCGCCGCTGATCGTCGCCTTCCTCCTCTCCGGACCGGGGCTGGCGCTGTTCTTCGCGGCCGTGGCGGGCGCGGCGACAATCGCCACCTTTGCCGTCACGATCGTCATGGGCCAGGAGTACCTGCCCGGGCGGATCGGGGTCTCGTCGGGCGTGACCATCGGCCTGTCGATCGGGCTGGGTGGGGTGGCGGCGCCGTTGCTCGGACTGATCGGCGCGGCCCATGGGTTGCGGTCGGTGTTCGAGACGCTGGTCTTCCTGCCGCTGTTGGCGCTGCCCTTGGTCCTGGCCCTGCCCCGCAAGGCGCCCGGACGCCAAGCCTCAGGGCGGGAACTCAGGCGCGAAGGCCGGGAACTTCGGGCTCGCGAGCACGCGGCGTAGAGCGGTTCGCGCCCCTGGTGAGCAGGAAAGCGCGCGCGCACCCCGTAACCACGACCCATCGGCGCGGTACCTTCTCCTGCACGATCCGGTCCCGGCCTGGCACACGCGTTTTATCGGCCGCCAGGATGGAGAGCTTTCTCGGATCGGCCGATTGTCCAAACGATGACCGCTATCCGCCTGCGCCTAGCCGACCGTGTGCCCGCGCTCGCCGCCCTGGCGGCGACATTCATCGGGCTGATCAACATCGCCTCGGCGCTGACCCCGAACATCCGCTGGCGGGGCCATCTGCTCCTGCAGTTCGAGCCGCTCACGGCGATGCGCCTTTTCCATGCCCTGGCCCTGCCGGCCGGGGGCGCGCTGTTGCTCGTCGCCCCGTACCTGCTCAAGCGCCGGCAGCGGGCCTGGCACGCGGCGATCCTCCTCATGCTCCTGCTGGGGGTCTTCGACCTGCTCAAGGGGCTTGACTTCGAGGAGACGGTGCTGACCTGGGGGGTGGCCGCCGTCCTGCTCTCCTCGCGCGAGGCGTTCACCGTCCGCCACGATCCGGTCACCCTGCGCTCGGCGCTGTGGCGCGTCCCCCTCCTGGGGCTGATCGGGCTGGCCGGGGCGGCGCTCGCCACCTGGGCCTCCCAGGGCCACCCCTCGGTGGGCTCGGTCCTCCGGGAGACCGGGGATCTCCTGTGCTGGCAGCCGGGGCCGATGCATTTTGAGCGCCACACGGGGCTTCATTTCGCCTGGATCCCGCTGACCGTCCATGCGGTCGAGCTGGCCACCCTGCTGGCCATTGCCTATGTGATCTTCCGTCCCCTGGCCGCGCCGCGGGGGCTGCCAAGCGCGAGCGCTCGCCGCCTCGCCGCCGAGCTCGTGCGCTCCCACGGCCAGGACACGCTCTCGTTCTTCAAGCTCCGCGGCGACAAGCAGTATCTGTTCTCCACCGACCGCCAGGCCTTTGTCGGCTACCGGATCGAGAACGGGGTTCTGCTCCTCTCAGGCGACCCGATCGGGCCTGAGGCCGCGATCGACCCGCTGCTGGCGCAGCTGCGGACGTTCGCCGAGACGCGCGGGCTCAAGCTGGGGGCGGTGGGAGCCAGCGAAGCCATGCGGCCGCGGTTTGAGCAGCTGGGGCTGCACTCGCTCTACCTGGGCGATGAGGCGGTCATCGATCTCGAGCGCTTCTCGCTCGAGGGCCGGCCGATCCGCAAGGTGCGCCAGTCGGTCACCCGCCTGCGCAAGGCGGGCTACGAGTCCGAGCTCCAGGACCTGAGTGCGCTTGATGCGCCCACCCTGGCGGATGTCGAGCGGGTGCTCGAGCTGGGTCGCCAGGGCGCGCCGGAGCGGGGTTTCTCGATGACCATGGACACGATCTCCGGCCCGCACATCGACCAGACCCTGGTGCTCCTGGCTCGCGACGGCGAGGGGACGGTGCGCGGGGTTCTTCACTTCGTCCCCTGCTACGGGCGGCCCGCGGTGTCGCTCTCGTTCATGCGCCGCGACCCCTCGACCCCGAACGGCCTAACCGAGTTCATGGTCGCCACCGCCACCGAGCTCCTGCGTGAGCGCGGGCTGAAAGAGCTGTCGCTCAACTTCGCCACCTTCGCGCGCTGGATGCACAGCCCCGAACGCTGGCACGAGCGGGTGCTGGGCAAGATCGTGGCGGTGCTCAACCCGTTCTTCCAGATCGAGAGCCTGTACCGCTTCAACGCCAAGTTCTTCCCCCGCTGGGAGCCGCGCTACCTGGTCTACGAGGGGACTCTGGGCCTGCTCCGGGCCAGCCTGGCCGCCGCCTGGGCGGAGGGCCAGCTGCCCAAGCCGCGGGTGCCGCGGCCGGCCAACCCCGGGACCCGCGCCGAGCGCCGCCGCGGGACTCCGCTCGCCGCGCGCTGAGCTTCTCGCTCGTCGGCGCACAAAACGGGTAAGTCGGTACTGTCCGCCTCCCGCCGCTACCCTAGCGGCCCTCGGAGTCGGCCACACTCCTTTGATCAGCAGTTGCCGAAATACCCCTTCGCCATCCGCCATCCAGCCTGATGGGCTGATTTTGCTGCGCTATCTCGACATCGTCCTGATCGTGGTCGGGGCGCCGATCCTGCTGTTGATGGGCGTCTCCCCGGTCGGCTACGCCGTGGGCGGCGGAGCCTGGATCGTCCTGCGGATCGCCGGCGTGGGACTCGAGCGCTTCCTGGCTGCGAGCCCCGACGCCCGCCGGGAGATCTCGCTCCGGCTGGCCTACCTGATCGCGCGGATCTTCCTCCTCGCGCTCGCCGTCATCCTCGTGCGTAAGAGCGACGGTAAAGACGCCGCCCTGACCACCCTCGCGGTGATCGTGTTCGCGTTCACGATCCAACTCGTCGTCGGCGTCATCGACCGCCCGAGGTCGCAGAAATGAGCCAGACCAAGAAGCTGCTGCTGTGGCTGGGCGGGATCTGGGTCGGCGGCACGATCCTGCTGATCGCCATCCTGGGCTTCGGCCACAAGAACAACTCGTTCCAGATCCAGAACGAGTTCAAGCTCACCGACTGGGTGAAGCTCGGTCCTCTGGCCATCAACCGGGCCGTGTTTTACCTGTTCCTGGCCACGATCCTGACGATCGTGACGATGTTCTGGATCGCCCGGCGGATGCAGATGCGGCCAAACCGAGTGCAGACGGCGGTCGAGCTGGCCTACTCGTTCATCCGCGATCAGATCGTCGGCGACAACATGTCGGACCGCGAGGGCCGGAAGTGGTTCCCCTTCCTGGGCACGCTGTTCCTCTTCCTGTGGTTCTCGAACATCATCGGCTATCTCCCGCTGCCTACCAACACCGAGGAGAAGTTCAACCTGTTCGGGGCCCACATCCCCGCTTTTGCCTTCTATGCCGCCACGGCGAACATCTCGGTGCCGCTGGCTCTGGCCATCATCGTCTTTATCTCGTTCGTCTGGGAGGGGGTCCGGACTCAGGGACCGATCGGATACCTGAAGAGCCTGATCCCGGAGGGCGTGGGGCGCCTGGCGCCCTTCATCTTCGTCCTCGAGGTGATCTCAACCTTCATGCGGTTGATCTCACTGACCGTCCGGCTGTTCGCCAACATCCTGGCCGGACACCTGATCATCCTGTTCATGGCCGGAGGCCTGGCCGTGATCCTGGGCCTGTCGTTCCTGGGCTGGTTCACCCTGCCGGCCGGGATTGCCGTCTACCTGTTCGAGCTGGGCCTAATCGCCACGCTCCAGGCTTTCATCTTCGCGATTCTTGCCGCCATCTATATCGGTGGCGCCACCACCACCCACTAATTGCAGACAAGGAGCTGAGCTCACAGTGCTTTCCCACCTCTTGTTCTTTGCAGCATCGTCGTCGTCCTCTTCCTCGTCCTCGGCGGGACTTGGAATCGGCATCGGCGGCGGCCTCGGTGCCGTCGGCGCCGGCATCGGCATCGGCTTCATCTTCGGCAAGGTGATCGAGTCGGTCACCCGCCAACCCGAGATGCGCCAGGAGATCCAGGGGATCCAGTGGCTTGGATTCGCGCTCACTGAGGCGTGCTTCTTCTACGGGCTCGTCGCCGGCCTCCTGTCCTACGTCCTCAAGTAATGCTCGGAAGCCTCATCTTCGCCGCGTCGTCCGGAGGCTCCTCGAGTTCGAGCAGCTCGTCTGGCGGCTCCTTCCTGATCTCGCCCAACGTGGGGCTGATGGTGTGGACCCTGCTCCTGTTTGCACTGTCGCTGGTGATCCTGGCCAAGTGGGTGTTCCCTCGGATCTCCGAGAACCTGGATAAGCGCAAGCGGGCGATCGAGGAATCGATCGACGCCGCCGATGAAGCGCGCCGGCGAGCCGATGAGCTCCTCGAGGAGTACCGCGAGCGGCTGGCTGAGGCCCGTGAGCAGGCCCAGGAGATCATCGAGCGCGCGCGCAAGGCTGGCGAGGCCCATGAGCGTGAGTCCGAAGAGGAAGCGGTCAAGCGGCGCGATGCGCTGATGGAGCGCACGCGGCGCGAGATCGAGGGCGAGACGCGGCGGGCGATCCAGGAGATCCGTCGCGAGGTCGCCGATCTCACCGTGCTGGCCACCGAGAAGGTCACGCGTAAGACCCTCACCGACGAGGATCAGCGGCGCCTGGTCGAGGAGACGCTGTCCGAGCTCGACTTCAGCGCGCTGGCGCCGAACGGGCAGGAGAACTGATGGAAGAGATCGCCGAGGTCTACGCGCGGGCGCTGTTCGAGGTGGCCCAGGAGCGGGACAAGCTCGATGAGGTTCACGAGCAGCTCGGCGAGTTTGCCGACGCGATTGACGAGAACCGGGACATGGCCCGGTTCTTCTTCTCGCCCTATTTCTCGGCCCAGGAAAAGAAGGAGGCCCTCCACAAGACGGTCAAGGGCGCGGATGAGGCGGTCATGAATTTCCTGGAGGCGCTCTTGGAGCGGCATCGGATGCCGGTGATCTTCCGGATCCGGGACCGCTTCGACGCCATGTGGGAAGAGGAGAACAAGCTCTTGCCCGTTGAGGTCACGAGCGCCATCGAGCTGGACAAGAAGATCATCAATGAGATCGGCAAGACAATCGGCGAGCAGGTGGACCGGAAGATCGAGCTCTCAAGCAAGGTCGACCCTGAGATCCTGGGCGGGGTGGTGCTGCGGGTGGGCAACTTCATCCTCGATGCATCCATCCGCCACCGGCTGGAACAACTTCGTAAGCAAGTCGCGCGGGCGTAGCTAGCCTCGTCTGTCAAGGAGTCACTGAACGTGCAGATCAAGCCTGACGAGATCACCTCAATCCTTCGTAGCCGGATCGAAGGCCTGGACGAGGAGGAGGCCGACCTCTCGGAGGTCGGAACCGTCCTGTCCGTGGCCGACGGCATCTGCCGGATCCATGGCCTGGATAACTGCATGTCGTTCGAGATGCTCGAGCTTCCGCACGACGTCACCGGGCTGGCCCTGAACCTCGAGTCCGACAACGTCGGCGCCGTCCTGTTCGGCGAGTGGGACAAGATCGTCGAGGGAGACACGGTCAAGCGGACCAAGCGGCTGCTCGATATTCCCGTGGGCGACGAGCTGCTCGGCCGCATCGTCGACCCGCTCGGCAATCCGGTTGACGGCAAGGGTGAGATCGACACCTCGGAGACCCGGCCCTCCGAGCACAAGGCCCCGGGGGTCGTGCTCCGCCAGCCGGTCAAGGAGCCGATGCTCACCGGGCTCAAGGCAATCGACTCGATGATCCCCATCGGCCGAGGTCAGCGCGAGTTGATCATCGGCGACCGCCAGACGGGCAAGTCCTCGATCGCCATCGACGCGATCATCAGCAACCGAGAGCAGGACCTGTTCTGCGTCTACGTGGCCATCGGCCAGCGCAAGTCGACCGTGGTCTCGCTGGCCCAGACGCTCGAGGAGCACGGCGCCCTCGACAACACGATCATCGTGATGGCCGCCGCCGACGAATCGGCGCCGATCAAGTTCCTGGCTCCGTACGCCGGGTGCGCGATGGCCGAGTACTTCCTCTACAACGGCAAGGCGGCGCTTGTCATCTACGACGATCTGACCAAGCACGCCTACGCCTACCGGCAGATGTCGCTGCTGCTCCGGCGTCCGCCGGGGCGTGAGGCCTATCCCGGTGACGTCTTCTATCTCCACTCCCGGCTCCTGGAGCGGGCGGTCAAGCTGAGCGACGACCTCAAGGACCCGGAGACGGGCGAGGAGCGTCCCGGTGGCGGCTCGCTCACTGCGCTGCCGATCATCGAGACCCAGGCGGGGGACGTCTCGGCCTATATCCCGACCAACGTGATCTCGATCACCGACGGCCAGATCTACCTCCAGCCGGATCTCTTCCGCTCCGGCGTGCGTCCGGCCATCAACGTCGGCATCTCAGTCTCCCGCGTCGGTGGCAACGCCCAGATCACGCCCATGCGCAAGGTGGCGGGGCGGCTCAAGCTCGACCTGTCCCAGTACCGCGAGCTTGAGTCCTTTGCCCAGTTCGGCTCCGAGCTCGACGCCGAGACGCGGCGGACCCTGGATCGCGGTGAGCGACTGGTCAAGACGCTGAATCAGGGCGAGCGCGAGCCGATGCCGATCGAGGATCAGGTGGTCCAGATCTTCGCCGCCACCAACGGCTATCTGGACCGGATCGTGGTCGACAAGGTCGAGCGGTTCCTGGCCGACCTGACCGACTCGATCCGCGGCTCGGAGCCCGAGACGCTGAAGAAGATCGCCGAGGGCAACTGGGACGACGACGTGCAGAAGTCGCTGGAGGAGGCGGTCAAGCAGTTCGCCGAGGACTTCGGGTATGACCTCGACGAGGAGGGCCACCCGCTTGAGGAGGGCGAGGACGAGGATCGGGAGCGGGGCGAGGACGAGGACAAGGACGCGAAGGAATCGGAGGAGTCCGACGCCGGCGACGACGAGGAGAAGGCCGCCTAGTCCATGCCCGCGACCCAGCGCGACGTCAAGGACCGAATCAGTTCGGTCAAGAACATCCGGCAGATCACCCGGGCCATGGAGATGGTCGCCGCCGCCCGGCTGCGGCGCGCCGAGCAGCGGATCGAGGCGCTGCGGCCCTACGCCGACGCGATCCGGCGCATGACTCGCCAGGCGGCCGAGGACGCGGGCGACCTGCCGCGGCTGCCGATCCTGGAGGAGCACGAAAACGTCAAGACGGTGGGCATCCTGCTCGTGGCGGGCGATCGGGGTCTGGCCGGGGCCTTCAACTCGAGCATCGTGCGAGCCGGCGTGGCCGCCGGGCGCCGCCATGAGCGCGAGGGCCGGCGGGCGGTCTACTTCGCCTCGGGCCGGCGCCCCGCTTCGTCAATCACCTTTCGGGGCCTCGAACTCGTGGACAGCTTTGCCGGCTTCACCGATCGCCCGGCCTATGCGGACGCTCGCCGAATCGCCGAGCGGCTGATTGCCGCCTACGTCGACGACGAAGTCGACCAGGTGGAGATCTTCTACAACCGCTACTACTCGGCGCTGACGCAGGAGGTGACCCGCGAGACCCTGCTCCCCCTCCAGCGGGCGACGCTGCTGGGGGAGGGTGAGGACGAGGAGGAGGAGTCAGAGTCCGGCGAGGACTCCCAGGCGCGAGCCCTGGTCGAATACGAGCCCGATCCGGAGGAGATCCTCGGCCGCCTCGTGCCTGATTACGTCGAGGGTTCGATCTATCGCGCCCTGCTCGAATCGACCGCGTCCGAGCACGGCGCCCGCATGACCGCGATGCGCAACGCCTCCGAGAACGCCAACACCTTGATCGACGACCTGACGCTGCAGATGAACCGAGCCCGCCAGGCGGAGATCACGCAGGAGATTCTGGAAGTGGTAGCCGGTGCCGAGGGGCTAACCGGGTAGACCCTAGACTGGAGATACATGTCTGTTACCGAAGAATCCGGCGCTAAGGCCAAGGACGAAGAGCAGGGTGGGGAGCGCGAGCAGTCGCGCAACGGCCAGGACTCCAAGAAGCGGAACATGGGCCGCATCGAGGAGATCCAGGGCGTCGTGATCGAGGCCGTGTTCCCGGATCAGCTCCCCGAGATCTACCACGCCCTGCTCGTCCCGCGGCCCGACATCGCCCGCGAGGAGGAGGATGTCGACATCGCGGCGGCCCGCGAGGAGTATCTGGTCTGCGAGGTCCAGCAGCACCTCGGCGACGACCGGGTGCGCGCGGTGGCGATGGACTCGACCGACGGCCTCGCCCGCGGCACCGAGGTGATCGACGCCGGCGAGCCGATCACGGTTCCCGTCGGGCGGGTCACCCTGGGCCGCATCTTCAACCTGCTTGGCGAGCCGATCGACCTGGGCGACGACCTCCCCGACGACGTCGAGCGCTGGCCGATCCACCGCGCGGCGCCGGACATCGAGGCCCTGACGCCGACCCAGGAGATGTTTGAGACCGGGATCAAGGTCGTCGACCTGCTGGCGCCGTACGCCAAGGGCGGCAAGGTTGGCCTGTTCGGCGGTGCCGGCGTGGGCAAGACGGTGATCATCCAGGAGCTGATCCGCAACCTGGCCGAGGAGCACGAGGGACTGTCGGCGTTCTGCGGCGTGGGCGAGCGCTCACGCGAGGGCAACGACCTGTGGCTCGAGATGAAGGAGTCAGGCGTGCTCGATAAGACGATGCTCGTGTTCGGGCAGATGAACGAGCCGCCGGGCGCCCGCATGCGCGTCGCCCTGTCCGGGCTGACCATGGCCGAGTACCTGCGCGACAACGAGGGCCAGGACGTGCTCCTGTTCATCGACAACATCTTCCGTTTCGTGCAGGCGGGATCCGAGGTCTCGGCGCTGCTGGGGCGGATGCCCTCCCAGGTCGGCTATCAGCCGACGCTGGAGACCGAGATGGGCGAGCTCCAGGAGCGGATCACCTCGACCAAGAAGGGATCGGTCACCTCGATCCAGGCCATCTATGTCCCGGCCGACGACCTCACCGACCCGGCGCCGGCGTCGGTGTTCGCCCACCTCAACGCCACCACCACGCTGTCGCGATCGATCGCCGAGCAGGGGATCTATCCCGCCGTGGACCCGCTTGACTCGACCTCCACGATCCTCAAGGAGGACATCCTCGGTGAGGAGCACGTGCGGGTCGCCAACCAGGTCAAGTCGGTGCTGCAGCGTTACCGCGAGCTCCAGGACATCATCGCGATCCTGGGGATCGACGAGCTCTCCGACGAGGACCGGCAGACCGTCAACCGGGCCCGCCGGATCCAGCGCTTTTTGTCTCAGCCCTTCCACGTGGCCGAGCAGTTCACGGGCACCCCGGGGGTGTACGTGAAGATCGAGGACACGATCAAGGGCTTTGACGAGATCCTCCAAGGCAAGCACGACGACCTGCCTGAGCGTGCCTTCTTCATGAAGGGAACGATCGAGGATGTTGTCCGCGACGCCGGCGGAGCCAAGGACGAGGAGGCCGAGGAAGACGAGGACCGCGAGGCCGACGACGAGGAGTCGCGCCGCGAGTCCGGGTCCGAGGGCGAGGAGGAGTCAAAGAGCGATTCCAGCGCCGTGGCTCAGGCCGAGTCCGAGGACGAGCCCCACGCCGCGACCTCCGACGAGGGCTAGTGGCCCACGAGAAGTTCCACGCCGAGGTCCTCACCCCAGAGGGGAAGGTCTTCGACGACGAGGTCGAGATGGTCTCGACCAAGACCTCGGTCGGGTCGATCGGCGTCCTGGCCCACCATGCCCCCGTGCTGGCCATGCTCGACCCGACGGAGCTCCGGCTCTACCGCAGCGAATCCGAGGTCGAGCGCTTTGCCCAGTCCGAGGGCTACCTCCAGGTGTCAAACAACCGGGTCCTGGTCCTCGTCGAGGAGGCCCACCCGCCGGATCAGCTCGATGCGGGCCAGCTGCGGGAACGCCTCAAGCAGGCCGAAAGCGAACTCGAGTCGGCGGGGGATGACACCGAGAAGCGACGCGTCGCCGAGCGCGACAAGGCGCGCTGGGAGCAGTTCCTGGAGATCGCGGAGGGGAGCTGAGCCTCCCCTATGCTGGACGCGTGCTTGACGAGCGTGTCCTGGCTGAACGTCTGATCCGCTACGACACCTCGCGGCCGGAGGACATAGTCGCGGCGGCAGGATTCGTACGGGGCTGGCTCGAATCCCGCGACATCGAGGTCCGGGACATCGAGCATCGTGGCCTGCCCGTGCTGGTGGCCGAGGTTGGAAGCACCTCTGAGGAGGCGCCGTGCATCATCCTGCACGGTCACCTCGACGTCGTCCCGGGACGCCCGGAGCAGTTCGAGCCGCGGTTCGACGGTGACCGCCTGATCGGGCGCGGCGCCTACGACATGAAGGGCGGGCTTGCCGCCATGATGTGCGCGCTCAAGGACCTCGAGCGCCAACAGGACGTCCGCGTACGCCTGATCTGCGTGCCGGACGAGGAGTCCGAGGAGCTCGATGTCCGCTCCACCGACACGATCGTGCGCAGCGGAATCGCCGGGGACTTCGCCATCACCGGGGAGCCCACGGACCTCCACATCGGGATCGCGGCCAAGGGCGTGCTGGCCATGCGGATCGAGGTGGCCGGTCGCTCTGCCCACAGTTCCACGCCCTGGCTGGGCGACAACGCCGTGCTCAAAGCGATCGACGTCTTCCGGGCCATCGAGACGCTGCCCTTCTCCCGCGAATCATCGGAGCTGTTCGACCGGCCCTCGATCAACCTGGGGCGGATCCAGGGCGGCGACGCCCTCAACAAGGTCCCGGACTGCTGCCAGATGGCGGTCGACATCCGCTTTCTCCCGGAGCAGGACCCCGAGGAGATCCTCGAGCAGGTCAAGGGCATCCCCGACGCCCAGGTGACGCGCACCTTCGTCTTCCCGCCCGTGAACGTCCCGCGCACGAACCCGTATGTGCGGGCCCTGCGGGAGGCGGTCAGCCGCACGATTCGCGACCAGGCGCTGAGCGTCGGCCGCGACGGAGCCTCGGATGCCACCGCGTTCCTAGCCGCCGGCATCCCGGCGGTCGAGTTCGGACCAGCCGGGGCCGGTCACCACGGTCCCGAGGAGTGGGTCTCGGTCTCCTCGCTGGCCCGCTACCGGCGCGCCCTGGGGGACTTCGTTCGCGCCCTGCCCATGCGGCTGAGCGAGTCCGCCTCCGCGGAACCCGGCCTGAAGGCGATTGAGGGCGGACTGAGTTGAGGCTGATCCCGCGATCGCGCGGGGGGACGCTGTGGCGCTTTGCGCTCGGCGCGGTCGTGGTGGTCAGCTTCACGGCCACGACCACCGCGGTGGCCGGCCTGCTCCAGTTCAAGCAGGCGGCGAGTGACCTCTCGGCGACGCCGGCGCTGCCCCACGCCCAGGTGACGATTCCCAACCCGGGCGATCCTCAGACATTGCTGCTCATCGGCTCCGATCACCGAGCCGGAACCTCGTGGAACTCGGCCAACACCGACACGATGCTGCTCGTCCGCCTCGATCCGAGCTCCTCGACGATCAACCTGCTCTCGCTGCCCCGCGACCTCAGGGTGGACATCCCGGGCTACGGGATCGAGAAGCTGAACGCGGCCTACTCGCTGGGCGGCCCGAACCTCCTGCTCAAGACGATCCAGGCCAACGTCTTCCCGCAGCTCCGGGTCAGCCACATCCTCGACGTGAACTTCGGCGGCTTTGAGGATCTGGTCAACGCGATCGGCTGCGTCTACACCGACGTGGATCACCGCTACTACAACAACACGGCGGTCAGCGACTACTCGAGCATCAACATCATGCCCGGGTACCAGAAGCTATGCGGGGCCGATGCCCTGGCCTTCGTGCGCTTTCGCCACACCGACAACGACATCGTCCGCAACGCCCGCCAGCAGGACTTCCTGCGCTGGGCCAAGGACCAGTACAACGAGTCCGACCTGGTCGCCAACGAGGGCACGTTGCTCAAGATCTTCGGCAAGCACGTCCAGACCGACCGTGACCTGCACACGACCGACGGGCTGATCAATCTGTTCAACCTGGTCGCCTTCTCGGCCGGCCATGAGATCAAGCAGATCCAGTTCCCGGCCATCCTTCTCCCCTGCGGGCCTGCGTACGTGGGCTTCGGGACCACCGGTCCCACGGCGCCGTGCTACGTGACCGCCGACACGGGGCCTGAGGAGGCCGCCTACCACGCGTTCATGAAGCCGACGGCGCCTCCCGTGAGCTCGACGAGTCCGACCGGCGCCACCGGGACGACGGCCCCGACGCCGTCGCCCTCCACTACGCGACCGCCCCCGGGCCTGACGGCCGACCTCAAGGATGGAAAGGCGCAGGCGGCCGTCCTGCGCCGGGCCGGGATGCCGGTCTACGTCCCCCGGTTCATCCTTAGCGGCTCCTCGTACTGCACGGCCGAGAATCCCGAATGCACCGTCGAGGTGGGCCAGACCACGGCCGAGGCCGGGGTGCCGAGCGGCTATCCCCGGGCCTATCTGGTGCACGACCCCAGCGGGACGGCGTACCCGGCCTATCGCCTGACGCTGGCGCTCAACCCGGTGCTGGGGGAGTACTACGGCGTCCAGGGGACGACCTGGCAGAACCCGCCGATCCTGAACAGCCCCACCGAGACCAAGACCGTGGGCGACAAGCAGCTGCTCCTCTACGCCAACGGCGGGAAGATCAGCCTTGTCGCCTGGAAGACGGCGCAGGGCGTCTATTGGGTCTCGAACACCCTCAATGACTCGATCGGCAACCGGCAGATGGTGGCCATGGCCGCCTCGCTCACGCGGCCCTAGAGCGCTCGCTACCCTCCGGCGCCCATGGCAGCGGAGCGCGAACCCATAGCGGTGATCGGCACGGGGTACGTCGGCCTGGTGACGGCCGCCGGCTTTGCCGAGCTTGGAAACGAGGTGTGGTGCGTCGACATCGACGCCGCCAAGATCGCCCGCCTCGAACGGGGGGAGATCCCGATCTACGAGCCCGGCCTGAGGGAATGCGTGGCGAAGAACCGCGAGCGCCTGCATTTCACGACCGAGCTGGGGCCGGCGCTTAAGCACGCCCGGCTGCTGTTCGTCGCCGTGGGCACGCCGTCGACCTACTCAGGGGATGCCGACCTGTCGGCGGTGCACGCGGTCGTCGGCGCGATGCCGAAGTCCGACCACCACGCGCTGGTCATGAAGTCGACCGTCCCCGCCGGCACCGGGGCCGCCATCAAGCGAATCTTCGGCCAGCAGGGAAAGGCGGGCTTCGCCTACGTCTCATGCCCCGAGTTCCTCAAGGAGGGCTCGGCGCTGGATGACTTCCTGAAGCCTGACCGCGTTGTCGTCGGCGACGACGGCGACTGGGCCGGCGACGCGGTGGTCGAGCTCTACGCGCCCCTCGAGGCGCCGCTCGTGCGCACCGACATCCGCAGCGCGGAGATGATCAAGCTGGCCGCCAACGCCTTCCTGGCCACCAAGATCTCGTTCATCAACGAGATCGCCAACGTCTGCGAGGAGACGGGCGCCGACGTGATGGAGGTGGCCCGGGGCATGGGGCTGGACCCGCGGATCGGCACGAGCTTCTTGAAGGCCGGCCTGGGATACGGCGGCTCGTGCTTTCCCAAAGACGTCTCCGCCCTCAAGCAGCTGGCCGGAAATTCCGGCTATCACTTCCAGCTCCTGACCGCCGTCATCGAGGTCAACGAGCTGCAGAAGCGGCGCGTGATCGGCAAGCTGCAGAAGCATCTGGGCTCCCTGGTGGGTAAGCGCGTGGCCCTGCTGGGGCTGGCCTTCAAGCCAAACACCGATGACATGCGAGAGGCATCCTCGCTCGTCCTGGCCGCCCGGCTGCAGGCCGACGGGGCCAGCGTCCGGGCCTATGACCCCGTGGCCGAGGACCAGGCGCGCAACCTGATGGTGGGGGTTGAGTTCGCGGATTCGGCCTTCGACGCCCTGGACGAGGCCGACGCCGTCGTGATCGTCACCGAGTGGCCCGAGTTTCGGGATCTCGACTGGGCCGCCGTGGCCGACACGATGGCCGGCCGCCTGGTCGTCGACGGGCGTAACTGCCTGGATCCGGAGCGCGTGGCCGAGGCCGGGCTCGTGTACGAGGGGATGGGGCGCTCACCGGCGAGGTGAGACCCGAGCGGCGATGACCCGCCCTGCTCGGAGAATGCGTATCTTCCCCAGCGTGCGGCTGCCAGGGAGAGATAGAGGCTCGTGACGGTGGTGGCGGAGCTCGATCGTGACGCGATAGCCGCTGTCGACTCAACCCGGCAGCTGGACGACATCCTCGCCCTTCCTGACCACCTGCGCGATGCGCTGTGGCGGGTCGAGTCGGCCAACCTCGAGCCCCACGACGCGACCGGGGGCTTGATCGTCGCCGGCATGGGCGGCTCGGCCGTCGGCGGCGCGCTGGCTCGCTCGGCGCTCGGAGACCGGGCGCTGCGACCGATCGTGGTCATCCGGGGCTACGGGCTCCCGCCCTGGACGGCGCCGGAGAGCACCGTGCTCTGCTCGAGCTACTCCGGGAACACCGAGGAGACGCTGGCCGCCTACGAGGCCGCGGGCGCCCTCGGCGCGCGCCGGATCGTCGCCACGACGGGAGGCAAGCTGGCCGCCGCGGCCCGCGAGGACGGCGTGCCGGTGATCCCGCTCCCGGGAGGCTTTCAGCCCCGAGCCGCCGTCGGCTACTCGCTGGTCGTGGCCCTCGAGGTGGCGGCGCTGACCGGGGCCGGCGAGGGGCTGCATTCGGAGATCGACGTCGCCGCGGCCCGGACCGAGGAGCTGATCGCTCAGTGGGGGCCGGGAGGCAGCCAGGAGCGCGTCCCGCAGGAGCTGGCCCGCGGACTCTACGAGACCGTCCCCCAGATCGCCGGCTCAGGCCTGACCTCCCCGATCGCCTACCGGTGGAAGTGCCAGATCAACGAGAACGCCAAGATGCCGGCCTTCTCCCACGACATCCCCGAGCTTGACCACAACGAGATCGTCGGCTGGCAGGGCGCCAGCGAGCTGGGGAAGTTCTCCGCCGTGTTCCTGGACGACTCGGACCTGCACCCCCGGATCCGTCAGCGCATCGAGCTGACGCGGGCTCTGATCGCGGGCGAGGCCGCGGCGACCTTCCGAATCGAGAGCGTGGGGGAGAGCGCCACCGAGCGGCTCCTGTCCCTGATCTTCCTGGGCGACCTGGTGTCGCTCTACCTAGCCGTGCTGGGGGGGGTCGACCCCGGCCCGGTGCCGGTGCTCGAGCGCCTGAAGAGCACCCTGGCCGGCGGCTGAGCCGGCTCTGGCGGGCGGCTGAGCCGGCTCGCGTGAGCTAGGCGAGCTGGATTCCGCGCTGCTCGTAGAGCCGGCGGTCAGCGGCGGCGAGGAGCTGCTCGAGGTCGTCGCCGTCCTCAGGGAAGGTGGCGGTGCCGATCGTCACGTCCCACGGGGTGGCCAGGCGCAGGCTGCCGCGGGCGGCGGGCACCTGGGCCCTGACCCGCTGGGTCATCGCCGCGGCGCCGGCGGCGGACTGCTCGGCCAGCAGGACCGCGAGCTCGTCGCCTCCGATCCGCCCCACGACGTCGTGGGTGCGGGCCGAATCATTCAGGAGCGTGGTCACGCGGCGCAGAAGCCGGTCGCCGGCCAGGTGCCCCTCGCTGTCGTTGACGGCCTTGAGGCCGCGGATATCGACGAAGGCGAGGGCCATGGGATGGCCGTAGCGCCCCGCCCGCTCGAGCTCACGCTCGGCCGACTCCATGAAGCCGCGGCGGTTGAGCACCCCGGTCAGCGGATCGGTCACGGCCGCCGCCGTGACAGCTGCCACCTCTCCGGCCTGGATGCGCATCTTCCGGCGGGAGCGGAGCGCGGAGCCGCCCGCCACCGCCGCCAGGGCGAGTGCCGCCGCGAGGGCGATCCACACGCCGGTCGGAATCACGTTGATGAAACGCTCGATCACCGTGGCGGCGGGATTGATGATGAATGAGGGAACGCTCGACTTGTGCGACCGGCTCGCCCTGGCCGCCTTGGTCGCGGCGCGCCTTCCCGTCCCCGCGCCCGACCCCAGCGTCGCCGTGCCCGGGGCCAGCGCGCCCACGATGTTGGGCGAGGCGGTCACGGCTCCGGTCGAGGCGAGGCCCGTGCGCCCGCGTGAGCCCAGCCCCAGCGTTCCCGCCGCCGTCGGCGAGGACGTGGTCGGTGAGGCGCTCGCTTGGTTCCGGCGCTTTCCCGCGTGCCGGCGCGCTGTGGCGCCCGGCCCGAGGCTGGCCGTCGGGGCCGGGGTGGTGCTCGGCGCCGGGGTGCTCGCGGGCGCGACCGCGGGAGCCGGAGGGCTCGGCGCGGCCGGCGCCGTGGCAGTTGGGGCCGGCGCCGCGGCGGCCGCTGTGGCGGTGGGGCCGGTGGCGTTGGTGCCGTGGGCGCTGCCGTTCCCGCTGCTCGCGGTGATCGTCGTCGGAACGCGGGAGGCGCTGGTGCCGTTGCCATTCCCGTTGCCACGGCCACGCCCGTAGGCATGACCGTTGCCATTGCCCTGGTTGGTGGCCTGGACGTTCTGGGTCGCCGCGGTAACTTGGACGCCCCCGAAGGCGTTATTGCTCTGGCCGTTGCCGGGGTTGCCGGGGTTGCCGTGGCCGTGGCCGCGCGGGCCACCGCCGTAGCCCTGACCCTGGCTAGGGCCACCGCCGTAGCCGTTGCCCTGTCCGGGGCCAGCGCCGTAGCCATTACCGCGCCCGGGGCCACCGCCGTAGCCGTTGCCCTGGCCGGGGCCGCCGTAGCCCTGAGCGGGGCCGCCGCCATTGAAACCCTGCTGAGAAAACTGTCCGGGCGGTCCCTGGCCGTTTGGCCCACGGCCCCCGGGGGCGCCTGGGCCCTGACCGCGGCCGTCCCCGTGGCCAAGCGCAGCGGGCACGACAAAGCCGGCCCCGCTGAGTGTCATCAGCAGCACCGCGGCGCAACACAGCTTCCTCAGGTTCTTCGTCGTACTGCCCTTCCTCGAGGCTGTTGAGGGCTCGCCGGAAAAAAGCCGGTGATCCCCTCGCTGCTTATATCGGCGGATGCTAGGTGGGCCTTGAGTCGAGTGTTCAGCTTTTGGACGCATGTCGTACTAGCTGTCGGCGAGCCTGGCAAACCTTGACACGCTCGTGGTAACCTTTGACCGGCAAATGGACGGCTTGACTATCCACGAAGCAGCCCAAACGACCGGCTGGTCGGCCCGGATGCTTCGCTACGTCGAGCGAACCGGCCTGATTACACCAGGGCGGTCGGCGGCAGGCTATCGGCTCTACGGGGCCGCGGAGCTGCAAAGACTCCGCACGTTGAAGGAACTTCTTTCTCGCTTTGGCATTGCGCTTTCCGATGTTGCCTTCGCCGCTCGCCTGGAGTCCAGCCCGGAGCTGCGTGAGGCGGTCCAGGCCTGGCTTGAGGCGCAGCCGCGCCGTCCCGAGGACGTGATGGCTGAGAACTGGCTCCGGTTCGAGCAGGAGAAGCACGAGCGCCTGCTGGCCGTGGCCTAGCCCACTGAACCCCCCGGAGGAATGATGAGCACGACGACTTCAAAGCAGGACTTCAAGGTCGCCGACCTCGGCCTACACGAGTTCGGACGCAACGAGATCCGCCTGGCTGAGCACGAGATGCCCGGCCTGATGGCGACCCGTGAGGAGTTCGCCTCGAGCCAGCCGCTGAGCGGCGCCCGGATCACCGGTTCGCTGCACATGACGGTCCAGACGGCGGTCTTGATCGAGACGCTGGTCGCCCTCGGGGCCGAGGTCCGGTGGTGCTCGTGCAACATCTTCTCGACCCAGGACCACGCGGCCGCGGCGGTCGTCGTCGGCCCCGAGGGGACGCCCGAGGATCCCCAGGGCGTCCCGGTGTTCGCCTGGAAGGGCGAGACGCTCGAGGAGTACTGGGAGTGCGCCGAGCAGGCGCTGGTGTGGGGCGAGGGCGAGGGGCCGAACATGATCCTCGACGACGGTGGCGACGCCACCCTGCTCGTCCACAAGGGGGCCGAGTATGAGCGGGCCGGGGCCGTCCCTGATCCGGCCGGGGCCGACAACGACGAGGAGCGGATCGTGCTCGAGCTTCTTCAGCGCTCGCTGGATGAGGACTCCGGCCGCTGGACGCGTGTCGCCGAAGGCATCAAGGGCGTGACCGAGGAGACCACGACGGGCGTTCATCGCCTCTACCAGTTCGCCCAGGAGGGTCAGCTCCTGTTCCCCGCTATCAACGTCAACGACTCGGTGACCAAGTCGAAGTTCGACAACAAGTACGGCTGCCGGCATTCGCTGATCGATGGCATCAACCGGGCCACCGACGTCCTCATCGGGGGCAAGCTGGCGGTGGTCTGCGGCTACGGCGACGTGGGCAAGGGCTGCGCCGAGTCGCTGCGCGGCCAGCGCGCACGCGTTGTCGTCACCGAGGTCGACCCGATCTGCGCCCTGCAGGCGGCGATGGACGGCTACCAGGTCCTCACCCTGGAGGACGTGCTCGACCGAGCCGACATCTTCATCACCGCGACCGGTAACCGTGACGTGATCACGGCCGAGCACATGAGCCGGATGAAGCACCAGGCGATCGTGGGCAACATCGGGCACTTCGACAACGAGATCGAGATGGCCATGCTGGCCAAGACCGAGGGGATCCGCCGGATCAACATCAAGCCTCAGGTCGACGAGTGGGTGTTCGCAGACGGCCACTCGGTGATCGTGCTCTCCGAGGGTCGGCTGCTCAATCTGGGCAACGCCACCGGGCATCCCAGCTTCGTGATGTCGAACTCGTTCACCAACCAGGTGATCGCGCAGATCGAGCTCTTCACGCGCACCGACACCTACGAGAAGGACGTCTACACGTTGCCCAAGCACCTTGATGAGAAGGTGGCCCGGCTGCACCTCGACGCGCTCGGCGCCCGGCTCACCGAGCTCACGCCCGCGCAGGCGGCGTACATCGGCGTCCCGACCGAGGGCCCCTACAAGCCCGATCACTATCGCTACTAGGCGCCGCGCGCGTGAACTTTGTCCCCTGGGTTAAGCCATAGCGGACCAAAGGGCCAAAGTTCCACGCGGAGCGCGTAGGTGAACCGTGTCCGGGGCGCTTCCGCCGCATGAAGTAGCCGATCTGGCGCTGGCCGACGAGGGGCAGTCCCGGGTCGAGTGGGCATCTGGGCAGATGCCCGTGCTGGAGCGGATCCGGGAGCGGTTCGGCTCCGAGCGGCCCCTGGACGGCATCCGGATCGGCGCCTGCCTACACGTAACGGCCGAGACCGGCGGCCTGCTGCTCACGCTCGCGGCGGGCGGGGCGGAGATCTCGCTCTGCTCGGCCAACCCGCTGTCGGTGCAGGACGACGTCGCCGCGGCCCTGGTGCGCGATCACGGGATCGCCGTCCGGGCGGCGCACGGCGAGGATCTCCAGAGCTACGCCGAGCACATTCGGGCCACGCTGTCCGATGCGCCCCGCATCACCCTGGATGACGGCGCCGACCTGTTGATCACCGCGCACGAGCTGGGCCAGCTCGACGACATGATCGGGGGCACCGAGGAGACCACGACCGGGCTGGTGCGGCTCCGGCGCCTCGAGCAGGACGGAGCGCTCCACTGCCCCGTGCTGGCGGTCAACGAGGCCCGCACCGAGCGAGCCCTGAACGATCGCCACGGCACCGGGCAGTCAGCCCTGGACGGGATCGTCCGCGCCAGCCACGTCCTGCTGGCCGGTCACACCGTCGTCGTGGTCGGCTATGGGTGGGCCGGGCAGGGCATCGCCGAGCGCGCGCGGGGGGCGGGCGCGGCGGTGATCGTGTGCGAGGTCGACCCGCTCCGCGCGCTCGAGGCGCGGATGGCGGGCTACGAGGTCATGCCCGTGCTCGAAGCGGCCGCACGCGGGGACATCTTCATTACGGTCACTGGCTCCCGCCGCGTCCTGCGCCGCGAGCACTTCGAGCACATGAAGGACGGCGCGCTGCTGGCCAACGCCGGTCACTTCGACGTTGAGCTGGACCTCGAGGGACTTCAGGCGCTAGCTGGCGGGGGAGTCCGTGAGGTCAGGCCGCTGGTCGAGGAGTACCGACTCGCCGATGGACGCCGGATCAATCTCCTGGCCCACGGGCGGGTGGTCAACCTGGCCGCCGCCGAGGGGCATCCTGCCGCGGTGATGGACGTGTCGTTTGCGCTGCAGGCGCTGTGCGTCGAGGAGCTGGTGCGCCGCGGCGAGGAGCTCGGCGCCGGCGTATGGCCGGTCCCCGAGGCGATCGACCATGAGGTCGGGAGGCTCAAGCTGGCGGCCCTGGGGGTCCAGATCGACGAGCCGACGCCTGAGCAGGAGCTGTATCGCGAGTCCTGGATCTGATCTGCCGAGGGCGTGTTGGCCCGCCGCTGCGGACCCGTCTTGCCACTCTGGCACGATCTAGCCATGGCAGATGAAGCTCCCCGGGCCGGAGTCGACCTCGGCGGGACCAAGATCGAGACGATCGTTGTCGACTCCGAGAACCAAGTTCTCGGGTCGGCGCGCCGCCCGACGCCGACCGAAGGCAAGCCGGCCGACGTCGCCGCCACCATCGCTGACGCAGTGCGCGAGGCATGCCGGAGCGCCGGAGTCGAGCCCTCGTCGCTCGGCGGCATCGGGATCGGCTCGCCGGGGCTGGTCGATGAGTCGACCGGCGTCGTCTCGAGCGCCCGCAACCTCCCGGGATGGGACGGGAGCTTCCCTCTCGCGGCCACCCTGAGCTCAGAGCTCGGTGCCGAGGTGTTCGTCGGAAACGACGTCCAGGTGGCGACTGAGGCCGAGTTCCACCTCGGCGCGGGCCGCGACTACGACTCGCTGCTCGGGGTTTTCTGGGGCACGGGCGTCGGTGGCGGGATCATCCTTGAGGGCAAGCCCTGGCTCGGCCGCGGCGGGGCGGGCGAGATCGGCCACATGGTGGTCAAGATCGACGGCGCGCTGTGCACGTGCGGTCGCCGCGGATGCATGGAGGCCTACGCGGGCCGCGCCTCGATGGAGGCCCGGGCCCGGCGCTGGATGGACCGGGGCAGGCACACCGATCTTTTCGAGATCGCGAAGGAGCGCGGACGGACCCGGCTGACGAGCGCCATCTGGGCCCACGCGCTCGAGCGCGGTGACGAGGTGGCGACCGAGATCATCGACAAAGCAGTCGCGGCGCTGGCGGCGGGGATCGCGTCCGCGATCAACCTGATTGATGTCGAAGCGGTGATCATCGGCGGCGGCCTCGGCGTTCGCTTCGGCGAGCCGTTCGCGAAGCGAATCGCGGCCGAGATGCTGCCCCACCTATTCCACGACGAGCATCCGCCGGACGTCCGTGTGGCGGCGCTCGGCGACCTCGGAGGCGCCACCGGCGCCGCGCTGCTCGTCCGCCGAGCGGGACGGAAGGAGTTCATCTCAGCCTAACTCCGTCCTCTGGCGCAACTCACAGGACTTTGACAAGATGCGCACGCGCGGGGTGGCGTGAAGCGAGAGGAGAGGGGCGTTCTGAGGAGTACTGGCGGTTCGTTATTCGCGACGCGCGTCGCGGCCGTTGGGTCGCTCGTCATCGCCGTCGTGGTCATCGCGCTCCTGCTGCTTCAGAACGGCTCGAGCTACGTCCTGCGCGCCAATTTCGCCGACGCGGGCGGCCTCGTGCCGGGGAACCTGGTCCTGATGGGGCCGGCCACGGTGGGGACGGTGAACTCGATTGGGCTCACCCCCAATGGCCAGGCCCAGGTGAAGATGACCCTCGACTCCGACGCCTCGCCGGTGCCCCAGGGGACGATCGCACGGATCTACGAGAACTCGCTCTCGGGGAGCGCCAACCGCTACGTCGTGCTCGAGCCCGGGGCCAACCACGGCCCGGCGATACCCAGCGGGGGGCTGATTCCCCAGTACGACACCCGCTCGTTCGTCTCGCTGGATCAGCTCTTCAACACCTTCGACGTCCCCACGCGGCTGGGGCTGAGGAACTTCATTCAGGGCAACGCGGCCAGCATTCAGGGCCGGGCTCTGGCCGCCAACCGGACCCTCCTCTACTTCGCCCCGGCGCTCAACAGCACAAGCGAGGTCACGGCCGAGCTGACGCGGGACGAGCCCACCTTCGACGCGCTGCTCGTGCAAGGGGCTCAGGCGATGTCGGCGTTGGCCTCGCGGAGCCAGCAGCTCACCCAGCTCATCGCCAACACGAACGCCACGACCGGCGCCATCGCCCGGCAGAGCGTGGCCCTCCAGCACGCCCTGGCCCTGTTCCCGGCCACGCTGACCCGCTCGACCACGACCTTCCAGGGTCTAGACAAGACGCTCGACGCCCTCGACCCGCTGGTCGCGGCCTCAAAGCCGGCCATCCGGCAGCTGGAGCCATTCAGCGCCGACCTGCGCGCCCTGGTTGCCGCCTCGACCCCGACCATCGGCAACCTCGACGACCTGATCCGCAACCCGAACGGCAGT
Source organism: Solirubrobacteraceae bacterium (assembly GCA_035505215.1). Taxonomy (GTDB): domain Bacteria; phylum Actinomycetota; class Thermoleophilia; order Solirubrobacterales; family Solirubrobacteraceae; genus Palsa-465. Next base: position 44,604 of record DATJQY010000012.1, on the reverse strand, counting down.
GGCGATCTCCTCACCCTGCTGCACACGGCGCCGCCTCTGTCCCGCATCGCCGCGTCGGCCTTCGTCCACATGATCGCGGAGATGAACGCCTCCCAGCAGCAGCTCGACACCTTCCGGGAGTACACGCCGGACGTGGTGGCGGCATTCACCAACCTCGGGCAAACCAGCGCCTACTACGACGCCAACGGGCACTACCAACGCACCCAGCCCTACTTCAACGCCTTCGCGGTTGATGGCTTCAACCAGCTTCAGACAAAACCGGCGTCGCAGCGCTACGACGGTCTCCAGGTCGTGCACGGCCGCTGTCCCGGTGGCGCCTCGCAGCCCACCCCGGACGGCTCGGCCCCCTGGGTGGTGCCGGGTTGCCAGGCCTCCTCCAGTCCCTCCGGTCCATGAGACGCCTGGTTTCCATCGCCGCGACCCTGGTCGTTGCCGGCGTGGCCGCGACGCTCCTCCTCGGCAGCTCCTACGGCGGCGGGGACCCCTACACGGTCCGGGCGTACTTCGATGACGCCGCCTTCGCCGTAGCCGGTGAGGATGTCCGGATTGCGGGGGCGCCCGTCGGCACGATCGGCTCGCTCAGCGTGTGCGTGCCGCGCAAGCAGCCGTGCGCCCCGGGGACCGCCTACAAGGCCGCGGTCACGTTCACGATCAACCGGGCCGGATTCACGCCCTTCCACGCGAACGCGTTCTGCGCCATCCGGCCCCAGTCGCTGATCGGCGAGAAGTACATGGACTGCGATCCCGGCACCTCTGCCGCCCCGCCCTTGCCAAAGATCCGTAGCGGTCCGGGCGCGGGTCAGTACTACCTCCCGGTGACCCACACGAGCTCGCCGGTCGACACCGACATCGTTCAGGACATCTATCGCCAGCCGGTCCGCCAGCAGTTCGCGCTGATCATCAACGAGCTGGGAACCGGGCTCGCCGCGCGCGGGTCGGACCTGAACGCTGTCATCCACCGGGCGAATCCCGCCCTCGGCTACACCGACCAGGTGCTCAAGATCCTGGCGGCGCAGAACCGGCAGCTGGCGCAGCTGGCGCGGGATTCGGACACCGTGCTGACGCCGCTGGCCCGGGACCGCGAGGCGATCCGCCAGTGGGTCATCCAGTCCAACACCACCTCGGTGGCCAGCGCCACGCGGGCCAGAGACATTGCCGCGTCGTTCCACCTGCTGCCCTCGTTCCTGCGCCAGCTCAAGCCGCTGATGGCGGATCTGGCCTCGCTGTCAGACCAGGCGACCCCGGTGCTCAACTCGCTCAGCCAGGCCGGCCCGGCGCTGGCCAAGCAGTACGAGGAACTCGTCCCGTTCGCCAAGGTGGCCCGCCAATCGCTGATTTCCCTCGGGGCCGCGGCCGAGCAGCAGCAGCCAGCCCTGCTCGCCACCATCCCGCTCGACAAGCAGCTGCTGAACCTGGGCCAGGCCAGCGTCCCCAGCTTCTCCGCCCTGGACCGGCTGCTCTCAAGCTTCAACAACACGGGAGGGATCGAGGACCTGATGGGGGTCCTCTTCAATGGCACCGGGGCCACCAATGGCTTCGACGCCGACGGCCACTACATCCGGACCGAGGCCCTGGTCGGTAGCTGCACCGGTTATGCCAAGACCGTGGTCGCCGGCTGCTCGGCCAACTTCACCCATACCGGGGCAGCGGCGGACGTGGCCTCGGCCAACGCCCAGGCGGCGAAGTGGACGAAGGCGGCGCAGGAGGCCAGCTATACAACCTCGCGCTCCCCCAGAACTGCGGTGCTAGGCAATCTCATCCAGTACCTGACCGGGGACGGAGCATGACCGAGCGACGGGGATCCGGACGCCTGCTCACCAGCCCGGTGCTGATCGGCGCGGTGACCGTGCTCGTGGCCATCGTGGCCGTGTTCCTGGCCTACAACGCCAACAGCGGTTTGCCGTTCGTGCCCCGGTACAACCTCCACGTCCAGGTCCAGGATGCCAGCGAGCTGACGAGCAATGCCGAGGTGCACATGGCCGGTGGCGCGCTGGTTGGCTATGTCACCGGCATCGATCCGGCGCGGACGGCCTCGGGCCAGCCGATCGCCGTACTCAACCTGGCCCTGAATAAGAGCATCGAGCCGCTGCCCGCCAACTCGACCTGGCGGATCCGGCTCAAGGCGGCGATCGGACTCAAGTACCTGGAGCTCACGCCCGGCAACTCACGCCGCACGCTGCCGGAGGGAGCCACCGTCCCGCTCCGGCTGACCAGCTCGGCGGTTGACCTCGATCAGGTGCTCGACATGTACAACGCGCCTACGCGGGCGGGGATCGAGGCCGCCACCGCGGGCTACGCCTACGGACTGGCCGGCCGGGGCTCTGACATCAACGACGCGATCCATGCCTTCGTGCCCCTGGTCACCGACCTGGGGCCGGTGATGCGGAACCTCGCTTCCCCCCGCACCGACTTCGCCGGCTTCTTCCACGGGCTGGAGTCGTTCTCCCACGCCGTGGCTCCGGTGGCACCACAGCAGGCCGACCTCTACGTGAACATGGCCACGACCTTCAGGGCCCTGGCGAGCGTGGCCTATCCGTTCCTCCAGAACTGGATCTCGGAAACACCGCCCACCTTCCAGACGGTGATCACCCAGAGCCCGGTGATCCGCCCCTTCGTCACCGACACGGCGGCGCTGTTCTCCGAGCTGGCGCCGGGCTTTGAGACACTGCCGCAGACGGCCCCGATCCTGGCCCAGACGTTCGAGGTCGGCCAGCGAACCCTGCCGCCGACCTACACCGGCCCCCACTCGCTCAACGCCGAGCTCACGAGCCTGGCGAAATCGCTGGCCAGCTATGGCCAGAACCCGACCGTTCAGCAGGGGTTGGATCGGCTCACGCTGTTCGCCTCAAGTCTCCGCTCGCCGCTTCAGTTCCTCGCCCCCGCCCAGACGACGTGCAACTACATCACGCTGTCGCTGCGCAACTTCTCGAGTCTGCTGTCCGATCCGGTGGACACCGGAACGCGACTTCGCTTCAACACGGTGGCCATCGACGACGTGCCGGGGGCGGAGTCGGTGCCCTCCCAGAAGGTCTACACGACGCCGGACACCAACCCGGCCGACGCGCACGGCCCGCTGCACGTGGATCCGTATCCGAACACCGCCGCCCCCGGTGAGCCAAACGAGTGCTCGGCCGGCAACGAGCCGTACTCGGCCGGCCAGGCCGCGATCGGCAATCCACCCGGGAACGTCGGGACAAAGACCGAGAAGACGACCCGGAGCACCAAGTGAGGCTGCGTCGCAATCCAGAGCCGCGGGTCAGGCGTCACCGTCCCCGCGTTTCGAACTTGGCCGCCGGGTTCATCGCCGCGGTGCTGATCCTGTTCCTCTGCTACCTGGTCTTCGGGGGGTCGCTGCCCTTCCAGGGCTCGCCCTTCGTGCTGAAGGCCGTGTTCACCACCGAGACGCAGCTCCACATCCCGTCCGAGGTCCGGATCGACGGGGTAAAGGCGGGCGAGGTCGTCTCGGTGAAGCGGATCGCGGGCTCCTCGCAGGCAGGGGTGGTCACGATGGACCTCCAGCCCGACGCGCTGCCCATCCACGCCGACGCCACGATCAACATCAAGCCGCGGATCTTCCTCGAGGGCAACTTCTTCGCCAACCTGTCGCCTGGCACTCCCTCGGCTCCGGTCCTGCGTTCAGGCTCCACCCTGCCCGCCGCCCAGACCTCGGGACCAGTTCAGCTGGATCGGGTCCTGTCCAGTCTGGACACGTCGAGCCGGACCAACCTTCAGACCCTGCTCCAGGGACTCGGTTTCGCCCTCAATACAGCCGGGGTTTCGGCGGTCAACACCACCCAAGATCCGAGCACCCGCAGCCTCACCGGGGGACAGGCGCTGAACCTGTCGCTGAAGTACTCGGCGCAGGCCTTCCGGGCCTCGGCGATCGTCAACGACGCTCTGCTCGGGATCCAACCCCACGATCTTTCCGGCGCGATCCGCGGCAACGAGCAGATCGTCTCGGCGCTGGCAGCCAGCGGGAGCTCGCTCCCCAATCTGGTCGTCAACTTCAACGCCACCATGGCCGCGCTAGCAGCCCGGCAGGCCGATCTCAGCTCCACGATCGCCGCCCTGCCGCCCTGGCTCGAGGCCACTGACCGGGCCCTAGGGCCCCTGGACGCGTCGTTCGTTCCCACCCAGGAGTTCGCGAAGGCGCTGATCCCGGGGGTCAACCAGCTCAACCAGACGATCACGCTCGCCCTGCCCTGGCTCAAGCAGTCCACGCTTCTCATGTCGCCGTCGGAGCTCGGCGGCCTCCTCAGGGACCTCACTCCGGCAGTCCAGAACACGTCGGCCTCGATCAGCTCGACGAAGACGCTGCTCCAGCAGTCGGACCTGTTCGCCCAGTGCTTCACCCACAACGTCATCCCCGCCGGGAACGAGGTCATTCAGGATCCTCCGAACAGCAGCGGGAGCCCCGTCTACCAGGAGTTCTTCCAGAGCGCGGTCGGGCTGGCCGGAGCGTCTCAGAACTTCGACGGGAACGGACGCTACCTCCGCGCCTCGGCCGGGGGCGGCTCGGATCTAGTCGCCACGGCACCGGTCGGGTCGGCGGGGCCCTTGTATGGAAACGCGGTGCTTCCGCCACTGGGCACCCGGCCGGCCTGGCCCGGTCACGCGCCTCCGCTGAATCGCAACGTCGCCTGCTACAAGAACGCCGTCCCGGACCTCAACCAGGTGACCACGGGAGGGACCCCGTGAAACGCGCGATCTCCATCCACCGGCGGGACTTCATCGCGATCATCGCGCTGCTGCTGGGTGCCATCGCGGTCACCGCCTACATCTTCGCCCACCAGCCCGCGTTCACGCTCTTCCACAACTACTACACGGTCAAGGCCCAGTTCGCCGACGCCTCCGCGGTCACCTCGGGCCAGGGCCAGACGGTAGACATCGCGGGTGTCGAGGTGGGTCAGGTGGGGGGCGTGACGCTGCACAACGGTCACGCGGTTGTGACCATGAACATCTACAAGCAGTACGCGCCCATATACCAGAACGCGACGGTGCTGCTGCGCCCGCGGACGCCGCTCAAGGACATGTACCTGGAGCTCGATCCAGGCACCCCGTCCGCCGGCCAGATCCCCAACGGGGGCACGCTGCCCATCGGGGCCACCAATCCGGACATCGACTTCAGCGACATCCTGGCCTCGCTGGACTCCGACACGCGCACCTACCTACTGCTCTTGCTGCAGGGCGGAGCCCAGGCATTTCGAGACCCGGGCAACAGCGGTGAGCTGCCGAGCCCGCGTGCGGTGAGCGACCTGCGCGGCGTGTTCAAGCGGTTTGCGCCCCTGAACCGGGATACGGCCACCTTCACCCGGCTCCTGGCGCTTCGCCAGCAGAACATCCGCAGAGCGATCCACGGGCTTCAGCAAGTGACCACGTCTCTCGGCAGCGTCCAGGGCCAGTTCACGTCGCTGATCAAGTCAGCCAACACCAACTTCCAAGCCATCTCCTCGCAGTCAGCCGAGATCGAGGATGCCCTGACACTGTTCCCGTCCACGCTCCGCCAGTCCGCTACGACGTTCGACAAGCTGCGGGCGTTCGGAGCCGCCTCGGCCTCGTCGTCCACCCGGCTGATCCCGTGGGCCAAGGCACTGGCTCCCGCGCTGATCGCCGTACGGCCGCTCTTCCGCGACACCACGCCGGTGATTCAGCATCAGCTGCGCCCGTTCAGCGTGGCGGTCCAGCCGGTGGCGAAGATCCTGGCGCCGGCCTCGGCCGCGCTGGCCAAGGCGACCCCACCGCTGGCCCGGTCCGTCCAGGTGCTGAACGCGCTGTTCAACGAACTGGCTTACCAGCCGAAGGGCAGCGAGCAGGGATATCTGTTCTGGGGGTCGTGGCTCAGCCACATCGCGGCGAGCCTGACCGCTCAGCAGGACGCCCAGGGGCCGATCGTGCGCGGGACGTTCATGGCCGCGTGCCCTGAGCTGAACCTGCTCGAGACGTCATTGCAACAGGCGGTGCCGGCGATCGGCAACCTGCTGGCGCTGCTGAACGCGCCAGACTGGAGCAAGCTGCCGGGAGTTGCGAACGGAGCCTGCCCGTCCGGATGAACAAACAGGCCCCCTCAGCGTCCCGGATCTTGACGATGCTCGCGTTCGCGTTCTCGTGCATCGGATTGTTGGTGTTTCTTTGGATTTCGTTCGGTGGCGCTACTCCATTTGCCCCGGAGGGTTATCGCATCGATGCCGAGTTCAACCAGGCCCCGCTCTTAGCCACACAAGCAGACGTACGGATCTCCGGGGTAAACGTGGGCAAAGTGGTGAGCGTGGGCTTGGACCCGCGCACGGGACTGACTCGAGCCGTGCTCGCGATCGATACCCGGTTCGCTCCGCGGCCGGCCGACACGCGGGCCATCCTGCGCGCCAAGACGCTGCTCGGCGAGACCTACATCGAGCTGAGCCCCGGGTCGCGGACCGCCCCCAAGCTGCCCGATGGAGGCACCATCCCCAGAACTCAGATCGCCCCCACGGTCCAGCTCGACCAGGTCCTCTCGACCTTTGATCCGGCCACCCGGCACGCCTTCGAGGTATGGCAGCAATCGGAGGGCGTCGCGCTCACCGGCCGGGGCGAGAACTTCAACGCGGCGCTGTACGAGCTCTATCCGTTCGCGGTGAACGTCGACCGGGTGCTAGCCGTGCTGCGTCAGGACAGCGCCTCCACGAGCACCTTCCTGCGCGACACCGGCGTTGTCTTCTCGGCGCTGAGCGCCTCGCCCACCCAGCTTCAGGGCTTCATCCGCAACGCCAACACGACCTTCGCGGCGACGGCGGCGCAGAGCGCCGCCCTGGCCGCGACCGTGAAGGCGTTCCCGGCCTACCTGGTCCAGACCCGGGCCACGGTCAACCGGACGGCGCAGTTCGCCCAGACGACCAAGCCGTTGATCGACGAATTCCGCCCCGCCGCCGTTCAGCTGAGCCCGGCGCTTCAGGGGACAGTCGCTCTGGCTCCGGAACTGCGCGATCTGATGGTCGATCTGGGCCCGCTCACCCCGGCCGCGCGGGCCGGCGTGCCCGCCTTCGAGCGGTTCCTGAATCAGAGCGTGCCCTGGCTGGCCCGACTGAAGCCGTACCTGGGCGGAATCGTGCCGATCGTCGACTACATCAACACCTATCGCCGTGAGGTCGCCGCCTTCTTTGCCAACAGCACCGCGTCAACCCAGGCCACGGGCGCCAACCTGGCTCAGACCACGACCCTTCACTACCTCCGCATCTCCAATCCGATAAATCCTGAGGTCCTCACCGCCTATGCACACCGCCTGGAGAGCAACCGGGGCAATCCGTACATGGCACCGGGCGGTTACAGCCAGCTGGTCAGCGGGCTGTCGGTGTTCAACCCTTCGCTCTGCACGAGCAACCCGCAGCCGACGATCGGCTCCTCGATCCCCCCGAGCCTTTCGGCAATTCTTCAGAGCTCCTACTACACCAATCAACCAGGTGGTCCCACGTGCAAGGCGCAGCCCCCCCTGGGTCTGCTCACGACCGGACAAGCACAGGACTATCCCCATCTAACTCCAATCCCATGAGCATGGCCGGCTCTGCTCGAATACACGTTGGTCCATATCCAAAAGGAGGAGTCACTTGCGACGACTAGTAATCATCGGGACGGCGATCGCCTGTCTCGGTGCTTCGGCCGTGGCCTATGCCGCGACCCACTTCAACAATTACCAAGGCAGTGGTTTGGTCATAACCAAGGCTGCCGGCAGCAAGGCAAAGCCGACGGCGCTGGCCATGGTCGAGACGCTGAAGGCGAACGCCCCCGCCGGGGACCGCGCCGCACCGCTGACGGACATCAAGCTGACCATCTATGGCGTCAAGCTCGACGCGGGCAAGCTGCCGGTGTGCTCGGACGCGAAGATCGAGTCCAACAAGACCAATCCGGATGGCGGATGCCCCAAGGGTTCGGTCATTGGCGGCGGCCCCGTCCACTCGGAGCTTGGCTCGGGGACGAACCCGTCGTCGGCTGTAGGGACGCCGTGCAACCCGTACCTGAATGTGTTCAACGCTGGCCCGAAGAGGCAGGTGTTCTACTTCTACACCAAGGCTGCCGGGGACTGCGGGACCCTGACTACGGGCGCCACCGCTCCGTATGACGGTCACATCTCGTACGCCGGGGGGAACGTCGTCGTCAACGTTCCGCTTCCTCCGGACATCTCGAACAAGGTGGCCAACCTGCCGAACTACTACGGCTCGCTGATCACTGAGACGCTCACCTATCCCAAGAAGGCGGGCGGCAAGGTCTACATGGCCGGCATCGGCTGCAAGGCCGGAAAGCGGGCCTGGACGATCACGTTCACGAATCAGAACTACGGTGGCGGCTCTGACACCCAGACGGTGAAGGGCGCCAGCAAGTGCTGAGCTAGAAGCCTCTGTCCGGAGCCGCGGGGTGACCCGCGGCTCCGGGTATCGGCTCTAAGTCGAGGTGCGTCGACAAACCGGGGGCTGAGGTCTAGGCTGCGGGAGCGCACATCAATCCCGCCAACAAGGAGGTCGGTCGATGCGGATCGACGTCAAGGGCCGCAACCTGGCTGTCTCCCCTGAGCTCCGTGAACACGTCACGAAGCGCTTCCGGAAGATCGAGCGCCAGGTCTCGGAGCTGGCTGTCCTCGAGGTGGAGCTGTCGGAGGAGCGCAACCCTCGCGTCGCCGACGGCCAGGTGGCCGACGCGACGCTGCACCTGAAGGGGGTGACCCTCAGGGCGAGGAGCGGCTCGCCGGACATTGTCCGCTCGGTCAACCTGGTCAGCGAGGAGCTCGCGCGCCAGGTCAAGCGCCACCGCGACAAGCGCCGCCGCCGGCGTCAGTTGCGGGCAGGGACTCCGGCCGCGGCGGGCGTACCCGGCTCAGACGCCGCTCAGGTCCTCGACGGAGAGGTCGTGCTCGACGGCGGGGACGTGATCCTCAAAGCCGAGGTGATCCCGGATGCAGAGGGGTCTTCAGCCTCCCCTTAAAGCTCGCCTGAGGGTCTGTCGATAGCGTCCTGACACCGCGTTTCGCGGCCTGAAAAACGCGCCCTGAGGGCGCCAGACCCACTGCTACGCTAGCCCTTATGTCCTTCCTGGACCGCGCGCTTCGCATGGGCGAAGCCAAGAAGTTCAAGACGTACGAGCAGCGCGTCGGACGTATCAATCTCTACGAAGACGAGCTCCAGCACTACGACGATTCGGAGCTCCGAGAGGCCGCCGACGAGCTGCGGGAGCGTGCCCGCAACGGCGAGGGCCTGGACGAGCTTCTCTACGAGTGCTTCGGGCTGGTGCGCGAGGCGGCCAAGCGGTCGATGGGCATGCGCCATTTCGATGTCCAGCTGATCGGCGGCATGGTTCTGCACGACGGTGCCATCGCGGAGATGAAAACCGGCGAAGGTAAGACGCTCACCGCCACCCTGGCCGTGGTGCTCAACTCGCTCTCGGGCCGCGGGGTCCACGTGGTCACCGTCAACGACTACCTGGCCCGCCGCGACGCGATGTGGATGAAGCCTGTCTACGACATGCTCGGCGTGTCGGTCGGCGTACTCCAGAACATGCAGCCCTACGAGGAGAAGCGCGAGGCCTACGCGGCCGACGTGACCTACGGGACGAACTCCGAGTTCGGCTTCGACTATCTCCGGGACAACATGGCCAAGACGCTGGACGAGAAGGTCCAGCACGGCGGCCGGCCCAAGCCCGAGGAAGGCAAGTCCCCTTACCACACCTTCGCCATCGTCGACGAGGTCGACAACATCCTCATCGATGAGGCGCGGACGCCGCTGATCATCTCTGGCGCGCCCGAGCAGGCGGCCGAGCTCTACGTGCAGTTCGCGCGGCTGGCCCGGCAGATGGAGCCGGGCAAGACCCCCGAGGGGATGGATCCGCGGACCAAGAAGGAGTTCGTCGCCGATTTCGACTACGAGTTCGACGAGAAGCACAAGACTGTCTCGGTCACCGAGCGCGGTGTGGCCAAGGCCGAGCGCTTTTTGGGCATTGACCACATGTACCGGGCCGAGAATGGGCACCTGGTCAACCACCTGATCCAGTCGCTGAAGGCCGAGTCGCTGTTCAAGCGCGACGTCGACTACGCCGTCGTCGACGGCGAGGTGAAGATCGTCGACGAGTTCACGGGCCGAATCCTCGAGGGACGCCGCTGGTCCGAGGGCCTCCACCAGGCCGTCGAGGCCAAGGAGGGCGTGCGGATCCAGGAGGAGAACCAGACCCTAGCCACGATCACGCTGCAGAACTACTTCCGCATGTACGACAAGCTCGCGGGGATGACCGGCACGGCGCTGACCGAGGCGACCGAGTTCATGAAGATCTACGAGCTTCCCGTCGTCCAGGTGCCGACCAACCGGCCGATGGTCCGCGGGGACCACAACGACCAGGTCTACAAGACCAAGGACGGCAAGTGGGACGCGGTCACGCGTGAGATCGAGACCCGCCACCAACTCGGCCAGCCGGTCCTGGTCGGAACCATTTCGGTCGAGGTCTCAGAGCTCCTGGGGGCGCGCCTGAAGCGCAAGGGCATCGCCCACACGGTCCTCAATGCCAAGCCCGAGCATGCCGAGCGTGAGGGGGAGACGATCGCCGAAGCCGGCGCTCCCGGCGCGGTCACGATCGCCACCAACATGGCTGGCCGCGGGGTCGACATCAAGCTCGGCGGCAACGAGGAGCACCTGGCACGTCTGGAGGTGGCCAAGCTCGGCCTGCAGCCGGGAGACCCCGATTACGAGCAGCACTACGAGAAGGTCCTGCCCGCGATCCGTGACCGGGTGGAGGAGCTGCGCGACCAGGTGCTTGAGTCCGGAGGCCTCTTCATTCTGGGTACCGAGCGTCACGAATCGCGGCGGATCGACAACCAGCTCCGTGGGCGCTCCGGCCGCCAGGGCGATCCCGGCGAATCGCGCTTCTTCCTAAGTGCGCAGGACGACCTCGTGCGCCTGTTCGCCGGGGATCGGATTTACAAGATCCTTGACCGGCTCGGCACCGTGGATGACGAGGGCAACGAGGAGCCGATCGAGGCCAAGATGCTGAGCGGCCAGATCGAGAAGGCCCAGCGCAAGGTCGAGGAGCAGCACTTCCTGATGCGCAAGCACACGCTGGAGTACGACGACGTGCTCAACCAGCAGCGGGAGGTCATCTACAACTATCGCGACGAGATCCTCGAGGGTCGCGACATGAGCGACGCCTCCCGTGAGGAGGTGACCAACCTGATGGAGCGGCTGGTCGAGGAGTACACGGCCGGCGACTACATCGACGATTGGGACGTCGAGGGCCTTCTGCGCCGGGCCCAGGAGATCCTCACCCCGTCCGACGCCGTGGCCGAGATCGACCCCAAGACGGCCGACCGCGAGGAGCTCATCGCCATCCTCCAGGAGGAGGCGATGGCCCAGTACGACCGGCGCGAGGAGGAGTGGGGCCCCGAGCTGATGCGTGACGTCGAGCGCTTCCTGCTCCTGCAGACGATCGATCAGCGCTGGGTCGAGCACCTCTACGACATGGATTACCTGCGTGAGGGCATCCACCTGCGGGGGTTCGCGCAGATCGAGCCACTGGTCGCCTACAAGAACGAGGCTTTCGAGCTCTTCCGCGACCTCATGAGCTCGATCTGGACCGACTTCGCCCAGATGATCTACCACGTCGAGGTCACCCCGATGCAGATGGGCCCGGATGGGCAACCGTTGCCGCCACCGGCACCCGCTCCGCGCCGGGCCAGCTCACGTTCGAGCTCGGCCACGGGCGGAGGCCGGGTTACCTACTCGGGCGGCGGCGTCGCGGCCGGCGCCGGCGCCATCGCTGCGGCGGCGGTGGGCGCCGCCGAGGGCAACGGCTACGAGGGCAACGGCGGCTACGTCGAGGAGGAGCCGGTGCATGTCGAGCAGCGGCGCGTGGATGAGACCCAGCAGGTCGGTCGCAACGACCCGTGCTGGTGCGGGAGCGGCAAGAAGTACAAGAAGTGCCACGGGGCGTAGGGCATCCTGCTCTCGCCCTGCTCCTGATGCTTCACGTTTGCCCGCAAACGTGAAGCGCGCTCACGGCGGCGGCGAGCGAGCTGCATTGGCCGTGAAAAAACGTGCGTCTCGATCACGCGCGGCGGAGTGACCGCACGTTGTGTGCTCCATACGACCCAAACGTGCGTCTCGATCGTGATCCGCACACGAAACGCACGTTTTTTCCGAGCGGGCCGCCCCAACGTGACAGGCGAGGACATCGGCGTCACACGCAACTCCAACCGCGAGGTGCGTGAAACGCGATGGCACTCTGACCACCTAATCGAGAGCGCGCCCTGCGCCCGAGCGCGGCCGCCGGTTCCTTTCCCTCCATTACATTTCTCCCATGGCGGACCTGAGGGTCTCCGACCAGGAGCGTGAGCGAACCGCGCAGCAGCTGCGAGAGCACTTCGTGGCCGGGCGGATCGACGAGGATGAGCTCAACGACCGCGTCCAGCAGGCCTACGCGGCCCGCACCACGGGCCAGCTCGGCGCGCTCGTGGCCGACCTGCCCCAGCTCCCGCTCAGCCCCAAGGAGCAGAAGGCGGCCCTGGCCGAGCGACGCCATCAGCTTCAGCGCCGACTCGTCCAGGAGACGGGCGGCGGCATCGCGCTGTTTGCGCTCTGCCTGATCATCTGGATCAGCGACGGCGCCCAGGGCCAGTTCTGGCCCATCTGGGTCGCCATCATCGTCCTCATCCCGCTGATCCGCAACGGCTGGCGCCTATACGGCCCCTCGCCTCAGCTCGACCAGGTCGAGCGGGAGCTCGAGGCACGGGCGCGCCGCGGCAGCGAGCGCGGCCGCCACCGCGGTCGCTACAGGTAGCAGCTCAGCCCTGGCGCTGGTGCCGGACGTGCTCCGGCGTGACGGTGAACTTCACCCGCTGCTCGCCGGGCTGGCGGTGGGGATACTCGTCCTCGTCGATGTACTTCTTGGACAGCGCGTTGATGTGCTCATCCGCCCCCTCCGTCGTCCCCTCGGCCTGGCCGCGGATCTCGACGAAGTTGTACGGATTGCCCGCCTCATAGACGAGGACGTTGACCCGCGGGTCGCGCTCGAGGTTGGTCGGCCACTTGCGACCCTTGGCGCTGTTGACCGCGATCTTCCCGTCCTCGGCACTGACCCAGGCGATCGTCGAGTGGATCGACCCGTCCTCGTTCAGGGTGGAGACGACGGCGTAATTCGGCTGCTCAAGCAGTTCCTGTACCGGCTGATCGGATAGTTGGCTCATGCATTTGACTGTACCCCGGCTGCTACGGTTGAACGCGATGGCCAGCGTTCACTCAGAGCCGCTCTCCCAGCGCCTCGTGGCAATCCGTTCGCAGCTGCAGCTGCTAGCGGACTACCTTTGACCCTGCTGGCCTGAGCGAGCGCGTCTCGGCGCTCGAAGAACAGATGGGGGAGCCGGGCTTCTGGGATGACCAGGAGCGCGCGGCGAAGGTCGGAGCCGAGCACGCGCGGGCGAGCAAGCGCCTGGCCCTGTACCGCGAGCTGGAGCGGGACGTCGAGGACCTGGAGCCGCTGGCCGAGCTGGCCGAGGAGGACCCGGAGATCGCCCGCGAGCTCGAGGAGCAGATTCAGAGCGTGCAACAGCGCCTGGATGAGCTCGAGGAGCAGCGGCTCTTCTCCGGGCGCTACGACACCGGCGACGCGCTGGTGACCATCAACGCCGGGGCCGGCGGGACTGACGCCCAGGATTGGGCGGAGATGGTGCTGCGCATGGAGATGCGCTGGGCCGAGCGCCGCGGCTTCGAGGCCGAGCTGCTCGAGGCCTCACCCGGCGAGGAGGCGGGGATCAAGTCGGCCACCTTCATCGTGCGGGGCGAGAACGCCTACGGCCTCTTCTCAAGCGAGAAGGGGGTGCACCGGCTCGTGCGCCTGTCGCCCTTCGACGCCGCCCACCGGCGCCAGACGAGCTTCGCCGGCGTCGAGGTCTCACCCGTCGTCGACGCCGTCGAAGATGTCGAGATCGACGATGACGATCTCCAGATCGACACCTACCGAGCCAGCGGGGCCGGGGGCCAGCACGTCAACAAGACCGACTCGGCGGTGCGGATCACCCACCGGCCGACCGGGATCGTCGTCCAGTGCCAGAACGAACGCTCCCAGTCCTCCAACAAGGCCGAGGCGATGACCATGCTCCGCTCGAAGCTGCTCGAGCTGCAGGAGCGCGAGCGCCGGGAGGAGATCGCCAAGGAACGGGGCGAGGCCCAGGATGTGAACTTCGGCTCGCAGATTCGCTCCTACGTGCTACATCCCTACTCGATGGTCAAGGACCACCGAACCGGCCATGAGGTGGGGGACGTCGCCCGGGTGCTCGACGGCGACCTCGACGGCTTCGCGCGGGCCTACCTGCACCAGGCGGCTAAATGACCGACGTCCGCCCGCCGGCCGAGGCCGAGGAGAGCGCGGACGGAAGCCTGACCGACGTCCCCAGCCGGGGCGCCCCGCCGTCCTCCGCCCAGCCTACGGCGCCCTACCTCGAGGCGGTGACCGCCTACGGCTTCCGGGGCTCGACGAGGTTTCACGTTCCCGGTCACAAGGGAGGCGCGGGCGCCGACCCGGGTCTGCGGACGGCCTTTGGAGACCGCCCGTTGCTGCTCGACCTGCCCCAGGACATCGAGGGGATCGACCTGGGGCCGACACCGACCCCGTACGAGCGCGCCGAAGCGCTGGCCGCCGAGGCCTACGGCGCCCGGCGGGCGTGGTTTCTCACCAACGGCGCGACGCAGGGCAACCATGCCTTGTGTCTGGCCATGGCAGGGCCGGGCACGCGGGTCGTCCTCCAGCGCAACTCGCATGCGAGCATGGTCGACGGGCTGATCCTGAGCGGCGGCATCCCGACCTGGGTCGCCCCCGAGTACGACCCAGAGCTGGGGATGGCCCACGGGGTCACGCCGGAGTCGCTCGAGGCGGCGCTGCACGCGGCTCCCGAAGCCCGCTCCGCGTTCATCGTCTCGCCCACCTATTACGGAATGGCGGCCGACGTTGAAGGCTGTGCCGAGGTCGCCCACGCCGCCGAGGTTGCGCTCGTGGTCGATAACGCCTGGGGCTCGCACTTCGGCTTTCATCCCGCGCTGCCGCGCTCGCCGCTCGAGCTCGGTGCCGACGCGATGCTCGCCTCCACGCACAAGATCGTGGGCAGCCTGACTCAGTCGGCGATGCTCCTGGTCGGCGACGACGAGCGGATCGATACCGCCGCGGTGGCGCGGGCGGTGCGGCTCGTGCGCTCGACCAGTCCGAGCTCCCTGCTCATGGCCTCGCTCGATGCGGCCCGCCGCCAGCTCGCCGTACACGGCCAAACGCTGCTGGACCGGACGATCGCGGCGTCTGAGCGGACGCGCGCCGCCATCAGCGTCGTCCCCGGGTGCGCCGTGGTCGGGGCCGGACTCGTCGGCCGTCCCGGGGTTGCCGGCTGGGACCCCCTGCGGATCGTGATCGATGTCCGCGGCACCGGCCGGACCGGCTATGACGTGGCGGCCGCGTTGCGCGCGCGTGATGACATCCACGTCGAGCTGGCGACCCACGCCACGCTCGTGCTCGTGCTCGGGATCGGGCAGCCGGTGGAGGACCTCGAGCGTCTGGCCCGCGACTTCGGGGACACGGTGCACGAGATCGCCCGGCCCGGCACCTCGCCTGCGCTCACGCGGGCGCCCGACGCGCTCGAGGCCGGTACTGCGATCTCCCCCCGTGACGCCTTCCTGGGCCGCGGTGAGACGGTGCCTGTCGAGGAGGCGGTGGGGCGGATCTCGGCCGAGAGCATCGCCGGCTACCCGCCGGGGATCCCGGCGCTACTCCCGGGCGAGCGGATCACCGACGAGGTCGTGAGCTACCTGCGCGAGCTCACCACGGCGGGAGCCCGGCTGCACGGGGCCGCGGATCCGACGTTCGCCACCGTGCGGGTCCTGGTCGACGAGTCCGTCTGACGTGGAGCCGGAGGTCATCCGATGCGCGGTCGAGCGCGCCCTGGCCGAGGACGTCGGCAGCGGCGACGTGACCACGGAGGCCACGGTGCCGCCGGGCACCCGCGCCCGGGCGCGGGTCACGCAGAAGGCTCCCGGCGTCGTGTTCGGGCTCGAGCTCGCCGAGGCGACGTTCCGGACACTGGATCCGGAAATCCGCCTCGAGCGCCTGGTCGAGGAGGGCGTCTGGCGCGAGGGGGGAGCCGTGCTCGACCTGGAGGGCGCGGCCCGGGCCATCCTCACCGGGGAGCGGACCGCGCTCAACTTTCTCCAGCGCCTGTCTGGGATCGCCACGCTCACCGCACGCTGCGTCGAGGCGGTGTCCGGAACCGAGGCGCGGATCCTCGACACGCGCAAGACCACCCCCGGCCTGCGCCGGCTGGAGAAGGCCGCCGTCGCCGCCGGAGGTGGAACCAACCACCGGATCGGCCTCTTCGATGCCGCCCTCATCAAGGAGAACCACGCCGCCATCGCCGGGGGGGTGGCCGAGGCGGTCCGCCGGGTCCGCGAGGCGGCGCCGGAGATCCCCCTCGAAGTCGAGTGTCGGAGCCTCGACGAGGTCGACCAGGCCCTGGCTGCGGGGGCCCGGCGGCTCCTCCTGGACAACATGAGCGTCCCGGAGCTGGGCGCCGCGGTGGAGCGCGTGGCGGGGCGCGCCGAGCTCGAGGCGAGTGGCGGCGTCACCCTCCAGACGCTCCCGGAAATCGCCCGTACCGGCGTAAACTTCATCTCGGTGGGCGCACTCACCCACAGCGCTCCGGCGCTCGACCTCAGTCTGATCCTCGAACCGTTGTCATGAACCTTCCGATGTTGGGTGCCGTTGATGCACCCCTGATGCTCGAGAACATCCCGGCTCTCCAGGACGAGGTCCGCGAGCTGGCCCGCGAGCACGACGCGGTCATCCTGGCCCACAACTACCAGCTGCCGGAGATCCAGGACATCGCCGACTATGTCGGCGACTCGCTTGGGCTCTCCCAGCAGGCGGCGGCGGCCGACGCCGGCACGATCGTCTTCTGCGGCGTGCACTTCATGGCCGAGACGGCCTCGATCCTGTGCCCGGACAAGCGAGTCCTGATCCCCGACCCCGACGCCGGGTGCTCGCTGGCCGACTCGATCACCGCCGCCCAGCTGCGCGACTGGAAAGCCCGGCACCCGGGGGCGATCACGGTCATGTACGTCAACACCACGGCCGAGGTCAAGGCCGAGACCGACTACTGCTGCACCTCGGCCAACGCGGTGGCGGTGGTGGAGCACATCCTGCTTGAACACGGGCCGGAGACCGAGATCCTGTTCGGCCCCGACATGTTCCTCGGCGCCTACGTCGAGAAGACAGTGGGGCGCTCGATGCACGTGTGGGACGGCGAGTGCCACGTCCACGCCGGGATCCGGCCCAGCGACGTGGCCGCCGTGCGCGCCGCTCATCCCGGAGCCGACTTTCTGATCCACCCGGAGTGCGGTTGCTCGACCAGCGTCATGGAGTACGTCGCCGCGGGCGACATCGAGCCGACCGGGGTACACATGCTCTCGACCGGCGGGATGCTCCGCTACGCGGACGAGCACCCGACCGGCACGGCGATCGTGGCCACCGAAACCGGGATGCTTCACCCGCTCCGCCAGGCGTCGCCGGCGGCGCAGTTCATCGCCGCCAACGAGGCGGCGCACTGCCGGTTCATGAAGATGATCACGCTGCCGAAGCTCCGCGACGCACTCCGCGACGGGGTCCACGAGGTCAAGGTGCCGGACGCGCTCGCCGACCGGGCCCGCGTTCCCATCGAGCGGATGGTGGCGATCAGCTAGCCGTCAGGTCGAGCCCGCGCTCGGCCGTTTCTCGCACCACCCGCAGCGTCACGAGCTTGCGCTCGAACTCGCCCGGCGTGTAGCAGTGGATGTCAGCCGCGGCACCCATTTCGAGGGCGTCCCAGAGGGAGCCGGCCTGGTAGACGCGTTCCAGCCACGGCATCCCGGAGTAGGCCGAGGAAATGAGGATGACGATGAACTCGGGCCCGCGCTCACGCTGCGGGGGCGCGCCCGCCTGATCGTCGACGCGGGCTCCGCCGAGGATCGCCTGCTCGATCGGCCAGCGGTCGCCCAGCCGGTCGAGGTAGCGATGCAGTTCGGTCCAGTTGAGTTCAGGGTCGCTTCCCACGCGCTGCGATTGTCGCTGCCCGCGTCGTCTGAGGCAACGGGCTAATAGCCGGCGATGGCGCCGACCATGCGGGTCAGGAGCAGCGTCCCTTGGGCATTCGTCGGTCCGTCGAGGAACACGGCGAAGACGAGCTCGTGACCGCCGCGGCTGCGGCAGTAGCCGGCCAGGTTGGTGACGTTATTGAGCGTGCCGGTCTTAGCCTGACAGCGACCCTGGGCCGGGGTGCGCTGCCCGATGCCCTGAACCGTTCCGTTGACACCGACGACGGGTAGCGCGCTGAGGAGGAGCCGGCCGTTCGGTGTTCCCCACACGGCGCGGAGAACGGCGACCACCTGGGCGGGTGAGGTGTGATCACGCCGGGAGAGCCCGGATCCGTCGACGATCGTGGGCGTCACGCCCAGGCGTGAGATGGCCTGGCCGACCACCGTGGCCCCCGCGGTGGTGGTGCCGCCGCCGCCGAAGCGCACGCCCAGCTGCTTGGTCAGCATCTCGGCGAAGAAATCGTCCGAGGGAACGTCCATCAGCCTGAGAAGCACCGACATCGGCGGCGAGTTGACCGTCACAAGCGGGAGTGCGTCGGCGGGCGTGACTCCGGGCCGGGCCGAGGCCCGGACCTTGATTCGGGCTCCGCGCATCGTCATGGCGAGCTCCCGGACGGCGAAGGCGGGCGGGCCGAGGTTGGCCGTCGTAGAGCCGTGGTCGTAGGTCAGCGCCGCGAGTTCGCCGCCGAGATCGGGGATGTCCGGGCCATAGCCGCTCGAGGGGGGTCCACGGCGGGAGTCGAAGAGCGAACCGTCGCCGATCAGCCAGCCGGTGACCTGGCGGATCCCCCGGCGCTCAAGCTGCGACGAGATCTGCTGCGCCGTGGGCCCGTAGCCGTCCTCCCACACGCGGTTGAAGGTGCCGTCGCCGAGCGTCGGATCGCCACCACCCTGCAGATACAGGTTGCCGTGCCAGACGCCGCCTGGCCCCAGATGGCCCTGCCCCAGGACCTCCGTCTGCAGCCTGAGGGCGGGGCCGAGATCACTGAGCACGGCCAGCGAGGTGTAGAGCTTCTCGACCGAGGCGGGGGGGCGAGTCACGTTGCTCCGGGCCGAGTAGAGAACCAAACCGGCAGTCAGGTCATAGACGAACGCGCCCGAGGCGCGGCCGGCGGCGTGGAGTCCGGCGTCCAGGAGGTGCCTGAGGTTGACCAGAGCGGCTGACGGCTTGGGCGGCGGTGGCGGCGGCGCAACCGTCGGGGTCGTGGCCGGAACGGGCACGCGAGAGGCGCCGATGGACGGGTGCGACTGCCGCACGGTGCCCCCGCACCCTGCGAGTGCGATCGCGCCCAACCCCCCCAGAACGACGGCGCGCCCTCGGCTCAAACCGCCGTGAAGTCCTCCACCGTGTGCGGTCCGACCACCGCGACGGCGAGCTCGTCCTCGACCGCGTGGGCGGCGTCGAGCACCTCGTCGAAGGTGACCTCGTCGAGCAGCCGGATCGCCCGGTCGGGATCGACATCCTCCCGGTAGACGATCCGCTGCTGGGCGGCGTGGCTGGCCACGGCACGGCTGTTCTCAAACGCAATCGCCCGCGCCCCGGCGGCGTAGGCGCGCGCCCGCTCGACCTCTTCCCGTGTCGGTCCTTGCGCGTGGAGCTCGGAGACGATTTCCCGCATCCGCCGGTAGGCCTCGACCGACTTTCCCGACTCGAGTCCGGCCGAGAGCTCCAGCACGGGAGCGTCCGAGTAGGCGTGGGCGAACGAGCCGACCGAATAGGCGAGCCCGCGCTGCTCACGGATCTCGTCAAACAGCCGACTGCCCATCGATCCGCCGAGGAGGGTGGAGTAGATCTGCAGCGCGGCCCGGCGCCGCGCATCGGTGGGATCGACCAACGGCCGGTAGGCCATGCGCAGATGCGACTGGCTGGAGTCCCGCTCCCGGACCAGCACACGTGGCTGTAGAGGCGGCGCCGGCTCGAAGGGCTGCGGCTCGGGCTCGGAGGGAAAGCGGGAGAACAGCTCCTCGACCGGGCCGTCCTGGACGTGCTTAAGGTTGCCGACGAGAAAGGCCCCACCCCGGCTCGGGGCCCAGCGGCGGGAGCGAAAGGCGAGGATCCCCTCACGGGTGAACTCCGAACGAATGTGCTCCACCGATCCGAGCACCGGACGACCCAGCGGGTGGTCCCCGAACGTCGCCTCGTCGATCAGCTGCCCGGCCTGGACGGCGGGCTGATCGTTGGCGCGGGCGATCTCCTGGACGACGACGCCACGCTCCCGGTCAAGCTCACCGGCGTCGATCCGCGGGCGGCCCACGAAGTCGGTGAGCAGATCGGCGGCCTCCTGCCCCCGTTCGGCGCGGGCCGTGATGTGAAAGGCGACCAGGTCGTGGCTCGTGTAGGCGTTGATCACGGCGCCGATCCCCTCGGCAGCCTGGTTGACGTCCCGATAGGTGGGGAACTTCTCCCCGCCCTTGAACACGAGATGCTCGAGGAAATGGGCCATCCCGTTCTCCTCGGCCCGCTCGCTGCGGGCGCCGGCATCGAAGGCAACGAGGATGGTTACCGAGCGCGTCCCTTCGACCGGAATCCGGTAGACCGGAAGCCCGTTCTCAAGCGTCGAATGGGTGATCGCAGGCACGGCCTAACGGTAGCGAGCATCGCCTGCCGCACCCCGCGCTGGTGTACGCCAATGCACAGCCTCCCGAAATCCTGCGCGTGCAACCGCCATTGCAGAGGGCGGTTGGGAACACCTTGACGCGAATGCCTTCGCTACTGTGGCGGACCGATGGCTACCTCTTCATCGGGTCGTCTTCGCCGTAGCCCCCGCGCTACCCGTACGCCCGCGGCGCTGATGCCGCCGGCGGCGGAGCGCCCGCAGCCGCGCGAAGCCGCTCCCACAATCATTGATTTCCGCGGCGTGTCCAAGCGCTACCCGAGTGGCGACCGGGGGTTGGATGGCGCCACCTTCTCGATTGCTCGCGGGGACTTCGTGTTCCTGGTCGGGGCGACCGGCTCCGGCAAGTCGACCATGATCCGCCTCCTCATCAAGGAGGTCGAGCCCAGCGAGGGGAAGATCTTCGTGGCCGGCCACGATTTGAGCGAGATCCGCCGAAAGCGGATCCCGTACTTCCGCCGCAACATCGGGGTCGTCTTCCAGGACTTCAAGCTCCTGCCCTCGCGCACCGTCTACGACAACGTCGCCTACGCGCTCCAGGTCACGGGCGGAGGCCGGCGGGAGATCCGGGACAAGGTGCCGGACATTCTCCGCCTCACCGGGCTCTCGACCAAGCTGCACAACTACCCGGATCAGCTCTCCGGCGGTGAGCAGCAGCGCGTGTCGATCGCGCGGGCGTTCGTCAACCATCCCTCGCTACTTTTGGCCGACGAGCCGACGGGCAACCTCGACCCGGAGACGAGCATCGACATCATGCGGCTGCTCTACCGGATCAACCGCACCGGCACGACCGTGCTCGTGGCCACCCACGACCAGGCGATGGTGGACAAGATGCGCCGCCGGGTGATCGAGCTCGAGGAGGGCAAGATCGTGCGCGATGAGGCAACCGGGCTCTACACCCGGGACGAGAGCACGCGTGAGTTCGCGCGCCGGATGCGCGCCCCCGACACCCGCCCGCCCGGTCTCTAGATCGATGCGATTCGGCTTCTTCGTCCACGAGGCGATCCGTGCCATGCGCCGCAACGCGGCGCCGAGCTTCGCCGCCCTGGCCACCGTGCTCGTGACGATGCTCGTCGTGGGCGTCTTCATCCCCGCCGTCGAGGTCACCAATGATGCCGCCAACACGGTTCGGGGGCGGCTCATCGTCGACGTCTACATGCGGACGAGCGCCACTACAGCCGACGAGGCACGGGTGCGCAAGGAGATTCTCGGCGTGCCGCACGTCAAGTCGGTGCAGTTTGAGTCCAAGGCCCAGGCCTACCGCCAGCAGGCGAGCCAGAACCAGGCCGCCTACCAGCTCCTGGGCGGCGTCAACCCGCTGCCCGACACCTTCCACGTGATCCCGGACAACCCGGCCAACGTGCTCGCCATCCACCGGGCGCTGACCCCGGGCGGGCAGCCCCTCGACTCAACCATCCAGAGCGTGTCCAACAAGCAGAGCTACACCAAGAAGGCGCTTGAGCTCACCTCGGCGGTGAAGTGGGGCGGCCTGGCCTTCGCCGCGCTGCTCACGATCGCCTCGATCCTGCTCATCGCCAACACGATCCGGCTCTCGCTCTACGCCCGGCGGCGTGAGGTCGAGGTCATGAAGCTGGTCGGGGCGACCGACTGGTTCATTCGGTGGCCGTTTGTGATCGAGGGGATCATCGTCGGCACCGTGGGCGGGATCATGGCCATCGTCGTCCTCGGCGTGACCAAGGTGGCCCTGCTCGACCCGCTGTTTTCCGGCTGGTCGCTGGTCAGCCAGATTCGGACGATTGCCTTCCCGGCCTTGATCGCCGTGCTGCTACTCGCCAGCGCCTTCGTCTCAGCCGTCGGCTCGGGGCTCTCGCTCCGGCGCTTCCTGCGCGTCTGAGCCCAGACGGCGGGCGCTTTCCGCCGGCCGCTGGCCGGAACCGTTAACCGGCCCGGCTACTCTCCGAACATGGTTTATCGACGTGCCCGGGGTCCCCGCATCCTCGCGGGCGTCCTGCTCGCGCTGATCGTGCTCATCGTCGGAATCTGGCTCGGTGGGCACCCGAGCTGGATGCCCACCGGGCTGCGCAACACCTTCGAGGGCAACTCAAACGCGCAGCTCGTCAATGACGAGCTCAACCTCATCACCCAGAACTACTACCGGCCGGTCGACCGGACCAAGCTGCTCAACCTGGGCATGGCGGCGATGGCGCAGAGCCTGAATGACCCGTACAGCCGCTACTACGCCCCCTCCGCCTACCGCTCCTTCCTGAACGAGGACAATCCCCACCTGAGCGGGGTCGGGATCGACGTCGTGCCCGATCCGCGGGGGCTGCGCATCGTCGACGTGTTCCCGCATTCGCCGGCCGCGATGGCCGGCCTGGCCCACGGGGATCTGATCATCCGTGTGGGTTCGACCTCCCTGAGCGGCCGCTCTTCGGCCTTCGCCTCCCGGCTCATCCGGGGGCGGGCGGGCACCCGCGTGGTTCTCACCGTGGTGAGCGGCGGCCGGACGCGAGCGATCACGGTGACACGCGCCGATCTGGTGGTGCCGGTATCGAGCGAGTCGATTGTCACCTACCACGGGATCAAGGTCGGTGACCTGCGCTTCACTGCCTTCACCGATGGGTCCGGGGCTGAGCTCCGGGGCGACGTCGAGCGGGCGCTTCATTCGGGCGCCAAGGCGCTGATCCTCGACCTTCGGGAGAACGGCGGAGGTCTGCTGGAAGAGGCCGTGAACGTGGCCAGCATCTTCATCCCCGACGGGACCATCGTGTCCACCGATGGTCGGGCTCAGCCGCGTCAGGTATACGAGGCCAAGGGGGACGCGATTCCGACCAGCATCCCGATGGTCGTGCTCGTGGATCGGGACACCGCCTCCTCGGCCGAGATCGTCACGGCGGCGCTCCAGGACCGTGGCCGGGCCAAGGTCGTCGGCACGCACACCTACGGCAAGGGGGTCTTTCAGGAGATCATGCCGATGCCCAACGGCGGCGCGCTCGATCTCACCGTGGGCGAGTACTTCACCCCCAACGGGCGCAACCTCGGCGGAGGCGGCGTGCGTGAAGGCGCGGGCGTCACGCCAAACGTCTACGCCTCCGACAAGCCCACGGCGCCCGGCGATCACGCGCTGACGGTGGCCGAGCAGGTCGTCACCGCCGGGCTCCGGTGACTCCGGCGTCGACGGCGCGCAGGCCCGGAGACCGAGGTCTGGGCGCACCGCACGTGAGCGTGATCGAGCGGCGGGGCAAGTTCCTCGTCGCCGAGCCGTTCTTCGGCTCCGGTCCGCGGATGGCCATCGCCAAGAACGCCGGCGCCGCGGTTGGTGACCTGGTCGTGGTACGGGCGGCGCCCTCGCGCAATGGGCGCGGCGGCGGCCGGGCGAGGATTGAGCGGCGGCTCGGGCGACCCGGAGTGGCTCGGGACGTGATCGAAGCCCTGATGGTCGACCGGGGCCTGCGCCGTGCCTTCGATCCCGCCGTTGAGCGGGAGGCCCGGCAATCGGTTGAGCGCCGCTCGGCCGAGGCGACGACGGGGCGGCGCGACCTGCGGTCGCTACCCACGTTCACGATCGACCCCGTCGCTGCGCGTGACTTCGATGACGCGATCTCGGCCGAGTCGGCGGGCGATGATCGCTGGCGGGTCTGGGTGCACATCGCCGACGTGTCGGCGTTCGTGGCTCCGCGGGACCTCGTCGACCACGAGGCCTACCGGCGCGCCACGAGCACCTACGTCCCCGGGGCGGTGGAGCCGATGCTGCCCGAGGCGCTCTCGAATCAGGCGTGCTCGCTCGTCCCGGGGCAGGATCGCCTCGCCGTGACGGTGGAGTTGACGATCGAGCGAAACCGGGTCACTCAGAGCGCGTTTCACCGCACGCTGATCCGCTCCGACGAGCGGCTCGACTACGACCAGGTCGACCGCATCTTTGCCGGGCGTGAAGCGGCCCATGATCCGTGGGGCGCGCCGCTGGCCGCGGCGCGCGCCGCCGCCGGGGCGCTGCAGCAGCGCCGTGCCGCTCAGGCCGCCCTGGTCCTGGAGTCAGCGGAGCCTGATTTCGTCTTCGATGAGGCCGGCAACGTGGTCGACGCCGAGCCCGTGCTGCAGACCGAGGCGCATCGCCTGATCGAGCATCTGATGATCGCCGCCAACGAGCAGGTGGCCGCGTTTCTCGAGGCCCGGCAGATCCCTGCGCTCTATCGCGTGCACGAGCGGCCCGAGGGGCCCTCGGCCGAGCGGCTCATCGAGCAGCTGGCCTCGCTCGGGGTGCCCACGCCGCCCGTGCCGCGCGGGGCGCTGACGCCGCAGCAGGCGGCCGAGGTGGTGGGGGAGGCCTCACAGCTCGTCGAGCAGTGGGTCCGGCGCCAGGGCCATGGCCGCCGCGCTCTGACCAGCCTCGTCCTCCGCTCGCTCAAGCAGGCCTACTACGACCCCCGGAACCTTGGCCACGCGGGTCTGCAGTCCCCGAGCTACTGCCACTTCACCTCTCCGATCCGCCGCTACCCGGACCTGATCTGCCATCGCGGCCTGCTCTCGGCCATCACCGGGGATGTTCCGGCGCCCGAGTCATCGTTCGTGGCCGCCGCGGGACCCTGGACGTCGACTCGGGAACGCGAGGCGATGATGATCGAGCGCGACGCCGACGACATCGCGCTCTGCTTCCTGCTCCAGCGGCGCCTGGCCGAGATCGGATCCGAGCCGGAGTTCGACGGAGAGGTGGTGGGGCTGATCGGGGCCGGCGCGTTTGTCGCCTTCGGCCCGCGGCTCTCGTTCGAGGGAATGCTCCCGGTGCGGCGGATGCGCGGCGATTGGTGGGAGCTGAACGAGGAGGGCACGATGCTGCTCGGCGCCCACACTGGGCGGGCCCTGCGGCTTGGCGATCCTGTCCGCGTGCGGGTCGACGGGGTGGATGCGCCGCGGGGGCGGGTCGACCTGGTGCCGGCTCGCGACGCCGAGATGACGGAGGATTAGCCGCCATGGCCAAGGGTCGTAAACGCAAGGCGGCAGCCGGCGACGTCGCCACCAACCGCCAGGCGGCGTTTCGTTACAACCTGCTCGAGCGCTTCGAGGCGGGGATTGCCCTCACGGGGACCGAGGTGAAGTCGGTCCGCGAGGGCGGCGTCCAGCTCAAGGACGCCTACGCCGTGGTCCGCGACGACGAGCTGTGGCTGGTCGGGATGTACATCGCCCCCTACGGTCCCGCGGCGCGGGAGAACCATGATCCGGAGCGGACGCGCAAGCTCCTTCTGCACCGCTCAGAGATCGAGCGCCTGATCGGCCGCACGCGAGAGAAGGGCCTGACGATCGTGCCCACGCGGGTCTACTTCTCCGACTCGGGGTCCCGGGCGAAGGTCGAAATCGCGCTGGCCCGGGGCAAGGACGTCTATGACAAGCGTGAGTCGATCCGCAAGCGGGAGACCGCGCGCGAGGTTCAGCGTGAACTGCGCGACGCCCGGCGCTGAGGGGCGGCTAAGAGGCTCGTAACCTTTGCCTCGTGAGGAGCGTATTCCGCTCCGAGGTGGGGTAGGGTGGGTTCATGACCATTGGGGCAGCAATTGTGCTGATCGCTGTCGGCGCCGTCCTCAAGTGGGCGGTAACCGCGCACGTGAACGGATTCGACATCCAGACCGCAGGGACCATCCTCTTGATCGTCGGGCTCCTGGGGCTCGTTTTGGCCATCATGTACACGTTCTGGTGGTCCCGGGACACGCGTCCGTATCAGGACGAGACGGTCGTGCGCCGGCGCGGGCCCGGTGGCCCGCCCCCGGCCGGGTACTGATCCGCCGAGTGACGGCTAGCTGAAGGTCCGCGCGAGCGTCGTGGCGTGCATGCCCACGACCAGCAGCGCGATCAGGCTCAGGTAGACCGCGGCCACGAGGGCGCGGTCGAGCGGCCGCACGCGGTAGTACGCCTGCTGCTGCGGGCCGCCGGCCTTGCGCAGATTCCAGCGCTTGTACGTCTCATAGCCCGCGAAGATCAGGATGATGAAGATGACCGGGTTGGGGAAGATCACGGCGAGCGGGATCATGGCGGCGAAGCCCACGAACCACATCCACGGCGCCATCGCGGCCATCGCCCGGCCTCCGTCCAGCGGGACGACGGGGAGCAGGTTGAATAGGTTGAGGAAGAACCCGGTGAAGGCCAGGGCCCGCCAGAGATCGTTGCCCGTGGCGTGCCAGATGAAGATGCAGGCCGCCGCGCCGATGCTGCCGAGGATCGGCCCGGCGAGGCCGACGCGAGCCTCGGCCAGGGCGTTGTCGCCCAGCGACTTGGCGCTGATCACGGCGCCCATGAAGGGGATGAACATGGGGGCGCTCGCCTTTAGCCCCTCTCGGCGGAGCTGGATCACGTGCCCCATCTCGTGGACGAGGATCAGGACCACGAAGCCGGCGGCGAACGTCCAGCCGAAGAAGAAGCTGTAGGCGGCCACCGAGACGAGCATCGTCCCCATGGTCGTGAGCAGCTTGAGCTTGGGGAGGAGCAGGAGAACGGCCTTGAACTTGGCGAAGAACGCGGCGATGGCCGCCAGCGCCGCGCTCAGCCGGCCCCTCGGCTTGGTCGAGCGGTGGACGGGGCCGTGCTGGGACTCAGTCGATGCGTCGGGGTCCTGATGAGAATCGGCCGGCGGGGCGAAACCCGGCCAGGCATCCGCTGACCCCGCCGGTGGCGGGGTGCTAGCCGCCTCCTGAACGGAGGGCGGCAACAGTCCCGAATTCGATTCCATTGCCCCTTAAGTGTGGCAGCCGTCCAGGCATTTCAGCGCACGTTTGTGCCGGAACGCACGTGTTCTGCCGATATACTTATGTCAGCAAGTAACCCCCGGGGACGACTGGCTTCGACGTGGTTGGTTCGTGGGGGTGGTTGCGAGCCGAGGTCCCGGGAGGCCTCGTAAAACACCCGGGAAAAAAATAAGTGCGGACTCGCACAGTTACAACCTCCCCAGCTTCGCTACCGCTTAGTAGCCAGCTGATCTGAGGTTCCCGCCCCTTCGCTCGCCTGCGGCGGAGGGCTCGGGTCAGCAGCAGGCTAACCCGGAGCGGACCGCTCCGACCGATCCGGGGACATCTTCAGGAGCTGGCCCTCAACAACCCGGCCGGCGAGGCGAGTCGAGGGTGAGATCAGAGCGCCGGCTACGCTCGTAGACGCCACTTCATACGCAACTGCGGACGCGGGTTCAATTCCCGCCGTCTCCACCTTTTTCTCGAAAAGCCCCGCCCCGCGGGGTTTTTCGATTTCACGGCACTACGACTCGGGGCTAGGCCCAACTCGCCGAGTCGCCCAGCTCGGGCCGCAGGCTCAGAAGCGATGCCCGCTCGCCGCAAGCTCGCGAAGTTGCTCGTCCAGACGCGCGGCGCGCGCGGGCTGGTCGAAGTCGCGCAAAGCGCCCGCGTACTTGAACACGATGTTGTCGGCATTCGGGTCCTCGACGCATCTCTCCACCCACGAGAACACAAACTCCCTTCGGCCGTGATCGCTCACTGCCGACACCTCAGCCATGCGGGCGTCCGCCGCCTCGACCTCTACATGCACGCCCGGGCAGCTCGATTCCAGCAGCTCGGCTACGTAGAGGGCGTACGCGAATCGAGCCGTAAGCCCCGCACCGGCACGCCTCCTCGGGTCATTGGCCATCGACGCCAGCGCACCCTGAACGAACCACAGACTGCCGTCGGTTCCATCGAACCCGTCCGTCCGGGAGCGCATGTCCTCAAGAAGCTCACGCGCGGCAGCCGCCAGACCTGACTGATGAGACATCTCTCATCAACCTATCGACGCACCCGCGCCGACGGAAATGCCGTCCTCCAGGCCCGTGGCCGAAGCCCCGGGCCTGGAGACAGCGATGTCCTTACTTCAGCTTCGGCAGCGTCTGTGCCTCGAGCTCGGCGATGATGTGATAGCCGGGCGTCTTCATATGGATGTTGAAGGTTCCGTCGCAGAAGTACGTCAAGGTGCAGACCTTGGCGACCGGGACGGGGATCAGCCCGAACGTCGGGTCAGTCGTGGCCACGAATGGACCGTAGGCACCCGTCGCCTTCGTCACGTCGACGAAGGCCGCGCCCACGCTGTCGTAGGCCTTCTTGAGCCCGGGGTTGATGATGTCCTGGAAGGAGCTGATCGATCCGGGAATGAGGGGCAGCGTGTTCGCGCCGAGGGCAGTCGGATGCACCCACAGCCCCAGCTCAACGTCCGGGTAGGTGGAGCCGATGATCCGCATCTGCTTACCCCCCGCCGCACGCAACTGCTTGACGATCTTGGTCAGGTTCCGGGTCGCGGTTGGCATGTTCGCCTTCACGCAGCCGGTGGGATCTGCCTGGACCGGGCAACCGTCGACATCGTTGCCGCCAATCGAGATCGTGACGACCTTGACCTGGTTGGGGTGGCTCTTGATGAACGCGACCGCCGCCTGGGTCTGGCTCTGGTTGGGGTAGTTGGGTGCACCCGGGGCGAGCGCCTGGGGATCGCACCCAACCGACGATGGCGTGAGCATCGAGGTCGTCGTCGCTCCGCCGCAGCCGAGGTTGACGAGCTTCAGGTGCCAGCCGCGCGCCGCGGCAAGCGGGACGAGCTGATCGGCGGGGCCGTTGTGGGTCGAGCCCTGCGTTCCGCCGGGCAGCTCCTGCCAGCCGACGGAGTATGAGTCGCCGAGCGACAGCAGAATCCCCTTGACCGGTTTTTGGGCCCGTTTTTGACCTGCAGCCCACGCGGCCGGCGCGAGCAGCAGGAGCGCACCTAGCCCGAGAGCCAGGAGACGAAAACGATGATGCATACAGCTCCTTTGGTGTACAGCGTCTGAGAGGTCGAACAGCCTGGTGGCGGCGTCGATTCAGACGTACGAACGCGGCGGCGTCGCAAACGGAGCGGTCCAATTGATCCGACGGGGGCCACGCACCGTAGATAAGAGCGATCAGTCCCCACGTCTCGTCAGGGTCAACACTCTGTATGGATAAAGCTATACACTCTGTTCAGCTATCGATGACCGAACCGAGCGACGACGCGATTGAGCAGCGAGGTCAGGAGGACCAAGGGTTCCCTCACGAGGATCGGACACCGTGAAGATCGCCATCGTGGGTACCGGCATCTCAGGTCTCACCGTCGCCCATCTCCTGCACCGGCGGCACCAGGTCACGCTGTTCGAGGCCGCGGAGTATGTCGGGGGGCACACCCATACCGTGCGGGTCGACACCCCCAACGAGACGCATCACGTGGACACCGGGTTCATCGTGTTCAACGACCGCAACTACCCCAACTTCGAACGCCTGCTCCGGACGCTCGGAGTGGCCTGGCAGCCCTCGGAGATGAGCTTCAGCGTGAGCGATGACGCGGGCACCTTCGAGTACGCGAGCCGCTCGCCGAACGCGCTGTTCGCCAACCGCCGTCACCTGGCAACCCCTGGGTTTCACCGCATGGTGGCCGACCTGCACCGGTTCCATCGAGCGGCGAGACGGCTCCTTGACGGCGGCGACGAGCACGTCTCCCTTCGGGATTGGCTGGAGGAACAGCACTTTTCCCGCGGTTTCGTCGACCGCCTGATCGTCCCTCAGGCGGCGGCCGTCTGGTCGGCCGATCCACGCTCACTGTGGAGCTTTCCGGCCCGGTTCCTGGCCGAGTTCTTCGCCAACCACGGGATGCTCGGCTTTCGTGGCCGGCCACACTGGCGGGCGATCAGCGGCGGCTCGGCGCGGTATGTCGCCGCGCTCAGCGCACCGTTCGCTCACCGAATCAGGCTCAGAGCTCCAGTCAGCGCGATCGAGCGGGCGCAGGATGATGTCCTGGTGACCGTCGGCGGCGCGGCACCGATGCGCTTCGACCACGTCGTGCTGGCCACCCACTCTGATCAGGCGCTGACCCTGCTCCGCGACCCGACCGCCCGCGAGCACGAGATCCTCAGCTCGATCCCGTACCAGGTCAACGAAGCCGTGCTTCATACCGACGTCCGGCTGCTGCCCCGCCGCCGGCGGGCGTGGGCGAGCTGGAACTATCACCTGTTGGAGGAACCGCCAGGGCGCGCCACGGTCACCTATCACATGAACCGTCTGCAGTCGCTGTCGGCGGAGCGGGAATTCTGCGTAACCCTCAACCATACGGCGCGCATCGATCCCGAGCGTGTGATCAAGCGGATCCAGTACGCCCATCCCGTCTATACGCCCGCCGGCATCCGGGCCCAGTCACGCGTAGGTCAGATCTCGGGGACGCGCCGCACCCATTTCTGCGGGGCCTACTGGGGCTGGGGCTTTCACGAGGACGGAGTCAACAGTGCCTTGCGCGTCGCGGCCGAGCTTGGAGCCGAGCCGTGAGCGGCGCGAGCTGCCTGTATGAGGGAAGCGTTGTCCATGTCCGACGTGATCCCCGGCGCCAGTTCAGTCACCCGCTGGCGCTCGCGTACCTGGACCTCGATGAGCTCCCGGCGCTCCTCGGTGGTCGCCTGGTCAGGTCAAGTCCTGGGCTGGTGCGGTTTTGCCGTCGCGACTATCTCGGCGATCCGGAGACCGGGCTCGACGCCGCCGTCCGTGAGCTGGTCGGCCGGCAGCTCGGCCGAACACCGCAGGGGCCCGTGAGGCTTCTGGCGCAACTCAGGTCCTGGGGGCATTGCTTTAACCCGGTCAGCTTCTATTACTGCTTCGACGAGACGGGCGAGCGGATCGAGGCTCTGGTGGCGGAGGTGACAAACACGCCGTGGAAGGAGCGTCACGCCTACGTCATGCCGGGAACCGCGGGCCGTTTCCCGAAGGCGCTTCACGTGTCTCCGTTTCTGGGCATGGATCAGACCTACACCTGCCGCTCGACGACCCCGGGAGCCCACCTCTCGGTCCGTATCGAGAACACGCGCCGTGGCGCACGCGTATTCGAAGCCGCTCTCAACCTGCGGCGGCGTGAGCTGACGACCGCCTCAATACGCCGGATGACCGCCCGCTATCCCCTCGCGACGCTGCGCGTCCTCGGTCTCATCTACATGCACGGGCTCGGTCTGCGGATGGCCGGCGTCGACACCTTCCCGCACCCGGCACGGGCAAGACGATGAGGCGGCGTCCGGCCCAAGTCGTGGTCGACCTGGTCCTGCGCCGGATCCGCGCCGGTCGGCTTGTGCTCGTCGAGGACGAGCGGCGCCGCAGCTATGGCTCGGGGACCCCGATCGCCACGGTTGTCGTGCGTTCGCCCCGCCTCTGGCGGATGCTGCTTCGCGGCAGCCTGGGCCTGGCGGACGCCTACGCGCAGGGACTCTGGGAGTCGCCTGACCTGGTGGCGCTGATCCGACTGGGCGCCCGTAACGCTGCCGCCATGGACGAGATACGCCGGCGGCTCCGTCCGCTGCTCCGCCCGATCCAGGTAGCACGAGCCCTGCAGCGACCCACGAGTCGCCGGCGCCGGCGGAGGGATATCGCAGCCCACTACGACCTTGGACAAGAGCTGTTTGGGCGCATGCTTGACCCAACCCTGACCTACTCCTGCGCCGTGTTCGACGATCCGGATGCTTCGCTTGAGCAGGCGCAGCGGAACAAGCTTCAGCTCGTGTGTGAGAAGCTCGACCTCGGGTCCGGCGACCGCGTGCTCGAGATCGGCTCCGGCTGGGGGTCGTTCGCCCTGCACGCGGCGACGACGTATGACTGCCACGTGACCACGACAACCATCTCTCGTGAGCAGCACGACTACGTGTCCAAGCTGGTTCGCGAGGCCGGACTGAACGACCGCATCACGGTGCTCTCAAAGGACTACCGAGACCTGACCGGCCGCTACGACAAGCTGGTGAGCATCGAGATGATCGAGGCGGTGGGCTGGCGGCACACCGGCAGCTTCCTGGGCGCCTGCTCACGTCTGCTGGAGCCGGATGGCGCCATGCTGCTCCAGGCGATCACTATCGACGACCGGGCCTACGAGGTCGAGAAGGCGTCGCGCTCGTTCATGAAGGAGCGCATCTTCCCCGGTGGCGCGCTCCCCTCGCTGGCGGCGATCGCCTCCGGGCTGGCGCGGCACACCGACCTTCAGCTGATCGGGCTCCAGGATCTCACGCCCAACTACGTGCCGACGCTGCGACGCTGGCGCGAGCGCTTTCTCGCCCAGGCCGAGGAGCTTGCCACCGCAGGCTACGACGAGGCTTTCCAGCGTCTCTGGACCCTCTACCTCGCCTACTGCGAAGCGGGATTCGCCGAGCGGCGGATCTGCGATGTCCAGCTTGTACTGGCGAAGCCGGCCAGCCGCTTGAGCGGCCTGAGGCATTCCGGGGGGCTGGCGAGGCCGGCGAGGGGCAGCGGAGCAGGGATCGCCTAGCTGCGGGCCGCGTCAGCGTAACGGGCCAGCGCTTCCCGACGGGCGACGGCGTGGTCCACGATGGGCGGCGGATAGTCCTCGCCGATGACGCAGCCGGCCTCGCGCTGCAGCGCCTCAGGCATGGTCCACGGCTCGGCCAGGTACTCGTCGGGCACGTCACGCAGCTCGGGGATGTAGCGACGGACGTAGGCCCCGTTGGGGTCGAAGCGGGCCTGCTGGCGCGCGGGGTTGTAGATCCGGCGAAACGGCGGCTGAGGGTCAACGCCAACTGAGGCGATCCACTGCCAGTTGCCGTTGTTGCTCGCCTCATCCCCGTCGATGAGCAGGCGCATGAACCAGCGCTCGCCCCAGCGCCAATCGAGGCCCAGATCCTTGGTCAGGAACGAGCCGACCACGAGCCGGGCCCGGTTGTGCATCCAGCCCTCGCGGCGCAGCTGGCGCATCGCGGCGTCGACGAGCGGGTAACCGGTGCGACCCTCGCACCATGCCTGAAACCGCCGCTCAGCCCGGCTCCAGCGGATCGACCCCCGGTAGCGATCCTGAAACTCGTGGCGGGCGTTGGTGGGGAAATGGGCCAGCACGTGGGCGTAGAAGTCGCGCCAGCACAGCTGGCGGCGAAACTCCTGAGCGCCCGGGTCGCCTGGCAGTCGCGCCTCGAGTTCGCGCGGGGAGATGCACCCGAAGTGCAGATAGGCCGAGAGCCGGGAGGAGACGTCGGCGCCCAGATCATCACGTCCTCGCCCGTACCCCACGAGCAGGTCGGCTAGGAACTGCTGCATCCGCCGCCTCCCTGGGTGCTCTCCTCCCGTGGCGGCTCTGACCACCGTCTCCTCGAGCCCCAGCTCCTGCAGGGGCGGGAGCCTTCCCGGCTCGACCGCCGACGGCAGCGCCGGAAGCGAACGCGGCACCGGCAAGACCTCCCGGCGGTCGCACTTCAGCCAGGCGCGGTGAAAGGGCGTGAACACGCGATAGGGGTCGCCGGCCGTGGTGTGAAGCCCCTCCGGGTCATCGAGCACGAACAGCCCCGGCAGGACGTGAACCTCGGCGCCGAGCCCCTCCAGCTCGCGGCGCACCGACTGATCCCGCCGCCGGGCGAACGGACTCACGTCGGCGGTCCAGAAGACGTGGCTCGCCCCCAGGTCGCGGGCCAGCTCCGCAAGCACCCGCTCAGGCCGCCCCCGGCGCACCACCAGCCGGCTGCCACGGCGATCAAGCGATTGGTCGAGATCGGCCAGGCACTCGAGTAGGAACTGGGTGCGGGGACCGGAGGCATGGCGGCCACCCAGCAGGCGAGGGTCGAGGCAGAACACGGGCACGAGCGGCCCGTCGTGGTCTAGAGCGGCCCGAAGGGCGGGATGGTCGTGGAGGCGGAGATCGCGCCTGAGCCAGAGGAGCGCGGTCATCCGAGCAGGCGACGCACCGCGGCTCGGCGGTAGTCGAAGATCTGTGCCAGATCATGGCGAACCAGCGGCCGACCGAGCCGGTGGCCCGCCCGCCCGAGCGGGAGCGCGTAGTCGACCCGGTCGCGCACGCAGGTGCCGCCGTCCACCGGGGCGAACTCATGCAGGTGGCGCCAGAGTCGGTACGGCCCCCGTACCTGCCGATCGACGAACCGGCGCCCCTCCTCCCAGAGCTCGATCCTCGAGGTCCACCGAAGGGGGAGACCGTGCAGGCGCAGGCGGTAATCGATCACCGTGCCACGGGCCATCTCGATTGGTCCCGGCGTGGTCACCCGGAAGCTCAGCCACGGCGGCGTAATCCGCTCCAGGTTCTCCGCCCGGGCAAAGAACGCGAAGACCTCGGCCAGCGGCCGCGTTACGACCTGCTCGCGCTCGAGTTGCTCCATCCTCACGACTCGATCAGCGAGGTGCAGACATCCCAGAGCCGGCGGCGGTCCTGGGGGTCATCGTCGGAGGCGCCGAGCAGGTAATGGGTGGGCCGGGCGCGGCGATCATGCCAGAACCGGCCGGTGCTCTGCAAAGCCTCGGGGGCGCCGCCCAGCCAGACGATCGTGTCCGCGCCCTCCTCGGGGCTGCGGATGATCGGGCCGATCAGCGCCCGAAAGGTGGGCAGCCAATCGCGTACGCCCTTGGTGTCGGCCCAACCCGGGTGCATGGCGTGGACGACAACCTCCCGTGGCGCGAGCTTCTCCGCCCACAGCTCGGTGATGACCACCTCTTCGCGCTTCGTCCGGGCGTAGAGCTTCTTGGATGAATAACGGGTCGTCTCGGATTGGAAGTCGTCGGCCGGGAGGCCCTGGCCGTACATGCCTCCGGAGCTGACGTTGATGACCCGCGCGGGCGCGCTGTGGGCCAGGGTTTCCGTCAGCCACAGGGTCAAAGCAAAGGGGGCGAGCACGTGCGTGGCGAACATCAGCTCGTGACCGTCCGGGGACCGCTCTCGCTGATCCGGCATCGTCCCGGCGTTATTGACCAGAACATCGACTCGCGGCTCGTCGGCACCCAGCCGCGCAGCAAGCCCGTGGAGCGCATGGAGGTTGGTGACGTCGCAGCCGAGCCCGCGCACATCGGCCGTGGGGGCGGCCTCCCGGATCTGCCTCACCGCCTCCTCCGCGCGCCGCTCGTCGCGGGCCACCGCGCGGACGCTCGCCCCGAGCTGGGCAAACCCACGGCAGGCGGCGAGCCCGATCCCCGACGCGGCGCCCGTGACCACCACGACCCTCCCGTCCATGCGCGGAGGATCGGCAGGCCATCCGGGAAGATGTCGTCGGACGCGCAGGCCAAGGTTCCCGTAACCGAGAGCGATGCTTCGGTCAAGCACGGTGTCGATCGCACTGGCCACGCGCATGCGTGAGTCCATACCCGAACATATATAGCGAAAAACTTTTACACTCTGTTCATGCAAGGCGCTGGGAGCGGGTTGGGAATCGGCGAGGTGGTGGAGCGGACCGGCGTGGCCGAGGCGACGCTCCGCATGTGGGAGCGCCGCTACGGATTTCCGGCACCGGAGCGCCTGGCCAGCGGCCACCGGCGCTACAGCGAGCGTGAGATCGAGCTGATCCGGGCGGTGGCCACCAAACGGGCGGCTGGCCTCGCCCTGGCGGTGGCGATCGAGCAGGCCCAGAGCGAGGGGTCAGAGCCGGCGACGTCGGTGTTTGCCACCCTGCGGCGCCGACGCCCCGACCTCGAGCCGCGCCTGCTGCTCAAGCCGATGATGCTGGCGCTGAGCCAAGCGATCGAGGATGAGGCGCTGGCGCGGGCCGAGCGGTTAATGGTGTTCGGCTCATTTCAGCGCGAGCGCTTCTACCGAGCCGCGCAGTGGCGCTGGCGCGAGCTTGCCCGCAGCGCAGAGGTTGCGGTTGCGTTCGCCGACTTCGCTCGCCTCCGCGCTCCCCGCGATGCTCCCGTCGAGGTGCCCGTGTCACGCGAGCATCCGTTGAACCGCGAGTGGTCGGTCGTTTGCGAGGGCCAGGACTTCGCCCTGTGCCTGGCTGGGTGGGAGCCGCCCGAGAGCGGCCGGCGCCCGGATGGCCGGCGGCGCTTCGAAGCGATCTGGAGCGTCGAGCCGGAGGTCGTGCGTGAGGCATCCCGGATCTGCAGCGCCATCGCCGGGGCGCAGCGCCCGGCGGTGGCCGAGGCGGCTCGGCGCCGACTCGAAGCCCCGCTCCCGGCGACGCCGGAATCGCAACTGCGATTGGCGAGCGCGGTTACGGCACGGATGCTCGCTCATGTTTCGGAGCAGCTCGCCGCAGCAGCCGGCTGAGCGCATAACCACCGCCACCCAGTCCCAGCAGGCGGCGGAACCAATTGGCGCCGTCGAGCACCTCCTCGAGGGCCCAGACGAGCAGCGCAAGGTGGCTGACGATTCGGGCGGCGCCGGAGTAGCCGCGGTTGCCGAGCCGGGCCGCGGCACCGGCGAGAACCGCCACGATGAGTGGCGGGTTCGGAGCCTGAAAGATGGGAAAGCGGCGCGGCATCGGCTCAGTCTCCCTCGACGCGCTGCGCCAGGCTCTCGTGCGCCGGATCCCCGCGGTGGGTACGGCGCGCGGTCAGGTTGGCCGCGGCGTCACGCATCGAACCACCGCCACGGTCGCGGGACAGAGCCAGTTCGGTGAAGCTGAGCATGCGCCGCTGCGTGCTCTCGAGAAAGGCGCGGCGCTCGTGCCCACGCACGAGATGAAAGCCGAGGCGCACGATCGGATTGCCGATGCGGGCCATCCGGGCCAGGGCGTGGACGCGGAACTCGACCCGTCCGTCCCGGAGCCATTTCCAGACCTCCCAGTCCATCTGCCCCATCTCAACGTGACCCTCGAGGGTTCGGTAGTTCCAGCCCCAGACGCAGACGCGTTCGCCCTCCAGCTCGCGCGTCTGCCCGTAGACCTCGTTCACGCGCACCCCGACGTAGATATGGGCGATGCCCAGGGCCTGGAGCTTGAGGAGCATGTTGCGGCCTTGGAGAGGCTCTTGCGGGTCGTAATAGGCCCGGACAATCGACGGGTCGGCGAACTCATAGCCGCGCATCAGTCGGCGCGCGATCTGCCAGCTGCCTCGCTCGATCGGCATCCCGGGAGGCTCCGAGGGCAGCGCCTGGCAGAGGTCGGTGATCGTCCAGCCGGTGGCCGGGGAGGCTCCCTCCAGGGCCGCTGGATCGAAGTTCAGGCGCTTGTCGGAGAGCGCCGCGAGGCGCCGCTGGATGCGGGGAGGTCCCAGCAGCGATGACTCGCTCATCGCGGCATCGCCTCGGCTCCGATCCGCTCGGTTTCGATCTCGACGCCCGCGGTCATGCGCCCCCCGGACAGGTCGACCACCCGTTCCAGGAACGAAATCCACATGTGCGCCTGAACCTCCTTGGCCATTCGCAGGCGGTGATAGAGCAGGTTCACG
Source organism: Solirubrobacteraceae bacterium (assembly GCA_035505215.1). Lineage (GTDB taxonomy): Bacteria > Actinomycetota > Thermoleophilia > Solirubrobacterales > Solirubrobacteraceae > Palsa-465. The sequence continues at coordinate 6,828 of DATJQY010000012.1, read as the reverse complement.
AGCGGGCTGCTGCTGCGGGCCCACGACTCGATTTCGAACACGAGCAACTCCCCCTCGGGGCGAGTTCGGAACTCGATCTGGCCCGCCTCGAGATGCCCGGCCAACGTGGCCAGGCGAAACGAGCGCTGGCCCACGCCGATGACGCGGACGGGACCGTCCCAGGGCCCTGGCATCCGGACGACGAATTCGTCGCCTACGCCGAGCCTCCCCGGTGTGCCCTGGGTTTGCTGGAAGCGGGCGAATTTGGTCGGCGAGGTGCGGTTTGGATTGCGCTGAACCTTGTCCATGAGCTCGTCGGCGCTCAGGGCGCTGTCCCGGATACGCGTCCGGTAGCAGCGGTGAAACAACAAACCGGTCCCGTCCTCCTGGCGCTGCACCTCGTCCTGAGGTGCGTCCCGCGGGTAGGTGAGAAGCTCGGGCAGAGTGGGCGGGAGCGATCCGGCGCCTTCGTGGCGGCGCATCGGAGTGGTCCGCCACATGTAGTCCCACGATGTGAGCGCGATGCCGATCGGCCAGGTGGCGGCGGTCAGCCAGCGCCGCGTCGCAGAGAGACGTTTTGGCATTATCTTTATATACCCAGCGATATTTCTAGACAATCTGTAGAGGTCTATTCATGCTAACCCCTGGAACCATCCGCCGGACGAGCCGAGCTGACGCGCCCTTGACCCGACGCCTGCACCAGGTCGGGATGCGGGCCTGGCATTTGCAGTGCCTGTCGCTCGGCTCAGTGGGTCTGTGCATCGGCCTGTGGATCCGAGCCAAGACGGTCGATCAGGACGAGCGCGGCAACGCCGAGCGGCGCGCCCTATTCGTGGGACTTTGGCCGCCGACAATCTGGCTGATCGGTGACTCGCTCGAGCGGCTGGAATGACCGCGGTCCCGAACGTCGAAGAGCCCCGCTGGCGCGGGGCTCTTCGAACTTCTCAGGCTGCTCTTCCGATTAGCCGGTGAACGCAGGCACGACGGCCGCCCGGTGGGCCCGGGCGAACCTGAAGCTGCGCGCCACGCCCGCACAGGCGGAGTTGCTCAGCGTCACCCGTGCCGTGACTCGGTGCGAGCCCGGCGAGACAAGCCGGCCGTTGATCTTGACCGACAGGTAGCCACCCCGCGCGTTGCGCGCGGTCAGCGTCTTCAACGTCCGGTTATCGAGCAGGAACGTCACCCGCGCGATGTTGGTGGCGCGAATCCGGACCACGAACGTCCGCGAGGTGTTGCCGACGTGGCTGATCGATGAGACCTTGGCCGCCGAGGCGGTGCAGGCCGGCCGGCTCGTCGACTGGGCGAGGACGCTCGTCGTCGGGGTCGGAGTGGGTGTCGGCGTCGGTGTGGGTGTCGGCGCCGGCGTGAGGTTGACGACGACCGTATTCGAGGGCACTGTGATCTTCGGCCCTGACGGAGGCGTCGCGGTCTCGGTCGCCGTGTTCGTGTACTGCGGTATGTCGGCGCTGGTCAGCAGGTGCAGGCACGTGTAATCAACCGTGTTGCCAGCGGCCAGCTTGCCCCCGCTGAGGGGTCCGGTCGGTCCGACAATCGTCCCGGCATCGCAGTTCGGATCGCTGAAGCTCAGCGACACGGGCACGGTCCCGGTATTCGTGACCGCGATCAGGTAGTCCACGGTCTGCCCGACCTGGCCGCTCAGCGGCGATGTCGTGTATCCGCTGCCCGAGCCGGCGATCTGTTGCTCCTTGACCACCTTGATGCTTGGGCAGTTGGAGATCGGGATCGTGGACGAATACGAGTTTGCGTTGCCATCACGCGTCTGTGATGACGTCCAGGCCGACGACGCGACGACGCTGCCGTTATTGGCCGGAATCGCTTCGGTGAAGCTGTCCGAAGACCCGCTGAAGGTCACATTGCCGCTGGCCGTGAACGGGCTTCCACCGCCGCTCGGCGTGAAGACGACCTTCCAGCCCGGCGTGTTCTCACCGTGGTTGCCGCTGCCAGACGAGGCAAAGGCGCTCCAGTTGAACGTGACCGAGCCGCACGTCGCGGTGAACGCTGCGGTGTGCGCCTGCGCGGCGGCCGGCGCGAGCAGGAAAAACAGTGCCCCCGTAAGCAGAATCCTTCTACGCATGGACTTCCTTTCTTGGAAAACGGATTCCATTCCTTGATGATCTGGGGCTAAGGCCCCGAGTTAGCGGCGCCTAAGCGCAGCTGCGCCCCCACGGCCCCCATAGGCCCTCACACATTTATACGCGCCCTTTAGCGTTTGCCCAACTAGTGGACAAAGTAGCAGTTCCCACGGGGGTCAACAAGAGATGCAACGCCGAGCCCGCGGGCGGCCCGGAGCTCCCGCTGGGCGGACTAGGCGACGAAGTCCCAGACGCCCCACAGGCCGCTGAAGACGGCCAGCAGGACGCACGAGACCGCGAGCCAGCCCACCTTGAACCGGCGGTGGTGGGTCATCCAGGCGGCCGCTCCCATGAACAGCGGGAACAGGGGCAGGACGTAGCGGGAGAACGAGGCCAGCGGCTCAAGCCGGCTCGGAACGCTGAGGAGGAAGGCGAACGAGACGAAGGCGTAGATCCAGTACGCGCGCGGGACCCGACGCCAGGCGGCGCACAGCGCCGCAACGGTCGCGAGGACAAAGCCGAGGTCGATCAGCTCATGGGCGTTCCAGGTCACCGGGTCGGCGGTACCGACGATGCGGCCACGGCCCTGGAGCACGACGGAGATGTCATGGGGGAGATGCATCAGAGCGACCACCAGCGCCCCAAACGGACCGGCGAACCAGCGCAGGTAGACCTTCTGCTCGGAGACCAAGGGCTGGAGAGGGTCACCGTGGGCGACCCCCAGGTAGCCGAGGTAGACGATCAGTCCCAGCGGGACGACCAGGAGCCAGAGCGCGTCCTTTCGCAGACGGTACCGGGGGCGCAGCCCACCCGCCTGGGCGCTGGGCCGGCTGGCGCGTGGTCCGTAGAGGTAGAGCAGGGCCAGCGGAATGAAGATCAGGACGCCGTTGGAGTGCGAGAACGCGGCGAGCCCCCCGGCGACGCCGGCCAGCCACCACCGCTCGGTCCGGGCCGCGTAGACCGCGGCGAGGGTGAGGAGCAAAAAGAGCGACTCGGTATAGGTGGCGGAGAGGAACAACGAGGTGGGGAAGAACGCGAGCAGGACGACGGTGAGGCGAGCCGCCTCGGCATCGAGATCAAGCGCGGCGAGGCGGTAGAGCAGGGCCAGCGCCGCGAAGGCGGCGACGGAGGAGATCAGCCCGCCCACGATCAGCGGCGGCACCGGCACCACCGAGCCGATGTGGATCAGCAACGGATACAGCGGATAGAAGGCCGTCGACAAACGGTTCTGATAGCCCGCGTGGGCGATCTGGAGGTAGGACACCGAGTCCCAGCGACCGAAGGGCGCCACGAGCTTGTCGAGGACGATCGATTTGAACGGCGCGGTTGACCCGCCCGGGTCGAGAATGCTCGGCGCGTAGAGGTTTTCTCCGAAGCGCGCGAGGGCGAGGAACGACGCCACCCAGACGATCACCCGGGAGGCGAGGAACGTCTTCCCGGCCAGGGTCAGGGTGGCGCGGTCGCGCTCCGCCGCCGCGCGAACGCGCCAGCCCATCGTGAGTACGGCCAAGGTTTAGCCCTCCATCGTCGTCGACCCGTCTCCGCCCGATATCGGCAGGGTGGATCGGCGCCATGAGAGCGGCGGCCTATGAGGGAGGGGGCGCTCGGACTCCGAGCGCCCCCCTCACGGGCTAGGCGCTGACCGTCGCCCCGACCGCCTGCTCGACCCGGTCACCGAGCTCCTGGTCGACGTTGCGCCAGTACTCGATGGCTCGGGCCAGCACCTTGTCCGAGACGCCGTCCGACAGGTGGCCGGCGATGTTCGAGACCAGGCGCTCCCGCGCGTCGTCGTCGAGCACCTCACGCACCTGCGTGCGGGCCTGGCCGAAGTCGTCGTCGTCGGGGCGCAGCGTGTAGGCCGAGCGGACCATGTCGCCGTCCGACGCCCACAGCCCGGCGCGGTCGGTGGCCGACCGGTCGGCCTTGGGACCGCCGTAAGAGTTGGGGGCGTAGACGGGGTCGGTCACATTGACCGTCCGCATGACGCCGTCCTTGCTGTAGCTGTGCACCGGGGCCTGCGGTGAGTTGACCGGGATCTGCTTGTAGTTGACCCCGAGCCGGGCCCGGTGCGCGTCGGCGTAGGAGAAGCCCCGGGCCAGCAGCATCTTGTCCGGGCTCAGCCCGATCCCCGGCACCAGGTTGTTGGGCTCGAACGCCGCCTGCTCCATCTCAGTGTGGAAGTCGGTCAGGTTTCGGTTGAGCGTCATCGTCCCGACCTTGATCAGCGGGTAATCGCCATGCGGCCACACCTTGGTCAGATCGAAGGGGTTGAACCGGTAGGTCTTGGCCTCCTCGAACGGCATGATCTGCATGTAGAGCGTCCAGCTCGGGAAATCGCCGTCGCGGATCGCCTCGAACAGGTCCTGGCGGTGATAGTCAGGCTTCTCGCCGGCGATCCGGTCGGCCTCGTCCTGGGTCAGGCACTCGATCCCCTGGTCGGTCTTGAAGTGATATTTGACCCAGAACCTGTCGCCGCCGGCGTTGACCCACATGTAGGTGTGGCTGGAGTAGCCGTTCATGTTGCGCCAGGTCTTGGGGATCCCGCGGTCGCCCATCAGCCACGTGACCATGTGGCTTGACTCAGGCGACAGGGTCCAGAAGTCCCACTGCATATCGTGGTCACGCAGGCCGTTGTCGGCGCGCCGCTTCTGGCTGCGGATGAAGTGCTGGAACTTCATCGGGTCGCGTACGAAGAAGATCGGCGTGTTGTTGCCGACCATGTCGTAGTTGCCCTCGTCCGTATAGAACTTCAGCGCGAAGCCGCGGGGGTCACGCCAGGTGTCGGGGCTGCCGCTCTCCCCGGCCACGGTGGAGAAGCGGGCCAGCATCTCGGTCTTCACCCCGGGCTGGAACAGCGACGCCCGCGTGTAGGCGCTCACGTCCTCGGTCGTCTCGAACACCCCGAAGGCCCCTGAGCCCTTGGCGTGCGGCTGGCGCTCGGGGATCCGCTCCCGATTGAAGTTCGCCATCTGTTCGATCAGGTACTGGTCCTGAAGCAGGATCGGGCCGTCCGGCCCGACGGTGAGCGAGAACTCGTCGCTGGCGACGGGGATGCCGGCGTCGGTGGTGGTGCGGGGGGGCTGATCGGTCATGTGGCTCTCTCTTTCCGAGCGGGGGTGGTCTGGCAGGCGGGGCAGAGACCCCAGAACGTGACCTCGGCCTCATCGATGATGAAGCCGCTGGCGTCGGGCGGCGACAGGCAGGGAGCTTCGCCGATCACGCAATCGACGTCGGTGATGGCCCCGCAGGCCCGGCACACGACGTGGTGATGGTTGTCGCCCACCCGCGTCTCGTATCGGGCCGGGCTCCCGGCGGGCTCGATCCTCCGCACCAGCCCCGCCCGGGTCAGCGCCCCGAGCACGTCGTAGACGGCCTGGGTCGAGATTGTGCCGTCGCGGTCGCGAACGGCCTGGGCGACCTGGTCGGCCGTGACGTGCTTGCCCTCGGTCACCTCAGACAGGACGGCGACCCGAGGGGCGGTGACGCGCAGACCGGCGTCCCGCACGGCGGCAGCCAGGTCGACGCGGCTGGTCGAGGTCACCAGGCCACCATAACAGTGATTCAGAATCGTTCAAATCTGGATCAACTTCCAGATTTGGGGGGCTTGGCGCCGAGGTGCCTAGTCGAGATAGGCGATGTAGTCCGACGGCTCCAGCCGCTCGGGCGGCTCCTTGTCCTGCCGGGGCCAGCCGAGATGGAGGAGGGCGATGAAGTGCTCCTCGGACGGGATCTGAACCGCGGCGCGCCCCGCGTCGGTTCGAAGGACGCCCGGGGTGCGCCAGTAGCTGGCCAGGCCCCGCCGGTGGGCCGCCAGCAGTACGGCGTAAACGGCGCAGGCGGTGGCGTACTGATCCTCTTGATCCTGAATCGGGTCGGCGGAGCCGACCGAGCTCACGGCCACCAAGGTCGGCGCGCGGTCCAGCTTGGCCGCCGCTTCGGGTCCGGCTGCGTCTTTCAGTCGCGTCAGGGCAGCCGGACCGAGGACGCGAAAGCGCCACGGGTTCGTCAGGTGGTGGCTGGGGGCCCAGCGTGCCAGCTCAAGCAACTCGTCGAGCACCTCCCGCGGCACGGGACGTGGAGCGAAGGCCTTGTGAGTGCGCCGCCCCCGGATCGCGGTGTCGACATCCATCGTCCCCACGCTAGCGGCGTGTCAGGCAAAGACCTCGATTCGCCCGCCGCCGTGGGCCTTGGCGCGGTAGAGAGCGCTATCCGCGTTTTCCAGGAGAGCCTCGGGGTGGGCCGGGCTGAGGGCGATTCCGATGCTGGCCGAGAGCTCGTGTGTGGTACCGCCGGTGCTCACCGGGAGCTCGATCGCCGTCTGCAGGCGTCGCCCCAGCGCGATCGCCGATTCCTCGTCGACCGGCTCGCACAGAACCACGAACTCGTCTCCACCCAACCGCGCCACGGTGTCGAACGGGCGTACGGCGCTGCGTAGGCGGTGGCCCACCTCGACGAGCACAGCGTCGCCGACCGCGTGGCCGTGGGCATCGTTGACCTGCTTGAAGTTGTCCAGGTCGAGAAAGAGAAGCCCGGTCCGGCTCCCGGTGCGCTCCGAGCGGGCGAGCGCCTGCTCGAGGTGATCCTGAAGCAGGGTGCGGTTGGCCAGCCCGGTTAGCTGTAGTTCCTGACGACGTTGGTCAGGCGTGAGGCCGGGGGTTGGTGGCTGAGTGAGCCGTGTGGTCGGTGGTAGTTGTAGCGCTCGAGGAATTGTGGGAGGGCGCGGGAGCGTTCGTTTGAGCTGCCGTAGATGCGGTTG
>DATJQY010000011.1:0-7908 GCA_035505215.1 Solirubrobacteraceae bacterium | reverse complement strand
GGTGCTGTCCGCGCGCGGACACACCACTGATGAGCTGATCAGGGCCGCTGAGGAGGTCTCGGCTGATCCGGATCCCCGTGAGATGGACATGCTGCTCTCAACCGGCGAGCGGATCTCCTGCGCGCTGTGTGCGATGGCCATCAACGACCTGGGTCACCGCGCCATCTCGCTCACCGGGTCCCAGGCCGGCATCGTCACCGACACCTCGCACACCAAGGCGCGGATCCTCGATGTCCGGGCCAACCGGATTCAGGAGGCCCTCGACGATGACCGGATCGTCCTCGTGGCCGGCTTTCAGGGCGTGTCCACGAGCTATGACGTGACGACGCTCGGCCGCGGCGGCTCTGACACGACTGCAGTCGCCCTGGCCGCGGCGATCGACGCTGAGGTGTGCGAGATCTACACCGACGTCGCAGGCGTGTTCACCGCCGACCCGCGGATCGTTCCCAATGCGCGCAAGCTTCCGTACGTCAGCTTTGAGGAGATGCTGGAGATGGCCGCCTCGGGCGCCAAGGTCCTCCAGCTCCGCTCGGTCGAGTATGCGCGGACTCACGGGGTCCGCATGCACTGCCGATCGAGCTTTGAAGACGCTCCCGGTACGGTTGTCCTAGGAGAGGACGAGACGATGGAACACCCACTGATCACCGCCGTGACCCACTCCAGCGAGGAAGCGCGTATCACGCTGCTCGGGGTGCCCGACCGGCCGGGCGCCGCGGCGGCCATCTTCAACGCCCTGGCCGAGGCCAACTGCAACGTGGACACGATCATCCAGAACGAGCCGCTCGGCCAGGGCCGGGATGCCGAGGTGTCGTTCACGATCTCCTTCGAGGATCTGCGGGCGGCGGAGCGGGCGCTTGAGCCGGTGATCGCCGATCTGGGGATCGCCGCCGTCGACACCGACCCGGAGATCGGCAAGGTCTCGATCGTGGGCGCGGGGATGCGCTCACATCCAGGCGTGGCCGCCAAGGTGTTCCAGACCCTGGCCGAGCGAGAGATCAACATCGAGATGATCTCGACCTCGCCGATCAAGATCTCGTGCGTGATCCGCTCGGGTCACGTGGCCGAGGCGGTACTGGCCCTGCACGAGGCCTTCGACCTCGGCGCCTCCGGCGTCCAGCAGGAGCGCCCGATCGGGCAGGAGGCGAGATGACCGAGCCCCTGCGCGTGGCCGTCGTCGGCGCCACCGGTGTGGTGGGGACGGAGATGCTGAAGCTCCTGCATGAGCGGGACTTCCCGACCTCCGAGATCGTGCCCTTCGCTACCCAGCGCTCGGCCGGCAAGGAGCTCGAGGGCGGCCTGAGGGTCCGCGCCCTGGATGACGAGGCCGACCTCGATGGCTTCGATATCGCTCTCTTCTCGGCTGGCGCCGGCACCTCACGTGAGTGGGCGCCCCGCTTTGTCGAGCACGGCGCCACCGTCATCGACAACTCTTCCGCCTTCCGGCGTGACCCCCAGATCCCGCTCGTCGTGGCCGATGTCAATCCCCACGCGCTGGAGGGCCACAGCGGCCTGATCGCCAACCCGAACTGCTCGACCATGCAGCTGATGGTCGCCCTGGCGCCGATCCATCGCACCGCGGGCCTCGAGCGGCTCGTCGTCTCGACCTATCAGTCGGTCTCCGGCACGGGGAGGGCGGCGATCGACGAGCTCGATAACCAGGCCCACGCCAATCTCCACGGCATGGACATGCCACCGCCCCAGGTGTATCCGCAGCCGATCGCCTTCAACGTGATCGGGGCGGCCGGGAACTTCGCCGAGGGCGATGACCACACCGACGAGGAGCGCAAGATGATGTTCGAGACGCGCAAGATCCTCGACGATCACTCGATCGGCGTGGCCGTCACCTGCGTGCGCGTCCCGGTGCGGACCTCCCATTCTGAGGCGGTCAACCTCCAGACGCGTGAGCCGCTGTCGGCCGAGGAGGCCACTGCGTTGCTCGAACAGACGCCTGGGGTGATCGTCCAGGATGTCCCGACGCCGCTGAGCGCGACCGGGCGCGACGAGGTCTTCGTAGGCCGGATCCGGCGCGACGAATCCCACCCCCGCGCCCTCTGGATGTGGGTGGTCAGCGACAACCTGCGCAAGGGCGCGGCGACCAACGCCGTCCAGATCGCCGAGGTCCTGGTTGAGCGCGGCCTCGTGCGTCCTACCGCAGCGCCCGCAGCTCGCGCCGCGTCTTAACCCCTAGCTTGCGGTAGATCCGTCGCGCGTGGGTGCGCACGGTCTCCACGCTCACGTGGAGGGTGTGGGCGATCTCGGCGTTCGAGCGCCCGCTGCGCAGGAGCTCCATCACCTCGGACTCCCGGTGCGTGAGCACGTCCAGCCCGGGGGGCGGCCCGTCGCCCGGCTCGGTGGCGGGCAGGACGTGGAGTCCGCGGGAGGCGAGGTGGATGGCATGGAGCACGTCCCGTGCCTCACTGCTCTTGGACAGGCAGGCGGTGGCGCCCACGGCGAGCAGCTGCCGGGATTCGACCGCGGTGGGCCGGTTGGCGAGAACGACGAGCCGGGTCTTGGGGAAGCGGCGGTGCAAGTCACGCAGCTCGGCCGCACTGGTCAGCGACCCGAAGTTGAGAATCGCCACATCAGGCTCGTGCTCGCCCAGGGCGGTGCTCAGCTGATCATGGTTGATTCCCGTCGCCACCAGCTCAAGGTTCTCGTCCTCCTCGATCATCGCGCTGAGTCCACGCGTGACGATGTCCTCGAACTCGGCGAGGGCGACGCGGACAGGGACGCGAGTGGACACCGGTGCAGGAACCTCGGGCGGGCAGCATATCGGTCTGAGCGGACCGTGGGTGACGGTTCCATCACCCCTTTGTCACCCGCTGGGGCGGCGGTCATGGGCCGGCCAGAGCCAGCCGCCACCGCGCTCAATACCGGGCTTTTGCCGGGGAAAGCTCCCAGAGGGGTGATCTTCGCATCACCCGTTTGTACCCCATTCATCCCGTCTCAGCCCATCCCCCGGCATCACCCTTCCGGCCCCCCGATCTACCCCCCGCACACCACCCCAAGTTCACCCCCCACAGGGGACGAAAAATCGGGCTCGGTCAGGCACCATGATGTCTGCCTTTGCGGGAGGTTAGGAGGTTCGGGAGGCCTCCTAGAGGCTTCCCAACGGCTTCCGATCCACATAGGTGAACGACAAGAGCGAGGCGGCCGGCCTCGCTTTTGTCACTTCTTCACTGCAGCACGAGCACGGGCAGGGACAAGAGCGAGGTGGCTGACCTCGCTTTTGTCGTGTCTGGGGCCTTATTCCTCGGGGGGCGGGATCGTTTGCCGCAGGCGCCGGCGGGCCTCCTCTAAGCGCTGGCCGATGTCCTCCGGCGGCGTGGGTCCGGGAGCCGCGGCGTCGCTCGGTTGCTCACTCGCCTCCGCCTCCTCGGTGGACGCCTCGGCGACCTGAGCCCGGCGCCCGCCGCTGCGCCACAGCCGCCCGAGCCGCGGCACGGCCCGGTCAGGCCGCGGCCACGACCGACGTCGACCAGTCGATCACCGAGGTTGGGCGCACGATGTGCTTGTTCATCCCCAGCTCCTTGGGCGAGAGGCCGAGGGCCAGGCCAACCAGCTGGGGGAGATGGAGCACGGGAAGCCCCAGCTCGCGTCCGACCGTCTTGGCCGCCACCGGCTGCTGTAGGTCGAGATTCAGATGACAGAGGGGGCAGGGGACGACCAGGCAATCGGCCTCGGCGTCGAGGGCATCGCCCAGGTGGCGGCCCGCCTGGGCCAGCGAGGCCTCCTTATTCATCGTGATGATGGGGAAGCCGCAGCACTTGTAGACCCCGGCGTAATCGACCACGGTTCCGCCCAGCGCCTCAATCACCCGGTGCAGGTAACGGTCGCGCGGATGCTCGTCATCGATGCCCAGCCGGTTGACGGGGCGGACGATGTAGCACCCATAGAACGGGCCGACCTTGAGGTCGGTGAGCGGCCGCTTGACCCGGGACTTCAGCTCGTCGAGCCCGATGTCCTCGACCAGGAGCCAGAGAAAGTTCTTGTTCGTCAGGCCCTTCTCGTAGCGCAGACCCGCCTCCTTGAGGTCGGCGTTGATCTGCTCGCGGTAGTCGGTGTTGGCGTCGAGGCGCTCCTGGCACTCCGATTGGGCGCCCTGGCAGGTTGAGCAGATGTTCATCATCAGCTCGCCGTCGGTCTGCTGGGCCAGGGCGAACGTCCTGGCGTTGAGAGCGTCGGCCAGCTCCTGGTTGTGCTCGGCGATCACTCCGGCGCCACAGCAGCTGGCACGGTCGAGCTCGATCAGCTCGATGTCGAGCAGCGGCGCCACCTGGGCCATCGATCCGTGGAGCTCAGGGGTGAAGCCGCGGCTCACACAGCCCGGCCAGTAGGCGACCTTCATTGATCCTCCTCGGTTTCCGTCCCGGTCGTCTCCTCGGCCTCGGACTCCACGTTCTCCGGGGCGTCTTCGTAGCCGGTCACGTACAGGTTGAGCTCGATCCGCTCCTCGCGGCCATCGATCTCGTCGAACAGCTTGCGGACGTCGTCGGGCGCCTTGTGCGGGTGGGTGAGTGCCGTCTTCGGCGTCATCTTGCCCCGCGACATCGCCGTGGCCACCGTCGGCAGGCCGCTCAGCAGCTCCGGCACGGCGCGCGGGTGGAACTTGCCGCCGTAGGAATCGGCCAGCAGGTCGGCCTCCTGGAGCAGCCCGTTCTTGCGGATGTTCTTGACGAACGCGTCCTCGTGGCGCTTGCCGTTGTTGCGATCGACGATGTCGTAGTCCTCGCCGGCCTTGCGGCGCAGGCGCATGATCTGGCTCATCGGGTCGACACCCTTGGGGCAGGCGTCGATGCAGCTGAAGCAGTGGGTGCAGTCGTAGATCCCGTGCGGGTCCTGCGAGAGGTCGTTCAGGCGCTCGAGCGGCTGGGCGTCCCGCGGGTCCCCGACGAAGCGATACGCCTTGGCCAGCGCGGCCGGCCCGATGAAGCCGGGATCGACCTCCATCGAGAGGCAGTCGGACACGCAGGCACCACATTGGATGCAGGCCATCGTCTGGGTGACGTCGACCATGTTGTCGTGGGGGACGATGTACTCGCGCTCGGGCACCGGCTCCTTGTTGACCAGCCAGGGGGTGACGCGCTGGATCTTCTTCCAGTGGACCGCGTCCATGTCGACGATCAGGTCGCGGATCACCGGCATGTTGCCCATCGGCTCGACCGTGATCACCTGGCGCTCAGCCTGGCCCTCGTCGGGCGGGTTCCAGCCCGTCCCGTGGCCGCGGGCCGCCGCCTCGTCCAAATGGGTGTTGCAGGCCAGCCCGGGCTTGCCGTTCATCCGGACGCCGCAGGAGCCGCAGATCGCCTGCTGGCAGGAGCAGCGGATCCCGATCGACCCGTCCTCCTCGTCCTTGACCTTGAGGATCGCGTCGAGCACCGACTGCTTGGGCTCCAGCTCCACCGTGTGGTCGTCCCAATGGGCGGCTTCCCCGGACTGGGGGTCGTAGCGGCGGATCCTCAGGGTGTATTCGGCCACGGCTAGTAGGTCCTTTCCTCGGGCTGCCAGCGGGTAATCGTCACCGGCGAATAGCTGACCTCGGGGCGCTCGCCGCCGTTGAGCGAGATGTCGATGTGCTTGAGCCACTCATCGTCGTTGCGTTCCGGGAAGTCGGTCCGGAACTGGGCGCCCCGGGATTCCTTGCGCTCCAGCGAGGCGACCACGATCGTCTCCGCCACGTCGAGCATGTAGCCGAGCTCGATGTGGGCGATCACGTCCTGGTTGAACACCGTGCCCCGGTCGTCGATCGGCGCCTGACCCGCCTCCTCCTTGAGCCGCTCGACGATCTCGAGCGCCTTCGTGAGGCCCTCCTGGTCGCGGAACACGGCCACGTACTGGTTCATCGTGTCCCCGAGCTCGTCCTTGATGGCGCCGATGCGCCGCCCTTCCGGCTCGCGGTTCAGGATCTCGGAGACGTCCCGCTCAGCCTCGGATATCTTCGACGCTGGGGTCGAGGGCATCGGCATCTGCACCGCCCGCCGGGCGGCGTGCTCGCCGCTGCGGCGCCCGAACACGAGCGTGTCCAGCAGCGAGTTGGCGCCCAGGCGGTTGCCGCCGTGCACCGAGACACAGGCCACCTCGCCGGCGGCATAGAGGCCGGGAATCGTCGTCTGGCCGTCGGAGTCGGTCTTGACCCCGCCCATGATGTAGTGCATCCCCGGCTTGATGTGAATCGGCTCGCGCGTGATGTCGACGCCGGCGAAGTCACGCCCGATGTTCACGATCTCTCGCAACGCCTCGAGCGTCCGCTTGCGGGGCACCTTGGTGATGTCGAGCGCCACGGTTCCGTCGTCAAAGCCCCGGCCCTCGTTGATCTCGGTCTGCTCGGCGCGGGAGACAACGTCACGTGAGGCCAGCTCGAGCTTGTTGGGCGCGTACTTCTCCATGAACCGCTCGCCCTCGGCGTTGAACAGCTGGGCCCCCTCGCCGCGGGCGCCCTCGGTGATCAGCAGCCCATTCCCGGCCAGCGTGGTGGGGTGGTACTGGATCATCTCCATGTCCATCAGCTTGGCGCCGATCCGGTAGGCCTGGGCGATCCCGTCCCCGGTGACGATCAGCCCGTTGGTCGTCGGCTTGTAGACCTGGCCGGCACCCCCGGAGGCCAGGATCGTCGCCTTGGCGTTGAAGATCTCGATGTGGCCGTCGCGCAGGTCACGGCAGACGGCCCCGACGCAATGCCCCTCGTCGTTCTGGAGCAGCCCCAGCGTGAACCACTCCTCGTAGCGGTCGACCGTCTCGTGGTGCTTCATCAGCTGCTCGTAGAGGACGTGGAGGATCGCGTGGCCGGTGATGTCGGCCACGTAGTAGGTGCGGGCGGCCGAGGCGCCGCCGAAGGCCCGGGTCCCCAGGTGACCGGTCTCGTTGCGGTGGAAGGTGACCCCGGCGTGCTCGAGCCAGAGGATCTCCTCCGGCGCCGCCCGAGCCATGATCTCGATCGCGTCCTGGTCGCCGAGGTAGTCCGACCCCTTGACCGTGTCGAAGGCGTGAGACTCCCACGAGTCCTCGGGATTCAGGGCCGCGTTGATCCCGCCCGCCGCCGCCACCGAGTGCGAGCGCACGGGGTGGACCTTGGAGATGATCGCCACCGAGGCACCGCTCTGGGCCGCCGCCAGGGCAGCCCGCTGGCCGGCCAGGCCGGCGCCGATGATCAGCACGTCATGGGAGGGCACTGAGGTCGATTCTATTTAAAGGCCGGCTCAGCCCAGCCGCTCGCGTGGTTAGCGTGCTGACGCTTTCGGCGCGGGCCGCTTGCCCAGCGCTATCGGCTGCGGCTCTGGTGCAGCTCGGTCAGAGCCACCTGGGCTCGATCGGTGACCTCCGGGTCATCGCCTTCGGTGGCGTGGCGGTAGGCCTCCTCGGCGCCGGGCAGGTCACCGAATGAGGCCAGCAGGAGCCCCAGGTTGAATGAGCCGTTGGCGTCGCCGCGCTCGTCGGCGCGCCGGTAGGCGGCCACGGCTCCGTCGAGGTCACCCTCCTGCTCCAGGAGCACGCCGAGATTCGAGGCCGCGGCTGGGTCGCCTCGATCATCGGCGCGCTGGAGCGCCGCCATCGCGCCGGGCACATCGCCCCAGTCCGCCAGCAGGCAGCCCAGGTTGAATGAGCCGTTGGTATCCCCGCGCTCGTCGGCTCGCTGGTAGGCGCCCAGCGCCCCCTCGAGATCGCCGTGTTGCTCGAGGAGCACGCCCAGGTTGGTCGCCCCCGGGCCGTGACCTCCGGCGTCGGCGAGTCGATACGCGGCGATGGCTCCCTCGAGGTCTCCCTGGCGCTCGAGCCGGGCCCCCAGGCTGGCCTGCTCACCGGCATCGATGACCGGCACCTCGGCGGGGGCGGGAGCGGGCGCTTCGACGGGGGCCGGAGCGGCCACGGCGGCGGCGGCCGCGGGTGCCGCCGCCGCGGCGGCCCCCGCGG
>DATJQY010000010.1:0-116290 GCA_035505215.1 Solirubrobacteraceae bacterium | reverse complement strand
AGGGTCCGGATCAGTGCCTGAGAGCCATTGGGCATGTGGACGCGACCCTACCGATTCACGTGCGCCCGGGAGCAATCCCTCGCGTGTTCGTTCTACGCCAAAGGGTTGACAACCGGGCGCGACAGTGGGAGGCTCCCGCCCGCGTTACCGGGCTAACAGGGCAGGGGACAGGGCATTGGCATGGGGCAGGGGCGATAGGGCCGGGTCTTGAGGCGCTGGCGGCTGATCACCCTCGTCGTGCTACCGCTCGCGGTCTGCGGGGGCGGCGGGAGCGCGCTGGCGGCCAGCGGCAAGCGCTCAACCCACCGGACGCACCGCGGCACCGGTCAGCCGGTGACGACGCGCATCGTGCCCTTCGTCAAGCGCCTGAGCATTCGGTCGGGATCAACCAGCGTGCTTCTCCCTGGGGGAGCGCGAGCCGCCTACGTGCAGGCGGAACTCGCCGGGCCGGGGACGGCCACCTTCGGCGCGCCGGGTGGCGCGAGCGTCTCGGTCGGCGGCGGCGGCGCCGGCGGTGGGCTGGCGGCGACGCAGGGGCGTCATCTCGCGGTCCACGTCTCGGGCCACCCGCGCCAGCTCCTCGCCTATGTCGTCGCGCTCCTCGTCACCGGGTCCCGCGGCGACACCCTGCACCAGGCGATCGGCGACACCGCCTCGACGCTTCCGAGCGTCACGCTCTCCCGTGGTAAGACGGCCAGCCTGAAGCTGCCCGCCGACGCCGCGCCGGGCGCCCGGGATGTGCTGGCCACCCTCACCGGCCCGCTCGCCAAGGGCGCGGTGCTGTCGGCCGGCTCGGTCCCCGTGATGGCCGGAGCGCGATCCGCCTCGGCGCTGCTGCCCGTCCAGGGTGGTCGACTGCGTCTGCATCAGCTCGGCCGCGGGCGCTCAATCGTCCGCGTACAAGTCCTGGCCTACGTCGCGCCGAACCGAGCCAGCTCGGCGGGGGCCTCGCCGCTGCTCTTCAGTCACCCGCAACGCTCGCGGACGCTTCACGGCGAGCTGACGCTGAGAGTCGCGGGTAGCTCCGGGCTTTCGGGGGCGAATACGGATGCCCCCACGACGGGCGGCCTGGTCTCGATTCGGATCTCCCCCGGCCCGGGACAGGCATCGGTGTCCCCGGTGCCGCTGACGACAGATGACGGCCGCACCCTGTCGGCCGCCGAGGCGATTCCCTACGCGTCCGCCGGTCGGGGCCAGGCGTCGAGCACAACCGTATGGGCACCGCTCTCAAGCGCCGGCCAGCTGCTGCTGCACGGCAACTCCTCACGCATCCACGTCCAGCTCCTGGGGGCTGCGGCGGGAGATCTGCGGATCCGTCCGGACACGCTCACGCTCCAGCCGGACGAGCTCGACCGGATCACGAGCGTGACCGCGAACAGTGTCAGCTTCCAGGGCGTCCCCGCGGGGCTGTCCAAGGTGAAGTCCGGCTACGTCATCGCCTCGGCGATGACCCCACAGACCCCGCAGGGACTTCTGCGCAAGGTCACGGCCGTGTCGGTGAGCGGCGGAAACCTGACCCTCAGCACCATCCCGGCCACGCTCCGCGACGTCCTGCTTCAAGGATCGATCAAAGTCCAGAGCAACCCCACGGCGAGTCAGCTCAGGAGCTTCGAGCCGCTGGCCCGCGGCGTTCGCCTGGCGCCCCACGACAACTCGGGGCCGATCGGTGTCAACTTCGACGTCGACCTCCAGGACTGGGGCCCTGGCAACTACGTGGACGTCACCGGCCCCGGAGTTCAGATCTCCCCGAGCCTCAACTTCACGGCCAACGCATCCCTCTTCCCGCCGTCGTTCAGCGCCCAGTTCACCGCCAGCGCGCAGGAGTCGCTCAACGCAGCGGCGGAGGCCTACCTCGGCGCGAACAACGTCGAATACAGCGCGCGCCTGGCCCGGGCCTTCTTTGCCCCGATCCCCGAATGGGTCGGCATTCCCTTCACGGTCGTCCCGGAGACGGAGATCGACCTGAACCTGAGCGGCGGCGCGCACGCGCTGCTCGACGCGTCGATCAGCCAGAGCCGAACCTTCACCTACGGAGTGGGCTTCAGCACCAGCAACGGCTTCTACACCATCGCCAACGTGAGCCCGAACTCCTTCACCCACAGCGTCCATCTCAACGGCGACACCAACCTCATGCTCAGCGCCACGCTCGGCCTGAACTTCTTCATCGACTATCTCGTCGGCCCAGGGGTCAGCGTCGGTCCCTACGTGCAGTGGCAAGCCGACACCACAGCCAACCCCTGGTGGAAACTCAACCTCGGCATCGCGGCCTCAGCCCAGTTTTCCATCAACGTCCTGGGCCTGAGCTATTCGCACACGTTCGCCACCCTGGGCGGGACGGTCGCCGATGCCGGCGGGCCGTTCGAGACCCTTGCGATCGCGGCCCCCAAGACGATCACACTGGCCCGCGGGGCGACGCACCAGTTCTACGCCGAGACCCAGGGCGTGAATATGGTCGACTGGTCAACCGACGGCGGCACGGTCAGCTCGAGCGGCCTCTACACCGCCCCCATGACCGCCGGTACCTACCAGGTGACCGCGGCCAGCGCGGATGAGCCGGCCGCCAACGACACGGCCACGGTCACCGTGCCGCCCGATCCGCCGTCGGCTCCGACCGGCGTCAGCGGCACGCCGGCCCCGGGCGGAGCCACCGTAACCTGGCAGCCCCCGAGCGACGACGGCGGCACCGCCATCTCCTCCTACACGGTGACCGCCAGCCCCGGCGGAGCCCAGATGCAGGTCCCCGGCAACGTCCCGCGACAGGTCACGTTCACCGGGCTGACCGCGAAGAAGAGCTACACGTTCACGGTCACCGCCACCAACCCGGCGGGAAGCGGTCCTGCCTCGGCGCCGAGCGCTCCGGTCCAGGCCGGAAACGGTGCCTACGCTGCCGTCGAGCCGGACGCGCTCCAGTTCCCCAACACCAAGACCGGCTCCACCAGCCCGCCCCAGACGGTGACGCTCCTGGCCGCCGCCTCGCAGTCGCTCACCGTGGACTCGATCACGTTCACCGGAACCCCCCCGAACCAGTTCACGATCGAGAACGACAACTGCTCCGGCCAGACGATCCCGGCCAACGGCTCCTGCACCTTCCAGGTCGCCTTCGCACCCACTGCGAGCAACGGCGACGCCTCGGACACGGTGCAGATCACCGACAGCGACCCCGCCTCCCCCCAGGACGTGTCGCTCTCCTACAGCTACAGCTTCCCGGCCGCGCTGGAGTCGGTGAGCATGCCCGGTGCCTCCGACATCTTCGGCGTGGGGGACGCCACGATCAACGACAACTCAGGGTCCCAAGCCGGGACGGCGGTGACCTCGAGCGACGGCGGGGCCACCTGGCAGGTGCTCGACCTCTCCTCGACCACGGACCCGAACGACCCCACCGAGGAGGTGAGCGGCGGGAGCTTCTCCAGCGCTGAGGATGGATGCATCGTCGGCTCCTACCACGAGACCTACCGCGTCACTGGCCAGTTCATCCTGTGCACGACCGACGGCGGTCAGTCGTGGAGCCAGGGCTCGCTGCCCAGCGACGTGGAGAGCCTGAACGGCATCCACATGCTGAACGCCAGCGACGGCTTTGCCACCGGCCAGTCCAACGGCGGCACGGGCACGCTGCAGGCCGTGCTCCTGACGACCACCGACGGCGGCCAAACCTGGAACGAGGTCACCGCGGCGCCGAGCGGGCTGTCCGGCGACAGCTATCAAAGCGTCGACTTCGCCAGCGACAACCTGCACGGCGTGATCACCGGCACTGGGTATGACTCGACGAGCTCAAGCGAGGAGGACTTCGCGCTCTACACGAGCGACGGGGGCCAGACGTGGAAGCTTTCGGACATCGGCGACGGCTCCTACGTGCCCAGCTTCCTCTCCCCCACGGCCGGCAGCGCCACCGACTGGTGGGCGGTCGGTCCCACGCAGCTCTACGCCTCGACGGACGGGGGCGCCACCTGGAGCGCCGAAAGCTCGCCCAGTCTGACCAATGCCACGTCGGTCGCGTTCGCCGACGCGCTCGACGGCTGGGTGGTCGACGACCCGGGCGTAACCGACGTGGCCCACGGCAACCCGCCGAGCGCCGAGCACATCTGGCACACCACCGACGGCGGCCAGACCTGGACCGAGGCGGGGGTCACGGCCACCAACCAGAACTGCGCCACGCCCCCGGGCGGAAGCGGCTACTTCACCAACCCGGTCCTGACCCAGATCGCCGCCGCCGACGCCAGCGATGTCGTGATCGGCGGACAAGAGTACGTCGAGACCTCGGACGGCAACTTCGCCGGCTCGGTTGCTGGCATCGAGGTGAGCCACGACGGCGGTCAGACCTGGACGGCGACTCCCTGCTGGTAGGGGGCTCCAAGGCTTGAATCGCATCTTGAGGTGACGCTACCTTGGGGCCATGTCTGACCTGGCCGCAACGTCACTCAGCCCCGACGAGCGGGTGCTCCTGGAGTGGTTCGCATCGCTCCTGCGGGCGCGGTTGGGGGAGGATCTCCATGCAGTGTGGCTTTTCGGCTCCCGCGCTCGCGGGGAGGCACTGGCTCACGAGGACTCGGACGTGGACCTCCTCGTGCTGGTCGAGGACGACTCGTGGGACGGGAGCAGCGACATCTACCGCGTGCTCGACGAAGCGGCACCTAGCAAAGACCCACTCGGGAACCTGGAACCTGTTCCAGCGCGAGTTTGTAGCTACGGGTCAGTTCGAGGCTGGACTCCTGTCGGAGGTACGCACGACCCAACGCAAGCGTGAAGAGGCCGACTACGAGGCATGGGGCGCGCCCCGAGCAGAAGCAGAGAGAGTTATTGGGCTGGCTGAGCGCTTTGTCGCTGCCGTCGAGCAACTGATCGCCGAGATCGGCCGGGACTGACGGGCCAGCGCTCTGGCAGGGCCGCGCCGTGAGGTGCAGTATCTGCTGTGTGGAAACCTCGATCGAGCTGCGCCAGTTGCGGTATTTCGTCGCCGTGGCCGAGGAGCTTCACTTCGGACGGGCGGCGGAGCGCTTGCATATCTCGCAGTCGCCGCTGTCGCGGGCGATCCGGGAGCTCGAGCGCGACATTGGGGTGGTCCTGTTTGTGCGCACGACGCGCCGGGTCGAGCTGACGGAAGCCGGAGCGCTGCTACTGGAACGCTCACGCCGTGCTTTGGCCGAGATCGACGGGGCGGTCGCCGATGCCCAAGGCCTGGGCCGGACCGACGAGAGTGTGCTCGGGATCGGATACGGACCCTTTAGCCGGACGGTCGTCACCCGCCTCGCCGCCGCACTGGCGGATGCCCGACCCGACGTCGAGCTGCGCCTCGACGAGGAGGTGACGCCGGACTCTCTCAGGCGGTTGGGAACCCACGAGCTGTCGGCCGCGGTGGTGATGGAGTCGCCGGTGGCGGCCCGCCGCTTCGGGCTCCGAATCGACACGCTCAGGGACGAGCCGCTGCTCGCGGTGCTGCCCGCGTCACACCCATACGCGGGCGAAGGTGCGATTTCGATCGGCGCCTTTGCCGCCGAGCGCGTGCTGCTGCCTCGCGAGCCCGCCGGTCAGGTGTTCAACGCGTGGCTGCAGGCGCTGATACTCGTTCACGGCTTTGAGCTCGAGCGCACGATCAAGACACTGAGCGCCCCGTGGGATCGACGCATGCTGCCGGTGGCGGACGGCGAGGCTGTATCGGTCGCGACCGCCGAGTGGGCAGCGGGGTGGACCACGGAACTGGTGGGGGTGCCGTTCGATCCCCCGCTGAACTTTCCCACGGACCTGGCCTCACGGTGGCCACCCACGGACACCGTGACCGCCCTGGTCGAAGCAGCGCAGCGCGTCCGGGACAAGGAGGGCTGGCTGACGGAAAGGCCCAGCCGAACCGAGTTCCCTGACGATTGAGTCCGAACCGGTCTGGATCCCGGTCGAATCGGACTTTTTCGCCGGCGGCAAGCGACGTAGGCTCGGTCGCGTCGTCAACTCAACTGCAGGAGGGACCGGATGGAAGCCAGCGAGACACAGAACGGCCAGATCCCGCTGATCCTGATCCGCGGCGCGTGGCTTTCGGCGCGCAGCTGGGAGAACTACGCCGGTTACTTCACCGACCGTGGCTTTGCCGTCTCGGCACCGGAGTGGCCCCGCAAGCGCGGTGACGTCGAGGAGCTGCGTGAGACCGCCGAGGACTCGGCGGGGCTCGGCGTGCAGGAGATCGTGGATCACTACGCAGAGGTGATCGAGGGCCTCAGTCAGCCGCCGGTCGTGATCGGGCACTCGTATGGCGGCCTGTTCGTCGAGCTCCTCCTCGACCGTGGGCTCGGCCGGGCCGGCGTGGCGATGAGCCCGGCGCCGCCGAAAGGGATTCTCGCCCTGCCGCTGTCGACCCTCAAGGCGGCCGCGCCGGCGCTGGCGCACCCGTCGAAGTGGCACGGGGTCGTCGCCCTGACCCCGGAGGAGTTCACCTACGCGTTCGTCAACACATTCTCGGAGGAGGATGCGGCGGCCGCCTACGAGCGCTACGCCGTCCCCGAAACCGGCCAGATCTTCTACGAGGGCGGGTTCGCGAACTTCCACCTCCACCCCCCCACCCAGGTGCATTTCAAGAGCGGGGACCGCGCCCCGCTGCTGCTCGTCGGCGCCGCGGAAGACCACACGGTGCCGGCTTCGCTGACCAAGGCGCAGTACAAGCACTACGAGCACTCGCCGGCGAAAACCGACTACCTGGAGTTCGCGGGGCGCCCGCACTTCCACATGGTCGCCCCGGACTGGCGGGAGGTCGCGGTCGCCGTCGATAGCTGGCTGGACGGCGTCCTCGACGCGCCCGCCGTGGCGAGCGAGCAGGCCGGGTAGGTGGACGGCCGATGGATCTCCAGCTGACGGACAAGGTCGCCGTCGTCACCGGCGCCAACAAGGGGATTGGCCTTGCCATCGTCGAAGCCCTGGTCGCTGAGGGCGCCTGGGTCGTCGCGGGATCGCTGACGACCGAGAACCTGGACGGCCTGGACCGCGTGACCGCGGTCGCGCTGGACCTGACGGCCGAGGATGGCCCGGCGTCGCTGGTGCAGAAGGCGCTCGACGAGCACGGCCGGCTCGACGTCCTCGTCAACAACGTGGGAGCGGTCCGGATCAGGGTCGACGGCTTCCTGGCCACGGGCGATGACGAGTTCGAGTGGGCGCTGAAGATGGACTTCTTCACCGGTCTGCGGGCCACCCGGGCCGCCCTCGGACCGATGCTTGAGCAGGGTTCAGGCGCGATCGTGAATATCGCTTCGGTCAACTCGTTCTTCCAGCCCGACGCCGCCACCATCGACTACGGCGTGGCCAAGGCGGCGGTGGTCAACCTGAGCAAGTCCCTGTCGCAGGAGTTCGGGCCGAAGGGGATCCGGGTCAACTGCGTCTCGCCGGGGCAGGTCAGCACCGACCTGTGGCTGGGCGAGCACGGCGTCGCCGCCACCATCGGAACCGCCACCGGGGTCGACGCCGACACGGTCCGCGCCACCGCGACGGCGGCGATCGCGACGGGCCGGTTCAGCACGCCGGAGGAGGTGGCGACGCTGGTCACGATGCTCGCGTCGGACCGGATGGCCAACGTCACCGGCGTCAACTACGTGATCGACGGCGGCCTGATCAAGACGACATGACTCCGCCTATCGAGCCCGAGCTTGAGGAGTTCGTAAAGCGCTGCCTGGAGGGCCTGAGCCACCAGGTGCAGGGCAACTCCGAGCCGTTCCTGGAGGTGTGGTCACACGCCGACGATGTGGCGATCCTCGGCGCGGTCGGGAGCTACGCCCAGGGATGGGAGGCCGTCAGGGCGCACCTGCTCGGAGCCTCCAAGAGCCTCGACTGGACCGGGCTGTCGGTGGAGCGGCTGCTCACCGCCGCGTCCGGTGAGCTGGCCGTGACCGTCGTGCTTGAGCACATGACTCGTAGCGTCGAGGGGGAACCCGGGAGCCGGACCCTGCGGACCACCCAGGCCTACCGCCGCGAGAACGGCCAGTGGCGGCTGATCCTCCGCCACGCCAACCTCGTCACCGCGGAGGATGAGGCCCGGGAGCGGGCGCTGGCGGCGGAGTAAGGACAGGGCATTCGGCTCATCCCGAGGTGGCGCTCCCACGACACACCTCGCGCGAGGGCGGTGGGTGTGTCGCCGGAGCGACGCTATTCGTCGCGGCAACGACACACCTCCTAGGTCTATGGGGGGTGTGTCGTCCCAGCGCCATCTCGGGCCGCCGGGCGCCGCCGGGCGCCGGCGGCATGCGCGACCCGGACCCCCGAGAAAAAAGGCCGCCCCACCCAAGCGGTGGAGCGGCCCTTTGAGAACTTCAGTGGCGGCGGCGGTTACTCGTCCTCGCCGCCGTCCGGGACATCGAGGTCGGCCAGCTCCTCGGCGAAGCCGAGGGCGGAGCCGCCGTTGCCGATCGACTCCAGATCCGACAGGTCGGCCTCGAGACCGTGCGAGAACCCGGAGATGCCGTCGCCGTCGGTGAGACCGAGCTCGGCGGCCAGCTCGTCGTGGTCGAGCAGGCCGGCCTCGTCGATGCCGCGGGGGAGCGGCTCCGAGGGCTCGATCTCGATCCGCCGGTAGCGCTTCAGCCCCGTGGCGGCCGGGATCAGCTTGCCGATGATGACGTTCTCCTTGAGCCCGTTGAGGCGGTCGATCTTGCCCTCCAGCGCCGCGTCGGTGAGCACCTTCGTCGTCTCCTGGAACGAAGCCGCGGAGAGGAACGAATCGGTGTTCAAAGACGCCTTGGTGATCCCGAGGATGATCTCCTCGGCCTGGGCGCCCTCGCCACCGTTGTCGAGCACGGCCTGGTTGATCCTGCCGTACTCCTGGCGATCGACGAACTGCCCGGGCAGGAGGTCGGTGTCGCCCTTCTGGTCGACCCGCACCTTCTTCATCATCTGGCGCACGATCAGCTCGATGTGCTTGTCGTTGATGTCCACGCCCTGGGACTTGTAGACCTCCTGGACCTCACGGACCAGGTAGAGCTCGGTGTCGGTCCGCCCTCGGACGGCCAGCAGCTCATGGGGATAGAGCGATCCCTCGTTGATCTGCGTACCGGCGTCGATCTTCTGCCCCTGCTTGACGAACAGGCGCGTCCGGCGGGGGAACGTGTGACGGTGCTCCTCGCCTCCGTCGTCGGTGATCACGACCGTGATCGCCCGGTCGGACTCCTCGATCGCGACCTTGCCGCCCACCTCGGCGATCTTGGCCAGGCCCTTGGGCTTGCGAGCCTCGAATAGCTCCACCACCCGCGGCAGACCGTGGGTGATGTCGGCTCCGGCGACCCCGCCGGTGTGGAAGGTCCGCATCGTCAGCTGCGTGCCCGGCTCGCCGATCGACTGCGCCGCGATGATGCCCACCGCGTCGCCGATGTCGGCGATCTTGCCCGCGGCCAGCGACTTGCCGTAGCAGGCCTGGCAGACCCCGGTCGGCGCCTCGCACTTGAGCACCGAGCGCACGGGCACGTAGACCACGTTGCCCTTCTCGGTGTCGTCGTGCCAAGCCTCCACCAGGTCGGCCAGCTCGGCCCGGTCGATCTCCTTGCCCTTCTCGACGATCACCCGGCCGCGCTTGGTCTTGACCTCCTCGGCGGCGATGCGGCCGATCAGGTTGTCGTTGGGCTCATCCGTCGGACGCAGGTGCCGGCCATCGGGGTCGACCTCGAGCGTGGTCACCGGCATCTCGATGTACTGGGTCGTGCCGCAGTCCTCGATCCGGATGATCACGTCCTGGGCCACGTCGACCAGCCGCCGGGTCAGATACCCGGAGTCGGCCGTACGGAGGGCCGTGTCGGCCAGGCCCTTACGGGCCCCGTGGGTCGAAATGAAGTACTCGAGCACCGACAGGCCCTCCATGAAGTTGGCCTTGATCGGACGCTCAATGATCTCGCCCTTCGGGTTGGCCATGAGGCCGCGCATCCCCGCCAGCTGGCGGATCTGCGAGAAGGACCCGCGGGCTCCGGAGTTGGCCATCATGAAGATCGGGTTGAGCTCGTCGAGGTGCTCGTTGAGCGCCAATCCGACTTCGTTGGTGGCCCGGTCCCAGAGCTTGGTCACGGCCTCGTGACGCTCCTCCTGGGTGATCTCGCCGTTCTCGTACTGACCCTCCAGGACCGCCAGCTCCTCCTCGTAACGGGCCAGGATCTCCGCCTTGTTGGGCGGAGTCTGGACGTCGTTCTTGGAGATCGTCACCCCGGCCTGAGTGGCGTAGTGGAAGCCGATGTCCTTGAACGCATCGAGGACCAGCGAGATGGTCGGGGCCCCGTAGGCCTGGACCAGGTCGTCGACCAGCTTGGTCGTGTCCTTCTTCTTCATCGAGCGGTTGATGAACTCATACGAGCCGGCGTTGAACTCGTCGCCCAGCGCCTCCTCGATCGCCCGCTCGATCTTGTCGTTGTAGATGATCCGTCCCACCGTGGTCAGCACGTGGCCGCCCTCGCGCCCATGGGGGCGGAACTCGGCCAGGTCGTGCAGCTTGACCACGCCGTGCTCGTAGGACCACTCCGCCTCCTGGGCGGTGCGGTACACGTGCGGACGCGGCTCGACCGTGGCGGGGTCGAGCTTCTCGAGCTCGGCCGGCTCCGGACCGTAGGTCAGGTAGTAGGCGCCGAGGACCATGTCCTGGGAGGGCGTGGCCAGCGGCGCGCCGTGGGCCGGCGAGAGGATGTTGTTGGCCGAGAGCATGAGGATCCGCGCCTCGGCCTGGGCCTCTGCTGAGAGCGGCAGGTGGACCGCCATCTGGTCGCCGTCGAAGTCGGCGTTGAAGGCGTGGCAGACCAGGGGGTGAACCTGGATCGCCTTGCCCTCGACGAGCACCGGCTCGAAGGCCTGGATGCCCAGGCGGTGGAGCGTCGGCGCGCGGTTCAGCAGCACCGGGTGCTCGTGGATGACCTCCTCCAGCACGTCCCACACCTCGGGGATCATCGAGTCGACCATCTTCTTGGCCGCCTTGATGTTCTGGGCCGACTTGCGCTCGACGAGCCGGGCCATGATGAACGGCTTGAACAGCTCCAGCGCCATCAGCTTGGGCAGCCCGCACTGGTGCAGGCGCAGTGACGGCCCGGACACGATCACCGACCGGCCCGAGTAGTCGACCCGCTTCCCGAGCAGGTTCTGCCGGAAGCGGCCCTGCTTGCCCTTGAGCATGTCGGACAGCGACTTGAGCGGGCGGTTGCCCGGCCCGGTCACGGGCCGGCCGCGGCGGCCGTTGTCGAACAGCGCATCGACGGCCTCCTGGAGCATCCGCTTCTCGTTGTTGACGATGATCTCCGGCGCGCCCAGGTCGAGCAGCCGCTTGAGGCGGTTGTTGCGGTTGATGACGCGGCGGTAGAGGTCGTTCAGGTCTGAGGTGGCGAAGCGGCCGCCGTCGAGCTGGACCATCGGGCGGAGCTCCGGCGGGATCACCGGCACCGCCTCGAGGATCATCATCTCCGGCTTGTTGCCGGAGTGGATGAAGGCCGAGACGACCTTCAGGCGCTTGACCGCGCGGGCCTGCTTCTGGCCCTTGGCCGTCTTGACCTGCTCCTGGAGGTCGGCCGCCTCGTCGTCCAGGTCGACCTGCTGGAGCAGGTCGCGGACCGACTCGGCGCCCATGCCGCCGCGGAAGTACTCGCCGAAGCCATACGGCGAGCCGAAGCGGTCCTTGAGCTCACGGAAGGTGGTCTCGTCGTTGACGATGTCCTTGGGGCCCATCGTCTTGAACAGCTCCCACACCTGGCGCAGGCGCTCGGCCGCGTCCTCGATGTAGGCCTCGGTGTCGTCGATGTCGGCCTGGAAGGACTTGCGCAGCTCCTTGCGCAGCTTCTCGCGCTCGTCCTCGGAGGCCTTGGCGATGTTGATCTGGAGCGACTCCACCCACAGGTGGTCCTCATCGGAGAAGTCACGGGCCTGCTTGCCTGACTCCAGGTACTGCTCGCGGCGCTCCTGGGACTCCTTGAGCTCCAGGATCCGCTCCTCCTTCTCGGCCGCGTAGGCGTCGAGCACCTTGTTGACCTCGCCCTCGAGCGAGTCAAGGTCACGCGCGCGGGCCTCGT
Organism: Solirubrobacteraceae bacterium; assembly: GCA_035505215.1. Taxonomy (GTDB): domain Bacteria; phylum Actinomycetota; class Thermoleophilia; order Solirubrobacterales; family Solirubrobacteraceae; genus Palsa-465. The sequence continues at coordinate 104,300 of DATJQY010000010.1, read as the reverse complement.
CGTCGACCCAGGTGACCACCGAGGCGGCGAAGTAGAGGACCTTCTCGAGCTCCTTGGGGGCCATGTCGAGCAGGTAGCCGATCCGGCTGGGCACGCCCTTGAAGAACCAGATGTGGCTGACCGGCGCGGCGAGGTCGATGTGGCCCATCCGCTCGCGGCGGACCTTGGACCGCGTGACCTCGACGCCGCAGCGCTCGCAGACGATGCCCTTGTAACGGACACGCTTGTACTTGCCGCAGTAGCACTCCCAGTCCTTGGTGGGACCGAAGATGCGCTCGCAGAAGAGGCCGTCCTTCTCCGGCTTGAGCGTGCGGTAGTTGATCGTCTCCGGCTTGGTGACCTCGCCTGAGCTCCAGGAGCGGATCTGCTTGGAGGAGGCGAGCCCGATCTCGATGGCGTCGAAATTATTGATGTCGATCAATTCAGTTCCTTCGTATCAGTGCTTGGAAAGCGTCAAAAACTTTGGGGAGGACGAGGGGGTTAAGCCTCGTCCTCCTCGAGGACTCCCTCGGCCTCGCCGGCCGGGATCTCCTCGTCAATCATCTCGTCACCGTTGGAGGAGAAGTCCTCGGCCTCGATCTCCTCGCCGGGCTCGAGATCCGGGTCCTCGACCTCGACCTCCTCCTCGGAGGCCTCGCCGGTCTCGCCCTCGTGCTCGACGTTCTCATCGGCCGCCTGGCCATCGGTGGCCCGGACCCCGGAGAGGTCGATGCCGAGTTCCTCGGCCGCCCGGAGCAGGTCGTCGTCCTCCTCGCGCATCTCGGCCCGCTCGCCCTCCTCGGAGACCACGTTGACGTCAAGCGCCAGCGACTGCATCTCCTTGAGCAGGACCTTGAACGACTCCGGAATCGAGGGCTCCGCGATGTTCTCGCCCTTGACGATCGCCTCGTAGGCCTTGACCCGCCCGACCGTGTCGTCGGACTTGATCGTGAGCATCTCCTGGAGGGTGTACGCCGCGCCGTAGGCCTCGAGCGCCCACACCTCCATCTCGCCGAAGCGCTGGCCGCCGAACTGGGCCTTGCCGCCCAGCGGCTGCTGGGTGACCAGGCTGTAGGGGCCGGTCGAACGGGCGTGGATCTTGTCGTCGACCAGGTGGAGCAGCTTGAGGATGTACATGTGACCGACGGTCACCTGCTCCTCGAACGGCTCGCCGGAGCGGCCGTTGAACAGCTGCACCTTGCCGGAGGCCTGCTCGCCGACGCGGCGCTTCTTGTCCACGTCCATCTTGATCAGGCCCTTGTGCTCGTCTGACCAGCGGACCAGCGCCTCGTCGACGTCGGCCACGGTGGCCCCGTCGAACACCGGCGTCGAGACATACACCTTGCCGGAGTCCTTCTGGGCCTTCTTGTAGGCCTCCGAGCCGTCGTCGTACCAGCCGTTGGCGGCCACCCAGCCCAGGTGGGTCTCGAGGATCTGACCCAGGTTCATCCGGCTCGGCACGCCGAGCGGGTTGAGGATCACGTCGACCGGGGTGCCGTCCTCCATGAACGGCATGTCCTCGATGTCGACGATCTTCGAGATGACGCCCTTGTTGCCGTGGCGGCCGGCCAGCTTGTCGCCCTCGGCGATCTTGCGCTTCTTGGCCACGAACACGCGCACGAGCTCGTTGACGCCCGGCGACAGGTCATCGCCGTCGTCGCGGCTGAACGTCTTGACGTCGATGACGACGCCGCCCTCGCCGTGGGGCACCTTGAGCGAGGTGTCGCGGACCTCCCGCGCCTTCTCCTTGAAGATGGCGCGGATCAGCTTCTCCTCGGCCGTCAGCTCGGTCTCGCCCTTGGGCGTGACCTTGCCCACGAGCAGGTCGCCGGACTGGACCTCGGCGCCGATGCGGACGATGCCGCGGTCGTCGAGGTTGCGCAGCGACTCCTCGGAGCGGTTGGGGATATCACGGGTGATCTCCTCGTCGCCCAGCTTGGTCGTCCGAGCGTCGATCTCGTACTCCTCGATGTGGATCGAGGTGAGCTCGTCGTCGGAGACCAGCCGCTTGGAGAGGATGATTGCGTCCTCGAAGTTGTAGCCCTCCCAGGACATGAAGGCCACGAGCAGGTTCTTGCCCAGGGCCATCTCGCCGGCGTCCGTGGCCGAGCCGTCGGCCAGCACGTCGCCCTTCTTGACGCTCGTGCCCACGGTGACGATCGGCTTCTGGTGGATCAGCGTGCCCTGGTTCGAGCGCATGAACTTCTGGAGCAGGTACTCGTCCTGGCCCCCCTCCTTGCGCTCGACCACGATCTGCTCGGCGTCGACGAAGGCCACCGTTCCGGCGTTCTCCGCGATCACCACATCACCGGTGTCGATGGCCGCCCGGCGCTCCATGCCGGTGCCGACGACGGGCGCGTCGGTGACGAGCAGCGGCACCGCCTGGGCCTGCATGTTCGAGCCCATCAGGGCCCGGTTGGCGTCGTCGTGCTCGAGGAACGGGATCATCGCCGTGGTCACCGACCAGATCTGCTCCGGGGAGACGTCGATCAGGTCGACCTCCTTGGGCGCCGCGGTCACGTAGTGGCCGGCCTGGGTCCGGCAGACGACCTCCTGGGCGGTGATCTTGCCGTTGGCGTCCACCGGCGTGTTGGCCTGGGCGATCAGCTGCTCCTCCTCCTGGGTCGCATCCAGGTGGAGGATCTTGTCGGTGACCTTGCCGCCCTCGACCACCCGGTAGGGGGTGGTGACAAAGCCGTGCTCGGAGATCTCCGCGTAGGAGGACAGCGAGCCGATGAGGCCGATGTTCGGGCCCTCCGGGGTCTCGATCGGGCACATGCGCCCGTAGTGGGTCGGGTGGACGTCGCGCACCTCGATCGGGGCGCGCTCACGTGTGAGCCCGCCCGCGCCCAGCGCGGACAGACGCCGCCGGTGCCGGAGACCGGCCAGGCTGTTCGTCTGGTCCATGAACTGGCTGAGCTGGGAGGAGCCGAAGAACTCCTTCAGCGCGGCCACGACCGGGCGGATGTTGACGATCGTCTGCGGCGTGATCGTGTCCGAGTCCTCGGTGGTGAGGCGCTCACGGACCACGCGCTCCATGCGGTAAAGCCCGATCCGGAACGCCTCCTGGATGAGCTCACCCACCGTGCGCAGGCGGCGGTTGCCGAAGTGCTCGTACTCGTCGAGGTGATCCTCGATCGGCTCCCGCGGGTAGGACAGCGCCTCGGCGGCGAAGTCCTTGGTCTCCTCGTCGGGGTTCTCGGGCATCCCGAGCAGCCGGGGCAGTGAGACCAGCTCCTTGACCAGGGCGATGATGTCGTCATGGGTCAGGACCCGCGTGTCGAGGTCGACGTCGAGACCGAGGCGGCTGTTCAGCTTGTAGCGGCCGACCCGGGTCAGGTCGTAGCGCTTGGGGTCGAAGAACAGCTGGTTGAGCAGGGCCTTGGCCGCGTCGATCGACGGCGGCTCACCCGGACGCTGCTTCTTGAACAGCTCGATCAGCGAGCCATCCTCGGTCTGGACCGCCTCAGGATCGGAGTCGATCGTGTTGCGGATGTAGAGCGAGTTGTCGAAGAGCTTGAGGATCTCCTCGTCGGAGACGTAGCCCATCGCGCGCAGAAGCACGGTGACCGGGAGCTTGCGCTTGCGGTCGATGCGGACGTAGACGCGGCCCTTCTTGTCGATCTCCAGCTCGAGCCACGAGCCGCGGGCCGGCATCAGGTTGGCCACGAAGACCTGCTTCTCCCGGTCCTTGGGCTCCATCACATAGGCGCCGGGGGAGCGCACGAGCTGGGTCACGACGACCCGCTCGGTGCCGTTGATGATGAACGTGCCCCGGTCGGTCATCCACGGGAAGTCGCCCATGAAGACGGACTGCTCACGGATCTCGCCCGTCTCACGGTTGATGAAGGAGACGGTGATCGTGAGCGGGCGTGAGTAGGTCAGGTCCTTCTCACGGCACTGCTCGAGGCTGGCGACGGGATCGTCGAACTGCAGCTCGCCGAACGAGACGGCGAGGTTTCCGGTGTAGTCCTCGATCGGCGAGACGTCATCGATCGTCTCGCGCAGACCGCCCTTCTGGGGATCGGTCAGCCATTCGAAGGACCTACGCTGGATATCAATCAGATTGGGGACATCGAGAACCTTGTTCAGACGCGCGAATGTGCGGCGCGTCCGGGGGGCGTGACTAGTTGCCAAGACGGCGACTCCTCGGGCGATCGAGAGGCGGCAGAGATTCGCACCCCGGGGGAGCCGGCCACCCCGCGTCTCCGCGAGCGACTCCCAATCGAAGCGCGACCAACCAAGATAGCACACGGCATCGATGCCCTGTGCGAGGACTGCTCAGCTCTCACGGACCCCGCCCGCAGAGGCCGCGTATGTGGCGCGGCCCCGCCTCACTTGGGCGGCTACGGCTATTGGCTGACCGGGGCAGTGTAGGGGGTCAAGCGGCACTCGGCAAGCCCGGCGGAAATCGCCGCACCGGGCGGGAAACCCCCGTGGCGCTCAGTCATCGAGACGCCCCGCGCCGAACGCGGCTTCGCTAAACGAAAGTTCACCGGTTTTTGGGCCGATAAGAAGCTCCAAATGGCAGAGGGCTCTCAGCGGGTGTCGCTCCCCGCGCAGCTGACCGTGGTCGGACCGCTGATGCTGGCCGTCGCCGCGATGCTGGCCACCCGGCTCGGCGCCCCTCACGCCACGAGCTATGACATCGCCTGGACCGCGGCCGGCGTTGCCGCCCTGGCCGGCACGCTGCTCGCGCGCGGGCACGCGCACGAGGCCAGTCACGCCCGCTGGAACCTGTGGGCGCTGGCCGCGGGGTCCTGGCTCTTTGGGCAAGTGGCCTGGGACGTCTACGCGGTCGCCGGCGCCCCGCCCTCGCCCAACCTGGCCGACGCCGGGTGGTGGGGCTTCGCGGTCCTGATCATGCTCAGCATGGTCCGGATCCCTGGCGGCTCGTCGTGGATGCGGGCGCTAGCCACGATCGAAGCCGTGCCGCTGATCATCGCCGCCAGCGCGCTGACGCTGGCCGAGCTGTGGCTCCCGGCCGCTAACTCGAGCCTCGCCCTCGCGCCCAAGCTGGCCGCGGTGGCCTATCCGCCGCTCTACATCGCCGCTGTGGTGCTCACCCTCCAGGCGGCGATCGGCGGGGTGAGCGGCGTGCTCGACACGCGCGGCGTGCAGCTCGTCCTGGGTGGCTTCGTGGTGGAAGGCGTGGCCTTCATCCTCTGGAGCATCCAGCTCCTGGGCAACGACTACGTGCCCGGCAATTCGCTGCTCGATCCGCTGTGGGTGGCCGGCCTGGCCCTGGTCGCCTTGGGCAGCCTGCAGTGCGCGCGTAAGCCCGAGCCGGTCGTCGTCGTCGAGGAGCCGAGCTACCGGAGCGGGATCCTCCCCGTGGGCATGTTCCTGATCCTGCCCTTCACCCTGCTCCAGCCACGGGTCATCAACACGCCGATCGGGATCCGGCTCGGGATCGTCGGGGGGCTGGCGTTCTGCGGTGCCGCCCTGGTCACGCGCAGTGGCTTCATGGGGCGGCGGCTGCGTGGACTGCTGACGCGCGAGCGCGACGCGATGGCTGGCCTGGCCGAGCGCGAGTCCGAGCTGGCCCGCCTCAACCGCCAGCTCGCCCACCTGAACCGCCAGCTGATCCACGACTCCCGCCAGGACCCATTGACCGGCGTCAGCAACCGCCGTGCCTTGTCCGGCGACCTCGAGGTGCTCGACCGCTCTCAGCGCCAGCAGCATGAGGCGGTGGCCGTCGCCCTGTGTGACGCCGACTGCTTCAAGGCCTACAACGACCGCTTCGGTCATCTGGCCGGCGATCAGGCGCTGCGGATGATCGCCTCGACGATTCGCGAAGTCCTGCGGGGCGGCGACGCCGCCTACCGCTACGGCGGCGAGGAGCTCCTCCTGGTCTTGCGCAACGTGAGCGATGAGGAAGCGGTAACGGTGGCCGAACGGGTCCGGGCGGCGGTCGAGCACGCGGGCTATCCCCACCCCGACAGCGGCGCCGGCGTGCTCACGGTGTCGATCGGCGTGGCCTCGGGCCAGGAGGAAAGCGGGCCGCTGATCGCGCGGGCCGATGCCGCTCTCTACGAGGCCAAGCGCCAGGGCCGCAACCGGGTCGTCGCCGCCAGCGAAGGCACGGTCCTACCGGGCGTCAGCCGCCCCCGCCCCGGCGACTCCGAGGAGCCGGTGCCCCGGCATCTGCGGAGCATGCTGGCGGTCTCGCGCGCCGCCGCGGCGGGGCGAGGCCCGATGCCGGTGCTCGACGCCCTGGCCGAGACCATCTGCAACGAGCTGTCATTCGGGGTCGTGGCGGTCAACTTGCTCGACGAGGACCGCGAGGAGCTGCGTGTGGTGATCGTCAAGGGCGACCCCGACGCCCGGGAGACCCTGCTTGGCACCTCCAGCCTCTGGAGCGATTGGGAGCACCTGCTCGAGGTCCACGACGAGGGGAACGGCGCAATCTGGCTCCCGGCCGGTACCTACCAAGCCGACGCCCTCGGCCCGACCTGGACCCCACCCGCGGCGCCGAGCGGCGCCCCCGAAGACTGGCATCCCGAGGACATGCTCTTCCTACCCCTGCGCGGCGCCTCCGGCGAGATCCTCGGCGTCGTCTCGGTCGACCAGCCCGTTCTCGGGCGGCGACCCACCGGCGACGAGCTCACCGTGCTCATGGCGGTGGCCGACCACGCCGGGCTGGCGCTCGAGCAGGTCATGCACGAGGCGGCGCCGGCCGAGCAGCGCGAGCCGCGCCTGGCCGCGATGCTCCTGCTCGCCGAGGCGCTCGACATGCGTGACCCCTCGACCGCGCGTCATTCCTACACCGTGGGTCGTTACGCGCGCGCGACGGCGATCGCTTTGGGGCTCGCGCCGGGACGGGTGGATCGGATCCACGCCGCCGGCGTGTTGCACGACCTGGGCAAGGTCGGCATCGGCGACGCGATCCTCCACAAGCCCGGCCCCCTGACCGAGGCCGAATGGGTGGAGATGAAGCGCCACCCCGGCATCGGCGCCCAGATCCTCCGCCACGCGGGGATGGCCGACATCGCCGCCTGGGTCGGCGCCCACCACGAGCGGCTCGATGGCCGCGGCTACCCGGCTGGCCTGACCGAACCCGAGATCTCGCTCGAGGCCCGCATCCTGGCCGTGGCCGACGCGTACGAGGCGATGATCGCCGACCGCTGCTACCGCCCGGCGATGTCCGAGGAGGAGGCCCGGGCCGAGCTCGTGCGCTGCACCGGGACCCAGTTCGACCCCCACGTCGTCGACGCGTTCCTGAAGGCGATCAGCGCCCTGCCGATCGCGAGCGCGGCGTTGCCGGCGGCGGCTTAGGTCTCTGCGAGCGCTCGGCGTGAGATATCGCTAGCCCCGGCGGGATGGTCCGCGGCAACGACCATTTTGCTCATGAGCGAGCAAACCTCCAGCCGCTTATGAGCGTTTTGGTCCCTATGGCAGCCATTTTGCGCATAAGCGCCGGCGATGGATGGAGCTCATGAGCGTTTTGGTCGTCGCTGCTCGCCCGCAGCAACTCCGCAGAGGCTGGTCTGTGGCCCACTTTTCAACGCCGAGCCGACCGGGAGGCGTCAACGACGCACAGCGACCGCCCGGCGCGCTTAGTTCCAGCTCTTGCGCTTGAAGTAGATCCACAGCCCGGCCACCGAGGCCAGGCTCAGGCCGACGCCGAGGAGCAGGAACCCGAGCAGGGTGTTCTGGACGTGGGTGATCGGCCAGGCGAAGTTCATGCCGAAGAAGCCGGTCAGGAAGGTAAGGGGCAGGAACACCGTCGCGATGATCGTCAGCTGCTTCATGACCTCGTTCTGGCGATTGGCGACCGTCGAGAGGTAGACGTCCATCGCGCCGGCGAGCAGGTCGCGGTATGAGTCGATCAGGTCCGAGATCCGGATCATGTGGTCGTACACGTCACGGAAGTAGTCCCGCTCGTCCAGTGTGAGACCGGGGAGCTCCGCGATCGTGTCGATCCCGCGGGCCAGGAGGTCGCGTTGCGGCGTGACCACCTTCCGCATCGCCACCAGGTCGCGCTTCAGGTGAAAGATGCTCTCGAGCTGTTGATCCGTGGGCTCGGCGATGATGCCGTCCTCGAGGCCGTCGATCTCGTCGTCCATCTGTGCGAGCGGGGGAAAGAACGTGTCCGTCAGCGCGTCGAGCACGCGGTAGATGACGAACTGCTCGCTGTGGATCACTCGGCCTGAGATCTGTGACTGCTGCTCCTCGAGCGCCGGCAACGGCTCCCGGTGCACCGTGACCAGGAACTTGCCCGACACGTACAGGTGGACCTCGGTCAGCGGGTCTTCACCGGGCCGGTGCTCCCGCGCGCCGTAGAAGACCAGGAACACGTAGTCGCCGTAGTCCTCCAGCTTGGGACGTTGATGGAAATGCGCCGAGTCCTCAACGGCCAGGGGGTGAAACTGGAACACCTCACCCAGGCGCTCCAACTCGGCGCGGCTCGGCTTGGCGAGATCGAGCCAGAAGAACTGGTCCTTGGCCAGGTGGTCGCGGATCTGATCCTCGTCGATCTTGGTCAGGCACGGGACCCGGAGCTTGATGCCCCGCGACGGGTCCTCAGCCTCCAGCGACTCGGCCTTGTGGCGGGGCACATTGCTCCTTTCGTCTTATACGAACGAAGCCGATATTCGCCGCCGCACGGCGGGGGTCCTGCGGCACCGACCTCAGACGTTGGTGGCCGCGGGAGACGGCTCATCAGCCCCGCCGAGGGACACCCGGCCCGGATACCCCACCCTCCCGTAGGGCCAAAAATCAAGAAATCGACAGTCGAGGAAGGATCGACGGCAGCCTTTACCCCTAGCCCGAGCCCCGCGTCGTGACAAAGATCACGGTCGCTGCAAGTTAGTGCCGTTCAGGCTGCCCGGTTGGTAACCGAATTGCTTGACACAGCTCATCCGTATGTGCGATATTCGCGGTGTTTAGGGGCATAAGGAGATTTTTATGGGGGCTTTTGGGGCTTTGGTAGGGCGGCTTCCGCGTGGTCGGGTCTTGACGGCGTTGGTCGTTATAAGCGTGGCGATTGCCGGGGGCGTGTATACGTCCCTGGCGAGTGGGCTGAATCTGGGCACCTGCACGGATAACTTCACCGGCCCCAGCGGTGGGGACTGGGCGACCGCATCCAACTGGACGAGCCCCAGCGATGGCTCAGTGCACCAGGTGCCGACATCGAGTGACGTGGCGTGCTGGCCGAGTGGAACGACGGTAGTCGTCTCGACCAGCTCGCAGACGGCGGATTCGGTTCAGGGCGGCGGTCTGCAGGTTGAGGGTGGAAGCCTGACGCTGGCGTCCTCGGTCGACGATTCGACGCTGACGGGGTTGACACTGACCGGCGGGACGCTGAATGGGGCGAGCGGGCGGACGCTTCAGCTGGACGGCGATTTCGATTGGGATGCGGTGTCGAGTAGTTCGTACTTCGATTCGAGTGGGAGCGGGCTGGCGTTGGTGCAGGTCAACTCGCACAGCTTCACGATCGAGGGCTCGACACCCGAGTACCTGGCTGGCGGGTCGATGAGCACCCCCAACCCGGTGACGATCAGCAACACGAACTTCTGGCCCTCTAGCGACACCACGCTGTCGGCCACCGGCACCAGCAACACGGTCACCTTCGCGACGCCGGGGTCCTACAACGGGAGCAGCCTGGCCATCAACGCCGACGGCATCGTTACGCGGTCCGGTGCTGTGAATCTGCCCTACACCCTCCATCTCACGGGGTCTTCGAGCAGCTTGGCCGGCGATCTGGGTCTGGGGTCACTCGACACCGATTCAGGCTCGACGCTGACGGTGCCGGCCGGGCACAGCCTGAGCGTGACCAGTGGGGGCCAGATCTCCGGGACGGTAAGCGGATCGGGCACCTTCGTGCAGGCGGGCGGGACGACCACAGTCGCCGGCGGCGGCAGCCTGTCGACCGATAGCGTCTCCGTCACCGGGGGGACACTGAGCAGCGGTGGGAGCTACACGGCGCCGGTGAGCACGACGATCAGTGCCGGCACGCTCCAGCTCAACACCGACAGCTCAACCGGAAAGCTGACGATGGTCGGCGGCGATCTGTCGGGGTCCGGCGGCAAGACGCTCACGATCAACGGTGACTTCGACTGGAACCCGACGAGCTCCTGGTCGGGGATCAACTACTCCCCCAGCGGCGCCCTGGCACTCGTGCAGACGGCCGGGCACAAGTTCACCATCGAGGGCTCCCAGGCGAACTACTTCGAGGGCGGATCGATCAGCACCCCCAACCCGGTGACGATCAGCAACACCAACTTCTCCCCCTCCGGCAACCCGACTCTGTCGGCCACCGGCACGGGGAACACGATCAGCTTCACGGCACCGGGAACCTACGAGGGCAACAGCCTGACGATGAACGCCGACGGGATCGTGACCAGCGGCGGCGCCATCACCCTCCCCTACACCCTGCACCTCACAGGCAGCGCGAGCAACCTCACCACCGACCTGAGCCTGAACACGTTGAACACCGACCCGGGGTCGTCGCTTGCCGTTCCGAGCGGGCACGCCTTGAGCGTGACCAACGGGGGCCAGATCTCCGGCACCGTGAGCGGGGCGGGTACATTCGCCCAGGCCGGGGGGACGACGACGGTGTCAAACGGCGGAACGCTTGACACCGACAAGGTCGCGGTGAGCGGCGGGACACTGAGCAGCGGCGGGACCTACGCCTCGGCGGTGAGCACTACGGTCAGCGGGGGGACGCTCCAGCTGGGCAGCGACAGCTCGACCGGCGATCTGACCCTGACCGGCGGCGATCTCTCGGGCTCGGGTGGGAGCACGCTGACGATCAACGGGAACTTCGACTGGAACCCGACGAGCAGCTGGTCAGGGATCAACTACTCCCCCAGCGGCGCCCTGGCGCTGGTGCAGATGCCCGGACACAACTTCACCATCGAGGGCTCGCAGGCGGAGTACTTCCAAGGCGGGTCGATCAGCACCCCCAACCCGGTCAAGATCACCAACCTCAACTTCAGCCCCTCGGGCAACCCGACCCTGTCGGCCACCGGCGCCGGGAACACGATCAGCTTCGCCACCGCGGGGAGCTACCAAGGCAACAGCCTGACCATGAACGCCGACGGGATTGCAACTAGCGGCGGCGCCATCACCCTCCCCTACACCCTGCACCTCACCGGCAACTCGAGCGACCTGACCACCGACCTGACGGTCGGCACCCTCAACACCGATTCAGGCTCGGCGCTGACGGTGCCAGCCGGTGATCACCTGAACGCGAGCGGCACGATCAACGGCATCATCTCGGGTGCCGGAACCTACGTCCAGAGCAACGGCACGACGACAATCACCGACACGGGCGAGCTGTCGACCGACTATGTCCTGCAATCGGGCGGGACGCTGGCCGGGAACGGGGGCTATGCAGCTGGCAAGAGCACCCTGATCACCGGTGGGGAACTGAAGCTGAACTCCGGGGGCTCGACCGGCGATCTGACGCTTGATAACGGGTCGCTAAACGGCTCCGGCGGCAACACCCTGACCATCACCGGAAATTTCGATTGGAACACGACCAGCGGCAGCTCGTCCATCAACAACGACGGCAGCAGCGCGCTGGCGCTGGTTCAGACGGGCTCGGGGAGCTTCAAGATCGAGGGCTCGGGGCAGGAGAACTTCTACGGCGGCACGATCACTACCCCCGATCCGGTATCGATCGGCAATCCCGGCTTTAACCCGGTCAACAGCCCGACGCTCACCGCGAGCGGAAACTCGGTCAGCTTCACCGCACCCGGTACCTACGGCGGCGGCGGACTCACGATCAACGCCGCCGGCGTGAGCACCGCCTCCGGCGCCACCAGCCTCCCCTACTACACGCTTAATCTGACCGGCGGGAACACGTCGGTGCCGGCCGGTAGCACGCTGAGTGCCAACCAGGTGAACCTGTCCGCCGGCACCTTGCAGGTCGACGGGACGCTGAGCGCGCCGCTCACGCTGAACGGGACCGGCACCCTGGAGGGCGGCGGAACGCTCACCAGCAATGTCAGCAACATCAATGGCACCGTCGCTCCCGCCGTGTCGGCCGGGGGCCTGTCGATCACCAACAGCTACTCGCAGGGTCCGGGCGGCACCCTGGCGATCGCGGTTGATGGGACGGGAAGCGACCAGTACGCGAAGCTCGCTTCCACGGCCAACGTCACCCTGGGCGGCACGCTGGCCCTCGAACCCAGCTCGGGGTACGCGGCGGCGGCGAAGACGGGGGACACGATCGGCTTTCTCACCTACTCGGGAAATCTGACCGGCAAGTTCGCGTCTACCACGGTCAATCCGCCGCTGGCGAACAGTGAGTCCTTTACCCCCGACTACAGCGGCAACGGCGTGGTGCAGGCCGTGGTCGGCAACGGCACACCGGACACCACCGCACCGGTGTCGAGCGCGAGTTCGCCCGCCTACGCACGGAACGTGACGATCCCGGTGCAGTACACCGACTCCGATCAGGGCGGCTCGGGCGTGGCGTCGCTGCAGCTGTGGGCCAAGGGCCCCAGCGACCCAAGCCCGGTGCTCGTCCAGACGGTCTCCAACCCGCCCACCAGCGGGTCAATCAACTACACCGCCGGCGAAGGCGACGGCAACTACTCCTTCTACACCGTGGCCAAGGACAACGCTGGCAACACCGAGGCCACCCCCGCCTCGCCCGACGCGGTCACACAGATCGACACGACTGCCCCGCAGGTCACGATCTCCTCCCCCTCGGATGGGGGTCAGTACACGCAAGGCTCGACGGTCGACGCTAACTACGGCTGCACCGATCCGGGCGGCTCCGGCGTCAACACGTGCAGCGGGCCGGTCGCCAACGGTAGCCCCATCGATACCTCCGCCCTCGGCACCCACAGCTTCACGGTCGACGCAAGCGACAACGCCGGCAACTCCAATAACCGCACCGTCAATTACACCGTCGTGAACGGGCCGACAGCGCCGGACGCCACCACCGGCGGCGCGCACGACATCACCGCCGCCAGCGCCACCCTGCTCGGGATCGTCGACCCCAACGGTGCTGACACCCACTACTGGTTCCAATACGGCACCGACGAAAGCTACGGGGACGAAACCACCGAGCAGGACGCCGGCAGCCAGAACGGCTACTCCGCAGCTGCTGACATAACCGGCCTCTCCGCCTCCACCCTCTACCACTACCGTCTCGTCGCCCAACAGGGCAACGGTTCGCTCGTCTACGGCGCCGACCAAACCTTCACCACCCCGGCCCAAGGCGGTCCCACCGGAGGCACCGGAGCCACGGGCGCCACCGGACCCACAGGCCCCACAGGAGCCACCGGGCCGACCGGAGCCATCGGAGCCCCCGGGGCGACCGGAGCCACCGGGCCGACGGGGGCCACTGGGGCGACCGGGGCCAGAGGTCCCACCGGACCCACGGGGGTCACTGGCGCCACCGGAGCCACGGGCGCGACCGGAGCCGCCGGAGCAACGGGGGCGACCGGAGCCACAGGTCCTACCGGACCCGCCGGCCCCGCGGGCGGAGAGTCCTTCGGCGCCACGACCGGCAGCGCCAGCAACGTCACGCAGACGAGTGCCACCCTTAACGGAGTCGTCAACCCGAACGGCTCAGATGCCAAGTACTACTTCGAATACCGGACGAGCCCAGGCGGAGAGCTTCTGAAGTCAGCGCTCCTTGATGCGGGAACCCAGAACGGCTTCGTGGCCACCGCGGACCTGACCGGGCTCGAGACCGACACGACCTACCAGTACTGGATCGTCGCCGAGCAGGGAGCCACCACCATCGACGGCGCCGTGCAGACGTTTACGACCGCCGAGTTCCCCCCAATCGAGGCCAGCACCGATCCGGCGGCGTCCGTGGGCTCGACCACGGCCACCCTGGCCGGGACGATAAACCCAGAAGGACGGAAGGTCACCTACCACTTCCAGTACGGAACCACGAATAGGTACGGCAAGACCACAGCTGACGAAACGATCGGACCGGACACCGACTCACATGCGCTGTCGGTCGACGTGTCGGATCTCTCGCCTGACACGACCTACCACTACCAACTCGTCGCCGACAACGGCAACACAGTAGGCGCCGACCAAGAGTTCACGACGACGAGCGAGGCGTACGGCGCGCCGAGCGTGATTCTGCTGGGTGAGCCGGATCAAAGCGCAGGCGCGGCGGGCTCAGCAGACATTGCAGCGGCAGAATTCTACGTCCAAGTATCCAGCACGAGCCCGGGCACGGTGGCGATTCAGCTCAGCTTGGCTGACGGGAGCGGCCAGAAAGTGTCGAGCCCGCCGGTCAGCTATGACGCTGGAACCTCTGTTTATGGTCCGATTACGATGAAGATCGGGCTACAGCTGAGTGGCCTGTTCGGGCCACTGCTCGGGGATCGTGCCTACGTGGCGCAGGCAGTGGCGACCGATGGGTCTGGCGCTGTCGGGACATCGCAGCCGCTGCAGTTCACAACCGTTGCCGGAAGTGCTCAGCCGGAGTGCATCGCGGGGGCCAGCGCCAACCCGTCGTTGAGGGGCTCGGCGGCATTCGGACCCGGTGAAGGGGTATCTAACCAGCCGAGCCCGGAGGAACAAGCCGAGAGAGATCAGTGCGGACAGAACGCGGTGAACATCACAGGGCTCACTGCGTCCACTGCCGACCTGACGTGGCGGCTTCCGCAAGCAGCAGCGGCGGGCGAGGGCTTCTTGGCCCAGGTCGAGTATGGCCTGACGACCGCGTATGGGCACCACGCCTCGGCCACCATCTCTGGTGAGAACGTCTCGGTCCATCTCACTCAGCTTGCCCCTGGAACGGTCTACCACGTTCGATTGGACGCCACCGACTACGACGGGATCCTGGATGGTCTAGATGTCCAGTTCGCCACCTCGTCGCTCGCGCAGCCTCCGCCGACAGCCACCGTCACCAGCGGAGCCGCGACCCTCACCCTCCCCTGTCAAGCCCTAGCCGGTTGTAACGGGAAGGTGACCCTCTACACCGCCCCACCGGCCGGAATTGCCCGGGTCACCAAGAAACACGCGATAAAGCTTGGAGCCGCTGGCTTCCATATCGCCGCCCACCAGCGCCGCCCCGTCCACATCCGGCTGAACGCTGCCGGCCGACGGCTGACGCGCGGGCACCGATCGCTGGTGGTGACCGAGGTCATCACGACGGTCAGTCACGGTCATACAGCGACCACAGTCCACCGCCTCAAGCTGTTGATCCGTGGTTGAGACAGGCCAACAGCAACTCAGTACTAACTGGAGGACCGGTGTCGGGGGCTCTTAGGGCTTTGATTGGCCGCGTTCGTCGCGGCTGGCTTCTAGTTTGCGTTGCGGTGGGTTGTCTGGCCGGCGCCACGGGCGCCTACGTCGCGCTGGCGAGCAGCCTGAATCTGGGCACGTGCACAGATAACTTCACTGGGTCGACCGGTGGGGACTGGGCGACGGCATCCAACTGGACGAGCCCCAGCGATAGCTCGGTACACCAGGTACCGACATCGAGTGACGTGGCGTGCTGGCCCAGTGGGACGACGGTGGTCGTCTCGACGGGATCTCAGAACGCGGATTCGGTTCAGGGCGGGAGCCTGACGATCAGCGGGGGTGGGCTCACGCTCGACAGCTCAGTCGATGATTCGTCGCTTTCGGGGCTGAAGATCACAAACGGCGCATTGAACGGCGCCAGCGGGCGCACGCTTCAGCTGGATGGTGATTTCGACTGGGATGCGGTGAGCGGGGGCGTTTCGGGCTTCAACAACGACGGGGGGAGCGGGATCCTGCTCGCGCAGTCAGCGGGACACAGCTTCACGATCGAGGGCTCGGCGCCGGAGTACTTCGCCGGCGGGTCGATGAGCACGCCGAATCCGGTGACGATCAGCGACCTCGAGTTCTGGCCCTCGGGTACCTCGAGTCTGTCGGCGACGGGGAGCGGCAATACGATCACATTCGAGACGCCGGGTACGTATTCGGGGGATGACCTGACGATGAATGCAGATGGGATCGTGACGGAGTCAGGGGCGGTGAACCTCCCGTACACGGTGCATTTGACCGGGAGCGCGAGCAGCCTGGCCGGGGACCTGGCGCTGGCGGCTCTGAATACCGATGCAGGCACAACCCTGACGGTGCCGAGCGGCCACAGCTTGAGCGTGGCTGGAGGCCAGATCTCCGGCACGGTGACCGGTCACGGCACATTCGTTCAGACCAACGGGACCACGACGGTGGCGGGCGGCGCAACCCTGTCGACCGACAACGTGTCGGTGACGGGGGGAACGCTGAGCGGCGGCGGCACGTATTCAGCGTCGACGGCCACGACCATCAGCGGCGGCGCCCTGCAGCTCAACACGGGCGGGTCGACCGGGAACCTGACGCTAGTTGGCGGCGACCTGTCCGGCTCGGGCGGGCAGACGCTGAGCATCAACGGGAACTTCGACTGGGACGCGACCAGCACCTGGTCAGGGATCAACTACAGCCCGAGCGGAGCGCTCACGCTGTCCCAGGCGTCGGGGCACAGCTTCAAGGTCGAGGGTTCCCAGTCCGAGTACTTCGAGGGCGGGACGATCACCACCCCCAACCCGGTCAGCATCTCCAACACCAACTTCACTGGCTACGGCAACGCGATCCTGTCGGCCACCGGGACCGGGAACACGGTGGCCTTCACGAGCGCTGGCACCTACGGCGGCAACTCACTGACGATCAACGCCGATGGGATCACTACCAGCGGCGGCGCCATCAGCATCCCCTACACCGTCCATCTCACGGGCAGCTCGAGTAGCTTGGCCACCGACCTGAGCGTCGGAACGTTGAACACGGACCCGTCCTCGGCGGTGACCGTGCCCGCGAGCCGTCAGCTGAGTGTGGGCGGGGGCCAGATCTCAGGCACGGTGACCGGTCAGGGCACGTTCATGCAGGCAGCCGGGACGACCTCGCTGCCCGGCGGCGCGACGCTGTCGACGGATAACGTGTCGGTGACCGGCGGCCAGTTGAGCGACAACGGCAGCTATTCGGCGGATAGCGCGACCTCGATCAGCGGTGGCGCGCTCCAGCTCAACACCGGCGGGACGACCGGGAATCTCACGCTGACGGGGGGCGACCTGTCGGGCTCAGGCGGCCAGACGCTAAGCGTCAACGGCAATTTCGACTTGGACGCGACGAACACCTGGGCGGGCATCAATTACAGCCCCAGCGGCGCGCTCACCCTGTCGCAGGCGCCCGGCCAGAGCTTCAAGATCGAGGGATCTCAGTCCGAGTACTTCGAGGGCGGGACGATCACCACCCCCAACCCGGTCACGATCAGCAACCTCAACTTCAGTCCCACGGGGAGCTCCACGCTGTCGGCTACGGGCAGCGGCAACACGGTCGCGTTCACGAGCGCCGGGACCTACAGCGGAAACACGCTGACGATCAACGCCGATGGGATCACGACCAGCGGCGGCGCCATCAGCATCCCCTACACCGTCCATCTCACGGGCAGCTCGAGTAGCTTGGCCACCGATCTGAGCGTGGGCGTGCTCAACCTTGACTCGGGCGCGGTGCTCAGCGTTCCGGCCGGTGACCACTTGAGTCCGGGCAACGCCACCATCAACGGCACTGTGTCCGGAGCCGGAAGCTACGTCCAGACGGGCGGCACGACCACCGTCACCGGGACCGGCAGTCTCTCCACCGCGAGCGTGTCCGTGAGCGGCGGGCAGGTGATCGACAGCGGTGGCTACGCATCCAGCGCGGGAACCTCCCTGAGCGGCGGCACGCTTCAGCTCAACACCGGTGGCTCGACGGGGAACCTATCCATCCTCGGCGGCAATCTCACCGGGTCCGGCGGGCAGACCTTCACCATCAACGGCAACTTCGACTGGAACTCGACCAGCACCTCGTCGGGCATCAACTACAACCCCAGCGGCGCGCTGGCGCTGCTCCAGACCGGCTCGGGGAGCTTCAAAATCGAAGGCTCCCAGAGCGAGTACTTCTACGGCGGGTCGATGAGCACCCCCAACCCGGTGAGCATCAACAACCCGAACTTCACCCCCGCGGGCACCCCGAGCCTGTCATCCGGTGGCGCTGTGAGCTTCGGGACCTCGGGCACCTACGCCGGCAACAGCCTGACCCTGTCCGGGTCTGGGTTCGCGGCCCCCGCGGGCACGACCACCGTCCCCTACACGCTTGATCAGACCGGCGGCACCACCGATCTGGCCGCCGGGACGACGCTCGGCGCAACCCAGCTCAACCTCTCGGGCGGGACCGCCGAAGTCGACGGAACGCTGGCCGGCCCTGCCGACCTGACCGGCGGGACCCTCACGGGGACCGGCACGATCGGCGGCAAGCTGACCAACGACGCCGGCACCGTCGCCCCGGGCGACAGCCCCGGCACCCTCACCCTGGGGAGCGGATATCAGCAAGGCCCCGGAGGCACTTTGGCAGTGGCGGTCGACGGGACCTCCGCCGGTGATTACGCCAAGCTCGGGGTGACCGGGAATGTGTCGCTGGATGGCACCCTGGCGCTTGAGCCCAGCTCAAGCTACGCGGCGGCGGCCCAGCCCGGGGACACGATCGGGTTCTTGACCTACAGCGGCAGCCTGACCGGGAGGTTCGCGTCCACGACCGTGAGTCCGCCGTTGGCGAATAGCGAGTCGTTCACCCCCGACTACAGCACCGCGAACGTGATCCACGCCGTCGTCGGCAACGGCACCCCGGACACCACCGCGCCCGTCTCGAGTGCCAGCTCGCCGACCAACGCGCGCACGGTCTCGATTCCGGTGCAGTACACGGTCAGCGACCAGGGCGGATCCGGCCTTGCCTCACTTCAGCTCTGGGCCAAGGGACCAAGCGACCCCTCCTACGTGCTCGTCCAGACGGTCTCGAATCCGCCCGCGAGCGGGTCAATCGACTACTCCGCCGGCGAAGGCGACGGCAACTACGCCTTCTACACCGTGGCCAAGGACAACGCTGGCAACACCGAGACCAAGGACTCGGCCGACAGCACAACCGAGCTTGATACAGCCGCGCCACAGGTGACGATCCTGACCCCATCAGACGGCAGCCAGTACACCCAGGGCACGTCCGTCACGGCCAATTACGGCTGCACCGATCCGAACGGTTCGGGGATCGCCACCTGCAGCGGCCCCGTGGCCAACGGCGGGTTGGTCGACACCTCGTCACTCGGCACACATAGCTTCACCGTCAATGCCAGCGACAACGCCGGCAACACCACGAGCCGGACCGTCGATTACACCGTCGTCGGGGCGGCGACGGGGCCATCGGCGACGACGGGCGGCGTCCACGACCTCACCGCCACCGGCGTGACCCTACTCGGGATCGTCAACCCCAACGGGGCTGCCACCAACTATTGGTTCCAGTACGGCACCGACCAAACCTACGGCCAAACCACCCCGACGGAGGCCGCCGGGACCCAGAACTCCTACTCGGCCGCCGCGGACGTGTCCGGCTTGCAGCCGTCGACGCTCTACCACTACCGGCTGGTGGCCCAGCAGGGCACCGGCAGCCCGGTCTACGGCGCTGACCAGACCTTCACGACGCCTGTGCTGCCAGCGCCGACCAACACCCAGCCGCCGCTGATCTCCGGCACGGCCCAGGTCAATCAGACGTTGACCGCGCTCCCGGGAGACTGGACGGGCAACCCCACCAGCTACGGATATCAGTGGTTCGCGTGCGACTCCGGCGGTGCCAACTGCCAGAAGATCACCACCGCCGGCACCGGCCAGCACTTCGACGTCACCAACAACCAGTTGGGTGACACGATTCGGGTCCAAGTCACGGCCAGCAACGGGACCACGAGCGCCCCGGCCCAATCCGACGCGACCGATCCCGTCGTCGCGCCGGCCAGTACAGACGGGGGAGGCGGCACGACCGATTCGGTGCCGCCAAGCTCCACGGCAAGCTCGCCCAGCTATGCCAACGCCACCTTCACGGTCAGCTACGTGGCTTCGGATCCGAGCCCGTCGTCTGGCCTCGCGTCGGTCGAGCTGTACGTCAAGGGACCGAGCGACCAGTACTTCGAGAGGGCGCAGACGGACTCGGCGCCCCCGGCCAACGGCCAGGGCAGCTTCTCCTACACCCCCACCGAAGGCGACGGCGAGTATGCGTTCTACACCCGTGCCGTCGATGGTGCCGGCAACCAGGAGGCGGAGAAGTCAAGCCCGGACTCGATCACCGTGGTCGACACAACTCCGCCCACGTCGAAGGTAACGGCACCCAGCCCGTACTCGAACACCCGAGCTCTTACGTTGAACTACACGGCGTCTGATGGCGCCGAAGGGTCCGGGGTGACGCAGATCGAGCTCTTTGTGAAGGGGCCTGGGGACACGACCTACTCGCCCGCCGCGACCCAATCGATTCCCGCGTCGAGCGGCAGCTTCACCTACACCGCCGCGGGGGACGGGAGTTACAGCTTCTACACCCGCGCAACCGATGCCGCCGGCAACACCGAAGCGGCCAAGTCGACCCCTGACGCCAGCGTGATCGTTGACACCGTGGCTCCGACCGCCATTGCCTTCCCGCCGTCCGGTCAGTCGACGAATTCGACCACCAACGCCACCGCGTTCACTGTGCTCTTCAGCGCCAGCGACAGCGGTTCGGAGCTCAAGCAGGTCCAACTGTCGATGAAGGGCCCGAAGGACAGCAGCTATTCCGTTATCGGAACCGTCGCGGGACCGAGCGGGCAGTACGCCCAGTCATCGATTCAGAACCAGACCGCGGTCGAAGACGGCCTGGGTGGAGAGGGCGACGGCCTCTACAGCTTCTACGCCACGGCGACCGACTGGGCCGGCAACACCAGTGCGGTGCCCAGCTCTCCGCAGATGACAGTTCTCGTCGACACGACGGCGCCGACGATCACGATCACGGCGCCCTCAGGCAACGCCGTCTACAGCCAGGGGCAGGTGGTCGACGCGGCCTACAGCTGCTCCGACGGCAGCGGAACCGGGGTGTCGGAATGCTCCGGGGCAGTCAATACGTCGGGCCTGGTCAGTTCGGGCAGCCCAATCGACACCTCGAGCGCGGGGAGCCACACCTTCTCCGTAACCGCCAAGGATAAGGCGGGTAACGTGGGCCAGACAGTCCTCACGTATACGGTTAGGCCAAACACGCCCGCGGCGCCGACGGGGCTGACAGCCGTCCCGGCCAGCACGAGCGAGATCGATCTGAGCTGGAGCGCGGCGGCCGGTGCCGCCAGCTACACCGTCTGGCGCGCACCTTCATCTGGCGGTCCGTACACGCAGGTCGGATCGAGCAGCGCGACCTCGTTTGCCGACACCGGCTTGAGCCCGTCGACGACCTATTACTACTACGTGAGAGCGGTCAACACGACCGGGAGCTCTGGCAACTCCAACCAGGCCTCAGCGGCCACGCAGGCTGCCCCCGCCTGCTCCGGTGGCGCTGCCGCCGACTCCACCGGGGCCCCGCTTCGGGCGCATGCACTCGGCGGCGCCCCACCGACCTACTACTACACGGTGGCCGTCGATGGCGTAAACCTCGTCACCGCGACCCAGTTCAGCGGGCCGAGCACGGGTGACGTTGTCACGGAGAGCCAATCCATCGGAACCGCGGGTAACGAGCAGGCGACCGGGAACCAGCAGCCGTCATTCACACTGAGTGTTCCGAATTCGTGCAGCAATACCAGCGCAATACAGAAGCTGGCGACTTGGGCTCAGCAGGCGGCGGCCGGCGCGAGCGGATCCAGGAAGAATATGACGGTCACCGAAGTCGAGAACACCGGCACGCAGGTCGAGCAGTGGCAGTTCACCAACGCCTGGCCGACCGCGATAACCAGCTGCGCGCTCAGCGCTAGCCAAAACCAGGTTTGCGACAACAAATACACGTTCGTTTACGAAGCGTTCGCTATTCAGCAGCCCTCCGCACCCAGCAGCAGCTCCTCCACGGCCACCGTCTCAAACGGTTCCACGGTGATCCCGCTGACCTGCAACTTGGACAAGCCATGCACAGGGAACGTCAAGCTTGAGCTCGCCACGGGGCTAGCCGGGGACGCCCAGGTAGCCAAGGCGCTAAAGCTTCTGGGGACCCAGAAGTACAGGATCAAGGCCCACCACAAAGCGCGCTTGACGATCCGCCTGAACGCCTACGGACGCAAGCTGCTAAGCCACAGCAAGAACCACAAGCTCACCGCCGAATTGATCATCCATGCCGCAGGAACTCCGGCGTGGGCCGTCACCGCCCACCGCATCGAGCTCGTAGCGAGGGGGAGAAACCGCCCCTAGGCGCACAAAGCGGGTGCCCAGCCACGCCGGACACCCGCTCGCCGGTACGAACTTGTGGGGCCGAGCTACTTCAGCTCGACGCTGGCGCCGGCCTCCTCGAGCTCTGACTTGAGCTTGTCGGCCTCTTCGCGCTCGATGCCTTCCTTGACGGGCTTGGGGGCCTCGTCAACGAGAGCCTTAGCCTCCTTGAGGCCCAGGCCTGTGGCAGCGCGGACGACCTTGATCACCTGGATCTTCTTGTCGCCGGCGCCGGTCAGGACGACGTCGAAGGTGCTCTGCTCCTCCTCGGCACCGGCGCCGTCGCCGCCGCCACCAGCAGCGGCGGCCGGGGCCGCGGCGGCGACTGCGGTCGCCGAAACGCCGAAGGCCTCCTCGAGCGCCTTGATGCGCTCAGACAGCTCGAGCACCGAGATGCCCTTGAGCTCGTCGATCCACTCTTGTGTGGTTGTCATCGTTTCTCCTTACTCCTCTGACGCTTCGGCGTCGGAAGCTTCAGTGTCGGTTTCTTCAGAAGTCTCAGATTCGCCCGGCTCCTCGGCCGCGGGCTCCTCCGGGGTAGCTTCGGCCTCAGGCGCTTCCGCGGAAGCGCTCTCGGGCTCGGGCGGGGTTTCGGCCTCCGGCTCGGCCGTCTCGGCAGGCTCCTCGGCCGTCTCGGCCGGAGCCTCCGCAGCCGGCGCTTCCTCGGCGGGCTCCTCGGCCGCAGGCTCCGGGGTAGCTTCGGCCTCAGGCGCTTCCGCGGAAGCGCTCTCGGTCTCCGGCGCAGCCTCGGCTTCGGGCTCCGGCGCGGCTTCGGCCTCAGGCTGAGGGGCGGGCTCCTCAACCGCCGGGGCCTCGCCCGTCACCAGCCCCTGCTCCGCCATCTGCTGGAGCTGAATGGCGATCCCCGCGATGAGCGCGTTCAGCGTCCGCACCAGCCCGGATAGCGGCGCCGCGATCGTGCCCACCAGCTGACCGTGGAGCACATCGCGTGAGGGCAGCCGGGCAATCGACTGGATCTGCTCGGCCGTAAGCGTGTCGCCGTCCATCAGGCCGCCCTTGAACTGGAGCGTCCCGAAGCTCCGGGCGGCGTCGTTCAGCGCCTTGGCCGCCAGAGCGGCATCCCCGGACACAAACGCCAGCGCGGTCGGGCCTTCGAGCATCGCCTTGAGCGCCTCGGCACCGGCCTGATCGCTCGCGCGCTCAGTCAAAGAGTTCTTGACGATGCGGAAGCGCGTCTGGGCCTCACGCAGCCGGTGGCGGAGCTCGGCGGCGTCGGACACCGAGATGCCCCGGTAGTCGACGGCGAAGATCGCCTCAGCGGAGCGAATCTGCTCGCTCAGCTCCTCTACTACTGCTGCTTTCTGGTCTTTGTTCATGGCTCTCCAACTAATAACGCCCGCTCTCAGGCGGGCGTCGCAGTCGAGCCATGAGCTCGTCTCGAGGCTCCACCTGCTTCGGTCTTATGCGCGGAGCGCCGCCGAAGGTCTGAGGCAGGAAGTCTGTTTCTCAGAGTTTAGGCCGCTACGGGCTCCTCGACGATGTCGCGGGTCCGGCTCGGGTCGACCTTGATCCCGGGGCCCATGGTGCTCGTCACCGTGATCGTCCGCAGATACCGGCCCTTGGCCGCCGAGGGCTTGGCCCGGATCAGCTCGTCGATCACCGCCGCGTAGTTCTCCAGCAGCCGGCGCTCATCGAAGCTCTTCTTGCCGATGATCAGGTGGACGATCGCGTTGCGGTCGGTCCGGTACTCGATCTTGCCCGCCTTGGCCTCCTCGACCGCGCGGCCCACATCGGGGGTCACCGTGCCCACGCGGGGATTCGGCATCTTGCCCCGGGGCCCGAGGATCCGGCCCAGACGTCCCACCACCGGCATCAGGTCCGGGGTGGCGATCGCCACGTCGAAGTCGTCAAAGCCCTCCTGGATCCGCTCGGCCAGGTCTTCGGCGCCCACCACATCGGCGCCCGCCTCCTCGGCCTCGCGGGCCTTGTCGCCCTGAGCGAAGACGGCCACCTTTACGTCCTTGCCGAGTCCGTTCGGGAGCGCCAGCGTCCCGCGCAGCTGCTCGTCGGCGTGGCGGACGTTGAGGCCAGTGCGGATATGCACCTCGATCGACTCGTCGAACTTGGCCGGCGAGAGCTGCTTGATCAGCGAGATCGCCTCGGCGGGCGGGTACTCGTGCTCGCGATCGACCTTCTCGCGCGCGTCCAGGTATTTCTTGCCGTGGTGTGCCACTAGACCACCTCCACGCCCATCGAGCGCGCGGTGCCGGCGATGATCTTCGCCGCCGCGTCGACGTCGTTGGCGTTCAAGTCGTTCATCTTGCGCTCGGCGATCTGGCGCAGCTGATCCTGGGTGATCCGCCCCACCTTGTCGCGGTTGGGCTCGGCGGATCCCTTCTCCAGCGAGATCGCCTGCTTGATCAGCACCGCCGCCGGCGGGCTCTTGGTGATGAAGGTGAACGAGCGATCCTCATACACCGTGATCACGACCGGGATCACGGTCCCGGCGTCGCTCTGGGTCTGGGCGTTGAACGCCTTGACGAACTCCATGATGTTGACCCCGTGCTGGCCCAGGGCGGGACCGACGGGTGGCGCCGGTGAGGCCGAGCCCGCGGGGGCCTGGAGCTTGATCTGGGTGAGGACCTTCTTGGCCATGGAACGAAAAGAGACTAGCTGGTGGGAACGGCAATGAGCTCGAGCCCCTCGATGCCCGCAAAATCTTTCGCATTGCAGGTGTACAGAGGCAAGTCGTTGGCGATCGCGATGGCGGCGATCATGCCGTCGTAGGTCCGCGCAGCCGCCTTGCGACCAGCGCGACGTAGGGAAGCGCCTACACGCCCGAAAGCACGTGCGGCTTCTGCGTCGAACGGGAGCACGTCGAACTGACCCTCGACCTCTTGGAGGCGTCTCTGCCGCACCGCACGCTGGTGATCATCTCCCGCGACGAGTGGGCCAACCGATAGTTCGGCCAGCGTCACTGCGCTGATAACGCCCCCAAGCGGCAGGACGGCGGGGTCAGCGAGGTCCGGGAGCTCGATTACGACGGATGTATCGAGGAGCCCCCGCTCTCGACGGGCCAGTGACGGGCTCACAGCGAGGGGTCGAAGATCTCGTCGAGGTCTGCACGGAGTTCCTGATAGCTCATCTTCGGAAGGTTCTTCCACTTCTCGTGCAGGACATCCATCGGGACCCACCGGCGCGGCAGCGGCCGGAGCTCCGCCACGGGCTCACCGTTCTTGGTGATCGTGATCTGCTCCCCACGCGCGGCGCGGTCGACGATCTCGCCGCCCTTGTTGCGCAGGTCTCGGATGCTGACGTTCGCCACCCGACGAGTGTATCACGCGTGATACACCCGCCCCGGGGCTTGGCTCAGACCCCCCGGGGGCTGCCTCAGACCTTCTTCACCTGGTCGAAGCCGACCTCGACCGGCGTCTCACGCCCGAAGATCGAGACCAGGACCTTGAGGCGCTGGGCGTCCTCGTTGACCTCGGAGATCTCACCGGAGAAATCGGACAGCGGGCCGGAGACGACCTTGACCGACTCCCCGATCGAGAACTGGGCCCGGCTCCGCGGCCGGACCTCCTGCTCGCGGTGGAGCAGCCGGTTGACCTCGTCCTGGGTCAGCGGCACCGGCTCGTTGGAGGCGCCGACGAAGCCGGTGACTCCGGGCGTGCCCTTGACCAGCTGCCATGAGTCCTCGTTGAGGTCCATGTTGACGAGCACGTAGCCAGGCATCGTCCGCTTCTCGACGGTGATCTTCTGGTTGTCCTTCATCTCCGAGACGGACTCGGTGGGGACGACGATCTGCCTCACGGCACCCTTCTGCCCCAGCGAGGACACGCGGTGCTCGATGTTCTGCTTGACCTTGTTCTCGTGACCCGAGTATGTGTTGACGACGTACCAGCGAAACATTTCTACCTATTACTTCTAGCGCGCTCTTTGATTTTCGGACGGGCGCTACTTGAGGATGTAATTCATCAAGTGCGAGAAGGCTAGGTCGCACAGGCCGAGGAACACCCCGGCGACGATGACAAAGCCCAGCACCACTCCGGTCGCCTGCGCCACCTGACGGCGGTCCGGCCACTGTACCCGCTGAAGCTCGCGCCAGCTTCCCTGAAGGAAGCCGATGAGGCGACCGATGAGCCCGGGAGGGTGCGGCTCGGCGAGCGGCACAGCGCCAGCCGCAGCGGCACCGCCGCCGCCTCTGCCGCCGCCGCCTCCGCGGCCACCGAGACCACCGCCGATCCGGGCGGGCGGATCGCCGTTGTAACCGGCGCCCGCATCTTCAAGTTCTCCTTCGCGCTCGGCGGCCTCGGCCTCGGCGCTCAGATCCTCGCCGTCCTCGAGCTGGGGGCGGCCGATCGCCAGCTGTTCCTCGGCCAGCTCCACGTCGGGCGCGGCGTGCTCGATCGAGCCGGGCAGGGCCTCGGGGTTGAGATCGTCGGGGTTGAGATCCCGCCTCGGCCGTCCGCCGTTGCCGGCAGCGGGACGCCGGCCGGCCCGGCGTTCCTTTGCCCGTTTACGGTTGCGCGCCACCTGTGAGCTGCCTTGCGCTCAGCGCGTCTCGCGGTGGTCGGTGTGCCGGCGGCACCAGCGGCAGTACTTGCGCATCTGGAGTCGCTCCGGATCGTTCCGCTTGCTTTTCTGGGTTTGGTAGTTCCGGCGCTTGCACACCTCGCAGGCGAGCGTGGCAGCGATCCGAATGTCTCCACGGGCCATCTTCTCTGCTTCCCGTAAGGGTCAATGGTTCGGAGCACCGAGCCGCAGGCGAAGCTACGCCGCCCGGCGCTGGGCTCAGTGTAGCCATTCGCCCCGGCGACCGGGGCCCCTGCTGGGGCTATTTCGCCCAGCGAGCGGGGATTCTCGGCGTCGCTACTCGACCAGCTCCGCCGGATGGATCTGAAGCTCGATCCAGCGATCGCCGCGGAGCAGGTGAACCGGCAGCGGCTGGTCGATCGCCGCCTCGTTCATCAGCCGCTGGATGTCCTCGGCGCGCTCGACCGCCCGACCGCCGAGCTCGACGATCAGGTCCTCCGGCCGTAGCCCGGCGCGCTCGGCCGGACTGCCGGGCGCCACCTCTACGACCTCGACCCCGCCCTTGCGCCCGATGCGGGTCCGCGCCTGCGGGGGCAGCGGCCGCGGGCCGCCGGCGATCCCGATGTACGCGCGGCGCACGCGTCCCTGGCGCATCAGCGCGGCGATGATCTGCCGCGTCGCGGAGTTGATCGGCACCGCCAGCCCGAGGCCGACGCCGGCCACCGCCGTGTTGATGCCCACGAGGCGTCCGGTGCTGTCCACGAGGCCGCCGCCCGAATTCCCGGGGTTGAGGGCAGCATCGGTCTGGATCACGTTGTCGATGTAGCGAAACGTCCGCCCCGAGCGCGCGGGCAGCGAGCGCCCGAGGGCCGAGACGACCCCCGCCGTCACCGATCCGGCGAAGCCGTGTGGGTTGCCGATGGCCACGACCAGCTGGCCCACCCGCAACCGCTCGGCGTCACCGAGCTCAGCCGGGAGGAGCGCGTCGCCGTCCACCCGCAGCACGGCCAGGTCAGACAGGCGGTCAAGGCCGACGGTCTCGAAGCCGAGCTCGCGGCCGTCGACGAAGGCGACCCGTCCGGTCCGTCCGGGGCCGCTGACGACGTGGGCTGAGGTGAGCATGAAGCCGTCCGGGGTCAGGGCCACGGCGCTGCCGGCCCCCGCGGGCACTCGCCCGCCGCGGCCTCGGCGCATCACGCGGAGGCTGCCGATCGAGCCGGAGACCCGCTCGGCCACGCCGACCACGATGCGCGAGTAGGCGTCGAGCGGCGTCTCCTCCTGGATCGGGATCGGCGGCTCGCGATCGATGGTGGCGCTCATGACAGGCTCACCTCGACCGTCCGCTCGTCGGTCCCGCGGAGGATCCGCAGCTCAAGCGTGCCGTCGCCGCGGGCCGCCTCGAGCGCCTCGTAGAGGGCGTCCATCCGCCCGATCTCGGTACCGCCCACAGCGACGATCAGATCGCCCCGCTCCAGTCCGGCCCGCTCTGCGGGACTGTCCTCCTCGACCGCGCGCACGAGCACGCCGTCGCGCTCGGGCAGTCCGACGGCCCGGCGCAGCCGGCGGGCCACCCGCGGCGGCGCGATCGCCACCCCGAGGCGCACCGTGCGCGGTCGCTCGCCCCGGGCCAGGCCGTCGACGCGCTCGCGCACGGCGGCGTCAGCCGGGATGGCCAGGATCAGCCCGCCGTCGACGCGGACGCTGTTGATCCCGAGGAGGCGGCCCTGGGCGTCGACCAGCGGTCCGCCCGAGGAGCCTCGCGGCAGGGGCGCCGTGTGCTCGATCGCGCCGGCGATGCGGCGCCCGCGCGGGCCGCGGAAGCTCCGCGAGGACGAGGAGACAAAGCCCGGGGTGACCCTGAGGCCACGACCGCCGGGATTGGCGAGCGCCAGGACGGCCCGACCGATCGGAACCTCGCCGTCGGGCTCCCACTCGATCGGCTGGGCCTCGGCGGTGTCGACCTCGATCACGGCCAGGTCCAGGTCGGGATCCGACGCCAGCACCCGCCCGGTTTCCCGCCGGCCATCGCCGAAGCTCACCGAGACCTCGTCGTGGCGGACGGCGTGGGCGTTGGTGAGCACGCGCCCAGGGGCGAACACCACCCCCGAACCGACGCCCCAGCCCCGGCCGATCCCGACCACCGAAGGGCCGACCTGATCAGCGACTGACCCGATCGAGGTTTCCAGTTCTTCCAGTACAGACATTTTGCTACTCCTACTAGTTACTTGCAACTTGCAAGTCGCTATCGTACCAAGCCCGTGAAGGCGCCTACGATCCCTCCGGCGATGGACAGCTCCCGGCATGCCGCGTTGGCCGAGGCCCTTGACCGGGTCGGCGATCGCTGGACGCTCCTGGTCATCGCCGCCCTGCTCGAGGGGCCCAAGCGCTTTGGCGAGCTCCAGGAGGAGCTTCCGGGCATTGCCCCCAATGTCCTCACGCAGCGGCTCCGCTCACTCGAGCGCGACGCTCTCGTCGTCGCCCGCCCGTATTCCGACCGGCCCCCTCGCTTTGACTATGAGCTCACCACCGCCGGCCAGGAGCTGGCCGGCGTGCTACGGCTGCTCGCGAGCTGGGGGGCGCGGGGATCAGGCCAGGAGAGCGAGATTCGCCACTCGGTGTGCGGGACGCCGCTCGAGGCCCAGTGGTGGTGTCCCACCTGCGAGCAGCCGGTCGCCGAGGACGAGGGCGAGGAGCTCCACTTCGCTTAGTGCCAAAACCGCTGGGCCAGCGGGAAGAATGCCCGCATGCTGCGGCTGCTGGTGCTGATGATCTCGATCGGTCTGGCCGACTCGATCAACCCCTCGACGATCGCCCCGGCGCTCTACCTGGCCTCCGGCGAGCGGCCGCGGAGCCGGGTGGCCGAGTTCACCCTCGCCGTGTTCGTCGTGTACCTGGCCGGCGGGGCGCTGATCGCGCTCGGGCTCGGTGGGCTGATCCGGCACGCGGTACCGGACATCGACGTGCGGCGGACGGTTCGTTATTCGGGCGAGCTCCTCGCCGGAGTGCTGCTGCTGGCCGGGGCGGCGCTCATGTGGAGGCGTCGGCACCGCATGGTGGCGCGCGGCCTTCCCTCGCCGACGCCCGAGCGCCGGTCGAGCATCCTCCTCGGCGTCACGATCACCGCGGTCGAGCTCCCCACGGCATTCCCGTATTTCGCGGCCATCGCCGCCGTCGTGGGCTCCGGCCTCGATCCCGCGCGGAAGCTCGTGCTCCTGCTCGTGTTCAACGTCTGCTTCATCCTGCCGTTGCTGGCGATCCTGCTCACGCTGCTGCTCCCGGGCGACCACGCCGAGCGCATCCTGACCCGCGGCCGCGTGTACCTGGAGCGGCGGTGGCCGCACATCCTCTGCGCCCTCATCGTGATCGTGGGCCTGATCGCGATCTTCTTCGGCGCCACCGGGCTGGCCACAGGGATCCACGGCCGCGTCGGGCGCTTTTTCCGGCATGTCAGGCACCACCTCCACCTGCGCTTGTAGGACCCGCGCGGGCTTATGATCGCGGGCGTGACCGCCACCGAAACCCAGCCCATCAGCTTCGACCCCGGCTCACTCCAGCGCCTACTCGACGGGCGCTACGCGGAGGGCCGCGATCAGATCCGGGAGGTCCTGGGGCGCCCGGAGTTCGCGCCGCCCCTCGCCATCGCCACCGAGGAGTACCGATCGCAGGTCCTCAAGTGGGCCCAGACCCTGGCCGAGGAGCAGATGACCGCTCCCGGGTTCCCGGAGGAGTTCGGGGGGATGGGCGATCCGGGCGCCAACGTCGTCGCCTTCGAGACGCTGGCCTACGGTGACCTGTCGCTGCTGGTCAAATTCGGGGTCCAGTTCGGGCTATGGGGCGGGGCCGTGCAGCAGCTGGGAACCCGCGAGCACCACGAGCGCTACCTGAGGCCGACGGCCTCGCTGGAGCTGTGCGGCTGCTTCGCCATGACCGAGGCCGACCACGGCTCGAACGTGCAGGCGCTGGCGACGACGGCCACGTATGACCCGGACGCGGGCGAGTTTGTCGTCTGCACCCCGACCGACGGAGCCCACAAGGAATACATCGGCAACGCCGCCCGCGACGGTCACGTGGCGGCGGTGTTCGCGCAGCTGATCGTCGGTGGCGAGTCCCACGGCGTCCACGTGCTGGTGGTGCCGATCCGGGACGAGAAGGGCAAGCTCTGCGAGGGGGTCCGGATCGAGGACTGCGGCGAGAAGATGGGGCTGAACGGCGTCGACAACGGCCGGCTCTGGTTCGACA
The DNA here is from genome assembly GCA_035505215.1 of Solirubrobacteraceae bacterium. Taxonomy (GTDB): domain Bacteria; phylum Actinomycetota; class Thermoleophilia; order Solirubrobacterales; family Solirubrobacteraceae; genus Palsa-465. The sequence goes on along the minus strand of DATJQY010000010.1, from coordinate 73,434 downwards.
ACGTCCGCGTCCCGCGAGAGGCGCTACTGAACCGCTATGGCGAGGTGCGAGAGGACGGGACCTACTACAGCTCGATCGAGAACCCCAACCGGCGCTTCTTCACCACCATCGGCGCGCTGGTCCAAGGCCGGGTGTGCATCTCCGCGGCTTCGATCAGCGCCTCCAAGTCGGCGCTGACGATCGCCGTTCGCCACGGGCTGCGGCGCAAGCAGTTCGGGCCCCCGGAGGGCGAGGAGATCCCGATCCTCGACTATCGCCCCCACCAGCGCCGGCTGATGCCGCTGCTCGCCAAGACCTACGCGCTGCACTTCGCCCAGGCCGAGCTGACGGAGAAGTTCCACGAGGTGTTCAGCGCGTCGGAGCCGGAGGAACGAGAGCGCCGCCAGCTGGAGACGCTGGCCGCGGGGCTCAAGGCGACCAGCAGCTGGCACGCCACCGAGACGATCCAGACGTGCCGCGAGTGCTGCGGCGGCGCCGGCTACATGAGCGAGAACCGGTTCGCGGCGCTGAAGGCCGACACCGACGTCTTCACCACCTTCGAGGGCGACAACACCGTCCTGATGATGCTCGTGGCCAAGGCGGTGCTGACCGACTTCAAGGACCACTTCTCCGAGCTCGACCCGCGGGAGACGGTGACCTTCGTGGCCGGCCAGGCGGTCGAGACCGTGCTCGAGCGCTCGTTTGCCCGCAAGATCGGGCAGGTGATCGCGGACTTCGTGCCCACCAGTGACGACACGGGTGACCTGACCGAGCGTGAGCACCAGCTGGAGATCTTCCGCTGGCGCGAGGGCCACATCACCGCCTCGGTGGCCCGCCGCTTCAAGCAGGGCCTCGATGAGGACCATGACCCCTTCGAGGTCTTCCGCGCCGTGCAGAACCACGCCGTGGATGCGGCCCGGGCGCACATCGACCGAGTGATCCTGGAGTCGTTCTGCCGCGCCATCGAGGCCTGCGAGGACTCCTCCTTGCGTGACGCGCTGTCGATGGTGGCCGACCTGTACGCCCTGTGGGTGATCGAGTCAGAGCGCGCCTTCTTCCAGGAGCACGGACGCCTGACCGGGCCGCGCTGCAAGGCGATCACGCGTGAGGTCAACCGTCTCTGCAACGAGGTCCGGGGCTTCGCCGGCGATCTGGTCGACGCCTTCGGGATTCCCGACGAGGTGCTCCGCGCGCCGATCGGGTTGAAGGAGGGGTAGGGCGGTCGGGGCCGGGGGCGGCCCGCCGGGCCGCATCCGCCTGAAAAAACGTGCGTCTCGTGCGCCGACAGCTATCGAAGCGCACGTTTAGGTCCTCTAGAGCACAAAACGTGCGCCTGAGCGCCCGCCCCTGATCGAGACGCACGTTTTGTCAGCCTGGCGGGTCGCCGCCGGGCTCCTCGCCAAACGCCGCGGAAGCCAGCCGATTGCGGCCGGCCACAACCCGGAACTGCTCACGCCGCGGCGGACGACCCGGTCGACGCCCCGAACGAGCGTCTTACGCGGGCAGGAAGTCGAGGAGCAAGCGGTTGACCTCGTCGGGCGCTTCGAGCTGCATCCAGTGCCCGACCCCCTCGACGCGCTCGTAGCGCCACGGCCCCGAGACGTACTGCTCCGAGTCCTTCATCTGGGTCTCGGTGAGCGCGAAGTCCCCCGAGCTCCAGACGCCCATCGTCGGGGCCGGGATGGCCGGCAGGCTGGTCGCGCCGCCGACGAACAACTCGGGCGGGACGTTGGCGCGGTAGTAGTTGAGGCCCGGGGTCAGGGATTCGTCCCGCTTTAGGTCGGAGATCACCGCGTCGGCGTCGGGGTGCGAGGCCCACTTGCGAAAGGCCGTCCAGTCGTTGGCGGTGAGGAAGGTCTCGGACACGCCTCGGAACTGGAACAGGAGCATGTACCAGGAGCGGGCGTACTGCTCGAAGCCGGCCGTGCGAAAGGCGGTCGGGTGCCCGACCGACAGCGCCACCAGGTGATCGACCCGGTCCGGGACCCCACCGGCCACGGCCCAGGCCAACGCCGCGCCCCAGTCGTGTCCCACGACGTGCGCCCGGGGCGCACCCGCGTCATCAAGGACGGCAACCACATCGGCAACGAGGTGGTGCATCCGATAGGCGTCGACCTCATCGGGCTTGTCCGAGCTGCCGTAGCCGCGCAGGTCGGGGACGATCACCTTGAATCCCGCCTCGCTGAGCGCGGGGACCTGGTGGCGCCACAGCCGTCCCGTGTCCGGGAAGCCGTGGAGCAGGATCACCGGTCGGCCCTCGCCGGTCACCTCGTAGTCGATCCCGATCCCGTTTGACTCGGCCCGCATGCGCTCGGCTCGCATCATAAGTGGGCATCCGATTAGACTCGCCCGCCGTGTCGCTCTCCGAGCACGGAAGCTCAGTTACCCGGCGTGAGGCGCTCAAGGCCGGCGCCGTCGCCGCCGGAGCGGCCTGGCTGGGCGCGAGTCCGGCGGCCGCCGCCTCCCGCCTTCGCCGCACCCATGTCGTGATCGCTGGCGGCGGGCTGGCCGGGTTGAGCGCGGCTCGGCAACTCACCGCGGACGGGTACTCGGTGCTGCTGCTCGAAGCGCGCGACCGCGTCGGAGGCCGGACGCTCAACCATCCGATCGGCCGGGGACGGATCACGGAGGTCGGCGGCGAGTACGTCGGGCCGACCCAGGATCGGATCGCCGCTTTGGCCTCGGCGGTGGGGATCGGGACCTTCCCCACGTACAACCAGGGTCAGAACATCCTCCGCCTGCACGGCCACGACTCCCGCTACGCCGCCAGTCCGGGGATCCCGGACAACCGGGACTTCGACGATGTCCTGAAGCTGATTCCGGTACTTGACGGGATGGCCGAGGAGGTGCCGGTAGGGGCACCGTGGCGCTCGCGCCACGCCGGCAAGTGGGACCGCGTCACGCTGGCCCAGTTCGCGTATCCGAAACTCAACTCGAGCGGGGCCAGGAGCCTGCTGGTCACGGCCACTCAGGCGGTGTGGGGAGCCCAGCCCGAAGAGCTGTCGCTCCTCTACGTGATCGGCTACATCGCGGGAGCTGGGGACGAGGAGAACCCGGGAAGCATGCTGCGCCTGGTGACCACCTCGGGCGGAGCCCAGCAGGACCGCCTGCTGGGCGGCTCTCAGCTCGTCTCTGAGCGGGTAGCAGCCGAGCTCGGACCCCGGGTGGTCAGGTTGCGAGAGCCGGTGCGCTCGATCGTCCACGATTCACGCGGCGTCCGGGTTCAAAGCCGCAGCCTCACGATCGAGGCCGCGGCGGTGATCGTGGCCATGAACCCGCACCTGGCCGGACAGGTGGACTACAGCCCGGCGCTGCCAGCGCGCTGGCGCGGTCTGTTCGGCAACGCGCCCAACGGCCATCTGATCAAGGCCGAGGCTGTCTTTGCCACTCCGTTCTGGCGCGAGGATGGGTTCAGCGGCCAGGCGGTGGCCGACGTGGGACCCGCCACCTCCACCTTTGACAACAGCCCGCCGGACGCGAGCTACGGCGTCTTCTTCGGGTTCATCGGCGGCGATCAGGCTCGGCGTTTCGCCCGGCTCTCGCCGGCGGCACGCCGCCGGGCGGCGCTGGAAAACTTCGCCCTCTATCTGGGACCGCGGGCCCATCATCCACTCGAATACGTGGAGATGGACTGGACCCGCGAACGCTTCACCCAGGGCTGTCCGACGGGCCACTTCGGCCCGCACGCGCTGACGCGCTACGGCTCGGCCCTGGGGCGGCCGGTGGGGCGCATCCACTTCGCCGGGACCGAGACCTCGGACTACTGGCCCGGCTATATGGACGGCGCGGTGCGCTCAGGCGAGCGCGCCGCCCGTGAGGTGGCCCGACAGCTGAGCTGAGCTCGGGCTACGCCCCGAGCTGAGATCGCCGATTGAAAAAACGTGCGCCGGGCGAGCCGGAGGGCGATCCGACGCACGTTTGTGACCGTGGGAGCACAAAAGGTGCGCCTCTCCGGCGACCGGGTCGCGGAACGCACCTTTTTTCACGCCCAGCGGGACCCCGCCTCACCCGATCCACCGCGCGCTTCTGCCGCGGCGGCGCCGCTGGCCGTTAGCCCGCCGCCCCGCCCTCCCGCGCGGCCTGCACCATCCGCCGCATCCCCGCCAGCCAGCGCTCGTTATCGCCACCCTTGAAGGCCATGTACTGAGCCAGCTGGGGGTGGGGGAAGATGAGCAGGCGCTCTTCCCTGATCCCCGCCACCACCGCCTCCGCCACATCTGAGGGCTCGAGCAGGTCGTCGCGGAGCAGGGCGGCGCCGCCGACGCTGTCCTCGAGGGCTGTGTCCAGCATCGGGGTGCGGACGCCGAGCGGGCAGATGCAGGACACCTTGATCCCGCGGTCGCCGTAGGTGATCGAAAGCCATTCGGCGACGGCCACGGCAGCATGCTTGGTCGTTGAATAGACGAGGGCGCCGACCTGGGTGAGGATCCCGGCCGCCGAGGCGGTGCTGACCAGGTAGCCGTCGCCGCGCTTAAGCATCTCCGGCAGAAGGGCCCGGGCCGCCCACACGTGGGCCATGACGTTGATCCGCCAGGCCTGATCCCAGTCCTCGTTGGTCGTCTCGACCGGGCCCGCCTCGGGGCCCGGGACACCGGCGTTGGAGATGAAGACGTCGAGCTGCTCCCCCACCTCGCGGGCGCGGTCGACGAGCGCGCGGATGTCCTCCTCGCGGCCGACGTCGGTCCGGACCGCCGTGGCCACGTCACCGAGCGAGTCCGCGACGGCGCGGACGCCCTCCTCGTTGAGGTCGGCCAGCACGAGGGCCCGCGGCCCCTCGGCGGCGATCCGCTCCGCCAGCGCTTTGCCGATGCCGCTCCCGGCTCCGGTGATGACGATCGTGCGGCCGCTCAGCTCCACAGGAGCAGGACCCTATATGAAGTTCAGCCGGTCGGGCCGCCGCCGGGGCGACCCGCGCCACGGGCGTCAGACGGCGATGGCTACGCCTTCGTCCGGAACCTTTGTCGGCCTGTCGTCGGCGCCGATCACCGGCGCTACCTGGGCAGCGCGGACGTGATCACGGTGCCCGGTCAGGATGGCCCAGACGTGGAGCCGCAGAATCGCCGCGACGACGACCGCCGCCAAGACGGCGTTGATCACGGCGAACGCCAAGACACTCATACGCATTCCTCCCCGGTCAGTGGAGATGCTGGTTATGGCCACGCCCCCTTCTGAGCGCGGAACCGGCTCGTAACCACCTCGAGCGCGGTTGATCCGACATCTAAGCCCGGTTTGGCGGACGTGACAAGGCCGGGCGTCCGCCCTACGACATTTGCCGCCCAACGGGCGCTGACACTGTCCGAGATCGGAACAACCGGAAAAATGTCACAGAGTTCCTGGACCGGACTGGCGCAAGCTCTACCTCATACGTTTGACCGAGGTGATGCGCGCCCACGAGGAGGAGGGATGAGCGCCCCACCGGGGCACATGGAAATGATCTCAGTGCTCGGCGAGGACCCGGACCTCGCTCGTGGTCTACCCCATGGCGCTCATGAGTCGGCCCAATCGGCGGCCCTCGCGCCTCTCGTCACCTGGGAGCCGGGCGTCCAGGCCACCGGGATCGGTGAACCCCCCACCCAGCCGCATCTCGGTTACCTCGTGCTCGATGGCCTGATCACGGTCCACCTCCGGTTCGGCTCGATCTGGTCGACCGAGCTTCTCGGTCCCTCCGACGTCTTCCTCCCGTGGGCCATGTCGACCCGGGTTGAGGTGGCGGAGGCAAGGTGGGAGGCGCTCGCGCCGACCCGGCTGGCCGAGCTCGACGGAGGCTTTGCCACCCGGGTCCGCCCGTGGCCCGAGCTGACGGCGGCGCTGCTCGACCGGTACGCGGAGCGACTCGCCTCGCAGCTGCTCCAATCGGCGCTGCGCAGGGCGCGGCGGGTCGAAGACCGGATCTGGGTCGCCCTGTGGCACTTTGCGACGCGTTGGGGGCGTGTCTGCGCGGATGGAAGGCGCGTCGAGCTACCCAAGGTGACCGGCGAGGTTCTGGCCAACATCGTCGGGGCGCGGCGACAGTCGGTCAGCACGGCATTGACCATCCTGACCGATCGAGGCGCGATCCATCGCGAGCCCGACGGCGGCTGGTTGATCCTCCAGGAGCCCCCCCACCTGGGTCTCGAAGCCACCCGGACTCCACAGCTGGCGTCCTGAGGGCGGGCGCGCGAGGCGCGTCCGCTTGGCGGCTCGCCAGGCGGTTAGTCTCCGCCGATCCAAACCATCGGTGGATCAGTGGCGCCGGGCTTCGAAGGGGTCCGGCGCGAGTTTGAGCGGAACTTTGCCCAGCGCGGCGAGCTGGGCGCCGCCTGCGCTGCCTTCGTCGGCGGCGAGAAGGTGGTGGACCTGTGGGGTGGAGTCCTCGACGTCCGCTACGACACGCCGTGGCAGAAGGACACGCTGGTGCTCGTCTACTCGACCTCCAAGGGCTTGGCGGCGATGACGCTCGCGCTGGCCCACACCCGGGGCTGGCTCGACTACGACGAGCGCGTGGTCACCTACTGGCCTGAATTCGGCCAGGCGGGCAAGGAGCGGGTGACCGTCCGCCAGCTCCTCGGCCACGAAGCTGGGGTGCCGGTGATCGACGCTCCGCTCAACGCCAAGGTGCTGGCCGACTTCGACCGGCTGGGCGAGCTCATCGCCCGGCAGAAGCCGCTGTGGGAGCCGGGCAGCCGCCACGGCTACCACGGCGTCAGCCTCGGCTGGTACATGGGCGAGCTGATCCGTCGCGTCGATCCCCAGCACCGCACGCTGGGACGCTTCTTTGCCGAGGAGATCGCGGCGCCGCTGGACGGGCTCGAGCTCTACTTCGGGCTGCCCGAGGAGGTGCCCAAGGAGCGGCTGGCCCGGATCGAGCGCATCGGTCCGTTGCAGGCGGTGCCCCAGCTGCGCCACCTGCCGCCGCGGATGATCCTGGCCTTCGCCAACCCGCGTTCGGTCTCCTCGCGCACCTTCGCCAACCCGCGGATGCGCGGCCTGTCGGCGCTTGACCGCAGCGAGTACCGCCGGCTTGAGTTCCCGGCCGGCGGGGCGATCGGGACGGCCCGGGGAATCGCCCGCGCCTACAGCGCCTTCTCGCGCCCCGGCGGGGCGCTTGAGCTCTCCTCGGACACGCTCAGGCAGCTGACCCGCTTTCCCTCTCCGCCCCGGCGCGGCTGGTTCGACGAGGTGCTGCGGGTGGAGACCGCTTTCTCGCTGGGCTTCGCCCGGCCCCACAGCGTCTTTCGCTTCGGCTCCAGCGAGCGCGCCTTCGGCCATCCCGGCGCCGGCGGGTCGTTCGCCTTCGCCGACCCCGACCGCGGGGTCTCGTTCGCCTACGTGATGAACCGGCTCGGCTTCTACCTGAACGACGACCCGCGTGAGAAGGCGCTGCGGGACGCGCTCTACCGGGCGCTGTGAAGGGCAGGCCGACGGAGACATGATCGCGAACGCAATCGCATGCGCGCGGGTCGCCCGAACGATGGCCATTTGGTTGTCCATACGTCAACCAACGGGCCATCGTTCCGGCCGCCGCCCTTAGCTCAGCCAGTAAAGCCCGGGTTCCGGCCGCGCGCCCGCCGGCTCGGGCCGTGACGACGGCGCCGCCGCCGCTTCCGCGGCTTCTTCTTCGCGGCCGCGGCGCTCGGGCCGCAGGCCTCAGCCTTGGGAACCGCGCTCGAGGGCTCGATGTTCCCGGTCGTGCTCTGCGCGCCGAGGGTCGGGTCGCCCTGGCGGAGCTGGGCCGCCGGCACCGGGTCGATCCGCGTGGCCAGATCGGCCAGCCAGGCGATCTGCCGGGCCGCGAGACCGGCGTCGAGCTTCTCCATGTCGGAGCTGGGGCTGATCGTGAGCAGGTAGTCGGGTCCGGCGATGGCGCCGATCTGGGGCACGCCGGCGCTCTGGAACGGCCCCCCCACCCCGAATTGGGCCGGCGGGCGCAGCAGGGCCGTCCGGGGAAGGTCGTGAGCGACCACTGCGTCGCGGGTGAGGTTGAACATCTCCCCCTGGGTCGTCCAGACGGCAAACAGCTCGGAGCGGCCGGTGGGTCCATAACCCGTCGCGGTCGAGTCGGTCCACTCCGTGCACCCAAGGTGCTCGACGGTCAGCGCCGCCGCGGCGCGCTTGATCAGGTCCTGATGGGCCGAGATCCAGCCGCCCGCCTGGGGCAGATCGTTGCTGAAGTGCCCGGGCCAGGCCGCGAACACCAGAGTCCGGCGCAGGCGCTCCGACCGGGGTAGCGAGGCGAAGTAGCGAGCCAGGTGCACGAGGGCCACCCCTCCGTTCTCCTCAACGAAGCCGGTGCCGTCGGTGTGGGTGTCGAAGATGATGATCTCGTCGCTCTGGCCGGGGAGCACGGCGTTGACGGTCGCGGTCGGCACCTCCTCACGCGTGGCCGTGAGGGTCAGCCTGGCCTGGGGCCGGGCAGCGGCGAGCGTGCGCAGCCGGGTTCCAGTATCCCGGTCGACATAGAGCGCTGGGACGCCTTCGTTCTGCCACTCGAAGGGGGCGTAGCAGCCGGCCAGGGCCTGATAGGAGGCGTCGACGATGAGGACCACGCCAGCCACGCCCATGGCGGTGAAGGATTCGAGCGGGAGGGCCAGCCCCGGCACCACCCAGAGCCGCTTGTAATCGTCGCCCGCCAGGTCGGCCTCGGTCTCGCCCTGGCCGTTGTAGTAGGTCATGTCGGGGGCCAGAACCCCCTGGGTGAGTGGTGGGGGCATCGGGAGGTCGACAAGCATCACGCTCCCCTGGGCCTGGCTGCCGACCGTCCCAGACAGCGCCTGAGCCCAGCTGGCCACCTCACCGGGGTAGCCCTTGACGCCCGCGAGCAGGGCCGCGGGGTCATCGCCGTTGAGGCTGAGCGTGGGCAACGTGCCCCCGTAAACCAGAGGTCCGGTCACGCCGGCGGCCGGCGTTTGCTGCGAGCGGGGGAAGTAGCTGGCCACGGTCACCGGGCCGGGGCTGGGGCCATCCAGCAGCTCCAGGCCGTAGCTCTCGGCCAGCCAGCGGCTGGTCTGGTAGACGTCGCAGGGCAAGAGCTCGCAGCCGGCCTTGACGAACTCCTGCTCGAGCCAGGCGATGTAACGGTTGTGGGGCTCCGAGCCGGTGAGCCGCGGCCCGAAGTCCACCATCCGCTGGAAGTCGGCCCGGACCTGCGCCGGGCTGGGCAGCGGGATCGGCCTCTTCACGCGGCGGGTGGCGGCGGAAGCCCGGTACGCCAGCCCGGTGCCGCCCAGCGATACCGCCGCACCACCAGCCGCGGCGCGCGCCACGAAGGCCCGCCTGGTCAGGCCCTCGCCGGATGAGGTTCCTCCCAAAACCTTGATGGAGCGATGCTATTGCCCTGCTGCCGGCAGGGCGACAGTTGGGAACGTGACTCGCCGAGTCCTGGGCGGCACACCGTGGATCGGTTTACGATCCCCTCGCCGCCCACCCAGAGGAGATGACCGGATGGACTTCGAGTTCTCAGACCGTTGCAAGGAGCTGCGGGAGCGACTGCTCTCGTTCATGGATGAGCACATCTATCCGAACGAGTCGGTCTACGAGGAGCAGCTGCGGGAGTCCGGCCAGCCGCACTTCCACCCCCCGGTCATGGAGGAGCTGAAGGAGCGCGCGCGTGAGCAGGGGCTGTGGAACCTGTTCCTCCCGCACGAGGCGCCGAACGGTCTGGCGCCGGGCGTGAGCAACATCGACTACGCGCCCCTGGCCGAGATCATGGGGCGCAGCCACATCGCCTCGGAGGCGTGCAACTGCGCCGCCCCGGACACCGGGAACATGGAGGTGCTGACCCTGTTCGGCTCCGATGAGCAGAAGGAGCGCTGGCTGATCCCACTGCTCGAGGGCGAGATCCGTTCGGCCTTCGTGATGACCGAGCCCGAGGTGGCGAGCTCAGACGCCACCAACATCCAGCTGCGCATCGAGCGTGACGGCGACGAGTACGTGCTCAACGGCCGGAAGTGGTGGGCCTCCGGCGCAATGCGGGACCGGACCAAGATCATGATCGTGATGGGCAAGACCGATCCGGAGGGGCCGCTGTTCAAGCAACAGGGAATGATCCTGGTCGAGCCCGACACCCCCGGCGTCAACATCATCCGCAACCTTCCGGTGTTCGGCTACGTCGATCAGGAGAGCCACGCCGAGATCGTCTTCGAGGACGTGCGCGTGCCGGCGGCGAACCTGATCGCGGGCGAGGGCGACGGCTTCCTCATCGCCCAGGCGCGGCTCGGGCCGGGGCGGATCCATCACTGCATGCGCACGATCGGGGCGGCCGAGCGGGCGCTTGAGCTGATGTGCCAGCGCGCGAGTCAGCGGGTCACATTCGGCCAACCAGTGGCCGAGCGAGCGAACGTCCAGGACTGGATTGCCGAGTCACGGATCGAGATCAACATGGCCCGACTGCTCACGCTGAACGCAGCCTGGCTGATGGACACGGTCGGCAACAAGCACGCCCGGACCGAGATCGCCGCCATCAAGGTGGCGGCCCCGGAAGTGGCGCTCAAGGTGATCGACCGGGCGATCCAGGTCCACGGCGGCGGCGGCGTCTCAAACGACTTCCCGCTGGCCACGATGTACGCGCACCTGCGGACGCTGCGGCTGGCCGACGGGCCGGACGAGGTTCACAAGCGGTCTATCGCGCGTCAGGAACTCCGAGCGCACGCGGCGGAGGCGGTGCCGGCGTAAGGGGAGCGGGCACGAGCTCGCGGTCGCGCACCATCCGCAGCCGGACCAGGGCCGCACCCCAGAGCAGCGATTGGCCGCCCAGGACCAGCCACGCGAACAACGTCGGCTCCCACATGGTCCCGAGCGCCGTGATCGCCCACACAATCAGGATGGGCAGGTTGGCCCTCCGATAGGCCTTTTCGATGACCGCCTGGCGCTCCGCGGGGCTGAGGGTGTGGGCCTCCCGCGCCTTGGCGGCGGCCGACTCGTAGCGGGCGAGGTTTCCCCGATGGAGGGGCATGGCGGTAAACAGTTGCGGGCCCGGAAGCAGCGCGATGACCGCGTGCGAGTTGGGATTACCGGCCAGCCAGACGGTCCGCCCAGTGGCCGTCCTCAGCAGCAGCGAACGCCATTTCAACTCGGCGCCCAGGCGGAGCAGGAGAGGCGGCAGAGACTCGTCCTCGGGCACCAGCACCAGTCCCGGAAAACGCCACAACATCGGGACGTAGGTGAGACGGTAGGGCCGCCACTCCGACCCCGCCAGCAGCGCCTTCCACTGCCTGGCCCGCACGGCCGCGCCGAGGCCACCGATGAGGAGGAGAAAGCCCAGCAGGCCGCCGAAGACGAGCGGCCCCGCCCACGCGTTGGGAAGCGAGCCGGGGGGAGGTATCAGGCGTGACGGGTCGCGCGGGTCGTAGGCGACCTGGACGCTCTGGCCGGCGTGGTAACCCCCGAGGGTCTCCGGCAGCTGCTCGAGGGCGTGGCGGCTCCGTCCGTCGACCGCGGTGTATGCGATCCGGGTCTCGCCCCCGCAGCACCCCGGCGCGCCGACGATCACTCCGGCGGTTTGGATCCCCGCGTCGAACTGCTCCTGCTCCTGGACGAGGTGGGCACCGACGACGAAGATCATGGCCAGGAAGGCCACGCCTCCCACGAGCGCGGTGGCGAGGCCGGCACGCAGGTACTGGGTCCTTGCCCGCCCGGTCCCGGGATCGGCGATGGCGCTCCCGCTGGGCGGCGCGGCGGCGCTGGGCATCGGGGAATCCGGATCGACCGAGGGCGCTAGACCGCGCGCCTCAGCGCAGGCCGGGCAGTACGTCTCCCCGCCTGACAAGACCCAGCCGGCGACCAGCAGCCCCTGCTCAGGCCGGCGTCGACTGACGCGAACCGTCTCGCCGCAGCCATAACACGGAACGGGCATCTCCCGCATTGAGAAGGCATCGGCACGCGGGGCGGAAGTCGAGAGTCCCGGGCGGTTCTTTAGACGCGCGCGGGCGGGCGGGCTCCGGCCCTATTCGCGCTTGCGCCCAATGGCCAGCGCCAGGCCGGCGGCAGCAATCCCCACCGCGGCCGCGCCGAGGAAGGCGAACATCGGCTTGGCGCCGCTCTCCGCCGCCGTGCCCATCTCGATCGTCATCCACATGAAGTACGCGGCGAGGATGAACAAGACGACCGCGGCCCCGATCACCTGAGGGGTGATCTTGGGCTTTGACTCTTCCTTGGTTTTCTTCTCGGAATCTTGGGCCATGGCTGGAGATCTTCCGTGTTGGAAAACTCGCTCAACGGATCCTACGCCCCCAACCAAGAACACTCGCCGGTTGGACGGTGCTACGTTCGCTGGAGAGGTCCCCCGTGCCCGCGCCTACCGAAGTTCCGTCGTCGCTGAGGCAAGCCGCCGAGGCCATCAGCGCTACGCGAGGGCATGCCCTCCAGCTGCGCGACGTCTTCGACCGCAGCCCAATCCCGATGGTCCTGGTCGACAACGACCGGCGCTACCAGGAGGTCAACCCGGCGGCTCGGCTGCTCGCGCGGATGTCGCTTGAGGAGTCCCGGCGCCACCAGATCGGCGACTACGCCCCAGCGCGGGATCGGCCGGCCCTGCTCCGGGCATGGGCGGAGCTCATGGAACGCGGAAGCGTCAGCGGCCGCTACCACCTGACCTTCCAAGACGGAGCCGCGATGTGGATCTTCTATGCGGCGGTCGCCAACGCGCTTCCGGGCCAGCACCTGGTCGTGTTCGTGCCGGCTGACTGGCCCGGGGAAGAGCTCGAGGAGATCCACCGCGAGCAGGACGCCGATCCGCCCAGCTCCCTCTCGCGCCGTCAGCTCGATGTCCTGCGCTTGGTCGCAGTCGGCGCCAACGCCTCCCAGATCGCCAGCGAGCTCTCGATCTCGGAGGCCACGGTGAGAACCCACGTCAAGCACATCCTCGACCGACTGGGCGCCCACAACCGGGCGCACGCCGTCGCCCTGGCCATGACCCAGGGGCTGCTCGGCCCCCCGCAGGTTCCGAGTCACCCCTGATCCGGGCCCCTAGAGCGATTGCAGCGCGGGAAGCAGTTCCTCCTGGGCCCAGCCGATGAACGGCGCCTGCTCATCGGCACCGATCTGGACGAGCGCGATCTCGGTGAAGCCCGCGTCCAGGTAGGGCCGGATCGCCTCGACGTGGGCCTCGACGTCAGGGCCACAGGAGATCCCGTCGGCCACCTGCTCAGGCGTCACGAACTCGGCCGCCGCCTCGAACGACTCCGGGTTGGGCAGGTCGGCCATGACCTTCCAGCCGAACCCGAACCAGCGAAACTGCTCGTGCGCGCGCTGCACCGCGGTGTCTTGGTCTGAGTCGTAGCACAGCGGGATCTGGCCGACGCGCGGCTTGCCTGCGCCGCCGGCCGCGTCGAACATCTCGCCGAGCTCCGGCTTGGGCTCGACGGCAATCATGATGTCCGCCTTCTCGCCCGCCAGCCGGCAGGAGTCGGGACCTGAGACGGCGACGCCGATCGGCACCTGCTGGCTCGGCCGATCCCAGAGCTTGGCCTGCTCGACATCGAAGTGGCGCCCGCGGTAGTTGACCGTGCCGTCGTCCTCGAATAGGGCGCGGATGATGTCGAGCGCCTCGCCCAGCATCTCGTGCCGGGCACCGACGGCCGGCCAGCGCTGGCCGACCACGTGCTCGTTGAGGTTCTCGCCCGCGCCGAGCCCGAGTCGGAAGCGCCCGCCGGACAGGATCTGCACCGTGGCCGCCTTCTGGGCCACGATCGCGGGGTGGTAGCGAAGGATCGGGCACGTAACGTAGGTCATGAGGCCGATCCGCTCGGTCGCCTGCGCGGCGGCGCCAAGAATCGACCACGCGTATCCGGAATGCCCCTGGGCGTCGAGCCAGGGCTGATAGTGATCACTGATGACCGAGAAGCCAAAGCCGGCTTCCTCGGCCATCTGAAGGTCCCGCACCAGCTGATCGGGTGCGGACTGCTCGGTCATCATCGTGTAGCCAAAATCAGTCATCTGGGTCGGCTACCCGGTCGGTAGTTTGGTGAAGCCGAATCGGTGGCTTCTGCGGTCGTCGGGTCTGGGCTGCCCGCCTAGCGTGGTGAGCGATGACCGAGTTGCAAGAGCTTGATCGCGCCCAGTGCCTCCGCCTCCTGGCGGCGACTCGGTTTGGGCGGGTGGCCGTCAGCGCAGGCGCTCAGCCGCCGCTCATCCGGCCCGTCAACTACGTGTTCGACGAGCGCACGGAGTCGATCGTGTTTCGCAGCGGTGCGGGGTCGAAGCTCCACCGGCTGCTCGCCTCCCGCCAGGCAACGTTCGAGATCGATGGCCTCGACGTGGCCAACCGCACGGGCTGGAGCGTGATCGTCCGAGGCGTTGCCCAGGAGATCACCGATACCTTCGAGATCGGCCGGCTGGAGCGCTCGCCCCTCGATCCCTGGGCGCCCGGAGAGAAAGCGCACTGGATCCGCATCCGTGCCCGCGCCGTAACTGGACGCTGGATCGTCGAGCCCGAGGCATCGGTCATCGCCGAGGAGTCCGTAGTTTTCCGCAATGGTCCTGTGGTCCCTCCCGGCTAGCCGGCGCGGACCAGGCGCTTAGCCTGGTCCCATGGCACAGGCGCAGAAAGAGGGAGAGCCGCTGAAGGTCCTGATCGCCGGCGGGGGCGTTGGTGGGCTCGAGGCGCTCCTCGCCCTGCGTGAGCTGGCCGGCGACGCAGTCAGCGTCACCGTCCTGGCGCGCGAGCCGGAGTTCGTCTACCGCCCGATGACCGTCCGAGAGCCCTTCGGCTTCAGCCGCGCGCAGCGCTATCCGCTGAACGAGATCACGGCGGACCTGGGCGCCGAGCTCGTCCACGACAGCCTTGAGAGAGTCGACCCCGCCGCACAGATGGCTCGCACAGACACCGGACGCGAGCTTCGCTATGACGCGCTCCTGCTGGCCCTGGGCGCCGGTCTCACCGCCCGCTTCGCCCACGCCATCACGCTCGATGACCGGCAGATCGACGAGCAGCTGCACGGGCTCATCCAGGACGTCGAGGGCGGGTACGTTCGGCGCCTGGCGTTCATCGCCCCGTCGCCGATGCCGTGGCCGCTTCCGATGTACGAGCTCGCGCTCATGACGGCCGGGCGTGCCTACGACATGAACGTCGAGCTATCGGTCACGATCGCCACACCGGAGGAAGCGCCGCTCAACCTGTTCGGCACCGCCGCGAGCGATGGAGTCGCGAAACTCCTCAAGGAACATGGGATCCACCTGGTTACGTCGGCCCACTGCGACGTCCCCGAGCCGGGGCGGGTGACAATTGCGCCGGGTGACCGGTCGCTGGAGGCTGATCGGATCGTCGCACTCCCACAGCTCTTGGGGCCGAGCCTCGAGGGCATCCCCGCCACTCACGCCGGCGGCTTCATCCCCGTGGACGAATACTGCCGAGTGCGGGGCGCGAAGAACATCTGGGCCGCCGGGGACGCAACCGATTTCCCGGTCAAGCTGGGAGGCATCGCCGCTCAGCAGGCCGACGTTGCCGCCGCAGAGATCGCGAATCTCGCCGGCGCGGCCGTGACCCCAGAACCCTTCGCCCCCGAGGTTCACGCGATCCTCCTCGGCGCACGCCACCCGCTGTATCTGAGCGCACACATCACCGGTGGCCACGGGACGTCCTCCGAGCTCAGCGAGGCACCGACGTGGTCACCCACTGCCAAGATCGCCGCCCGGTACCTTGCCCCTTACCTCGAGACGCGTGACGCCTCGCGAACAGCGCCAGATGAACGAAGCTGAAATCACCCTCCGCATCGTCATCGCCGACGACCACTCGGTGGTACGGCGCGGTCTGCGCCAGCTGCTGGAGAACGAGGCAGGCCTCGAGGTGGTGGCCGAGGCCGACGACATCGACAGCGCCCGCCGCTATACGCGCGGGCACAAGCCGCACGTCCTCGTGCTTGATCTGAACATGCCCGGCGGGTCGACGCTCGAGGCGATCCCGGCGATCCGAGAGGAATCGCCGGAGACGAGGATCGTCATCCTGACCATGCAGAACGAGCCCGCCTACGCCAGGGAAGCGCTGGGCGCCGGCGTCCTCGGCTACGTGCTCAAGGAAGCAGCGGACACCGAGCTGGTCGAGGCGGTGCGGCGGGCCGCCGCCGGTGATACCTATCTCAACCCGCGTCTGGGAGCGCGGGTGGCCGCGGCACCTCCGCCGGGACCGCCAGACGGACTCTCCGAACGCGAGGTCGAGGTACTGCGGATGATCGCCCTCGGCCATACGAACACCGAGATTGCTCAGTCGCTCTACCTGTCGGTCCGAACGGTGGAGACGCACCGGGCGCACATCCAGCAGAAGCTGCGACTAGCGTCCCGGGCCGAGCTAGTCCGGTACGCCCTGCAGCACGGTCTCATCGAGACCTAGAGTCGACGTCCGCGCCGAGCGGCCGACAACGAGAAGCGGGCAACCGGAGGTTCGCGCCAAGGTCTGCGCGGTGCTCCCGAGGATGAGCCGCCCGGTCCGCCCCAGGTCCCGTGAGCCAAGGATCAGCAGGTCGACCGAGTCGCTGTAGCGAGCCAGCTCACGTGACGGAACGCCATAAACCGCGTGCGGCTCGACGCCACGGAGGGCGCCGAGGCGGGTCAGGGCGTCGTCGACCAACCGGTCGATCGCGTCATCGAGGTCGTAGACCCCGCCCAGATAGTCCTGGGTACGCAGCGACAGCACCTCGAGCAGGGATAGCTTGGCTCCCGCGTCGGCGGCGAGCCGCCGGCCGAGGGCGAGGGCAAGCTCGCTCTCGGCGGATCGGTCGTAACCGACACCGATCTCACGCAGCCGATGTCGGCTCCGCACGTAGCCAGCGGAGGCAAGGGCCACCGGGCAAGGTGCCCCGTTGAGGGTGGCGCGGGTGTCGTCGCCGAGGAACACGCGGCCGACACGGCCCCGGTGAGACGACCCGACGACAAGCAGGTCGGCCTGCTCCGCCTCGGCGTACTCATGCAGCCCGCGGCCCACGGAGCGGTTCCGGAGCGTCTTCAACTGCGCGTCGACCTGCGCCGAAGTCCGCTGCTTCTCAAGCAGGTCGAGACTCTGCTCAGCGCCGGGCGATCGTTGGACGTTCGCCAGGATCAGCTCCCCGTCCCGCGTGACCAGCTGCCGGGCCAAGGTGATGGCGTCACGTCCACCAGTCCCGCCATCCACTCCGACTACGACTTTCCGGAACATTTCGGCCTCCTGACGGGATCACCCCGTGGCAGCGGCCGGTTCGACGACGGCCTGGCTGGCCGCGGGCTCGGCGGCACGCGGGAGCACGAGCAGCGGACAGGACGCGTGGCCCAGCAGATAGCTGGAGACGCTCCCGTGTACCAAGCGTCCCCAGGGTCCGTAGCCACGAGAGCCGACAACCAGAAGATCGAGATGCTGGCTTATGCGCGAGAGCTCTTCGCGGGGGCCCCCGTAGACAGCGTCTCCGTGGATTCCCTCGATTCGCCGCAGCTCGTGCAGGCAGCGCTCGAGGAGCCGGTCGACGGCCTCGGGCTGATCGGCGGGAATCGGCCTCTCTCGGCGCACATCCTCGATCGAGACCACCCAAAGCGCTCTGACCTCTGCGTCGCGGCGGGCTCCGAGCGCACGCGCCGTGTCGAGCGCGACCTGGCTCTCCGCCGTGCCGTTGTAGCCGACACCAATCTTCCTCAGCGGGTGCTCGCCGCGGGCGTAGCCGTAGGGGGCCACGGCAATCGCACAGGGAGCCCCGTGAAACGTGGTCCGGGCGACGCTTCCGATTAGGACCCGGCCGAGTGTGGCGCGGCGAGGGGAACCGATAACCAGCAGGTCCGCCTGACGTTGCTGGGCCAGCTCGTGGAGGCCCCGAGCCGGCGGGGTCGCCGCAATCGCCACCGTGTCGGCCACGATCCCGGCGCGCCTCAGCTCGGAGTCAAGCAGCGACTCCGCACGTTCCAAGCTCAAGGGAACTCCAATCCCGTTGGCCTTCCCCTGCCCCCAGTCAGTGTTGTGGACGTGGGCCAGCGTGATCCGCGTGCCCGGAGCGGCCAGTTGCCTGGCCAGGGCGACCGCGTCACGACCACCCTGACGGCCGTCGACGCCGACGATCACTTCGCTGAAGTCGTTCGAAACCACGCGTCGGACCCTACGGAGAGTGGCGGCTCTCCCCCATCCGTGAGCACCCGCAGGAAGGGTGCGGCCGGGTACCGAACCCGGCCGAGCGCCGTGTGCATAAATGACCGCTGTGATTCCCGACGGCCAGGGGCCGCTGTCTGCGGACGAGCTGCGGCGCCTCAACGCGTGGTGGCGCACCGCCAACTACCTGTCGGTGGGGCAGATCTACCTGCTGGAAAACCCGCTGCTCGACGCCCCGCTGACTCCCGAACAGATCAAGCCGCGGCTGCTCGGGCATTGGGGCACGACGCCGGGGCTCAACTTTCTCTACGCCCACATGAATCGGGTCATCCGGGCGCGGGGCCTCAACAGCATCTTCGTCACCGGTCCCGGTCACGGCGGGCCCGGGCTCGTGGCCAGCGCCTACCTGGACGGGACTTACACCGAGGTCTACCCCCACATCGGCCACGACCAGGAGGGTCTGCGGCGGCTGTTTCGCCAGTTCTCGTTTCCGGGCGGGATTCCCAGCCACGTGGCACCCGAGACGCCGGGGTCGATTCACGAGGGCGGCGAGCTCGGCTATTCGCTCTTGCACGCTTACGGGGCCGTCCTCGACAACCCCGACCTCCTGGCCGTATGCGTGATCGGAGACGGCGAGGCCGAGACCGGACCGCTGGCCGCCAGCTGGCACTCCAACAAGTTCCTTGACCCGGCTCGCGACGGTGCGGTGCTGCCCATCCTGCATCTGAACGGCTACAAGATCGCCAACCCCACGATCCTGGCCCGGATCCCCCGCCCGGAGCTACAGGCGCTGCTCGAGGGCTACGGCTATGCCCCCCGGTTCGTCGAGGGATCGGATCCTGATGCCATGCACCAGCTGATGGCCGCGACTCTGGAGGACGTCGTGGGCGAGATCGCGGCGATCCAGGATCGCGCCCGGTCAGCGGCCGGCGCCGGGAGACCCCGGTGGCCGATGCTCGTACTGGTCACGCCCAAGGGCTGGACGGGGCCCAAAGTCGTCGACGGCCTCCCGGTCGAGGGCACCTGGCGCGCGCACCAGGTCCCGCTGGCCGAGGTGCGCACCAATCCTCAGCACCTCGCGCAACTGGAAGCGTGGATGCGCTCGTATCGACCGGAGGAGTTGTTTGACGAGACGGGCGCGGTGCGGCCTGAAATCACCGCGCTGGCCCCCGACGGCGAACTGCGCATGAGCGCCAACCCGCACGCCAACGGTGGCCTGCTGACCCGGGCGCTTGAGCTGCCCGACTTCCGCGACTACGGCGTCGAGGTCCCCTCGCCGGCCACCAGTAGCGCCGAGGCGACCCGCGTGCTGGGGGTTTGGCTGCGGGACGTAATCAAGGCGAACCCCGACCGTTTCCGCCTCATGGGGCCCGACGAGACGGCGTCCAACCGGCTCCAGGCCGTGTTCGAGGCCACCAGCCGAGTCTGGGAGGCCGAGCGGCTCGACACCGACGATCACCTCGCGCCGGATGGCCGGGTGATGGAGGTCCTATCCGAGCACCTCTGCCAGGGGTGGCTCGAGGGCTACCTCCTGACCGGGCGCCACGGGCTGTTCAACTGCTACGAGGCCTTCATCCACATCATCGATTCGATGTTCAACCAGCATGCCAAGTGGCTGAAGGTCACTCGCCAGATTCCCTGGCGGCGGCCCATCCCGTCGCTCAACTATCTCCTGTCGAGCCACGTCTGGCGCCAAGATCACAACGGGTTCTCGCACCAGGATCCCGGCTTCATCGACCACGTCGTGAACAAGAAGGCGGAGATCGTTCGCGTGTATCTACCGCCGGACGTCAACTGCCTGCTCTCGGTCGCCGATCACTGCCTGCGCTCGCGGCATTACGTGAACCTGATCGTGGCCGGCAAGCAGCCCGCGCTGACTTACCTGACCATGGACGAGGCGGTCGCCCACTGCACCCGCGGCATCGGGATCTGGGAGTGGGCCTCCAACGACGATGGGCAGGAGCCAGATGTGGTGCTGGCCTGCGCCGGCGACGTCCCGACGCTGGAGGTGGTCTCGGCCACCGCCCTCCTTCGCCAGCGGCTACCCGAGCTGAAGGTGCGGGTGATCAACGTCGTCGACCTGATGCGCCTGGAGCCAGACACCGAGCACCCCCACGGCCTTTCCGACGCACAGTTCGACGCCCTCTTCACCACCACTCAGCCGGTGATCTTCGCCTACCACGGCTACCCCTTGCTGATCCATCGCCTGACCTATCGGCGCTCCAACCACCACAACATTCACGTGCGTGGGTATAAGGAGGAGGGCACGACGACAACCCCGTTCGACATGGTCATGCTCAACGACCTGGATCGCTTCCATCTCGTCATGGACGTGATCGACCGGGTCCCAGGTTTGAGCGAGCGGGCCGCGGGACTTCGTCAGGAGATGGTCGACGCCCGGCTGCATATGCGCGCTTACACGCGTGAGGTAGGCGACGACGCGCCCGAGGTGCGCGACTGGACGTGGCCAGGGTTCTCGTCGTAAACGCCGGCTCGAGCACGGTCAAGCTCAGCCTGATCGGCACCGCGGAAGAAGCTCTCTGGGACCGGGAGCTGGCCGCGCCGAGCGCCCAGGTGGACCGAGAGCAGCTTCGCGACGCGATCGAGGAGATCGCCGGCGAGGTCGAGGTGGTCGGACATCGGATCGTCCACGGGGGCAACTTGTTCCGATCAGCCGTGCGCATCGACCAGGAGGTGGAGGAACAGCTTCGCCAGCTGGGCGATCTGGCACCCCTTCACCAGGCGAAATCACTGGCCGCGCTCGACGCTGTCAGCACGGCGTTGCCGGGCATCCCGTCTTTCGCCTGTTTTGACACCGCCTTCCACGCCACCCTCGCCCCGGAGGCGCGGACCTACGCGCTGCCGGAGGCGTGGCGCACGCGGTGGCCGATCCGCCGCTACGGCTTCCATGGACTCTCGCATGGGTGGGTGGCCCGGCGAGCTCCGGAGCTCTTGGGTGGGGATGCGAACTCGCGGCGGATCATCAGTTGCCACCTGGGAGCCGGCGCGTCACTGTGCGCGATCCAGGGCGGCCGATCCGTGGCCACCACGATGGGCTTCACTCCGCTCGAGGGGCTGGTCATGGCGACGCGCTCCGGGGATGTCGACCCCGGACTGCTGCTCTGGCTCCTGGAGCGCGGTGAGATCGACCCGGCTGAAGCCAGCCGCGTCCTGGAGCACGAGTCCGGCCTGCTTGGCCTGGCGGGCAGCGCCGACATGCGCGAGGTGCTGGCCCGGGTGGAGGCCGGAGACGCACGGGCAGGGCTTGCCCTGGGGGTCTACCTGCAGCGCCTGGCCGGCGGGGTGGCCGCGATGGCCGCCGCCCTTCGGGGGCTCGACGTGCTCGTGTTCACGGGCGGCGTCGGCGAGCGATCGGCGCGAATCCGCGCGGAGGCCGCGGAACGGCTCGGCTTCCTGGGCGTGGCCGTCAATTCCACCGAGAACCGCCGCGGTCAGCGCGATCGAGAGATCACCACCGCCGAGGCGACGGTGCGGACGCTCGTCATCACCGCGCGCGAGGATGTGGAGATCGCGCGCCAGGTTCGCCTGGCCGCCGGGCTCCGTACGTAGTTTTCCGAAGCACCCGCGTTGCGGCACACGGACGCGATCTCGGCCGGCCCCGGTCACGCTTGATCGATGCCAAACGAACTGGAGGAGACCGTGATGTCAAGCAAACGCGAAGGCGTTCTTATCCCCACCATTGAGCACGCCACGGTGGGCGACGCCACGCGCCCCGGAATCTTCTCCTGCTCACCCGACGCCCCCGCGGTCAAGGTGGCACGGGAGATGGCGCTCCACCACGTGCATTGCGTCTTCGTGATGCATCCAGGCCAAGGCACTGAAGCGGCCTACGTATGGGGGATCGTCTCGGACCTCGACCTGATGCGCGCTGTCTCAGGCGGCGAGGGCACTGAAACCGCTGGGTCCCTGGCGCGTGAGCCGATGGTCACCGTGAAACCGGAGATGCCGCTGGCCGAAGCCGCGGCGCTGATGGTGAACCACCAGGTCACGCATCTGGTCGTGGTCGACAGCGAGACGCTTCGGCCGAGCGGCGTCCTCTCGACGGGCGACGTGGCCGAGATCTTCGCCTGGGGCGAGGCGTAGTCAGCGCGAAGCGCCGCCACCGGCGAAGCGGGCCTCGAACCAGGCGGCGGCGAGCCGCGCCACCTCCTCGAGCGCCCCGGCTTCCTCGAACAGGTGGGTAGCCCCGGGGATTACCACGAGCTCGGCCTCCGCCTGCAGCTGGGCCAGGGCCTGCTGGTTGAGCTCCAGCACGACTTCGTCCCGACCACCGACGATCAGGAGGGTCGGAGCCTTGACGGCATTGAGCCGAGAACCGGCGAGGTCTGGGCGCCCACCCCGGGAGACGACGGCCGAGACCTCGTCCCCGCGCTCGGCCGCGGCCAGCAGCCCGGCTCCCGCGCCCGTGCTGGCCCCGAAATAGCCCACGGGAAGCGCGGCCAGGTCAGGCTGACCCCGTAGCCAGCGAGTGGCGGCGACGAGCCGCCGCGCGAGCAGCTCGATGTCGAACACCTTCGCCCGGTCTCCCTCCTCATCCGGACGGAGGAGGTCGAGCAGCAACGTGCCCATGCCCCGGCTCTGCAGCACCTCCGCCACCTGCCGGTTCCGCGTGCTGAAGCGGCTCGAGCCGCTCCCGTGGGCGAAGATGACAAGGCCAGAGGCGCGCACCGGCAGGCCGAGATCGCCGACGATCTCGGCCTGCGGGATCCGAACTTGACTCACGCGGGCCGGGATGACCACCCCGACGCTAGGCGCTCACCGCCGTGATGGCCGGCTGGTCGGCGACGCTGTCGCTGTGCTCTCCGCATAGCACCACCTTGAGCGCGCCCGTGTGAGCCGCGTCGGCGAACGTGTCGTAGGCGCTCATGGTGTCTCCGAGCGCGAACCGATGCGTGGCGAATAGCGAGGGATCGAGGCGGCCGCTGGCGATCAGCCGCATCAGCTGGGCGATGCTGAACGTGTCGACCAGCCCGGTGGTGATGGTCACGTCCTTGATCCAGAGCCGCTCGAGGTGGAGCGATGCCGGCCGGCCGTGCACGCCGATGTTGGCCACCCGGCCCCCCGGGCGCACGAGGTCGGCAGCCAGCTCGAAGGTCTCCGGCACGCCCACCGCCTCAAAGGCGGCGTCCGCGCCAAGACCGTCGGTCAGCTCCAGGATGCGGGTGACGGCATCCTCCTCGCCGTTGTTGATCGCCAGGTCCGCGCCGAACCTGAGGGCACTCTCCAGACGGCTGTCGGCCAAATCGATGGCCACGACCCTTCCGGGCGTGTACAGCTTGGCGGTGAGAATCGCCGCCAGGCCGATTGGCCCGGCACCCACGATCGCCACGGTGTCGCCCGGCGAAACCATCCCGTTCAGCACACCCACCTCGTAGGAAGTGGGAAGGATGTCGGCCAGGAACAGCACCTGCTCATCGGTCAGGTGCCCCGGGACCTTGTACACGGAGTTGTCGGCGAACGGGACCCGGGCGTACTCGGCCTGCAGGCCGTTGATCAGGTGCCCGAAGATCCAGCCGCCTCCGCCCAGGCATTGGCCATAGCGGCCCTCCTTGCAGTAGCGGCAGCGTCCACACGAGCTCACGCACGACATGAGGACGTGGTCGCCCGGTTTGATTGTGGTCACGCCGGAGCCGACCTCCTCGACTGTCCCCACGGCCTCGTGGCCGAGGATCGTGCCGGGAGTCGTCTCAGGGACGTCGCCCTTGAGGATGTGCAGGTCGGTCCCGCAGATGGTGGTGGTGTCGATCCGGACGATCGCGTCGGTGGGATCGAGAATCGACGGATCGTCGACTGAATCCCAACCCCGCTGACCCGGACCGTGGTACACGAGGGCCTTCGTGATTCTCTCCTTTATCGACTACGCGCGATCATCGGGGCTCGGGGGGTTCCGGCCTTCCGGACTTTCCGGCAGTTCCGTTGGGGATTTCCCTCACGTCACGACCCCGCCAAGGCCGTCTGCGGCTCCTCCCCGGCCGGCCGCTCTGCGTCGGTTCGACGCACGGCCCGGGTCAGGACGAGCAGCGGACAACCGGCGCTATGCGCCAGCTGATGGGTTGTCGAGCCGTGCACCAGCCGGCCCAGCGGGCCGAAATCGCGGGAGCCGACGACCAGCAGATCAAGCGAGGCGCTGTAGAGGGCGAGTTCCTCGGCCGGCTTCCCGTAGGCGGCGTGGGGCTCGACGCCGCCGAGGGCGACGATCTGCGCGCGCGCCTCGTCGACCAGGTCCGTAATCGGGGTGCTGTCAACGGCGGTCCGACCATGGCTGACGTAGCTGGGCACGGATACCGCCTGAAAGGCCGAGAGCGTGGCGCCGGACTCCTCGGCGAGCTGACGGGCGAATGCGAGGGCGTGCTCGCTCTCGGGAGAGCCGTTGTAGCCGACCCCAACCTGGCGCAGGAGGTGGGGTTCCGTGGTGTAGCCGGCGGGGGCGATGGCCACGGCCGAGGGAGCGCCGTTGAGCGCGGCCCGCGTCTCGTCGCCGACCATCACCCGGTGTAGCAGGCCGTCGCGCGAGGAGCCGATGACGATCAGGTCGGCGCCGATGTCCTCGGCCAGGAGGTGCAGGCCCTTACCGACCGAGGAGGCTCCGATGAATTTCGTGTCTGCGTCCAGCTTTTCCTCGGCGCGGGTGCGCTCGAGCAGCGCTTCGGCATCCTCCTGTTCGACCGCCTGATAGGCCGGGTTGGCGCCCCGCCAGACAATTGCTTCTCCCGGGTAGACGTGCGCGAGCGTCAGCCGCCCGCCGTCGGCGCAAAGCAGCCTCGCCAGGGCCAGCGCATCGCGCCCGCCGTCTTCGCCATCGATCCCCACAACCACGTTCTTGAACATCTGCCGTTCCTCCTCGTTGATATGGAGGGAACCTACGGTGCGCAAGCGGAGCCGTTCATCGGCAGGGGGCCCCAGTCGAGTTGCGGCTTTCTACTGAGCAACCCGACTGCGGAGAACTACGCACACCCGCGGGGGCTGCGCCCCGATTGCCAGTCCACCGCCGCTACCTACCGTTGTTGGCGTGGAACCAATGACCTGGGAGGACTCATGATTCTGATCGCATTTGACGGCTCGCCCGATTCCCGTGCCGCGGTCGAGAAGGCGGCGGAGCTGTTCCCCGAGCAGCCGGCGACCGTGCTGACGGTATGGGAGCCGTTTGTCGAGGTGGTCGGCCGGACGGCGATCGGGTTCGGGCTGGTGCCGTCAGTACCCGACGCCCTCGAGATTGACGAGGCGAGCCAGAAAGCGGCCGAGCGGACAGCCGGCGAAGGTGTCGAGCTGGCGAGCGAGCACGGGATGAGCGCTCAGCCCCGCGTGTGCTCCTATGTCTCGACGATCAGTCGAGCGATCTTGACCGAGGCGGATCGGGCCGGCGCTGAGGCCATCGTGCTGGGCTCGCGAGGCCTGACCGGGCTCAAGTCGCTCCTGCTCGGAAGCGTCTCCCACGAGGTGCTCCAGCACGCAGACCGGACCGTGATCGTCGTCCCCTCGCCGCAGGTCGCTCAGTCGAGAGCGCATGAGGTCCGGGAAGAGGCGGCTCGCTAGCCGTTCAGTCCCGAAGGACGCCTGCGATGCCGCTCTCCAATCGCCCTCCTCGGCCGCCGGCGCCCGAGCACTCCGAGACTTCGGCACCCCAGGACCGCGATCCCTGGCGGGTGGAGGGCTCCCGGAAGCCGCCCACTGGCGGTTCCCAGGCGCCCCGACCAGCCGGCAGGTACAGGTGGATCTGGTGGATGGCGTTCGTCCTGCTCCTCATCAACTGGACGCTGCTGATCAGCTTGGGCGCAAACACGCGACCCACGACCCCCCGCCTGAACCTGCCCTACAGCGTCTTTCGCGCTCAGGTGCAGGCCGGAAACGTGGACTCGGTGACGGCGACGGGCGAGACGATCGAGGGTCAACTTCGCCGGGCCATCCGCTATCCGGCGGCCAACGGCGGCCCGGCGTCTGAAGAGTTCAAGACCCAGCGGCCGATCTTCGCCAACGATCAGATCTTCCAGCGGCTCCTGGCCGAGGGGGCCACGGTCGGGGCCAAGCCGTCTACCTCTTCGACGCCGCTCTGGCAATCGCTGCTGCTTGGCTTTGGTCCGACGATCCTGCTCGTGGGTCTGTTCGTGATGATCATGCGCGGGCTGGGCCGCGGACTCTCCGCGGGAGCCGGCGGCATGTCCGCCTTCGGAAAGGCAAAGGCTCGCCGGTACGAGCCGAGCGAGCAGCGGACGACGTTTCAGGATGTGGCGGGTATCGACGAGGCCACGGAGGATCTGGCCGAGGTGGTCGACTTCCTCCGACATCCGGACCGCTACCGCGCGCTCGGCGCCCAGGTCCCCCGCGGAGTCCTGCTCACCGGTCCGCCCGGGACCGGTAAGACCCTGCTGGCTCGGGCGGTAGCCGGCGAGGCCGAGGTGCCGTTCTTCTCGATGTCGGCCTCCGAGTTCGTCGAGATGTTCGTCGGCGTGGGGGCGAGCCGGGTGCGGGACCTGTTCGACACCGCCAAGAAGGAGGCCCCCGCGATCATCTTCATCGACGAGCTCGACGCCCTCGGCCGCTCACGCGCTGCAGCCTCGATGCCCGGCGGTGGGCATGACGAACGTGAGCAGACGCTCAACCAGGTGCTTACCGAGATGGACGGCTTCACGGGTACCGAGGGCGTGATGGTGCTCGCGGCGACGAACCGCCCGGAGATCCTTGACTCGGCGTTGCTACGGGCGGGGCGCTTCGACCGGCGGGTCGCCGTCAACCCGCCAGACCAGAAGGGACGCGAGCAGATCCTCAAGGTTCACACCCGGTCGGTGCCGCTGGCGGGCAACGTGCAGCTGGCGGCGATCGCTGCCGCCACTCCCGGCATGGTCGGCGCCGATCTGCGGAACCTGGCCAACGAGGCGGCCCTGCTGGCGGCCCGCCGGCGGCGCAAGAAGGTCGATCGTGATGACTTCGCCGACGCGCTGGAGAAGATCGTCCTCGGCGCCGCCCGCCACATTCTGATCTCTCCCGAAGAACGTGAGCGGACCGCCTACCACGAGTCGGGGCACGCGCTGCTGGGGATGCTCGAGCCCGGAGCCGATCCGGTGCGGAAGATCTCGATCATCCCCCGCGGACACTCGCTGGGCGTCACCTTTCAAACCCCGGAGAAGGATCGCTACGGCTTCGATGACAACTACTTGCGCGGGCGCATCACCGGCATGCTCGGAGGGCGGGCCGCCGAGGAACTCGTCTACGGCGCGGTCACCACCGGCGCCGAATCCGATCTCGAACAGGCCACTGCCCTGGCCCGGCAGATGATCGGGCGCTGGGGGATGTCGGACGAGATCGGCCTGGTCACGGTCCTCCCGGCGGAGGGAGCCGGGCCCTATGGGCTGTACGGCGAGGCCAGCACGTCCGAGCGCACGAAACAGCTGATGGACGCCGAGGTGCGCAAGATCGCCGACCAGTGCCACCAGCGGGCGCTACAGACGCTGCGCGAGCATCGCGAACAGCTCGACGCGCTGGCCCACACACTGCTTGAGCACGAAACCCTGGATGAGGCGGATGCGTACGCTGCGGCGGGCATTCCCCACGCGGGCCCAACCGCCGCCGGGGCGGCTGTGATGAGCTCTTAGCCCGCGCAGACGGCGGCGTTGATCGATCTTCACTGCCACATCCTGCCTGAGCTCGACGACGGCGCCCGGGACCTTGACGACGCGCTCGGGATGGCCTGGCAAGCTGAGGCAGACGGGATCGAGGCAGTCTGCGCCACTCCCCACATCCGCCACGACCACGATGTGCGGATCCGCGAGCTGCCGGCGCGCCTGGATCAGCTGTCGGTGTCGGTCGCCGCCGCCGGGTGCCGGACGCGGATCCTCGCCGGCGGCGAGGTCGCGGCGGGAGCGCTGGACCGGCTGGACGACGACGAGCTGGCCCGGGTCTCGCTGGGGGGATCGGGGCGCTGGATCCTGCTCGAGCCCGCACCGGGGGCACTCGATGACTCGCTTGACGAAGCCGTCCACCGGCTCGGTGAGCGGGGGTTCCGCGCCCTGATCGCCCATCCCGAGCGCCACCTGGCTGCGGACCTGATCGAGCGCCTGCGGCGGCTCGCCCGCCAAGGCGCGCTGGTGCAGGCGACCGCGGACTTCCTCGTCCAGGAACCGACCCGCGCCGGGATGCTCGATCTGGCCCGCGCCGGGGTAATCCACACGCTGGGCAGCGACGCTCACTCCTCACGCGCCGGGCGACCGGTGGCCCTCAACGCGGCGCTCAGGGTGTTACGAACCCTCCCGCGGCTGGCGCCCCACGTGGATTGGATCGGCCGGGTCGCCCCGCAGGCGATCGTCGCCGGGCGAGAACTCACACCGCCGTTTTAGAGGCGGCCTCGAGCAATGGCCGCACCACGATGGTTCGCGCCAGCTCCTCGACGGCGGAGCGACTACCTGTGCCGAGGCCCCGGCGCAGGAAGTTGATCGAGCCGGCGGCCACCCCGAGGCTGGTTAGATCCCGGAGCGGCAGTCCGCGCGCCCAACCGGCGGCGATGGCTCCCATCATCGTGTCGCCGCATCCCTCCCGATGGCCGACCGGGAACACGGGGGGCACAACCTCGAATGGGTCAGCGTGATGGCTCAGAACGAGCACCGGCCCCTCGGCTTGCGTCACCACGACCGCGCCCGCGCCCGCGTCAATCAGTGCCTGTGCGCCCGCCAGCATACGCCGGCCATCGACCGGGCCGCGGACGAACTCGGCGAGCTCCCAGTCGTTGAGCTTGACCAGGTCAGGCTGGTGGCGCAGGGCGTGGTCGAGGCGAGGACTCGACAGGTCCACGAGCACCGGGACGCCGGCCGCCCGGACGTCGGCGACGAGGGTCTCGTACACCTCGTTGGGGATCCCGTCGGCCGGATATGGGTTGCAGATCACAAGCACCTCGGAGCCGAGCGCGGCTGCCACCGTGCTGCTGAGGAGGTCATCGACCTCATGGCGCTGGGGAGCGGGGCGAAGCGCGCTCGCCAGCACGTTTCGCTCATCGCCGCGCCGATCGACCACGTAGCTCCCGCTCACGCCGGATGTCCGGGCCACGCGGACCTCGAAGTTCGCCGTCAGCAGAGGCTCGAGCAGGGCGCCGGTCTCGCCGCCGAGAAAAGAACACAGGATCGGACTGGCCCCGAGCTCACGGGCCATCCGAGCCACCCAGACCCCCTGCCCAGCCGGGTGAAGGTGCAGCTCTTCGCCGCTGCTGCGGGTCTCGATGGTGACGCTGAGAAGCGGGTCGGGTCCGAATATGGCTATCCGCGGCGCCGACATCGGTCAACCTTGGCCGAAAGCGTGAACGCGGGGCATCGGGAATAACCCGCACTCGCGGTGCAGGTTTAGCTCCTCGTCGGCTTGCAGCGCAAGCACCGGATCCATCAGGCGCGCTGAGCCCCGTCGCTGACCGACCGCCGGCGCACAACCCATTTGCGCAGCTCGTCCGCGCCCAACACGATGAACGGATAGGGCAGCAGGAGCAGTAGGTCACGCGGGGGCGGCGCTGCCGTCCCGAGCAGCGACTGCAACGGAGGCGCGTATACGAACACGCCGGCCAGGGCCAGTTCGAGGGCGATCGCACCCAGCAGGTAGCGGTTGCTGAACACGCCGACCGAACGCAGAGAGGCGCGCTGGGTCCGCACGGCAAACGCCGTCCCGATCTGGGCGGCGATCATGCCGAGAAAGGTCATCGTCGTGGCCTGGAGATAGGCATGGTGAAAGCGGCTGTGGGACCCGGTTGGGTCGCCGGAATGCCAGCCCGCCTGCGTGAGGACGTAGAAGAATCCGGCCAGCGAGAGTCCGGCCACGATCGCGCCCAGGAACAGCCAGGCGCGGATCAGCATCGGCCGGCGGATCACCCCCTCGGTCCGGCTCCGCGGTGGCCGGTCCATGATCCCGGGCTCGGCCGGGTCGCGGCCCAGGGCCAGGGACGGCGGCGTCTCCGTGAAGACGTCGAAGGCCAGCAATTGCAGGACGGGTAGCGGCAGGGGGACGGCTCCGCCGGCGAGCGCAAACACGAGGAAGGGGACCACTTCCGGCGTGGCGTGGCTGAAGATGTAGATGATGAACTTGCGGACGTTGTCGTAGACGGCGCGGCCGGCCTCTACCGCCGTGACGATCGTCGCGAAGTTGTCGTCGGTCAGCACCATCGTCCCCGCTTCCCGGGCGACATCGGTTCCGCCCAAGCCCATGGCCACGCCGATGTCCGCCTGACGCAGCGCCGGTGCGTCGTTGACTCCGTCCCCAGTCATCGCCACCACATGCCCCTGGCCTTGGAGAGCCTCGGCGATCTGCAACTTGGTCTCCGGTGAGGCACGGGCAAAAATCACATCCCCATCGCCGGCGAGCGCCGCCTCGATCTGAGGCTCGCTGCTCTGATCGAAATGCTCGGCATTAATCGCCTGCGACTCCGTCCCGATTCCGACCTGATGCGCGATCGCCGCCGCCGTCAGCGGATGATCGCCCGTGATCACAATCACCCGGATCCCCGCCGAGTGGCAACGCGCGATGGCTTCAGCGACCTCCGAACGAGGCGGGTCAAGCATCGTGACCAGACCGAGAAAGCAGAGATCGCGCTCGGCGTCCCCGCGCTCGGGGACGTCCGCTCCGGCGGGCAGCGATTTCACGGCCAGGCCCAGAACCCGCAGGCCATTCTGTGCATAGTCGGCTACGCGGCGGGTGATCTGGTCGCGCTGCACTCGATCCAGGCGCACCTCCCGGCCCTCGGCGTCGATCACCGACGAACACGCGGGCAGAACCGCATCCGGAGCTCCCTTCGTGCTCAGTCTGAGCTCTGAGGCATCCGCATCCAATGTGCTCATCAGCTTGCGGTGGGCGTCGAAGCTGTAGAGATGGCGGCGGTGACGCTCGCGCCGATCTGGGTCGACGTCGGCGTCCAGTGTCCGCGCCGCCTTGAGCACGGCGATCTCGGTGGGATCGCCCAAGTTTGAGCCGTCCACGCCGAGCCTGGCGTTGGTGCATGCGGCAGCTGCCGTCGCCAGGGCTTGGAGACCTGGGTTGTGGGCGACATCGATCTGTGGGGTATCGGGCGCGATGGCCCACTCGCCCGACTGTGTCCAGACGCTGACCGGCTGCATCCGGTTCTCGGTCAGCGTTCCTGTCTTGTCGGTACAGATGACATCGGTGGATCCGAGCGTCTCCACCGAGCTGAGCCGCTTCACCACGGCGCCGCGTCTCGCCAGCCGCGTTACCGCGTCAGCCAGCGACAGGGTGATCACCGGCAGCAGCCCCTCCGGCACGTTTCCGGCCAGCAGCCCCACCGCGAAGACCACGCTCTGCGTTAGCGCGAGGCCGGCTCCGAAGATGGCCACGGGAACGAAGCCGATCGCCATGGCCGTGGCCACGCCGGCGATGAGCCAGGAGACCCGGCGCACCTGCAGGTCGAGTGGGCTGGGCTCCTCCTTGACCCGCTGCGACAGCGCGGCGATCCGTCCCAGCTCGGTGTGCATTCCCGTGGCGAACACGACGGCGCGCGCCTCGCCGCCGGTACATGTCGTGCCACTGAACAAGAGGTCCCGTGCCGCCAGCCTCGGCACGTCCCGGTCCTGGAACTCCGCCGAGCGCACGGCGGGAACCGACTCCCCGGTCAGCGTCGAGAGGTCCACCTCCACGCCCCCGGATATGAGCCGCATGTCGGCGGCGATCCGCTCGCCCTCCTCGATCAGAACCACATCGCCCGGCACCAGGTCGATCGTGTCGAGGACCTGAGGTACCTGATCTCGGAGGACGCTCACCTGCTGGGGCATGTACTGGGCCAGCGCCTCCACGGCGCGCTCCGCCTGGAGCTCCTGGACGAAGGCGAAGGTGGCGTTCAGGACGATGACGAGCACGACCGCCACCCCCACCGTCTGGCTGCCAACGCTGAACGAGAGAACCGCCGCCAGCCACAGCAACAGCGCCAGTGGATGGGTGAGCTGGCGCGCCAGCTCGCGCGGCCAGCGCAGGCCGCCACGACGCCTCAGCTCATTGGGGCCGTGCTGGACCAGCCGCCGGGCGGCCTCGCGAGAGGTCAAGCCCTGCGGGCCAGTGCTCAGAGCTCGGAGAAGCGGCTGGATCGGCTCGGTGGGGTCCGGCTCCGCAGACTCCGGGTCGCCCGGCGGTGCGGTCAACAGCCGCTCGGCCATCGGACTATGAATCAGGCAGCAGGCCGGGGCACGACCACGACCGGGCACGCCGCGTCGTGGAGCAGCGCCTCACCGGTGCTGCCCAGGAGCACGCGGGAAACCGGGCCCCAGCGCCGTGAGCCGACGATCAGTAGGTCAACCTTCTGGGAGAGCTCAAGCAGAGCCTGGGCCGGCTGGCCGCGCTTGATTTCCACGCGGCCAGAGACTCCGGTGGCCCGGGCTGCGGCCTCGGTATCAAGGCGACGCTTCTCGACCGCCGCCTCAACGGTTTCGTCCCAGTCCGTCCCGCCGTGCCTCCACCCAGCGGTCCAACCCAGCAGCGGTGGCCGATCATCAACCACCGCGTCGACCTCGAGCTCGGCCCCGGCGGCCACGGCGAGGGAGGCGGCGAACTCGAGCGCAGCCTGTGACTCAGGGTCGTCGTCGAACCCGACGCCGATTTGGGACAGCCCGGTCTGCTTGCGCTTGGCGAAGCCGCGCGGTGCGATGGCCAGCGGGCACTCGAATTGGCAGAGCAGCTGCCGGGTGTGCTGGCCGATCCGTACACGCCCCTCGGGTCCGTGGCGGCTCGAGCCCATGACCAATAGGTCGCCGCGCACACGACGAAGAACGCGGTGCAGCGCGCGGGGCACCGAGAAGTCTGTTTCCACCACCGTGCGGGCCTGCGGGGCAAACTCGGCCCGAGCGCGGTGGAGCATCGCGTGAGCCTCTTTTCGCAGTTCTTTCCACGGCACGCCGACGGGGAGAAAGAGCAGTGGCTCCGGGTTGACGGCCACCAGCATGAGCTCGGCCCCCGTGACCTCGGCCAGTGTATGGCCGAGCGCCGCGGCGTCCTCGCCCTCGGGAAAGCCGTCCAATCCCGCGGTGATGTGCGAGAGCATCGTGCCGTCCGCTACTGGGCTTGCGCCTGAGGCTGAGCCGACGGTTTTCATGCCCGTGATCCTCCCCGCGGAGGCCCCGGGTGTCATCGGCACAAGCGCCGGATCGGGGTGCGGAGAACTACGTAGAGGAGGACCCCGCCTGCGCGAGAGCGAGCGCCTCGGTGAGGACCCGGTCGGTCAGCTCCGGCAGCGCGACGGCAAGCTCGGCGGAGAGCCCCACCCCGGCGTCGAAGCTCGCGCCCCCCACCGCATAGACGATGACTCGTGGCGGCAGTTGTCCCAGGGCCCGGTCCAGCTCGATCGCCTCATCCAGGCCGACGGCATGGCTTGATGTGGAAAGCCGAAGTTCACGCGGGAGGGCCTGCCCGCTGGCGTCGAAGCGATAGACCTGACCGGGGCTGCCCGTGACGGCGTCCACCAGCACCACGGCGCGCCGCCCCCGCCAGCGCAGAAGGAGGGCGGTGGGGTCGCTCTGCTCCTCCTCCAGATCGATCGGAAGGCCCGCTGCGCGCTCGGCCAGGCGCCGCACCACCGCGATTCCGAGCCCGTCGTCTCCGCGCAGCTCGTTGCCCACGCCGATGACGAGCACCGGCTCGCGCCTGCTGTCAGCCACGCTCAACCGTGAGCGTGAGGAAGTGGGTGGCGCACGAGATGCAGGGATCGTGGTTGCGAATCGCCTGCTCGCAGCGAAGCGCCAGCGCTTCGTCGTCCAGGTCGAGCGACCTTTCCACCACCGCGCGCAGGTCCTCTTCGATGACGCGCTGGTTCTGCGAGGTCGGCGGGACGATGCGGGCGTCGAGAATCGTGCCGTCGTCGTCGATCTCGTAGCGGTGATAGAGCAGGCCCCGGGGGGCCTCGGTGGCTCCGTGGCCGACTCCCCGCCGCGGCTGGGGCCGGGCGGCCGGGGGGTCGGGCGGCTCATAGTCAGCGATGATCGCCAGTGCCTCGTCGGTCGCCTGCACGAGCTCGACGGCGCGAACGAGAATGCTCTGGAACGGGTTGGCGCAGTGCGGACCCAACCCCGCGTCACGGGCTGCCTCGGCGGCCGCCGGGCGCAGCCGTGACGAGGCCAGGTTGTAGCGGGCCAGCGGGCCCGTCAGGTAGCTCCCGCGCTCGCGGATCCGGGCGTGCAGAGCGCTCGAATGCTCGACCTGCTCCTCGACGATGTGCTCGTCGAAGCCCGCCGGGGGGATGTCGAGGCCCCGGTCGGAGACGATCCGGCCCAGGTCTATCGGATAGGCATCCTCGTCGTGCAGCGCGACGTGCTCTGGAGTGAGCTCGACGTCCGGGAAGCTCAGCTCGGCCGCCCAGCGGACCGTGGCCAGCGCCGTCTCACGTGCGCGCTCAAGCGGGTCGATCAGTTCCCGCAGCGCCGACCGACGGGGCGCCTTATAGAAGCCCCCCACCCGAACGTTGACCGGATGCACCTCCCGCCCCCCCACCTGAGCCATCACGGCGTTGCCCGCCTTCTTCATCTGGAGGCCCTGCTCGGCGAGTCGCGGATGGTCGCGGGCCATCTCGACGAACCCGGGGTACCCGAGGAAGTCCGGGGCGTGGAGCAGGTAGACGTGCAAGGCATGGCTCTCAATCCACTCACCGCAATAGAGAAGCCGCCGGAGCTGGCGAACCGGACCCTGGTCGATCCTGATTCCGCATGCGTCCTCCATCGCCCGGACCGCGCTCATCTGATAGGCGACGGGGCAGATCCCGCAGATCCGCGCCGTGATGTCGGGTGCCTCCGTGAAGCCACGTCCGCGCAGGAACGCCTCGAAGAAGCGCGGCGGCTCGTAGATCCGGAGCTTTACCTCCTCCACACTGCGGCCGGTGAGGCGTACGTACATCGCCCCCTCGCCCTCGACCCGGGACAGGTAGTCGTTGCGAAGGACGCGCTCCTCAGCGCTCATGGCGTTCGCTGACCGCCTGAAACGGTTCCGCGGTCGCATTGAAGGTCCGGTAGACGCGCACCAGCTCGGCAGCGTCCATCCCGGTCCACTCGTTCAGCGACTCGGGGTTCGGGGTCTCCTTGGGCCCGTAGCAGCCGTAGCACCCGCGGTCGTAGGCCGGGCAGATCGCCCCGCAGCCAGCATGGGTGACCGGGCCAAGACAGGGCGTGCCGTGGGCCACCATCACGCACACGGTTCCCCGCCGCTTGCACTCGATGCAGACGCTGTGAGGGCGAACCCGGGGCCGGCGCCGGTTGAGGTGAGCGCTGATGACCTCAAGCAGCTGGTGCTTGTTGATCGGACAGCCGTGCAGCTCGAAGTCGACCTGGACGTGTGCGCTGACCGGGGTGGACGTGGCGAGCGTGGAGATGTAGTCAGGCGAGGCGTAGACGATCTGGGAGAAGGCATCGACGTCGGCGAAGTTGCGCAGCGCCTGGATGCCCCCGGAGGTGGCGCAGGCCCCGATCGTCACCAGCGCCCCCGATTGGCGGCGGATGTCGAGAATCCGCTCGGCATCGTGCGGGGTGGTGATCGAACCCTCCACCAGGGACAGGTCGTAGGGGCCGGACACGGTGGCCCTTGACGCCTCCAGGAAGTAGGCGATCTCAAGTTGGTCCGACAGCGCCAGCAGCTCATCCTCGAGGTCGAGCAGGCTGAGCTGACAGCCGTCGCAGGAGGCGAATTTCCACACGGCCAGCTTCTGCTTGGCGGACCCAGGCACTCTCACAGCTCCCGGATCGCCAGCCAGGGTGCGATCTCCGACCAGCGGTAGACCGGACCGTCCCGGCAGACCAGCGTCGGCCCGAGCTGGCAATGGCCACAGTGACCGATCCCGCACTGCATATTGCGCTCCATCGAGGCGTAGACCCGCCCAGCGCGGACCCCCCGCTCCAGAAGTCCGGCAACCAGGAAGCGCATCATCACCTCTGGCCCACAAACCAGGGCCGCACATCGGTCCGCTGAGAGCCCGGCCCGGTTGATCAGACGCGTGACGACGCCAACATGCCCGAGCCACTCAGGCCCGGCGGCGTCCACCGTCACCAGCACCTCGAGGCCCTCACCCGACCAGTCGGCGTGCTGTTCAGCGAAGACGAGCTGGTCGGGTGTGCGCGCGCCGTAGAGGAGGACGAGGCGGCCGTAGCGCTCGCGGCGGGAGAGGAGGCGCAAAAGCGCGGGGCGCAGCGGCGGGAGCCCCAGCCCTCCGGCGGCCACCACGACGTCCGCGCCCTCCAGGTCCTCGACCGGCCAGGCTCGCCCGAAGGGACCGCGGACCCAGAGCTGCTCGCCCACGACGACGCGGCAGATGGCCTGCGTGGCCAGGCCCACCGCCCGCACCGTGTGCACGAGCCGCTGCGGCCGGTCGGGATCGCCGCTGATCGAGATCGGCACCTCTCCCGCGCCGCCGGCCGACAGCATCGTGAACTGTCCCGGGGCGAAGGCGAGACTCCCGCCCGCACCGGGCTCCAGCTCGAACGTCCAGGTGTCCGGCGTCTCCTGCCGCTTGCTCACGACCTCGAAGACCCGCGGGAGCATCGCCTCGGGCGGAGTGTCCTCACGCCGGGGTAGCAGCACGTCCATAGACGTCCAGGAGCTGGAAGCGGGTGGCTTGGAGCGTCCCCAGGAGGTTGGCGGCAAAGCGCCGCATCAGCTGATAGCCGAGCTCATGATCATCCTCGGCCTTGCCACGCAGGCAAGCAGCGTCAAAGGCGATCAGACGGCATGGCTCGAGCGCCCGCGCGTCCATCTGCCAGCGGTATGGCTCAAACAGCCACGACCAGCCCACAACGTCCCCGTCGTGCAGAGTCTCGATGCGCAGGCGGCCGCGATCCGGAGCGTGCAGCTCAAGCGCCACCGTGCCGTGGCGGATCAGGAAGAAGGTGTCGGCGGGGTCTCCCTCCCGGAGCAGCAGCTCGCCGGCTTCGAGGCGCTGGTTGCGCCCGCAGGCGGCAATGATCTGAAGCTGAAGCGAGGACAGCCCGGCGAACACCTGAGCCCCCGCGATGAGCTCGTCAATCGTCTGCACGCGCCTGCTCCTCGCTGTCTCTGATCGCTCGTGCCTCCTCGGTGATGTCGATCCCCACCGGACACCAGGTGATGCAGCGCCCGCACCCCACGCATCCCGAGCTCCCGAACTGGTCGATCCAGGTGGCGAGCTTGTGCGTCATCCACTGCCGGTAGCGGGAGCGCGCCGAACTGCGCACCGCCCCCCCGCTCAGGTGCGAATAGTCCACCGTGAAGCACGAGTCCCAGCGCTGATGGCGCTCGACCTGCGTTCCGGCCAAATTGGTCACGTCCTCGACGGTCGTGCAAAAGCAGGTCGGGCATACCATCGTGCAGTTTCCGCAGGTGAGGCAGCGCTCGGCCACCTCATCCCACCGGGGATGCTCGTAGTTGCGGTACAGGAGCTCCTTCAAACCGGCCGTGTCAAGCTCACGGCCCATCTGGGCCGCCGTATTTTCGTGGACTTGCTCCGCGGCGGTGCGCTCCTCATCCACCGCCGTGCGGTGCGGCACGGCGGCCAGGACCTCCGTGCCTCGCTCGGAGCCGACCTCGACCACGAACTCGTGCCGGTCGGACTCGATCAGCTCGGTTAGGGCAAGGTCGAAGCCGCGGTCGGCCACCGGCCCGGTCTGCATGGACACGCAGAAGCACGTACCACCGGCCTCGCCGCACTGGACCGCGACCACGAACGGTGGCTCGGACCCGGAACCCAGCACCCGCTCGAGAATCGCTCCCGCGTGCAGTTCACAGGAGCGCGCGCCGAAAAAGGCATAGCGCGGCGGCTCCGGGACCGTTTCTGTCAGCTGCTTCAGTCCGCCCTGCTCGTCGACCTCGGCTCGCCAGAGCTGGAGCTGGGGTGGAAGCTGGTATTGCTTCCAGGAGTGGGAGCCGACGGCGTAGCCGAAGACGGCGCTGTCGCCGCGGCGTTTGATTCGGTAGCGCCCGGCCTCCTGCTCGTCCGTCCAGCCAATCGGGAGATCGGCGCTTGAGCTGATCTCGTCATAGACAATCGCCTGGTCACGCACAGTCGGGCCGACGACCGTGTAGCCGCGGGTCAAAAGCGCCTGAAACAGTCCGTCCAGGTCGCTGCGATCGATGACCTGCGTGCCCCGCATCGAGGTCCAACTCTAAGCCCGGGCGTAGCGCGATGCGAACTCTTTGTCTTCCGAAATTGCGGCTCGCATCTGGGCGGCCAGTTCACGCTGGCGTGCGGCCGCGGCGTCCTGACGCTCAGCCGCCCCGTCGTGGACGGTCGCCTCCCGGCGGTGAATGCGCTCGGCGCCGAGACGGCCCTCCGCGCGTTCCCGTTCTGCCTCGGCCAGCGCCAGCTCGGCGTGGTGCCGGGCCTGCACCGCCCGCCGCTCGGCAAACTCGGCATAGCGATCGCATCGCTCGGCCGCCTTGGTGATCTCGTCGAGGCGAAACATCGTCAGCCGTCCCGCGTGAGAAAGTGCACTCCCTCGAGCCCCTCGAGCGAGAATCCCTCCGCCGCCCCCGGGGACACGTCGATCACGAACCGTGGCCTATCCCAGCGCTCGTACTGATCGGCGTCGATGTAGAACGGTGCCCCGCCGATCTCCCCGAGGCGGATGTCGCCGGGCCCCAGCGGCAGCTCGCCCTCCTTGAGACACATCGGCGAGCTCCCGTCGCAGCACCCTCCGGACTGAAAGAACATGAGCGGGCCGTGGGCGGCCTCAAGGTTCTTGATCACCTCGAGGGCCGCCCGCGTTGCGCTGACCGAAGCCGCCGTTGGCTGGCCCGTGTGGCACATCTCTAAAAGAACCCCATCGGGTTGGGGTCATAGCTCACCAACAGGCACTTGGTCTGGGTGTAGTGCTCGAGCATCATGCGGTGGTTCTCGCGTCCGACGCCCGAGGCCTTGTAGCCGCCGAAGGCAGCGTGGGCCGGATACTGGTGGTAGCAGTTGGTCCACACCCTCCCGGCCTTGATCGCGCGACCCATACGGAAGGCTCGGCTTCCATCGCGGCTCCAGACACCGGCCCCGAGGCCGTACATCGTGTCGTTGGCGATCTGGAGCGCCTCGGCCTCGTCCTTGAACGTGGTGACGGCGAGCACGGGTCCGAAGATCTCCTCCTGGAACACGCGCATGTCGTTGTGCCCCTTCAGCACGGTGGGCTGGAAGTAGTAGCCGCCCGACAGGCGTCCGTTGAGCGGGGTACGGTGACCGCCGATCAGCACCTCGGCGCCCTCGTTGATCCCGATGGCCACGTAGTTCTCGATCTTCTCGAGCTGGGCTGTCGAGACCTGGGCGCCGATCATCGTGTCCCGATCGAGCGGGTCGCCCTGCTTGATCTGAGCGATGCGCTCCAGGCAGCGTTCCATGAACTCGTCGTAGATCGACTCGTGAATCAGCGCCCGGGACGGACACGTGCAGACCTCACCCTTGTTGAAGGCGTAGAGGACAAGGCCCTCGACCGCCTTGTCGAGGAAGGCGTCGTCGGCCGCCATCACGTCCTCGAAGAAGATGTTTGGCGACTTCCCGCCGAGCTCGGTCGTCGAGGGGATCAGGTTCTGAGCGGCATAGGACATGATCAGCCGGCCGGTCACCGTCTCACCGGTGAAGCCGACCTTGGCGATCCGCTTGTTCGAGGCGAGTGCCTTGCCGATCTCGGCTCCAGGCCCGTTGACGACGTTGATCACGCCGGGCGGGACGATCTCGCCGATGACCTCCATGAGCTTGAGGATCGACCACGGGGTCGGGCTGGCCGGCTTGATCACAGTGCAGTTGCCCGCGGCCAGCGCCGGAGCGATCTTCCACGCCGCCATGAGGAGCGGGAAGTTGAAGGGGATGATCTGTCCCACCACCCCAAGTGGCTCGTGGAAATGGTAGGCGTAGGTGTTCTGGTCGATCTCGGAGATCCGCCCCTCTTCGGAGCGAACCGCGCCTGCGAAGTAGCGGAAGTGGTCGATCGCGAGGGGGATGTCGGCGGCCAGCGTCTCACGCACCGGCTTGCCGTTCTCGTAGCTCTCGGCCACGGCCAGCATCTCCAGGTTGGCCTCGATGGCATCGGCGACCTTGTTCAGGACCGCCGCGCGCTCAGCCGGTGACCGAGCCGCCCAGTCGTCTTTCGCGGCGTGAGCGGCGTCGAGAGCCAGCTCGATGTCCTCTGCCCCCGAGTGGGCGACCTCGCAGAACGGTTCACCAGTGGCCGGAGTGAGGTTGTCGCGGTACTCGCCTGTGGTCGGCGGAACCCAGTGGCCGCCGATGAAGTTGTCGTAGCGATCCTGCAGCGGGACCGGGCTGCCGGACTGTCCGGGCGCCTCATATGTACTGGGTGCGGTGGTCGCCATGACGGCTCCTTTGCTCGCAGATTCCGTTGCCGCCAGTTGACCATCCCGGCGTCGCACCGACATCCGCAGTAACCCGCGCAGCGAGGCGGGGAACCCGCACGGCGCTCCCGGGGTCCCGGCGGATGGACGCCGATCGGCGGGCGCCTAGGTTGGGCGGCGATCGAGCCCCAAGGAGGAACCAAGATGTCCATCACCACTTCCGCGCCGTCCACCGGCAGTTATCTGATGCCCTCGCTCCGCCACGCCACCGTCGGCGACGCCATGCACCCGGGCATCCTGTATTGCGAGCCTGACCTTTCCCTGACCGAGGTGGCCAGGATCATGGCCACGCACCACGTCCATTGCGTGGGCGTGATCGGCATCTCCCATAAGGACCCGGAATGCCCGGTCTGGAGCATGATCTCGGATGTCGATCTTCTGAAGGCCGCGGTCGAGGGCGACGAGCAGGCCACAGCGCGATCGCTCGCAAGCGAACCGCTGGTCAGCATCGACGCCCGGACACCGCTCGCCCAGGCGGCGGCGGTCATGGTCAGGCATGACGCCCGTCACCTGATCGTGCTCGAGCCTGACACCCAGCGCCCCGTCGGGATCCTCTCGACTCTCGACGTGGCCGGTGTCCTCGGCTGGGGCGAGGCGTAGGCACCGCCCACCAGACCGAAAAGGAGGAGCCATGCTGACGCTCGCCAAGCTGTCGATCCGCCGACCCAAGTCATCCCTCGCCATCTGGCTAGTCGTCGGGATCTCCCTGTCGTTGATCGGCCTCGGCGTTTCCAAGACGCTCTCGCCACCTATCTCGGTCGTGCCCGGGACCCAGTCCTCACGCGCCGAGCAGCTCGCCGGCGCCCAGTTCGGACCCACGCAGCTGGTGCCAATCCTCCTTGAGGGACCAAAGGCAACGCTCAATCGTGAGGGTCCAGCGCTGGTCCGGGCACTGGCTAGGCGCCCGCACACCCGTGTGCTCTCCGCCTGGGATGCCGGAACCGCCAGCGCCGGTCTGCGGCCCAAGCCGACCGCGGCGATGATCGTCGTGTCGGTTGACCGCACCGAGGCCGACGCGGTCAAGTACGACCAGCCGCAGATCGAGAACCTCGTCTCACGCCGGATCACCGCGCCCGTCCGCGCCTACATCACGGGACAGCCGTCGATCGATCGGGCGGAGAAGAACGCCTCCCTGGCAGACCTTCGCCGCAACGAGCTGATCGCGATCGGGATCCTGTTCGTCCTCCTGCTCATCGGTCTGCGGGCGCCCATCGCAGCGCTCCTCGTCACCGCCGTGGGTGCCGTCAGCACGCTGGCCGGCTTCGGCGAGGTCGCCCTCCTCGGACATGTCCTGAAGCTCGATCCGGTCGGCGTGGCCGCCGGGACGATGACCGGCCTCGCGCTGGGCGTCGGCTTTGCCCTGCTGATCCTCGACCGTTTCCACCGCGAGGAGCTGCCGGAGGGAGCCCCTTCC
The DNA here is from genome assembly GCA_035505215.1 of Solirubrobacteraceae bacterium. GTDB lineage: Bacteria > Actinomycetota > Thermoleophilia > Solirubrobacterales > Solirubrobacteraceae > Palsa-465. The sequence goes on along the minus strand of DATJQY010000010.1, from coordinate 31,708 downwards.
CGGACTGCCGTCACCGCCGCGCTGCGCGAGTTGCGCTCAACCGGCCGCGCCGTGCTCGTGGCCGGCTCGGCAGTGGTCCTTGCGCTGGCCCTCGTGGCCATCATCGGACCCACGCAGCTGATGGTGTCCGTAGGGACCGGAGCCCTGACCTGCGCCGCGTTCGCCACCGGTGGCGCGGTTGTCGTCATGCCCGCGGCCCTGGTCCTGCTCGGACGCCGGATGGACGCCTTCAGTTTCCCTGCCCCGGCACCGCTGGCTCGCGCCTGGTCGAAGCTCGTGGACGGTGGCAATTGGGTGACCCGCCACGCCGTATACGCGGGGTTTGTGGCCACGGTGCTCCTGGGGCTGATCGCGGTGGCCGCCTTCGCGCTCAAGACAGGACCCCCCGATGTCAGCCAGCTGCCGGCTTCCTCGAAGGCTCGAATCGCCTTCGACGAGGTGTCTCGGGTCATGGGCCCAGGCTGGGCCACCCCGTACAACCTGATCGTGGTGGCCAACAACCGGCCAATCACCACACCGGCGCTGCTGGCCAGCCTTTACCGCTTCGAGGTCGAGATCGCCAAGAACCGAACCGTGAGCTCGGTCACCGGGCCCGGAACGATCAACTCGACGTCCAAGCAGCTGGCCACCTTCGAGCCGCAGCTGAACCACTCGATGAAGATCTCCGACCAGAGCAAGTCGCAGCTCCGCCAGCTGATCAACGGGCTGGGCGAGGCGGGTTCCGGATCGGCTCAGCTTCAAGCAGGACTCCTCGCGGCCTCCTCCGGAGCCAAGCAATTGCATTCCGGGGGCGGCCAGGCGGGAACCGGAGCGGGCGAGCTCCACACCGGCCTGGGCCAGGCCCAGGCAGGTTCCGCCAAGCTAGCTGCGGGGCTGAACTCAGCTCTCGCGGGGGCCACGGCGCTCCGCAACGGCGCCGCCCAGGCCCTGGCCGGCTCGACTCAGCTAGCCACCGGGCTCGGACAGGCCGCGCCCCAGGTCAAGGCCGGCCTGCCCGCGGTCGGACAGCTCGCCACCACGAGCCAGTCGGCCAACACGGAGATCAAGACCGTGCAGGGCGAGGCGCAGAGCGCCCAGAACGACGTCTCCGCGGCCGAGGCCGCGCTCAGCGGGAGCAATAGCAAGAGCGATCCCGGAGTGCAGTCGGCGCTGGCCGCGCTGGGCCGGGCGACCGGCTCGATGGGCGGCATCACCTCGGGTCTGACGTCGGCGAGCCAGAACGCGGCGACAAGTGCGCTGATCGCATCGGCCGTCAACGCTCAGATCGACAAGCTCTCGCCCGGGCTCACCGCCGCCGCTTCGGGCGCCGCGGCGCTACAGGCCGGGATCAAGCAGCTCCACGCCGGGAACGCCCAGCTGGCCGGCGGTCTGACCCAGCTGGCCAGTGGCGGCGGTCAGCTCACGGGCGGCCTGAGCCAGCTCACCGCCGGGGCCTCGGCCCTCCAGATCGGGATCGGCCAGCTGACCAACGGCGCCGGTCAGCTCGCCACCGGACTGAGCAGCGGGGTCAGCCCGGCGGGCCAGCTGACAACCGGGCTCGGCACGATGCAGGCCGCGGTCATCAAGGCTCGGGGGCAGATCCCCTCCACGGCTCAGCTCAAGACGCTCGAAGCCCAGTCGCCGGGCATCTTCAGCTCCGGCTACTTCGTGCTCGCCGCGGTGGAGGGGGCGACGGCCGCCAATCGCAACGCGGCCACGTTCACGATCAACCTGCTCCGCGGGGGCACCGCCGGTCAGATCATGGTTGTCTCGAAGTACAGGGCCAACGACCCACGCAGCGTGGCCCTGGGAAGCCAACTCGCCGCGCTGGGCAACCGGTTCGCCAAGTCGAACAACGTCCAGATGGCCGTTGGCGGCCCGGCTGGGAACCTCGGCGACCTCACGCGCGTAATCAAGTCGAGGCTATGGCTCGACTTGGCGGTCGTCTCGGCCGCGCTGGCACTCGTGCTCGCGCTCGCGCTGCGAGCCGTGCTCCTGCCGGTGCTCGCGACGGCATTCAGCCTGCTGACGGTGGCGGCGACGTTCGGGTTCCTGCAGCTCCTGTTCGGCGGCAGCAACGCGCCGATGGGCGGCCCGGGCTACCTCGATCCGATCACGGTCATCAGCGTGTTCACGGTCGCCTTCTCGATCTCGATCGTGTTCTCGACCCTGCTCCTGATGCGCACGCGCGAGGAATATGTGCAAGACGGATCCCCCGGTGCCGCCGTGCGGCGCGGGCTACGGGAAACCGTCGCGTCGAGCACCGGGGCAGGGTTGCTGATGGTCGCGGCACTCATCCCCTTCGCGCTCACCGACCTGCTGAATATCCGGGCTCTCGGGCTTGGGGTGGCGTTTGCCGTCCTGCTCGACGTCCTGATCGTCCGGCCCGTGCTGCTGCCGGCGGCCGAGGCAGTGCTCGGGCGCTACGGCTGGTGGCCGACGAAGGCCCCCTTGGTCACGGCCCCGAGCTCACAACCGGACAAGCCCGACGCTCACCGGCTGCATATCCCGCACCGGCCTCCCCGAACCGTTCACGACTAGCTGCTTTGAGGATCAGATGACAACTCACACCACCCCACCGCATATCGCGCCTTCCACCCGTAAGCGCTGGCTCGGTCCGCAGACGATCGGGGAGATGGTCCTCGACGCCGCGGCGCGCCACTCGGGCGTCGCTCTTCAGTTCCAACGCGACGACGTCGAGCGCTATATCTCCTATCCGCAGCTGGGGACGATCGCCACCGAGATCGCCCGCGGCCTGATCGGCCTGGGCCTCGAGACGGGCGACCGCGTGGCCATCCTCGGCGTGACCTCGGCCGACTGGACGCTCGTGGACTGCGGCTCGCTTTGCGCCGGCGCCGTGGTGACGCCGATTTACCACACGAATTCGCCGGCCGAGTGCGCCTACGTGCTGGAGAACTCCGACGCTCGCGCCGTCTTCTGCGAGAACGCAGCCCAGGCGGCGAAGATCCAGGCGATCCGTGACCGCTGCCCCGCGCTCGAGCACGTGATCCTGTTTCGCTCGTCGGATCCGGAGGTGCTGACGATCGACCGGCTGCGCACGCTGGGCTCGGAGGTCCCGCCCGACGCGGTGCCCGCTCGCCTGGCCGACGTCGGTCCGGACGACATCGCAACCCTCGTCTACACCTCGGGCACCACCGGTCCGCCCAAGGGGTGCATGCTCAGTCACGACAACTTTCTCTCGACGGTGCGCATGTACAGCCAGGAGCTGCACTTCGAGCAGAGTGCTTCGCTGTATCAGTTCCTCCCCCTGGCCCATGTCCTGGCGCGCGTCGCCCAGACGGTCGCGCTCGGAGTCGGGGCCCGGATCATCTACTGGAGCGGCGACCCCGCGAAGATCGTCGACGAGCTGGGGCGCACGGGTCCGACTCACTTTCCCGCTGTCCCCCGCGTGTTCGAAAAGATCCACAGCACCGTGATGGGCCGAATCGCCGACGGCCCGGACATCGAACGGCGGCTCTTCAACTGGGCGCTCAGGGCGGGCGCTCACGCCCGTCCGGCGTTGCGAGAGCGACGGCAGCCGTCCCTGCTCGACGACCTGCAGTATCGGATCGCGAACCAGGTGCTCCTGAACAAGGTGCGGGAGGTGTTCGGACCCAATCTGGAGCTGGCGCTCGTGGGCGCCGCTCCGGTGGCGAAGGAGCTGCTTGAGTTCTTCGACGCCTGCGGCGTGCTCGTCGCCGAGGGCTACGGCCTCACCGAGACCTGCGCGGCCGCGACGTTGAACATCCCTGATGCGGTGCGCTTTGGCACAGTCGGGCGACCGCTTCCGGGGACCGAGGTGATGGTGGCGCCCGACGGCGAGATCCTGATCCGCGGGCCGCACGTGTTCAAGGGCTACTTCAAGAACCCGGAGGCGACCGATGAGGCGCTGAGCCCAGATGGCTGGTTCCGCTCGGGGGATCTCGGGTCGATCGACGCCGATGGCTATGTCCGCATCACCGGCCGGAAGAAGGACCTGATCATCACCTCGAGCGGCAAGAACATCACGCCGGTCAACATCGAATCGGAGCTGCGCGACTCTCGCTACATCAGCGAGGCAGTGGTGTTCGGCGACCGGCGGCCGTACCTGGTGGCCATGTTGACGCTTGACGGCGACGAGGCTGCGCGACTGGCAAAGCGGCTTGGCATCAATCCCGATCCGGCCACTGTCGCGGGCGATCCGGGAGTCCACACTGAGATCCAGAAGGAGGTCGACGCGGTCAATGCCAATCTGGCTCGCATCGAGCAGGTCAAGCGCTTCGCGATCCTGGATCACGATCTGACCCAGGCAGACGGCGAGCTCACGCCGACGCTCAAGGTCAAGCGGAGCTTCGTCTACGACAAGTACGCCGATCTGTTTGGCGCGCTGTACGCGGAAGGAGAGCGGAGATGAGCACGCACATGTCCAGCGCCGATGCAGCCTGGCTGCACATGGACCGGCCGACCAACCTGATGGTCATCAACTCCGTCCTCCTGTTCGACGAGCCGGTTGACTGGGAGCGCGTGAAGCAGGTCACCCAAGAGCGGCTTGTCGACCGCTACCCCAAGTTCCGCCAGCGCGTGGTCGAGAGCCGCCTTCCGCTCCAGGCGCCGCGCTGGGAGGACGACCCCGATTTTGCCCTCCAGCATCACATGCACCACCTGGCGCTTGCGGCCCCGGGAGACGCAGCCGCCCTGCAGGAGCTGGTGGGTGATCTGATGACGACGCCGCTCGACCGCAACCGGCCGCTGTGGCACGAGTACATGGTGGACGGCTTCGGTGAGGGCGCCGCCTTGATCGTGCGAATGCATCACTGCATCGCCGACGGCATCGCACTTGCTCGGGTCATGCTCTCGCTGGCGGACTCACAGCCTGATGCGGGGATCAGCCACGGCGTCGGCAAGCCGCGGACCGGATCGAGCCGGATCGTGCTCGGCGGCCTTCCGGTGCCTGGGACCCGGCCCGTCAAACGGGTCCTTGGCCTGGCCGAAGCGGCAGTCCGCCAGACCGCGCACGTGGCCACCTCCCCAGAGCATGCGGTCCGGCTCGGCGGCGCCATCGGCCGTGAGGCGGTCACCGGGCTCAGATTGCTGCTCACGCCGGCCGACGCCGCCAGCGCGATCAAGGGCGACCCCGGGGTCAGTCGTCGTGTGGCTTGGACTCAACCGGTGTCGCTGAAACGAGTGAAGCGGATCGCGCGTGACCACGACGCCACCGTGAATGACGTCCTGCTGGCTGCCGTCAGTGGCGGCCTGCGCCATTACCTCCAGGACCGGGGCGGTGGCGTACACGAGATCCAGGCCATGGTCCCGTTCAACCTGCGCCCGCTCGATGAGCCGCTCCCGCGGGAGCTGGGGAACAAGTTCGGGCTCGTGTTCGTGCCGCTCCCGGTCGGGGTGAGCGGAAGCTTCTGGCGACTAAGAGAGGTCCAGAACCGGATGCGGGAGATCAAGCGCTCGCGTGACGGCGCCGTTTCCTACGAGCTGCTGTCCCTGACCGGAATCACCCCGGAGCCGATCGAGCGGCGGATCGTCGACCTGTTCTCAGGCAAGGGTACGGCAGTGATGACAAACGTACCGGGGCCCAAAGAGCCGGTCTACCTGGCCGGAAGCCCGATTCGCAGCGTGTTGTTCTGGGCGCCCACGTCCGGGCACATCGGGATGAGCGTGAGCATCTTCAGCTATCGCGGTGAGGTGACGGTCGGGCTGATGGTCGACGCGGCGCTCGTCCCTGACCCGGGCGAGATCGTCAAGCAGCTGGAGCGCGAACTGGAGGCACTGGCCAAGTCCACTGGGAGATCCGGGCGGGAGAGTCGGGGCCCGCGCGCGGCGAGCACGGGCGGACGAGGACGCGGTGGCCGCCGGCCTGAGCGTCAGAGCACACATGGCTGACTCGCTGCTCTCCCTCGGCAGCGTCGAACGGCGTCGAGTGGCCGAGCAGCTGCATGCCGAGCTCAGCGAGCTCCGAGATGCGGTCGCGCAAGACGCTGAGGAGACTCTGACCCGGTGGCGGCCGCGCATATGGCGGACGTCCTACCTGCCCAGCGCGCTCAACCTGGCCGGGTATCTGGCCCTGCGCCGCCACGACCTGCGCAGACTCCAGCTCGCGCTGATGCCCGTTGGCCTGTCCTCGCTCGGCCGCTGTGAGGCCAGGGTGGTGGAGAACCTTGACGCAGTCCTGGCAGCGCTGGCTGCCGTCGCGGCCCTTGAGGTTCCAGACCAGGTCGACCTGCAGTCGTTCTTCCGGGGTCACGAGCTGCTTCAGGCGCAATCCGACGCGGTGCTGGGTCCACCTCCCCAGGAGCGCAGCGTTCGGATCATGGTGACCATGTCGAAGGCGGAAGCTGACGACGCGGCGCTGGTGAGTGATCTGCTCGCGGCAGGGATGAACGTGGCCCGCATCAACTGCGCCCACGACGATCCCGAGATCTGGTCGGCCATAACCGGGAACGTCCGGGCGGCGGGGCGAGAACTCGGACGGCCGTGTCGCATCTGCTTTGACCTCGAGGGGCCTCGGGCCCGGATCAGGTCGACGACCCTAGGCCGGCGAGAGCGAGTGCGCAGAGGCGATGAGGTGCTGATGACGGCAGCACCCGTTCCCGTCGCCTCAGAATGGCAAGCCCAGTTTCAGTGTTCTTTGTCCGATGCCCTCGACGATCTCGCCATCGGCGCGGCAGTACAGATCGACGAAGGTCGGCTGGGGGCGCACGTGGTCAAGCGTCTTCCGAACGGTCTCGTGCTCCGCATCGACTCGGCGCCGGAGCAAGGAGCTCATCTCCGGATCGAGAAGGGGCTCAACTTCCCCAGCTCGGAGCTGCGGGTCGATTCACTGACCGCCAAGGATCTCGCCGACCTCGAAGCCGTCGTCCACCTCGGTGATCTGATTGGACTTTCGTTCGTGCAGCGCGCCGGCGACATCGCGCGGCTGCAGGAGGTGCTCGCCGCCCAGAGTTCGCGTTCCCCGGGGCTGATCGTCAAGGTGGAGACGGAGCAGGCGGTGCGCAATCTCCCCGAGCTGATCGTGCAGGGCGCCGGCCGCCAGCCCCTCGGAGTGATCGATCGCCCGGGGCGATCTTGCGGTCGAGATCGGCCATCTCAGGCTGGCCGAGATACAGGAAGAGCTGCTGTGGCTATGCGAGGCCGCTCACGTCCCCGTGATCTGGGCCACCCAGGTCCTGGACAACCTGGTCAAGAAGGGGATCCGCCACCGTGGAGAGATGACCGATGCCGCCATGGCCGAGCGCGCGGAATGCGTGATGCTCAACAAGGGGCCGCACGCGGTGGAGGCGGTGCAGCTGCTCGCCCCGCTGCTATCGCGAATGGAGGGTCATCAGTTCAAGAAGACCTCGCGGATGCGAGCGCTACGCGTTTGGGCTGACGCCTGAGGACTTGCCAACGGTCTTATGGTTCCGCCGAAGCGCGAGCACCCGTCGCGCCGGAACTGAGACTAGTCTTGGAGCAAATGGCCGATGCCAACGAGGGCGTGAGGGCGAGCGACGTCGCGCCGCGCGCTCGACAATGGCCTTACTGGGCTGCCGTTGCCGTCGCCGTCGTGGGACTGCTCGTCACCGGCGTGCTCACGTGGGTGTCAGCCCACAACTACCACCGCAACGAGAACCGGCTGCTCGCGCTGCGCGCCCACGACCTCGGAAGCGCCCTGACATCGGCGCTGCCGGGCATCCAGACCGACCTGGCCTCGGCGGCCGCGCTGGCCGACGCGACCGGGGGGAACGTCGCCAAGTTCAACACCTTCGTTGCCCCTTACGCCGGGACCGGCCGCCAGTTCGTGTCGATTTCGCTCTGGCGCCTGGGCGGGCCGGACCGGACCCCGGTGGCCGTGGCGGGCGTCACGCCGACGCTCCCCACCTCGAGCGTCAGCACCCCAGCGCTCTTTCAACACGCGGCCGCGTCGGGAAAACTCACCGTCATCGGCTTTCTCACCGGGCCGATCCCCCGAATCGGCTACGCCTTCACCGGTATGTCCAAAGGACCGTTCGCCGTTTACGCGGAGAGCGTCCTACCGCCGAGCCGCTACGCGCCGCCCCAAAAGGGAGCAGCCTTCACCGACCTGAATTACGCGCTCTACCTCGGCGCCTCGACCAACCCTCGCAACCTGCTCATCGCCAGCGTGCGACACCTGCCGCTGCCCGGACGCCACGCCACGGTCAAGGTGCCCTTCGGAGACACCGTCCTCACGACCACGGTGGCGGCCCGCGGCACGCTGACGGGGTCGCTGCCCCAGCGGCTGCCCTGGGCCATCGCGATCGGGGGGGTCTTGCTGACGATCCTCGCGACGGCTCTCACGGTGCGGCTGATCGAGCGCCGTCGAGCCACCGAGCGCCTAGCGGGCGAGCTCGAGGTGGCCGCAGATGAGAACCGCCGGCTCTATGCCGAGCAGAGAGGTATCGCGCAGACGCTTCAGCACGCCCTGCTGCCCGCCTCGCTGCCCCAATTCCCCGGGCTCCAGATCAGCGCGCGCTATGAAGCCGGCGCCGAGGGCGTCGAGATCGGCGGCGACTGGTACGACGTGATCGAGCTCGGCGACGGCCGCCTGCTGCTCGTCGTCGGCGACGTCTCCGGTAAGGGCCTCCCGGCGGCCACGGCGATGGCGACGCTTCGCTTCGCCATCCACGCCTACGCGGTGGAGGGCGATGACCCGGCCACGTTTCTGCCCAAGCTCTCCGGCCTGATCAGCGTCTACGAGGACAAGCAGTTGGCGACGGTCCTGTGTGCTGTGATCGACCCGCGGTCGCGTCAGGTGACGCTGACGAGCGCCGGGCATCTGCCGCCGCTCATAATCGCCGGGGCGGAGACCAGATTCCTCGACACCCCGGTGGGGCTGCCAGTGGGGGTCGACCGCGCCGCCGCCTACGCCTCGGTAACGGTCTCCGCGCCTCCGGGCGCCACCTTCCTGGCCTACACCGACGGCCTCGTCGAGCGTCGGGGGGAGACAATCGAGGTCGGGCTCGAGCGGCTCCGGGCCGAGGTCTCAAGCAACCATGTCCCACTGGATCAGCTGCTGGGCCGCGTGCTGGATGATCTGCGGCATGATGCACCGGATGACACCGCGATCGCGGGGATCAGATGGCTGAGCTAGACCATGATGATGCGGGGCTGAGCTTCGATCTCTCCGAGGAGCACGACGGCACGCCGCTGGTCACGGTCGAGGGAGAGCTCGACATGATCACCGCCCCCGAACTTGACTCGGCGGTCGGCCCGATCCTCGCCCGGCAGCCGTCCCGATTGGTCATCGACGCCAGCCGGCTGGAGTTCGCCGACAGCTCGGCCATCGCGCTGCTCGTGACGTGGGCCAACCGGGTCCCGGAGATCGAGATCCGTCAGCCCCCCGAATTGCTGCGCCGCGTGATCGCGCGGATGGGGCTATCGGATCGGCTCCAGGTGCGACCATGAACGCGACCCGGACCTTCCCGCATCGCCCTGAGTCGATAACCCGCGCCAGGCGATTCGTCAACGACGCCCTCGAAGATGTCCCGCCCAAGTTGCGCGACATCGTGGTCCTGATGGTCTCCGAGCTGGCCACGAACTGCATCCGCCATACCAAGAGCGGCTTTGAGCTGACGCTCAGGCAAACCGGGGAGGAGATTTTCGTCGAGGCGGTCGACCGCGGAGACGGACATCCGACGATGCGCACCCCAGCGCCAACCGACCCCTCCGGCCGCGGGCTTCAGATCATCGACATCTTCTCCACGACCTGGGGGCACGAGAACCGCCCCGAGGGCAAGGCGGTCTGGTTCAGCCTCAGCCTGGAGACCGCCACCGCGGCGTAGCCAGGGAGCAGACGGGCTCGGTAATTCACCGCAGCGTCGTGCGGGCGAGCGCCGATGCCCGTGCGGGGCGCCGGCGCCGATCATCTCGGTGGCGTGAAAGCGGTCAATCATGTTGAAGGCAAGGCTCCCGGAACGAGGACGCTGGTACTGCTACGCCACGGCGAGAGCGAATGGAATGCCAAGGGCTTGTTCACGGGCTGGGTGGACGTTGGCCTGTCAGAGCAAGGCGAACGCGAGGCTGCGTACGGCGGCCGCCTGTTAGCGCAGTCGGGCATCCGCCCCGATGTAGTTCACACCTCGGTGCTCAGGCGAGCGATCGACACGGCCAACATTGCGCTCGGGGCGGCGGCCCTTCACTGGCTTCCCGTGCGCAGGTCCTGGCGGCTGAACGAGCGCCACTACGGAGCGCTCCAGGGCAAGAGCAAGGCGCAGACGCGAGAGGAGTTCGGCGATGAGCAGTTCATGCTCTGGCGGCGCTCCTACGACGTCCCGCCGCCGCCGATCGCCGACGAGGATCCCCTCTCTCAGGTGACGGACCCGCGGTACGCCGCGCTGCCCTCCGAGTTGGTGCCAAGATCGGAATGCCTCAAGGATGTGCTTCAGCGGATGCTGCCCTACTGGTATGACGCGATCGTGGGAGATCTCGCCGCCGCCCGGACGGTGCTAATCGCGGCGCATGGCAACTCGCTGCGCGCGCTGGTCAAGCACCTAGACGGGATCAGCGACCAGGACATCGCCACGCTCAATCTTCCAACCGGCATCCCCCTGGTCTACGAGCTAGATCGCTACTTCCACGTGATCACGCCCGGCGGGCGCTATCTGGACCCGCGGGCCGCCACCGAGTCGGCGCTGGCCGTCGCGCAGCAGGGGCGATGAGATGCGGACACCGTTGCCCGACCTGAGCCCCCGCGAACTGCTCGAGGCGATGGGACGCCAGGTGGAGCTCGTGCACGAGCTGATCGAACGAGAGCAGACGATTCAGAAACGGGCCGCGGGTCAGCTTCTGGCGCCGATCGATGCCGTCTTCGATCTGCTCGAGGACAGCGGGGCGACGCTGCGCAAACAGGCCGAGGCGCTGGAGTCAGCAGGACAGGCACTCGAGGAGAGCGCACGGCTCTTCAAGACTCAGGCAGAACTGTTCGAGCGTGCGGTCAGCACCTTGCGCCAACCATCGGATCGAGCCAGGACCATCGTAGGTCTTGGAGCCGCGGGGTCGGAGTTAGACAAGTCCATCGAACAGCTCCCGCGCCAGTCCGGCGAGCATTCGAAGATCTCGCACATCCGAATCGCGATCGACGAGGGAAGCATGTCCTGGACCCGGGAGTGCTGTGCTCAGCGCTCGGATCGCGTCTCGGTCTCGGCGGGCGAGCGTTTGAAGCTCAGCATGCGTGCACGCCACCTTCTCGGCCAGGTCGACGCCGATCCGCGGCGCCAGGCGTTCCTTGGTGGCCGCGCGCGGCCGATTCGAAGCATCGAGCGGTTGCACGCGATTGACAATCACGCCCGCCCGGCTCATCCCCATGCGGTCGAGCTCGCGGCCAAAGCGAATTGCCTCCGCAACTGGCGCATGATCCGTTGAGGTGACGATCAAAAAGCCCGTCGTGGGCTCCCGCAAAAGCTCCTCGACCCTCACCGCTCGCTTTCGGAAGCCCTCAAGTAGCTGAGCGATGAGCTGGAAGAAGACAGTGAGATCTTCAAGCAGGCCGACACCAGTTATCCGGCGAAGCCCTGCGAAGGCGACCTCCGCGGCCTTCGCGGCTGTGCGGGTGGGTCCGAGGAGCGCCGTGAGGGCCCGGCTCTGGAGCAGGGCGGTGAGACGCTCAGGGGCATCGAGGAAGTTCGCCGCGCTGCGGGACGGCGGCGTGTCCAGCACGATCACGTCGTAGGTCCCGGCTTCCGCGAGCTCAAACAGCTTGGCCATCGCCGTGTACTCCTGCGAGCCCGCAACCGCGGTCGAGAGATGCTGGTAGATCGGGTTGGTCAGGATCGCCTGGGCGGTATCGGCGTCGGGGGCCAGCAGTTCGATCAGCTCGTCGAAGGTTCGCTTGACGTCAAGCATCATGGCTGAGAGCTCGCCGCTGACGAGCAGCCCGGAACCCCGGAGCCTGGACGCCTCCACCAGCTGCGGCTGGTTTCGAAGGTCCTCAAGCCCGAGCGCCTCGGCAAGCCGGCGGGCCGGATCGATCGTCACCGCGGCCACTCGCCGGCCGGAAGCGGCAAGACCCACGGCAACCGCGGCCGAGACAGTCGTCTTGCCCACCCCACCCGCGCCTGCGCAGACCACGATCCGTAGGTCCGCCAGAGTCGGGCTGGGTGCGTTCATGACCGCGGCGCCAGGAGACTAGCCAGGGACTGGAGATCATCCCGCCGGATTCGCTCGGTGAAGCGGAACGGGAGCGCAGCGAACAGGGGCACGTGGCAGAGCTCCGTCTCCAGTCGCGTCAGCTGGCCTCGCTGCGCCCGCGCGCGGGCAGCAAACCACCGCGCGGAGCGGAGCGCGGGATCCGGCCCGAAGCGAGCAAGAGCCTCGCCCTCCTCCGTCGTGAAGCGCTGGGGAAATAGACGGTTGACGATGATCGCGTCCAGCCGGCGCCCGGCGAGGAGGCTGAGCGCCCCGTCGAGGCTGACCGTCTCGCTCACCGGCATCTGTTCCGGCGTCACTACGGAGACAAACGCAGCCAGGCCGGGATCCCGTAGAGACGCCTGGATTGCCTCGGCCTGACGCGCCACCGGCCCGGTCCGGGCAATCGAAGCAAAGGTCTTCGGTGCCTGGAGCAGGGCGATCAGCTGGCCACTGGCCGGCGCATCGAGGATGACCAGGTCGTACTGCCTCGCACGACGGCGATGGCGCGGGCGCTGGATGAGCTCCCAGACCTTGCCGATCGTGAGCAGTTCGTTCAGGCCGGGGGCAGCGTCGACGAACAGCTGGAACAGCCGGCTTCGAGCCAGGATGGCTGCGGACACCGGCCCCGGAACCTCGTCATGGAGGTATTCGGACAGCACCGCTCGCCGGTCGATCGTGACGTGGTAGAGCCTCGGCGAGAGCTCAACCTCATCGAGCGTCCCTGCCCGGTCAGCTGCAAGTGCGTAGGGGATGTCCGACTGGCCGTCAACCTCCACCACGAGAGCGACGAGGCCGCATTGCGCCGCAGCTAGGCCAAGGGCGGCAGTGACCGTCGTCCTGCCGACCCCGCCCTTCCCCGCGACGACCACCAGCCGTCTATCGAACAGAGGCCGCACGGGAGCGGGCCTCCGCGGGCTTCAGCGCGTCTGGTTGGCGTACGCGAACGGGTGCGCGAAGACGTGCAGGGGACGCTCGCCCTCCGGGACCTCGACCGAGAACGTCTCGCCCGTCTTGTGGTCGTTGACGGAGACGAACACACGGTTCTCGTCCTGGCACCAGAGAAGGCGGACGAGGATCCCATCGGTCGTCCGGCTTTCCAGCTCACGCATTGATGTCAGCATCTCGGCGGTCATTTCCTGATCCTCTCGTCCCTAATCGACAGCTGAGGGCACTCTCTCAATAGCTGGGCGAGGGGCCATCTGGGCAAACCGCCCTTGGTACGGGTGGAGAACCTGGCCTTCGGCTACGTGTTTTTCCGCAGTCCGCCGGCCTGTGGCGAACTACCGAGGCGGCGCACGGTCGGCCAACGATGCCGCGCGTAACCCGGGGCGCGACGCTACACGGGTCACCCAGATCAAGAAAGGAGGTGAGTCATGGCTGGAACACTGTCGCGTTGGGATCCGTTCGCCGAGCTGAGCGAACTGCGGACTCGCTTTGACCGCATGTTCGACCAGTTCGACGGCGAGGGACGCGCGTGGACGCCGGCGATCGACGTCGTGCGAGATGACGGCAACCTGGTCATCCGCGCCGACCTGCCCGGGATCAAACCCGAGGAGGTCAAGATCGAGGTCGAAGACGACATCCTCACGGTCTCTGGTGAACACGAGGAGCGCAAGGAAGAGAAGGAGAAGGAATACATGCGACGTGAACGCCGCTACGGGTCCTTCTCACGCTCGATGGCGCTGCCGCCAGGCGTCGAACCGAAGAAGATCAAGGCACAGACGCGCGACGGCGTCGTCGAGGTGACGATTCCGCTCCCCACGGAGGCGAAGAAGGAGGCGGTGAAGATCACCCCTACCGCCGCCTGAGCCATATGGCACGCGAAGGCCGGCCCCGACCTGTTGTCAGTGGCCGGCCTTCCGTGTGGCTGGCGGGTAGCCGCGGCTCAGCTACTCAGCTGGGGACCGCGTCGGGCACTTCACGCGTCGCCTGCTCAGATCCCGGAGCCTCGCCGGGGGGCACGACGAGGACGGGGCACGGCGAGACGTGGAGTAGGCGTTGCGTCACGCTCCCGAGCAGGAGCCCCGGGATCGCCGCACGGCCACGGCACCCGACCAGGATCAGGTCCGCTCCGGAATCTCTGGCGAGATCACCGATCTCGTGCGCCGCCTGCGGCCCGACGTGGTTGATGATCTCAAGACTGGTGTTCACTCCCTCGTCCGAGAGCTGGGCCTCGAGCTTCTTCAGCTTCGCTTCGACCCGTTCCTCATCGGCATGGACCGCCAGCTTGGTGGGGCTTGCATATCGCTCGATGACGTGCACGATGATGAGCCGTGCGCCCGGCTGCGCTGCCAGCGCTTTGGCGTAGGAAAGCGCGCGGTCAGCGTTCGCCGTCCCGTCGGTCGCCCACATGACTGTCTTGAACATCTGCGCTTTCCCTTTCCTCGGTGACGGTGCGAGCTTGACCACCGAGGAAACGTGCGGCAACGGGAAGGGGCCGTAGCCCGGATCAGTAGTTATCACGAGGAAGCTCTCACATGCGTACTTTGCGCGGCGACATCCCGGGGTCTCCCCGGATTCCGGAACTCGACCGACCCACGAGACTCGGCTCGGAGATGAGCGAACTGAGCCACGCCAATCCGATTGAGGCCGAGAACCAGCGGCTGGTGGATCTGGTTTCGGCCGTGTTGGTGGACCCTAACCTGCACACGGACCTGCGAATGCGCCTGTGTGAGGAGATCACCGAGCTGCTGCGCCCGGCGCCTAGCCATCCCTCCGGCGTCGGGCACGGCGCGCCACACCTCATCAGCCGAGGCGTTGCGGGAGATCACCTGGCTGGCCTCATGCAGGCGGTTCTGTCTGATCCCAACCTGCATACCGACCTCCGCATGCGCCTCTACCGCGAGATACCCAGGCTGGTGACCGAGGCCCAGGAACGAGCCGTCCGCCAGGGCGAGAAACGCTAGGCATGGCGAGGCATCTGCGGTCAGTTAATGCGTCCTACCCAGTTCCGGACCACGTCCGAGTCGTGTTGGCTGACGATCACACAGCGCTGCGACGCAGCCTGCGCCACCTGCACAGGTGTGGCCGACCGCGTGGCGATCAGCGACGCAATCGAGTTGGCCGCGTCGTGGAACCCGTTTGTGAGCGCGAAGGCGACCGCCAGCGCAACCGCGACCACAAGGCCCGCGTCCATGGGCCAACCCTATGGCGGCGGCCGTCGGCTGGCCAACCAAATCGCAACTAAAGACATGGTTCACCACCAGTGTGAGCCGGGAGAAATACGGATGGCTGGAGAGCGGGTCCCGCGTACGGTCGCCAGGCAATCCAATCCCCTCCCCAAGGTATCCCGATGCGCAACCAGATCCGACGCCGCCCCAGTCAGACCGCCCCGCTCACAATCTGCGTGCAGCATCACCCGCGAGGCGACTGGGAGGTCATTCCCCCGGACCGGCGGGGACGGATCCGCTGCGAAACGCTCGAAGACGCATGCCGAATCGCCTATCTCTCGGTTGCGCACACGCACCCGTGCGAGCTCATCGTCCGGGATGCCTACAACCGCGTGCTGCGGCGGGAGCTGATCGACGGCCGGCGGCCGGTGTAGCGCGACGGGGTCGCTTGCAACTTGGCGCCCCTGGTGAAAGGATCGCGGCGGATGACCGGCCCGAGGGGTAAGTGGGCTCGCCGGGGGCTCACGGTAATAGTCGTAATTGGTCTCGGCGCGGGCGCCGCCGGAGCCGTCACGGCCAGCGGGACGGGTGTCATAGGCCCGAGCAACCTGACTCAGCCCACCGGGCGCCAGCTCCACCCGAGCGGCAAGCTCGTGACGCTCGGCAACTTCCCCACCGGCGGAGCGCTGACTCCCGACGGGCGCTTCCTCTGGACCCTGTCGACCGGCTACGGGCGCAACGACATCCGCATCGTCAGGGTCGGGACGAGTCATGGGCACGGGACGGGGCGGGTCGTGCAGAACATCCTCATGCCCGGGCTCGATGGTGGCATCGCGATCGCCCCCAACGGCAGGACCGCGTACGTATCGGGGATCCGCGAGTCTCCCTACCGCGATCTCCAGGTGCCGGCGAGCATTCCCGGCCGCGGCGGCGATGTCATCGCCGTGTTCAAGATCAATCCGCGCACCGGCCACGCCACTCGTAGGGGTGTGATCCACGTCCCGCCGCCCAAGGGGGCGCCGGCGATGCAGGCCTTCCCCCCGACCACCGCCACCGAGTCCTGGCCCCAGGATCTGGCCGTCAGCCCCAACGGGAAAACCTTGCTGGCCGCGCTCAACCTCGCCGACCGGGCGGCGATCATCAACACGCGCACGCGCCACGTGCGCTACGTGACGGTTGGGCATTACCCATTCGGGGCCGCGATCACCACCAACGGGCGCTACGGGCTCATCAGCAGCGAGACCCAGGCCGAGGTGTCGGTGATCAGGCTCTCGAGCGCCCACGTCGTCAAGACGATCACCGTGGGCCCGCATTTGGCCGATTCCGAGACGATCGCCATCGACCCGAAGGCACCCCTCGCCTTCGTGGCCAATGCCAACGAGGACGTAATCGGGGTGCTCAACACCAAGCGGCTGAAGCTCCAGGGCATGCTGTCGCTGGTTCACCCCCAGGGCAACGGCGCCACCCCGACTTCGGTCAGCGTCACCGGCGACGGGTGCGATCTGCTCTCCTCGGACTCGGGCGAGGACGCGGTCGCGGTGTTCGCGCTTTCCCGTGCCCGGCAGTGCAACCCGGGGGGCCGGCGCACGCGCGCGGTCAAGCAGTTCTCGCTCGTGGGCAAGATCCCCACCGCCTCGTATCCGGTCTTCGCGGCGTCGCGCTCGGTACGAGCGCCGATCAGCTGGATCGCTGCCTACGGCATCGGCTACGGCCCGAACCTGAACGGCCCCAACCCCACCTCGCCGCTCAACAACAACAACCAGATCATCAACTTCCAGTACCTACCGATGGTGCTCCGCGGCGATGCCGGCGTCCTCCCCTTCCCCACCGACGCCAAGCTCCGCCGGCTCACCCCGATCGCCGACCGTGAGCTCGTGCCCACCGATGCCCAGTCGGCACCCCCGGGGACGCCGGTCAAAGCCGGCGGCCCGATCAAGCACGTGTTCTTCATCGTCAAGGAGAACCGGACCTACGACCAGGTCTTCGGCGACATCAAGAGTGGCGACGGAGATCCGGCGCTGACGCTGTTCGGCGCCAACATCACGCCGAACATGCACGCTCTGGCCGAGCGGTTCGGTCTCCTCGACCACGTCTACGCCGACTCGCTGGCCTCGGTCGAGGGGCATTACTGGACCGTTTCGGGGTCGGTGCCGCCGTACGTGGTGCGCAATTGGCCCCCGAGCAACCTCTACGCCACGCGGGGCCGGCCGCTTGACTTCGGCCTCACCGAGGCGGCGCAACCCGCCGCCGGGTCGATCTTCGACCGGGCCGTCTCGGCCGGGATCTCGTTCTACAACTACGGCGAGGTGATCGGAGCCGGAGTGGCAGCGCCGCTGCCCGATAAGGATCGCACCCCGGCCGAGGAGGCCCAGGAGCAGGCGGTGGTCAACGGCTCGGACGTGGCGCTGTTCGGCGGCGGACCGGCCTATCCGGGGGGACCCGCGTTGGCCCCGTGCTACTCGGACGCGGCGTTCTCGATCTTCTCGCCCTACGGCTCGAGTGCCGACAACTTCGACTCCTCGCTGCCCCCGGGGGCACCGGCCGGATCGCACTCGCGCTATGAGTGCTGGCTGAACCGGTTCCAGCAGCAACTGGCCCACGACGCCGTGCCCGCGATCAACTACATGGTGCTGCCGCTCGATCACACCCAGGGCGTGGCTCCGGGCGATCGCACGCCCTATGCCGACGTGGCCGATAACGACTGGGCGGTGGGCCAGATCGTGGACACGATCTCGCACTCCTCGATCTGGGGCAGCTCACTGATCCTGGTCCTCGAGGACGACGCCCAGGACGGCGCCGATCACGTCGACGCCCACCGGATCCCGGCCCTCGTGATTAGCCCCTACTCACGCGTGGGCGCGGTCGTCCACAACCGCTACGACGAGCTGTCCTTCCTGCGCACGCTCGAGATCATCGTGGGGATGAAGCCGGCGAACCTGAGTGAGGCGCTGGCGGTGCCGCTGTATGACGCCTTCAGCTCCACGCCGGTGAACGCTGCGCCCTACAACGCGATCACGCCGAACGTCAACATGACGGCGACCAATCCCAACACGCCCGCCGACCGCGCGGCCAGCGCCGGGCTTGACTTCAACGTCGCCGATCAGGTCCCTGAGCAGCAGTTCGACGGCATCCTCTGGCACTACGTGCACGGTTGGAAGTCAAGGGCGCCCGGCCCCGGTCCGAACGCCTCGCCATACATCCCCATCGATGACGAGCTGGCTCCGGCCGCGGGGCAGTTCAACGGGATGCTGGCCCGCTGGCTGAAGCCGAAGCGCTGAGCGCCGGAACACCTCAGTAGATCTCCACATCGGGGTCCGCGCACTATCCCGATGCCTGGGCCATTGCCCCCGTCTTAGATGGGGACATGGCAACTACGTCTGAACAAAACTCTCACGAGAATCCGTTCCGCGGGTTCGACGAGTCCGTCGAGCACGTGCTCGGCGCCGACATGCGGCTGATCTACGGCTTCGCGATTCCGATCCTGATGATCGTGGGCCTGATCATCATCCTCGGTCTCACCCCCGCGACCTGGCTGGTCATAGCCATTCTCGTCATGGAGGTGGCGGCCCTGTGCGTCGTGCTGACCGGGTTCATCGGAATGCTCAACGAACCGGGCGACGACGAAGACACGTCCCCGTAACGGCCCGTGTTCGAGGTTCGCATCCACGGGCGGGGCGGCCAGGGAGTCGTCACTGCCGCTGAGCTGCTTTCGGTTGCTGCCTTCATCGAGACCCGCCACGCGCAGGCGTTTCCGAGCTTTGGCTCCGAGCGAACCGGGGCGCCGGTGGTCTCGTTCTGCCGCATCGCCGATCACCAAATTCGGACCCACGAGCCGATCGCCGACCCTGACGCGCTGATCATCGTCGACGCCACCCTGCTTCACCAGGTCGACGTATTCGCCGGCCTCAAGGCCGACGGCTACGTGCTCATCAACACCTCGAAGACGTTCGCTGAGCTGCGCATCGAGGAACTCTTCGAGCGCTTCGACCGCCAGCGCTTCCAGACCGTCGCTGCCACCGAGGTGGCCCGCGAGCGGCTCGGCCGGCCGCTGCCCAATGCCGCGCTCCTCGGGGGCTTTGCCGCCCTCACCCGGGTCGTCGGGCTCCGGTCGGTGACCGAGGCGATCGCGCAGCGGTTCCCCGGCCCGGTGGGCAAGGCGAACGTGGCCGCGGCCGAGAGTGCGTACGGCCTTGTCCGCTCGGGGCTCGGCCAACCCACCCGGCAGCTGGTGGAGGCGACCAGTGCTTAGGCAGATCGAGGGCTCGCGGGCCGTCGCCGAGACAGTGGCCATGTGCCAGCCCGAGGTGGTCTGCGCCTACCCGATCAGCCCCCAGACGCACATCGTCGAGGGGCTGGCCGGGCTGGTGCGAACCGGTGCGCTAAAGCGATGCGAGTTCGTCAATGTCGAGTCCGAGTTCGCCGCCATGTCGGTGGCCATCGGCGCAAGTGCCGCCGGAGCGCGCGCCTACACGGCCACCGCCAGCCAGGGCCTCCTCTACATGACCGAGGCGCTCTACAACGCCGCCGGGCTGGGGTTGCCGATCGTCATGACCGTGGCCAATCGCGCGATTGGCGCCCCCATCAACATCTGGAACGACCACTCGGACGCCATGTCGCAACGTGACTCCGGGTGGATCCAGCTCTATGCCGAGTCAAACCAGGAGGCAATCGACCTCCACATCCAGGCTTTCAAGCTCGCCGAGCAGCTGTCGCTGCCGGTGATGGTGTGCATGGATGGCTTCATCCTCACGCACGCCTACGAGCGGCTGGAGCTCCCTTCCCCACGTCAGGTCAGGGAGTTCCTGCCGCCCTACCAACCCCGTCAGGTGCTTGACCCGAGTGACCCGGCCACCATTGGGGCGATGGTCGGCCCGGAAGCGTTCACGGAGGTCAAGTACCTGGCGCATTACAAGCAGATGCAGGCGCTGGATTTGATCCCGGAGATCGCCGGGGCCTTCGAGTCCGAGTTCGGCCGGGCCTCCGGCGGCCTGCTCCACCCCTACCGCAGCCACGACGCCGAGACGGTCGTGGTCGCGCTCGGCTCCGTCCTGGGGACAGTCGAGGACACCGTGGACGAGCTGCGTGACTGCGGGATCTCCGTCGGTTGCCTGGGGGTCAAGGCGTTTCGCCCCTGGCCGCGAGAGGAGATCGGCGCGGCGCTGTCGAGTGCTCGTCGCGTGATCGTGCTGGAGAAGGCGCTCTCGATCGGGATCGGGGGGATCGTCTCCCAGAACGTCCACAGCGCGCTCGAGGGCTCGGGGACCCGAATCCATACCGTGATCGCCGGTCTCGGCGGCCGCCCGATCACCAAATCATCGCTGCGGGACACCGTCGAGGCGGCGCTCGCCGGCGAGCTCGGCGAGACGACCTTCCTCGACCTCCATCGCGAGGTCATCGACCGCGAGTTGATGCGCGTGGCGCAGCGGCGCCGCTCGGGCCCGCACGCCGAGAACATCCTGCGCGACCTCGGTGCGGTGGCCGCCGGGCCGGTGTGAGACCGATGCCCTACCAGCGGATCAAGTACTACCAGGCCGGCAGCTTCGTGGCCGGCAACCGCCTCCTCGAGGCCGACCAGCGCTCGGTCCAGGCCGACAGCGGCCGCTCCAACTCGATCACCTGCGGCCACCGGGCCTGCCAGGGCTGTGGCGAGGCGCTGGGGGCGCGGTTCGCGCTCGACGCGGCGCTCCGGGCCGCGGGTGGTGACGTGATCGCGGCCAACGCCACCGGCTGCCTGGAGGTGTTCTCCACACCGTTTCCGGAGAGCTCCTGGCAGCTGCCCTGGATCCATTCGCTGTTCGGCAATGCTCCCGCGGTGGCCAGCGGGATCGCGGCGGCCCTGAGAGCCAAGGGCAACACGCACACCCGCGTCGTCGGCCAGGGCGGTGATGGGGGCACGGTCGACATCGGCTTCGCGTGCCTGTCCGGGATGTTCGAGCGCGGAGATGACGTGCTCTACATCTGTTACGACAACGAGGGCTACATGAATACGGGGGTGCAGCGCTCCGCCGCCACCCCGCCCGACGCCCGAACCACCACCACTCCTGCTGTGGGTAAGCATCCCGGAGCGCCGTGGGGCCAGGGCAAGAGCGCGCCGCTGATCGCGCTGGCGCACGAGATCCCGTATGTCGCCACGGCAACCATCGCCGACCTGCGGGACCTGGAGGCCAAGGTCGAGCGGGCGATGGGTCTCCACGGCCCGCGCTACATCCACATCCTCGTCACCTGTCCTCTGGGTTGGGGCAGCGCCTCGGCGGACTCGATCAAGGTGGCGCGCCTAGCCGTCGAGACCGGTCTCTTCCCCGTCTTCGAGGGCGAGCACGGTGACGTCAAGGCCGTGACCCAGATCCGCCGGCGCGCCCGGGTGGAGGAGTACCTGAAGCTCCAGAAGCGCTTCGCCCACCTGTTCGCGCCGGTCCGTCGAGAGGCGGAGATCGCCCGGATTCAGGCTCGGGCGGATCGGAACATCGAGCGGTTTGGGCTCTGCTGATGGATAAGCCGTTCGCCATCACGCTCGACGTCGGCTCCAGCCGGGCCAACAAGACCGGGTCGTGGCGCACGGAGCGCCCGGTCTACGTCCACCGGCAGGCGCCCTGCTGCGGGGCCTGTCCCGCGGGCGAGGACCCGCAGGCCTGGCTCTATCCCGCCGAGGAGGGCGACTACGAGTCGGCGTGGCGAAAGATCATGGAGGAGAACCCGTTCCCCGCCGTGATGGGAAGGGTCTGCTACCACCCGTGCGAGACCTCCTGCAACCGGGCTCAGCTGGATGACGCCGTGGGGATCAACTCGGTGGAGCGCTTTCTGGGCGACGAGGCGCTCCGCCAGGGGTGGAAGGTCGAGGCGCCACGACCCTCCGGACAGGCGGTGCTCGTCGTCGGCGCCGGCCCGTCCGGGCTCTCTGCCGCCTATCACCTGGCGCGGCTCGGCCACCGGGTGAAGATCAGAGACGCCGGGCCCCGGCCCGGCGGGATGATGCGCTTCGGCATCCCCAAGTACCGGCTGCCTCGCGACGTCCTCGACGCCGAGGTGGAGCGGATCCTCGCCCTCGGCGTTGAGCTGGAGCTTGACTCGAAGGTCTCTGACGTGCTGGCGGCCAAGCAGGAGGGCGGCTTTGACGCCGTGTTCCTCGCCATCGGAGCTCAGCTCGCCCGGCGCACCTACATCCCGGCCGGCAGCGCCGCCAAGATGCTCGATGCGCTCTCGGTGCTCCGAAGCATGGAGGGCGCGGAGCCGCCGCTGCTGGGGCGGCGGGTGGTCGTCTACGGCGGCGGTGACACCGCGATCGACGCCGCCCGGACGGCGCGCCGGCTCGGCGCCGAGGAGTCGATCATCGTCTACCGCCGCACCAAGGAGCGGATGCCGGCCCACGAATCCGAGCTCGAAGAAGCCCTCGAGGAGGGCGTGCTCGTCAAGTGGCTGTCCACGATCAAGCGCGCCGACCCGGGCAAGCTCGTGGTCGAGCGGATGGAGCTCGACGAGACCGGCTTTCCCCAGCCCACCGGCGAGCTGGAGGAGCTGAAAGCCGACTCGCTGGTACTGGCGTTGGGTGAGGAGACCGACCTCTCACTCGTGGACGGCGTACCGGGGATCGAGGTCGAGGAGGGTGTCGTCAAGGTCGGCTCAACGATGATGACCGGCTACCCGGGGATCTTCGCCGGCGGCGACATGGTTCCGGCTGAGCGGACCGTGACGACGGCGATCGGCCACGGCAAGCTGGCCGCGCGCAACATCGACGCCTGGCTGAGCGGCGAGCCCGCCGACGCGCCCTCGGAGCCCGCAGCAGCCGAGTTCGCCCAGCTGAACACCTGGTACTACGCCGATGCTCCACGCACGGTGCGCCCCCGGCTCGAGGCCATCCGCCGCCAGTCCACCTTCGAGGAGGTGGTGGGCGGGCTGGATCAGTCGAACGCGCTGTTCGAGGCCCGGCGCTGCATGTCGTGCGGCAGCTGCTTTGCCTGCGACAACTGCTACGGCGTGTGCCCGGACAACGCGGTGATCAAGCTCGACCCCACCGGGTCCTACGCCTACGCGTTTGACTATGACTACTGCAAGGGCTGCGGTCTCTGCGCCGAGGAGTGCCCATGCGGGGCCATCGAGATGGAGCCGGAGCGGATCTGAAGCCTCGCGCGCGGCGGTCTTAGAGCACCCCAACCGGTTCCGCCGACGACTCCCGGCGTATCAGCTGCCGGATCAGGTCGAAATACCGCGCTAGGTGCTGTGGGGCGAGAAACCGGTCTCGGACTCGCTCGTGGGCCGCGTGGCCGAGCCAACGAGCCAACCCCGGGTCTGAGAGCACCTCGAGCACCGCTTCGCCGGTGGCGGTGAGATCACGCGGGTTGGCCACGAGAATGCCCGACTCGCCGTCGACGATTTGGTCTTCGATGCCTCCCACGCGGCTCGCCACGACCGGGCGGGACTTCCACATCGCCTCGGCCACGGTCAGGCCGAACCCCTCGGCGAGGCTCTTCTGCACGACCACGGTGGCGTGGTGCTGCAGCGCGTTGACGATGGCCGCGTTCTCCTCGATGTCGTCCATGGGCAGCGAGACGAGGTGAACGCGAGCCCGTGCGTCGTCGGGAAGGGCATGAAACCTGCGCTCTACGCTCGACAGGACCCTGGCGCCCTCTGGATCGTCCGCGATCCACTCGGTCGACGGGCCCGCCAGCAACAGGTGGGCGTCGCTTCGGGGCGCAACCTCCAGCGCGAATGCCTTCATCACGCCGAGCGGGTCCTTGAGGTGATCCCAGCGGGAGAGCTGCATGACCACCGGGTCATGGACGCGGAGCGGCTGTTTCTCGGTCACCTGCGCTCGCCGGTCGACGCGGCCAGGTGTGCCATCGGAACGGGTGAACACCGGAGGCGCACTGCCAGCATCGGCCAGGATCCCGGCCCTGGCCAGGATGGCCAGCGACTGCTCGCGGCTCTGCGCGGCGTTCTTGACCGAGAAGGCGTCAATCGATGGCGGGATCACCGCGGTCCGGTCCTCGGGCAGCCCGTCCCAGGCAAAGCTGGCCCGTGAGAACACATAGGCGTGAGCCTCACGGAGGTACGGCCGGAGAAAGCTCCATGCCTCGTGCGCAGGCCCGTTGACATCGTCGCGGCCGACGTGACAGCGCCAGATCACCGTCGCTCCGACCCGGGCGACCCGGCTCACGAGTCCGGCAGTCTGAGGATCGTGCAGGATGACCACGTCTCGCTCGTTGATCAGCGGGACGAGCTCGGCGGCGCAGGCATCCAGCGTACGTTCGTAGATTGCCTGCTCTCGCCCCCCCAGCTCGCCGCGGTCGCCCCGGAAGCCGTGGAGCCGGTTGTGCAGCCGCTTGGTGATCTCGAAGAACTCGGGATCGCCCTGGATCACCACCCAGCGGGCGTCCACGCCTCCGCCCCGGGAGTAGCCGAGCAGGGGACGTAGGAGCTCGACCACGCCGCCCCCCCGCGCGGTCGAGTTCACATTCCAGACCACACGGCCCCGGAGCTCACGCCGTCCATCCTCGATCAGCGCCTCCAGAGCCTCGTATTCGCCGGGCAGGAGCACGGAGCGGAACCTGCGCGGATCCATGACCGCGACCGGAACATGCTCTAGCCGGGCCATTGCTGTGACACCCGGGCTCGGTTACACGGTTTGCGCGACCGGGGCCAGCACCCGGGCCGCCAGATCGACGAGCCGGCTCGAGTACCCCCACTCATTGTCATACCAGGCCACGACCTTGACCTGGGTCTCGTCGACGACCGTGGTGAGCGCGGAGTCGAAGATGGACGAGTAGGGCGACTTCACGATGTCCGACGACACGATCGGATCCCCGGTATAGCCGAGGATCCCTTCCAGCTCACCCCGGTCGGCGAACCTGGCAAAGGTTTCGTTGATCCTCGCCTTGCTCGTCGCGTGCTCGGTCTCCACCGTCAGATCAACGAGCGAACCGGTCGGAGTCGGAACTCGAACGGCGAAGCCGTTCAGGCGACCGTCGAGCTCAGGGATCACGAGTCCCAGGGCCTTGGCGGCTCCGGTCGAGGTGGGGATGATGTTCAACGCGGCAGCACGCGCCCGGCGCAGATCGCTGTGGGGGCCGTCGAGCAGGTGCTGGTCCGAGGTGTAGGCGTGCACGGTCGTCATCAGTCCGTGCCGGATGCCGACGGTCTCGTGCAGCACCCTGGCCACAGGGGCCAGGCAGTTCGTGGTGCAGGAAGCATTGGAGAGGATGTGGTGACGGTCCGGGTCGTAGACCTGCTCGAAATTGACGCCCAGGACGACCGTGGCGTCCGGCGGGTCGTCTCCCTTTACGGGGGCCGAGATGATTACTTTGCGGGCGCCCGCCTCGAGGTGCTTCGCCGCCCCCGCTCGCGTCCGCAGATGTCCCGTCGACTCGATCACGACGTCGACGCCAAGCTCGGTCCAGGGCAGCGCCAGCGGATCGGTCTCGGCATAGCAGCGCACGCGCCGGCCGTCGACGTCGAAGCCGTCGTCGGCTACCTCGATGGTGCCCGGGAACCTCCCGAACACCGAGTCGTAGGCGAACAGGTGGGCGAGCGTCCCGGCATCGACGAGGTCGTTGACGGCGACCACCTCGATATCGGCGCCCTGCTCATAGGCGGCCCGCAGAAAGCATCTCCCCACGCGCCCGAAACCATTGATCGCGACTCGCGTAGCCATCAAGCCCTCGTTTCTCTCGATATTTCAGGTTGTGCGCGACCGCGCACTAACTCAAGCTACGTCCGGGGATGACCCGGTAAATCGGGAGCAAGGCACAGGCAGGTTCCGTAGTTTTTCCGCTCCTCGCTGTGGTGGCGAGCGGAGGCAGGCCGGGCAGATCAGACCCTACGGTGGGGCCATGTCCAGCCCATGCCGGTTTCACCAACGAACTCCGCTGATGCCCTGCCGATTCTGTCCCTGCGCGGAGTCACCAAGCGCTTCGGTGCTGTGCAGGCGCTGTCGGAGGTTGACCTCGACGTCCCCCCGGGACAGGTGACCGCCCTCTGCGGCGATAACGGAGCCGGCAAATCGGTCCTGATCAAGACGGTCGCCGGGCTGTGGGAGCCGGACGCGGGACAGATCCTTTGGGAGGGCAAGCCGGTGCGGATTCGCACCCCGAAAGAGGCCGAGGCGCTCGGCATCGTCACGATCTATCAAGACCTGGCGCTGTGCGACAACCTGGATGTCGTCCAGAACATGTATCTCGGCCACGAGCCACTCGAACATGGGCTCCTGGACGAGGGCAAGATGGAGGTCGGCACCCGCAGGACCCTTCAGGACCTGTCGGTGGCGAGCATTCACTATCCCCATCAAGCGGTCGGCCGGCTCTCCGGGGGCCCAGCGTCAGTCGGTCGCCGTGGCCCGGGCGGTCATGGGCAAGGCCAAGCTGGTGATCATGGACGAGCCGACGGCGGCGACTCGGCGTCGCCCAGACGCGGCTGGTGCTGGGCTTGATCAAGTCTCTTGCGGCTCAGGGAGTGGGCGTAATCATGATCTCCCACAACCTCAATGACGTCTTCGCGGTGGCCGACCGGATCGCGATCCTGAGCCTCGGGCGCCTCGTGGCCAGTGGTCCGGCGTCCGATTTCGACATGAGCTCGGTCGTCGACTACATGACCACCGGACGCTCCAGCCGGACTCCGGCCATGAAGGCCTCGGGGAACGGGCGAATCACTCGGACGACCCCCGAGCCCAACGCCGTCGCCTAAGTGCGCCCCGCGCGTCCCCCGAGCGGCGCCTTCATCAGCGTGATCGTTGGCGTCCACGGACGTGACGGGGCACGGGATGCTCTGGCCCTGGGCCGGACGCTCGCCTCCCATGGCACGAGCATCGCAGCGGCACACGTCTTCTTCATCGACTCGGCCGCACCGCTCTGGACATCCCGCGAGGAGCAGGCGCCGCAATGGGAGCGTGCACTGGCTCGACTGCGGACCGCGCTCGGCGTCGGGCCCGAGGCCGAGATGCTCGGCGTATCAGCCACCTCGATTGGCGAGGGGCTGCATGACCTCGCCGTGGAGCAAGAGGCCGACCTGATCGTGGTTGGCGCGTGCGAGCGGGGGGGTCTCAAGCGTCTGGCCATCGGCGATGACACTCGAAGCGTGCTCATCCAAGCGCCGGTCCCGGTCGCGGTGGCGCCTGCGGGTTACGCCCGCCATCCCGGTCCAGTGCGAGTAATCGGAGTCGTCGGCGACGGGCATCCCGAAAGCGACCAGCCCTGGCCCTCGCCGAGCGCCTCGCCGCTGCGCTTGGTGCCAACCTCTCCCGCTTCCGTGCGGTGAGGCGATCCGGACCTCCGCGCGGGCTCAGAACAAGCCGGCTGAAGCTACTGGCGAGCTACGCGGCGGATGTCGACCTGTTGGTCGTCGGTGCCAGGCGATATGAGCCCACCGCGCTGGGTGCATCCAAGCCTCTCGCGACGAATTGCCCGCATCGGTCCGGTTCCCTTGCTGGTGGTGCCTGGCACTCAGTCCGAACGCGTGGGCAAACCGAGTGGTCAGGCCCCAGCCGCGATCGCCGCCGCTGCCCCGCGCGCCAGCTCACCGGCCGACTGCTGACGCTCAGCGGGGGCCTTGGCCAGCGCACGTTCGATGACCGCCTCGAGGTCGGCGGGGAGTTCAGGGCGAAGCGTGCGGAGCTTGGGCGGGGGCTCGTGCACGTGAGACCAGAGCTTGGCCATGTCGTTCTCTCTGGGAAAGGGAACACTTCCAGTGAGCTGATGGAAAAGCAGACAACCCAACGAGTAGACGTCCGAACGGGCGTCAGCCTCGGCTCCGGTTGCCTGCTCGGGGGCGAGGTAGTCGACTGTGCCGAGAGCGACCGCCGTCCTCGTGACCGACTCGTCGCTGACGGCCTTGGTCAACCCGAAGTCGGTCAGGAAGGCGTGCTCGCCTCCATTGCGATCCTCAATCAGGACGTTGGCGGGCTTAACGTCACGGTGTACGAGCCCGAGCCGATGCGCCTCGTCGAGCGCGCCGGCGACCTGTGCCAGAAGCGTGACCGCCCGCGCTGCTTGAAGAGGACCCTGCCGGGCGAGCAACCGGCGAAGATCGGTGCCCCTGACGTAGCGCATCGTCAGATAGGGGACACCATCCTCCTCGCCGGCGTGGAAGATCTCGACGACGTTTGGGTGATCGATGGCGGCGGCGAGTCGGCACTCCCGCTCGAAGCGCGACCTGAAGAGATCGTCATCCGCGATCGATGAGGCGATGAGCTTCAGTGCCACTGTGCGATTCAGGAACAGATCGGTCGCCTTGTAGACAACGCCCATTCCCCCGCGGCCGAGAACCGACTCGATGCCATGCCCGGCAAAGGTCGTGCCAGGCGCTAGCTCCAAAGCCATCGCCGGGCGAGGCGAAGCTGGAGCGTCATCGGTGACCAGTCGGGCACCCAGGACCGGATCCAGGTAGGTCCGGCCGGCCACCAGCGCACGCACCGCTTCAACCAGCTCTGCCTCCGCCGCTTCTTTGAGCACGTAACCGGCGGCACCCGCGCTCAGTGCACTCCGGGCCAGAGCGGGTTCGCTCTCCATCGTGAGCACCAGGACCGCGCACCCGGGCGCCGCCTCGAGAAGCTCCGGGATGGCCGGCAGCGTGGCCCCACCCGGCATGTGCAGGTCGACGAGGACGAGCCGCGGCTGGTGCGCACGCGTCTGGCACAGTGCCTCCTGGATATCCCCGGCCTCGGCGATGACCTTGAGTCCCGCCTCGGAGTCGAGCACCCGCCGCAGACCGCTCCTGACCATGGCATGGTCGTCGGCCAGGACGATCGCGACCGGCTCGGACTCCTGGGCTGAGTCAGCCACTCTTCCACCAATTTACCCCCTTTCCCAGGCTGGTAGATGGCCGCGCGGGTCTGCTTGGAACTACTGATGGACGCGCAGCGGCCAAGGGTGATCCTGGCTGGCATTAGCTCACTCCGACCAAGGATGCAGCGATGCCTATCCCGGCCACGCACGAAACACCAGCGGTTGCCAACGCCAGCGACGAAGAACAGGTTCGCCACCTGGCGATTAGGCAGATCGAGCGCAAGCACCGATTTGTGGCCCGCGCCTCCGCCGCGCTTGTGGCGAGCGTCGTTCTGGTCCTCATCTGGGCGATCTCCGAGTACAACAACGCGGGTGGCTGGCCCACCGGTGGCTTCAGCCAGAGCTCCGGCATCCATCACGTGTGGAACGACTGGATCATCTATCCGCTGATCGGGATCGCCCTGTTCGTCGTTCTCGATGCTTGGAACACCTACGTGAGAAAGCCGATCACCGAGAACGAGATCCAGCGTGAGATGGATCGGCTGAGAGGCCCGAAGGCGTAGTTCGGAGCGCCAGCAGCTCCTCGATCCCTTCCTCCACGCCGTAGGCCAGCGTGGCGATGTCGGGGGTGGAATCGGCGTCTGCAATCACTCCCAGGGTTACGAAGCCGTTGTAGGAGAAGGCCGCGATTCCGACCGTGTGTCCGGCCGCCAGCGGCACCACGGGATACACCTCGCGCAGCTGCGCCCCAAAGGCGTAGAGCGGAGTCTGCGGCCCCGGCACATTGGTGATCGTGACGTTGAACAAGCGCGTCCCGTAGATCGAGCGGGCCAGCTGGGCATGGAGTACCGGCGGCGCGAGCGCGGCCAGATCGAGCATCGTGGAGGCTCCGGCCGCGGCTCCAGAGCGCTTCAGGCGCGTCGTCGCAGCGACGACCTGGCGATATCGCTCCTCCGGAGCCGATTCGGCGACGGGCAGCTCCACGAACAGGGAGGTGACGCGGTTGCCCAGCGCCAGACGCTGTGACGCCTCTCGCAGGTCCATCGGGACCATGGCGCGCAGCCCCTGTGGCGGGGGATTCTCGCCGCGCTCCAGCAGGAGTTTGCGGAGCCCGCTGCTGCAGGCGGCGAGAAGGATGTCGTTGACCGAGCCGCCGACCTCGCGCCGGATCGCTGCCAGCTCGCCGAGCGGAAGGCGGACCGCGGCAAAGCGGCGGGTTGAGCCGATGGGCCGGTTCAGCGAGGTGTGGGGCGCGGCGATGAGCTCGTCACGGACGAGCAGCTCAGTGAGCGAGGCGGTGCGGCTAGCCGCCTCACGCGGGTGGCGGAGGGCGTGGGCCCCGGCTTCGGCGGCGTGCAAACCCGCTTCGGCCGCCTGAGACAACGGCTGGGGCAGACGGGGGAGCGCCTCCTGCAGCAGGCCGCCCGGAGGGGCCGATATGGGAATGTCGGGCTCAGCCTCGGACGGGTCCGGCTCGGCGTCGAGCAGCAGCTGGAGCACATTCACTGAGCCGACTCCGTCGATGAGACAGTGATGCGTCTTCTGGGCCAGTGCCCAGCGGCCGCCTTCGAGGCCCTCGATCAGCACGATCTCCCACAGCGGCCGCGTCCGGTCCAGACGATGGGAGAAGTAATCAGCCATCCAGTCGCAGAGCTCAGCCGAGCCGCCCGGGGCGGGCAGCGCGGCTCGGCTCACGTGGTTGGCGATCTCGAAGGCCTCGTCAGGCACCCAGCGCGGCCAGGCGAAGCGCCCGACCTTGGTTGAGGAGAGCTTCTGCGAGTAGCGCGGCAGCGCGTCGAGCCGGCGCGCGACGGCGTAACAGACCTCCTCCAGCGAAGGAACACCTCCCTCGGGCAGGGGATCGAAAACCATCACGCCGCCGATCGCCATCAGTGCACCCTCGTTTGCCTCCTCGAGCTCAAGGAAGGTCGCGTCGAGTGCGGTCAGCGTCTCGCTCATGCGCTCATGCCACGGCTGGCCCCGGGGCCGACGCCTGGGTGGGAAGGTCGAGCTCCACCTGCTCATCGAATGTGAAGCCGGCTTCGAGCGCTCTACGTGCCGGACACGTGTCGGCCACGCGCCGAAGGCGCTCGACCTGATCAGCGGTGAGCCCTTCCGGCAAGTGGACGCGGATCTCGACCCTCCGCGGGGTCACGTCTGCGTCATAACTCACGTCGACCTGGACATCGCCGAGGCGCCAGTCGCGACGTTGGGCGTAGAGAGCGATCATCGTCGAGGTGCACGCCGCCAGCATCGCCGCCATCAGCTCGTGAGGCGCG
Source organism: Solirubrobacteraceae bacterium (assembly GCA_035505215.1). Taxonomy (GTDB): domain Bacteria; phylum Actinomycetota; class Thermoleophilia; order Solirubrobacterales; family Solirubrobacteraceae; genus Palsa-465. The sequence goes on along the minus strand of DATJQY010000010.1, from coordinate 520 downwards.
GGGCCAGCGTCCGAGCCTCCAAGGCGTTCGGGCTCGTCGGTGAAGATCGTGTGGCGACCGTTTACATCGACCTCATGACGAAGCGTGCCATCGATTGATCTTGCGCGAGCTGTGAACATGGCCTCAGCCTCCCACGGGTGCCCCGAGCTGCCATCCGGGAGAACCCGGGCCGCGAGCGGGGGGTAAATACGGGTGGCCCTCAGCTCTCCAGCGACGGCATCGGGGGCGGCGGTGAGGCCGCCTCGATGCGGACGCGCGCGTCGACAATTACAGCGCGATCTGGCAGTGCGATCACCGGGTTGCAGTCGAGCTCGGCGATCTCCGGATGCGCCTCGACCATCGCGCCGACGCGCAGGAGCACGTCCTCGACGGCGGCCTGGTCGACGCCCGGCGCGCCTCGGTAGCCCTGGAGCAGCGGGAAGCTGCGCAGCCCTCGGATCATCTCGGAAGCGTCGACGTCGGTGAGCGGAGCCAGGCGTACCACGACGTCCTTGACCAGCTCTGCGGTCGTGCCGCCCGC
>DATJQY010000009.1:0-103683 GCA_035505215.1 Solirubrobacteraceae bacterium | reverse complement strand
CGAGCATCCGCCCGATGTCGTGGCCCGGCCCCGGGATGAGCGGGAGGTCGAGGCGGTGCTTGAGTGGGCGGAGAACAGCGGCGCCGCTGTGATCCCGTTCGGCGGGGGGACGAGCGTCGTGGCCGGGGTCGAGGCCGACGTTCCCGAGCGCTACGCCGGCGTGGTGACGCTGGATCTCGCCCGCCTTGACCGGGTGCTCGAGGTCGACCCCGTCTCCCAGGCGGCTCGGATCCAGGCCGGGGTCTTTGGCCCGAGCCTCGAGGAGCAGCTGGGGCGGCACGGGATGACCCTGCGCCACTTCCCGCAGTCGTTTGAGTTCTCGACCCTTGGGGGGTGGATCGCCACGCGCTCGGGTGGCCACTTCGCCACCCTGTACACCCACATCGATGACCTGGTGGAGTCGGTGCGGGCCGTGACGCCACGGGGGACCTGGGAGTCTCGCCGGCTCCCGGGCTCAGGGGCCGGGGTGTCCCCGGACCGGCTGCTGATCGGCTCCGAAGGGATCCTGGGCGTGATCACCGAGGCCTGGATGCGGGTCCGGCCTCGCCCTTGCCAGAGGGCCTCGGCAGCGGTCCAGTTCCCGGACTTCCTGACCGGTGCCCAGGCCGTCCGGGCCCTCTCCCAAGCCGGGCTCTATCCCACCAACTGCCGGCTGATCGATCCTGACGAGGCGAAGGTCACCGGCGCCGGGGACGGCTCGGCGGCGCTGCTCGTCCTCGGCTTCGAGGCCGCGGAGCACGACGTCGAGCCGTGGATGAGGCTGGCGCTTCAGTGCTGCGGTGATCACGGCGGCAGTTGGGAGCGCCGGGGCGGCGGCGGCGCGGTGGGCAACTGGCGGGAGGCGTTTCTGCGGGCGCCGTACCTGCGCGACACGTTCGTGGCCATGGGCGTGCTCTCGGAGACGTTCGAGACCGCGATCACCTGGGAGCGCTTCGAGGAGTTTCACCGGGCGGTGCTTGAGGCGACGCGCGCGGCCGTGGAGGAGGTGTGCGGCCAGGGGAGCGTGAGCTGCCGCTTCACCCACGTCTATCCCGACGGCCCGGCGCCCTACTACACGATCCTCGCCCCGGCTCGGCGCGGAGGCGAGCTCGAACAATGGGCGGCCATCAAGCGCGCGGCCGCTGACGCCGTCATCGCGGCCGGGGGAACGATCACCCACCACCACGCCGTGGGGCGCGACCACCGCCCCTGGTATGACCGTCAGCGCCCGGAGCCGTTCGCGCAGGCGCTCACGGCCGCCAAGGCGGCGGTCGACCCGGCGGCGACGCTCAACCCTGGGGTTCTGATTGATCCGAGCTAGCCGAGGCGGGGGCGAGCACGCGCTCATAGACGCGGTAGCGCTTGATGATCACCGCGCCCATCGCCTCGAGCGCGCGGTTCATGGAGCTGTTGGACTCGAGAATGAAGCCGGGCTCTCCGGCCTTCTGGGGCGTCTTCTCGGCCATGTCGTAGTGCTCCATGTAGAGGAGCGCCGCGGCGCCCGTGTGCTGGTGCTCCGGCATCACGCCGAGGAAGCCCACCCGCACTTCGTCCATGATCCGGTTCTTGTTCAGGTAGTACCACCACCCCAGCGGGAGCAGCCGGCCCTTCATCTTCTTCAGCACCTGGTTGATGTCAGGGACCGAGATGGCCATCGCCACGGTTTCCCCGTCGAGCTCGGCGACCATGAACCAATCCCGGCTGTAGATCAGCTGGTAGGTCCGGGCCAGCTCGTCGAGGTCCTCCTTCGTGTAGGGCACGAAGCCCCAGTTACCTGACCAGGCCGCGTTGTAGACCTTGGCGAAATCGTCCATGTCCCGTCGCAGGCGGCGGCGAGACATCTTGCGGATCGTGATGCCGTACTTCGTCTTGGCCCGCTCCGCGATCTGGGGCAGGATCGGCAGCACCTGGTCGCGGTCCGAGACATCGAGCCAGTAGCTGTAGAGGTCGTGGGCCTTGGTCAGCCCGGCCGCCTCCACGCGCTGCTGGTAATAGGGCGGATGCCAGGGCTGGCGGATCATCGGGGCCCGGTCGAAGCCTTCGATCAACACCCCGCTCTCGTCGTTGAGCTGGAAGTCCATGGGGCCGACCATGCGCTCACAGTCACGCTCGCGAAGCCAGGCTTCGGCGGCGGCGAGGAGCGCGTCGAAAACCTCCTGATCATCCTCGAACTCCAGAAAACCGAAGTTGCCCCAGCGGTTGTCGTGGAACTCCTGGAAGGCCCGATCGATCTGGGCCGTGATCCGGCCGACCACGCGCCCGTCGCGTCGGGCCAGGAAGTACTCCCCCTCGCCGTGGCTGAAGTAGGGGTTCATCTTCTTGCTCATAAACATGTAGCGCTCGAGCTTGAGCGGGGGGACCCACGGGGTCCCGGCGTGGAGGCGGTAGGGCAGATCGATGAAGGCGCGGAGGTCCGAGAACCCGCGCACCGGGGTCACCTCGACGGCAGAGCCGGTTAGTCTCGGGGCAGCGGCGGTGGCGGAGGGCGCCTCGGTCACGGTGGCGAGGCTACCGGAGAGGATCACGTCGTCCCGTTTCAAACCCCAACGCGCCGGCCCTCCAGGTTCCTGCTCGGCCTCATGGAGCCACGGCGAGCGCTAACCCTGGACGCTTGGCTAAGGCCAGGGCGCGCCCGTCCGGGCAGCATGCCCCACCTACCCGCAGCCACCGGGAGAGAGAGATTGCGCCAGCGGCCCAGACAGCACGTGCCGGCCCTCAGTCACAGCTTGAGCTGATCGATGTGTGGCTTCGCCGGAGAGTTCGCCTTCCGACGGCCGCCTGACCGCGAGGCGGTCGCGCGGATGGCCGAGACGATGGCTGCCCGGGGGCCGGACGGGTCCGGCGCGTGGTGCGAGGGGCCCGTGGCCCTGGCCCACCGGCGCCTGGCGATCATCGATCTTTCTGCCACGGGCGACCAGCCGATGGTCGATGGTGAACTGGGCCTGACGGTGGCCTTCAACGGCTGCATCTATAACCACCGGGAACTGCGGGGCGAGCTGGAGCGCAACGGTTATTCGTTCTTCTCGACCAGCGACACCGAGGTGATCCTCAAGGCCTACGACTGCTGGGGCAGACGCTGCGTCGATCACCTGATCGGGATGTTCGCCTTCGCGCTGTACGAGCACGAGTCGGAGCGACTGATGCTGGTGCGCGACCGCCTGGGCATCAAGCCGCTCTACCTGGCCGCCAGCCGCGAGCACCTCCGCTTCGGCTCCACCCTCCCGGGCCTCCTGGCCGGGGGCGGGGTCGACACGAGCCTCGACCCGGTGGCGCTCCATCACTACTTCAGCTGGCACGCCGTCGTGCCGGCGCCCCGGACCATCCTGGGCGGCGTCCAGAAGCTTCCCCCGGCCACCCTCATGACCATCGAGCGCAGCGGCGAGACACGGAGCGAGCGCTACTGGCGGGCCGAGTTCACGCGTCGGCCGGAGATGGACGGATGGGACGAGGGAATCTGGGCTGAGGAGATCCTGAACGCGCTGCGCGTGGCGGTGAAGCGGCGGATGGTGGCCGACGTCCCGGTGGGAGTCCTTCTCTCAGGTGGGCTTGACTCCAGCCTGATCGTCGGGCTCCTGGCCGAATCGGGGCAGGAGGGGCTGGAGACGTTCAGCGTCGGCTTCGACGACGTGGGCGAGCGAGAGGGGAATGAGTTTCGCTACTCGGACGCGGTGGTGGAGGCGTTCGCGACCAGGCACCACAAGATCCATGTCGCCACGGAGCGAATGCTCCCCGCCCTGGACGGCGCCATCGGCGCCATGAGCGAGCCGATGGTCTCGCATGACGCCGTCGCCTTCTACCTCCTCTCCCAGGAGGTCTCACGCTCACTCAAGGTCGTGCAGTCGGGGCAGGGAGCGGATGAGGTGTTCGGCGGCTATTCCTGGTACCCGCCGCTACTAAAGGTCGACGGCGACGGAGCCGCGGCCTACCGGGCGGAGTTCTTCGACCGGCCCCAGGAGGAGTTCGCCGAGTTGCTGGAGCCGGAGTTTCGGGTCGATGACGACGTGAGCCTGGCCTTCGTGGAGGAGCACTTCCGGGCGCCTGGGGCCGACACCTCGGCTGACCGCGGCCTCCGCCTCGACACGGAGATCATGCTCGTTGATGACCCGGTGAAGCGCGTCGACAACATGACAATGGCTTGGGGGCTCGAGGCTCGAACACCGTTCTTGGACCATGAGCTGGTCGAGCTGGCCGCCTCCTGCCCGCCGGAGCTGAAGCTCGCTCACGGGGGAAAGGGACCCCTCAAGCTCGCGGCCCGAGGCATCATCCCCGATGCCGTGATTGACCGGCCCAAGGGGTACTTCCCGGTCCCCGCCCTGTCCACCCTCGAGGGCCAGGCCCTGGAGCTCGTCCGCGAGACGCTGGACGAGTCGGCGGTCCGGCGCCGGGGGCTGTACCAGCCCGCCCACGTGCGTCAGCTGCTCTCGGCTCCCAACGAGCACCTCACCACCCTCGAAGGATCGAAGCTGTGGCAGCTGGCGCTGCTGGAGCTCTGGCTGACCAAACATGGGATCTGAGCTAGAAGCGGCCTACGACGAGGCCTGGGCGGAGCCCGGCGTTCCACGGAGGCACTACGAGAGCCTGATCGAGGCCCTGCGCAGTGCCGATCTGGCGGCGCTCGCCGCCACGGTGATGGAGTCGCTCGCCGATGACGCGGTCCGCTTCGGTGACTCGACCTTCGTTGTCGACGCCATCCCCCGGATCATCCCGGCGCAGGAGTGGGAGGCGCTCGAGCGTGGGCTCCTCCAGCGGGCGCGGGCGCTCAACCGGTTCCTCCGGGACGCCTACGGAGCGCAGGAGATCGTCGCCGCCGGGCACATCCCGCGGGCGGTGATCGAATCCGCCGAGGGGTTCGAGCGTGACCTGGCGGGCCATCTCCCGGAGCAACGCTGGCCAGCGGCGATCATCGGTTTCGACGTTGTCCGCGGCGCCGATGGCGAGTACCTCGTGCTTGAGGACAATTTGCGCACCCCCTCCGGATTCGCCTACGCGCTCGCGGCCCGAGCTGCCTTGATGAGGGCGCTGCCGGAAGAGGTTTCCCAGCCCCGCCCGCTGGCGGCCCCGCTGTGGGAGGGCCTTGAGGCGGTAATGCGGGCCGCCGCTCCCGCCCGCGCCACCAGCCCCACGACGGTCGTCCTCACCGACGGGCCGGACAACGTCGCCTACTACGAGCACGCGCTGGCGGCGCACGAGCTGGGAGCGGTGCTGGCCACCCCCGACCAGCTCGCGGTGGAGAACGGTTTCCTGTGGCTAAACGACGAGCTCGGCAACGTCGGCGCGGTGCACGTGGTCTACCGCCGGACCAACGAGGACCGCATCCGGGATGAGCGAGGCGAGCTCACGGGCGTGGCGGAGAAGCTGCTGGAGCCGTGGCTGCGGGGGAACATCGGGCTCGTGAACGCCTTCGGCAACGGTGTGGCCGACGACAAGCTCGTCCATTCCCACGTCGAGGACTTCATCCGCTTTTACTTGCAGGAGGAGCCGCTGGTTCGCTCCGTCCCCACAACCTCGGTGCACGACGGCGCCGAGGAGGTGATGGGCAAGCTGAACCAGCTCGTAGTCAAGCCGCGCCACGGCCATGGCGGGATCGGGGTGGTCGTCGGTCCCCATGCCCACGACGCTGACCTCGACGAGCTGGCCCGGCTGCTCCGTCAAGACCCCACGGGCTACATCGCTCAGCCGACGATCACGCTATCGGTGCATCCGACGATCGTCGGGGAGCGGCTGGAGCTGCGCCACGTCGACCTGCGGCCGTTCTCCTTCGCCGCCGAGGAGATCACGCTTCCGCCCGGCGGCCTCAGCCGGGTCGCCTTCGGTGAGGGCGCCCTGATCGTGAACTCCTCCCAGAATGGCGGCGGCAAAGACACGTGGGTGATGCCGGAGGACCCCTCATAGCTCGTCGTCGCGCACGTCACCCTCCGCCAGGCGAAACCTGACCTCCGCTGCGGAGGGCGCAATCTCCGGGGACAGGCGCTCGAGGAGCTCGCCCCAGCCCGAGCGGCGGGCGATCACCTGGCGCACCTGCTCAGCGCCGGCGTCCAGGTCTCCGGCCAGCGCGCTCCCGAGCCCATCCCAGAAGCGGAGCTCCTCGCTCTCCGGCGCCAGAGCGGCGGACTGGCGGTAGGCCTCCGCCGCCTCCACGTGGCGGCCCTGGCTGACGAGCTCGTCGCCTCGCTCGGCGACCGTGTAGGCCTCGTGCAGGCCCACGAGACGCCGAAGCTCGGCCAGCGGCTCCGGGTGATCCTCGACCCGGAGCGAGACCACGGTCTCCCACGCCTCCCCGGTGGCGGGAACCACGAGGATGGCCGCCGACTGGCGGCCGCGGACATCGCCGCCCGCCGCCTCGGCGGCGTCGAGAGCCGCGAGCAGCCGCTGCGTGAGGGATCCGGCGGCCGCCGTGAAGGCATCGAGCATGTCCGGCCACACTCGCGCTGAGGCCATCATGTTGGCCTGGCAGGAGACCCCATCGCCAACGACATGCCCAGCGAACGGAATCGCCGCGTCGCCGGTGTGCACCGCCACGTCGCCAGCGGCGTCCATCACCGCCACCTGCCGTCCAGCGGCGCCGGGGTCAGCGGCGGTCAGGCGCTGAAGAGCCTCCTGGCTGCGGACGCCGTGCTTAAGGAGCGCGAGCGCGCGGGGGCCGTAGGCAACCTCGATCATCGCCTGGGTGGCCACGGCACCCACGCCCGGGCGCGCCCAGGGAACGATCGGGCCGACCGAAAACCAGTGTGACTGCACCGCGACGCCGAGCTCGCCGGTGTCCGGGTCGCGGGCCACGATCGAGTAGGTCACGGCCCGACCCTACTCTTCCCGTGATGGACGTTGCGGTTCTCGGGCCCGGTGGTGTCGGTGGCTTCCTCGCCGCCGCGCTCTCCCGTGGCGGTCAGGAGGTGTCGGTCGTGGCGCGGGAGCGCACGGCGCAGGTGCTGCTGCGCGACGGAATCGAGGTCGAGAGCGTCCGGCTGGGGAACTTCAGCGCCGACCCGACGGTGGTTCCCGCGCTTACGGAGGACGTGGACGTCCTGTTCGTGGCCACCAAGGCAACGACGCTCTCCGAGGCGCTCGAGCGCATTCACGCCCAGCCCGGGCTGATCGTGCCGCTGCTCAACGGGCTTGACCACATGACCACGCTGCGGGAGCGCTTCGGCGCCGAACGGGTGGCCGCCGGCGTGATCAGGGTCGAGTCGAGCTCGCCGAGCCCGGGGCAGATCAGGCAGACGAGCCCGTTCCTGCGCATCGATATGGCGGCTGAGGACCCGGCGCTCCGGGGCCGGCTCGAGGAGTTGGCCGGGACCCTCGATGAGTGCCTCGTCCCCGCGCGGGTCGAGGCGAGCGAGGCGCACGTGCTGTGGCTGAAGCTGGTCCGGCTGGTGGCGCTGGCCTGCACGACCAGCGCCAGCGGCGAGACGATCGGTTTCATCCGCACCGACCCGGAGTGGCGCCAGATATTGGTGGCGGCGATTGACGAGGCCGCCGCCGTGGCCAACGCCGACGGCGGCGCAGTCGATCCGGCGGGGACGCTGGCCGAGCTCGAGGAGGCCCACCCCGGCCTTGGATCCTCGATGCAGCGTGATCTCGCCGCCGGCCGCGAGCCTGAGCTCGACGCGATCGCCGGCGCGGTTCTCCGGGCGGGCCGCCGCCATGGAATCGAGTGCCCGACGATCGAGCGGCTCAGCGTGTCGATTGCCGAACGGGCCGGTCTCGCCCAGCCCCGGTAAGCTGCCGACCGAGGGTTGGGATGGGCAAACGACTGTTTCGCGCCGAAGATGCGCTTCAGCTGAAGAGCACCTCCGATCCGGATCTGTCTCCGGACGGCCGGCGGGTGGCCTTCGTGCTCAGCGAAGCGGAGCTGGAAAAGGATCGGCTGCGCTCGGCGATCTGGGTGGTGCCGGTCGACGGGTCAGAACCCCCTCGGCCCTTCAGCGAGGGGCCGGCGGACCGAAGCCCTCGCTTCTCGCCCGACGGGAAGTGGCTGGCCTACATCTCGGTCCCCGAGGATCACCCGGAGCGGGCTCACGTGCGCCTGGCTCCGCTCGACGGCGGGATCCCCGCCCAGTGTGGCGAGCTCCCGGGGGCGGTGACCCAGCTCGCCTGGTCGCCTGACTCGCGCCGGATCGTCGTCGTCTGCCGGGTCGGCGCGCCCGTCCGCGACGAGCAGGAGGCCAGCGAGCGCAACGCCCCACGCTTGGTGCGCGGCCTCGGCGCCCGGCTGGATGGCGTCGGCTGGCACGAGGGGCGGCGGCACCTGTTCCTGATCGACGTCGCCGACGGCAGCACCCGCCAGCTCACCCGCGGGGACTTCGACCACGACGACCCGTCGTTCTCGCCCGACGGTGAAAACATCGTCTTCGCCTCCGATCGCCACCCGCGGCGCGACGACCGTCAGCTGCGCCGGGATGCCTGGATCATCCCGGCCAGTGGCGGGCGGCGGCGGCGCCTCACCGACGGCACGGGCCGCGTGGCTGCTCCCGCGTTTTCGCCGGACGGATCGCTGGTCGCTTTTGCCGGGCAGGTGGTGGCCGATTGGGATGCCGAGCCGCGCTTCTTTGTCGTTGCAGCCGATGGGTCTGGCTCGGTCGAGCCGATCGCCCCCGAGGACGACCGTCCGGTGCCGTTCCTGCCCGGCCTGCCAGCCCCGTTTCGATGGACCGGAGATCGGGAGCTCGTGATCCTCCTCGCCGACCGCGGCTCTTTCACTCTGCGCCGCGCGCGAGTGGGACAGGCGCGGAGTCGGGAGTTGGTTGGCGGCGACATCCAGATCGACGGCGTGGCCGTGCGGCCCGGGCGGCGGCCACTCGTCTACACCGCCGCCTGGATTGACCAGCCCAGCGAGCTCTACGCCACCACGCTGAGCGGGAGCGCGCCGGGCCGGGTCACCCACTTCAACGATGCCTTCGTGGATCAGGTCGAGCTCGCGCCCACCGCCCGGACCTCGGTCGTCCGCCCCGATGGCACCGAGGTTGAGTACCTCACGATCGCCCCAAGCCGCCGACGCGCGGAGAAGCTGCCGCTCCACCTAGACGTGCACGGCGGCCCGCACGGCGCCTGGCCGAGTAGCCGCTCGCTCGCCCTCCACCAGGCGCTTGCGGCTGCGGGCTACCTCGTCCTGCTCCCGAACCCCCGCGGAAGCACCAGCTACGGCCAGGAGTTCACCTCGGCGTGCACCGGCGATTGGGGCGGCGGCGACTACGAGGACATCATCGCGTGCTGCGATGACTTGGTCGAACGCGGCCTCGCCGACCCGGAGCGCATGTTTGTCAGCGGCGGCTCCTACGGCGGCTTCATGACCGCTTGGATCGTCGGCCACACCGACCGCTTCCGCGCCGGGGCGGCGCTCGCCGCGGTGATCGATATGACGAGTATGGCCCTGACCACCGACGTGCCCGAGTTCTCGAACTTCAGCATGGGCGGGACCCCGTGGGACCGGCGCGACGAATACGACAAGCGCTCGCCGCTGACCTATCTCCCCCGCGTCAACACCCCCGTGCTCGTGGTCCACTGGGAGGGCGACATCCGCGTCCCCATCGGTCAGGGCGAGGAGCTCTACACGGGGCTGCGCGTCCTGGGCAAGGAGGCCGAGTTCCTCCGTTACCCAGGTGGCTTTCACATCTCCCGGACGCCGTCGCAGGCGGTCGACTTCGTGAAGCGACTGCTCGACTGGAACCGCCGCCACGACCCGCGGGGCGGGCGGCGGCGGCGTTAGGCGGGCGGCTCCGGGTTGGGGCCGGGTGAGTAGAGCGGGACCTCGATCTCCTGCTCGGCGACGGCCTGGACGAACTCCTGCTCGTCTTCGGTGAGCTCCTCGTCGTGCTGGCCGTCGCACAGGATCCGGAACTGGCCCGTCTGGCCGCCATCGGCCTTGAGCACGATGCCGGGGAGGATCTCCTCGCCGTCCTCCAAGCCGAGCCGCTCGATGTCGAAGAAGGACATCCCGATCCCCCAGGTCGTGTGGGACGGGTTCTCCCGGTCGTGGGCGGCGACGCCCTGGGCGAAGCGCTCCAGGAGCTGGCCCATCTTCGACGCGTCGGCCATCAGCTGTGCTCGATGATCTCGATCCGGTAGCCGTCGGGGTCACGGACGAAGCAGAGGCGATTGCCGCCCTCACGGACCGTGTAGGGCGGGCGCTCGGGCTCGATGCCCTGCTCCTTCAGCCGGGCCAAGGTGCCGTCGAGATCATCTGACGTGATGGCGATGTGCCCGTAGCCGTTGCCCAGGTCGTAGGGCTCGGTCTGGCCGTGGTTGAACGTGAGCTCCAGGCGGGGGCTGCCGCCATCGCCGGGCTGGTTCATGAACACGTTGGTCGCCTCGTCCCGGATGGGCATCCGGCGGATCTCCTCAAACCCGAGCGCCTCGTAGAAGGCCACCGAGCGATCGATGTCGGTGATCCGGTAGCAGGTGTGGATCAGGCTCACCCCTTCAGGCTACCGGTACGCTCGCCCGGTGATCATCGAACGCTCGATGAACGACGACTTCGTGTCCAACACCTATCTCGTCGCCGACGAGCTCGGGGCCCACGCGGTGATGGTCGACGCCGGCGGACCGGTCGCGCCCCTGCTCGAGGTGCTCGACCGCATGCGCTTCACGCTGACCCACATCCTCCTCACCCACCACCATCACGACCACGTCGCTGAGCTCGGCGCGGTCACGGAGCGACACCCGGAGGCGGAGGTGCTGGCCCACCCGCTGGAGCACGTCGAGGGCGTCACCGGCGAGATGTCCCCCGGCCAGGTCATCCACAGCGGCGCGCTTGAGATCGAGCCGATCCATACGCCCGGACACACCGCCGGGATGCTCTCGCTGCTCGTCTCCGGCACCGATGTCTTCACCGGCGACACCCTGTTCAAGGACTCGGTGGGCGGCGTCCGGGCTCCCGGCCACACCACCTATTCCGACCTCAAGTCCTCGATCATGGACAAGCTGCTCAAGTTGCCGCCCGAGACCCGGATCCATCCGGGGCACACCGATCCCACCACGGTGGCCAGAGAGCTGGAGCACAACCCCTTCGTGCGCATCTGGCGCGGCCTCGACCCTGAGGGGGAAGCGCCCTGCACGGCGCTCGGCGAGCCGGCCACGCTGATCCTGCTGGCCCGCGACTACGACGGCGGCCACAAGGCCTGGGTGCGCTGGCCGGATGGCTCGGATGACATCGTCCCCGGCTCCCAGGTGGAGCCGGTGAACCCGGCCGACGACGGCTAGCATTAAGTCACAGTGGCGAAGGACAGGATCCCCACCTCACGTGTGGGGCGCACCGCCAGAATCGGGGGTCTTGCTGCTGGTCAGGCAATCCGGGAGGCGGGCACCCACGTCGGCAACGTAGCCCGCAGCCCGGAGGGCCGCCAGGTCGCGCTCGAGCGACGCCATATCGAGGCGGCGGAGCAGATCGTCGAGGCGCTCGGGCACATGAAGGGCGCGGCGATGAAGCTCGGCCAGGTGATGTCGTTCCTCGACGTCGGGCTCGTCCCCGAGGAGTACCGGGAGGAGTTCCAGCGCAAGCTGGGGCGGCTACGGGATGCGGCTCCCACAGTCACCTTTAAGGAGATGCGCAAGGTCATCGAGCAGGAGCTCGGCGATCGCATCTCCGAGGTCTTCGAGGAGTTCGACGAGGAGCCGGTGGCCGCGGCGTCGATCGGTCAGGTGTACCGGGCGCGACTGGCCGATGACGGTCGCCTCGTCGCGGTCAAGGTTCAGTATCCGGGCGTGGCCGCGGCCGTCCGCGCGGACATGCAAAACCTGGGACTGATCCTCCGGCTGCTCAAGCGGATCGCCCCGGGGATGGATCCCAAGGCGATCGGCGATGAGATCCGCAACCGGATCGAGGAGGAGCTCGACTATGAGCTCGAGGCGGCCAACCAGCGCACGCTGGCTCGGATCTTCCGCGGGCATCCCTTCATCTATGTCCCCGACGTGATCACCAGCCTGTCCCACGAGCGCGTGATGGTTTCCGAGTACGTCCACGGGACCGGCTTTGAGGAGCTCAAGGCCTACTCCCAGGAGGATCGCGACCGGATCGGGGAGATCCTGTTCCGCTTCTACTTCGGCTGCCTGTACCGCCACCACCAGTTCTCCGGCGATCCCCATCCCGGCAACTCGATGCTGCTCGAGGACGGGCGCATGGCCTTCCTCGATTTCGGGCTCTTTAAGCGCATGCCGGCCGGCGCCGTCGACCTGGAGATCCGGGTGGCCCGCGCGATCACCGAAGGCGACACCGAGACGATCATGCGCCTGGGCACCGAGACGGGCTTCTTCCCCGACCCCGACCGCTTCAACTCGGACAAGGTGCTAGAGCATTTCCGCGCCGCCACCTCCTGGTACACGATGGACGAGTACGTCCAGCTCACGCCTGAGTACGCCACGCAGGTGCTGATCGATATGAGCGACCCGCGCTCGGAGTACTTCGGCCAGCTCCGTCACGAGAAGGCGCCGCCGGATCACATCTTCGGGCGCCGGATGGAGGTCCTGACCCTCGCCGTGCTCTCCCAGCTGCGGGCCCGCAACAACTTCCACCGCATCGCCCGCGAGTGGTTCTACGGCGATGAGGCGGCCACCGAGTTGGGACGCCAAGAGGCGGAGTTCTACAGCCGCGGCCGGAGCCGGGCGGCCTCCTAAGGGCCAGCCGGATGCTGGCCGGTGCTGACTGCCGAGCGACCGGAGCGGTTAGCGCCAGCTAGGAGCGGAGGGAGCGAGGCCCGGAGCCGGATGCGGTTAGACCCGCTGGATCTGGATCAGGCTCGTCGTCCCGGGACGCCCGCTGGGCAGGCCGGCGGTGATCCCGACCCGGGCGCCCCGCTCGATCCAGCCCAGCTCGACGACGCGCCGGGCCGCATCGGCGATCAGCGCTTCGGTCACCTCGTGACGGCGCATCGAGGCCGCCTGGACCCCCCACATCAGATTGCAGCGACGCACCGTCTCCCGTCCCGGCGAGAGGGCGAAAATCGGGACCTGGGGCCGGTGGGCGGAGATGAGGCGGGCCGAGCGCCCCGACAGGGTCGGCACGACGATCGCCGCCAGGTCGAGCTCGCGCACCGCCGCGCAGGCCATGTAGGCGACGGTGTAGGCGGGATCGCGGGTGTCACGCCGGACCCGGGTCTCGTTCCAGTCACGGTAGGGAGCGGTCCGCTCGGTGCGGCGGGCGACGGCCGCCATCATCTCAATCGCCAGGATGGGGTGCGCGCCCACGGCCGTCTCCTGGGAGAGCATCACCGCGTCGGTGCCGTCGAGAATCGCGTTGGCGACGTCTGCCACCTCGGCGCGGGTGGGACGGGTGGAGGAGACCATCGAGTCGAGCATCTGGGTGGCCGTGATCGACGGGCGCGCCAGGCTTCCCGCCGTTCTCAGCAGGTTCTTCTGGGTCACCGGCACGTCCTCGATCGGGAGTTCGATCCCCAGGTCCCCCCGGGCCACCATCACGCAGTCGGCGGCCCGGATGATGTCCTCGGCCGACTCCACCGCCTGGGGCTTCTCAATCTTGGCCACGAGCGGGAGCCGGGTGTGCTTGCGCACCGACTGCACGTCCTCGGCCGTGCGGACGAAGGACAGAGCCACGATGTCGACGCCGATCGACTCGCCGAACCGGAGCATCTCCAGGTCCTCCTCGGGGACCGCCGCGAGGCCCCGGGTGGAGCCGGGAAGGTTGAGGCCCTGGCGCGAGGCCAGCGTCCCGCCGATCTCGACCGCGGTGGCGATCTCGCTCCCGCCATCCCGCACCCCGGTGACCCGCAGGCGGATGGCTCCGTCGGCCAGGTAGATCACGTCGTCGGGGTCGACCGCGCTGGCCAGTCCCGTCCAGCTGACCGAGATCCGGCGCTCGTCGCCCTCCTCATCGGCGCCGCACACGAGCACGAGCTCTTCCCCGGGCTTCAGCTCGGCCAGGTCGTCCTTGAGACGCCCGATCCGGATCTTCGGCCCCGGCAGGTCCTGGAGGATGGCCACCTGCCGTCCCGCCTGGTTGGCCGCGGTGCGGATCCGCTCCGCGTTCTCGGCGTGCAGTTCACGGTTGCCGTGAGAGAAGTTGAGCCGGGCCACGTCCATGCCGGCGTCGATCATCCGCTTCAGCGTCTCGACGTCCCGGGACGACGGCCCGATGGTGGCCACGATCTTGGTGCGGCGGTCGATTCCGTTCATCTCCCCTGACGCTACTGGACCTGTCAGCTGTGAACGGACCGGGCCAGCTCAAGCGGCTCGCCGTCGACGCTCAGCCGGCCCCCGTCACGCAGATCGCAGACCAGGTCCCAGTGCAGGGCCGAGGCGTTGGTGCCGCCGGTCTCCTGATATGAGCGACCGAGCGCCAGGTGAACCGTGCCGGCGATCTTCTCGTCCAGGAGCGTCGAACCGGTCGCCCGGTCGATCCCCGGATTGGTGCCGATCCCGAGCTCACCCAGGTAGCGCGCGCCGGGGTCCGTGGCCAGCGCGCTCTGGAGATAGCCATCACCCCGGGCGGCCCGGGCGCTCGTGACCCGTCCGTCGCTGAAGGTCAGCTCAACGTCCTCCACCTGGGCCCCCCCGGGGTTGGAGGGGATCGTGAAGCGGATGGTTCCGTGGGCCGAGTTCTCAAGCGGGCCGGTGAAGACCTCGCCGCTCGGCATGTTGCGCCGGCCGTCGGAGTTGATCCACTGTCTCCCCTCGACGCGCAGGTGCAGATCGGTGCCCTCGGCCTCGATCCGGACCTCTCGCGCGCCCCTCAGCCGCTCGACCAGTGACTGCTGGCGCGCCGCCAGCTCACGCCAAGCGCCGGCGGGATCGGGCTGATCGAGAAACAGGGCCCGGCCGAGGAAGGCCTCGTAGTCCCGCTCGCTCATCCGCGCCTGCTGCGCCAGGGCCGGCGTTGGCCACAGCGAGACGCACCAGCGCCGCGCCCGCCGGGCCGCCTGGATCGGCTGACGCGCGCGCATCGCCCGCGCGATCAACTCCGGATCGATCCCGGCCAGCGCCTCGACGTTGGCCGGCGCTCCGATCCGGATGCTGGCGTCGACGGATTCGAACTCGGCCAGTTCCACGGGCGCATAGCTCTCCAGCTGAGCCGCGCCGGCGTAGGTATAGAAATCGGCCCCGAGCTGCGGAGGGGACATTCGAACCACGGGCCAGGCCCCGCGCTCAAGCAACTCCCGATGCAGAGAGACGACCACCGGCTCGGCCAGGCTGGTCGTCGCGACCAGCACCTGCTGGCTCTCACGGACTTCGAGACACCAGTCGCAGAGGAGCTTGGCGAAGGCGTCCGCGTCGAGCAATAGTCCGCTAGGTGATCGGCGCGGTTGCCGCGGCGCGCTCGAGCTGCCCGGCCACGTCGCCGGTCACCGGATCGGTGTGACCGGCCCAGGCCGCCGAGGGATGCAGGGCGGCGAGCTTGCGAATCGACGCCACCGCCTGCTCGGTGGACTGGTTCGACGCCGGATGCGCGACCCGGGCGCGCGTCTTCAGGCCCGTGCGGATATCGAGCGTGTAGAAGCAGTCCGAGGTCAGGGCGAGGCGATCGCGATCACGGAAGAGACCGATGAGCCCGGGCGCATGACCAGGAAGGTCGACGACACGGAAGGCTGCGATCTCATCTCCCTCGCTGACCGTGCCGGCGATCGGAACCGGTCCGCCATCCCAGATCGGCAGGAGGCGCGGGATAACCCAGCGCGCCGGCGGCTCCAGCCGGTCCCACCGGTGGTAGGTCCGCTCCGGGCCGGGCGACTCAGCTGCCTCCCGCTCGGCGGGGTGGCAGTAGACGGGGACGCCCAACCCCGGCGCGGCCCCGCGGTGGTCGGCGTCGGCATGGCCGAGGACCACGCGCCGGATCCCGCCGAGCTGAGCGGCGGCGGTGCGGATGGGGAGGACCATGTCCTGGATCCCGGCGTCAAACACCGTCACCCCACCGTCGTCCTCAATCAGATAGACGTTCATCGTCCGGAGGGGAAAGCCGCCCCGCACGATCCAAACGCCGTCGGCGATCCGCTCCGGAGCCACACCTCGCAGCCACTTCTGCAGCTTGGTCCGCGTGTTGGCGAGCCGCGTCAGCTGCGCCTCGGCGGGCGAGCCCGCCGGGGGGAGCAGCCCCAGCTGCCGGGCGATCCCCATGCCGTCGATGTAGGCGTCGTTGTGGTGGATGAGGCCGTCGCGCACGGTCACGACGTCACACCCCTCCATCACCACCCGCTCGCCGTTGGGCTCGAAGCCCTGGAACGTGCCGGGACCGGCGAACGTCGCCTGGACCCGCCAGCGGACCGTCGTCCGCTCACCCTCGGTGAGCATCTCCAGGACCTCGAAGTGCCAGTCCGGGAAGGCGCGGAAGAGCTCAGAGAAATACTCCTGAATCCCGCCCGGGGCTGTTAGGTCGGCCTGCCCGACGATCCGTTCAGTACCTCCCTGGACCCAGCAGCGCCCGGCCGCCTCCAGGTCCTGGGCGCCCATCGCCTCGAAGTAACCGCGGACGATGTCCGCGGTCACAGAGGCTTCGGTGTCGGGGGGAGAGGCCACCGGGGCGGCGGAGTCTACGCGGTGAGGAATATCGTCCGCGCTCGTGATCGGCGCCGATGAGCCCTGAGTCCTCGCCCCGGCGCATGCGCCGCGAGCTCGGCCGGGGCGAGCGCGTGCTCCCCGGCCTGTGGCGCCTGCGGCTGCCCCTCCCCTGGCCCGGCGTTCCCCACGGCAACGCCTGGGCCATCGCCTCCGGCCGTGGGGTGGTCCTGGTCGACACGGGCTACTACGAGCCGGGATCAATGGCCCAGCTCGAGCGCGCCCTGGAGCAGGTGAACCTCCGCCTTAAGCACGTCCGGCTGCTCGTCTGCACGCACGCCCACACCGACCACTGGGGGCAGGCGGCCCCGATCTGCGACGCCACGGGCTCCGAGCTCTGGATGCACCCCAATCACGAGCACGGCACCCGCGGGGCGGAGGACCCGGCGGCGATGCTCACGCAGCGCCTGGAGATCGGGCGCCAGAGCGGCGTGCCCCAGGCCGCGCTCGACCGCTACGCCGAGCGCTTCGAGGCGCAGGCCTCATCGGGGATCGCACGGGTGATCGAGCCCGACCGCGCGCTGGTCGACGGCGTCGAGTTCGAGACCGATCTCGGGACCTGGATCGCCTACGAGACGCCCGGCCACGCCCCGTCCCACGTCTGCCTGTTCCAACCCGAGCGGAGGCTGCTGATCTCCGGCGACCACGTGCTCGGCCGCATCTCGCTCTACTACGACTACGGCTGGACGCCTGATCCGGTGGGCGAGTTCCTGCACTCGCTCGACGTCGTCGACCGTCTCGATGCCCGCCTCGGCCTGTCCGGCCACGGCCGGCCGTTCGTGGACGTGCATGGGCACATCGTGGGCTCGCGCCGTCTCGTCGAGGAGCGCTTGGCCGCGATCGTCTCGGCCCTCGAGGGACAGCCCCGGACGCCGCTCGAGCTGGCGCCCGCCGTACACGGGGAGCAGATCAGTGAGCAGAACGCCGCGCGCCTGCTCCAGGAGACGCTGTGCTACCTCCAGCACCTGGAGCGGTCAGGGCGAGCCGAGCGGGAGCCCGGCGAGGACTTGCCCAGGTGGCAGCTGAAACGTTGACACATCCTTGTCAAGGTTGTACATTCGCTCGCCGTGCGCATCGACGAGATCCTTGCCGCCTCGGATGAGCCCGTCTTCTCGTTCGAGTTCTTCCCCCCCAAGACCGATGACGGGTGGCGCAACCTGCGTGAGGCGCTTGAGGCGCTGGTCGCCCTGGAGCCGGACTTCGCCTCGGTGACCTACGGGGCCGGGGGCTCGAGCCGTGATCGGACGCTCGAGGTCACCAAGTGGCTCAAGCAGGGGCTCGGCATCGAGGCCATGGCGCACCTCAGCTGTGTCGGCGCCAGCCAGGACGAGCTGCGTCAGATCCTCGACGGCATCGAGGCGGCGGGCATCGAGAACGTCCTCGCGCTGCGCGGCGACCCACCCCGCGGCGAGACCGAATGGCGAGCGCACCCAGGGGGGCTCAAGTACTCGACCGAGCTGGCGCGGCTGATCTCCGAGAACTACTCGTTTGGGATCGGGGCGGCGTGCTTCCCCGAGGTCCATCCCGAAGCTCCGGACCTGGCCCACGACCTCCACTTCCTCGCCCAGAAGGTGGAGAGCGGCGCGAGCTTCCTGATCACCCAGCTCTTCTTCGACAACGAGCTCTACTTCCGCTTCGTCGAGGAGGCCCGCGCGGCCGGGATCGAGGTCCCGATCCTGCCCGGGATCATGCCCATCACCGACCTCAAGCAGATCAAGACGATCACCGGCATGTGCGGCGCCAGCATCCCGCCGGCCCTGCTCGGCCAGCTCGAGGCGCGTTCCGGCGACCCCGAGGCGGTGGGCGAGCTCGGCGTCTCCTACGCCACGCTTCAGTGTGCGGAGCTCCTGGCGCGAGGGGCGCCCGGGATCCACTTCTACACGCTCAATCGCTCCCCGGCCACCCGGGCCATCCTCTCGGCGCTGAAGCTGCTCCGGCCCTGGGTCAGGCGCGAGGTGGTGCGGACGGCGTAATCGGCGTAGGCCCGGGTCCGTGGGCCTGAACCGCCAGACGATCAAGCTCGAGAGAACCTCATCTGGTCGCTGATTCCGCCGCACGCCGGGATGCGCCACCCGCAATCGTCAGGGGCTAGGGGCTGATCCTCAGTCCCTGGGCGACCATCGGTTGCCCGTTGACCTCGTAGCGCACGTCGACCTCGTCGTTGCGCTTGTAGGTGCCGATCCCCCAGAACCCGATCAGCCAGGCCCGCAGGCCGAGCTTCTGCTGGACCAGCTCGCGCTCGAACACGAGCTCGCCGCTGCGCACCTGGTAGTCGTTGCCGAGCTCCTGGGGCACGCCGTTCACGTAGACCTCGAAGGGCGTCCGAACTCCCGGCGGCAGCTTCACGCGCGAGCGCGCCACCTGTTCAGCCTCGCAGATCCCGGTGGACCAACGAGAGAACCTTCATATCCACGCGCGCGCCCGGAGGCCGCCCCAGCCGGCGCTGGATCTCTTCGGCGTCTCGGTAGTAGCCGCGCAGGAGACCCTCGCACTGAAACCCCGCCGCCCTCGCGGCGCTCAGCATGGGCTGATTATCCGGGCGAGTCAGGAGCTCGACCCGTTCGAGGCCCGCCTCGATGAGCAGCCACGGCCCGGCAAGCCGGAGCGCCCGCCGAGCCAGCCCCCGGCCGCGATGCCCCGGGGCCACCCATACCCCGAGCTCAGCCCGGGCGTGCTCCCACTCCACGTGGTGGACGTCGATCTGCCCCACGCAGGTGTCAAGTCCGTCCTCCAGCAGGGTCAGCGAGATGGCGCGTCCGGCCAGCCGATCGTGCTCGGCGCGCTCGGATCGCCGACCCAGCTCGGCGCCACTCGGCGGGCGCGGGTTGCCCATCCAGCGATGGAGCTGGGGATCGTCCTGGTAGGCGATGAGGATCTCGGGAATGTCCCGCTCGGCGCTCATGCGCAGCGAGACGACTCCATCGCTCAGCGGTAGGAGGAGGTCGGGAAACGAGGCCATGTCGGAGCCTGACCGTACCCTGTCGCACCGTGATCGAATACGAGGTCAGGCGCTCCGATCGGGCGCGCCGAGTGCGGGTCACGGTCGATCCGGGCGGCGGGGTCGAGGTGGTTCTGCCCCGGCGCGCGCCGGCCCGTGAGGCGGCGGCGGCGGTCATCGAGCTGCGGCCGTGGATCGAGCGCCGGCTGGCCGAGGTCGAGCGGGTCCGCGCCGCCGTTGCCGCCCGCGGCGCGACCCTGCCCTACCTGAACGAGACGCTCCGGCTGGTGCCCCAGCCGGGGCGCACGCGGGCCCACCGTCGCGGTGACGAGCTGCTGGTGCCCGCGGGCGAGCAGCAGCGGCCGGCCGTGGAGCGCTTCTACCGGCGATCGGCCCAGGCCGAGATCGCCCCGCGCCTCGATGCCGCCTGTGGCGCTGTGGGCACCTCCTATGCGCGGCTTTCCATCCGCTCGCAGAAAACCCGCTGGGCCAGCTGCTCACGTTCCGGGGCGATGAGCTTTAACTGGCGGCTCTTGCTGGCCCCTGAGGCGGTGCTCGACTACGTCGTCTGGCACGAGGTCTGCCACCTCGAGATCCTCGATCACTCGCCCCGCTTCTGGAAGCTCCTGGGCGACCGCTGCCCCGGCTACCGCCAGCAGCTGCGCTGGCTGCGCCGCCACGGCGCCACGCTGGTCATCTAGCGCCGGCGGCTAGGGGCAGACGCCGAGGTCGCGCTGGACCTGACGGGGAATCCGCGGCCGCGGCTCAGGCGGCGTCGGTCCCCGCCGCCTTCAGCACGTCGCCCAGCGACCGGCGCAGGGCGGCGAAGGCGTCCTCGCCACGGCGCTGTTCCAACTCGACGCGCCGGACCCCGCCGCGGAAGGCCTCGGTCGAGCCGTCGCCGTGCACGTCGACCCCGGCGCGCACGCTGGGGAACCACCGCTCCGGTCCGGCGAGCTCGAGCCGGGCCATCACCTGCTGGGCCGCCTCAAAGCGCTTGACCTTCAGATCCACCGTCCCGCTCGAGGCCGAGCCAGCGAGCTCCCGCCCGCGCGCCTCGAGCGCGTCGAGCAGCTCGTCAAGTCCGTCAAAGCGCAGGTTCTCGACCCGCCCGTCGGTACGGACGGTGAGCCGCCAGCCCACGCGCTTTCCGCCTACGAGCGCTGCTCGATGGGAACGTAGTCGCGGCCGCGCTCGCCCGTGTAGATCTGGCGTGGGCGGGCGATCTTCTGCTCCTTGTCGTCGATCATCTCGAGCCACTGGGCGATCCAGCCGCTGGTGCGCCCGATCGCGAACAGCACGGGGAACATCTCCATCGGCATCCCCAGCGCCTCGTAGATGATCCCGGAGTAGAAGTCGACATTCGGGTAGAGCTTGCGCTCGACGAAGTAGTCCTCCTCGAGCGCGATCTTCTCGAGCTCGATGGCGATGTCGAGCAACGGGTTGGTGCCCGTGACCTCGAACACCTCGTAGGCGTGCTTCTTGATGATCTTGGCCCGCGGGTCGTAGTTCTTGTACACCCGGTGGCCGAAGCCCATGAGCTTCTCGTCGCCGTCCTTGACGCCCTTGAGGAAGTCGGCAATGTTCTCCTTCTTCTCGATCCGGCGCAGCATCCGGAGCACCTGCTCGTTGGCGCCGCCGTGCAGCGGCCCGTACAGGGCGGCAATGCCTGCGGCAGTGGCCGAGTAGGGATCGACCTGGGATGAGCCGACACTGCGCACCGCGCTCGTCGAGCAGTTCTGCTCGTGGTCGGCGTGGAGGATGAACAGGATGTCGAGGGCCCGCTCGAGCCTCGGATCCGGCTCGTAGCGGATCTCGGTCATCTTGTAGATCATCGAGAGGAAGTTGCCCGGGTAGGACAGCTCGTTGTCCGGATATACGTAGGGCTTGCCCTGGTTGTGGCGGAACGAGAAGGCGGCCAGGGTGGGCATCTTGGCGATCAGCCGGATGACCTGGAGATAGCGCTTCTCGGCATCCTTGATCGCCGACGCCTCCGGGTAGAAGGTCGACAGGGCGCCGACCGAGGCCAGCAGCATCCCCATCGGGTGGGCGTCGTAGCGGAAGCCCTGCATGAACTCCTTGACGTTCTCGTGCACGAAGGTGTGGATCGTGATCTCGTGCACCCAGTCCTCGAGCTCCGAGCTGGTGGGGAGCTCGCCGTGCACCAGGAGATAGGCCACCTCCAGATAGCTCGACTGCTCGGCCAGCTGCTCGATCGGATAGCCCCGGTACTCGAGGATCCCCCGCTCACCGTCGATGAAGGTGATCGCGGAGCGGCAGGAGGCGGTGTTGGTGTAGGCCGGGTCGTAGGTCATGAGGCCGAAGTCGTCCTCGTTGACCTTGATCTGGCGCAGCTCCATGGCCCGGATCGTCTCGTCCTCGATCGGGATCTCGTAGGTCTTGCCGGTCCGGTTATCGGTGATCGTCAGCGTTTCGTTGCCGGTGTCAGCGCCGGCACCATCCTTCTGCTGGCTCTCAGTCTCGGTGGTCATCGCACTCCCTCTAGGCGCGGTTGCTTCGGCTGTCTGGCGGCCTAAACCGGCAGGACAAATTCGACTCAGACTCTAGTACCCACAGGTGGCGGGCGAGAAGCTTGACTCTTCGACGGCTGAGGCGTGAGCGGCTAGGGATCGGTGACGATGGCCATCGCCACCGCCAGCACCGCGAGCAGGATGCTGATGCCGATCACCGCGCGCTGGCCCATCGCGCCGTAGGGGAAGCTGGGGCGCGTGAGGCCGATCGCCGAGAGAACCACCGCCCAGGATGCGAGGAGGCCTCCGGCGATATAGACGGGAACCTTCGAGGGCTCCGCCGCAGCAACCAGGACGCTCAGCACAGCTGCGAACTATTTCACGTCGGCAGGGCGAGCGCCCGCGCCGTCCTGCTCTCGGGCCCCCTCGTACCGGCTCTCGGTCGCCGCCCGCTGGCCCTGGTAGTGACTGCCGAGCCCGGGGCTGCCGTAGGGCCGGTCGGCCGGTCGGTCAAGGGTCATGAACGAGAGCTGGGCAATCGGCGCCCCGGGCGGGAGCTTGATCGGAACCCGGGTCAGGTTGTTGAGCTCCAGCGTCAACGTCCCCTTCCAGCCCGGGTCACAGAAGCCGGCGGTGGCATGGACGATGAGGCCAAGGCGGCCCAGCGAGCTTTTTCCTTCGATTCGCGCAACGATGTCGTCGGGCAGCTCGACCCACTCCAGCGTCCGGCCGAGGCAGAACTCACCGGGGTGGATGACGAAGGATTCCCCGGCCGGAACGATTACCTCCTCGGTCAAGTTCTCCGGCGGGTCCCGGAGGTCGATGGCCGAGGCGCGGTGATTGTGAAAGACGCGGAAGGAGTCGCCGAGGCGGAGGTCGACGCTGGCCGGCTGAACCAGGCTCGGATCCCAGGGGTCGATGCGAATCCGGCCCGCCTCGACGAGGCGGGTGATGGTTCCGTCAGAGAGGACCGAAGTCGTCGGCTCAGCCATCGCCGCAAGTCTGCCAGCGCGGGCGGATCGTGGGGGTTTGGTCGCCTGGCGGGCGGTGGCGCAGGTTGACAAAACGTGCGCCTCGGCTCGCCCGCGGCGAGCAACCGCACGTTGTGTGCTCTATACGGCCCAAACGTGCGCTTCGATAGCGGGCCGCGCACGAGGCGCACGTTTTTTCAGGGGTTTACCGCGGGCGCTCTCCGGCCTAGTGGTTCCCGAGCGTCCGCGCCCGAGCCCGAACGCTTCTGACCCGGGCGGGCGGGTGCGGGGCCGGGTCGCCGTGGGGGCCGCGGCGGGGATGGCGGGGCATCGGCTTGCGGGGATGGGGGCGGTGGCGCTTGATGCCGCCGTCGTCATCGCGGGAGGAGGAGTCCTCCGGCTTCTGCTTGATCGCCCACCAGACGATGCAGAGCAGTCCGATGAGCGGGATCTTCAGCGCCAACATCAGCCATACGAATCCCCACGTCAAAGCGAGCCCGATGCTACCCCGATCGGCCAGCCGTGTCACGTAAAAAGTTGACAGCCGGCGGGAGGGCGAAATTCCCCTCCGGAATGACGCTAACGGCTCAGCGCCGCAGCTCGACCGGGCGCTCGACGAAGTGCGTCATGCGGCGCAGCTCCGCCACCCGGTCGGCGATCTCCTCGCTGGTCAGCCGGACCACCCGCTCGACCCCGAAGTCCTCGACGTTGTAGGAGGCCAGCGCCGTCCCGTAGGCCATGGCCTGGGCGAGCAGCTCGTGGTCGAGCTCCGCTCCGGCGTGAGCGGCGAGATAGCCCATGAAGCCGCCGGCAAAGCAGTCGCCGGCCCCGGTGGGATCGACCACCGTCTCGAGCGGAAATGCCGGGAGGGCGAAGAAGCCCTCGTCAGTGATCATCAGCGAGCCGTACTGACCCTGCTTGGCGATCACCACCGACGGTCCCCACTCGCGGATCTTGCGCGCCGCGCGGACGAAATTGGGCTCCTCGGTCAGCTGGCGCAGCTCGGCGTCGTTGAGCATCAGGCAATCGACGACGCCGATCGCCTCGATCAGCGCGTCGCGGGCGCTCTCGATCCAGTAGTTCATCGAGTCAAGGGCGACGAACCGGGCCCCGGCGCACTGCTGCCTGACCTGCCGCTGGAGATCGGGCTGGATATTGGCCAGGAACACGACATCCGCCGCCCGGGAAGCCTCGGAGAGCTTGGGCTCAAAGTCCGCGAACACCCCGAGCTGCGTATCTAACGTCTCACGCTCGTTGAGGTCCCAGCCGTATTTGCCACTCCAGAAGAAGGTCTTGCCCCCGGGAACGTGCTCGATGTCGCCGGTGTCCACGCGGTGTTCGCGGAGCACCGCGTACTCCTCCTCGCCGAAGTCATCCCCGACCGGCCCCACGACATGAACCGTGTCGAAGAAGGACGCGCCCAGCGCGAAATGAACCGCTGACCCGCCGAGCATGCGCTCCCGGGTCCCAAACGGCGTGGTTACGGCGTCAAAGGCAATCGAGCCGACGACGGTGAGGGACATGAGACGGTGCAGCGTAGCCCGTTGGCCGGGGCGAGGAGGAGGACCTACTGCGCCTGACCCTGCTCCTCGGCCAGGGCCTGGAGGCCGCGCAGGAAGACGCCGACCATCGTCGTGTAGAGATCGGGATTCAGGTCGGGCTCGATGATCCGGCCGGCGAGAAAGCCATCGGCCATGAAGAAGGTCATCGCGGTGATGTCCTCGACGGGCAACGCGAAGCCGGTGGCAAAGCTCTGCTTCCAGCGCGTGAAGACCTGCGCCATCCGCTCCCGCATGGCCTTTTGCCGCGTCGCCAGCTCCTCACGGAAGTCCTCGTTGCGAGCCGCGTAGGCCAAGAACTGGAAGGACAGCTTCTGCCACTCCTCGTCGGTGGCGAAGCGGATGAAGTCGGCCGCGGCGGCGGCCGCCTCCTCCTGGGGCTCGTGCGTCCCGGCGAGCAGCCGGTCGAGGCGCTCGAGCTCCTCGGAGAAGCGGTCGTCGAGCATGACGAGGAAGAGCTCCTCCTTGCTCTTGAAGTTGGCGTAGAAGGCGCCCTTGGTATAGCCGGCGGCCTGCGTCACCTCGTCGATCGACACGCCGTCGAGGCCACGGGCGCCAAACATCTCCGACGCCGCCTCGAGCAGGGCCTGGCGCGTGCGCTGCTGCTTCTCCCGCCGCGTCAGCGTGCTCACGCCAGCACCACCTCGGCATCGTGGCGGGGCGTCTCCGTGATGGCCCGCCGGTAGACCCGCTCCGCCTCCGGCCGGGCCGCGGTCAGGCCCCGGCGCTTGACGAGTTCGGCCAGCACGACCTGCATCTCGAAGTGGGCAAACGAGCCGCCGATGCAGCGCCGCACACCGCCGCCGAAGGGAATCCACGTGTACGTCCCGGGTGAGGAGTTGAGGAACCGCTCGGGCTCGAAGCGCTCCGGGTTCGGGTAGATGTCCGGCCGGCGGTGAACCAGGTAGATCGACGGCGCGACCGTCACCCCGGCCGGGAGCTGCCAGCCCCCGATCTCCACCGGCGCGCGCAGATACCGCGCAACGAGCGAGATCACGGGGCGCAGGCGCAGGGTCTCGGTGATGACCGCCTCCAGGTACTCCTTCTCCCCCGCGGTCACCTCCTCGGTCAGGCGGGCGAGCTTGTCCGGATGCCGGGTCAGGCGCTCGACCGCCCAGGCGAGCGCCGTGGCTGTCGTCTCATGCCCGGCCACGAGCAGCGTGACGAGCTCATCCCGGATCTCCCGGTCGCTCATCGGCGACTCATCGGATTCGTGGCGCGCCTCGAGGAGCATCGAGAGGATGTCCTCACGGCGATCGAGATCGGTGGCGCGGCGGCGTTCGGCGATCTCGGCGTAGATCAGCCTGTCGACCTGCTCATGCAGGCGCTTGAAGGGTCCGAAATGGGCCAGTCGCTCGGGTCCGAGCAGGACCGGGAAGAGGAACATCTCCGGACGGGTGAGGATGTCGAGCAGGCCTCGCAGCTCCACCCGGAGGCTCTCCAGCCGTTCGCCCTGCTCGAGGCCGAACACGGCTCGGAGGATGATCTCGAGCGTGATCGCCTGCATCCGGGGCCTGAGCGGATAGGGCTCGCCCCGCGGCCAGCGCTCGATCTCCTCGGCCGCGATCTCGCTCATGAGTTCGGCGTAGCGCTGCATCCGCTGACCGTGGAGCGACGGGAGCAGGAGCTTGCGCTGCTCCATGTGGGCCCCCTCATCGAGCAGGAGGAGCGAGTGCTCGCCCAGTATCGGGAGCAGGATGCGGTTGCCCTCGCCGGCGTGAAAGACGGTCGGATCGCCGGTGAACACCTGCTTGATGTGCTCTGGGTTGGAAAGCACGATCCAGGTTCCCTCCCGCGCGATGTGCATCTTGAACACATCGCCGAAGCGAGCCGAGCACTGGTCCAAGAACCACTGGGCGCGGCGCACCCAGATCGCGGTCTGGACCGCGCCGGGCATCCGCGGTCCCGGCGGCAGGCCGTTTGTCGTGGCAGTCATCCCGTCGCCTCCCGAGTCAGATTACGTGGACAGAGAAAGCCGAGCTGCGGTCGACCGCGCGGTGGCGGTGTCGGGGCGGCGCTGTGGTTGGGCCGCCCGCTGACGAGGTAGGTGCCGACCGGCTCGGACACGTTGCGCAACCAGTGGAGCTCGCGCTCGCCCCACTCGACGCCCGCGATCTCTCCGGCGGCGGTGCGGGTGGTCTCACTGACCATCACTTCGCCCCCGGGGGCGACCGCGCAGAGCCGGGCGGCGACGTTGACCGTCCGCCCGTACCAGTCTCCCGCTTGGGCCAGGGCCGGCCCGCTGTGGATGCCGACGCGGACCGGAGGCACACCGGTCTCGTCAGCCAGCTCCTCGATCACGCGCAGGCCGAGCTTGACCGCGGCCCTCGGGTCCCGGCAGCGGAGCATGAGTCCGTCCCCGATCGCCTTGACCTGTTCGGCCGAGTGCTCCTCCAGCAGCTGGTGGACCCGGCGCTGGAGCGCCAGCACCGCCTCCAGGGCGCGGTCATCACCCTCCATCTCAGCCAACGCCGTGAACCCGACGAGATCGGCGAAGAGGAAGGTCTGTGTCTGGGGTCCCATTCAAATACCCACTGGTATGTAAATCACATACTGATTGGTATGTCAAATCAAGGAACATAATCCGGTCATGACCGACGACGACGCTGAGTCTCTTCGCACCGATCACGTCGAAGCTGTCCGGAGCGGCTTTTCGGCGGCGCTGGAGGGTGACTTCGATGGCGTGAGGCGACTGCTCGCCGACGACGTCCACTGGTACGGGGCGGGCGGCGATCCGAGCGACGGCTGCACAGACCGGCGGCAGGCCCTGGTCTGGATGGGCCAGGCGATCGCGCGGGGAATCCGAGCCCAGGTGCTCGACGTGCGGGCTCTGGATGAAAACCGAGTGCTCGTCCTCCTGGAGCGCATCCCCGCGGCAGAGAGCGAACCGGACCCGCCACACGCCCAGATCGTCACCTTCCGGGGCGGCAAGGTGGCCGAGATCCTCGTCTACCCGAGCGAGGAAGCAGCGGCCAGAGCGCTCGCGGGCAGCTGATGCCGCTCTACGACTTCCGCTGCCACGCCTGTGACGCCAGCTTCGAGGCACGCACGGCGGCGGGGGAGCTGGCGCGCTGCCCGGCCTGTGGCTCCGAAGACACCGAAAGACTGCTCTCGCCGTTCGCCGGACCATTCACCGTCGCCCCTCGCGGGCTGGCGGCGCGGCGCTCGGACGCAACGCGCCGGGTGCGAGAGGAGCAACGGGCGGAGCGCAAGGAGGAGCGCCGGCGCCAGCGCGAAGAGCACGGTCCTCCACCCCCCCGCAAGCCGCCCGATGCGTCCAGCTCGTGAACCGACGCAGGACCGGGAACCGAGACCGAGAAACCTCTAACTAGATTCCGGTGTACGTCCCCGTCAAACGGGTATTCCCTAGGGCGAAGTTCGCAAAATCTAGGGTTATTGAGGCTGCTGATTCTGCCGATGGACTCGTCGTCCGATCAGGTTTCTATCGTTAGGCGCATACCTATGCATTGGTCACCTCTGTTTCGCGCCGTAGGCCGCTCGCGTCGCACTCGCCGTCCCGACTCCGTACCGGGTAACGCCGGTCATGGCCAGTCCCGTCGCCCCAACGCCGCGATGGCCGGCCTTGAGGTTTCACCGGTTCACGGGCGGCATTGCATCTGCGAGCGCTGCGAGCGCCAGAGCAGCTCCGCCGCCTAACTCCGAGATCGCCTCACTCCGCCGAGCGTCGCCGCGGCGGCTGATGTCGTTTAGCGACTCAATGATGCGGTCGGTCAACTATTTGCCAGCTTGACCATGTGGGGCTAACCTTGCTTGGCGATGGCCTCGGGACCCCCCGCCCTCGCCCTGCACGAGGCGCTGACCGGCAATACCGGCTTTCTCCTCAGCCGGATGGGCATGGCCGCGTCGCGGGCGTTCGCTGAGCGGATCGCGGCGGTGGGCCTGACACCCCGGGGCTGGGGCGCCCTCAACGTCCTCGACAAGGAAGGCGCCATCACCCAGCAGTGGCTCGGCACCTGCATCGGGATGGATCCGAGCTCGATGGTGGCGACGATCGATGAGCTCGAGGCCGCGGGCCTGGTCGAGCGCCGGCGTAACCCGCACGATCGTCGCGCCCACGCTTTGCACATCACCGCCAAGGGGCGTCGCGCCCTGACCGAGGGGCGCAAGGTCGCACGCCGAGCCCAGGAGGAGCTCCTGGCGCCGCTCGACGCCGATGAGCGCCGCCAGCTCCACGAGCTGCTGCTTCGCCTCGTCCAGGGGAGCGGTCAGGCCAACGTCGCCAGCTCCTCGGAGCGGGCCGCCACCGGCTGAGGACGGGCTTGGCTGGCATAGGCCAGGGCGGTGCCGATTCCGAGCAGCGTCCAGGTCAGCGGGTCCTCGAGGAAGTCCGCGTAGAGCTCGGTGTGGAAGACGAGCGCCACGAAGGCGGCCGCCACGGCGACCCGCGCCGGGTCCCAGCGGGCGCCGCGCACGAGGACGACGATGCTCACCACGACCAGGGCGATGTAGGGCAGCTCGCCGATCAGCCCCTGCTCGGCGGCGATCGTCACCGCGATCGTGTGCGAGGCCGAGAGCGTCGTCGACGTGGTCGAAGGCGCCCGGCACTGATGCTGGACGTGACACAGGTACTCGCGCTCGAACGAGCCGGAGCCGTAACCCCACACCGGCCGGTCGCCGAACAGCCGGCCCCCACCTGAGACGAGGCCGGCACGCCCGCTCGAAGCTCCGTTCAGGCCCTGGTTCAGGCCGAACGTCTTGGGCGATACGACAAGCGCGACGATCCCGATCACCACCACGGCCACCGCGGCGAGAAGGACCAGCTTGGCCCTCCAGCGCATCGCTCCGATGACCCCGAGCCCGACCAGCAGCGCGGCCAGACTCGAGCGTGAGAGCGTGAGCACCAGTCCGGCCCAGAGGATGGCCAGCACACCGATGCTCACGAGCTGGGTTCGCCGCGCCCGTGAATACACGAGGACGGTGGCGACGATCAGCATGACCAAGGCCAGGAAGCGGCCGAAGATGTCCGGATCGAAGAACACCGAGTTGATCGCGAAATAGGTGTGGACGTTGTCCTCGGCGACCAGCTTGGGGTTGAGGAGCAGCGTCTTGGTCGCGTACTCGACGAAGCCGATGCAGCAGAAGATGAGCGCGAGAATCACCGCGACCCCCAGGCACTGGCGCAGCAGCCGCGACGTCCAGCGGAGCTGGCGCAGCAAGCAGTACACGAGCGCGAAGGGCACGTAAAAGAACACCATCTGCTGGAGCGCCTTCTCGAAGGACGGCGAGTAGATCGCCTGCAGCGCGTAGAGCACGACGTAGAGGGCGAGCAGCCGCTCGACCCACCCGGGTCGCGGCTCATCCTCAGCCAGTCCGTCGCCTATGACCCCGGGGCCGGAGCGCAACCCCTTGACGACCGACGCGAGCGCCCCCGCCCCCACGACGAGGTAGAGCGGCACGAGCAGGTTGGAAGTGGTGCCGGCGGCGGCGATCGGGACCCGGAAGGGAAGCGTGAACACGACAAGCGGCGCGAGCAGCCAGGGGCGGTGATACATGGCGAAGGCCAGCAGCCCCACGCCGGCGAGCACCACGGCTGCCGCCACCGCCGCCTCGAGCGGGTGGCGGTGGATCACGCTCAGCTGGGGTGAGTGCCAGATGGCGGCCAGGAGGAGCACCGGCGCTAGCACCAGAGATCCGAGCATCGCGCCGGCCCGGATACGCGGTGCGGGATGCACGAGCAGCAGGGCCACGAGCGCCGCGACGAGGACCACGCCGGCCTTGGGTAAGGGTCCACTAAGGGCGGCCAGCGCGATCACAAGGCCAGATGATCCTCTACCTTTCTAAGCCATGCCCCCCGTGAAGTCGGCGGTGGTCCTAGGCCTCGCCGTTGCGCTCCTCTGCGGCTGCGGCGCATCCGTCACGCCGCCGCAGGGACGCGGCAAGGTCGACGATCCCCGCACGAAGATCGACAACCATCTCCAATGCATGCTCACGCATCGCCTGCCGGCGCAGGAGGTAGGCGAGGTCGGGATCCAGATCGGCCCGTTGCCGTCTGGTCCCACCGTGGAGTTCATGCCCACTGACGGCGCCGCCGAGGGGGCGCAGATCTCGGGCCAGCCCCAGTACCAAGGCGCCGAGGTCATCGGCCCCGCCCTGCTCTATCCCCACGGCGGCACGAGCGACGAGCTGAGTCAGATCGAGAATTGTCTGGACCAGGGCGTGAAGGGATGAGGCCTAACCGAACCGCAACCGGCGATCTCTAGCCTTGCCGCCCGTGTCCGCGTCGACCGCCGAGCTCACCCGCCCGCCGTCCCGTCCTGAGACGCCGCCCACGGGCGGTTCGCGCTCCGGGCACCTGGCCGGGGGCCGGCTCTACCTCGTGCTGGTCGCCCTCGCGCTGATCATCGCCGCCCTCTCGCTGCTGCTCCCCTCAACTCCCAGCTACGACCCGTGGTCGTGGCTGATCTGGGGACGGCAGATCATCCACCTTGATCTGCAGACCGCCGGCGGCCCGTCATGGAAGCCCCTGGGCGTGCTCATGACGACGATCTTCGCCCCGTTCGGCAGCGCGCAGCCTGACCTGCTGCTCGTCGCCAGCCGCGCCGGGGCGCTGCTGGCGATCGCGATGACGTTCAGGATCACGTGGCGGATCGGCCGCCCGCTCGTCGCCGAGTTCACCGGCGGTGAGGTCAGCGGCTGGGCGCTCCTGCCCGTGCTCCTCGGCGCGGCCGTGGCGGCCGCCAGCCTGATCAATTCACCGAGCTTCATCACCGACAACGGGCTCGGCTACTCCGAGGGCCTGATGACCGCTCTGGTGCTGATCGCGCTTGACCGCCACCTCGATGGCGCCCGGCGCCAGGCGTTCGTGATCGGCTTCTTCGCCGCACTCGACCGCCCTGAGCTATGGCTGCTGTGGGGTCCGTACGGTCTCTACCTGTGGTGGCAGGATCGGGGCGCGTGGAAGCTCGTCCTGGGGCTGTTCGGGCTGACCTTTGTCGGATGGTTCGTGTTCAGCTTGTGGGGCTCGGGGAGCCTGCTCGGCGCAGTCACCCGTGCCCTGCACCCGCGGTCCAACAGCGCGGCGTTCGCTAAGTGCCCGATCTGCACCGAGTTCGTCCACCACGCCTGGCCCCGCGTGATGTTCCGCGTCAAGGTGGTGGGGCTGCTCGCCATGGCGGTCGCGGCGTTCGGCCTGTGGCACACGCGCCGGACCTGGTGGCGCAGGGACTCGATCAACCGCGGGACGTGGGCGCGCCTCCTGCTTGTGCTCGTCGGCGTGGTCGGCTGGCTGTGGTGGATCGGAGTCTCGCTCGAGACCCAGCTCGGCTTCTCCGGCAACGACCGCTATCTGGTGCTTGGGACGGCGCTGATCGCGATCACAGGCGGCGTCGGCTGGGGATGGATCGCCGCCGCGCTCGCCAGCCTGCTCAGGCGCGCCAAGCCCCGCGCCCTGCTCACGCGGGCTCGGACCCTGACGGCCACCAGCGTGGCCGGCACAGCGGTAGCGCTCGTCGTCGGGATCGCGATGCCACCGTGGATCGGACCGAGCGTGCTCGACGTCTCGGCGACGCATGGCGCACTCGTCTACCAGGCGCATCTGCGCCAGGACATGAGCAGGGCGATCCGCGAGCTCGGCGGAACCAAGCGGGTGCTGGCCTGTGGCACGGTGATGACCGAGGGCTTCCAGGTGCCGATGCTCGCCTGGAACCTCGATGTGAAGATCCTCCGCGTCGAGGCCCAGCCGACCCCGCCGCCCGGCCAGCTCGCACCCGGACCACCCCCGAACGTGATCTTCCAGACCCGAGACACGCGACACGCAGCGCTGTTGCCACTCCCTGATCAGATCATCGCGTGGGAGCACGACGGGGCGCACTACTACGAGAAGACCATCCGCACATTCCACGTGTTCTCAACCTGTCCGTTCGAGGTCTCGACCTGATGGCAACGACCGTCGCCCCGCCGCCTCCTCCCCGGGGTATCCCGCGCGTGCCCGAGGTACGCCAGCCCCGGTGGCTCGAGCGCCTGCCCACCTGGCTCGTCACGGGCGGCATCCTCGTCGTGCTCATCGCGATTTCGGCCGTGCTCCGCACGCGCTACATGAGCGCGCCGATCGGCCAGTTCTGGGAGGACGAGGCGATCACGACCGGCATTGCCTCGCACTCGCTGAGCGCGATCCCCGGCGTGCTCCGCCACGACGGATCGCCGCCGCTCTTCTATCTCCTCCTCCACTTCTGGATCCAGGCCTTCGGCGCCAGCGAGACGGCCACGCACGCGTTGTCGCTGCTCTTCGGACTGCTCACGATCCCTGCGGGGATGTGGGCCGGGTGGAGCCTGTTCGGGCGCCGGACGGGGATCTACATGGCGATCCTCTGCGCGGTCAGCACGTTCCTGACTGCATACGCCCAGGAGACGCGGATGTACGAGCTGATGGGGCTGCTCGGGATCCTCGAGACCGCCGCGTTCCTCCACGCCTTCGTCTTCCGACGGCGGGCTTATCTGATCATGTTCGCCGTCTGCCAGGCGCTGATGCTCTACACCCACGGGTGGGGGCTCTTCTTTGGCGCCGGCACCGTCGTCGCCCTGATCCCCATCTGGCGAGCCAGCGATGACCGGCGCGGGATCGTGCGCGATGCGGTGATGGCCTACGTCGGCGCCGGGGTCCTGTTCATCCCCTGGATCCCGAACTTCATCTACCAGGCGACCCATACCGGGGCGCCGTGGGCGCCGACGATCCGCTTCGGCGTTCCGGTGCTGCTCTCACGGGACCTCCTCGGCTCCGACCGGATCACCGTGGCCCTACTGACGGCCTGGATCATCGGCCTCGGCGCGCTGTTCGTGCGGCGCAACTGGCGCACGCAGGACGGGACCCTGATGTGGAGCCTGATCTGGCTGGTCGCCGGGACGCTGATCATCGCCTGGCTGGCCTCGCAGATCACGCCGGCGTTCGTCGCGCGCTACATGGCGCCGGTGCTGGCGGGGATTCTCCTGCTGGCCGCGTGGGGCGCAGCGCGCTCGGGCGTTGTGGGACTCGTTTGCATCGCACTCGTGGTCATATTCGTCGTCCATCCCTCCTCGTATGCCCCGGTCTACAAGAGCGATATGGAGGACATCAGCGGCGAGATGACGCCACTGCTTCACCGTGGCGACCTGGTGCTGAGCGCGCAGCCGGATTCGCTGCCACTGGCGTGGTACTACCTGCCACCCGGCTTTCAGTACGCGACGACTCTCGGCCGGGTGAAGGATCCGAGTTATATGAACTGGATCGATGCGCTCAAGCGGCTTCAGGCAGCGCAGCCGGCGGCTACGCTCAACCCCTTGGTTGCTAGCCTGCGCCCTGGGCAGCGGCTTCTCTACATCCGGCCGCTAACCGAGGGCGCCCAAGACTGGAAGGCCTCCTGGACGCAGTTGGTTCGGCGCCGGGCGGCGCAGTGGGGCCAGCTTCTCCAGAACGATGTTGAGAGTGGGATGCTGAAACAGATCGCGGTGGCGCCACACAATTATCGGAGCGCCAGCATCCTCGCCTACAGCGCAGTGCTCTACCAGAAGGTGTCCTGAGACCGATATGACCGAAGCCAGCCCGACTCCCCGCGCCGACCACTCCGTTCCGGGCGCCGACATCACACCGGAGCGCCCCGTCGTGGCGCTCGGCGGCGGCCCGGCCGGTCTCACCGCCGGCTACCTGCTCGCCAAGCAGGGCAAGCCGGTGATCGTCCTCGAGTCAACCGACCAGGTCGGCGGCATCGCCCGGACCGACGTGCGCGAGGGCTACCGCTTTGACCTGGGCGGCCACCGCTTCTTCACCAAGGTCAAGGAGGTCGACGACCTCTGGCACGAGATCCTGGCCGACGAGTTCCTCCGGCGCCCCCGTCAGTCCCGTATCTATTGGAACCACAAGTTCCTCGAGTACCCGCTCCAGGGCATGGACGTGATCAAGAAGCTCGGCCCCGTCGACCTGACGAAGGCGCTCTTCTCGTACATGTGGGCGGCGATCAAGCCCAAGGGACGGGAGGACACCTTCGAGCAGTGGGTGACCAACCGCTTCGGCCGCTGGCTCTTCAACCAGTTCTTCAAGTCCTACACCGAGAAGGTGTGGGGCGTCTCGACCTCGGAGATCCGGGGCGAGTGGGCCGCCCAGCGGATCAAGGGCCTGTCCTTCTTCGCCGCCGCCAAGAACGCCTTCTTCGGCAACAAGGGCGACAAGATCAAGTCGCTCATCTCCGAGTTCAATTACCCCCGCTACGGCCCGGGGCAGATGTGGGAGAAGATGCGCGACGAGATCCGGGCCAACGGCGGGGAGGTCCGCCTCAACGCGCCGGTGACCAAGCTGCGGATCGAGGGCGGCCAGGTGACCGAGGTGGTGGCCGGTGGCGAGTCGATCCGGCCCTCCCACGTCATCTCCTCCTTGCCGCTCCGTACCACCGTCGGGATCACCGAGCCCGACGCGCCCGGCGACGTCCGTGACGCCGCGCACGGCCTGCGCTACCGCGACTTCCTCACCGTGCTCTTGGTCATCGAGGACGAGGACCTGTTCCCGGATAACTGGATCTACATCCATGACCCGTCGGTCCAGGTGGGCCGGATCCAGAACTTCCGCTCCTGGAGTCCGTGGATGGTGCCCAACGACACCGACGCTTCGATCGGGATGGAGTTCTTCTGCTTCGAGGGCGATCAGTTGTGGTCGATGCCGGACGACGATCTGGTCGCGCTGGCCACACGAGAGATCCAGCAGCTCGGCCTGGCCCGGGCGGAGAAGGTGAAGATCGGCTTCGTCGTGCGCGTGCACAAGGCCTATCCGATGTACGACGCCGAATACGCCGAACGGGTGAAGGCGATCCGCGGCTGGCTCGACGGAGTCTCGAATCTTCAGCAGGTTGGCCGCAATGGACTTCACCGTTACAACAACTCCGACCACTCGATGCTCACCGCCATGCGGGCGGTCGACAACATCCTCCTCGGTACCCACCATGACATCTGGGCCGTCAACGCCGAGAGCGTCTATCACGAGGAGGACGTCAAGGAGGAGCAGCCCTACGTGAATGCCCCCGAGACCCCGGCGATGGAGCAGCCGCTTGCGTAGGGCCCCGGCCGTGCGGCTCCGGGGCGTTGTCTTGGCGCTTGTTTTGGCGCTCGCCGGTCCGTCGGCAGCTGCGGCGCAGGGCACGACCACGGCCAATCCCTTCGCGCCTGGACTCCCGTCCGCGCCGGCCACGACTCCCACGGCGAGTACCCCCACGGTGCTGACGGCCACGACGGCATCGACCAGCGGCGGCAGTCTGGGCGGCGGCGGCGTGGTGGCGATCGCCATCGGGGCCCTCGTCCTCCTCGGCGGGATCTCATTCTTCATCTGGCATGACGCCCGCCGGCGGGCTCCGGTCCGCCACGGGATGGCTCATGCGGGAGGCGGCGAGTTCGGTCACTCCGGATCGAAGGCACGCGCCAAGCCGCGCAAGCTGAGCCCGGCCGAACGCCGGCGTCGCAAGCGCGGGCGGGCGCGCTAGGGGCACCTCAAGCGCGAGTGCCCCACCGAGCTAGCGTTCTGCGTGTCACCTGTATAGGCTCGTGGCCGAATTTCGTCCCCCGCGTCAGGAGACCGGTGTGCCCCCAGCTCGAAAGTCATCTCGATCCTCGTCACGCCGCAGCAGCTCCTTCAAGGAGCCGGCGGCCCTGAAGCGACTCAACCAGTCGCTCACCTCAGCCCAGAAGGCGCTCACCGATCTGCGCAAGCACGCCTCCGGGACGGACGCGGCGACGGGCACCAAGACCCTGTACAAGGGCCTGGGCAAGTTCGTCTCCGACGCCAAGCGTGATTCGACCAAGTTTGGAACCTCGCTGCGCAAGGACTTTGAGCAGGCGGCGAAAGCGGCCCAGAAAGCGGCGAAGACCGCTACCGGCACCTCGCGTCGCAGCAGCTCCTCCACCCGGGGCAGCTCGTCGCGGAGCAGCAGCTCGGCGTCAAAGTCGCGGGCGAGCGGCTCATCGGCCAAGCGCAGCACGAGCAGCTCGAGCCGGAGCAGCTCGAGCCGCAGCGGTTCGAGCCGGAGTGGCTCCAGCCGGACTCGCAAGTCGAGCTGAGTAGCTCCAGCGGGAAACCCTTCCCGCTCGCTCCTCTCGTTCCCGCAAGACAGTTCTCGCGCGGTGGATCTGGCGCTCGACCGTGCGCGAGGTGCATCCCTGCCTGCGCGCGATCTCCTCATAGGTGAGCCCGAGGCCGTAGAGCCACAGAAGTAACTGCTGACGCTCCGAGAGTGCCTCCAGCGTCCGCAGGCGCTCGCGCCGTTCGACGAATGGTTCCGGTGAGCGTTCGGCACGGGGTGAGACGAATTCGATGCCGTTCTCAACCATCGTTTCCAGTGAGGTTTCGTGGCCGGCTCGCTGTACCGACTTCAGTGCCTCACGCAGCGCCGTCGTGACCAACCACCCGGCGGCCCGCTCCGGCTCCACCCGTTCGCGCTGATGAAGCAGACAGCTCCAGGCGAACTGACAGGCGTCCTCGATCACCGGGTCGGGCGCCCGCACCAGAGCGCGAACGATCCGCACCAGGCGAGCTGAAAACAAACGGTAGAGCTCGCCCAGGTCCCTGGCCACACAGGGCGGGCCAGGCAACCCCAGAGTCGTGGCGCCGGAGGCCGCAGGCCGCACCACGTAGTTGGTGGTGATACTAATTGAATCTAATTTGATGCAGTAGACACTACCAGAACCAATTTATATGCGCTAGATTCAATTTGACTCAATTGGACTTAGGAGGTCATATGGATCTACTTGCCGCAGTGAGTGCCCAGCCGGATCCAGCCGGTCTGCCCGGCAGCAACGTCCTGCAACAGCTGGTCAATGGGGCCGAGGCCTGGGCGTTGGCTATCGCCCTCCTAGGCGCCTTCATCGGCGCCGCTATCTGGGCGGTGGCGTCACATACCCACAACCATCAGTACGCCGCCCGGGGCCGCATGGCCGCCCTCATCTCTGGCGCGTCGGCGCTCATCGTGGGCGCGGCCCCTGGCCTGGTCAACTTCTTCGAGCGGCTGGGAACGACAGCGCATTGACGGGCGGGGCCGGCATCCCATGGCGGCTCTGCCTTTCGGTCGCCACCATTGTCGGCCTGGTGGTCGGCTGGGGTCATTGCTCGTCGGCGGCGGCGAGCGAGCACGGTTTGGCTTGCCTGCCCGCATCGGCGCGGTCGTGCCCGGGACCTCACCGTGCTCTCGACGTGGGCCGGCTCACGGGAGCGCCCGCGATCTCGCTCGGGGGCGCGACGACCCCCCTGGGGGGGACGACCCCGTTGGGGGGGACGACCCCGTTGGGGGGGACGGCACCGCTCGGAGGGACGCTCGGCTCCCTCGGCCCGGGGGTTGGGGGCACGTTCTCGAGCGAGGTGACCGGCGGCGTGCTGAGCGCACTAGGAAGCTTGGTCATAGGTGGCGCGACGTTTGTCCTGCACGAGACGGCGGACGTCCTCAAGCAGACGACGACGCCGCGTTTGGGCAGCACGTGGTTCTCAGCCACCTATTGGAAGGTGGCGGGGATAGCCACCGTGCTGACGCTGCCGTTCCTGTTCGCGGCCACGGTCCAGGCGCTGCTGCGCTCCGACATCACGCTGTTGGTCCGCGCCGCCTTCGGCTATCTACCTCTGGCCATGCTGGCGGTCGCCATCGCCGCCCCCGTGACGATGCTGCTGCTCTCGGCGTCCGACGAGCTGGCGGCCGCAGTTTCGTCGGCCGCCGGTGGTCAGGGGGCGAACTTCCTCGCCCAGGCGGTCGGGGCGTTGGGAGTGGGCGGTGCCTGGTCCGGCTCACCCCTCGTCGCGTTCCTGATTGGGATCTTCACGGTGGCTGGGGCGCTTCTCTTGTGGGTCGAGCTCCTCATGCGGGAGGCCGCCGTGTACGTGGTCGTGCTCATGCTCCCGCTGGCCTTCGCGGCCTTCGTCTGGCCGGCGCGGCGGATCTGGGCCATCCGCTCGGTCGAGCTCCTCGCCGCCCTGATCCTTTCCAAGTTCGCCATCGTCGCCGTGCTCTCGCTGGGCGCCGCCGCGCTGGGCCAGAGCGTGCACGGCGGCTTGGCCGGTGTCCTGGCCGGCGTCGTCCTCCTCGTGCTCGCTGCTTTCGCCCCGTGGGCACTCCTCCGCCTGCTTCCCCTGGCCGAGGTGGCGAGCAGCAGCGCGGGCGCTCTGCGCGGACACGCCAGCGGGGCGCTCCGGGCCCTTCAGAGCGCCGATCTCCCGGCCGCGGAGGCCGACCGCTGGCTGAGGGCGACGGCGCTCGTGCGCCACATGACCGGGGACGCCGACGCCGCAAGACCGATGCCATCGACGCCGGACACCCCGGCGCGCTCCGCGCCCGAACCATCCGCGCCAGAGCCATCGGTGCCTGAGTCCTCCGCGCCTGAGTCGTCCGAGCCTGAGCCGCCAGCGCCCGGGGGCACAGCGCCTGAGCCCACCGCCCACGACGGTGGCCCCGACCCCGACGGCCCGATCGCGCACATCGGAAATCTATGAGTCCGCCGCGTCAGAGCTACACGTTCGGGCCGCTGGAGCGACGTGGTCTGCTGGGGCCGATCACCCCGGGACAGGCCGCGTTCCTGGCCTTCGGAGCCGTGGTCGCGATGGCGAGCCTCGACCGGTGGCCGACGGCTGGAGGGGCCATCCTCGCCACGTTGGTCTTCGGCACAGCGGCTGCCCTGGCGGTCTGGCCGATCGGGCGGAGAACGATCCAGGAGTGGTCGCCGGTGGCCCTCACCTTCGTCGTCCGGCGGGTTCGGGGCGGCACTCGCTTTCGCTCGCGGGTGGCCGGCGTGGGCTGCGTTGCTCGTGGCCTGACCACCGGTCGTCTCGTGATCCGGGCCGGCCCCCCGGACCCGCCGGCATCGCTTCGCCACGTGAGGATCGACACGGCGTCCTATCGCGACCGGCCCGTCGGGGTGCTGACGACGCAGGGTGGCCGGCGACTGATCGCAGTGCTCGCCTGCCGGGTGGTCGCGTTCTCGCTTCTCGACGCCGAGGCCCAGGAGCGGCGGCTGGCCCGGTGGGGGCTCGTCCTCTCCGGCTCCGCCGGCACGTCGATCCGCCGCCTCCAGTGGCTGGAGCGCACGGCGCCGGCGCAGGGCGACGAGTTGGCGCGCTGGCTGGCGGCCGAACGGGACCCGTCCGTCCCCCTCCGGGGAACGCCGATGATCGAGTCCTACCTGGAGCTGATCAGTACGACCGCGAAGGTCTCGCAGGATCACGAAATCCTGCTCGCCGTCGAGATCGATGCCCGGCGGGTGCGGCAGCACGGGAAGGCGGCTGCGGTGCTGAACCTGCTCGAGCAGACCGAGCGCGTGGCGCAGGGGCTCGAGGCGGCCGAGGTGAGGGTCCTGGGAGCGCTCAGCCCCGGCCAGGTGGCGCGAGTGATGCGGACCGCCTTTGACCCTTACGCCCGGGCTGAGCTGACGGCTTTGGAGACAGCCGACCCGGAGCGCGACGGACCTGCCGAGACGGGCGCCTGGCCGATCGGCACCCATGAGACCTGGGACCACTACCGGACCGACGGCGCGCTCCACGCCACCTACTGGATCGGGGCCTGGCCGCGAGTCGACGTCTCGCCCATGTTCATGGACGCGCTTCTAGGGCGCTCGGGCGTCGTCCGCACCGTGGCGGTCACGTTTGAGCCGGTCCCGATCGAGCGCTCGACGCGCGAGGTCGAAGCGGCGATCACGCGCGACCGCGCTGATCGCGAACTGCGCCGGCGGTTCGGCCAATCCGAGACGGCGCGCCAGCGTCAAGCCGAGGAGGCGGCCGCGCGACGGGAGTCCGAGCTGGCGGCCGGGCACGGCGAAGTTCGCCTGACCGGCTTCGTGACCGTAACCGGACGCGACGAGGAGGATCTGCGCCGCGCGTGCTCTCAGATCCACGAGCACGCGGCGCGAGCCCGGATCGAACTCCACCGCATGTACGGCCAGCAGGCCGACGCCTTCACGTTCACCCTGCCGCTGTGCCGGGGGCTGCGTTGAGCGCGCTGTTCGTGAGCTATCTCTGGCATTACCTCGCTGCCCGGACGATCTACGACGAGTTCCTGAGACCCCTGACGCGTGGCCATCCGGGCTCGCTGCTCGTGCTTGGCTTGCTCATCGTCGGCGCCTTCGCCCTCGGACGTCTCACCGCCGCCAGGAGCCGGCGATGAGCCTCCGTGCGGCCGAGCGGCCCGGGCACCGGAACACGACCCGCCACGCGCAGGCCATCTATCCCTTCATCGCCCCGGGCGGCTTCGCAGGACGCGGCGTGTTCATCGGGCGCGACGGCGGCGGCGGGGCTTTCTGCTTCGACCCCTGGGCTCTCTACGGCGACGGCCTGCTCGATGACCCAAACGTGATCGTGCTCGGCAAGCTCGGCCAGGGCAAGAGCGCGCTGGTCAAGACGCTGCTCTGGCGGATGCTCGTGTTTGGGCGGCGAGCCTTTGTGCTCGACATCAAGCGTGAGTATGGACCGCTATGTGACGCCGTCGGCGTGCGCCCGATCTCGCTCGTCCCCGGTGGCGGCGTACGTCTCAACCCGCTGGCCTCCCGGCCCGAGGAGCACGCACAGCTCGAGCTCCTGCGGGCGGTGACGGCGACGGCAATCGCGGGGCCGGTGACGCAGGCGGAGAGCGCCGGCCTGCGCGAGGCGCTGCGGGTGCTGCGCGAGACCACCCCCGGAGAGCCGACGTTGCCTGAGATCGCCCACCTTCTCTTCCATCCGACAGGGGAGATGGCGAGCCGGGTGCGCACTACCCCGCGGCAGCTCGCGGCGGATGTCCGCCGCGCCGCGCTGGCCCTTCAGGATCTCTGCGAGGGCCCCCTGCGCGGCATGTTCGACGGCCCGACGTCCCCTGGCCTCGACCTCGACAGCCGCCTCCTCGTCATCGATCTGCAGGCCGTCCGCGACTCACCGGCGGTGGGGATCCTGATGGCCTGCGCCAGCGCCTGGATGAGCGCCCTGCTGTCCCGGATGTCCGAGCGTCCGGGCCGGGAGCGTCTCATCAACGTGGCCGACGAGTCGTGGAAGATCGTCCAGCACACCGGTCTCGGGGAGTGGTTTCAGTCGAACTTCAAGCTCGCCCGGCAGTTCGGGGTGATGAACCTCGTCGTCCTTCATAAGCTCGCTGACCTCCAGGCCGTGGGCGATGCCGGATCACGCGCGGCGCGGATCGCGGAGGGCTTGGTGGCCGACGCTTCGACCCGTGTCATCTACCACCAGGACGAGAGCCAGAGCCGGTTGACGCAGTCGCTGCTCGGACTGTCGGACACCGAGGCCGAGCTGATCTCGATGCTCTCAGCCGGCCAGGCGCTGTGGCGAGTGGGCGGTCGCTCGTTTGTCGTTCAGCACTACCGCTCGAGCCTCGAGATGCGGCTCACCAACACCGACACGGGAATGCTCCTGGGTGCGAAGCCGGTGGCGCGACGATGAACGCCGCCTCGCTATCGCATCACAGCCTGCTCGTCGCCCTCGCCGAGGAGCTCTTGGACGCCCACCTCGACACCGTCGAGCTCATCCTGGGTCGGGCGGACGAGCTCCGCTGGGGGGCACAGCTCGACTACCTCCGCGCCCTGGTGCGAACGAGCGAGGAGATCCTCGCCGAGGCGGTCCAGTGAGTCGATCCCCGGCCGGAGGTGTGTCGGACGGCGTGGCGCTCGCCATCGTTGGAACCCTGGGCGGCGCGATCGCCGTGGTGTGGGCGTGGGGCGGGTTGGCCGGAGCGCTGTTTGGCCGCGGCTGGGCTCAGGCCAGCGCCGGAGAGCTGCTGGGCGTCCTCGTCCGGCTGCCGGAGCGGCTGCCCGACCCGGCACGGGCGTGGCCGGAGCCGCTACGGGCCGGGCTGCCGGGTCCGGAAGGCTTCTATGCCGCGCTGGTGCTGCTGCTCCTCGTCAGCCTCGGCCTGATCTGGATGATTGGGCAGCGCGCTCCGAGCATCCTGAGACCCCACCGCACGGGCGCGCGCTGGGCCGCCCCGGGCGAATTGCGGGGCCTGCGACGGGGGCCGGCGCGGAAACCCAGCCGCTCGACGGCGGCGACTCGGATCACCTTGGGTCGCCAGGGCACACGGCGCCTCTACGCCGAGCATCGCCACGCTCTGATCGCCTTCGGACCGCCCCAGTCCGGTAAGTCCGCCGGCCTGGCCGTCCCCGCCCTGCTCGAGTGGCAGGGGCCGGCTGTGGCCTCCTCGATCAAGACCGACCTTCTGGCGGTGACGATGAAACGCCGCCAGGACCTGGGACGGGTGTTCGTGTTCGACCCCTTCGCGCTATCCGGGACTACCTCGAGCACCTGGTCGCCGCTGGGATCGGTGCAGAGTTGGGACGGGGCCCTCGAGGTGGCCTGGCGCCTGGCCGCCGCCGGCGAGCTCGACCAGCGAGGAGTTGAGGGAGGGGACTTCTGGGCCATCGCGGCCGAGCAACGGCTGGCGCCACTGCTCTTCATAGCCGCCCGCACCGGGGCCGGGATTGAGGGACTCGTGCGATGGGTGTACGGACAGGGCGGGCGCGAGCTCGACCAGGCTGTGGCCCAGCTCACCGGCGAGGCCCAGACCGACTCGGAGCTGGCCGACGCC
The DNA here is from genome assembly GCA_035505215.1 of Solirubrobacteraceae bacterium. Lineage (GTDB taxonomy): Bacteria > Actinomycetota > Thermoleophilia > Solirubrobacterales > Solirubrobacteraceae > Palsa-465. Next base: position 60,762 of record DATJQY010000009.1, on the reverse strand, counting down.
CATATGGCCTATGACGCGCTTCGCGCCTTCGACTCCCAGGCGGACCGGACGCGAACCTCGATCGAGGCGACGGCACAGGCCCTCCTGCGCGCCTACCGCTTCAGGCGCGTGGCGCGCTCTGCCGCGGGATGCGAGATCACGGCCGACCGGCTGCTCGATGAGCCCGCGACCCTCTATTTGATCGGCGACGCCAAGGCGTCCAAGCTGCTGCGACCGCTCTTCCTCGCCCTCGTCGGCGAGCTTGTCGACCGCGCCTACGAGCGGGCCACGCTACACGGCGGGGCGCTCAGCTTGCCCCTGCTGCTGTGCCTGGATGAGGCGGGCAACGTCGCGCCCCTCCCCAACCTGGCCGAGATCGCCTCGACGGCACCCAGCCACAACATTCAGCTCGTCTCGATCTTTCACGATCTCGCCCAGGCCCGGGCGCGTTACGGCCGTCAGGCCGAGACCGTGATCAACAGCCACCGTGCGCGCATGCTGCTGCCGGGGGTGGCTGATCTCGACACCCTGCGCTACTTTGCCGGGCTGGTCGGGGAGGAGGAGATCCGTGACACGACGCGGACGAGCGGCGCGGGTGGCACGAGCCGCTCGATCGGATCCCGGCGCCGTCCGCTGGTGGCGGCCGAGGCGCTGCGCCAGCTACCCGAGCGGCACGCCCTGCTCATCTACGGCCGTCTGGCGCCGGTCAGAATCCGTCTCCGGATGTGGTTCGAGGAGCGCCGGCTCCTTCGCCTCGCACGGCGGGCATGAGAACGCCTGAGCCACCACAGGATCAGTGGCCGGAGCCCAGCGAGGAGTGGGATCCCTCCGAGGCGCGCTGGCCGCTTGACTGGCGCGGCCTGTATCCCCGCGAGCGGTGGCAGTGGTTCAGCCGGCTGTGGTGTGACGCTTGCTTGCTCCGCGACCGCTACCGACTTCCGCTCCGGGCCGGGTGGTGGGAGAACGATCTTCAGGTCGAGGCGCTGGCCGCCCTGAGCGCGTGGGTCGATCGATATGACTCCGGGGAGTGGGACGACCCGCCCGGCAAGCTCGCGCTGCTCTACGACATCGAGCGCGTGTCTGCGCTCCTGCGCGACGGGCGCGATCCCTTCCGGGCGGACCGTGACCGGACGGCGTTCGAGCGCCACCTGACCGAGCTGGGGTGCCAGCCACCCCAGGCGCCGGACGAGGGTTGGAGCTCCTGATCCGGGGGTACGCGATGATCCGCGCACCCCCGCGACGAAAGAGGAGACGCCGATGGCCCTGAGCCGCCAGGATGAACGCAGGATCCGCCACCGTCCGCCGCGTCAAACGGCTTCCGTCAGGGGCCCGCGGCCGGAGCTGCCAATCGAGCAGATCCCTGAGAAGAGCATGGAGCTAGATGCGGCCCACGAGCTCATCTCGTCCGAGCTCTTGCTGGACGGACAGTCCCGTCTGAACCTGGCCACGTTCGTCACCACCTGGATGCCGACACCGGCGCACGCGCTGATGTTCGAGACGGCGGACAAGAACATCATCGACAAGGACGAATATCCGGTCACGGCCGAGGTGGAGCGGCGGTGCGTGAACATCCTGGCCGACCTGTGGAACGCGCAGGAGGGCGAGAGTGCCACCGGGACCTCGACCACGGGCTCGAGCGAGGCGTGCATGCTGGCCGGCCTGGCGCTCAAGTGGCGCTGGCGCAAGCGGACGGAGAAGGCCGGCAAGGCGACCGACAAGCCGAACCTCGTTATGGGCACCAACGTGCAGGTGTGCTGGGAGAAGTTCTGTCGCTATTGGGACGTCGAGCCGCGGCAGGTGCCGGTGGAGGAGGGTCGCTTTCATCTGGGTGCCGATGAGGCGGCAGAGGCGTGCGATGAGAACACGATCGGCGTGGTGGCGATCCTCGGGTCGACGTTTGACGGCAGCTACGAGCCGGTGAAGGACATCGCCGCGGCGCTCGACCAGCTCCAGGACGACAAGGGGCTCGACGTCCCACTTCACGTCGACGCCGCCTCCGGGGGGTTCGTGGCTCCCTTCATCCAGCCCGAGCTCGAGTGGGACTTCCGGATCCCCCGCGTCCAGTCGATCAACGCGTCCGGCCACAAGTACGGCCTCGTCTACCCGGGGGTTGGGTGGGCGGTGTGGCGCAACAAGGACGCGCTCCCCGAGGAGCTCGTGTTCAACGTCAACTACCTGGGCGGGAACATGCCCACCTTTGCCCTCAACTTCTCGCGGCCGGGCAGCGAGGTGATCGCCCAGTACTTCATGTTCGCCGCGCTCGGCCGCGAGGGCTACCAGCAGACCATCCAGGGGGCGCAGGATGTGGCCGTCCAGCTGTCCTCGGCGATCGCCGAGATCGGCCCCTATGAGCTCCTCTCCGAGGGCCGGGAGCTGCCGGTGTTCGCCTTCCGGCTCAAGCCGGGCGTGGAGAACTACACGGTGTACGAGGTCTCGGACCGGCTCCGCATGGCGGGCTGGCTGGTCCCCGCCTACACCTTTCCCAAGAACCTGGAGGACATGGCCGTGCTGCGGATCGTCGTGCGGGCAGGCATGACCAGTGACATGGGCGACTTCCTGATCGAGAAGCTCCAGGAGCAGACCGAGTTTCTGGAGTCACTGGCTAACCCGCTCCCGGGCGAGCATCGGAGCGCCTTCTCCCACAACTGACTAGATCAGCCCGTCGAGCTTGCGCCCTGCGGCAGTCAACGCCCGCGGGGTTCCGGCCTCGAACACGGCCTGGAGGTCGAGGATGCGCTGGCCGAAGGCGTCGAGCTCCCGCTTGCCGACGACGGCATGGCAGGGAACGCCCGACTGGCGCGCCCGCGTCGAGACCTCGGAGACGACCTTCCCAGCCAGGCTCTGTTCATCCAGCCGCCCTTCGCCGGTGACGACGGCGTGGGCCGCGAGCATCCGGCGGTCGAAGTCGAGCAGGTCGAGCACGAACGCCGCCCCGGCCACGAGCTCGGCCCCGAGCTCCGCCCACAGGCCCCCGGAGAGCCCGCCGGCGGCGCCGGTCAGCTGACGGCCTCGGGGGTCACGCTTGAACTCGCGCGCCAGCGCGTGCAGGCGCCGGGTGAGCCGACGCACGGTGGCCTCATCGGCGCCCTTCTGGGGCCCGAAGACCCGGGCCGCGTCTTCGAACGGCGTCCGGACATCGCAGAGCACGGTCAGCTTCGTGTCTCCGAGCCCGCCGCCGTCCTCGATGGCGCGGACGGCGCCCCGGCCCCCGTCGCTGGTCGCGCTCCCACCGATGCCGAGGTAGATCCGCTTGGCCCCCGCGTCGCGGGCGGCCAGGAGCAGCTCTCCGGTCCCCGCGGTACTGGCGGCGAAGGCGTCGAGCTCCTCCGGCTCAAGCCGGGCCAGGCCGCTTGCCTCGGCCGACTCGACGAGGGCCACGGGGCCCTGGCGCTCCTCGGCCATGGCGAATGACGCCTGGACCGGGCGCCCCAGCGGGTCGGTGACCTCCACGGTGCGGAGCTCACCGCCCAGGGGCTCGAGGAGGACCTCAAGCGTCCCCTCCCCCCCGTCGGCGAGCGGGCACAAATCAACCGGGCGCCCGCGCTGCTCGAGGCCTCGCCCGATCGCCTGAGCTACCTCGACCGCGGTGAGCGTGCCCTTGAACGAGTCGGGAGCGACGAGGATCGAGTGGGGGATCGATGCCACCGGCGAGTGATCCCGCTACCGACGCGAACTAGGCCTGCATCTGCTCGAGCTTGCAGTCCAGCGGCGCCTTGTCCTCGCGCCAGCGGAGGATCCGCGTGCCGTGACGGATCCGGCCGCCGCTGGCGTGATCGAAGCGCACCTCGACCACGAGCTCGGGGCGAAGCTCGATCCACTCGAGCTCCTTCTCGTTCTTCCACCGGCTCGGGTCACCGCGGCCCCGCTTCCCCGTCTCATACGGCGTCAGCTTGTCGACCAGCGTCCGCTTCTCCGCGGCCTTGAGCCCAGAGGAGTGGCCGACGACGTGGAGCTTGCCCTGGTCGTCGTAGAGGCCCAGGATGAGCGAGCCGACCGTCCCCTCCTCCTTGCCCGGCCGCCAGCCCATGACGACGGCGTCGATCGTCCGCACGCGCTTGATCTTGAACATCCCCACCCGCTCGCCGGGCCGGTAGGGCGCGCCCAGGTCCTTGGCCACCACCCCCTCGCCGCTCCCCAGCCAGGGCTCGGCCTCGGCGGGCTCAAGGGTCAGCGGGGTGACGTCGAGCGAGCCGTTGGTCGTCTCCTCGAGCTTGTGGCGGCGCTCGGCGAAGGGCCGCTCCAGCCATGACTCACCGTCCACGGCCAGGAGGTCGAAGGCGATGTAGCGCGCGGGGATCGTCTCGGCCAGCATGGCGATCCGCGACTGCGCCGGGTGGATCCGCTGCGACAGGGCATCGAAATCCTGCCCCCCGTCGGCGTCGTCGATCACGATCTCGCCGTCGAGCACATAGTCCCCGGGCTTGAAGCGAAGCTCAGGGAAGTAGCGAGACAGCGGTTTGCCGCCCCGCGACTGGATCATCGTGGTCTCGCCGTCGACGAACACGATCGCCCGGAAGCCGTCGTACTTGGGCTCATAGGCCCATTGCTCACCGACCGGGAGCTCGGCTCGGGGCCGGGCCAGCTGAGGGGCGAGGGGGGGTTTGAGGACCTGCGCCACGGTGGATCGATCCTAGTCCTCAGGGCGCCGTCGGTACGATCAGCCGCATGGCCCACGAGGCGACCGCCGCCGAGGAGGAGTACCTGGAGAGCCTGTTCTGGCTCTACGAGGCGAGTCTCCCGATGACCGGGGCCAACCTGGCCCGGGCCATGCAGCTCTCGGCGCCCACCGTCCACGAGATGCTGGGCCGCCTCGAGCGCGACGGCTACATCGAGCGCAACGCCGAGCGGACGATCGCCTTCACCGACCCCGGCCGTGACCACGCCGAGCGCTTGGTCAGCCGGCACCGGATGATCGAGCGCTTCCTCACCGATGTCGTCGGCGTCCCCTGGGATGACGTGCACGAGGAGGCCGAGAAGCTCGAGCACGCCATGACCCCGCGCTTTGAGGCCTATGTCCGTGAGGCCGTGGGGTCGGCCAAGACATGTCCCCACGGCCATCCCATCCGGGTCGGCGAGCGGATCGACGGCGTTCCCCTGGCCGACTGCGAGCCGGGGGCCAGCGTGACCATCCTCCGGCTTGAGAACGAGGCCGAGGATCTCCTGCACTACCTCAAGGACGCGGGCATCGAGCCCGGCCTCCGGGGCGAGGTCGCAGCCAACGACGGCGAGTTCGTGTCGGTGTCCAGCGACGGAAACACGGCCACGGTCACCTCCAGCGTCGCCGAGACCGTGTCCGTCCTCGCCGACCCCTCGCCGCCGCCCCGGATCGCCCTGCCTGACCAGCTGGTCCTGGGCCGCGAGCGCTACGGGCGCTGACCCGCGGCCACCGGGGAGACGCTTGGCTGGTCGACCTGCTCGGCCCACAGCGTGAACGACATGAGCCCCCACAGCTGGCGGCTGTGGTCCTGGCGGCGCTCCACGTGCTCGTCGAGGAGCCGGGTCACGAACTCCGGCTCGAAGAAGCCTTGACTCTTTGTGCGCTCCGGGGACAGGAGCTCCCGGGCCAGCGGCTCGAGCTCGCCCCGCAGCCAGGCGGCGGCGGGAATCGAGAAGCCGCGCTTGCGGGCGTGGACGATGCTCCGCGGGATCAGGTCGGCGGCGGCGCGGCGCAGGAGCCGCTTCTTGGACATTCCGCGCACCTTGAGCTTGGTGGGCAGGGCGAGCGCCAGGTCTGAGACCACGGGATCCAGGTAGGGCACCCGCGCCTCGAGGCTGTGGGCCATGCTCATCCGGTCGGTCTTGACGAGCAGGTCGTCGGCCAGGTAGATCCCCAGATCGACGTCCTGGAGGCGGGCCAGGAGGGGCGCCCCGTCGGTCTCGACAAACCGGGCGCGCCACCCATCGAGCGGATCGCCGGGGGCCTCGCGCCACTCCGGAGCCAGCACGTGGGAGCGCTGCTGAGGAGAGAAGATCTCCTTCCAGCCGTGGTGGCGCTCCAGCGGAGGCAGGGCCGCGGCGCGGACGAAGCGCTTGGCTCGGTACTCGAGGCTGACCCGGCGGCTCGAGCTGGGCAGGCGTTCGACGAGCGGCGCCAGCTGCGCGGCGGCGCCGCCGACGCGCAGGGCCAGCTGGTCGGCGGCGTAGGTTTCATAGCCGCCGAAAAGCTCATCGCCCCCCTCCCCGGAGAGGACGACCTTGACGTGCTCCGCCGCCAGCTGCGAGACCAGATAGGTCGGGATGGACGAGGAGTCGGCGAACGGCTCATCAAAGCTGGCGGCCAGCTTGGGCAAGAGCTCGGCCACGTGCGGCGCCACGACCAACTCGTGGTGCTCGGTGCCGTAGCGCTCGGCTACGAGGCGCGCCAGGTCAAGCTCGTTGAACGAGCGCTCGCGAAAGCCGATCGAGAAGGTGGAGACGCGGTATGGCGACACGCGCGCCGCCAGCGCGGTGAGGACCGAGGAGTCGACCCCGCCACTGAGGAGCACCCCAACCGGGACGTCGGCCAGCATGTGGGCCCGGACCGAGCTCTCGAGCCGGTCGCGGAGCTCGGCCGTGAGCTCGCCCACACCCTCGCGCCGCAGCCCGGCCTCGGGCGCCGGCTCGGGCCGCGCGAAGCGGTGGATGCGGGTCCCCTCGGGGCTGCAGGTGAGGAGGTGCCCCGGCGGGAGCTTGCGGGCCGAGCGAAAGATGGTCAGCGGGGCCGGAATCGAGTTGAAGGCCAGGAAGGCGTGGAGCGCCTCCGGATCGACGTGCCGGGGGAAACCCGGCTGGCGCAGAAGCGCCTTGAGCTCGGAGGCGAAACTCAGGCGGCCGTCCTGGAGCTGGTAGTAGAGGGGCTTGATCCCGTAGCGGTCTCGGGCCAGGAGCAGGCGCTGCCGGCGCCGGTCCCACAGGGCGATGGCGAACATCCCGCGCAGGCGGGCGACGAAACCCGGGCCCTCACGCAGGTAGAGATGCAGGAGCACCTCGGTGTCGCAGTGGGTCCGGAAGCGGGCGCCCCTCCCCTCGAGCTCGGCCCGGAGCTCGAGGTGGTTGAGGATCTCGCCGTTCTGGACCACCGCGACGTCGCCGCCCGCGGCCACCATCGGCTGTTGGCCGTGCTTCAGATCGATGATGGCCAGCCGCCGCGCGGCCAACCCCGCCGGGCCGTCGATGTGGACGCCGCCGCCGTCTGGTCCACGGTGAAGGAGCGACTCGTTCATCCGCTCAAGCACGGCCGGATCCGGCGGGCGGGCGTGCTCGAAGTCGAAGGTGCCGCAGATGCCGCACATACGAGCGGCTCAGGGCAGGCGGTTGAGCGCCGCCCGGCGGTTGGCCGGCCGGAAGACGATCAACCAGACGGTGGTGAAGATCACCGACAGGTAGAGGCGGAGCGAGCGGTCGGCGATGTACTCCAGGTCGTGGGCCAGCTTCTCGCCCCAGGTCATCTCCCGGGTCAGCCGGAGTTGAGCCAGCCCGGTGATTCCGGGACGCACGACCAGGCGCTGCCAGTACTCGGGGATCCCCTGACAGAGCTCGCCGAAGAAGGTGGGCCGAATCGGGCGGGGCCCGACGATGCTCATCTCGCCCCGGAGCACGTTGAAGAGCTGGGGCAGCTCGTCGAGCCGGGAGGCCCGGAGCGGACGACCGACCCGGCTCAGCTCGAGCTGTGTGAGCTGAGTCAACTCATTGCCCAGGTACGGCCCCAGTCGCTGCTCGGCGTCGGGGGCCAGGGTGCGGAACTTGAGCATCGGGAAGAGATGGCCGCCGCGGCCGACGCGCCAGCCCCGGTAGACCACCGGCGCGCGGGGCGAGCTCAGCTTGACCGCCACCGCGATCAGCAGCATCAGGGGCGAGGCGACAATCAGCGCCGCGCCGGCGATGGCGACGTCGAGGAAGCGAAGCACGTGGTCCACCGGGCGGGGCTGGAAGACGTGCGCCATCGACGCGTATTGCTCGACCAGCGAGTCGTGGTGCTCGAGCGGGGCCGGGGGCGTCTGACCCGCGATTACCCGGGACAGGCGGTCAAGGCTCCGGAATCGTCTCTCGGCGCTCGTACCCATCAGCTGACGGTGGACAGAATCATGTCGACGATGACTTGGGGGTCACGGCGGGGCCAGTCGAGGGTGGTGGTTCGCTTCTCCAGCTCAAGCGCCCGCGCGTCGGTCAACGGCCGCAGTCGCCCGCTCCGGATCAGCGCCTCGTCGACGCCGCCAAGACGTCCACCATACGTGGTGTAGACCGGGACGCCAAGCGCCACCGCCTCCCGGTTCATGCTCCCCCCGGCCGAGACGACGAGGTCGGAGGCCGCGATCAGGCTCTGGGCGTCCACCGGGCCGGGGGCCACAACGACCGAGGGAAGGTTGAGCGTGAGGACGTGCTGGCGCTGGGCGTCGGTGCGGGGCAGGACGACGGCCTGTACGCCCTCGCGGTCTCCCAGATGCTGGAGCACGCGAGGGAAGAGCGGATTCGACTTGCGGTGATAGAGCGAGACGTCCGGCGGTGGCCGGACGACGACCACGACCTGAGAGGCATCAACCCCGAGCTGATCCAGGATGGTCGGATCGGGCTTGAAGTCAGCCAGGTAGTACTCCTCCTTCAGCCCCGGGTACTGGCGGAGCTTCTCGTCGTCGACGCCGAAGCGACGCAGGCGCGAGGGCGGGATCGCGTCCGGGGTGATCACCCGCCGGGCCAGCCGGCAGCCGATGTGATGCTGCTGGATCGCGAACTCGTAGTCGAACATGTTCACGGCCGGGATGCGGGCCCAGGCCGCGGCGAGCGCGAGGTCGTTGGAGCCGTGGGCGACGGCGAGATCGAACGAGCCGCGGGCCCAGCGATGGAGCTTCGTCGTCCGGCTGAGGAGGGCCATGACCTTGCGCGGCCGTGAGGCGCCGGCGTGGCGGCCGACCAGCGTGTAGTCCATCCCGTAGCGATCGAGGATCCCCACCGTCTGGGAGTAGTCGCGGGCGGTGATCGAGACGTCGTGACCGGCGGCGCGCAGGCGCTCGATCACCGGGCGGAAGACGACCGGGTGCGCGGAAGCAGTCATGTCGAACCAGATCCTCATCCGGGGCGCAGGCCGCGGCACCGGCCCCGGCGGGCCCGCGAGCCTCGAGATTGCCGAGCGGCTAGGCATACAGCCTACCGGCTAGCCTGGCGGCCTCATGCGCGCGCTCGTGGTCACCAACCTGTACCCGAGCGCTCAGGATCCGGTCCGCGGCCGCTTCGTGCGTGACCAGGTCGAGGCGTTGCGCCGGCTGCCGGAGCTCGAGCTGGAGCTCTACACCTTCAGCTCGCTGGGGCCGAGCGGTTACCTGGGCGCGATCCGTGGGGCGCGACGGCGCTTCCGGGGGACCCGCTTCGACGTCGTGCACGCCCATTTCGGGCTCAATATCTGGCCCTCGTTGGCGGTCCGTGCCGACGTCCACGGGGTGACGCTTCACGGGACCGATCTCGCCCATCCCCGCTCGCGCGCCATCACGGCGGCCGGCCTTCCGTTCCTGGACCTCGTGGCCCCTGTCTCGGAGCCGTTGCGAGACCGGCTGCCGAGGCGCTGGGTGCGGGGGCGGGTAGAGGTGCTGCCCACGGGCGTCGACCTGCGGCGGTTCCGGCGCATCGAGCGCCCGGAGGCACGCCGCGCCCTGGGGCTTAAGGAGAACGGGCGCTACCTCCTGTTCCCGGCTGACCCCGCGCGGCCGGAGAAGCGCTACGACCGAGCGCGTGAGGTGGCGGACGAGGTGCCGCTCCTGGTCCTGGGGAGCGTCGACCCGAACCAGGTGCCGCTCTGGGTCAATGCCGCCGACGCGGTGCTCGTGACCTCCGAGCGGGAGAGCTTCGGGCTGGCCGTGCTCGAGGCCCTGGCCTGCGACGTGCCCGCACTGGCCACCCCGGTAGGAGTCGCGCCTCAGGTGCTGCCCGGGGTTGAGGGTGCGTACTGCGGTGAGTTCGACGCCACGGCGTGGCGCTCGGCGCTGGAGCGGATCCTGGCCGAGCCGGACCCTCGGGTCGAGGGCCGAGCCGCCGCGGCGCGCTACTCGGCCGACCGGATGGCCGAGCGGGTGTACCGGGTCTGGCAAGAGCTCCTGGCCGGCTGAGGGGCGAAAAAAGGTGCGTCTGCCGGGCCGGCGCGGCGACCGACGCACGTTTTGTGCTCTCACGGGCGAAAAGGTGCGTCGTCCGAGCCCGCGTTGCGCGCGACGCACGTTTTTTCACCGAACGGCTTCGCTCGTCCGCGCTGGGGCGGGCCGGCGCGCGGTCGCCTAGACCGGGGCCGGCAGCGCCCGGCTCGGCGCCGGCAGCGCCTTGCGGGGAGCCATCCAGCGCCGCATCTGCATGTAGATGGCGGGGTGGTTGAGGAGCTCGAAGTGGTTGATGCGCCCGAAGTGGCTGTAGTGCTCGACCGGGAAGCGCATCCGCTGCCCGCGCTGCTGTGACCAGGCGCTGGCCTGGAGGACGAGCAGGTCGCCGATGATCCGGGCGCTCAGGGTTCCCGGCTCGCGGCTCAGCGTCGCGCACACGAAGTAGTGACTGGCCGTGGGCAGGAACGGCACCTCACGCGAGGTGTTGCGCAGGAAGGCGTTGCAGTCCTGCCCGTCCCAGCACTCGTCGGTCAGGTAGCCGTAGCGCAGGTCCTTGATCCCGACGCTGCGCAGGTTGAGCGGATTGGCCAGCAGCGCTCGGGTCTCCGGGAGCTGACCCAGCACGTAGCTGGCCGCGTTGGCCGCCTGCTCCAGCGGAGCGCCCAGGTGGGGCGAGCCGAGGGTGAAGACATGGCGGACCTTGCTGCACCAGAGGCAGCCGCCTGAGTAGTGGCAGGCACTGCGCCCGACGAGCCCACCCATCGAGTGGCCGATCAGGGCCACCTCGTGCACCTCGGTGGGCCAGTTCTCGGCCACCTGATCCAGCAGCTGGGCCAGGAGACGGCCGTTCTCGGAGATGTGCAGCCCGGTGTTGTAGCGGACGTAGAGCGGCGTGTAGCCGAGCTCGGCCTGGAGGCGGTAGCCGTAGGGCACATGGCGGCTGCCGGCGAGCGTCCAGGCGTCGTCGGTCTCGCACAGGCCATGAACGAACACGGCGAGGCGGGGAGTGGCATGCGGGTAGGCCGCCTGCAGGCCAGACCGCGTGAGCACGACGTCGCGGCCGGCGGCCCGGAGGGCCATGTTCAGCGCCAGGCCGTTGTGACGCTCGACCAGGCTGTCGCCCCACATCCCGTTGAGCGCACCGACAACGGCCCGGCCCCCTACCGTCCGCTCGAGCGACGGGGCCTCCTGGGACTGGGCCGCTCCGAGCGCGCTGATGCCGCCGCTGACGATGCCCCGGGTCAGTTCCCGGGCCGCCGTGTAGCCCCGCTCGGCGATCTGGTCGTGGACCAGGCGCACCGGCCTGGCGGCGGGGCCGACCCAGCGCCAGACGCGGCCGGCGATGCCCTGGTGCATCTGCTGAATCTGTGAAGTGAGACCGCCCGCCGCGTCGCCGGCCAGCTGACCGAAGGCGGCGATCTCCTCACGCCGCACTGACGCTCTGCTCCTTGGCCCCGACTTCTCGGTAGACCTCGGCCAGGCGGCTCACGCCCTCCTCGATCTCCTCCGGAGTGACGGCGGCGTAGGCGAGGCGCAGGCTGGACTCCCCGCCCTCGAGCACGAAATCAGACCCCTTCACGAACTGGACGCCACGCTCCTTGGCGGCGTCGAACATGGCTGCCACATCGGTGCCGCGGGGGAAATCGAGCCAGAGGAAGTAGCCACCCTCGGGCTCGATGAAGCGGGCCTCTGGCAGCTCGCGCCGCAGCGCCGTGGCGAGGGTGGCCGCCCGCTGGCGAAGCGCGTTCTTGACCGTCTCGATCGACTTCTCCAGCGCCCCCGAGGTGGCGAACTGATGAACGATGGCCTGGGCGACCATGTTCGGGGAGATGTAGGTGCTGGTGGCGATCTTGACGATCCGCCCGATCAGCTCCTCGGGCCCGACGAGGTAGCCGACCCGGATCCCCGGGCATACGGTCTTGGAGAACGAGCAGGCGTAGACGACATTCTTGGTGTCCAGCGAGAGCATCGTCGGCAGGGGCTCGCCCTCGAAGCGGATGTCGACATAGGGGTCGTCTTCGAAGATCGTGAAGCCGTATTCGTCGGCCAGGGCAACCAGCCTGTCGCGCTTCTGGCGGGAGAGCGTGTAGCCGGCCGGGTTCTGGAAGTTGGGGATGATGTGGGCGAGCTTCGGCGGCCCGTGAGCGGCGAGCAGGCGCTCCAGGGCGGCCACGTCGATCCCATCTTCCTCGAGCTCGACCATGCGGACATCGGCGCCGCGCTGGCGCAGGGCGAGGAGCGTGCGGTCATAGGTCGGGCGCTCGACGACAACCAGGTCTCCCGGCTCCACCAGGGCATCGAACAGGAAGGCGTCGGCCTGCATCGAGCCATTGGTCACGATGACCTGCTCAGGCGAGACCTCGTGGCGTTCGGCGATCCACTCGCGGAGCGGCGGATAGCCGACGGCGGTGCCGTAGGCGGTGGTCCCGGCGGGGTCGGAGGCGAAGGCCTGATCCGCAGCTGCCCGCAGCCCGTCGACGTCGATGATGTCGAGCGACGGAGCGCCGCGGGCAAACGAGATCGTCTTGGCCACCTCCCCCAAGACTACGAATTCTGAGGACGGAACGTCGGGGCGGCTAGCGGGTGGAGCTGGCCGCGAGCACCGGGAGGCTTACAGGAACGGCTTGCGGGCCCGCGAGGGCGCCAGCTCGGAAGGTCTGGGGCAGGGCGCAGCCCTGCGAGCCGAACGGAGTGCCCATCTGGATGCCCGCCAAGGGAAGGGACGCCGGCCGCCCGCTGGCGACGAAGATCACGCACGGGTCCGACGAGCAGCCGCCGGGGGCGACCGGACAGGCGCTCGGGGCCGGGTTGAGCAGCTGCCCTCGAGTGGCCAGGAGCTGCCTCAGCGTGGCCTTGAGCGACTGCGCCGGGCCGGCGGTGCGCGCGCGTTTCGGAGCCGGGTGCGACGGGCTCAAGAGGGTGATGGTCAACGCCACGACCCCGATCACCGCCATCGCGGTCAACACCCGGTGGTACCTCACGATGCTTCCGAGTATCGCGCCAGCCCGGGCGTTCGGCAACTGGGAGGCGCGGGCCCCTAAGCGATGACCACGACCAGCTTCGCCCCGTCCGCAGCCGCACTCGTCACCGGGTCGATCGGGGCGACGCTGGGCGAACGGGTGGCCAGGAGCTTGGCCAGGAGCTTGGCCTGGGAGTGCTCGCCGGAGGCGTAGAGGATCTCTGTTCCCGGGGGAAGCGTCTCGGTCACGTTGCCCACGGCCGAGACACGGACCTTGCGGCGCTGGAGGAAGACGGCCAGCTCGTGGGCAGCCCCGTCCGTCTGGGTGGCGTTGAGGACGACGACGGGCACGTCGGGCAGCGTCCGCGACCGGTGGACCGGCTTGGGCCGCGCAACCGGGGTCGTGGGCTGAACGGCCAAGTAGACCGCCGCGCCGGCGGCGATCACGAGCAGAACGATCACCGGGGTAAGCACCAGGGGGCGGTAGACCTTCGAACCGCGATAGACGCGCGTCCCCTCGCTCCAGCGCCCAGACGCAACGTGGGGCGTCCCACCGCCCAGGCCGGACAGGGCGCCGGTGCGGAGCGCGTCCAATCCGAGCAGGCGTCGCAGATTCGCAGAGGGCCCGGCCGGGACTGCGGCCAAGCCGCCCTGGGCGGCCAGGCGCGCGCCGGACTGCTGGCCGGCGGCCAGGTCGGGCCGAGCCCGGCGCAGGTCGAGGATCCGCCGCAGGGCGAGGAAGGCGAGCAGGGGCAGGGCGATCAGCGTGACCAGCCCGGCTAGGCCGCCGACCAGCAACTTCGTGCTCGTCGGCTTGACCTTCACGGTCCGCGTGGGGACCCCGACGGCCCTCAGGATCACCGGGACACGGCTCGTGGAGTGGACGGCGGTGAACGGCTTGGTCTGCTCGGCGATGGCCAGCATCTCGCCGTTGCCGATCGAGTCGGTGAGCGTGTTGCGCACCCAGTAGACCGACCCGTGCTCGTACCAGGCGACCATGTTGATGTTCGAGCCGACGTAGTAGAGGTAGTAGGTGCGCCCGCCAACGCTCACGGTCTGATCGGGGCTGTCGAACTGCGGCGCCGTCGTCCAGCTCATCCCCTGGACGTCGTAGTACTGGCCCAGCTGGCCGGCATAAAAAACGGCCACGTAGGCCTGATAGGCGCTGCCGTCCGGGCCGTGGATCAGGTACCGGCGCAAGGAGGACGGGATCACGCTGCCGCCGCGGTCCTCGACGCGCGGGAACTCGAGCGGGAAGGGCAGCTTCAGCGCCTGCGCCTGAGCCTGGCCCAGGGCACTGGCGGGCGTCGGCACGAGCGGCAGCCGGGCCACCGCCTTGCGGCTGTGGACGGCCCGAGCGACGGCAGCCGTGCTCTGCTTGTTGACCGGTGAGGCGCCGAAGAGGAAGTTGTGAACGCTGGCCTGGATCTGCTGCGGCGTGGCCGTATCGAAGGTCGGCTGGAGGCTGGCCTGGAAGTGGACCTGGCGCACCGCTAGGCCCGCCGAGAAGACCAGGGTGTTGATGAGGTTCAGCAGACCGGTCGTTGACTGAAGTCCACGGTCGGTCTGCACCGCCTGGCCGAATATGTGCTCGAACTTGCCGATGTTGTCCGAGAGCGTGGGCCCGTACTGCTTCTTGACGTCGAGCAGGAAGCTCTGGTCACGAGCATCTCGGACCAGCGACGTGTCGCCATGGCGGTAGGAGACGAACTCCTCGGCCGCGTTTCCGCACATCTTCTGGTAGCCGGGCTGAAGGTTGATCTCCTGGTACTGCGGGCCGTAGGGAAGATTGACGTGGTAGTAGCGCCGATCGACGGTCGAGTACACGCAACCCATCTCGTTCACCGCGCGCTCAAAGCGCCCGAATGTGGTCACCATCACGTGGTTGACGGACAGGCCGAGGACCTGCTTGATCGTGCTGACCAGCGTGCCGATCCCGTACGTGTAGGCCGAGTTGATGCGCCCGACGTAGGTACTGCCGTTGGGCCGCGTGATTGGCACGTTGAGCTCCCGCGGGATCGACATCATCGAGATGTAGGGCTTGCTCGGATCGATCCGGACGAGCAGCATCTCGTTGGCCAGGTTGGGCACGTACCCGCGGTAGTACTTGAACCCCGCCCCCGAGCGGGTGTCATTACCGACCAGGAGCAGGGTTTGGGGGTCGCCCGCCCCGGCGCTGGCCAGCTGCCCCGAGCCCACGTTGAGGATCCCGTTCTGCTTGAGGTCGTCGCGGAGGGTGTGGACCTGCTCAACGACGAACACGGCGCTGCCGCCCGCCGCGCAGAGCAGCACGATCACGGCCCCGAGCAGGATCCGCTTCCAGCCCGGGCGGCGGGCTGGTGGCTGAGGGGGCGGGGGTCCACTCGGCGGCAGGCCGGGCGGCGCCACCGGAGTCCCGCCCCGCGGCGGCGACGGCGCGCCTGGTCGCACGCCGCCCCGAGGTGAGGTAGTCACGCTCACGGGGACGCCCATGATAGGTGCGGGGGCCGACGCGCGCGCGGCCGACGGCGGCCGGAGAAGCGGCTAGGCCGCGGCCCCGAGCAGCGAAACGGCCTGCTCGGCCACCTGGGTCGGGGTACGGCCGACCCGGACGCCCCGGGCCTCAAGCGCCTCGGCCTTGGCCCGGGCCGTGCCCTGGGAGCCTGAGACGATGGCCCCGGCGTGACCCATCGTCTTGCCGGGCGGTGCGGTGAAGCCCGCGATGTAGGCCACGACCGGCTTGCTCACGTTCTCGGCGATGAAGTCGGCCGCCCGCTCTTCGGCGTCGCCACCGATCTCCCCGCACATCACGATGAGCTCGGTCTCCGGGTCCTCCTCGAACATGCCGATGACCTCGATGAAGTCGGTGCCCGGTACCGGGTCGCCGCCGATGCCGACGATCGAGGAGTTGCCGAACCCGCGCTGGGCGAGCACGTTGCCGATCTGGTAGGTCAGCGTGCCGGAGCGCGAGACGACCCCAACGTTGCCCTCGCGGAAGAAGGCAGCGGGGATGATGCCCACGTTGGCCTTCCCCGGAGACAGGATCCCCGGGCAGTTGGGGCCGATCAGCCGGGCCCGGCCGTTCTTGCGCAGGGTGTTGTAGACCCGCAGCTCGTCGTGGGCCGGGATGCCCTCGGTGATGCAGATGATCAACTCGATCCCGGCGTCTTCGGCCTCGAGGATGGAATCGGCCGCGAAGCGCGGGGGCACGAAGATCATCGCCGTGTTGGCGCCCGTGTCACCCACCGCCTCGGCGAAGGTGTTGAAGACGGGAATCCCCTCCACGTCCTGGCCACCCTTGCCGGGCGTGACGCCGGCCACCACGTCGGTCCCGTACTCCCGGTTGCGCAGCGAATGGAAGGTGCCCTCACGCCCGGTGATCCCGGACACGCAGAGCTTCGTGCTCTGATCGACCAGGATGCTCATGAGTCGGCCTCCGTGGGGCTGGCGGAGTTCGCCAACTCGACCACCTTGCGGGCCGCGTCGTCCATCGTCGACTCGGTGAACACGTTGGGCAGGTTGGCCTCGGCGAGCAGCTGGCGCCCCTCCTTGTCGTTGGTCCCGTCGAGCCGGACCACAAACGGCACCTGCGGACTGATCTGGTTGAAGGCCTCGATCAGCCCCCGCGCCACCTCGTCGCAGCGCGTGATGCCCCCGAAGATGTTGAACAGGACCGCCTTGACCTTGGGGTTGGAGAGGATGACCTCAACCGCGTTGGTGATGGCGTCGGCCTTGGAGCCCCCTCCGGCATCGAGGAAGTTGGCCGGCGAGCCGCCCGCCTCGGCGACTACGTCGAGGGTCGACATGACCAGCCCGGCGCCGTTGCCGAGGATGCCGATGTCGCCGTCGAGCTTGACGAAGGTCAGCCCCCGCTCCTTGGCCATCCGCTCCTGCGGATCCTCGCCGGAGATATCGCGCAGCTGGGCGTTGTCGGTGTGGCGGAACATGGCGTTCTCATCCAGCGTGACCTTGGCGTCCAGGGCGCGAACGCCGCGGCTGCCGCCGTCCTCGGCGCTCGGGGTGACGATCAGAGGGTTGACCTCGACCAGGGTCGCCTCCTCGGCGGTGAACACCTCGTAGAGCTTGGCCAGCATCTGCCCCACCGGCCTGACCACGTCGGCGTCGACTCCAGCCTCGAAGGCGAGGCGCCGGCCGTGGAAATCCTGGAGGCCGAGGAGCGGGTCGACGTGGAGCCGGGCGATCGCGTCCGGATCCTCGTCCGCCACCTCCTCGATGTCCATCCCGCCCTTGGTCGAGAGCATCAGCAGCGGCGCCTTGGCGGAGCGGTCGAAGATGACCGAGGCGTAGTACTCGGCGGCGATCTCGGACGCCTCCTCGATCCACAGCTCGTGCACCGTCAAGCCGCGGATGTCCATGCCGAGGATCGCCTCGGCGTGCTCGCCCACCTCGTCGCGGTCCTTGGCCAGCTTGATCCCGCCCGCCTTGCCGCGGCCCCCGATCTGGACCTGGGCCTTGACCACGCAGGGGTAGCCGATGTCATCGGCGGCGTCCATCGCCTCCTCGATCGAGACGGCAAGCCGCCCATCGGGTACCGGAACGGCGTGGCGGGCGAACAACTGCTTGCCCTGATACTCGAGCAGATCCATCGCGTGCCGCACTTTACCTGCGCGGCCGCGACGCCTCCTCTCCGCCCATCGGCGGCGTCTTTCACGACTTCCATGCCATCATGCCGCGCCATGGCGATTCCAAAGAACGTCACCTTCGTCACTTTCGACGTATATGGGACGCTGATCGACTGGGAGACCGGGGTCTTCGACGCCTTCAAGGCCGAGGCCGACCGGGACGGCTTCAGCATCGAGCGCGACGAGGTCATCGCCCTCTTCTATGAGATCCAGCGTCAGATCGAGGCGGGCTCCTACGAGCTCTACGCCGAGGTGCTGCGGCGCACCGCCGTGCAGATCGCCAAGAAGCTGAACTGGCCGCTCGAGCCTTCGCGCGCGGGCTTTTTGCCCGACTCAGTCCAGCGCTGGCCTCCGTTCAAGGAGACCAACCCCGTGCTTCAGAAGGTGGCCAAGAAGTACAAGGTCGGCCTGATTTCGAACATCGACGACAAGCTTCTGGGCCAGACCCGGCGTCACATCCCGCTCGATTTCGACCTCGTCGTCACCGCGCAGCAGGTCCGCTCCTACAAGCCCGATCCGGCCCACTTTGTCGAGTGTGAGCGGAGGATCGGGGGCAAGCGGGGCTGGGTCCATGTTGCCTCGAGCTATTACTACGACGTCGAGCCGTGCCTGAAGCGGAAGATCCCCGTGATCTGGGTCAACCGGCACAAGGAGCAGCTCGAGGGCAACCAGAAGAAGCCCGACGCCGAGGTTGCGAGCCTGCGTGAGGCGGCCAAGCTGATCGACGCGGGCTGACGCTACCGTTGGCAGCGTGCCTCGCGGCGCAACTGTCTGGCTGACGGGCCTGCCGGCGGCGGGGAAGACGACGATTGGGGATGCGGTCGCGGTGGGCCTGGACGAGGCGGGCTACGCCACCTATCGCCTGGACGGCGACGTGCTTCGGCGCACGCTGTGCTCCGACCTCGGCTTCGATGCGGCCTCACGGGAGCAGAACATCCTCCGGGCGGCCGCCGTGGCCCAGATCCTGGCCGACGCCGGCCTCCTCGTCGTCGCGTCGCTGATCAGCCCCTACCGCGCCGCGCGCCACCAGGCGCGGGAGCTCCACGCCGCCAAGGAGCTTCCCTTCATCGAGGTCTACGTGGACACCTCGGTGGCCGAGTGCGAGCGCCGGGATCCCCGCGGTCTCTACGCTCAGGCCCGGCGGGGTGAGATCACCGGCTTCACCGGCATCGATGACCCCTACGAGGCCCCCGAGGCGCCCGAGATCACGCTCCGCACCGAGCTGGAGTCGGTGACCGAGGCGAGTCGAGCGGTGCTGGAGGTGGTGCTGGGCCTCGATCTGAGCCAGGCCCTCCGGCGCCCGGCTACTCCCCTGAGCTGATCACCGCGATCGTGTCGCCGGTGGCCACCGAGCCACCGGCCGAAATCGGCAGCTCTGACACGGTGCCCGCCTTGTGGGCGGTGATCTCGTTCTCCATCTTCATCGCCTCGATCACGGCGATCAGGGCGCCCTCCTCGACCGCGGCGCCCTGCTCGACCACCACCTTCAGCACCGTTCCCTGGATCGGCGAGGTCAGCGTGTCGCCGCCGCCTCCCCCACCGCCGCCTGAGCTGGCCGCCCGGCGCGGCGCCTTGCGGGCCGCCGGGGCGCCGGCCACGGCGGGGCCGGCTCCATTGACGCCAGCGCCGCCAAACGGCGGCCCGATCACCTTGACGTCGAAGCGCTTCCCGCTGACCTCGACCGTGTAGGACTGCTCGACCGGCTCGCCCTCCTCCTCCGGCTCGGCGGGCGCCTCGGGCTTGGGGAAGGCAAGCGACTTCAGCCATTCCCGGTCGGTAATCAAATCCCGGCACGTCTCGGCGTTGCGCCACTGCTCGGTGGCCAGGATGGCCGCGTGGAACGGAATCAGCGTCTTGAGCTCGCCGATCTCGTACTCCCCCAGCGCCCGCAGCATCCGCGCCGTGGCCTGCTCACGGTCGACGTCCCACACGATCAGCTTGGCCACCATCGGGTCGTACATGGGGCTGATCTCGGAACCCGCCTCGACGCCGGAATCGACGCGCACCCCGGGTCCCGCCGGCTCGCGGTAGGCGCCGATCGTGCCCGGCGCGGGGGCAAAGTTCTTGCTTGCGTCCTCGGCGTTGATCCGGCACTCGATGGCGTGACCCCGGAGCTCAAGGTCCTCCTGCGCGATCGACAGCGGCTCGCCCGCCGCGACCCGGATGCCCTCCTTGACGATGTCAAGGCCGGTCACGAGCTCGGTCACCGGATGCTCGACCTGGACCCGGGTGTTCATCTCCAAAAAGAAATACTCCCCCTCCTGGAGCAGACCCTCGATCGTCCCGGCGCCGGTGTAGGACACCGCGGCCGCCGCCTCGGTGGCGATCTTGCCGATCTTGGCCCGGAGCTCCTCGTCCACCGCCGGGGCCGGGGCCTCCTCGATCAGCTTCTGATGGCGGCGCTGGATCGAGCAGTCGCGCTCGCCGAGATGGATCACGTTGCCGTGCTTGTCGGCCAACACCTGGACCTCGACGTGACGGGGATCGGGCAGGTAGCGCTCCAGGTACACGGTGGGATCGCCAAAGAACTTCTCGCCCTCCCGGGAGGAAACCTCGAAGGCTTCCTGGAGCTTGTCCTCGGACTCGGCCACGCGGAAGCCCTTGCCTCCGCCCCCGCCCGCCGCCTTGACGGCCACGGGATAGCCGATCGTCTTCTCGATGATCTTGCGGGCGTCGTCGATCGTCTCCACCGGCTCGGTGGTTCCGGGCACGATCGGGACCCCGGCCTTCTCCATCAGCTCGCGGGCCCGGGTCTTGGAGCCCATCGCCTCGATGGCCGAGGCGGGCGGCCCGATGAAGGTGATCCCGTGCTCCTCAAGCGCCGAGGCAAAGCCGGCGTTCTCAGCCAGGAAGCCGTAGCCGGGATGGACGGCCTCGGCGCCCGAGCGCTCACAGGCCTCGATCAGCTTCTCGACGACCAGATAGCTCTCATTGGCCGGGCCGGGACCGAGCAGGAAGGCCTCGTCGGCGCGCTTGACGTGCGGGGCGTCCCGGTCCAGCTCTGAGTAGACAGCCACCGTGGCGATGCCCAGCTCTTCGCAGGCGCGGATGATCCGGATGGCGATCTCGCCGCGGTTGGCGATAAGGACCTTCGAGAACATGACGGCGGCGGACTTTACCTGCCTTGCGTGAGCCCCGGAGCGGCCGGGCCGGGACCCGGGGCTCAGCTGCTTGAGGCGTGGATCACCATGCCGGCGGCGACGGTGTCGTTGCTCGCCTCGTCGATCAGGATGAAGCTCCCGATCGTCCGGTTGCGGCGATAGCGGTCGACCATCACCGGGGCGCTGAGGCGCAGGTGGATGCGGCCGATCTCGTTCAGCCCCAGCTCGGATGCCTCGACGTGGTCAAGCGTGTTGACGTCGACCCGGTACTCGAGCTCCTTGACCACGGCCTTCACCGTGCGCGTGGTGTGCTTGAGCATGTAGCGGCCATCGGGACGCACAGGCCGGGAGCTCATCCAGCACACCATCGCCTCGATCTGCCGCGCGGGAACCGGAGGGTCGTCCGGGTTGACGATCATGTCGCCCCGGGAGACGTCGAGTTCGTCGGTCAAGCGCACGGCCACCGACATGGTCGGGAAGGCGGCCTCGCGCTCAACGCCGGCGCTGTCGATGGAGGCGATCGTCGTCTTGAGGCCGCTGGGCAGCACGGCGACCTCGTCGCCGGCGCGGAGCACACCCGCGGCGACCTGGCCGGCGTAGCCCCGATAGTCGTGGTGCGCCTCGTCCATCGGCCGGATGACCCACTGGATGGGGAAGCGGACATCGACCAGGTTGCGGTCGGTGGCGATCACCACGTGCTCCAGGTGGTAGAGGAGCGGCGGGCCGGCGTACCACGCCATCTTGTCCGAGCGGTCGACCACGTTGTCGCCGTGCAGGGCCGAGATGGGGATGAAGGTGATGTCCCAGATGTCGAGCCGAGCGGCCCAGTCGGTCAGCTCGTCGACGATCCGGTCGTACACCGCCTCGTCGTAGTCGACCAGGTCCATCTTGTTGACGCACACGACGAGGTGCGGGATCCGCAGCAAGGAGGCGATGTAGGCGTGGCGCCGGGTCTGCTCGGAGACGCCCTTGCGGGCGTCGACCAGGACGACCGAGAGATCGGCCGTCGAGGCGCCGGTGACCATGTTGCGCGTGTACTGCTCGTGCCCGGGGGTGTCGGCGATGATGAACTTCCGCCGCTTGGTCTGGAAGTAGCGGTAGGCGACGTCGATCGTGATCCCCTGCTCCCGCTCGGCGCGCAGGCCGTCGGTCAGCAGGGCCAGGTTGAGGTAGCCGTCGCCGCGGCGCTCGGAGGTCTCGACGACGTGCTTGAGCTGGTCGGTCAGGATCTGCTTGGAGTCGTAGAGCAAGCGCCCGATCAGGGTCGACTTGCCGTCATCGACCGAGCCGGCGGTGGCGATCCGCAGCAGCTCGGTGGGTCGCGAGCGGCGCGCGTGACCGTTGGAGGCGGCGCCGGGCACTAGAAGTACCCCTCGCGCTTACGGTCCTCCATGGCCGCCTCCGTGACGCGGTCATCGGCGCGGGTCTCGCCCCGCTCGGTGATCCGGGTGGCGGCGATCTCCGCCACCACGTCCTCCAGCGTGACCGCGGTCGAGCGCACGGCTCCGGTGCAGGTCATATCTCCGACCGTCCGGTAGCGGACGCTGGCCTCGAACGGCTCCTCGCCATCCATCAGCTGCACGTAGTCGGAGTGGGCGTAGAGCATCCCGTCGCGCTCGAACACCTGGCGGTTGTGGGAGTAGTAGATGGAGGGAATCTCGAGCCCCTCGGTTTCGATGTACTGCCACACGTCGAGCTCGGTCCAGTTCGAGATCGGGAACACGCGGACGTGCTCGCCCTTGTGGATGCGGGCGTTGTAGAGCGACCACAGCTCGGGGCGCTGGGACTTGGGGTCCCACTGGCCGAAGTCGTCGCGGAAGGAGAACATGCGCTCCTTGGCTCGGGCTCGCTCCTCGTCGCGCCGGGCGCCCCCGAAGGCGGCGTCAAAGCCGTGCTCAGCGATCGCATCGAGCAGGGTGACGGTCTGAAGACGGTTGCGCGAGGCCCGGGGACCGGTCTCCTCGACAACCCGCCCCTGGTCGATCGAATCCTGCACCGAGGCGACGATCAGCCGCTCGCCGAGGCGCTCAATCACCTGGTCACGAAAATCGATCACCTCAGGGAAGTTGTGGCCCGTGTCCACGTGCATAACCGGGAACGGGAAGCGCCCAGGGCGGAACGCCTTCTCGGCCAGGCGCAGGAGAACCAGCGAGTCCTTGCCGCCTGAGAACAAGAGCACGGGGCGCTCAAACTCGGCCGCCACCTCACGGAAGATGTGGATCGATTCGGCCTCGAGCGTCTCCAGGTAGGAGAGCTCGTAGTGCGCGGGATTCATACTCGGGTGGAGCGCATCATTCGTGGATCCCGCACTCGATCTTGTCGGTGCCGGCCCACCGCCCCTCGCGTCCCGACCCCGGCCGGGTGCACGGCGCGCACCCGATCGACGCGTAGCCAACGTCGTGCAGGGGGTTGTAGGGAAGGTCGTGCTTGTGGATGTAGCGCCACAGGTCCTTCTCCGTCCAGTCGGCCAGCGGGTTGACCTTCCAGATGCCCCGCCGCTCATCGCGCTCGAGCTTGGTCGAGTCCGCGCGCGTCGTTGCTTGCTCGCGGCGGATTCCCGTGATCCACGCGTCGACGCCCTCGAGTGCCCGTTGGAGCGCATCCACCTTGGCCGCGCTACAGCAGTTCTGAAGCGTCCACGGCGCATCCGGGTTGCGGGCGTCGAAGACCTCGATGTGGGCGCCGAAGCGGTCCTCGAACCGCTTCCAGGTTTGCAGCGTCTCTGGGAACAGAACCCCGGTGTCGATGGTGAAGATCCGCGCCTGTGGGCAGATCTCAGTGAGCATGTGGACGAGCACCGACTCCTCCTTCTGGAAGGAGCAGGCCATGGTCAGCCGCGGGTGGAAGCGCTCGACGGCGTAGGCCAGGGACTCTTCGGCGGTGGCGGTGTCGGGGATCTGGAGGCTGGAGACGGCCATGCTCAAACCGCGCACTCGCCCTCGCCGCGGACCACCTCGAAGGGCACATTCTTGGTCCAGTCGATGAAGTAGCTCATGTTTTCCAGGGAGAACTCGATCGGCAAGGTCAGGTCCTTGACCTGAGCCTCGAACTCCTGCGTGCCTACCCGCTCGACGAAAGCCTTAAATGGCTCGCCGTCTTCGCGGCTTGACTCGTAGAAGCGTATCCATCGCTCGATCGCCTCGGGTACACGCTTGGCCGGAAGCCGCGCCTTGAGGCGGTGCCCGTACTCCACATTACCGCCCTCGTAGACGCCTCCGACGTGCGGGATGTAGGCCGGAATGGTGTGCTCACCGACCTTGATCGAGGCGCCGTAGAAGCCGATGTCGGCGATGTGATGCTGGCCGCAGCCGTTGGGGCAGCCGCTCATCTTGATGTGGATCCGTCGCGTCAGCTCGTCCTCGATCTGCATCTGCTGGATGCGCTCGTGCACAGCCTGGTTTAGACCCATCGAACTGGTGATGCCAAGCTTGCACGAATCCGTGCCGGGGCAGCTGACCACGTCGCTGATCTCCTCGGCACCGGAATCACCGAGGCCGAGTTCACCGAGCGCCCGCCAGACCTCGTAGACGGACTCGTCGCGCACCCAGCGCAGGACGAGGTTCTGGTGCACGGTGGTGCGGGCGTAGCCGCCCGTGTATTCGCGCATGAGCTGAGCGACTCCGCGCAGCTGCTCGGGGGTCAGATCGCCGCGTCGTGGCACGACCTCTACCGTCGAGAATCCCTTCTGGCGCTGGGCCCGCACGTTGGAGGCGAGGAAGCGGTCGAACTCACGCAGGTCGCCATTGGCCGTCGCGTAGGTGTCCGGCTTGGCCGGGGCATTGGCCTCCTCGTCATGGACGAACAGGAGGGGCCTGGGGTCGAAGTCCCGCTCTTCGGTCCAGTCGCCCTGGAGCTCCTCCTCGACCATCGTGCGGAACTCGTCGATCCCGACCTTGTCGACGAGGACCTTGATCCGCGCCCGGGCCCTGTTGACCCGGAGCCAGTCCTGGCGGTCGAAGATCCGCATGCAGGCCTCGGTGACCTTCAGGTACTCGCCGTTGTCGAGCTCGACGAACTCGTAGAGCGTGGGGGCCAGACGGGGCATGATCGAGGTCCCGCCGCCGACCCGGACCTCGACGCCGCGGACGCCGTCTCTGACCCGGGGCAGAAACGCCATGTCGTGGATGCGGGTGATCGCGTTGTCCTCGTCGGTGGCCGCGAACGCCGTCTTGACCTTGCGCGGCATGGCCTGCGTCGTGGGGTGGCGGACGAAGTAGCGAACGTAGGCGCCCGCGTAAGGCGTGATGTCGAAGAGCTCGCCCTCGAGCGTCCCCGCCCGGGGGTCGCCGGTGACGTTGCGCATCGTGTTTCCGCAGCCCTCACGGCTGGACAGGCCCGCGTCACCGAGGTCGCGGATCAGCTTGGCCGCCTCGGGGAGCGGGACGTGGTGCATCTGGATGTTCTGGCGCGTGGTGATGTGGCCCTTGCGCAGGGGCACGTACTTCTCGATTCCGTCGGCAAACGCCTCGAGCTGCTCCGGGCTGACGCCCCCGAGGGGCAGCTTCACCCGGACCATCTGCACGTCAGGCTGGCGCTGGCCGTAAACCCCCTGCTTGAGGCGGAACTTGACGAACTCGTCGCCCTCAAGCTCGCCCTTGAGAAAGCGGGTCGACTCGGTGTCGAAATCGTCGAACTCCTGCTGGAGGATCGGGATCACATGCCCGGGTACGTCCTCGATCACCTCGGGGTTCTCGAGCGAGCCGGTCCTGCCGCCGGCTCCGTGGCGGCCCTGCGTTTCGGTGCTCGGCAGAGATGCGGGCTCCATAGGAGAGTCCTTCCGGTCGCGGACGGAGCACTCGAATGTACCAAAAGGCAATCTGAATTACGGCTATTTGCGCGGCAGGCGGGCTTTGATGGGCGCTGCGGAGGGGCGGAGAGGCGGCGGGGCGGAGGGGCGGAGGGGCGGCGCCGGAGGGGCCGCCGCGCGAACTGTGGCAATTCGCTCCCACCCCTCGGAACAAATCGTCCACGGTTGTGGGGTCAACTATCCCGAGAGCCTGCGCTCCTTCCGCTGGATCCGTGGCTCAGGGCGCGGCTCAGTGGCAGTTCAGGCTCAGTGGCAGTTCAGTGGCAAAGAGTCCCGGCGCCGCGGCGGTGGGGGCATCCGCCGCGGCAGCCGGTAGCGCTCAACCTGTGCCTGTTGCAGCGAGCCGGCAGTCGCCATGGGGGCTGAGCGATGCCGACGAGCACGGGCG
Source organism: Solirubrobacteraceae bacterium (assembly GCA_035505215.1). Lineage (GTDB taxonomy): Bacteria > Actinomycetota > Thermoleophilia > Solirubrobacterales > Solirubrobacteraceae > Palsa-465. The sequence goes on along the minus strand of DATJQY010000009.1, from coordinate 34,848 downwards.
TACGGACGAGCGCGTCTCGGGGCTGGGCGGCCTCGCCCCCGCCCAGCAGACCTGGGAAGCCAGACGGTGCGCCGCTCCACTCCTCAGCCCCCAATTGTTCAAACCTCTCGCCCCTTCTGCTTGCCCCAAGCAAGCACGCTACGGGCGGACCCCGGTGACCGCCGCTCTCACAGGTAGGGCAAGGTCTCATACTCGGCGTCGGCTGTCAACGCAACGTTCAGTTGCACGCTATGTCTAGGGTGCCGTGCGCCCCATTTTGGAGCGAAAGCTCTTGAGCGGTCGGTAGGTTTACGCACGAACGATCCAGGCGACGCCGGCGCCAGCGGCGGGAACGGCTGAGGCCCAGGGTCACAGGCCGGCCCTCGCCCCCTCGCGGGCCCCCCTAGCTCAGGTTGTCGGCCAGGCGCAGGCGTTCCTGCTGGGCGGCGGTGGTGAGCGAGCTCAGCGCGGACGCCTGCCGGTCGTACGCGCGGATGGCGGCGCTCTCGGCCTTCTGCGCCGCCACCGTCTGGTCGAGCGTCTCGGCCCGTTCGAAGCGCAGGAGCAGCGATCGGACGTCGCCGCTGGACGAACCGCCCTGGAGGGCGTCGGCAAGCTGTCCCGCGCTCGTGCTCATGCCCCGCACCGAGGCAACCTCGGTCGTGTAATCGGGCCGCTCCACGGCGGGCGGACGGAGTTGGTGGAGCTGGCGAAGGATGCCGTCGACCGCGGCTTTGAACCGGCGCAGCGCCGCCGCCTTGTTGGCGTAGGAGGTGCTTGCGCTCTGGCGCGCGAGCGAGGACTGGAGGCGTCTTGTGGTGGGAGCCAGAGTTCGCAAAGCCTGGCTATAGCCGGGGAGGAAGGTGACCAGCTGGGCCATCTCGCGGGTCAACTGCGCCTGCCCCGTCACCAGCTGCACGAGCAGCCGCTGAAGGTTGGCCGCCGGAGCCGGAACCTTGATCGCAGCCAGATGAGCCCGCGCCGCGACGATCTGCCCCCACGCGCGCTGCAGGCTCTGCTCGTGCGCCTGCGTCGATACACCGACCAGCGTCCCCCCCGATTGCTGCTCGGAGGCGAACTGATTGCCCACGCTGGTGACCGTCGAGAGGGGTCGCGCCAGCGCGTGCTCGACCCGGTTGACCTGCCGGAGATAGCTCGCGACCTGGGAGCGCTGAGTTGAGCTGTGGCCGCAGCCGGCGAGCGCCAGGCCGAGCGCGGCGACCGCGAGCGTCGGCCTCGACATTGGACTTATTTGAGCAGCTGCACTACCGACGTGCTGCCGTCGCGATGCTTGAACACCAGCTTCACGAGACCGCGTCCGGCGGCAAACCACATCGTCCGGACCCCGGAGCCGAACTTAAAGCCCTTCTGGGTGAGGGTGCTCCGCACCTCTAGAGCCTGGAAGGTGCCCGCCGGAACATGCACCCGCCGGACCCCGATGACCCTGGTCTCCCCGGTCACGCCGTAGACGCTCAAATCCCGGGCGTTCCCGCTCTTCCAGCTCTGCCCGGCCTCCGGGTAGGCGGTCAGCAACGGGTTGAAGCCGTAGGTCATGAGGTCGAGGGGGGTGAAGAAGTGACGGCCATGCCCGAGGGGGGGAAACTTGGCCAGCGACGCGGCCGAGGCGGAGCCCCAGATGTTGCGTAGCCCGTCGAGGCGGAGCGAGAAGCCGTACTGGCCCTCCACTCTGATCGGCCCCGAGATGCTCTGCGCGGTTAGCCGCGCTGTCTGGTTGGACACCGCGGCCACCGTGATCCGCTCGATCTCAGGTCGCTTGAGGTGCTTGTTGTTCGTCCACTCGTAGCGGCCGGTCAGGCCCTGGGTGAGCGGGAAATAGTCCTGGTCGGGGGTCGTGGCCGAGGGCTTGAGGTTCGTCGAAAGCAGCGCGGCGTTGGTGACGCTCCCGTCCACGTGGTCAAACACGACCAGGGCCGGCCCGACGCCCCGCACCCACCAGGTCGTTCGCACGCCACTGCCGTAGTCATCGCCGGGCGTGCCGGCGAGCGCGATGTTGCTCCGCACCACCGCGGCCTGAACGCCCTTGGGAAAGGCCGGGACCTTGACGATCCGCAGGCCCAGGTACTGCGAGGTGCTCGTCACCTCGTTGGAGCCTCCGCCGGTGGCGTTCCAGGTCTCTCCCTCAAGCAGAGGCTCGGACAGAACCGGCGTCCGGTTACCCCAGATCACGTCATACAGAGTGCTCGACAGGCTGTTGGCGCAGTTGGCGGTGCTGGCGCAGAGCACCGGCATGTTCGACGGTGGCGGGCAGCTGTTCCAGTCGGTGTTGAGGAGGCCCTCGCTCGAGTCCTGGAACGAGATCGTCCCCAGGTCCGAGCTCGAGGTGCACTCAGGCGAGCTGCCGGCGGGCGGCGGCTCCTCGGCCGAGTCGGCCCAGGCCAAGGTGAAACTGCTGCCGCTCTGCTGCTGCACGTCGACGTTTTCGACCGTCCCCGAAGGGTTGTAGGTGCTATCGCGCCAGTCGTACTGCCACTGGGCGTTGGCGGGATGCGGCAGCCAGTCGTCGGCCATCGCCGGCGACGCCAGGAGCAGCCCGCAGAAGGCCGCCAGCGCACATGCACGCCCCCAAGACTTCATCTGTGCCCCACTAACCCGAGGATAGCGGAGGAGTTGCGTCCGCAAATCGGGGTGCGGGAGCTGCGCGCGCGCTTGAGCGGACAGAGAGCCGGCCGCCCCGCGGAGCGGAGCGGCCGGCTGTCTAACCCTGGAGTGGTGCCCTCAGCCCTACGGGCCGCAGACGACGTACGCCTGCACGGTCAGGTTGTCGTTGCTGTGCATCTCCGTAACGACAGCCTGAGCCTCGTAGGCGTTTGCCGACTGCTGAGACAAGGCCCCGGGAGCCCCGCCCAGTGGCAGCGGGTCGACCTCGGTGGGGCCGGCGTAGAGACCCGGGAAGCTCGACTCCAGACCGACCACATCATTGGTCGGTGGAGGCGGGCTCGCGGTGTTGTTGGGGTTCGTGGTGATGATCGTCGCCCCCCCGTCGTAGGCCTCCTGATCGGGACCCGAGGTGGGGCAGCGAGCCACGCTGGGCGTCAGCTCGGTCCCGGTCGCGGGTCCGGTGGGGAACGGAATCGGCCCGATCTTGCTGCCCAGGACGAGAATCGTGTTCCCCCCCGGGTCTGAGCCGCCGGGATTCGATCCCTGGGGCGACACGAAGGCCCCGTCGGGTCCCGTCGGACCGATGGGACCGGTGACGCCCACGATGCCCTGCGGACCCCGCGGTCCGATGACCCCCTGGATCCCCTTGATCCCCGCGGGGCCGATCAGGCCGACCGGACCGCGGGCGCCAACGCGACCCTGCGGGCCCCGCTTGCCGCGCGGCCCGTAGGAGAAGCAGTAGGGCGTGTCGTCAGCGTCGTAGCGGACGCACAGCTTCCCGTTCTTCTTGTACGGGCCTTTGCCGCCGAAGTTGCCCGCGCTGGCCCAGGCCGCGAACCCCGTCGCGACCAGGCACGCGAGCGTCAGCAGCGCGATACGAATGACACGTTTCATTCGCGTCTCCTACGGCCCGCAGATCACGTAGGACTGAACCGTGACGGTGTCGCCACCGGCCAGCTCGGTGATCACCGCCTGGCCCTCATAGGCATTCGCCGCCTGGGTCGAGACGGTCCCCGGCGTATTGCCCGCCGGAAGCGGATTGACCGTGGTGGAGTTGGAGTAGGTGCCGAGGAAATGCTGTTGGATCGTCACCACGTCACCCCCACTCTCACTGCCGCTCTTCTGGATCTGAACCCCTCCGCCGTAGGCCTCGGGATCGGTCTGGGTGCCGGAGGTGGGGCACTCGGCGACGGTGGGCGTGAGCTCCTTGCCCTGGTTATCGCCGCCGGCGGGCGCCTTCTCCGTGATCAGGGTTCCGGCGACGACCACCGTATGACCGGGAGCGCCCTGGATGCCCTGGGGCCCCGTCGGGCCGGTCGGGCCCTGGATGCCCTGCGGACCCACCGGTCCCTGGATGCCCTGCGGACCCTGAATCCCCTGCGGGCCGGTCAGGCCGATCGGCCCGGTCTTGCCCTTTACGCCGCGAAGCCCTCGCTTGCCGCGGAGCATGACCCCGCACACCGGCCCTTCGCCGAAGTCGTAGCGAACGCAGGTGACGGCGGGCCTTTCGCCGCCCACGCCGCCCTCATCCGCCACCACCGCCCGCGGCGAGGCGTCGGCCCACGGCAGGCCTGTGAGCGCCATCGCGGCCAGACAGGCCCCGGCGACCGCAGCTGCGCGTGTCAGGTACTTGGTTTTCATCGAACCTCCAGGGTTAGACAGGGGCCCCACGCCCCCAGTTGGGTTAACGACACCCCTGCCTCGGGGTCACTGTGCCCCCATATCCGAGCCCGTGGGCCCGCATATCTGAACCGATTCCCGCCCCGGTAGTTGTGATTTCCGAGCAAAAGTCTCATTTCTTGTGCCCGCCCTTCTTCGGCTTCTTCTTGGGCTTCTTCTTGGGCTTCTTCTTGGGCTTCTTGTGCTTCTTCGTCTTCGAGGTCGTCGGCTTGCTCGAGGTGGTCACGGGCGGCGTGGGCAGGATGACCGGTGCCGTCGTGAGGACCAGCGGCGGGGTGCTCGGCGTGACGGCCGGCGGAGCCGGCGGCGTGCTGGTGAGCGACCAGGCGTGCTCAGCCTGGAGGTAGAAGGCCTGGCCCGTGGTCGGGACCGCCGTGTAGGCGGGGCCGGCGCTGATCGAGCTGTTGCCCGGGCCGCCGATGACCACGCCGGCGCCGTCGCCGAGCTTGATCGTGTCGGGGCCGCCGTCGGTCGGATAGATGCTCTCGAAGGTGGACGGGATGCCGGTCGGGGTGTTGAGACCGGTGGTGGCGAAGTCGAGCTCGCCCAGCGCGCCGGCCACGATGTCGTTGCCGTTGCCGAGGGTGATGATGTTCTGGCCACTGCCGCCGAACACGATGTCGTTGCCATCGCCCAGGGTGATCGTGTTGCCCGAGGTGCTGTTCAGCGCGACGCCCGGATCCTGGCTGATCACCTCGGTCAGGAGGCCGCCCACCCAGGTGATCTCGCCATCGTCACCGAGGACGATCTTGTTGCCGTTCCCGCCGGTGATCTTGTCGTAGCCGGTACCGGCCACGACCACGTCGTTGCCGTCGCCCAGGGTGATCTTGTCGTTGCCGCCGGCGCCCGGCGAGTTGCTCCCCACCTTCGAGAGCTTCTGAATCCAGCCATCCGGGGCGGAGAAGTAGACGTAGCCGTTCTTGACGATCACATTGGGCTGGTTGGTCTTGCCGACGTCGATCGTCTGCTGCCCCGTCCCGGCGAGCACGATCGAGGTTCCGTTGAAGGCCCCGAAGTAGGAGCTGAGACCAAACGCCGTCGGATCGGTCGTGTAGGCGTCGAGCACGCCCTCGGTTCCGGTGATCGGGTTGCTCAGCTGGTCGACCTCGCCGTGATCCAGGAACACGATGTCGTGGCCGATGCCGCCGTAGATCTGGTCGGAGGTGGCGTAGAGCGGATCACCATCCGGCGCATCGGACGGGCTGGGATCGTGGGTGACGATCAGCGCAGTCAGGTTCTGGGCCACCACCTGCGCCAGCGGCTGGAGCAGGTAGAGGTTGAACCCGTCGTTGGCACGGATGATGTCGTTGCCTGACCCGGCGGTGATGATGTCGGCCCCGGACCCGCCGGCGATCTGGTCGCCTCCCCCGCCACCGTAGATCTGCGAGTCGCCGACGCCTCCGTACATGATCACCGAGTTCGGATCCTGCGAGGCATCGAGCACGCTCTGGCCGGGAATGTCGTACTGCAGACCCTCCCCGTTGGGGTCACTCCCCAGGGAGCTGTAGAAGCTGCCGTTCTGGGTGGTGTTGCCGAGCAGGATCAGGGGCGAGTTGTAGCCGCCGCCACCGGTGGCCACGATCTTCTTGTAGCCGCCCCCGCCCTGGATCACGGTGATCGTGTTCAGGAGGGTCTGGCTGACGGTGAAGACGCCCTGGCCGGCCGGGCTCGTGGCGCGGTTGCCCAGGAACACGTCGACGACATCGACGTTGCGATAGGCGATCCCGCCGTCGAAGGTGAGCAGCGAGTCGCCGGGCGGCTGCTGCTGCAGCGAGCCGCCCATGTTCAGGCCCTCGATCTCGTTGAACTGAGACTGATCGAGCCCGACCGCCGAGGCCCCTGAGTAGAGCGTCTCGAGGGCCTGGAACTCGGTCGCGGAGATGCCGCTCATCGTCCCCTCGTCGCCGGTCAGCTCTCCGTCATCGAAGATGTTGAGCGTGGCCATGCGCGCCGTGCCCGCGGGGCCGGTCAGCGTCGGAGCCGGCGGCGGCGGGAGCGGGGCGTCGGTCTCGCTCGGCAGGCCGATGCCCGGAACCAGCGGCCGTGAGGCGGTCGTCGAGCCGTCGATGATCAGCGGGCCGTAGATCGAGTTGGTCACGTGCGGCTGGTTACCGAACTCCTGGAGCGGCTGGCCGCCACCGCTCAGCGGCACCGTCCCGCTGGGGTTGGGGACGACGGTGATCGTGATCGGGATGTCCCAGTTGCTGTCGTTGAAGGCCACCATCGGCCCACCGTCGGTACCGCCGGTGGCGCTGAAGCGCGGATCGGTCGAGGAGACGAGGGTGAGGCCGCCGGTGATGATGCTGATGTCGACGTAGGCCACGCCCGTCCCCGGAGCCGCCACGGGGGCCTTGGTGAGCTGGATCGTGTAGCTCGAGCTGATGGTGCTCGAGACGGTGCTGGGACCGGTGGGCAGGATCACGACGCCGGGCGCGTCGGCGTCGTAGACGTAGACCTCCACCGTCGGGTCATCGACGATGCCCTGGGAGTACACGGCGTCCTTCGGGGCCGCGCCGCCGCTCAGGTTCTCGGAGGTGACGCTCGCGGTGATGCTGGACAGGCGCACGCCCTCCACGATGCCGTCGTCGGTGGCGCTCACGGTGACCGTTTGCGGCGTGTTCCAGTCGCTCGAGTTGAAGGTCAGCGTGGACGAGGAGAAGTGGATCCGCGGGTCATCCGAGCTCAAGGTGACCACGACCTGCTCGTCAGCCGCCGGGGCACGGGTGAGCTGCACGGTGTAGCTGTCGTCAAGGAGCCCGCCCTCGATCACGTTGAGGCCGGTGCTTGGAGCCGAGCTCACGAGCCCCGGCTGATTGCCGTCGATCACGTGAACGTCGACGTTCGAGATGGGGATCGTGTCGTAGCCGATCAGCGTCGGCGTGACCGGGACGGTGCTCAGGACCGACTGCATGATCTCGATCGTGGCGTCGCCGCCGACCACCGCACCCGGAGGCGCCTGGACTTCGATCGTATGAATTGCGTTCCAGGCGTCCGGGTCCGTGCTGGCCAGCGAGGAGTCGAAGGTCAGGACGAGGTCAGAGGACCACGTCTTGCCGCCATCGTCCGAGATCAGAAGCGACGAGCCACAGGCGGCGACATCGGCATTCGGCTCCTCGCAGCTGGCCAGGCCGCCGGTGAAGTCCGGCGCCGCGGCCACGCTGACGTACCAGATGGCGCCGGGCTGCGGGGGCGTCACGCCGAGGCTCAGCTCGTAGCAGGCGACCGAGGAAACGCTCCCGCTCGTCGGGCAGCTGGTCGCCGCCGTGCCTCCGTCCGCCGGCTGCAGGAGCGTGAGCCCGCCGCTGGGGACGTTCGTGAGCTGGACCTGGCCAGCCTCGGTGCTGCCGACCGAGAACGGGACGCTGGGGGCGTAGAGGTTGTTGTAGGTCAGGTCGTTGCTGGCGACGAAGTGGTTGATGGTCGCGCTGGTGCCATTGGGGTTCAGGGCGACGATCTGGCCGGTGACATCGCCCGCAACGTTGAAGGTGCTGTGACCGTTGGCCCCGGTCAGCACCGTGACCACGTTCGGAGCCGTGCTCAGGACCCAGAAGTTGGCCGTACCGCCACCCGCATCGACCTCGACCTTCTGCACGTCCTGGTACTCGACGAACAGGCCGTCGCCGTACACGCCCTGGTCGGTGATGACGAAGTTGTCGAGCGTCCCGGTGCCGACCACGACGACCGAGTTGTAGCCGCGGCCGCCCTGGATCGAGACCGGGGCGTTGACGTTGTACTCGATGTCGTTGGTCCCGCTGCCGCCCTGGACCAGGGTGTTGGAGGTGGCGACGCCGTTGCCGACGACGAGCTGGAAGGCGCGGATCACGAAGGTGTCGTTACCGCCCTCGCCCAGGAGCTTGAGCGAGGCGTGGTTGCTGTAGACGTTGAACGTCGAGCCCTGGTTGCCCGCGTAGGCGGTGGTGGCGTAGCTGATCCCGCGGCTCAGCCAGCCGACCGTGGTGTCGACGGTGACGATCTCGTCGCCCGGGGCGACATCGTTGGCCGCGGCCACGCCGTCGGCCGGGACGATCGCCCACAGCATCGGGCTGGCGGCGAAGTTGACCGTGCTGAGGTCGCCGGTGAAGGGCAGGGCGCCGGTGTACTCATAGTCCTGGCCGCCGGAAGCCACCTCGTCGCCCGGCTGGAGGATCTGCTGAACGCCCGGAGTCGCCTGGTAGGTGACGCTGCGGTCCGAGCCGTAGAGCTGGCCGAACTGGAAGTTCGAGATGCCGCCGCCGCCGTCGAGCACGGTGATGGCGCTGTTGTCGTCGACGTAGAAGTTGTTGTTGTCCGGCCCGCCGACGACGTGCAGCTCGTTGATCGTGGTGTCGTAGTTGATCCGCTCGTAGTCGGGTAGGTAGCTGCCCGGATTGTTCGGGTCCGGGTTGAGCAGGGCGACGAATCCCTGGCGCAGGAGGAAGGTGTTGTCCTGCGTGGTCGGGCCGTTGATGGTCAGCGTGTTGAAGTCGGTCGGCGCCCCGCTGTCGTCGACGTTGACGACGTAGTCGGTGCCGTTGGGACTCGCCTGCGTGAGGCCCGAGGTGTCGACGATGTAGTTGTCGCTGCCGCCACCGCCGTCAACATCGACCATGTTGCGCAGCGGGAACAGCGACTGGCCGTCGAAGTTCCGGTTCTGGGACTGGATCGTGCGGCTGAGGCCGGCCAGCGCGGTCTCCACCGCGGTCCCGTTGTCCAGGGCGTCCGCCGCGCAACTCGACTGGGTGGGACACATGCTCGTGTAGAACTTGTTCGCCAGGTCGATCGTCGGCAGCTGGAGGGTGATCGTGTCGTTCCCGCTGCCGCCGCGGACCTGCGTGTAGCCGACGATCGCCACCGGGTTGAGGAGGAAGGTGTCGCCGCCGTTGCCGCCGTAGATCTCGACCAGCGGCGAGATGAAGCTGCCGAGCAGCGTGATCAGGCTCCCGGCCTGGTTCTGCCAGCCACCCTGGAGCGTCGTGATCGTGCTCGCCGTGAGCGTGCTCGTCGGATCCATGAGCAGGTTGGTCCCGGCAGTGCCGGTGATGGCGGAGCCGGAAACGGTGGCTCCGGTGAGGGTCAGCACCAGCTTGGTGGCGGTCAGCGTGACCGTGCCGACCGCGGTCAACGTCGAGGGATCCACGGTCACGTTGTTGCCGCCCGTGAAGGTGATCGTGTCGGCGCTCTGCGAGCTCGACTTATTGGTGCCCGCGGTGACCTTGGAGTTGTGGACGAGGACGTCCTGGGAGGCCGAACCGGCCACCGAGGTCCCGGCCGAGACGGTGACCGTGTCGAGGGTCAGATCTCCCCCGTTGGCGGCCAGCGTGATCGAGTGGTCGATCGTGGTCAGCGAGGCGCCCGTGTCGGCGGTGAGGTTCTTGGACGCCGTGGCCGAGATCGAGTCACCGGCGCTGATCGGCGTTCCGTGCATCGTCACGTCGCCGCCGTTGGCGGTCAGGGTGACCGAGCCCTGGTTGGCGGTGAGCTTGGCGCCGTTCTGGGTGAGGATGCCGACCGAAGCAGTGCCCGTGATCCCGCCGCCGGAGGTAACGCTCGAGCTATCGATGGTGAGGCTGCCGCCGCCGGCGGTGAGGCCGACCGCGCCGGTGGTGGCGGAGGCGCAGGCCGTGGCCGAGGTCGTGCCGGCGCAGAGCGTCGAGCCGGTGACGGAGACCGAGCCGGCGACGGCGTTGAGGGTGATGGCGCTACCACCGAGCAGCGTGGAGGACTCGACGACGACATCGTCGGTGGGGCTCTGCACGGGGCCCGGAGTGGAGCCGCTGACGGTGTTCCCCGCCGTCAGCGTCGCGCCGTTCAGGGTCAGATCGCCGCCGTTGGCGGTCAGGTTGATCGAGCCGTTGGTTGCCGTGAGCGACGAGCCGTCCTGGGCCGTCAGGGCCTGCGAGGCAGTCCCCGTGATCGTGTTCAGGGCCGAGACGGTGGCGTTATCGAGGGTCAGGCTGCCGCCCGAGGCGGTCAGCGTTACCGAGGCGTTCGAGGACTTGAGCGAGGACTGTTGAATCGCCTGGATCGCCGACGCCGTGAGGCCGAGGGCCTGCGTGGCGATTACCTGGGTCCCGCCGTCGATCAGCAGGAGCCCGGTGGCATTGCCGGTGACCGTGTTTCCGCTGATGGACGTGCTCGTGAAGTGCATGCTCGGCAACCCGGCGCCCACCCCGGAGCCCGAGGCGCCGAGGGTGACGGCGCCGCTCGCGGAGACCGAGCCGGACAGGATGCTCACCGTCGTGTTGGCGGTGGCGCCGATCGAAGCGGCCGACACCGTGGCGCCGAACAGCGTGACGGCGCCCGAGGTGGCGGTGAGGTTGAGCGCGCCGGCCACGGTTACGTTGGATAGCCCGACCGAGACGTTCTGAGCGCCCGTCGCCCCGATCGCGCCGCCGTTCGTCGTCTTGAGGCTGCCGCCTTGGATCGAGACCGTGCCGGTGTGGGCGTTGATGGTGACGTTTCCGCCGGCCGTCAGCGTCGGCGTGTCGAGGACGACGTTGCCGCCGGTCGCTTCCAGGTCAACGGTGCCCGAGCTCTGGGAGGCGTCGAGCGTCGCGTCGGTGACGAGCAGCGAGCCGCCCTGCGCCGTGAGGGTGATGGGGGTGCTGCCGCTGCCCGTCAGCTTCAGCTTCGACGGCGATTGGCCGGCGTTGATCGTGATGCCGCCGGTCGCCGAGACCGAGATCGATGTGGCGGCCGTCAGCGCGGCGCCCGTGAGGGTCACGGATTCACCTGGGCTCGGCCCGGCGGTGACGCTCACCGTCTGGGTGTCCGCCGTCAGAGCCGAGCCCGAGATCAGCACGGAGCCGTTGGACGAGCTGACGAAGACGTTGCCATGGGCGTGGAGCGACGAGCAGGTCACCGTCCCCGAGCCCTGAGCGGTGACGCAGTTGACGGTCACCGGACCACCGGTGGCGCTGACGGTCAGATCGCCCGTCGTGGCGGTGACCGACGAGCCGGAGATGGTCACCGGGCCGCCGCCCGTGGTCGGGGCGGAGGTGGGAAGCGGCTCGCCGGTGAGCGTGACCGAGCCGCCGCTGAGCGTCGAGGGGGTCACCACGGTGCTGGCGCCGGTGCCGGCGGTCAGCGACTGCACGACGACGCCGGTACCGCCGGTCACCTGTAGCGACGAGGAGCCGATCAGGGTCGAGCCGGTGACGGTGACCGACCCCCCGGTGCTCTCGATCGTCACATCGGGCGCCCCGATGTTGGAGGTCAGGATGGCGATCGTGCCCGGCGCGTTCAGGCTGATCGAGGAGAGCCCGTTGTTCCCGTTGACGTTGAAGTTGGTGAACGACTCGGTTCCGGACGTGCCCTGGAACACGAGCTCCTGGATGCCGCTCTTGACGTTGACGACCTGGTTGTCGACGGTGACCTGGAATCCGCCCGTCTGGGTGCTGCCCGACAGGGAGTCGCCATCGGGTTCGCCGGTGATGGTGAGGATGTTGTCGTTGGCGTTCGGCCCGTCCTGGATCGTCGCCGTGGCGTGGCCGGCGGTGAGGAAGATCTGGTTGCCGGTGCCATTCACGGTGACGGTGCCCACCGGACCGATGACGATGTCGTCGTTGGCGGTGGTGATCAGGTCGGTGCCGTTCGGGCCCCCGAAGATGGTGTCGCCGTTGCCGCCGGTGATCGTCGCCTGAGCGCCGCCCGAGTGGTCGATCGTGCCGGGCTGGGTGGCGGCGCTGTCGTTGATCGTGGCGACTCCGGTGCCCGAGTCGGTGATGATGTTCATCCCGGTCCCGCCGGTGATCGTCGTGCCGGGCGTGGGATCACTGCCCTCGTAGTCGATGATGTTCTGCCCCGGGCCGCCGGTGATGTGCACCGGAATGGCCACGCTTGGTTCCACGTCGACCAGGGTCGAGCATCCGCCGCTGCAGTCCTGACCGGTCCAATTGGCGTCGACCTCGCTCACGTTCGTAAACGTCTCGGTGCGCCCGAACGCGGTCACCTGGATCGTCGCGTCGCCCGGGGTCCCCCCGACCTGGGCGATCGTGTAGGTATCGGAGGTGCCGTCGGTGGCGATGTTCCGGTAGCCCTGGGCGCTTCCGACGTTCAGGACCAGCGGCTGCCCGACGCCGGAGGTGGGCGTCCACTGCTGCGCTTCGGTCTGAGAACCGGTCCCGTCACCGCCGAGGTACACGGGCTGCGGCAGCTGGAGGTAGCCGAGCGTGAAGTGGGCGGTGCCAGAGATCGTCACGAACAGGATGTGGACGTGGATGTGGATGTCCAGGTTGATCGGCGTGCTGCCGCCATTGGACGTGTAGCCGTCGGGGCACTGGTTGATGCTCGACGTCGACGCGCACACGTCGAAGCTCACGCCGATGCCGGCGAGCGAGATTCCGAACGCATTCACCGACACGCTGGCGCTGCCGCTCAGCTCGAGCCGGTAGCCGCCGTACTGGTCGCTCTGCGAGGAGATCAGGAAGCTGAAGTTCCCGCTGAGGCCGAAGCTGCTCGATCCGATCGTGATGCCGCCGTTGAGCGCCACCGTGAAGTCACCGTTGGCATCGAGGTAGATCCCGCCCGACAGGGTGGCGATGCCGAAGAAGCTGACGTCCGCGTTGGCCTCGAAATACCAGCCGCCGGTCGGCGTCCCGGCCGCGATGTTGACCGGGCCGACGGTGAGGTTTGTCAGCACGGTCTGCGACACGGCGATATTGATCGCCGCGTTGAAGTTCAGCACCTTGAGGATCGACACCTGCCCGTTCAGGGCGAGCAGGAAGGTGTTGCCGGGGATACCCAGCTCGGTCGTCCCGGTCGTGTTGATCTCAAGGGTCCCGGATGCGCTGATGCTGAACACGGCCGCGTCAAGCGAGAGGTTGACGTTCAGGGCGAGGGCGATCCCCGTGTCGTTGGGGCCGTTGTTGTAGATCCCCGCGCCGCCGTTGGCCGAGAAGTCGAGCGGCCCGATGGCGAACTGGACGTTGAAGGTGAGCTGGAACTCGTTCGAGTTGATCGTGACGGTGATCGAGCCGCTGGCGGTGGCGAAGCCGGCGAACGTGACCGAGCCGTTGATGGCGAGGAGGAACCCGGGCTGGATCTGGCTCGAGCCGAGGGTCGCCGTCTGCCCGGTCGTGTTGATCGACATCTGCGCCGATCCGCTGAACGAGAGCCCCAAGCTGCCGCCGAAGCCGCCGTTGAGCGTCAGGTCGATGTTGGCGACCAGCCCCTGCTTGTTGATCTGGAAGCCGCTGTTGATCAGCTGCAGGGTGCCCAGCGGGCCAAGTGACACGCTGCCGTTGACGACCAGGCTGATGCTCGGGTTACTGCCGTTCAGGTTGATCGAGAACGCGACGGTTCCCGTCACCGTGACGAGGTTTGCGAGCGTCAGGTTCCCGAACATGTAGAGCGAGAAGTACGGCCCGGCCGGGATCGTCACCGACGTGGTGACGGGCTGACCGGCCGCGTTGAGCGAGAAGGTCGGCGGCGTGCTCGACCCCGGGCAGGGATCGCTCGGGGTGGACTGACATATCCCGTTACTGCCGGTCAGCGCGTAGGTCTGGATCGTTTCCTGCTGGCTCAGCGTGTTGATCTCAAGCAGGAAGGTTCCGTTCAGCTGCACGCCCGGAATCGAGCTTGAGTCCAGCGTCAGGTAGACGCGACCGACGACGCCGGGATCCGGCAGCACGAACACGGTCAGGTTGAGCTGCCCGCTCAGGGAACCGAGGAACGGGATCGTCGTGCTGACGGCGCCGTTGATCGAGAGCTGGGCGCCGCCCGAGCCGGCCGCGACCTCGATCTGCACGAACCCGGTCAGGCTGATCACGCCGCCGATCGTGATCTGGGCGTTGATCGAGACGGCTGCGTACACCGCCGGTGCCGCGCCCGGGTTGGGCTGGCCGCTCAATCCGGGCGGGGCGCCGTAGATCGTTATCGAGGTGGGGTCGCCGGGCGCCTGGAGGGCCAGGAAGGCGGCCGGTATCTGGAACGTCTGGTCGGCGAGGGTGGTGTTCAACATCACCGTCGCGGTGCCGGTGATGCTGATCAGGCTGCCAGCGTCCGGAAGCCCCAGGGAGGCTGAGCCGCCGACCGTGAGCAGGGCGGCGATGCCCGGGATACCGGGCATGTTGATGCCGGTTGAGACGATGATCAGGCCGGTGGCCTGGCCGAGCTGGACGCCGCCGATCGAGACCGTGGCGTTGGCGTAGACCTGGATCCCCTGCGGCGAGAGGCCGATGTAGAAGCCGCCGCTCAGGTCGACCAGATCGGTCGAGGTCCCCGGGGGCCGCAGCGCCGCCTGGCCGGTGACCGCGATCGTGAGGCTGACCGGCTGGAGCGCGTAGGACTGGGCCTGCTCGGCGCCGCCGGACCCGGTCGGGAGCTGCAGGGTGACATTCTTGGTCTGGGTGGTCGTGTTGACCTCGAGCGTGCCCGATGCCGTCAGGTACAGGCCGGCGGCGGCGAGCCCCGGATAGGTCGCCGACACCGTGGCGACGCCCCACAGGCCCGGGCCGCCAGAGCCGAGGTCGAGGACGAAGTCACCGGCGGTGGATCCGAGCGTCCCCAGATAGATGACGCTCATCTGTCCGGCGAAGGTCAGCTCGACCGTCTTGGTGCTCGGGTCGACCGTCAGCTTGACCGTGGCGGTCACGCTCAGCGCCGGCTGGCCGGTCATCCCCGGGATGTAGACGTCGAGCCCGCCGGAGATCTGGATGTAGAAGTTCTGCGCCGGCGCGACCACGGTGAAGCTGCCGCTCGAGGCGATGCTCGGGGTGGTCGTGAGGACCTTCCCCGTGCTGTCGAGCGTGACGGCGTTCCAGCCGCCGGCGGCGAAGCTCACGTTGACCGTCCCGGTCCCGACCGTCCCGGTGTAGAGGAAGCGGTACGTGTTGGTCCCGACCTGGACGACGGGGTCGGTGTCGGTCGTGTCGGGGGCGAGCGAGCCGAGCCCGGGGCCACTCAGCGTGACCAGGCAGTTAGACGGGGTTCCGGGGGCCGTGCACTCGGTCGGGGTGGCCGCCACCGACTCACCAGCCGGGGTGGCCAGATCCACGTCTATCCAACTGCCGAACTCGGGAGCCAGCGCCTTTCCGCCGGGACCGGTGGGATCGGCGTTCTGAGTGCAGCCCGTGCTGTGCGGTCCGCACCAGGCGACCCCCGCCTGGTTGGCCCAACCGCCCTGGAAGGTCGGGTTGACCGTGTTCGTCTCGCCCGACAGCGGCTGCGTGTAGCCGCTGAAGAAGTAGCGGAAGGTGTTCGTCGTGGGGTCGATCAGGACCGGCGACCCGACGAGGGTCAGGTTGTCGTTATTGGAGTCCGAGAGCAGGAAGGGCTGGGTGTCGCTCAGCACCGAATTGGGGTCGACCTGCGCACTCGGCCCACCCTGAGGACCGAAGGCCGGGTAGGTGACGTCGATCCAGCCCTCCCCGGTGAGGTCTGACTGGCTGAGCGACTGGCCCGAGTTGGGCGCAGCGAGGTACGCGGTGGGGCTCGTCGGGGGGTTGGTCGAGGGCACAGTGCCCCCACCGGTGACGTCGTACGTAAGCGCCTGGCCGGCATCGTTCTCGAAGCCCATCTTGAGCTGCCCGTAGAGCACGAGGATCTGCGTCTGCTGCGGAACCTGGGCCAGGAACATGATCGTCAGCCCGCCGCTGGAGATCTGGCTCAGGTTGGCGTACAGGTACGCGCCGAGGCTGAGCTGGTTGTCGGCGAAGTTGAGCTGGCCGTAGAGCAGGATCTGGCCGTCGGTGGAGATGGCGACCGTGACCTTGGCGTTGAACAGCAGCTGCGAGGTGTAGATCGAGTAGACGACGGCGGAGCCGACGATCAGCATCGGCTGACTGAAGGCGTTGGCCCACGTCGTACCGGACTTCGCCTGGGCGACGACCTGCTGCTGGAGCTGGGCCTGCCACTGGGCGGCGGTTCCGCCCGTCGCCGAGGGCACCGTGCACGAGGACAGCTGTTGGGGCTGGTTGAGCGGTTGCCCGTTGTTGCAGATGTCTGTGATCGTCTGGTTGAACTCGATCCCGGCGCTGAAGTCATTCAGGGTCAGCCCCGTGTCCGGGTCGAGCAGGATCCCGCTGGGGAGCTCCACGTCGATGAAGGCCTGCAGCGGCCCGAGCGAGCTGAGGCCGAGACGGATCGTGAAGCCGGCCAGGCCGCCGAACGAGAACCCGCCCTCGATGGCGAAGTAGGGGATCCGCTGGGCGACCGGCGTCGTGGAGTCGGTGGCCGGGATGATGTTGTTGTTGGCGTCGAGGTTGAGGATCCCGCCGACCAGGCCCGCGTCGAGCTCGCCGCCGAACAGGTCGCCCTGGATCGTCACCGCGAACCCGCTGATCCCGATGATCGGGAACTTGCCCTGGGCCAGCAGTGACGGGTCGATCTCGATGTTGTCGACGGCGCCGGTGATCGAGAGGCCGGACATCCCCTGGATCGAGCTGATACTCGCCGACAGGACGAGGACGAAGTTGCCCGGGTCATCGTTGATGTCCGGCCAGGAGATCCCGATCGACTGGATCTGGATCGGCATCCAGGTCGGCCACTGGAAGCTCGAGCCGCTGGCCCCGCCGACCGCGAGTGAGATGCCGAAGCCGGTCCCGGCCTGGAACTTGCCGTTGCCGAGGAAGCCAAAGTTCGTGGCCGTCCCGGTCAGCTGGATCGAATCGATGTTCACCGCCGCGCTGACGGACTGGAACTGGACCAGGTACTGGGTCGCGCTCGCGTCCGTGTTCAGCGTGAAGCCCGTGGCGGTCAGCGTGACGTAGCTCCCGAGGGTGACCGTCAGCTGGCCGACGCTGAAGTTGAAGTTGTCGACCGTGCTCCCTGTGAAGGTCAGGGTCAGTGACAGCGCCGGCGAGCCAGGGGCGGCGCCCGGTTTGGGCGTGACCGTGCCGGAGACCGTCTCACCCGGGAGGAACTGTGCCCCGGTCGAGGAGACCGTGATCGAGCCGCTGACCACCGGGTTTGAGTCGAACTTGACCGCGAAGTCGGTGACGTCGACGGTCAGGTCGTTGAAGGTCAGGATCGAGCCGAGGCTGATCGGCTGGGTGTAGCTGACCGCGGCGTAGCCGAGCACGAACCCGTCGCCGTAGATGGCCAGACCCGGGATCACCGTGTCCTTGGAGCCGGAGGCCGGGGCAGTTCCCTGCGTGCACGCGGTGCCCGTAACCGGCACGACGCCGCCGGCGGTCGTGTCGTACGGGCACAGCGTCCCGGTCACGGCGGGGAACTTGGGGAAGCTGATCGAGGCCGTGTTGATGGCGAGGATCTGCTGCTTGGAGCCGCCGTTGGGGTCGTAGGAGATGTTGATCCCGGTGGCGTTGACGGTGACGACGTTGGGGACGGTCACGGCCAGGGTCTTGATGCCGAGGTTGAAGACGCCGGTGCCGATGTTGACCTGGCCGCTGAGCAGCGCCAGCGCGTCGATCTTGAGCTGGAAGGTGCCCAGGATCCCGGTCAGATTGGCGGTGATCCCGCTGCTCGACTGCGAGCCGCTGCCGCCGTCCATGCCGAGGCTGGCCTGGTTGAGGCCGATCCCGATCGTGAGGACGAGCTTGCCGCCCTTGAAGCCGACGTCCTCGAGGCCGAAGCTGGGGCCCTGGAGGGTGACCGGGCCGAGGTTCACCGACGCCGAGGAGGTGAACATCGGCGGGTCCTGGATCGTGATGATCTGCTGCAGGCCCGCGCCGTTGTAGGTGCCGCCGGCGTCGAAGGCGTGAGCCGGGAAGGCCAGGGTCACCGTACCCGCCTGGAAGAACAGGCCGTCGGTCCCGGTATTCGCGCTCAGGTAGTAGCGGAAGGTCGCCGTGGTCGAGGTGCTGGCGATTTCCTCCGGCGCCTTGGCCAGGACGGCGAAGTTGCTGCTGTTGACGTCGATGTTGTCAAGGCCGCTGCCGGTGAGCGTGAAGGGCGAAAGCATTCCCGTGGGGTTCTCCAGCCCGGCCACGTCAAGCGCTGTGCCTCCGAACTCCTCGTAGGTCACGTCGATGTAGCCCGCGGCGTTGAGAGCCTCGGCCGCGACCGGCTCGCCCGGCGCTGGGTTCGAGAGCACCGCTGCGGGGGGCGGTGTGGCCCCGCTCGAGCCCACGAGGTAGAACTGCTGGAAGGAGCCGAGGTTCTCGACGCTCGTGCTGCACGACGTGGTCGAGGTGCACTCCTCAATCGACCCGGGCACGAACTCGACCGAGACGATGCCGGGCGTGGTGGGGAAGTTGGTGACGGCGAAGCTGTAGGTGTTCGGGTCCCCGGCCACGGCCACCGGGCTGCCGATCGTCAGCCCGGGGATCGCGGCGCCGTTGAAGAGGATCTGGAGGGGCGGGTCGGCCGGGTTGAACTGCACGAGCTGGCCGTTGGGATCGCTCAGCGTCACGTAGAGCGTGGTGATCTGCGGGGTGGCCACGACGGTGGCGCCGTTGACGGGGAGCCCGGCGGCGCTGGCGGCGCCGGGCTGCGTGGCGAGCGACGCGGTCGGGAACAGCGACGGGGTCGAGCTCGGCGGCTGCGATGGGCAGCCGCCCGGGACGACGGTGCAGACGTCGACGCCGAGCAGGTCGACATCGTCGATGGCGAAGCTCTGCATCTGGAAGCCGTTGACCGGGTCGATCGTGAACCGGGCGTTGCCGGCGAGCTTGAACACCTGCGTCCCCGAGACGGTGACGGTGACCGAGGCGTCGTTGCAGGCGGAGCCGGAGCAGCCGCTGCTCTGACATCCGCTGGTGCCGCTGAGGTTGCCCGAGCACGGGCCGCCGACCGCGAGGGTCAGCGTCCCATCCGCGGTGCGGGTGATGGCCAGCGAGCCGTTGATGTCGAACACGCCGGGCACGCTGATGTCGACGGTCGAGGCCGTGAGCGAGAACGAGGTCGAGGCCGCGACTGCGTTCTGACTCGTGCAGGAGACCTTTCCGCAGTTGGTGAACTGGACCAGCGCGCCGCTCGTATTGATGGCCAGCGTGACGTTGGCGGTCACGCTGAGGCCGTTCAGCCCGGCCAGGCCGAGCGTGCCGGTGGCGTAGAGGCCGTAGCCGGTGCTCTCGCTCTGGTAGTAGAGCGTCGCGTTGTTGATGAGGACGCCGACGGCGTTCGAGTTGACGGTGCCGTCGGTCTCATACGGGCCGCTGCCGACAAATAGGGTCAGGCCGTCGCCCTCGAAGGCGCCCGCCTGCACGCTGAAGTTGCCGTAGATCTCGACGAGGTTGTCGAGATTGATGCTGACGTCCTCGGCCACGAACTCGACGTACGGGCTCGCCAGCGCCGCCACCTCGACCGTGATCGGCGTGCCGGCGACGTTGACCACCTGGTCGACGTCGGTGCCGGTCGTGTTGAACTCGACCCCGACCTTGGCGTTGGCCGAGAACCCGCCGCCGGCGGCGCCGACGGTGCCGAACAGCACGCCCACGATCCCAGTGCCATCGCTGCTGCCGGCGCCGGTGGCCGACTGCACGATCAATGCACCCTGGAGGCCGGAGACGGCCGGATTGCCGTTGCTGGCGCCGATGCTCACGTTCGTGGCCCCGATCTCCGTCAGCGTGCCGGAGGCGGTGGTCGCGGTTTCGAACACGAACACGCCGGACAGCGTCTCGCCCGCGATCGTCGCGTTGATCGTCTGGCCCTGCCCCCCGGCCTGGACCTCGACGAACGGTCCCGCCGGGACGTCGATCGACTCGGTCACGGGCGCGCCGGTCGGTGGGTTGTAGGTGAACGAATCTTTCACCGCCGCCGACTCGGTGTTGAAGTCGACCCCCACCGGACCCGACAGCGTGAACACGCTCCCCAGCCCGCCGCCGAGCGAGATCGTGCCCATCACGGTGCCAGCGAGGCCGCTCGGGGTGATCTCGACCGCACCCGAGGCGTTCATGACCGAGATGAAGCTCCCGACGGAGATGTTCACGTCGTTGAAGCCGAGCGAGATGACCTTGCCGTTGCTGGCCGAGGTCACCTGCTGGAAGAAGAACTGGCCCTGGATCGTCTGGGTGCCGAGCAGCGTGACCGAGGCGTCCGCGGCGAGCTCCAGGAACGGACCCGCGGCGACGTCGATCGATGATCCGGAGGGCAGCGAGACGGCCGGACAGGATGCGGTGCCCGGGCCGATGCTGGTGACCTCGCACGAGGTCTCGTTGATCGACAGGGTGAACGACCCGGTGAAGGAGATCACCGAGGCGAGCGTGGGGCCGGTCTTGAGGGTGGCACTCAGCTGAGCGGCGATCCCCTGGGGTGTGACCACCAGCACGCCGCTGGTCACCGTCGCGGTCAGCAGCGTCTGGCTGCCGGTGCCGAGCGCCAGAGTCAGGTCGCTCACGGTGATCGCGACCGTGTCGTTTGTCTTCTCAAAGCCGACGTTGGCGGTCAGCGTCTGGCCGAGGATCCCGAGCGTGACGCCGTTGCCGGTCACCTCGAGCGTGTTGGCGTCGATCTCGGCGCCACCGGTGGGTGTCTGGTCGCTCTGGGAGGTGTTGAGCGTGACGCCGAAGGTGCCGCTGATCGTGACGCCGGGGACGTTGACGGCCACGTCCGCGGTGATCGTTCCGTAGACCCCATCCGTCGCGGTGGCGAAGCTGCCGGAGCCGTTCTTGACCACGACGACGTTGGCGCCGCCGGCGCTGAAGGTCAGGCCGGCATTGGCGAAGGTGACCGCGATCTGCCCCGCGGCGTCCTGGAAGGTGGCATCGGTGGTCAAGGTGAGCGTGCCCAGGGTGAGCTGGATGCCCTGGGCGGCCAGGGAGAAGAACGGACCCGCGGGCACCGAGAGGGTCTGGCTCTGGCCCGACACCGTGTACTGCTGGCCCACCGCCGCCGAGCCGGTGTTGAACGTGACCGTGGCGCTCGTGGCTGCGACCGTGACCTGAGCGCCGAGGTCGACCTTCACTCCACCGGAGATCTGGCCCGCGACCCCGGCCTGCGTGATCAGCACGACCGCCGATCCGTTCGTGACCTGGGCGCCGATCCAGCCGCTCGCGGTGCAATTCCCGCTGCCCAGGCAGATGCCGACGTCGCTCGCGGTGATGAGCACGATCGAGCTGCCGTTGGACGTCGTCTGCTGGAAGGTGAAGAGGCCGCTGATCGACTGGCCCATAATCGTGATCGGGTTCGTCGTCGCGTCCAGCGAGACGAGCAGCGAGCCGGGCGAATAGGCGACCGTCACCCCGACGCCGCTCGTGCCGCCGATGCTGATCGTGGACGGAAGGCCCACGAACGTCGCGGTGGCGCTGAGGTTGAGGCTGACGGCGCCGTTGTCGATGTCGACGGAACCGTTCCCGGCGCTCAGCGAGACCCCGAACGAGCCCGGGCTCCCCAGGAAGGTCGAAACGTTGGCCAGCGTGATGTGCGTATCGCCGTTCGAGACCGAGAACGTGATGCCGCCGGTGATCGTCTGTCCCGCGATGTCGATCGAGAGGTTGCTCCCGCTGACGGTGACACCACCCGGGGCCAGGGTGACGCTGATCGAGCCCGATACCGTGATGCCGGGGATCGTCACGCTGACGTCACCGCTGATCGTGCCGGTCAGGCCGGGTGAGGCACCGCCGGTGGCGATCTCGAGGTTGCCGGTCCCGTTCTTCAGCGAGACGACCCCGCCGAAGTTGAACGAGACGTTGCTGGCGCTCAGCTCGTCGGCCGTGGCCGAGTGCTCGAAGGAGAAGTTGCCGCTCAGGGTCTGGCCGGCGACGGCCAGCTGCATCCCTGTCCCGGAGACGATCACGTAGGGCTGCGCCGTGGTCTGACCCGGCGGGATTGCGGGCAGGTCGAACGAGATCGTCTGGTTTCCGACCTGGAGCGACTCGGCCGCCTCGGCCCCGGTCTGGTTGATGACGAGCCCTGCGGTGCCGCTGAGCGTGACGCCGCTCGGCAGCAGCCCGGCCAGGTTGACCGTGCCCTGCAGCTGGCCAGCCAGGCCACCGGTCGCCCCGGACTCGATCACCAGGCCGCCCTGGACGCCGCTCAGGACCGTATTGGAGCCGAGCGTGACCGACGCGCCGGCGACGGCGATCGAGATCACGGTGGCGCCCTGGGTATCGGTCTGGGACTCGATCGTGAAGCCACCCGTCAGGGTGAAGCCGCCGACGCTGATCGAGAGACCGCTGCCCGTGAAAGCGGTCAGCGAGCCGGCCGGCACCTCGAAGGTGGCGGGGGTGCCGCCCGTCGGGACCTGCTCGGGCGTGTTCGTGGTGTTCAGTTCGAACCCGATGCTCGTCCCGGTGATCGTGACCGGACCGAGGGTCAACGAGGCGCCCATCGAGATGTCGGCGGCGATGCCGCCATTGGTCAGCAGCAGCCCGCCGTTGATGTTGGTGAACGAGACGCCGGCGAAGGTCATCGAGCCGTTGGCCAGGGACGCGGACACGACGGGGCTGTTATTGAGCTGGGACTCGGTGAAGGTGAGGTCGCCGGTGATCGAGAGCCCGAGCACGCTGAGGGTCAGGCCCGTGCCCGCGACCTGGAGGTAGGGACCAACCGGGACGCTCAGCGTGGCCTGGCTGACCGGCGCCAGCGCGGCGAGGCCACCGCCGGTGGACCCGAGGGCCAGCTGGACCGGGCCGCCGACCGCGCCGAGGACGAGGTCGAGAGCGCCGTCGCCGTTGATATCGCCGAGGGCGAGCGCGCTCCCGTCGCTCCCCAGCGAGATGGCCTTGTCGAGCGTGAACGTGCCCGAGCCGTCGTTGGAGTAGACGGCGTTGGTGCCGGTGGCGCTGGCGACGATCAGGTCGGGCTTGCCGTCACCGGTGACGTCGCCGAGGGCGAGCGCCGTGGCGCCGGTGATGCCCGAGACCTGGGTTGGGCTACCGAAGTTCTGCCAGGTGTTGTTCGTGACGGTGCTGAGGAACTCATAGACCGCGCCGCCCTCGATGACCAGGAGGTCCGGCGTGCCGTCGCCGTTGACATCGCCGACGGTAAGCGCCGTGGCGTTCGGGGTCTGCAGCGTCTTTGCCGCGCTGGTGGCGAAGCCCTGCCAGGTCGGCGCGGGGGGCGGGGTGCTCATGCCGTTGTTGATGAACAGCTGCGTCGTGCCGCTCGCGCCGCCGGTGGTCACGATCAGGTCGAGCTGGCCGCCGCTGTTCAGCGCCGTGAGCGCCAGCCCGGTGACTGGGGCGGTGGCAGTGCCGGTCACGAGCTGCGACGCGGTCTGGAAGCCGCCCCAGACATTGCTCGCGACCCCGTTGGTCGTGACGGTTTTGGCACCCGCGTTCAGGTACAGACTGGTGTTGCCGCCGCTGCCGATCACGACATCCGGCTGGCCGTCGTCGTTGACGTCGCCGACCGCCAGCGCGGTCCCGTCTGACCCGAGCGAGGCGGAGCTCAGCGTGAAGTCGCCCTGGCCGTCGTTCAGGTAGACGGCGTTCGTGCCCTTGCTGTTGGTGACCACGAGGTCGAGCGGGCCGCCGCTCTCGAGCGCCACGAGGGCGAGCGAGGCAACGTTCCCGGCGGCGCCGGGGGAAGCGATCGTGATCGGGGTCACCGTGCCGAACACGTCGGGCTGCCCGTCGTTCAGGTACTCCAGCAGCTCGCCGTTCTGGGCGGCGACGATCAGGTCCGGCTTGCCGTCGCCGTTGAGGTCGCCGATCACGACCGATTGCGTCGCCGTCGGCACGGATCCGAAGGTGATGGTGTCCTTGACCGGGCTCTGGTTCTGGGCCGCGTTGGTGTTGAGCTGGAGGCTGAGGTTGCCCTTGAGCTGGACGCCGGGGACCGACACGGTCACGTTGCCGCCGAGCTGTCCGGCCAGCCCATTTGCGTCGAGCACGAACAGGCCACTGCCGTTGGCCAGGGTGACGCCACCCGAGCCGCCATCGCCGAAGGTCGCGCTCACGTTGCTGGCGGCGATGTCGGTGACGGTGCCCGAGCTGTCCGTGGCCTGGGTGAGCGAGAAGTTGCCGGTCAGCGACTGCCCGGCGAAGGAGAGCTGCACGCCCTGCCCTGCGACCTGCAGGTACGGGCCGGCGGGCACGTTGATCGTGGTGCTGGTCCCGAGGACGGTGAACTGCTGGGAGACGGCGGAGGTGGTGGTGTTGACCTCGACGGCGAAGTTCCCGCTCAGCGTGGCGCTACCCAGGCCGATGACCTTGACGACTCCGCTGAGCTGCCCGGCGAGCCCGCTGGGCGTGAGGAGCAGCGAGCCCGAGGCGCCGGTGACGCACACACCGACTCCGGTGGTGCAGGTCGGGTCCAACGTTCCGAGCGTCATCGTCACGTTGCTGGCGCTGAGGAGGGTGTAGCTCGGCGGGGTCGCACCCGGGGCGCCGTTGGCCGGACCCTGCACCTGCTGGAAGATGAAGGTCCCGCCGATCGACTGGCCGAAGGCCGAGATCGACCCGGTGACGGTCAGCTGGACCGAGTTGGGCGGGAGCCCGGAGGCCGTGGCGTTCGTGGTGTTGATCCCGAGCGAGATCGTGTTGGCCGTCAGGGTGATGCTGGGATTGGTGAAGCTGGCGTTGCTCACGGTAAGCGCCCCGACCACGCCTGCGCTTGAGACGGTCAGCGACCCCGTGACCGACATCGTCAGCCCGGGAAGGGTGAGCGTCGGCGCGGTGACGGAGCCTGGCGACCCGGGCTGCGTGCCCGCGTTCCCGAAGTCGATCTTGAAGGTCGAGGTGGTCCCGGTACTCGTCGTGGTCGTGGTGGTGGAGATGTCGATGGCACCGCTCAGCGTCACCCCGCCGGGCAGCCCGAGCGTGATGTTCTGGGCGCCGACGTCGATCGTCGAGGCGGGGATGTCGGCGGGGAGATTCGACGCGGTCCCGCTCGGGCACTTGCCGTTCGTCTGACCCAGGCAGTCGCCGTCGAATCCCTTGTAGTCGGTGGTCTGGTTGTTCCACTCGACGGTGACCGTGCCACCGAAGGTGACACCCGGGATCCCGACGATCATCAGTGTGCCGGTGGCGTAGAGGGCGTACTGCCCGGAGTTGTCGTAGAGCGCGAAGGACGCGTTGGTCAGGTAGACCCCCTGCGCGCTCGGGTTCATGGTCGAGGTGTCCGACCCGAGGTACGCGGGCCCGTTACCGACGAAGATCGTCAGCCCTGTGGCGAAGGCCTGGTTGTTGGTGAACGTCGGCGGGGTTCCGCCCTTATAGAAAAGCTCGACCGGCGGGACGTTGATCGACGCTGGGCCGGGCGTGACGTTCACGTAGGCCCCGCTCGTGCTGTCGGCGCAGCCGTTGCACTGATCCGCCGAGAAGACGATCGGGATCGACTGGCCGGCGACGACGATCGTCTGGTTGACCGGCCCCGGCGTGGAGTTGAACTCGACGGCAACAGTGGCCTTGGCGCTGTAGCTGCCGCCGCCCACCGCGGCGCTTCCGCTGAAGTTCCCGGCGGCGCCATTGGGGAGCAGGACAACCGCGCCCTGGCCGCTATTCAGCAGCGCGTTGCCGCTCCCGTCGTCCAAGGTCAGGCCAGACAGGGCCACGCTGGTGACGTCCTGCGCCGTGCCCTCGTTGACGCTGACCTCGCCCCCGCTGGTGCCGACGCTGACGATGTCCGGCAGCGTGCCGCTGTGCACGTCGGCGAGGACGAGGGCGGCCGTGTCGGAGGTGCCGGTGATCTGACTGGGTTGGCCGAAGCCCTGCCAGGTGACCGGGTTGCCGCCGGAGCCGGCGTTGAGGAACTCCTCCGCCGGCCCGTTCGAGACGCCGAGAACGACGTCGGGCAGGCCGTCGCCGTTGACGTCCGCGATCCCCACCGAGGTCGCGTCGAACGTGCCCGAGGCGGGCAGATCGTTGGCCGCCCAGGTGGGAGCGTCCGAAGCGTTCTTCATCTGATTGACGAAGTACTGGCTGGCAAACCCGTTGTTGGCCACGACGATGTCCCCAAAGCCGTCGCCATTGAGGTCGGCGATGGCGATCCCGTCGGTGCCACCGTTGGTTGTCAAGGTCCCGCCGGACGGGTTGACGAAGGTGGTCGTCGGTGGCGGGGTCGGCGGCGGGTTCGTAGCCGCCGGCGGGGTCTGGATGTAGACGTAGACGGTGGTCGGGGTGGCGACCGCGATGTCCGGGAGCTTGTCTCCGTTGAGGTCGCCGATCGCGACCGCGGTGACATCGGCGGGGGCCGGCGAGAGCGCGACTCCCTGGCCGATCCCCGACGTACCACCGGTCCCGAACTCCTGCCACGCGCCGTCGCTGTTGCCCTGGTTTTGGAAGACCTCAGTCGATCCGCCGGCGCCTGCGCCGACGACGAGGTCGTTGAAGCCCGAGTTGTAGAGCTGGCCCAGAGCGAGCGCGCTGGCCTCCGGCGTATTCAGCACCTGTGCCGCGGTGGTGGCGAATCCCTTCCACGTCGGGTTGGCCCCGGTGGTCATGCCTTCGTTGAGAAACACCTGAGTCGTCCCGGTCGGCCCGCCGGTGGCCACGATCAGATCGGGCCGCCCGTCGTTGTTGACATCGGCGAGCGCGACCGCGGTGGTATCGCCGGTGAGCGCCGGGAAGTCGGTCGTGCTCGTGTCGACGAGGGTGTAGGTGCCCGGAGTCTTTGGCGAGTTGAGGAACAGCTCGGTCGTGCCGTTGGACACGCCGACGACGACGTCGGGGAGGCCGTCGCCGTTGACGTCGGCCACGGCGATCGAGGACACGGTTGGCGGCGTGGTCGGGGCGGTGCCGTACGACGCGCCCGATCCGAAGCTCGGCTCCGTGTTCTGGGCGAACACGAAGTTGCCGTTCAACGACGGTTCGTTGGATCCGAAGGAAAGCGTCGCGCCGTCGACCTCGACGCTGAAGAACGGCCCCGCCGGGATGGTGATCGGGCCGGGGTTGGTGCCGTCCGAGAACGGGTCCGTGACCGAAGCGGCGCCGGTGTTGAACGAGAGCTTGAAACCCCCGGTCGAGCTGAGCGTCATTCCGGTCGCCGCCAGCACGGAGAACATGTCCGCCGGGATCGACCCCGCGGTGATCTGGCCGGCAACACCGGCCGAGCTCACGAACAGGGTGGCGTTGACGTCATCGCCGGAGGTGATCTGAACGAATGTCTGGCCGCCGCTGGCCAGGGTCAGCGTGATTCCGGTGATGGCGAGCGCGATGTAGTTGGTGTTGCCCGTCGTCCCCGCGGTGATCGTGAGCGTTCCGGCGCCGATCTGCTCGCCCGCCGCCGTGACGTTGACGCCCGTCCCCTTGATCAACAGGGTCTGGTCCTTCGGGAGCGGCAGTGTGGGTGGCGTCGGAGCGGTGCTCGTCGGGTCAGGGACGCCCTGGTCAGCTCCGGTCGTGTTGATCTCCACCTCGAAGGTGCCGCCCGCGGTGACCGCGGGGACGTTGAAGCCGAGGTTGACGAGGAAGGCGCCGTAGACGCCGGCGCTGACGATGTTGAACGTGCCGGTGGTCCCGGCGGGCTGGGTCAGCGAGATCAGTCCGCCGCCGAACGAGAACGAGGCATTCGACATCGTCACGCTCACCGCGCTCCCGCTCTCGGTGAAGGTGAACGTGCCGGTGATGGACAGGTCATCGGCGGTGACCGTGACCCCGGTGCCGGTGAGCTGGACGTAGGGCGAAGCTGGGGTGCCGGAGCCCGCCGGCACGGTGAGCGTGGTCGCGACGCCGCCCACCTGGAAGGTCTGATTGACGGGCGCGGTGGTCGTGTTGACCTCGACGGCGAGGCCGCCCGAAACGGAGACTCCCTTGAGGTTGACGGCGACGTCTCCGCTCAACTCACCGGCGATCCCGCCGCCGCCTGAGGTGACCACCAGCATGGCGCCGTTGATGTTGGTCACGTTGAGGAAGTTCTCCGCGCCGTCGCCGAAGCTGAGGCTCGCGTTCGAGACGGCCAGGAGCAGCCCGGGCGAGGTTGGCGTTCCAGTTCCGACCTGGGTCTGCTCGAAGGCGAAGGAACCGGTCAGCGTCACTCCGGCCAGTACCACCGAGGCATTCGTGGCCTGGACGGCAAAGGTCGGGCCGGCCGGGACGTTGAGGGAGACCGTCGAGCCGCCGACCTGGTAGCTGTCGGCGACGGCCGCGGCGCCCGTGTTGATCGACACGCTGAAGGTCCCGGTGACCGACAGCCCGGTGATCGAGGTCGTGACGTTCGCGCTCAGCGTTCCGGCGATCGCGCCCGAGCTGAGCTGCATGACGCCGGTGACGTTGGACGCCACCACGTCGCCACTCAGCAGCGAGAGGGTGGCACCGCTGATGCCGACAACAACCATCGACTTGCTGCTGGCATCGGTGGTGAGCTCGATGAAGATGTTGGCGTTGGTCAGGCTCTGGCCCGCTACGCCCAGACTCAGGTTGGTGGCGTCGATCCGGACGAAGGGCCCGGCCGGAAGCGCGCCCTGGATCGCCGAGGTGGTGTTGAAGTCGAAGGCGAACGTGGCGCCCGAGCCGAAGGACACCGCGGAGGAGCCGTTGATCGTGAGCGAGACGGTGATCGAGCCGTACAGGCCGCCGCTCGTCAGGGTGAGGTTTCCGCCGCCGGCCACCGCGACGAGCGGGGAGGCGCTGGTTCCGCCGAGGTTGGCCACGAGGTTGGTGACGTTGACCGACAGGCCCGAGGCCGACTGCTGGATCGTGAAGTTCCCCGTGATGGTCTGAGAGAGGGCGGTCAGCGAGACGCCGTTGCCACTGAGCTGGAAGCCGGGCCCGACGTTGACCGTGACCGGGGTGCCGGCGACGGTGACGGTGTCGTTGACGGCGCTCGTGCCGGTGTCGAACTGGGCGGCGAATGAGCCCGCCAGCGTTACCTGGGGGACGTTGACCGTGACCTCACCTGAGAGCGAGCCGGCAAGCGCGCTGGGCTCCATGAACAGCGCGCCGGTGATCCCGGTCACCGAGATGAGCGGGGTGGCGCCGCCGAGCGAGAGCGCGCCGTTCGTGATGCCGATCTCGAGGATCGAGGCGTTTTCCTGCGAGCTCGCCTGCTCGATCGTGAAGTTGCCGCTCAGCGTCTGGCCGAGGACGGTGAGTGTCGCTCCGGTGCCGGTGAGCTCGAAGTATGGGCCGGCGGGAACGTTCACCGCGAGCGGGGCTCCGCCGACCGTGACGCTGGTGGATACCGCGTTGCCGCTGGTGTTCATGACCACGCCGAATGTGCCGGTCAGCGAGGCGGTCCCCGGGATCGTCGCCGCGACCGTGCCGGCGAGCTGGCCCGCGAGCCCCGACGCCGTCAGGATGAGCGCACCCTGCGCATCGGTCACCGACACCCCCGACCCGGAGGAGCCAAGCGAGATGTTGACCCCGGAGGCGGCGATCGCCGTCGCGGCCGTGCCATCGGCGAGCTGGACCGGGGTGAGGGTGAAGTTGCCGGAGATGGTCTGTCCGAGCACCGACAGCGTCGCGCCGGTGCCCGAGACCGAGACGAACGGCCCCGCCGGCAGGTCGAGCGAGGCCGTTCCCGCTGAGGCCGCGACGGGCGCAGCCGAGGTGTTGAACTGGACGCTGAAGGTGCCGCTGAAGGCGAGGTTTGGGACGGTCGTGGTCAGCGTCCCGGAGACGTCGCCCGCGAAGGCACCCGAGCCGAGGACCACGATTCCGTTGCCGCCTGTGAGCGAGAGCGCGCCCCCGCCGAGTGACAGCGATCCGTCGGTCACCGAGATGGCCACGCCGCCCCCGGCGATCGGGGCGGCGGCGAAGTTGCCGCTCAGCGTCTGGCCGAGGACGCTCAGCTGACCGCCCGTGATCGAGAAGGACTGCTGGCCGTTGGGGACGTCGACGAGGAAGCCGGCGCTCGGGCTCGCCGGATTGGTGATCGTCTGGTTGACGTCGGCGCCGGTGTTGTTGAAGGTCACGGTCACCGTGCCCGAGAGGGTCACCCCGGGAACCCCGAGGACGGTGGCGGTGCCGGTGGCGCTGAGGGCGTAGGTGGTGCCGGACTGGATGAAGCCGACCTGAGCGTCCGAGATGAGGATCCCGCTGGCCAGCGGATTGACGGCGCCGTTGGACAGGGTGGCCGGGCCCTGGCCGATGAAGATCGTCACGCCGCTGCCCGCGAATGCGTTGGCGGTCGCGCCGTTGACGGTCGTGCTCGTGAAGGTGATCGTCCCGGCGACGGTGACGAAGTTGCCAAGGTTGTAGTTGAGTGTCGTCGAAACAGCGACGGCGAACAGGTTGCCCTGGTTGGCGCCGTACTGGATCGGGATCTGCTGGCCGCCGACGGTGACCGTCTGGTCGACCGCGCCCGGGGTGGTGTTGACCTGGAGCGCAACGCTGGTGTTGCTGGGGCCCTGGCCGGTGAAGAGGCCGGCAAAGCCATTGCTCAAGATCACCAGCGCGCCCTGGCCGCCGGTGAGGGCCGAGGCGCCGCCGACATCGGCGGTGAGGCCGGATCCGGCGACCACGATGGTGCCCGCCTGGTCCTGGAAGAGGAAGTTGCCGGTGAGGAGGTTGCCGGTGCTGACGGTCAGGGTCGCGTTGGTGGCGCTCACCGCGACGTAGGGTCCGGCGGGAAGCGAGAGCGTGGTCGTGTTGCCCCCGAGCGTGAAGGGCTGGTTGATGGCCGTCGGCATCGTGTTGATGTCGAGGCTGTAGGTGCCCCCCGCCGGCTCGATGCCACCCGGCAGAGCGAACTTCACGTTGGTCAAGGTCAGATCGCCGGCGACGCCCTGAGCCCCGAGGACGAGCTCACCGGAGCCCGAGCCGACGGTGAGGTAGCAGCTGGTCGTGGCTGCAGTCGTGCAGCCGGACGGCCCGAAGGCCAGCATCGTCGATCCGGTGCTCGCGAAGGCGACCGCGACGATCGGGACGCCGCCCGGCCCGACCGACTGGGTGAAGGTCGCGGTTCCGGCCAGCGTCTGCCCGGCGAGCGTGAGCTGGGCGCCCGTAACCACGACGTTGACCGAGGGGCTCGAGCCGCCCGTGAAGTTGGCCTGGACCCCGGTGGCGGTGATGGTGATCCCAGGGACGGTCACCGCGACCGAGCCGGTGGTGAAGAACCCGGAGGCGGCGCTCGAGCCCAGCGTCAGGCTCCCCGTGCCTCCGGTCACGGCCACCATCCCACCAGCCAGCGACAGAGAGATGTTCGACAGGGCCAGCGTCGTGGTCGCCCCGGAAACGGTGAGCGCCACGCCGCCGGTGATGGTCTGCCCATCGACCATCATGGAGACGTTGGTTCCGGCGACCTCGAGGAACGGCCCTTGGGGCAGCGAGAGCGTGACCGTCTGGCCGCCGACGGAGAACACGTCGGAGAACCCGCCGGCGCTCGTGCTCGTGTTGACCTGCACGGTGAGGCCGGCGCCGATCGTTACGCCGGGCGTGCTCAGCGAGATATTCCCTGTGAACTGGCCGCCGATTCCGGAGGAGTTCAGGACGGCTGCGCCCGAGCCACCCGAGAGTGTCGCCGGTCCGAGCGAAGCCGAGAGGTTGCTGGCTCCGATCAGCACGATCGCGTTGCCGCTGTTGTCGGTGCTGCTCTGGAAGGCGAAGTTGCCGGTGAGCGTCTGACCGCCGGCGGTGAGGCTCGCGCCGGTCGCGTCGATGGCGAGGTACGGGCCGGCGGGAAGGCCACCGGCGGCACTCGAGGTCGTGTTGACCGCGATCGACAGCGTCGCGGCCGAGAGGGTGAACCCGGTGGCGTTCGTGCTGATCGTCGCCGTCAGCGTGCCCGTGACCCCGGCCGCGGTGATGGTGAGCGTGCCCTGCCCGCCCGTGACCGAGAGGAGCGGCGTGCCCGGCACGGTGCCGACGCTGGCGCCGGCCCCGGACACGGTCAGCGTCGTCGTGGAAATGCCGGCCGTCGTGGCCTGGGTGAAGGAGAACTGGCCGGAGACCGTCTGGCCGCCGACGGTCAGGGTCGGTAGCGAGGTTCCGATGCTCGAGATCTGCAGGTACGGACCTGCCGGAAGCGTGACGCTGTTGCCCTTGCCGTCCGTGACCCCCGTCGGGGACTGGGCGGTCGTGTTGAGAAGAACGTCGAAGGTACCGCCGCTGAGCGTGACCCCCGGGAGCGTCATTGAGACCGAAGCGCTCAGCGCGCCGTAGACGCCGGCGCTCGAGAGCGTGAGCTGGCCGGCTCCATTTGACAACTGGACGAGCGGGGGTCCGCGTGAGTTGACATTGCCACTGGGGGCCGAAAGGGTGAGTTGCGCGTTGGCGGCGGTGAGCGTGATCCCGCCGTTATCGGTCACGGTCAGGTCGGTCGTCAGGGTCTGGCCGAGGATGTTGAGGCTGAGCCCCAGACCGCCGACGGAGCTCACCGAGCCCGCGGAGAATACGAGCGGGATATTCGAGCTTCCGTTGGGGATGCTCTCGTTGAAGCTCTGGGCGAAGGTGTTGAGCTGGATCTGAGCCGTGCCTGAGAGCGAGACGCCCTGGACCCCGACGAGCTGGGCCGTGCCCTGGGCCTCGAAGGCGTAGTGAGTGCCATCGGTGAACAGCGCGACGCTGGCGTTGGTCAGTAGCAGCCCGATCGCGAGCGGGTTGGCGTTGCCGTCGGCGAGCAGGGCGGGGCCGTTGCCGAAGAACACGGTCAGGCCGGTGCCGGCAAACGAGGCGCCCTTGATACCGCCATCGGCGGCGGAGGTCTGGAAGCCCGCTGTCGTGACGCTGCCCTCGATCGTGATCAGGTTGCCGACGTTGTAGGACAAGTTGTTGACCGAGACGGCGAACACCTTGCCCTCGCCGGGGCCGAAGTTGACCGTGAGCTGCTGTCCGCCGATGGTGAAGGACTGATCGATCGGGCCATTGGTCGTGTTGATCGAGACGAGAATCTGAGGCCCGCCCGAGACCGAGCCCGAGACGTAGCCGGCAATCCCCTGCGCGGTGATCACCAGGACGCCCTGGCCGTTCTGGAAAGCCGGAGTGTTCGTCGCCGACGGAGCCGTCGAGCCGACCCACACGGAGAGACCCGAGAGCCCGACGCCCGTGATGGGGGTGCCGTTCACGGTCTGCTGCTGGAACGCGAACGTCCCGGCGAGGTAGCCGATCGGCGCGCCGCTGGGGCCGACCGGGACCGGGGCCGTCGAGCTGCCCAGGCTCACTGAGACCTCGACGTACGGCCCCGCGGGCAGGACAAGCGGCGTGGTGGAGTTCGGGAAGGTCTGGTTGACCGGGATCGATTGCGAGTTGATCTCGATCTGGCCCGAGGCCGTGGCAACGTTGAGCGTGGGCACGCTCAGCGTGATCGAGGAGGCGTTGATGTCCGCGGCGACGCCGGTGGAGCTCAGGATCAGCTCACTGTTCGCGTCGCCGGCCCCGGAGATCGACAGGTAGGGCATCAGCAGTCCTACATCCGTGGCCGAGACGGCGAGCTGCGAGCCGCTCGCCTGCACCGTGAAGATGCCCGTGATCGACTGGCCGGCGACCATCACGGTGGCCTGGTTACCGGAACCGGTCGCCCCGAGCATCATGCTGAGCGAATCGCCCGAGCCCGATCCGAAGGAGATCGGTCCCGTGACGGTGAAACCGGGGACGTTCACCGCGAGCTTGTTGGCGGTCAGGCTGGTCGGCGTGAGGGTGCTGGCTCCGACTGTGACGCTGCCGTTGACCCCGCTCGCGACGGCGAGCGAGCCGCCGAGGCTGAGGCTGCCACCCGTGAGACCGATCGTGAAGCCGCTCCCCGCTGAACTGAAGGTCAGCGCGCCGCCCAGCTCCACGCCGGGGGCCGAGACGGTCACGTTGGGGCCGCCGATCTGGGAGTAGGGGGTATTGGGGGTTCCCGGAGTAGCGCCTGGCACGTCGAGCGTCTGGGTGATGTTGCCGACGGAGATCTGGCCCGTCGCCTCGTTTGTGCTCGTGTTGTATTCGAGACCGATCGGACCACTGACCGCCACTCCGCTCACCCCGGTGACAGACGCGGTGCCCGCGGCCTGGAGCGCGTAGGTCTTGTCCGCGTTGACCTCGCCGACCAGCGTGGCGCCGGTCACCGACACCTGCGGACCGGATGCTCCAACGGTCGCGCTGAGGCCGTTGGCGCCCAGGAGCACGATCGGGTTGCCGAGGCCGTCGGTACTCGTCTGGACGGCGAAGTTGCCCGTGAGGCTGTCCGATCCGACCGTGACGGTGACGCCGTTGCCCTGGACGGCGTCGGCGCCGGCCAGGATCGCCGCGGTGTCCGCGGTGTCGTCGACCAGCGTGACGTTCTGACCGGTGTTGTTGAACTCGCCGAGGAACGTCCCGGTGAAGGAAAGGCTCGTGATCCCGGACAGGGCGGCGGTGCCCGAGGCGCGGAAGGCCAAGAGCCCGCTCGGCAGGACCAGGGCGTAGAAATTCGCGTTGGTGAGGGTGGTGACGGTGAAGCCGGCCCCGCTGGCCGAGCCGAGCAGCAGCGACGCGCTCGAGATGTCGATCTTTGTCCCGTCGGTGGCCGGGTCGTTACCGAAGTTGAACGTGCCGCTGACCACTCCGAGCGGCGTCGACAGCGATGCCCCGGTTGCGCTCGCGCTCAGCGCGCCCGGGCTGACGCTCTGCGATCCGGCCCCCGGAACCGCGACCGACACCGCGGTGCTGGCGGTGTTGACCTGGATCGTGAGCTGCCCGCTCAGCGCCAATCCAGCGGCGGGAAGCGAGGAGGCCGCAATCTGACCGTAGGCGGCGAACTTGCCCGCCGGGGTGATGGTCACGCCCAGCGTGACCTGAGACCCGGAGGGTCCGCTGGTGATCGCCAGCGCGATGCCGCCGCCGGAGGCCGCGGGCACGGTCGTCGACCCGAACACCACCGGGGAGCTCGAGGTGTTGACCTGGAGCGTGACCGGGCCGCCCAGGGAGACGCCCGAGAGAAGCGAGGGCAGCACCATCGCGACCTGGC
>DATJQY010000008.1:0-2131 GCA_035505215.1 Solirubrobacteraceae bacterium | reverse complement strand
CGAAGATGAAGATCATGAACACGTCGATCATCGAAGAGCGGGCGCAGTCCGACGCGCGGCTGCTCGTCGTCGAAGACGAGCCGAATATCCTCGAGCTCCTCTCGGCGTCCCTTCGCTACGCGGGCTTCGAGGTGATCACCGCGGCCGGCGGCACCGAGGCGGTGCAGGCCGCGCAGCGGCACCGGCCCGACCTCATCGTGCTCGACGTGATGCTGCCGGACATGGACGGCTTCGACGTCATCCGCCGGCTGCGCGGCGGCGGGGCGCGGATTCCGGTCGTCTTCCTGACCGCCAGGGACGGCACCGACGACAAGATCCGTGGCCTCACCCTCGGCGGCGACGACTACGTCACCAAGCCGTTCTCGCTCGAGGAGGTCATCGCCCGGATCAAGGCGGTGCTTCGGCGCACCCGCGGCGACGGCGTTGAGCCGACTCCGCGGCTTAAGTTCGCCGACCTCGAGCTCGACGAGGAGAGCCACGAGGTCTGGCGGGGCGGCACCCAGGTGCAGCTCTCACCGACCGAGTTCAAGCTGCTGCGCTACTTCATGTCCAACGCCAACCGGGTGCTGTCGAAGATGCAGATCCTGGATCACGTCTGGGACTACGACTTCCGCGGCGACACCGGCATCGTGGAGTCCTACGTCTCCGTGCTGCGGCGCAAGATCGACACCAAGGAGCCTCGGCTTATCCACACCCTGCGCGGCGTCGGGTACGTACTGCGGCTACCGTCTTAGCGGTGGCAGCCATGTCGGGACCGGATGTCGTCGACACGGAGACGCCGGATCCTCCCTGGCGCCACCGCGACGAGCGCGGCCGGCATTTCTTCCAGCGGCTCTCCGACCGGACGCCGCTGCGGACCAAGCTCATCACGGCCGTCCTGGCGCTGGTGGTCATGGCGCTGGTGGTGATCGGCGTGGTGAGCGTCATCATCGTCAGGAACGACCTCTACACACAGCGAGACACGAACCTGAGGGACTCGTTCGGCCGCTTCGTGAACGGGTACCAGACCAGCATTGTGCTGAATAGCCCCTACAACTACGGCGCCGGCCTGATCGGGGGCTACCAGGAACCGGGGAGCCAGCTGTCCGGCGCGAGCACTGGCAATAACTTCCCCGGCGCCGGCAACTCGCCCCAGGCGCTGGCCCTTCCCCAGCTCCCGACTAAACAGTGGGCGAGTTCGAGCAATCCTGAGTTGATCATCACCGGGTCGCAGTCGGGCGGAGACACGTGGCGGGTGATGGGGCAGGCCATCTCGGTAACGATCAACGCGACGGGCAAGACGGAAACGGTTATTGCCTTCGTCGCCGTCGACCTGGGACCGGTCACGGCCGAGCTCCAGCGGCTGATCCTCGTCGAGCTGATCGTGGGCGCCTCGATCGTGATGGTGCTCGCGATCGTCGGTGTCGGGGTCGTCCGGGCCAATCTTCGCCAGCTCGACGACATCGAGATGACCGCGGGCGAGATCGCGAAAGGCCACCTGGACCACCGGGTGCCTGAGGGCGATCCCCGGACCGAAATCGGCTCGCTCGGCCGGTCGCTGAACGCGATGCTGGCGCAGATCGAGCGGGCGTTCCACGCTCAGGAGGAGTCGGAGCAGGCGGCGCACGACTCTGAGGAGCGGATGCGGCGGTTCATCGCCGACGCCTCGCACGAGCTGCGCACGCCGCTGACCACCATCCGCGGCTTCGCCGCGCACTATCGCATGCGGGGCGGGGCGGGCGGGGTGCAGCGCACCGCCGCCAGCGGGCGCGGCGGCCGATTGGAAGATCAAGAGCAGTCATCCCGAACGGACGCGTTTGTCCCCCAATCGGCCAACGGCTCCGCAGCTGCGGGGCTGGCCCCGGAGGGGCCCTCGCGTGGCGGCCGGTCCGGGTCGTCCTCCCGAGACGGCATGTCGCCAGAGGAGCTGGATCATCTGATCGGGCGGGTCGAGGCCGAGGCGACCAGGATGGGGCTGCTGGTCGAGGACCTGCTGACGCTGGCCCGGCTCGACCAGCAGCGGCCGCTGAACGTCGCCCCGGTGGACGTGCTGACGCTGGCGGCGGACGCGGTCCAGGACGCGCGGATCGTCTCCCCCGGACGGCCAATCGACCTGATTGTCGCGCCCGGCACGGCGTTCCTGGTGGACGGG
>DATJQY010000007.1:0-12824 GCA_035505215.1 Solirubrobacteraceae bacterium | reverse complement strand
GCCCTGTCGTCCCGGTCTTGCCGGTCGATCCGGTCTGCCCTGTCGTCCCGGTCTTGCCGGTCGACCCGGTCGACCCGGTCTGCCCGGTCGACCCGGTCTGCCCTGTCGTCCCGGTCGTGCCGGTCGTGCCGGTCGATCCGGTCGATCCGGTCGGCCCCGTCGACCCGGTCTGCCCCGTCCACCCGGTCGTGCCGGTGCTGCCACCCTGTGACAGCGTGCCGGCTACGTATGCCGAGACCGGACAAGAGTTCCAGCGCGGGCCGCTCTTCCAGGACCCTGGCAGCGACGTGAGGTGCGACTGGGAGGAGTTTTCGCTCTGGCACGATCCGCCGCTCCGGTCACGGAAGTAAAGGGTTCCCCCACGGCCAAGCAGTGCCACCCAGTAAGTGTTTCCCGCGTTGACGGCCCCAGCGGGGACCGTCACGGTGTTCCACGCGCTCGCTTTTGGCGAGGACACGGAGCCGGAGGTCAGGAGCGATCCGGGATGACCGTCGTTGTTGGTGTAGATCCCGGCGATCAGCTGGCCGGCCGTGTTGTGGGCGTCGACGTATACAGAGATCGAGGTCGCGGTTCCCGTGGCCGTATCACTGAAGGGAAACGCTTCGGCAGAGCCTGGGGCGTTCGAGTCGAGCCCGGACTCGATCTTTTGATCGCCAAAGAGGACTTGCTCCCCGCCAGCGTTGGCTGCATCTTGACGCGTCGTGGTCGCTCGGTGTCGAGCTAGCGAGGCCTCCGCAACCGCCACCGTGAACAGACAAAAAAGGCCGCAAAGAATCCACACACGCCGCATTCGGTCCTCTCCCGCTAGGAGTAGTCGTACTCGTGATTCGAGGCTTTAGAGCGTGGCCGATCACCGGTCTAGGTGCGGTGGCCGGATCCGCGCTCTAGAAAACGGTGCTTAGTTGCCCGGGGACGCGAGCGACTAAACTTCCGGCTCCCGAAAAGAGAGATCCCGGGCGCTTTTCCTATGGATTTTGCGCCCTAAGCGTTACGAACCAACCACGCCCCGGCCGAGCAGTTCGTGCCAGGCCGGGGCGCCTCGGTAACCGCGTTGACCCGCGCGTCCTGCCTGCGTCGGGTTGAGGGTGCCCCCTCAGGGAGCGCGGCTGGCTCCCAGCCGCCGACTTACACAACTGCGCTAAACACAGCTGCTGCGGCGACCGTCGTTAAGCGGCCGCGAGCGGACGCGGTACTCGGGTGCAGGGGTTGCACTCGAGCCGCGCCAGCTCGCGCCTGAGGGCTCGGCGGCCCCGGTGATGCAGGCCGTGGATAGAGCCCTCGGTTCGACCCATCCGGTCGGCGATCTCGCCCGGCGTGAGTCCCACGACGTGCCGGAGGATCACGACCTCACGTTGCTCCTCCGGAAGCGTGGCGAGGGCCGCGCGGACGGAATCGCTCTGGTCGAAGTCGGAACCCGAGCTTGAGTCTGGATCGATCACCGACTCGGTCGGAGTCATCCGGTTGGCGCGTAGGTGATCGATGGCCACGTTGCGCGCCATGCGAAGGAGCCAGGCGAAGAACGGCACCCCACGGTCGTCGTACTTGACGAGTGTCGTGATCAGTTTCGCGAAAACGTGCTGCGTGACGTCCTCGGCCTCGTGATCGTCCCGGACGATGGAGCGGACGTAGCCGTAGATGTTGTGCGAATAGCTCACGTAGAGATAGCGAAGGGCGTCCTGGTCGCCTTCCTTCGCTCTGGCCACCGCGAGCCTCGTCTTCTCTCGCGATTCAGGCGACTCATCAAGCGTCGACCTGCTCCTGAAACCGATGCTTCCCGGCGTTGCGGCAAAAGCTTCGCTAATCACGTTCGCCCCCTCGTTGGCGTGGCGACCGGCGTCGTTAGATCGCCCACGCCAATGCGTCAGCGTGCGGCTGCCCCTCGTTTCGCTGGCCCCGGCGAGAGCGTCCGCTCTCGCGCTTTGTCCGTCTCTCTGCGAGAGGCTCCGCTCTCGCCTTCCGATTGGCGAGTATTTATCCGGCCCCGGCTCCGGTCAATGGCCGTGGCGACTCATTCGGCCGTTCACCCGAATGAACGGCGGCGCTAGCAGATGCCCCAACGGGTGGCGGCTCGGGACTCCGCAAATATCAAAAAAAACTTCTCGGACTGCCCGTTATTCGGTATCGTTTCCGAACGTCTACATAGAACGTGGTGGGGGCCATCACGGGGGCGGCCATGTTGGGGGGCGCTGGAAAGCGCAATGGAGACTGGGAAGGCCGGTTCGAAGGACTCGGGCTCGGCAGATAGCCGGGACGGGGGCAACAGAAGACTGGGTTGGATCCGCGCTTCGGCTGCCGGGTTTGCGATTGCGCCCGCGTCCGCCGGCGCCGATCAGATGCCGGGCCAAGAGCTGCGTGGGCTGGGACGGCGGCGCACGTGGCTGGACGCACTCGGCATGGGAGCGGCGCTGGTCGTGGCCCTCGGCTTCGTTCACCCCGCCGCTTATTACGCGCCGACCTTGCGCGCGGCGATGGAAACGATCATGACGCTGTTCGCGCTTGCCGCCGCGGCCCTCTTGCGGGAGCAGTTCCATCACACGCATCGCCTGCGAGAGCTGCTCCTGCTCGGTGCCGTGATCACGCTGGCCGCAACGGAGATGCTCTCGAACACACTGCCTGCGGCACTCCATCTGCACTCAGGCAGCGGCCTGTCAGCCGCTTACCCGCTTGGCCAGCTCGTCGTCGCGGCGGTCCTGGTTCTCGCCTCAAAAACGCCCTCGGACAGGATCGTCTTCAAGAGCCACCGTCCGGGACTCACGATCGCCGTTTTGTCGTTCGGAGCTGTGGCCGCCGCCGAGCTCGTCGGATGGCTCCTGCGCGGCGAGCTGCTGAATCAGTCGGGGCACCAGACCGGTCTTCAACAGGCAGTCGACCACCCACTGGCGCTGGCGATCCTGGTCCTCACCGCGGGACTGTTCCTGTGGGCCGCCGTGGGATTCGCGCAGCGCAGCCAGCGGGAGCAGAGCCAGTACCTGCAGCTCGTCGGCGCGGGTGCGTTACTTCTGGCGGCGACGAAGCTCTATTACCTGACGCTTCCGCACGTCACGCCTGAGTCGGTCTCGGTCCGTGACGGCCTGCGGCTTCTCGGCTTCGGCTTCATCTTCGCTGCGGCGCTACGCCGGGACCTGGAAATGCGAGCCCGGGCAACCCAGGCCGCCGCCGTCGCAGAGCGCCGCCGGATGGCGCAGGATTTGCACGACGGCTTGGCCCAGGATCTTGCTTTCATCGCCGCTCACGGGGCCCAGATGTCCGAGAACCTGGGGGAGGAGCATCCAATTGCCCAGGCCGCGCGCCACGCGCTCGCCATCTCACGTGAGGCGATCAGTTCACTCTCGGATGTCAGCTCGGCGACCGCGCGTGAGACGATGGACGCGATCGCGCACGAGTTGGGCGAGCGGTTCGGGATGCATATCGTGACCGACGTCTCGTGTGACGCCCCGCTCACGCCCGACAGCCGAAACGAGGTCGGCCGCATCACGCGTGAGGCGATCGCGAACGCGGCCCGCCATGGTGAAGCCCGAAACGTTCTCGTGGCCCTGAAGCAGACCGACGCCGGCCTGGTGCTGCGGGTCGTCGACGACGGGCACGGGATCCAAAAGCACTTCGACAGAGGCGACGAGGGCTTCGGAATCCGCAGCATGCGTGAGCGGGCGGCCGGACTCGGTGGGACGCTGCGAGTGCGCAACGGCCGAACTCACGGCACCGAACTCGAAGTCATCTTTCCCTGATGCGTCGCGTCCGGCTCCTCGTCGCGGAAGATGCACCCACCCGGTTCGGCATCCGAATTGCGTTGAACGGCGAGGCAGAGATCTGCGCCGAGGTCGAGGACCCGACTCAGGCGATCCGCGCCGCCAAGCGTGAGCAGCCCGAGATCTGCCTGATCGGACGCCGGCTGTGCGGGGATGGGATGGCAACGATCCGAGCGATATGCCGGGCCGCACCGAACGCTGCGGTGGTCGTGTTGGCTGAGACGACCGATGACGAGGATCTGATCGATGCCGTTCGGGCCGGCGCCATCGGCTACGCGCCCGGCGGGATCGATGCCGGGCGGTTGCGCCGAATTATCCGAGCGGTTGCCTGCAACGAGGCGGTGGTCCCGCGCTCGATGGTCTTGGACCTGGTCATGGAGCTGAGGGTGGCGGGCTCTGGTGCCGATGCTCTGACGAGCCGAGAGGCACAGGTCCTGGGCATGCTCCGCCGGGGCCATACAACCTCGGCCATCGCCGACCGGCTGGGCATTGCGCCGGTCACCGTGCGGCGGCATATCTCAGAGCTTGTGCACAAGCTGGGCGTCGAGGATCGCTCGGAGCTCCTCAACCACGGTTGGTGGGGCCAGATTCGTGAGGCCCGCGCGCGGGCTCTG
Source organism: Solirubrobacteraceae bacterium (assembly GCA_035505215.1). Taxonomy (GTDB): domain Bacteria; phylum Actinomycetota; class Thermoleophilia; order Solirubrobacterales; family Solirubrobacteraceae; genus Palsa-465. Next base: position 8,464 of record DATJQY010000007.1, on the reverse strand, counting down.
CACAGCGTCTGAACGCGGTCAGTCCAACCCGTGGCGGACCGCGTAGATCGCGGCTTGGACACGGCTTGGCAGCCCGAGCTTGCTCAGGATGCTGGAGACGTGGTTCTTGGCCGTACGCGGACTGATGCTGAGGGCATCGGCGATCTCGGTGTTCTCCATGCCACGGGCGATCAGATGCAGGACCTCGAGCTCACGCGGGGACAGCTCCTCGAGGGCGTCGGGCTGGGCAGCCCGGCCCGGTTCACTCCTACGGACCCGACCCAGAACGACCTCGGCGGCCCGCGGAGACAACCAGGCGGCCCCGGCGGCGGCGGCGCGAACGGCGGAGACCACCTCGTCCATCGGCGTGTCCTTGGCCAGATATCCACATGCCCCCGCCTGCACGGCCGCCTCAACGTCCTCGTCATCGGAGAGGACAGTGAGAACAACCACCCGCGTGACCGGGCGCTCGGCCACGATCGCCTCGGTTGCCTCATGCCCGGAGATGTCCGGCATACGCAGGTCCATGAGCACGACATCGGGCGAAAGTTCGCGGGCCAGACGGACCCCCGCGCGTCCGTTTGAAGCCTGACCGACGACCGCTAGTCCGGGCTCAGCGGCCAGCAGCGTTGCCAGCCCAGTTCGAAACAGATCGTAGTCGTCGACGATCAGAACGCCTACTACGCCCCGATCCTCGATTCCGTTCTCAGACCCCACCGTCATATACCCCCGATTTACAGGAGGATCCTAGCCCCCTTTTGTATAAGGAATCTATCATCTTGTTCAGCTTCCTGAACGGGGCATGAGCGGCGCTACCTATGTCCCGCCCCGGGCGTTGATGGGATAACTCGAGGGTCAACGTCAGACGAAAAAGGGGCGCATGATGGAAGCCGCGGCATCGATCCCGGAGCAGCGAGAACGACCCGTTCGTTTCGTGGCGCTGGAACGGCAGCACTCGCTCATCCAGGGCAAGCTCCAAGGAGCCTTCATGCGCCTCATGTGCTCAAGCTCATTCACCCTTGGGGAAGAGGTCGAGCGGTTCGAGGAGGAGTTCGCGGCCTATTCAGAGGTCGCGCACTGCGTGGGCGTCGCGTCGGGCACCGCGGCGCTCGCGCTGATCCTCGAGGGCTACGGGATCGGGCCGGGGGATGAGGTCATCGTCCCCGGCCACACCTTCATCGCCTCAGCTCTCGCCGTCGCTCATGTGGGCGCGACGCCCGTGCTCTGCGATGTCGAGCCCGGGACCGGCTTGATCGATCCGGATGCCGCGCGCGCAGCGGTGGGCCCGCGCACAGTGGCAGTCCTGGCCGTGCATCTCTACGGCCAGACCTGCAACATGGCCGCCCTGGAGGCCTTCGCCAAGCCAGCCGGACTGCTCGTCCTCGAGGACGCCGCTCAGGCCCACGGCGCGCGCTACTGCGGGCACCGCGCGGGCTCCCTGGGCGCGGCCGCCGGCTTCTCGTTCTATCCCAGCAAGAACCTCGGTGCGTTTGGGGATGGGGGCGCCGTTTGCACCGACGACAACGTTCTCGCCGCCAGGATCCGCCGTCTGCGGAACCTCGGCCAGCGGGCCAAGGGCGAACATGTGGAGCTGGGCTACAACGAGCGACTCGACGCCCTACAGGCCGCACTGCTACGCGTGAAGCTGCCTTACCTCGACGGCTGGAACGAGGCACGGAGAAGGCACGCGGCGCGTTACCGTGAGCTGCTCCCCGCGGTCGCCAGGGTTGTTGAGGAGCGCGACGAGAGTCCGAGTATCTATCACCTGTTCCCGGTCCGGTTCGGCTTGCGGGATGAGGTGGCAGCGGCCCTGCGCGCCTGGGGCATCGAGACCGGCATCCACTACACGCCCGCGGTTCACCAGCATTCGGCATGGCACGCCCGGCCAATCGTCTACGGCGATCTTCCGCACTCAGAGGCCTGGGCGGCGGAGGAGCTATCACTCCCCATGCATCCCGATCTCCTGCCGAGCGAGATCGAGCGCGTGGCTGAGGCTGTCCATGCAGCGGTTCCGATCGCAGTTGTCGGCTAGCCGAGCTGGCTCGAACACTCGTCCAAAAATGGCCTTGCGGCCTCTACGACACATGTCCACGATCGTGCAACAGGGGGATTGCTAAAGGGCTGGGGCGACGAGAACCTAAATGCTCGGCTCTTTATGAATCAACAGAGCCACTCATCCACGTCCGACCTCGTTGTTCCCGCTCTCGAGGCGCTCGCCGGTGGCCTGCGCGCGCTTGAGGTTGTCTCCGACTCGCTGGCTGACTCCGCAGGAAAAAAGGCCGGCGAGGACAAGCAGCGAATTGATACCGCCATCGATCTACTGCGGGCCGCCATCTCGGAACTGCGCAAGCCGAATGAGGAGCTCAGGCCGGGTGCAGCCGGGTTCGTGCTGGCGGTGCGTCGGCGACGTCGAGCCCGCGGGCGTCGACTCCCGCCCAGCGAATAGCTACGATCCCCTCTGGACCGTGCTAGGCGGGGTGCTAGCGGTGCCCTGTACCCGCAATCCGCTCTAGCGGGGCTGAATCCCCTCCCGAGGGGCTCCGGCCCTGGGGTCAGCGCCCCGTCCCAAGGCGTTGATGGCCCGGTCCCGCGGCGGTGAAGGCCCGTGAACCAGGTCAGGTCCGGAAGGAAGCAGCCTTAAGCGGTCACCTCCAGGCGCTGCGGGGACGCCGAGCCGGAGCTCCGGGATGGTGGCAGCGCCCCAGGAACCGGCTTCGACGGGGGGTGCACGGTCCGCTTTTCCGCCCCATAACTAGACTCGAAGGCGTGTCCACCGGCCCCTCCCTGTATCGCCGCCACCGGCCTCGGACGTTCGCCGACGTGGTCGGGCAGGAGCACGTCGTGCGCACGCTTCAGAACGCCGTGGAGCAGGGGAAGGTCCACCACGCCTACCTGTTCGTCGGCTCCCGCGGGACGGGGAAGACGAGCATGGCCAAGATCCTGGCCGCCTGCCTGAACTGCGAACAGGGACCGACCACGAGTCCGTGCGGCGAGTGCGATCCCTGCGTCTCGATCGCGGGCGCCACCTCGCTCGACGTGATCGAGATGGACGCCGCCTCCAACAACTCGGTGGACGACATCCGTGACCTGCGGGAGAAGGTGGCCTACGCGCCCGTGTCCGGGCGCCACAAGGTCTACATCCTCGACGAGGCGCACATGCTCTCCTCCCAGGCCTGGAATGCGTTCCTCAAGACACTCGAGGAGCCCCCGCCGCGGACGATCTTCGTGCTCGCCACCACCGAGGCCCAGAAGGTCCTCCCGACCGTGGTCGATCGCTGTCATCGGTTCGACTTCTCGCGTCCGTCGGTGAAGGAGGTGGCCGAGGTGCTCCAGCGCGTGGTGGACGCCGAGGACATCCAGATCGAGGCGAGCGCCGTGGCCCTGATCGCGCGTCACGCGACCGGCAGCTTCCGCGATGCGCTGGGCACGCTTGAGCAGCTCGTCACCTATGCCGGCGAGCGGCGGATCGATACCTCCGACGTGCTCGCCGTGCTCGGCGTGACCGACGCCGAGCAGCTGTTCGAAGCGGTGGACGCGGTGATCACGCGGGATCCTGCGCGCGCGCTGCGCGCGGCGTCAAAGCTCGGCGAGTCAGGCCGGGATGCGGGTCAGGTCCTGCGCGACCTCGAGGTCCACGGACGTGAGCTCTTGGCCGTCCAGGTGCTGGGGGAGGTACCGCTGGAGCTCCGACTGACCCCGGATCGGGACCGGCGTCTAGCCGAGCAGGCGGCGGCGCTGGCCCAGACCGATGCCGTGCGCCTCCTGGATCTTGTCTCCGCGGCGCTCGAGGCCACCGCCAACGGCGCCCAGGCGCGGATCCAACTCGAGCTGGTGCTGGTCAAGGCGGCTGCGCCGGAGATGGACCCGAGCATGGGCGCGCTGCTGTCACGGGTCGAAAGGCTCGAGGGTGGGTCAGTGACCGCTTCAGCGCCCGCCGCCGAGGGGACTCCGGAGAACGCCGTCCCTGAGGCCTCTTCGCAGGTCAATGAGGCCGCCGCTCCGGCGCCCGCTCAAGCCCCTCCCCAGCCCGATCCCCAGCCCGCCCCGGAGCCCGTCACGACCCAGGCTCCCTCCGCCCCTGATCTCCAAACCGCCCTCGCCTCCTGGCCCGCGGTCGTCGACCTGGTCCGGACCGACAATGCGATGCTTGCCGGGGCGCTCGACGCGGCGCGTCCGGTGGCGGTGGACGACCGGTCGCTGACGCTGGCCTTCCCCTCCGGGGCATCGTTTCTCAAGCGCAAGGCCGAACAGGACGACTACCGGCGCGCCGCCGCCGAGGCGCTCAAGGCGGTGACCGGGCAGCGGCTGGCGCTCCGTTACGAGCTTCGCGATGTTATGCAGGGGGAGGAGCCGGTCGCCACCGTCCTCTCCGGCGAAGAGCTCGTACGGCGGTTCGTCGAGGAGTTCGATGCCGAGGAGCTTCTCGACGACGAGTCCGATAACACAGGCGCGAACTAGTGTTCACCCAGACTGCCGCCGATAACACCTCCAAGCCAAGGATGGTGTGATGCCTCAACAACCGAACATGCAGCAACTGCTCAAGCAGGCGCAGAAGATGCAGCAAGAGATGCTGGCTGCGCAGGAAGCCCTCAAGGAGGAGGTCGTCGAAGCCTCCGCCGGTGGGGGCATGGTCACCGTCAAGGTGGCCGGCGATCTCAGCGTGAAGTCGATCGTGATCGACCCCCAGGCGGTTGATCCCGAAGACGTCGAGCTGCTCCAGGACATGGTTCTGGCCGCCGTGAACGAGGCCCTGCGCTCGGCGCAGGAGCTGGCCTCCTCGCGGCTCGGCGGGATCGCCGGTGGCCTGGGTAGCCTGGGCTTGCCCGGGATGTGACCGGGCGGCGGCGCCGCGCCGCCCCCGAGTCCCGGAACGCCCCAGATGACCGTCTACGCCCCGCCCGTTCAGCGTCTGATCACTGAGCTCTCAAAGCTTCCCGGCGTCGGCGGGCGCACGGCGCAGCGGCTTGCCTTCCATCTCCTGCGCGCGAGCGATGAGGAGGCGTTTGCCCTGGCCGATGCCATCCGGGAGGTCAAGGAGCGGATCGGACTCTGCGAGGTCTGCTTCAACCTGGCCGACGGGCCCCGGTGCCGGATCTGCTCCGATGAGCGGCGTGACCCGACCCTGATCTGCGTGGTCGAGGAGCCCTCGGACGTGATCTCGATCGAGCGCACGCACGAGTTCTCCGGGCGCTACCACGTCCTCGGCGGCGCGCTCTCACCGATCGACGGCGTCGATCCGGAGGACCTGAAGATCTCCGAGCTCTATGACCGGGTCGTGAACGCGGGCGTGCGGGAGGTCGTGCTGGCCACCAACCCGACCACGACGGGGGAGGCGACGGCACTCCACATCGCCGAGGGCCTGCGCACCTCCGCCCCGGAGGTGACGGTCAGCCGGCTGGCCAGCGGGCTGCCGGTGGGCGCCGACCTGGAGTACGCCGACGAGCTCACGCTGGGCCGGGCCCTGGCCGGGCGGCGGTCGCTCTGAGCACGACCACCGCCCGGGGGCCTGGAGACTAGGCGGCCAGCTCGGGGCAAGCCGTCAGGGGGGCGCCGGCCGTCCCTTCCTCACCTGACGGTTGTTCCGCGCCGGGCGAGGCGCTTTCCCGCCACGGGATCAGCACGAGCGCGAGGATCGCGCCCACCAGGGCAAAGCCCGCGCCGACTAGGAACGCCCGCTCAAACCCCTTCGTGAGCGCAAAGGTCAGGCTGTGATGCCCAGCGCTCAGCAGGTTGTGCGTCCGGGTATTGGCCACGGTGGCCAGCAACGCCAAACCGACGGCACCACCGACCTGCTGGGCGGTGTTGACGAGCCCCGAGGCGAGACCGGCCTCGTGGGGGCGGGTTCCCATCATCGCGGCCACGGTGACCGGGACAAACGACAGCCCGAGCCCGAAGGCGGCCAGCAGCGACGGACCCAGGACGCTGCTCAGGAATGATCCGCCGGAGGCCGGGACGCGCGAGAACCAAACCAGGGCGCCGGCGATCAGCAGCAGCCCGGACATCAGCACCGGCTTCACGCCCAGGCGGGTGACCGCGGATGAGGCCAGCCCGGCGGCGAGGATGATCCCGACGGCCAGCGGGAGGTAGGAGAGGCCGGTCTTGAGGGCCGAGTAGTGCAGGACCTCCTGCATGTAGAGCGAGACGAAGAAGAACATCGAGAACAGCGACATGCCGATGAGCAGGGCCACGGTGTCGGCGCCCCGCAGCGTCCGCAGGCGGAAGATCGAGAACGGCATCAGGGGAGCCCGATGGCGGGACTCGATGACCAGGAAGGCGGCGATCAGGAGCACCGCGGCGCCGAGCTTGCTCAGCGTGGCGGTCGAACCCCAGCCGACATTGACCGCATCGACGACCGCGTACACGAGCAGGGCCAGCCCGGCCGTCACCGTGATCGCCCCGGCAAAGTCAAACGCGCGCGTCTTCATCTCGGCACGGCTCTCGCGGATCAGCCGCGGCGCCAGCGACGCGCAGATCAGGCCGATCGGGACGTTGACGAACAGGACCCAGCGCCAGCTCAGACCGGTGGTGAGGATCCCGCCGAGCAGGACGCCGGCGGCACCGCCCGCGCCCGCGACGGCGCCCCACACGCCGAGGGCACGGTTGCGCTCGGACCCCTCGGCGAAGGTGGTGGTGATGATCGAAAGCGCCGCCGGTGACACGATCGCGCCGCCCAGGCCCTGGACTGCCCGCGCGGCGATGAGCCAGGCCTCCGACTGAGCCAGGCCGCCGGCCAGCGAGGCGGAGGAGAAGAGGACGAGGCCGGCCATGAACATCCGCCGCCGGCCGAGGAGGTCGGCGAGCCGGCCACCCAGGAGCAGGAAGCCCCCGAAGGTCAGCGTGTAGGCGTTGACGACCCAGGACAGGTCGGTCTGGGAGAAATGGAGCCCGCGGCCGATCGAGGGCAAGGCGACGTTGACGATCGACGCGTCGATGACGAGCACGAACTGCGTCATCGCCAGCAGCATCAGCGCGAGGTTCTTCGCGCGCGGGGTGTCGAGCTGCCGCGGCAGCTCGGCCCGGGGGGTGGGAAGGGTGATTGATCGCATGCCCAAACCCTCTCGTGAATTGCGGTCAATTTCAGTCCGCAAAACAGGCGAGTTCTGGATCTTTGCGGTCAGTTTCTGTCCGCAATTTCTGCCAGGCTTTCGCCCACGATGATCCAGACCTCGGCGCGCCTGCTTTCCCTGCTCTCGCTGCTCCAGCTGCGCCGTGAATGGACCGGCGCCGAGCTCGCCGAGCGCCTCGGCGTAGGGCCGCGGACGATCCGCCGCGACGTCGACAAGCTCCGCTCGTTGGGATACCCGGTCGAGGCGGCCCCGGGGGTCGCGGGTGGGTACCGCCTCGGCACGGGCGCCGAGCTCCCGCCGCTCCTGCTTGACGACGCCGAGGCTGTGGCCGTCGCGGTCGGGCTGCGGACGGCCGCGGCGGCGTCGATCTCGGGAATCGAGGAGACCTCGGTGCGCGCTCTGGCCAAGCTCGAGCAGGTCCTGCCCGACCGGCTCCGTCGCCGAGTGAGCGCGCTCGCCGGCGCCACGTCGACCTTTGCCATCGACGCGCCGTCGATCGATCCCGAGGTGCTGGCCACGATCGCCGGGGCCTGCCGCGACAGCTTGCGCCTGCGCTTCTCCTACACGACCCGGGACGAGCGGGCGGCCAGGCGGAACACGGAGCCCTGTGCCGTCGTCAACAGCGGCTATCGCTGGTACCTGGTCGCCTTCGATCTCGACCGCGACGACTGGCGGACCTTTCGCCTCGACCGGATCAGCGGACGGGTGCAGGTGGGGCCACGCGGGCGCCCGCGCACGGTCCCGGGCGGCGACCCGGCCGCCTATGTCCAGGACCGGCTGCGGGGTGACCGGTTCGGGGGGGCTGAGGCTGCGCCCGGGCGCATGCGGCTGGCTGTGTCGGCCGAGCACGTCCGGAGCCGGATCCCGGCTCGCTACGCAACCGTCGAGCCCGACGGGGAGGAGCACTGCATCGTCACGACCCGGGGGCCGTGGTCTCGGAGCGCCCTCGTGTGGACGGCGCTGCTCGACCACCCGCTCGAGGTGCTCGACCCGCCGGAGCTCGCCGAGGTCGCCCGCACTCTGTCCAAGCGGCTCAGCGCGGCGGGGTGAACCCCGTACCCTTCGACCCCGGATGCCCGGAACCATCGTGATGAAGTTCGGCGGTACCTCGGTCGCCGATGCGGAGCGGATCAAGCGCGCGGCCCGGCGGATCGTCGCCCAGCGTGAGAGCGGGCGCCGCGTCGTCGCGGTCCTGTCGGCGCGCGGCAAGACCACCGACGACCTGATCGCGATGGCCGAGGAGGTCTCGACCACCCCGGACCCGCGCGAGATGGACATGCTGCTGAGCACCGGCGAGCGGATCTCGTGCGCGCTGTGCGCAATGGCCATCCACGATCTCGGCCACCACGCGATCTCGCTCACCGGCTCGCAGGCCGGCATCGTCACCGACACCTCGCACACCAAGGCGCGCATCCTCG
>DATJQY010000006.1:0-181335 GCA_035505215.1 Solirubrobacteraceae bacterium | reverse complement strand
CGGACCCGGGTGGCCGAGATCTCGATCCCGTGCCGGGTGCAGATCCGCTTGAAGCGGTTGTAGTCGTGGGCCAGCTTGAGCGTCACGGACTGAAAGCCGTGCCGGGCGATGTCGACCCGCGAGGTGTAGTTCATGATGCTCGTCTGGAACATCAGCTCGTCGTTGGGCTCGGGCTCGATCAAGATGATGTCGACGCCCGGGTAGCGCTGCTCCCAGGCGCCGGCCATCTGGTGGAGCCGCTGGTAGGCCAGCAGCTTGAAGGCCTGGTAGCCGATCTGGGGAAAGCCCATGTCGGACACGTGGCGGGCGCGTGACCCGGTGATCGTGGGGATCCGCTTCTCGAAGTCGTTGACGTAGGGGACGAGCGGATTGACGACCACGATGAACTTGGCGCCGGCCTCGACGGCGATATCGACGTTCGTGGTCGAGACGATCCCCCCGTCGACGAGCTCGCGGTCCTTGATCTTGACCGGCTTGTAGATCATCGGGAGAGCGCCGGAGGCGGCCACCGCCTTGGAGATCGGCACGTCGTCCCACCCCAGCGCCCCCAACACGATCCGCTCGCACGTGTCGAGATCGGTCGCGGCCAGGTAGAGCTCGCTCTTAAGGAGACGGAAGTCGTCGCTCCGGTCGGGCTCGGAGAGGATCCGGCGCACATACCGCTCCAGCCCCTCACCTGAGTACATCCCTGAGGGAAGCGCCTCGGCGAGCCCTACCGCCAGGTCGACCGCCGACACCTGCCCGAGGTCACCGACCAGACGACGCACGACCTGGGCCAGCCGCAGGGGCATGAGGACCCCCTTGGTCAGGAACTCGCGGTAATTGGGGCGCAGGAGCGCGCTGATGCGGGCGTCCGGAAACGGCGTCGGGACCTGGTTGACGAGCACCCGCATCATCTCCTCGGGGGTGATCCCGTTGGAGACGGCGGCGGCGACGAACGCCCCTGCGCTGGTGCCCACGTAGATGTCGAACTGATTTACGGTGCGATTGACCGACAGCAAATCGAGCGCCCTCAGGGCGCCGATCTCATACACCCCGCCCGTGAAGCCGCCGCCACCGAGCACCAGCGCGGTCTTCGACCGCGGCCGCCGACGCTGGGTTGTGGCGCGCGACTTGGCCGCGCGCTGCCCCCCGGCGGTCTCCAGCTTGACGACCTTGCCCATCTGCGCCGGAATTGTAGGGCCGAGCGCCGCCGGCGCCCGGCCGGCGCGCTCCCGATTCCACGCCAGAACCCTGAAGCGTGGAGACTTCGTCCCACCCCTCGGGACAAAATCTCCACGCTTCGCCGCTCCGCCGCAGGCAGGCCCGCGCCTCGAGCGTCCCCAACCCGCCCCCCACCCGCCCCCCACCCGCCAACCTTTTTCCGCCCTCAGCGGAACCTTTTGCCACCCACCCGTGTTTCAGAGACCCGAATGCGCAGACTCGTGCTGGCTTGGGGGGCCTTCCTAGCCGTGCTTGCCGCAGCGCCCGCCGCGGCCAGCGCGCAACCGATGACGGCCGCCCAGGCCCTGACCTCGGCGCTGAACTCCGGCATGTCCAAGATCGGCCGAGAGGCCAGTGCCTACGTGGTCGATCTGAACACCGGCCAGACGCTCTATTCCAAGGCGGCCAACGTCGGGCGGATGCCGGCCTCGGTGGAGAAGCTCTACACCACCTCGACCGCGCTGCTCCGCTTCGGGCCGAGCGCCACGCTGAGCACCACCGTGTGGGGCTCGGGCAGCGTCAACTCCGCCGGGACATTCGACGGAATCCTCTACCTGCGCGGCGGAGGCGACCCCACCTTCGGCTCAAGCAGCTTCGACCGAATCGCCTACGGCACCGGTGCCACGGTGCAACAGCTCGTCTCCAACCTGGTCCGCAGCCAGCACATCAAGGCCTTCGACGGTCGGATCGTCGGCGATGAGTCCTACTTCGACTCGCTGAGGGGCACGCCGGCCACCGGCTATCAGGCCGACCTCCCGGATGTGGAGGGCGAACTCAGCGCCCTGTCCTTCGACCGTGGCTTTGCCAACCTCGAGGGCACGAGCCGCCAGATGCGTCCTGCCCTCTACGCGACGCAGCAGTTCGCCGCCGCCCTCAAGGCCGCCGGGGTCAAGGTCCCGCGCAACACCCCGATCTACACCGGTCACACACCGTCGGGGATGCGCAAGCTGGCTGTGGTCCAGTCGCCCAACATGGCCAAGCTCATCCAGCTCACCAATACCCCGTCTGACAACTACTTCGCCGAGATGCTCCTCAAGGGACTGGGCGCGCGCTTCGGGGGTGCGGGCACAACGGCGGCGGGAGTCGCCGTGGTCCGCCAGGAGGTCCAGAGCCAGTTCGGCATCACGCCCGCGTTCGATGACGGATCAGGGCTGTCTCGCACCGACTCAACGACCCCAATCCAGGTCGTGACCCTGCTTCAGAAGATGTACACCAACCCCTACTTCTTCAACTCGCTCGCCACCACCGGCCAAACCGGCACCCTCCAGTACGAGGGCGTCGGCACCGCCGCCCAGAACGTCTGTCACGGCAAGACCGGGACGCTGCACGACGTGGCCAACCTGGCCGGCTACTGCCGGGCCCGGGACGGTCACGAGCTCGCCTTCGCCTTCCTGGCCAACGGCCTCGGCGATCCCGACTACGTGCACATGATCGAGGGCAACGACCTCGCCGCCGCGCTGGCCAAGTACGACGGCTAGCCCCCCGCCGAAACGTAGATCGGCAGCCGTGCCGTTCACGCTGCCGAATGGCAAGGAGGACCTGGAGGACCTCGGGTCTAACTTCGACGGCTCCCCGAACCTTGAGTTCCCCGCCGCCGGCCAGGCCCTCGGGCTTCAGCACTGCGGCCGACGAGGTCCTCGAGGTCAGGGAATGGGACGTGGTGCGCGTTCCGCCGGGCACCTGGCGAGGCTACGAGGCCGGCCCCGACGGCCTTGAGCTCCTTCAGCGCGCCGCCGACGTCTTCGGGGCGCCCCACCTCGGCGAGAACCCGCGCGGAGACGTCGAGGGTAAGCGCGACTGGTGGGCTGACTGAAGGCGGGCGTCCGGGACGCCTCGGCTCGCCGCAGCAACTCCGCAGAGGGTGGTCTGTGCCCCATTTTCCAACGCGAGCCGCCCGGGCGGCCTGGACGGGTTTATCTCACCCGGAAGCGACCCCTAGCGGCGGTTACGCCGTGAACCTGACCACCGGCGGGGGCGGCAGGATGCGCAGGGCGGCCGTCACCCCGAAGACGGCGCCGTCGCAGCGACCCGTGATGGTGTAGCTGCCCGGGTCTCGACCGGCCGGTATCCGCGTCACCACCGAGTACTTGTTGCCCGCCCCGACCTTGGTGTGGATGGCGTTGCGCCCGTGGAACTTGTGCGCGGACGAGAACACGCCGGAGATCAGGGTGACCTGGCTCCCCCGCGAGCACGCGCCGGCGCTTCCGAAGATGCGGACGGCCGAGGCAGCTCGGACCGAGCCCGGATGGACCTTGATTGTGGGCGCCGGCGTCTTGAAGGTGGCGTCGGCTGAGGTGACTGGCTGTCCGGAGGCGCCGGTTGCGACCACGCGGTAGTGGTAGCGCGTCCCCGGCTTGAGGCCACTGACCTTGAACGAGACGGGAACCGTTCCGTGCCCGGTGCTGATCGACTCAGTTGTGGTCACCTTGCCGTAGGCGGTGCTCGTGCCGTACTGGAAGTGCCAGGTCACCGCCTGGCCGTTCGTGTTGATCGACCCGTTCAGGGTCGCGCTCTTGTCCTTGATCCCGGTCGCCGGGCCGACCGCGACCGAGATCGCGCCGGGCGGAGGCGGCGGCGGCGGCGGTGTCGAGGGAATCTTCCCCAGCTCGACGGCACCGATGTCCGTGCCGTCGCCACCCGGCGGCCTGGTCTTACCGTTGTCGACCGTCCGCGGATCGCCGCGCTGGTCGGTGGTCAGGCCGCTCTGCGCCTTGCCCTGGTCGATGACCGGGCTCGTGTTCTTGGGGAGCAGCGTCTCCGTCGGCCCGCCATTGTTAGCCAGCGCGTTCAGCTGTGGGTCGACGCCGGTGATCAGCGCCTGCGAGCTCAGCAGCGGCGCGTTGCCGGGAGCCTGGATCAGGCTGAACGTGTCGTTGAAGCCACCGGTGGTCGAGGTCGAGGGGCGATAGAGGTCGTTCGGAGCCCCGGGGTCGGTGTTGCCCGCGACGATCGTGCTGTTGATGGCCGCGGTGGCGCTCTGATCGGTGGCTGGGCTGCCGGTCGAGTACTGCGCGAGGTAGATCCCGCCGCCGTACGTACTGGCGTTATTGCCGTCGATCGTCGAGTTGTCAAAGGAAATTGAACCGCTAGTGCCGACGACCGCGCTGGTACTCCCGCCGTAGCCAATGCTGACGCCACCGCCGTTCGCGGCGCTGTTGCCCGTGATCGTCGAGTCGACGAGGTCAAACGGGGTGTCCAGCTCGCCGCTGATCAGGAGGCCGCCGCCGAACGAACTCGCGCCCCCCTGGTTGCCGCTGATCGTGCTCGCCGAGATCGTAACCGGCGCGTTGCCCTCCACTTCCCCGATATCGATCCCGCCGCCCCTTGGCGCCTGGTTGTTGGACACCGTCGAGTTCTCGACCAGAATCGGGCTTTGGGGCGATCCCTCCCCAACCTGACCGAAGATGTAAGCGCCGCCGCCATCGGCAGAGCTGTTGCTTGAGATCGTCGAGCCATCGATCGTCATGCCGTACTTGGATCCGACAAACAACCCTCCACCGTCGCCCGCGCTCGAGTTATTCGCGACCGTTGACCCGGTCAGCGAGAGCGACCCGAACTCGAGGTAGAGCCCACCCCCTCCGCGCTCGGTCGCTTGATTCGAGGTCAGCTGGCTATCGGTGATTGAGACGATGCCGTCCGAAAGGATTCCGCCACCCGCCTCGGCGCTATTCCCGCTGATCGTGCTGTCGCTGATCGTCAGGTTGTATTTCGTTGCCCCTGGTATGTTGAGCACCCCGATGCCGCCGCCCTCACCGGTCGGCGAGGTGTTCCCGCTGATCGTCGATCCCGAGACGGTGACCGGGTTGTGGGCGTAGACACCCCCCGCACCATCGCCGGTGTCGGTGTTGCCGCTGATCGTGTCGTCGGTCAGCGTGAGCGGTGAGCTCTCATCCGCGATAGCGCCGCCAGAGTCGGACGTGGACCCGCCGGTCAGCGTCAGCCCAGAGATCGAGACGTCGGCACTGCCGCCGGCAACGATGTCGAAGATTCCCTGACCCGCCTGCCCGGCCCCCGACACCGAAAGCGTGCTCGCCCCTGGGCCCTCAATGCTGAGCCCGCCCGGATCGCTGATGGTGAGCGTGCCCGAGGTAAGCCCGATCGAGCCAGTCACGCCCGAAGCGAAGGTGATCGTGTCCGGTGTTCCGGCGACGCCGTTGGTGTTGGCGTCGGTGATCGCCTGGCGCAACGAGCCGGCCCCGGAGTCATCGGTGTTTGTGACCGTGTAGGTGGCCGCCTCAGCACTCGTCGCGAAGGCTGCCGCCGCTCCGAGCGTTGCGCCCGCCACGAGCGCCCGTCGCTTGGCGTTCGACAACCGGCGCCGTTCCTTGGCCAGCCGCTGGGCGTGTGATCGTTTGAATGAGCGCGCGGACACCTGTCTCCTCTAGCCCCGAGACCCGAGTGAGGCGACACCCTACCGGACAGCTCGGACCTAATGCCAGTCCGTGGGCCACGTCGTGTTCCGGCATTAGGATGCGCCGGATTCCAGACCAGGCTGACGCATTCACGATCGAGACCGTTCGCGGGCAGCTCGACCGGCACCGGGCCGACGAGCTCCTCACGTTCTGGCTCGAGCGACGGGCCCTGACCAGCCTCGAGGCGAGGCGGCGCCTACCCGAGGTCGTATGCGCGATGCGACTCGAAGGCGCCCTCGTGGGGTCAAGCTCGGTCTATGCCACCAACGTGGCCTTGATCGGCGGCCGACGCTTCTGGGTCTACCGCAGCGTCCTCGACCAAGTTGTCGCCGAGCATGCCCCCGCGATGATCCGGGCCACCTTCAACGCCCTGGCGGCCGAGTTCGACGGCGCGGATGGATCGCCGGTGGGGTTGTGCGTTCTCGCCCGGCCGGCCCTCCGCCGCCAGCGGCCTGAGGCGGAGTGGAGCGATCCGCGGATGCTCTACGCCGGCTACCTCCCCGAGGGCCTCCAGCTGCGGATCGCCTACTTCGACGGGGCGGTGATCGCGTGAGTTACCGCCTCGATCTCTTCGCCGAGCAGGACCGGGTCACGCCGGCCGACGTCATCGACCTGTGGATCCGCGAGGGGGCGGTCGATCAGGCCGAGGCGGAGCGCCGCGTCCATGAGGTCCTGGTCGTGGCAACCGATGAGGCCGGCGCCCCGGTGGGGATTTCCACCAGCTTCCTGAAGCGCAACGACCAGCTCCAGGCCGAGCTCTGGCACACGCGCGTGTTCGTGGCCACCGAGCACCGCCAGTCGGGCCTCGCCATCGAGCTGGCCAAAACCGCGCGTGACCACCTGTGCCAGCGCTACGCCGACGGGCGCGACCGGCGCGGGATCGGCCTCCTCTTCGAGGTCGAGAGCGAGATCCTCAAGCGCTTCATCCCCCAGGCCGTCTGGCCCCATACCCAGTTCGTGTTCATCGGCGAGAACGCGCGAGGAGACCACGTGCGCGTCCTCTACTTCCCGGGCGCGCTCGCGCCCGAGCCTGACGCCGGCCCGGCTCAGGGCAGCTCGTAGGAGCGGGCGGTCGTCAGGTCCCCGGCCTCGGCGACCTCGGGAAAGCGCACGCCGGGCAGGAGCGCCAGGTCAAAGATCTCCTGCACGAGGTCGTCGAAGCGGAGAAAGCCCACGATCGATCCACGGGCCAGGTCAACCATCCACACGCCACACTGCCGCTCGCGCAGGCGGTGAGTCAGGGGCAGGTCTCCGAAGGTGGCCGACTCCCGGATCTGCGAGAGCCCCACGAAGGCGATCCCGTCGAGGAACGCCAGCCCGCGCGTGAAGCCGGGGAGCTCGGCCACGGTCTCGACGGTGCCGGTCTCCGGATCACCCAGGCACAGCGTGCCCCGTCCGGACTCGAGCAGCCACAGCCGATCCCGGTACCAGCGCGGCGAGTGCGGCATCGAGAGGCCGCCGATGGCGACCTCGGAGGAGGCCACGTCGATCAGCACGCCGCCGTCCGCCTTGGCGGCGCGCCATCCGGCCGCCTCGTCGCTCGCCCCGAGCGCGGTGACGTAGGCAACTCGGTCGTCGCGGACCGCCAGCCCGTTGAGATGGCACCGGTCCTCGGGCGCCAGCCCGGTGATGAACCGCGGCGCCCAGCGGGGCACGAAGCTGTGCCCGGCGTCGAGCGTGGCCAGGCACGAGAACGCGGTGGCCACGACCCACAGCTCGCCCGCTGCGAAGGCGAGGTCGTGGACCGCGATGTCGCCCGTGACGTGGCGGTTGCGGGGCAGGAAACAGGCATCGTGGCTGCCGGGGGGCTCGAGCTTGGCGGCGGCCTGCGGCATGTCCCGCAGGTCCCAGACCTCGGTCCGGGTGCCCACGGCGATCCGCCCCGGCGCCACCGCGATTCCCATCGGTTTGTCGTAGAGGCGGAAGTGGGTGTTGAGGCCGCCGTTCTGGGCCCGGGCACAGACGAGTCGGTTGGTCTGGTAGGTGGAGATGAGCAGCGAGCTGGCGGCGTGCTGAAGCGCAGCTTTGAAGCTCTCCGTCGACGCGCTGGCAAACGGCGAGCGCGCCGCCTCGCCCTCCCCGGCCACCAGCGCCCGCCGGGCCGCCTCGATCGGGCCGAGCAGCGCCTGGTCATAGGTGAGGCCGAGATGCCCGCACAGCCGCCTGAGCTCGGCGGCTGGATTGGCCAGCAGTTCCCGGGTCTCGACTCGGCACCAGCGGGCCGCTTCCAAGCCCTCGAGCTCGGGCGGCGTGGCCACGGCGGGCTCACCGGCCAGGAACACGAACCGGGCCGTGGGAACCGACTCGGCGAGGTCGGACACCGAGCCGCCGTCGCCGGCCACCACGCTGGCCACGGCGGCGCCGCTGTCGCCGCCGAGCGCGGCGGCCAGGAACCGGGTGTCTGTCCCGGCCAGGCCGGCGACGAAGACCGGAGCGCTCACCCGCCCAGCCTAGCCCGGAGCCGGGTGCCCGCGACGATCGCCGCTGCGACGAGGTTGATGGCGAGAAAGGCCAAGATCAGGGGCAGCGCATGGCCGATCGCACCGCCGATGGCTGACCCGGCGGACACCGCGACCAGGTTGGCGCCGGCGAGGGTGTTGATCACCTGGCCGCGGACGGCCGGCGGGGCGAGACGCTGGCGCAGGGTGATCGTCCCCGAGTAGGCCGGCCCTTCCAGGAAGCCGGTCAGCCCGACGAGGAGGATCCCCAGCGTGAGCACGTGGGCGAGCGGCCAGAGGAGCGCCGAGAGCCCGAGAAGCATGTAGGAGAGCGCAATCCGGCGGCGGGAAGGAGCGCCGTGCAACACGAACGTCCCGGTGATCGAGCCGCCGGCCACGGCCGCCCAGAGATAGCCGCTGTTGTGGGCGCCGACGTGCAGCGAGTGGACGGCGTAGAGCGGGAACCCGAGGTTCATGAGCCCCCACCCCAGCGAGGCCAGGACGCTGGCCACGCCGACGCTGAGCATGAGCGGGCTGGCCACGATCGAGCGCAGCCCGTCGCGCAGCGCCGAACGGGCATCGGGCGCACGGTGAGGAGATCTGAGCTCAAACACCGGGTTGACCGCAACCAGGCCGGCCACGACAAGCGTCAGTCCCGCTTGCACCACGACGGCGATGGCGGGACTCGCCGCTCCGGCCAAGAGGCCGGCCAGCGCCGGCCCGAGGAGGAAGGCGAGGTTGAGGCTCGAGGCCTCGATCGTGCTCGCGGTGTCGATCAGCTCGACCCCGACGACCTCGTTCAGAGTGCTGAAGAAGCTGCCCACGCTGAGCGGGCGGGTGATGCTGTAGATGACCGCGACCGCGGGCACGGTCCAGTCGGGGGCGTGGCCGACCAGCGCGACGATGGCCAGGAGGCCGATCACACTGAGCAGCTGGTCGATGACGATGAGCAGGCGCCGATGCCGCGCCACGTCGAGCCACGCTCCCAGCACGGGTCCGCTCAGCGACCCGGGGAGGACGGCCGCGGCCGCGGTCACGCCGGCCAGGGCGGTATTCCCCGTGCGCGACAGCACGAGCAGCACGCCGCCGGTGGTGAACATCATCGCGCTCATCCGGGCGAGCGCGACGGTCAGCGTGAAGGGCACGTAGTGCTCCCGGCGCAGCAGGGCGCCGTAGGCAGCCCGTCGTTTCAGCCCGGCGGAGGACATCGGCCCATCTTGCCGGACTGACTCCGCTCAGCCCAGAAGCGCCCGCAGTCCGTCCTCGTCGATGACCGGAACCTCGAGCCGCTCGGCCTGGGCCAGCTTCGACCCCGGGCTCTCCCCCGCCACCACGTAGTCGGTCTTCTTGGACACCGAGCCGGTCACCCGCCCGCCGGCGCCGATGATCATCTCGGTCGCCTGCTCGCGCGTCAGGTCCGGCAGGCTGCCGGTGAGGACGAACGTCTTGCCGGCCAGAAGCCCCTCGCCCGGAGGCGGACCCTCCTCCTCGAAGGTCAGCCCCTGGGCGCGCAGGTCGTCTATGAGCGCGGTCATCTGGTCCTCATGCAGCTGCTCGTGGATCACCTGCGCCATCTTCGGGCCGACACCCTGCGTCTGCTCAATCTCCTCGGGGCTGGCGTTTAGCAGCGCGTCGATGGAGCGAAAGTGCTGGGCCAGGTTGCGTCCCGTGACGTACCCCACCTCCTCGATGCCGAGCGCGAACAACACCCGGCTGAACGGCTCCTGCTTGGAGCGCTCGATCGCGCTCACGAGCTTCTCCGCCGACTGCTCCCCGAACCCCTCCTGAGAGGCGATCTGATCGACCTGGAGCCGGTAGAAGTCGGCCGCGGTCCGTACCCACCCGAGCTCGACGAACAGCATCACGCGCTTCTCGCCGAGCCCGTCGATGTCCATCGCACCGACGAAGTGGTCCAGGAGCTGCAAGCGCCGCCCCGGGCACTCGCGATTCGGGCACTTGGTGAAGACCGAATCTTCGGGCTTGACCGTGGGCGTATCACAGACCGGGCATCGAGACGGGGGGTGCGGGGCCGGGGGTCGATCGCTCTGCTCGGCCACGTGCGGCGCCGGCGAGAGGACCTGCGGGATCACGTCACCCGCGCGCAGGACGATCACCTCCTCGCCCGGGCGGATGTCCTTGCGGGCGAGGTCCTCCTCGTTGTGCAGCGTGGCCAGCTTGACCGTCACGCCGCCGACGTGGACCGGCTCCAGCATCGCGTAGGGGTGCAGGTCGCCGAACTTCCCCGGGTTCCAGCCGATCCCGTTGAGCTTGGTCTTGGCGGTCGTGGGCGGGAACTTCCAGGCGATGGCCCAGCGGGGCTCGCGGCCGACGACGCCTAACCGGCGCTGGAGCTCGACCTCGTTCACCTTGACGACGGCGCCGTCGATCTCGAAGTCGAGCGAGCCGCGCCGCTCCTCCCAGAGCCGGCAGCGCTCGACCACCTCCGGCTCCGTCCGCAGCAGCGCCACCTCCTGATGCACCGGAAACCGGTGAGCGCGAAGCCATTCCAGCGCTTCCCAGTGCGAGCTGAACGTGATCCCCTCCGTGGCCCCGACGGCGTAGGCCCAGAAGGACAGCGGCCGGTCGGCCGCGAGCTTGGGATCGAGCTGGCGGATCGTCCCCGCGGCCGAGTTGCGGGGGTTCATGAACGTCGAGAGCCCCGCCTCGGCCCGGCGCTCGTTCAGCTTGGCGAAGTCAGACAGCGACATGTAGACCTCGCCGCGCACCTCGATCAGCGCCGGCGGGTCGTCCATCTCCAGGCGCAGGGGGATCGAGGGCATCGTGCGCAGGTTGTGGGTGACGTCCTCGCCAACCTCGCCGTTGCCCCGGGTCGCCCCGCGCTCGAACACCCCGTCGCGGTAGAGCAGGCTGATCGCGAGCCCGTCGATCTTCGGCTCCACCACGTACTCGAACTGGGGGTCGGTGATGCCCTCCCGGGCCAGGAAGTTCCGCATCCGCTGGATCCAGGCCCGGAGCTCCTCGGCGGAGCGGGCGTTGGCCAGCGAGAGCATCTCCTGGGGGTGGCGGACCTTCTCGAGCTCGGAGACCGGCTCGGCCCCGACGCGCTGGGTGGGCGAATCCGGGGTGACGAGCTCCGGGTGCTCGGCCTCGAGCGCCCGCAGCTCATCGATCAGCGCGTCGTACTGGTCATCGCCGAGATCGGGGTCGTCGAGGACGTAGTAGCGATAGTTGTGGTACTCCAGCTGGCGCCGCAGCTCGGCCGCGCGCTCCTGCGGCGACGGCTCCGGCGCCGCAGCCGCCGCGCTCACGATTCGACCTCGCGCGCCGCCGGCTCGATCAGCCGCTCCAGGTCGTAGCGCTGCAGGGCGCTCAGTCCCTCGTGGTCGGTGAGGTCGAAGTGGATCGGGGTCACGGCGATCCGCCCCTTCGCCACCGCAGCCAGGTCGGTGCCGATCTCGTCACGCTCGTAGCTGGCGTCGCCGTAGATCCGGTACAGGCGCTTGCCCGCGCTCGCCTCGTCGACCAGCGACAGCTCGTCGCTGTACACGCGCTTGCCCAGCCGCGCCACCTCGACGCCCTCGGGCTGGCAGCCGGGAGCGTTGACGTTGAGCAGTGTGCCCTGGGGCAGCGGCACGTCCTCGAGCTCAGCCACCAGCCGTCTCGTGAACGCCGCGGCGGCCTCGAAGTCGAATCCACTGCCCTGGCGAAAGTCGAGCTCGAGCGCGCTCGACTGCTGTGAGACGGCGATCCCCGGCAGCCCGAGCACGATCGCCTCGAGCGCCGCCGCCACCGTGCCTGAGTAGGTGATGTCATCGCCCAGGTTCGACCCGTGGTTGATCCCGGAGACCACGAGCTCGGCCGTGAAGCCCTCGATCAGCCCGAGCCGGGCCAGGCGAACGCAGTCGACCGGGGTGCCGTCGGTGGCGTAGCCGACGGTCCCGTCCCCGAAATCGACCTCCTGCACCCACAGGGGCCTGCGGGTCGTGATCGAGCGCGCCATGGCCGAGCGATTGCCGTCGGGCGCCACTACCGCCAGCTCGATCCCGGGCAGCTCCAGCAGCGCCTTTCTCAGCGTTTGCAGGCCCGCCGCCTCGATCCCATCGTCGTTGGTGAGCAGCACACGCAAGGTGTTTTGATCGTAGCCGTGGGAGCGGTTGAGGATCATGCGACGCGGCGGCGATCGAGCATCCGCGCGATGTGCGCAATCAGGGCCAGCGTCTCCTCGGTGAAGTGGCGCCAGGTGACCCGAATGACCAGGTAGCCGGCGTCGCCGAGGATCCGATCCTTCTTGCGGTCCCACTCGAAGGCGTGACGGTGGCGGTGGGAGTCCCAGCCGTCGACCTCGAGCACGAGCTTCTCGGTCGGCCAGAGGAAGTCTGGGGTGACTCCGGCCACCTTGCGGTTGACCAGGGGCTCGGGCAGCTGCGCCTCCTGGAGGAGCTTGCGGAAGCGACGCTCGGCGCGGGAGCGCGTGATCGCCGGCCCGGCTTCGTCGCGGAGCCACGCCCGCATCGCCGGAGCGCCTGGTCGCCCGGCCGCCGCGTTGACCGCGGCCTCAAGCTCGCCCTCCCGGAGCAGACGCGCCTGACGGGCGTCGGCCACCGCGTCGCCGAGCTCGTCCGCCGTGGCGGTCGCCGCGTACTCGATGAGCGCCCGGGCGGGGAAGACAACGGGGAGGGAGTGGCGGGTCCGGACGTCGCGCTCGTCGAGCGTCTTCACGACGTGGAGCAGGACGCCCTCATGCGGGCGGCGGCGCCGGGCCGCCACGGTTACCTCGACCGGCCCCGAGGGGTGGGCGATGATCCCCCACACATAGAGAGCCGAGCGCCCGCTGAGGACCGCCCCCTCTCCGCAGGCGAGGAGAGCAGCCTGCTCCCGCGCGAACGGCGGGAGCGCGAGATGCCCGACGGCGTAGACACCGCGATGAAGGGGATGTAGGAACCCTTGGCGGATAAACCGCGTGATGACCCGCGGACTGAGGCCGGCAGCCAGGAGCTGCCATCGGGTGACGACCCCCTTCTGGCCGTCCGCCAGACCCGAACAGACCCCTAGAGCTGACATTTCGTGCGTCGAGCGTTTTCGCCCTGCGCCGGACGCACGTTTTGTGCTCTCTTGGACCAAAACGTGCGTCGCTCGCTGGGGCGTTAAACGAGACGCACGTTTTTTCACCGGGCCCATGCACGTATGAGCCCGCAGCCCCGAAAAACCTCCCCCCTAATCCGCCCCCAGCACCCGCTCCCCTCCGTACCCCACCTCCGCCAGGTACAGCCCGTGCGCCGGCGCGGTTGGCCCCGCCTCCGCCCGCGACCGCCCCTCCAAGAGCAGCCCAAACCCCGACAGCGTCCGCCTCCCCCCCGCCACCTCCAGCATCGTCCCCACGAGCACCCGGACCATGTGGCGCATGAACGAGTCGGCCTCGATCCAGAACTGGAGCTCATCGCCCTCCGACCCCCGCCAAAAACAAGCGAACACCTCACGCTCAAACCACACATGCTCGGTCTCCGTCGGCGTGAACGCCGTGAAGTCGTGCACCCCCACCAGCAACCCGGCGCACTGCCGCAGCGCCGACAAATCGACCACGTGCGGCCAGTGCAAAACACGCCCGGCCATCAGCGCACTCCGCGCCCGCCGGGCCAGCACTCGGTAGCAGTACGCCCGTGACGTAGCGTCCCGGCGCGCGTCGAACTCCGACGCCGCCGGAAAGCACCCCAGGACCGCCACATCGGGCGGCAGCAGCGCGTTCAGCCGCCGGGGATCGACCGCCTCCCCGTCATAGGAGCAGACCTGGGCCCAGGCGTGCACCCCCGTGTCGGTCCGCCCCGCCACAACGACCGAGACCTCACCGCCCAAAAACACCGAGAGCGCCTTCTCGACCTCCTCCTGAACCGTCCGCTGCCCGGGCTGACGAGCCCACCCAGCGAAGCCGCTCCCGTCGTACTCCAGGAGCAGCCGAGACCTCAGACGAGCTCCAGGAAGACCATCTCTGTCGAGTCCGACCGCCGCGGCCCCAGCTTCAGGATCCGCGTGTAGCCGCCGGGCCGCTCTGAATACCGCGGCGCGATCTCCTCGAACAGCTTGTAGACGACGAACTTGTCCTGACCCAACGCGCTCAAAGCCTGGCGCCGCGCATGCAGGTCGCCCCGCTTGGCCAGCGTGATCAGCTTCTCGACCTCAGGCTTGACCGCCTTGGCCTTGGCCTCGGTGGTCCGGATCCGCTCGTGGTCGACGAGCTCCTTGACCAGGTTCATCAACAGCGCCTTGCGATGCGAGGCGCTCCGAGAGAGCTGGTATCGCTGGCGCTGATGTCTCATGACCCGGAAAAGTTACTCGCCCCGGAGGTTCAGCCCCCGCGCGTGCAGGGTCTCGACCACCTCGTCGATCGACTTCTTGCCGAAGTTGGGGATCGCGTTCAGCTCGGCCTCGGTCTTCGAGACCAGATCACCGACGGTCTGGATCCCGGCCCGCTTCAGGCAGTTATAGGAACGCACACCCAATTCCAGTTCCTCGATCAGGATGTCGTCAAGCGCGTTCGGCTGCCGGCCACCGGCCCCGCCCGCAGCCCCCGCCCCACCAGGCGCGCCACCGACCCCGCCCGGCTCGAGCGGCCCGGGCATCCCGGCCTCACGGAGCTCGACCACCCGGTCGGCGTCGGTGAAGATCGCCAGCTGGGAGATGAGGATCTCGGCCGCCTCCCGCAGCGCAGCGTGCGGGTCGATCGAGCCGTCGGTCTCGATGTCCAGGGTCAACTTGTCGTAGTCGGTCCGCTGCCCGACGCGCGCCTGCTCCACCGAGTAGGCCACGCGCCGCACGGGCGAGAAGATCGAGTCGATCGGGATCACGCCGATCGGCTGGTCGGCCGACTTGTTCTCCTCGGCCGGCCGGTAGCCGCGGCCGCGCCCGACGGTCAGGTAGACCTCGAGCTTGGTCTTCTTCTCCAGCGTCGCGATGTGCGTGTCGGGATTCAGGATCTCGACGCCGGCGGGCAGGTCGATGTCCTTGGCCGTGATGTCGCCGGGCCCGGTGACCACCAGCGGCGCCTCGACCTCAGTGGCATCGGTGTGCATCCGGCACACGATCCCCTTCAGGTTCAGGACGATGTCCGTCACGTCCTCCTTGACGCCGCGAATCGTCGAGAACTCATGCGCCACCCCCTCGATCCGCACGCTGGTCACGGCCGCCCCCGCCAATGAGGAAAGCAGCACGCGCCGAAGCGAGTTGCCGAAGGTGTAGCCGAAGCCGCGATCGAGGGGCTCGATCGTGAATGAGCCACGCGTCTCGTCACTGGCCTCGCTGGAAATTCGGGGGACTTGGAAGTCGAGCATCAGGGTCCTAACGTCGTGGGTTCGTGCGCCGCGTCGGCGGCTGTGCCGCGCCGGACCCGGTTAACCGGTCCCGCGGCCAAAGATTCCGGGTTACTTCGAGTACAGCTCAACGATGAGCTGCTCCTGCACCGGCGCGGCGATCTCCCGCCGCTCGGGCCTGCGCAGCACCTTCGCCGTGAGCGCGTCGTGATCGGCCTGGAGCCACGCCGGCACCTGGCCGGTCAGCTCGGTCGCATCACGGATCACCTGGCCGGCGGAGCTCTTCTGGTGGATCGCGATCACGTCCCCGTCCCGCAGCTGGTAGGAGGGGATGTTGACCCGCCGGCCGTTCACGGTCCAGTGGCCGTGGAGGATCAGCTGGCGCGCCTGGCGCCGCGAGGCGGCAAAGCCGAGGCGCACGAGCACGTTGTCGAGCCGGCACTCGAGCATCCGCAGCAGGTTCTCGCCGGTCACGCCGGGCTGGCCGGTTGCCTTCTTGTAATAGTTGCGGAACTGCTTCTCGAGCACGCCGTAGTAGCGCTTGGCCTTCTGCTTCTCGCGCAGCTGGACGCGGTACTCCGACTGCCGCTGGCGCCCACGCCCGTGGTCGCCCGGCGGGTAGGAGCGGCGCTCGACCCCGCACTTGTCGGTCAGGCAGCGCTCGCCCTTCAAAAACAGCTTCTGGCCCTCGCGGCGGCACTGCTTGCACTGGGGTGAGGTATCGCGAGCCATCAGACGCGCCTCCGCTTCCGGGGCCGGGTGCCGTTGTGGGCCTGCGGGGTCACGTCCTTCACACCCAAAACTTCCAACCCGGCCGACTGCAGCGAGCGGATCGCCGTCTCCCGGCCCGAGCCCGGGCCCTTGACGAACACCTCGACCTTCTGCAGCCCGTGCTCGATCCCCTTGCGGGCGGCGGCGTCGGCGGTCACCTGGGCCGCGAACGGGGTCGACTTGCGTGAGCCCTTGAAGCCGGCCCCGCCGGCCGACTCCCACGCGATCACGTTCCCCTCCCGGTCGGTCAGGGAGACGATCGTGTTGTTGAACGAAGTCTTGATGTGGGCCTGGCCGATGGGGATGTTCTTGCGAACACGGCGGCGGCCACGCTGGGGGCGGCGAGGAGCGGGCATCTACTTCTTGGTCGCCTTCTTCTTGCCGGCAACCGACATCCGCTTCGGCCCCTTGCGGGTGCGGGCGTTGGTCTTGGTGTTCTGGCCGTGCACGGGCAGGCCGCGGCGATGGCGCAGCCCCCGGTAGGACCCGATCTCCTGCAGCCGCTTGATGTTCTGCGAACGCTCGCGGCGCAGGTCGCCCTCGACGGTCAGCTCGTTGTCGATCGCGTCACGGAGCTTGACCACCTCGTCCTCGGTCAGGTCGCGCACCTTGCGGTCAGGCTCGACCCCGACCTGCGAGAGCAGCTTGTTGGAGGTCGAGCGTCCGATGCCGTAGATATACGTCAGGCCGACCTCGACCCGCTTGTTCAAAGGGATATTGACGCCTGAGATCCGAGCCATCAGCCTTGCCTCTGCTTGTGTCGCGGATTGGAGCAGATCACGAGGACCCGGCCATTTCGCCGGATTACCTTGCACTTTTCACACATGGGCTTGACCGAGGGTCGTACTTTCATGATCTGGGCTCCTGAAGTGGTTCCTCAGCCCGGCTCTGGCGACCGCACGGGGTCGCCGCTACCGCGCTGAAGCGGGACTCGCAGCGCGAAGGATGCGCTGCGGGCGCACCGACTCAGAATAGCAGGGCTATCTAGACAGCAGCCCGCACTCCCGGGCCGCCCGCTGGAAGGCCGGGGAGTTGGGATCGAGCCCGGGACCGAGGTTGAGCTGCTGACCGGGGCCGTTGAAACTCGGATCGGGGAAATCGGGCTCTCCGTGGCTGCGCATGCAGGCGGCATGGGCCAGCGCGGCCTTCCGCTGGCTCTCGCTCAGCGCCGGGGGAGCGCCATGCGGGAGGTACTCCTCGCACGCCTTTTGCGCCCGCACCACCGCGGGCCCGGCGAACGGCTGCCCCATGACCACCATCTGGCCGCTTGAGTCGACCATCAGACCCCCCGGAAAGCCGCCGTCCTGCGGGTCCGGGAAGCTCGAGACCCCATTGGCCCGCATGCACTTGGAGAGCGAGATGGGGACGTTGGGCGCCCCAAACGGGTACTTGGGGTTGTGATAAGCGCCCGCGGAGCCGCAGCCCGCCAGGACCAAAGCAATCAACGCTATTCGCCGCACACCCCCGTTCTAGCCGCCGGCTCATAACAGGGACGTAACGCTGTTATGCCCGCGCCGGCCTGCCCGGGTTGGCCCCGGCCGGGTGCGAGCAACCGGAGACCGCTTCAGGCTGCCGCGGCGCGCCCGCCCCCAGCCTCGTGCCAGGGGGTGAGGATCCTCGGTCCCGCCGCGGTGATGGCGATCGTGAACTCGAAGTGGGCGGCCAGGGAGCCGTCCTGGGAGTAGATCGACCAGTGGTCGTCGCCGATCCGGACGCCGTGGCGCCCGGCGGTGACCATCGGCTCGACGGCCAGGACCATCCCCTCCTCGAGCAGGACGCCCGTGCCGGCGTCGCCGTGGTTGGGGATCTGGGGATCCTCGTGCATGCTGCGGCCGATCCCGTGGCCGACCAGGGTCCGGACGACCGAGAAGCCGTTGGCCTCGACGTGGGCCTGGACGGCATGGGAGACATCGCCCAGGTGGTTTCCGGCCCGGCACTGCTCGACGGCCACGAACAGCGCCTCCTCGGTCACCCGGAGCAGCTTCTGCGCGATCGGGGTGACCGGGCCGACGGGGAAGGTGCGCGCCGCGTCGGCCACCCACCCGTCCCGGGTCACGCCGATGTCAACCGAGAGGATGTCCCCCCGCGCCAGCCGGTAGGGACCGGGGATGCCGTGGACGATCATCGAGTTGGGCGAGGCGCAGATCGAGCCGGGGAAGCCGCGGTAGCCCTTGAAGGACGGCTCGGCACCCTGGGAGCGGATGAACTTCTCGGCTGCCTGATCGAGCTCGCCGGTGCTCACCCCGGGGCGGATCTTCCCGGCCAAGAGGTTCATCGTCCGAACCAGGATGTCCCCCGCCGCGGCCATCCGCTCGATCTCCTCGGGTGACTTCTTGATGATCATCAGACGTTCTCTTCCATCCGCAGGGTGGCGATCACCGCCCGAATGTGGTCATGGACCTCGGTCGGGTCCCGGGTGCCGTCGATCCGCTTGAGCAGTCCCTGCTCGTCGTAGTAGTCGACCAGCGGCGCCGTCTTGTCGTGGTAGGTCGCCAGCCGGTTGCGCACGACCTCGGGCTTGTCGTCGTCGCGCTGGATCAGCCGTGAGCCGTCCTGATCGCACACGTCCTCGCGCTTGGGCGGGTCGAACTCGACGTGGTAGTTGTGGCCCTTCTTCACGCACACCCGCCGCCCGGAGAGCCGGCGCTCGACCTCCTCGTCGGGGACGTTCAAGAGCAGTACCGCGGTGATCCGCCGCCCCAGCTCCCCCAGCTGCTTGTCCAGGGCCTCGGCCTGGGGCACCGTGCGAGGGAAGCCGTCGAGGATGAAGCCGTCCTGGGCGTCCTCCTCGGACAGGCGCTCGGCGACCATCGCGACGAGCACCTCGTCCGGGACGAGGTCGCCCTTGTCCATGTAGGGCTTGGCCTCCTTGCCGAGGTCGGTGCCCTCCTCGACATTCTCACGCAGCATGTTGCCGGTGGCAATGTAGGGCAGCTGGAAGTCACGCTGCAAGCGATCAGCCTGGGTGCCCTTCCCGGCGCCGGGGGGACCAAAGAGGATCAGGTTAAGTTCCGACACCGGCGTCACTGTACCGAGCGGTCAGCTGTTTTTGCCACCCCGGCCGAGTGCCGCTGCCTTAAGAGCTGGAGTCGTTCGGTGTGGTGCGCGCCCCGTCACCACACCGAACGAACTCCGAACTACAACCCCCTAAATTGCGCCCCAGAGCCCGACCGACGTTTCGCCCCACCTCGCTCGGTCAAAGCTCTTCACGGGCAGAAAGATATGGCGCAAGGCGAGGTTTCGCCCCAGGGACCCACCCCAGAGTTTTCCCGTGCAAATTCCAGGCCTAGATAAACCCCGGGGACGGCTTTCCGCCCTCCTGGTACTGAGCGTGGTCATCTGCCTGGCCGCTGGGGGCGCGCTGTTCAGCTTCCTCACCGGGGCCATAAACCCTCAGCGGCCCAGGCGCTCGAGGCCGAGCACGCCGAGCGCCAGGCCCGCCTACGCCGGCACCGTCATCGCTTCAGCCCCCTGACCATGGCCGCCACCTGCCTCTTCTTCACCTGCGTGGCGATCGCGCTGCTCGCGCTGGGGATCGAGAGCCAGGCCTCGGATGCCCACTCGGCCATGGTGCAGAGCCGAGGCCTCAGACTCAGCGGCACGGTCGTGGCCGTGCCTACCTGTCCTTCCTGCGCCGCGGCCAGCGGGTGACGGTGCTCGTCGATCCCCACCAGCCGACCTACGCCGAGTTCCCCGGCCACCGCTACCGCGGGGCCGGGGGCTGGATCATGTTCGCCGTCGCCGCGGCGTTTGTCGCCCTGCTGGCGATCGCGGAGGGCCGCTCGCTGGCCCATGTGCTGTCCGTGCGAGCGGCCCACAGACCTAGACCAGCGGGTGACGCGGTGGGATCCTGATGGGGTGAAACCTCCGAAGTGGGCCCCGGCCGCGGCCGCCACAACCTGCCTCGTTCTTGGCGGCTTCGGAGCGACGCTGGCCCTGGGGGCAACTCCATCGCCTGAGGTCCAGGTTGTCTCGACAGGCTGCGTAGTGAACGGCGCCGGGGGCCGGGCTCCGCGCGGCCACTGCGTCTACACACTGACCGACGGTCGCCGTTTCCAGTGCCCGCTTCGCTTCGGGAACCACCCCCAGACCCCGGCCTCGCTTGAGCAGGCCAAGGCCTGCCATCGGCTGGCGGCGATCCGGATCCCGGCGACCTGGAAGCCCGCCCTCGATCGGTTGGCCCGCGTCGAGGCCTGCCTGACCCGCCACCGCGTGACGGTGCGCGGCGGTCCCGATTTCACCGACAACCCCAAGCGGACCCCGATCGGCGAACTGCTCATGAGCGGCACCGGGCCGACGGCGCTGATCGGCTTCTACATGAACGCGGGCGTAGCCAGGCGCGCCGTCCCCGGCATTCGCCGCCACCTGGAGGGCAGCGGCGGCAGCCTGCGCCGTGAGGGTGCGGTGACCGTGGCGTGGCTCGGCCCGCCGGCCCCGGCGACGGCCAGGACCGCGTACGGCTGCGCCTTTTAAAAGCGTCTGGGCCGGCTTGTGCCGGCCCATGCCCCTGACGCATCTCCAATCTGCCCCCGGTTGGAGTTCGAGGGCGGCCCCCACGACCGCCCTGGCGGCCCCCACGACCGCCGAACTCCAAACTGACCTCTGTTAGCTAACTAGACCCGTCCTCCGTTCGCCCCAGGGAAGGACCCGAGGGTTTCGTTGCCTTCAGAATTGGTGCCCCGGGCGGATTCGATCGTTGCCACCAGTTCGATCCATCCGCTGAACTCATGCGACGCGCCGTCCCCCAGCGAGACTGAACCGGTGATCGGCTCCGAGCCGATATCGATTGACAACTGCATCTCTGCGGCGCGACGGGTCATGTTCAGCATCATCGGCTGAATTCAAGAAGTTCGCCCCAGGGGTCCACCCCAGGATTTCGGCATTATTTACCGCCGTGGCCGTCAGGCCGGACGCTGATAACTCAGGCAGTGGGAGAGCAGGCGGGAATGGGCTGCTCGATCGCGACGACGTCCTGAGGTCGATCGACCGGGCACTGGACGCCGCCAGCGGCAGCGAAAGCCTGGCCCTGCTGTTCGTCGGTCATGCCGGAATGGGCAAGACCCGGCTCACCGAGGCCGCGCTCGAGCGGGCCCGAGACCGCCGCTTGCTCGTGGTCAGAGCTGCCGGCGCCGAGCTTGAGCAGAACCTCGCCTTCGGGCTCGCCTCCCAGCTCGTGCGCTCCTTGCTCAGCGGGGCCTCGCCGGGTCAGCGACGGGCGCTGAGCCAGATCGCGCCCAACCGCGTCCTCTCGCTTGAGGCGGCCCATGACCGCCAGGACGACCACCTGGCGGTCTCCCACGGCGTCTTCAACGTGCTCGCCACGGCGCTCGAGGACTCGCCCGCGCTGCTCGCCATCGACGACCTCCAGTGGTCAGACAGCGCCTCGGTGGCCCTCCTGCTCTACGTCCTTCACCGGCTCGACGAGCTCCCCGTGGCGCTGCTCATGACCCGGCGACCGATCTCCGACGAGGACCCCGCCGATCCGCTCAGCCACTTGGCCGGGCATCCCAAGGTCCGCGTCGAGAACCTCGCCCCCCTGAGCCGGGAGGCGATCGGCAAGCTGATCGCCGACGTCCTCGGCCCCGAGGCCGATCCCGCCCTGGCCGACGTGTGCCGCGAGGCCACGGCGGGCAACCCCTTCTTCGTTCAGGAGCTGCTGCGGGCACTGGCTGAAGACCCCGGCCTGAGCTCCGAGCAGCTGCTGGCTCGCGCGGGCACGCTCGTCCCCGATGCCGTCAGCCGCTCGCTCCGGGTGCGCGTGGGCCGGCTCGGCCCCGACGCCGCGGCCCTGGCCCGCACGGTGGCCGTGCTCGGCGACGACGTGCCGCTCCGCCACGCCGCCGCCCTCTCAGGGTTGAGCGTGGCCCAGGCCAGCATGGCCTCCGACTCGCTGAGCGCCGCCGACGTGCTGCTGCCCCGCGAGCCGCTCAAGTTCGTCCATCCCCTCGTGCGCCAGGCCATCGAGCAGGACATCGCGGCCTCGGAGGTGGCCTCGCGGCATCTCGACGCGGCGCGACTCCTCTACCGCGAGGGCGGGGGCGTCGAGCTGGTGGCGGCCCACCTGTTGCTCGGGCGCCCCGAAGGCGACCCCTGGGTCGTCGAGCGCCTCCGCGCCGCCGCCACGGACGCGCGGAGCGGCGGGGCGCCCCAGTCCGCGGTCCGCTACCTGGAGCGAGCCCTGGCCGAACCCCCGAATCGCGAGCAGCGTCCCCGCGTGCTCGGCGAGCTCGGCGCCGCCGAGGCCGTCCTCGGGCTCCCGGGCGCCGACGAGCACCTCGCAGCGGCCCTCGAGGAGACGGCCGATCCCCGGTATCGCGCCGAGCTGGCGCTCGAGCTGGGCCGCGTCTACGACGCCAAGGGTGAGCGCGCCCGGGCGGCCGAGGCGTTCGAGCGCGGACTACGCGATCTCCAGATGGATCCCCAGAACGCGACCGAGCGCGAGCTCTCCGACCAGCTTCAGGCGGGCTTCATCGCCACCGCGACGGTCGTGGGTTCGCTGCGCCCCCGGGCCGCCCAGCGGGCCGCCCGGTGGCTGCAGAATCTGCCCGCCGCCCCCGCCACCCAGGGGCAGCGCCTGCTGCTGGCCCACGTCGCGCTCGAGGGCGCCTACCACGGTGAGCCCGCCGAGCGGATCATCGAGTTCGCCGAGCGGGCGTGGGACGACGGACAGATCCTCCGTCAGGCGTCCCCGCAGTGGATCGGCTGGCGCCTGGTGGCGAACGCGCTGTGCTCGGCCGGTGCGCTGGAGCGCGGGGGCGAGGTATCGGAGGCGGCGATCCAGGACGCCCGGCGCCGCGGCTCACCGCTCGACTTCGCCACGGCCAGCTTCTTCCACAGCCGGGCCCCGTTCCTGCAGGGCCGGATCAACGATGCCCTGGCCGATCTGGAGGCGACCCGGGAGGGTCGGCGCTACGGCTGGGCTCAGTTCCATCGCGGCACCACGGCCAGGTACGCGCTGTGCCTGCTCGAGACAGATCAGATCGACGCCGCGGAGGCGGTGCTGAGCGAGGAGGCGGCGCCCACGGAGCCCTATGGCCTCGAGGACACGATGTACCTGGCCGCCCTGGCCGAGGTGCGCCGGGCCCAGGGTCGCCTCGAGGAGGCGCTGGCCACGGCCGAGACCGCTGGGGCGGCGGTCGAGACCACGGTTCCCTTCTTCGATTCTTGCCGCTGGCGGACCACGGCGGCGCAGGCGGCGCTCGGCCTCGGTGACCAGGAGCGCGCGCTGGCGCTGGCCGAAGAGATGCTCGCCCGCTCCGAGCAGACCCAGGTCGTCGAGCACCGGATCGAGGCGCTTCGCGTCGCCGGCCTCTGTTCAGGGGGTGAAGATGGCATTGCGCGCCTGCGCGAGGCGGTCGAGCTCGGACGCGCCCTGCCGCCCCGGCTCGAGACCATGCGCGCGCTGGTCGACCTGGGCGGAGCGCTGCGTCGCTCCGGCGAGCGCGCCGCCTGCCGCGCCCCGCTCCAGGAGGCGGGCGACCAGGCCCGTCAGTCCGGGGCGCGGCTGCTCTATGACCGAGCGCGGATGGAGCTCGCGGCCAGCGGGGCCCGCCCCCGGCGCGAGCTGCTGCTCAGCGGCCCGGAGTCGCTGACCCCAAGCGAGCGCCGGATCGCCGAGCTGGCGGCCGGAGGCCAGAGCAACCGGGAGATCGCGACGATGCTGTTCGTGACCCCGAAGACGGTCGAGTACCACCTGCGCAACGCCTACCGCAAGCTCGACATCCAGACCCGCCGGGAGCTCGCCGAGGCCTTGGCGGGGTAGGGCTCACCGCAATTCGTAGGGCTTACCGCATTTGGGGGAATTGGTGAGAACCCCCCTTCAGGCGGCGGGGCGTTGTGCCGATGGGGGCGTTAGGGGTGTGTCCGGGGGCGACCCTTACCCGCCGCCCGCCCGCGCGGCCCGACCCCTCGGCGTGCCGGGGTCGGCACCCGACCCTTTCCCGCCGAGGACCGGCGGACTCAGCAGCGATCGGCGAGTTAGGGTCGCTGATCGCGCAGGCCGCCCGCCCGCGCGGCCCTACTTCAAGAAGCCCTCGTAGTTGCGCATCATCAGCTGGGCCTCGAGCTGTTTCATCGTGTCGAGAGCCACGCCGATGACGATCAGGATCGAGGTGCCGCCGAAGTTGAAGGTGGCGCCCGTTTGGTTGATCAGGATCGCCGGCAGGGCCGCGATCGCGGCCAGGAACAGAGCTCCCGGGAAGGTCAACCTCGCCAGGATCCGGTCCAGGAATTCAGCCGTGGGTCTGCCTGGCCTCACCCCCGGGATGAAGCCGCCGTACTTGCGTAAGTTCTCCGCCTGGTCCACCGGGTTGAAGGTCACCGCGGTGTAGAAGTAGGTGAAGAGGATGATGAAGATCGATTCGCCCAGGACGTAGTGCCAGCCGCCGGGGCTGAAGAAGTTGGCCAGGTTGGTGGCGAAGCCGGTCTTGTTCTGGCCGATCAGCTGGCCCACGGTGGGCGGGATGGCCATGATCGAAGCGGCGAAGATGACCGGGATGACCCCGGCCATGTTGACGCGCAGGGGCAGATAGGTCTGCCCGCCCTGGGTCATTCGTCTCCCGATCACGCGCTTGGCGTACTGGATCGGGATCCGGCGCTGGCCCTCCTGGACGAACACCACCGCCGCCACCACGGCGATGACGATGAACGGCATCGTCACCTTGAACACCTGCTGGGGGTTGTTCCACCACGACTGCAGGCCGGACGGGATCCGGGACACGATCGAGGCGAAGATGAGCAGCGAGATCCCGTTGCCGATCCCGCGCTGGGTGATCAGCTCGCCGATCCACATCAGCAGCACCGTCCCGGCGGTCAGCGAGACCACGATCAGGAAGACCTTGGCCAGGTTGAAGTTGTGGATCAGCGTCACCCCGGCCGAGTTCTCAAACGACCGGAACAGGAAGACGTAGCCGATCGACTGGGCGAAGGCCAGCCCGACGGTCAGGTAGCGCGTGTACTGGGTGATCCGCGCCTGCCCCACCTCGCCCTCCTTCTGGAGCTTCTCCAGCGAGGGCACGACCACGGTCAGCAGCTGCAGGATGATCGAGGCCGTGATGTAGGGCATGATCCCCAGCGCGAAGATGGCGATCCGGCCCAGCCCGCCGCCGGAGAACAGGTTGAGCAGCCCGAGGATGCTGCTGCCCCCGAAGTTCTTCTGGATCTGGTTGACCGCGGCGGCGTTGATGCCGGGGGCCGGGATGTGCGTGCCCAGCCGGTAGAGGGCCAGCATGGCCGCCGTGAACAGAACCTTGGTGCGGATCTCGCTGACCCGGAACGCGCCAAGGATCGTCGAAATCATGTCGGGAGGCCCTGGCCTTCGGCCTCGACGATCACCTCTACGGTGCCGCCGGCCGCCTCGATCCGCTCCCGCGCCGCGGCACTGAAGGCGTGCGCGGAGACGGTCAGCGGCTTGCTCAGCTCGCCCTTGGCGAGGATCTTCACCGGAATTCCCTTGCGCGTGCCGAGACCCTTGGCATGGAGTGCCTCGAGGGTAACTTCGGCTCCGGACTCAAACCGGGCCTCCAGATCGGCCAGGTTGACCACCTGGGTGTGGGTCCGGAAGCGCTCGAAGGGCATCGACTTCTTCATGTGCGGGCCGCGCAGCTTGCGCATCCGCATGTGGATCGGGTTCTGGCCGCCCTCAAAGCGCGCCCGGCGCTTGGCGCCTGAGCGTGAGCCGTAGCCCTTCTGGCCCCGGCCGGAGGTCTTGCCCGTACCCGAGCCCTCGCCCCGGCCGACCCGCTTACGCGGCCGCCGCGACCCGGGCGCCGGCTTCAGGTTGTGCAGCCCAATCCGCTCCTCGGAGCCTTCAGCCATCGGACACCTCAACCAGATGGGCAACCTTGGCGATCATGCCCCGGGCTTGAGGCGAGTCAGAGACCTCAACCGTCTGCCCAATGCGACGGAGGCCAAGGGAACGCAAGGTGTCCTTCTGGCGCTTGTCGGACCCGTTGATCGACCGCTTCTGCGTGACCTTGAGGCTCACGACGCCTCCTCAGCCTCGGCGGGAGCGGGGTCCTCGGTCGGGGAAACTCGCGTCGCAGTGGCACCTTCAGAGCCATTCGACCCTGGAGCGGTTTCCCCGTCGGGGACGCCGCTCCCGCCGTTAGCCGAAGGCTCACTTTGCAGCCCCAGGACCGCGTTCACGGAGAGTCCACGCAGATCCGCCACCTCGTCAGGAGTCCGTAGCGACTCGAGCCCGGCCATGGTGGCCTTCACGAGGTTGATCGGGTTCTGCGAGCCGAGGCTCTTGGAGAGGATGTCGTGGATCCCGGCCAGCTCCAGCACGGCGCGCACGCCGCCGCCGGCGATGACCCCGGTACCCGGGGCGGCCGGCTTCAGCAGCACCCGCCCGGCCCCGAAGATCCCCAGTGTCTGGTGGGTGATCGTCGAGCCGTGCTTGGGCACGCGGTAGAGGTTCTTCTTGGCCCGCTCGACGGCCTTCTGGATGGCCACCGGGACCTCGTTGGCCTTGCCGTAGCCGATCCCGACGACGTCACGCTCGTCGCCCACGACGACCAGCGCGGTGAAGGAGAAGCGGCGCCCGCCCTTGACCACCTTGGCCACGCGGTTGATCTCGACGACCCGTTCCTGGAGGTCGAGACCCGCGCCTGAAACTGTGCGATCACGTGTTGCCATTAGCCGATTCAGAGTAGCCGGTCTAGAACCGCAGCCCGCCCTCGCGGGCGCCTTCGGCCAGGGCCTGGACGCGGCCGTGGTACTGGTAGCCGCCACGGTCGAACACGGCGTCGGTGACCCCGGCCTCGGAGGCCCGCTGAGCCAGGAGCTCGCCGAGGCGCTTGGCCTGCTCCATCCGGCCGAGGCCGCTCAGATCGGACTCGGTCCACCGGACCGAGGCCAGCGTGCGGCCTGAGTCGTCGTCGATCAGCTGCGCGAACAGGCCGCGGTTGGAGCGAAACACGGAGATCCGCGGGCGCTCGGCGCTACCCCGGATCTTGGCCCGGACGCGGCGGCGGCGCTTCAGGCGGCGCGCGGGAGCGGTGAGAACCGTCATGCCCGCTTACCTACCTTCCGGGCCACGTACTCGCCCTCGTAGCGGATGCCCTTGCCCTTGTAGGGCTCGGGCTTGCGCTGCTTGCGGATGATCGCGGCGGTCTCGCCGACCTGCTGCTTGGAGGCGCCCTTGACGACGATCCGGGTCGGCTGCGGGACCTCGAACTCGATCCCGTCCGGCGCCTTGATCGAGACCGGGTGCGAATACCCGAGCGCCAGCTCCAGGTCACGCCCGCGCAGCTGCGCGCGGTAGCCGACGCCCTGGATCTCAAGGCGCTTTTCAAAGCCGTCGGTCACGCCCGTGACCATGTTGGCGATCAGCGACCGGGTCAGCCCGTGCAGCGCCCGGTGCTCGCCGCGGTCGGTCGGGCGCTTGACCAGGATCTCGCCGTCGGTCTGCTCGACCGAGATGTCGCGGGGGACTCGCTCGGTGAGCTCGCCCCGCGGACCGTTGACGGTCACGCGCTCAGGCTCGATCGCGACGGTGACGCCGGCGGGGACGGCAATCGGTGCTCTGCCGATGCGGGACATAACTAGGTGGTTACCAGACCCTCGCCACGACCTCGCCGCCGATACCCTGCTGGCGGGCGTCGTGGCCGGTCATCAGGCCTCTTGAGGTGGAGATGATCGTCGTGCCCATGCCGCCCTGGATGCGGGGGATGTGGGCGTGGTCGACGTAGTTGCGCCGGCCGGGGCGTGAGACGCGCTGAAGTCCGGTGATCACCGGCTTGCGCTCCTCGGTGTACTTCAGCGTGACGGTGATCTCCTCGCCGGGACGGTTCTCCCGCGCCGCGTGGACGGCCCAGTCGTCGATGTAGCCCTGCTCCTTGAGGATCCGCGCGATCTCCCGCTTGAGGTTCGAGGCGGGCATCGTCACATCGTGGTGCTGGGCCTTGGCGCCGTTGCGCAGGCGGGTGAGGAAGTCAGAGACGGGATCGGTCATCGCCATGTTCTCACCAACTCGACTTGGTCATGCCGGGGATGAAGCCCTCGTGGGCGAGCTCACGCAAGCAGATCCGGCACAGGCCGAACTTGCGGTAGACGGCGCGGGCGCGGCCGCAGCGGCGGCAGCGCGTATACGCGCGGGTCTTGTACTTGGGGGTCCGCTGCTGGCGGACGATCTGTGAAGTCTTGGCCATGGCTCCTCTAGCTCGCGGCCGCCACCGGCTGGTTGCGGCTGTCTCTTGCAAATGGCATGCCCAGCGCCTCGAGCAGAGCGTAGGACTCGTCGTCGGACTTGCCGTTGGTCGTGATCGTGATGTCCATGCCGCGGACCTGGTCGACGTCGTCGTAATCGATCTCAGGAAAGATGATCTGCTCGCGCACGCCCAGCGAGTAGTTTCCGCGCCCGTCGAAGGCCCGGGGATTGAGCCCGCGGAAGTCGCGGATCCGCGGGATGGCGATCGACATCAGCCGGTCCAGGAACTCGTACGCGCGCTCGCCGCGCAGGGTCACGGCGACCCCGACGGGCATCCCCTCACGGACCTTGAACTGGGCGATCGACTTGCGGGCCCGGCGGACGTTGGGGCGCTGGCCGGTGATCGTGGCCAGCTGCTCGGTCGCCTGCTCCAGCACCTTGGAGTCCTGCTTGGCGTCGCCCACGCCCATGTTCACGGTGATCTTCTCGACCCGCGGGGCCTGCATCGGGGTCGAGTAGCCGAACCGCTCGATCAGGGCGGGGAGGATTTCTTCCTGGTAGCGCTGCTTTAGCCGTGCCGTAGCCATGTCAGTCCAGCCTAGTGCCGCTGCGCCGGGCAATGCGATAGCGCTTGCCGTCGGCGATTTCGATGCCCAGCCGCGTCGGCTTGTTTTCCTTGGGGTCGATGAGCATCACGTTGGAGATGTGGATCGGGCCCTCGCGCTCGATCACGCCGCCCACCTGCTCAGCCCGCTGGGCGCCGGCCACCTGCTGGGGGCGCTGGTGGCGCTTGATCATGTTGAGGCCCTCGACGTAGAGGCGGTTCTTACCCGGCTCGACCCGCAGCACCTTGCCCTTCTTGCCGCGGTCCTTGCCGCCCACGACGATCACCTCGTCGCCGGACTTGATGCGCGCAGCCACTAGAGCACCTCCGGAGCCAGCGAGACGATCTTCATGAAGTTGCGCTCGCGCAGCTCACGGGCCACCGGCCCGAAGATGCGCGTCCCGCGCGGGTTGTTCTGGGCGTCGATGAGCACGGCAGCGTTCTCGTCAAAGCCGATGTAGGTGCCGTCCTCCCGGCCGTAGGACTTCTTGGTCCTGACCACCACGGCGGTCACGACCTCGCCCTTCTTGACCGAGCCCTGCGGGTTGGCCTGCTTGACCGTGGCCGTGATCACGTCACCCACGCCGGCGTAGCGGCGGCGATGGCCGCCCTTGACGCGGATCACGAGGATCTCCCGGGCGCCGGTGTTGTCGGCCACCCGCAGACGGGTCTCGTTCTGGATCACTTCGCCCTCTCAACGACTTCGATCAGCCGCCAGCGCTTGGTCCGTGACAGCGGCCGCGACTCACGCACGACGACGGTGTCGCCGATATGCGCGTCCTCGCGCTCATCGTGGGCGTGCAGCGTCGTCGAGGTGCGCACGACCTTGCCGTAGCTGCGGTGCCGGCGGGTGACGTCGATGCGGACGACGATCGTCTTGGTCGCCTTGTCGGAGACGACGATGCCCTGACGCGTCTTCTGCTGGCCCGGATGCTGCTCGCGCCGAGGCGCCAGCGGCTCCGGGGTCTCGGTCCGCTGGGTCCGAGCCTTGTCCCGCATGCGCTTGCGGTTCTGGCTGCGAATCCGCGCCTTACGTGCCCGCTCCGCCTCGCGCTCGGCCTGCCGCTCCTCCGGCGAGGTCTGGGGACGAGTGGGAACAGCCGCGGCCTTGGCCGCGCGTTCGCGACGCCGGCGCTCCTTGGGAGGAAGCGTCTCGGCAGGCGCAGAGGCGGTGGCGGCGGGCGCGTCATCGGCTGCAGGAGCCGCGTCGGCAGACGAGTCCGCACCGGACACACTCGCGTCAGCTTGCACTTCGGCAGCCGCCTCTCCCTCCGGCGGTGTGTCCGGAGCGGTCTCGTCTGTCGGCGTCTCTTCAGGTTCTTCAGCCATGAATCTCAATTCCTCGTTCTTTCGCGACCGTCAGCGCCCGCGCGATCTCTTTCTTAGCCTTGTTGAGCGACGCCGTGTCGTCGAGCTCGCCCGTGGCGTGCTGGAAGCGAAGCCCGAACAGCTCGCGCCGCGCCGTCGTGATGTGCTCACGCAGATCGGGCTCAAGCATGTCTCGCAGCTCACTCGCGTCCATCGCCTAGACCTCTTCACGCGTAACGAACTTGGTCCGCACCGGCAGCTTGTGACCGGCCAGGCGCATGGCCTCGCGGGCCAGCGGCTCGGGCACGCCGGCCAGCTCGAACATGACCCGCCCCGGCTTGACCACGGCGACCCACCCTTCGGGTGAGCCCTTGCCGGAGCCCATCCGCGTCTCGGCCGGCTTCTTGGTGAACGGCTTGTCGGGATACACGTTGATCCACACCTTGCCGCCACGCTTGATCTTGCGGGTCATGGCGATACGAGCAGCCTCGATCTGCCGGTTGGTCAGCCAGCCGGCATCGAGCGACTTGAGCCCGTACTCGCCGAACTGGACCTTGACCTGTCCGCGGGACAGGCCGGCTCGCCGGCCTCGGTGCTGCTTACGAAACTTGACGCGCTTGGGGGAGAGCACTACCTGCCACCTCCGCCGCCTTGGCCGCCACCGCCACCCTGGCCGCCGCCACCGCCGCGCGGACCACGTCCGCCACCGCCGCCACGACCGCCCGGACCGCCACCACGGCCACCGGGACCGCCACCACGGCCACCCGGGCCACCGCCGCGGCCACCCGGACCGCCACCGCGACCACCTGGACCGCCGCCGCGGCCACCCGGACCACCCGGGCCGCCGCCGCGACCACCGCGGCCGCCGCGACCACGACCATCGCGGCCATCGCGCCCGTCCCGGCCGCCGCGCTCCGGCGCCTGGGGTGCGGGCTCGTCCATGATCGTGAGGTCGGCGCCGGTGTAGCCCTCGGGCATGATCTCGCCCTTGTTGATCCAGCACTTGACGCCGATCCGCCCGAACGTCGTCCGGGCCTCGTGGAAGCCGTAGTCGATATCGGCGCGCAGCGTGTGGAGTGGCACGCGGCCATCCGAGTAGCCCTCGGTCCGCGCCATCTCGGCCCCGCCGAGCCGGCCTGAGACCTGCACCTTCACGCCCTTGGCGCCCGAGCGCATGGCGCTGGTCAGCGCGCGCTTCATGGCCCGGCGGAAGGCGACCCGGTTCTGGAGCTGCTCGGCGATCGACTGCGCGACGAGGTTCGCGTCGAGCTCGGGACGCTTGATCTCAAGGATGTTCACCTTGACCTGCTTGCCCGTGATCCGGTGCAGGTCGCGGCGCAGCTGATCTACCTCGGAGCCTGACTTACCGATCACGATGCCGGGCCGGGCGGTGTTGATGTTGACCTCGACCTCGGTGGCGTTCTTCTTGATCGTGATGTCCGAGAGCCCAGCGTGAGAGAGCCGGGACAGGATGTGCCGGCGAATCTGGACGTCCTCGAACAGGTAGTCGGAGAAGTGCTTCTCGTTGAACCAGTTGGACTTCCAGTCATGGATGTAGCCGACGCGAATCGACTCGGGATGAACTTTCTGACCCATTTATTCCTTCGGCGTTAGCAAGATCGTCAGGTGGCTCGTGCGCTTGCGGATCCTGGTCGCGCGGCCAAGTCCGCGGGGGCGGAACCGCTTGATCGTCGGACCCTCGTCGGCGTGCACCGCCTTGATCACGAGGTCATCGGCGATCAGGTCGTGGTTGTTCTCCGCGTTGGCGATCGCAGAGTCGAGCAGCTTGCTCCAGTCCCGCGCGACCGCCCGCGGCGTGTGGGCGAGGATAGCTCGCGCCTCATCCACGCTCTTACCGCGAATGTGGTCACACACCAGCCGCGCCTTCCGCGCCGAGGACCGCACGTACTTAGCCTGCGCCCGCACGACGGGGGGCGGCAGATTGGGATCACGCTGGGCCCGGCGACGCCGGGTGGGCGCCGGAGCCGGAGCCGCTTCCCCGGCCTCAGCCGCCTGCCGCCGGCGCCGAGGCCGCCGCGCGGGCTTTGACGACTCGGCCTCCGCCACCTCAGCGTCCGTGTCCGCATCGACCTCATCTTCGGCCTCGAGGACAACGTCAGCGGCCTCATCGGCGGCCTGAACATCAGCTGGGGAAGGGGTGATCTCGTCCGGGGCAGGCTCGGAGGACGCGTCCGCGCCTGAGGCACTCGCGTCCGAAGCCTCGGCCGACCCTTCGGTCTCGGAGACGCTCCGTGCCTCAGGCGCGGATGCCTCCTCCGAGGCGGCTGCTTTCCGGCGGCGCCGCCGCTTGGGCTTCTCTTCCGGGGTTTCTTCGTCAGCCATCCGAATTACCGCCTCTTACCCGTCCCCGCATGCCCACGGAAGAGCCGCGTGGGCGCGAACTCTCCGAGCTTGTGGCCGACCATCGACTCGCTGATGAACACCGGCACGTGCTTGCGGCCGTCGTGCACCGCGATCGTGTGCCCGACCATCTCCGGGAAGATCGTCGAGGTCCGCGACCAGGTGCGGAGCATCCGCTTCTCGCCGGAGGTGTTCATGGCCTCGATTCGCGTCATCAGCCGCTCCTCGACGAACGGCCCCTTCTTGCTTGAGCGACTCACCGCTTCTTACCTCTCCTACGTCCGCGGACGATGTACTGGTCGGATTTCTTGTTCTTCTTGCGCGTCCGGTAACCGAGGGTGGGGACACCCCACGGGGTCACCGGGTGCCGGCCGGGCGTGGTCGAGCCCTCGCCACCACCGTGGGGGTGGTCGACGGGGTTCATGGCCGTGCCCCGGGTCTGCGGCCGCACGCCCATGTGGCGCTTGCGTCCCGCCTTGCCGATCTTGACGTTCTGGTGATCGGAGTTGCCGATCGTGCCCACGGTGGCCCGGCACTCGGCCCTGACCATCCGCATCTCGCCACTGGGCAGGCGGAGCGTCACGTACTCGCCCTCCTTGGCCAGAAGCTGGACGCCGGCGCCGGCGGCCCGGGCCATCTGCCCGCCCCGGCCGGGAGTGAGCTCGACGTTGTGCACGACCGTGCCCGAGGGCATGTTGCCGAGCGGCAGGCTGTTGCCGACCCGGACCTCGGCGTTGGGCCCCGACTGGACCGTCGCCCCCACCCGCAGCCGCTGCGGGGCGAGGATGTAGCGCTTCTCGCCGTCGGCGTAGTGCAGCAGGGCGATGTAGGCCGAGCGGTTGGGGTCGTACTCGATCTCGGCCACCTTGGCCGGAATGCCGTCCTTGCGGCGCTTGAAGTCGATCTTGCGGTACAGGCGCTTGGCCCCGCCGCCGCGATGGCGGGAGGTCTTGCGCCCGTGGGCGTTGCGCCCACCGGACTTTTTGAGGCCCTCGGTGAGCGCCTTCTCCGGCTCGGTCCGCGTGATCTCCGCGTAGTCGGGATACATCACGAAGCGCCGGCCGGGCGAGGTGGGCTTGGGCTTGCGGATGGGCATCAGCCGATCCTCCGGGGGGGAGCGTGGGAGATAAGTGGCGCTATACGCTGAAAATCTCCCAAGCAACCGCTCGGTTGCACGTGATCGGAGCCGCGCAGCATTACTCGCTGCCCTCCAGACCTCTAAAGATGGGGATCGTCTGACCCGGGGCCACCTGGATCACGGCCTTCTTCCACTTGCGGGTCTGGCCCGAGGTGTAGCCGCGCCGCTTCGGCTTGGGCTTGACCCAGGCGGTGCGGATCGCCTGCACGTTGACCTCGAACAGCGACTCGATGGCCTGCCGGATCTCGGTCTTGTGCGCGTTGTCGTGGACGCGGAAGGTGTACTTGCCGACCTCGGCCAGGGCGAAGGACTTCTCGGAAATCACGGGGCGGATGATCACCTGAGTGGTCTCCATCAGGCCTCCTCCTCCGTGGCCCCATCTGTCGCACCCTCCGTGGCCCCTTCAGTCGCACCCTCCGTGGCCCCATCTGTCGCACCTGAATCCGGTGCGTCAGAGGGAGGGGCGGCTTCCTCGGCGGTGGCGGTCGCCTCCGGCTCCGCCGCGGTCGCCTCCGGCTCCGCCGCGGCCGCCTTGGGCTCAGCCTTCGCCTTACGCGCCGGCGCTGCCGGCTCGGGGGCCGGCTCAACCTCGTGGTGGCTCTTGGGGGCCGCCGCCCGGGAGACCAGCGTCGGCAGGGCCGCCTCGGAAATCAACAGCGAGGCGGCGCCGACGATGTCGGCCACCCCCACGTCCTCGGCCGGGATGGCCTCGGCCCGGGTGATGTTGCGAAATGACTTGCCCGCCGCCGCTTCCTCGCTTCCGAGCACGATCAGGACGGGCTCGGTCGGGTCCCAGTCGTTGAGCAGGCCGACCGCCTGAGCCGTCGAGGGGGCGTCAAAGGCGCCGGCGTCAAACACGGCCAGCGACTCGCGCTCGGCGTGAAGAGACAGCGCCGAGCGGAGCGCCGCGCGGCGCTCCTTGCGGTTGACCTTGAACG
This sequence comes from Solirubrobacteraceae bacterium, assembly GCA_035505215.1. Lineage (GTDB taxonomy): Bacteria > Actinomycetota > Thermoleophilia > Solirubrobacterales > Solirubrobacteraceae > Palsa-465. The sequence goes on along the minus strand of DATJQY010000006.1, from coordinate 146,749 downwards.
TGTAGCTGCGGGGGCTGGGGCCGAAGACGACGCCACCGCCGGTCCAGATGGGCGAGCGATTGGAGCCCGCGCGCGCCCGGCCGGTGCCCTTCTGGCGCCACGGCTTCTCGCCGCCCCCGCTCACCTGGCCGCGGGTCTTGGTCGAGGCCGTGCCGCGGCGCCGGGCCGCGAGCTCGGCCCGCACGCTCTCGTGGACCAAGGGCATGTTGAAGCGCGCCGTGAACGCGCTGGGTTCAAGATTCACGTTGCCGCCGCCGAGCTTCGGGGCCTTGGGCGCGGCGGGGCGCCTGGCGCTAGGCATCGGACCGGACCTCCACCGTGCCGCCCTTGGGCCCGGGCACGGCACCGCGGACGAGCAGCAGGTTCTGTTCCGGGATCACCTCGACCACGGTCAGCCCGCGCTGGGTGACGCGACCGCCGCCCATCCGCCCGGCGCCGCGGATGCCCTTGAAGACGCGCGACGGGGTCGCCGAGGCGCCGATCGAACCGGGAGCGCGGACGTTGTGCGAGCCGTGGGAGGCGGGCCCGCGCTTGAAGTTGTGGCGCTTGATCGTGCCCTGAAAGCCCTTGCCCTTGGAGGTGCCGGAGATCTTGATCTTGTCGCCCGGCGCGAAGGCCTCGACGGTCACCGTCTGACCCATCAAGAGCTCGCCCACCTCGTCGCGGAACTCACGCACGGTGCGCATCGCCGAGGCGTCGGCCTTCTTGAGATGACCCAGCTCGGCACGCGTGATCGACTTCTCCTTGACCGGGCCGAAGGCAAGCTGGACGGCCTCATAGCCGTCACGCTCGACGGTGCGGATCCCCGTCACCGGACAGGGCCCGGCCTCGAGCACGGTGACGCGCTCAACCCGGCCGTCCTCGGTGAGGAACCGCTGAGTCATTCCGAGCTTCCTGGCCAGGATCGCCGCCATCGCAGAGCTCCTAGGAGGCGAGACGGATCTCGATATCCACCCCAGCCGGGAGGTGGTCGAGGCGCTGGAGCGAGTCGACCGTCTTCGGCGTCGGCTGGTGGATGTCGATCAGTCGCTTGTGGGTGCGGATCTCGAAGTGCTCGCGGCTGTCCTTGTCCTTGAACGGCGAGCGGATCACCACGTACACGTTCTTTTCCGTGGGCAGCGGCACGGGACCGGACACGGTCGCGCCGGTGCGCGTGGCCGTTTCCACGATCTCCTTGGCCGCGGTCTCAATCGCCGAGTGGTCGTAGGACTTCAGGCGGATCCGGATTTTGTTCTGGGCAATCGTTGCCATGAAAAAACGTCTGGCTCTTCTCAGTGTTGAGCGCGAACCCCGGGCTTCGGGGCCCGCGCTGGCGGTCGTATCTCTTCAAAAAACAGGCGGCGTCGGCCGGAAGGCCGACGCCGCCCAATAACTACTGAACGACTTCGGTGACGACCCCGGAGCCGACCGTGCGGCCGCCCTCCCGGATCGCGAACCGCAGTCCCTGATCCATGGCGATCGGCTGGATCAGCTCAATCTCCATCTGGACGTTGTCACCCGGCATGACCATCTCGGTGCCCTCGGGCAGATGGGCGACGCCGGTGACGTCGGTGGTGCGGAAGTAGAACTGAGGCCGGTAGCCGCTGAAGAACGGGGTGTGACGACCACCCTCCTCCTTCTTCAGGACGTAGACCTCGGACTTGAACTTGGTGTGCGGCGTGATCGAGTTCGGCTTGCACAGGACCTGGCCGCGCTCGATCTCCTCGCGCTTGGTACCGCGGAGCAGGCAGCCGACGTTGTCGCCTGCGCGGCCCTCGTCGAGGATCTTGCGGAACATCTCGACGCCGGTCACGACGGTCGAGTCGGTGTCCTTGATGCCGACGATCTGGACCGTCTCGCCGGTCTTGATGATCCCCTGCTCGATCCGGCCGGTCGCGACGGTGCCGCGGCCGGTGATCGAAAACACGTCCTCGACCGGCATCAGGAACGGCTTGTCGAGGTCGCGCACGGGCTCGGGGATGTAGCTGTCGAGCGCCTCGGCAAGCTCGACGATCTTGCCCTCGTACTGCTCGTCACCCTCGAGGGCCTTGAGCGCCGACCCGATCACGAACGGGATGTCGTCGCCCGGGAACTCGTACTCGTTGAGCAGGTCACGGACCTCGACCTCGACGAGCTCCAGGAGCTCCTCGTCGTCCACCATGTCCGCCTTGTTGAGGAACACGACGATGTAGGGGACGCCGACCTGACGGGCGAGCAGGATGTGCTCACGCGTCTGGGGCATCGGGCCGTCGGCCGCCGACACGACCAGGATCGCGCCGTCCATCTGGGCGGCACCCGTGATCATGTTCTTCACATAGTCGGCGTGCCCGGGGCAGTCGACGTGGGCGTAGTGACGGTTGGGGGTCTGGTACTCGACATGGGAGGTGGCGATGGTGATACCCCGCGCCTTCTCCTCCGGAGCATTGTCGATCTGCTCGAAGGACCGCACCTCGGTGCCGCCGTACTTGTCGTTGAGCACCTTGGTGATGGCAGCCGTCAGCGTCGTCTTGCCATGGTCGATGTGACCGATGGTTCCGACGTTGACGTGGGGCTTATCGCGCTCGAACTTGGCCTTGGCCACTTTGGTGTTGCTCCTTCTTACTCAGTGTGTTTCGCTCGTCTGTAACGAACCTAGAGAATCTATCGTTTTTCCGTCCGCCGCCGATGGTATTGCGCTAGGCCGGCTGTAGCTCGCCGACCACCTTCTCGGCCACATTGGCGGGGACCTCTTCGTAGCGCTCGAACTGCATGGTGTAGGTGGCGCGGCCCTGGGTGGCCGAGCGCACATCGGTCGCATAGCCGAACATCTCGGCCAGCGGAACGTACGCCGTTATCACCTGGGCGTTACCGCGCTGCTCCATCCCACTCACCTGTCCCCGGCGCCGGTTGAGGTCGCCGATGACGTCGCCCATGAAGTCCTCCGGCGTGACCACCTCGACCCGGAAGATCGGCTCGAGCAGGACCGGATTGGCCCGCTGGGCCGCCTCCTTGAGGGCCAGCGAGCCGGCGACCTTGAAGGCGATCTCCGAGGAGTCGGTGTCGTGGTACTTGCCGTCGACCAGGGTGACCCGGAGGTCGACCATCGGATAGCCGGCCCGGGGGCCGTTCTCGGTCGCCTCCTCGACGCCCTTCTCGACGGCGGGGATGAACTCGGTTGGGATCGAGCCGCCCTTGATCTTGTTGACGAAGTCAAAGCCCTCGCCGGGAGCCGGCTCGAGATCGATGTAGACGATCCCGTACTGGCCCGCGCCGCCGGTCTGGCGCACGAACCGGCCCTCGATCTTCTCCACCTTGCGGCGGACGGTCTCGCGGTAGGAGACCTGGGGCCGACCCACGTTGGCGTCGACCTTGAACTCTCTGAGCATGCGGTCGACCAGCACCTCCAGGTGCAGCTCGCCCATGCCGCTGATCTCCGTCTGCCCGGTCTCCTCGTTGGTCCGGACCTGGAAGGTCGGGTCCTCCTCGGCCAGGCGGCCGAGGGCGGTCGACATCTTCTCCTGGTCGGCCTTGGTCTTGGGCTCGATCGCCACCTTGATGACCGGCTCGGGGAACTCGATCGTCTCAAGCCGGATCGGCTTGTCCGGGGCGGCCAGCGTGTCGCCGGTCGAGACCTGCTTGATCCCGACGGCGGCGGCGATGTCGCCCGCGTAGACCTCGGAGACCTCCTCACGCTCGTTGGCGTGCATCATCAGGATCCGCCCGATGCGCTCGGTGCGCCCGGTGGTCACGTTGAGGATCCGGGACCCGGCCTCGAGCCGGCCTGAATAGACGCGGAAGTAGGTCAGCTTGCCCACGTAGGGGTCGGCCATGATCTTGAAGGCCAGGGCGGCGAAGGGCTCTGAGTCGTCGGCGTGGCGGACGGCCTCCTTCTCGCCGCCGTTGTCTGAGCCTTTGGCCGGCTCGAGGCCCTCCACCGGCGGCACGTCGAGCGGGCTCGGCAGGTAGTCGAGGACCGCGTCGAGCAGCGGTTGGACGCCCTTGTTCTTGAAGCTGGAGCCACAGAGGACCGGGGTGAGCTTGATCTCAAGGGTGGCCTTTCGGATCGCCGCCTTCAGGCGCTCGATCGGGATCTCGTGCTCCTCGAGGATCATCTCCAGCAGCTCGTCGTCGTACTGCGAGACCTCCTCCAGGAGGTGCTCACGCGCGGCCGCCGCCGGCTCGGCGTACTCGGCCGGGATCTCGACGATGTCCTGCTCCTTGCCCAGCTCGTCCTTGTAGATGATCGCCTTCATGCCCAGCAGATCGATGATCCCGGTGAAGTCGGCCTCGGCGCCGATTGGGAGCTGGACGGGCACCGGGTGGGCACCCAGGCGGTCGATCATCGTCTGCACGCCGCGCTCGAAGTCAGCGCCGATGCGGTCCATCTTGTTGATGTAGGCGATCCGCGGGACGTGGTACTTGTCGGCCTGACGCCACACGGTCTCGGACTGGGGCTCGACGCCGGCCACGGAGTCAAACAGCGCGATGGCGCCGTCGAGGACGCGCAGCGAGCGCTCCACCTCGACCGTGAAGTCGACGTGGCCGGGGGTGTCGATGATGTTGATGCGGTGGTCGCGCCACTCAGCCGTGGTGGCCGCGGAGGTGATGGTGATGCCGCGCTCCTGCTCCTGCTCCATCCAGTCCATCACCGCGGCGCCCTCGTGAACCTCCCCCATCTTGTAGGTCCGACCTGTGTAATAGAGGATGCGCTCAGTCGTCGTCGTCTTACCGGCGTCGATGTGCGCCATGATCCCGATATTGCGTGTGTTCTCGAGGCTGAACTTGCGAGGCATGAAAATCTTGGTGTTCGGAGGTGGTCGCTCTTGCGATGCGGGCGATTGCGGGTTTCGACCTCTCGGCCCATTCGCCTCCGGACATGAAAAAGGGCCCCAAGGGCCCGTTCACGACGCCGTTGTCGGGACGGGACGAGTGGTTATGGAGTCAGGTTCTCCATTGCTGGATGCACTGCATTCCGGAAGCAGGCACAGATGAGCGCCACGTCCGGAGCCAGGAACGAATATAGCAGAGGATCAGGGGGTTCCGGCCGTGATTCTGGGGGTTCTAGGCCCCCATTTCAGCGCCCCACCGACGAGGCGGAACCCCGTGGCGGCGGGGTGATCCTGGCCGGGACGCTGCTCGCCGCGCTGTTCCTCCTGGTGGCCGAGTTCACCACCCTCTATCAGGTCCACGAGGCCGGCACCTCGGCCCCCATCAAGACGGTCACCGGCGGGTCCAACCACGCCTACGCGATGCTGGTGATCGCGCTCGGAGCGATCGGGCTGGGGGTGCTGGTCTGGCGCTCGGGGAGCCGGAGCGCCCTCTTGGCGCTGGGGATCCTCGGCGTGGTGGCCCTGCTGATCGCGCTCCTGGGCGATTTGCCTGACTCCGAGGCCACCGGGCTGGCCGGCTCCGCGGGCCACGGCTACGTCAACGCGAGCTCGACGCCCAGCGCCGGGCTCTACCTGGAGACGCTGGGGGCGATCCTCCTGATCGCCACCTCCGGGCTCGGATTCCTGACCCTCGGTCCGCGGGCGAGGCGCCGCAGCGGCGGCCCGCCGGGGCCCGAGCCGCCGGGGCCCCGCGCCCCGAGCGGCAACGGGAAGGGCGAAAACGACGCGCCGGCCTGGACCCGGACCCGCCAGGGAGGCTCGAGAAGGGGCCGTTAGACGCGTCAAGGCCGTGTAAAAGCGTCTAGGCAGTTTGAGGTATTAGAAGAGAACTCTCAGGTCCGCAAGCTGACAGGCGGCGCGGAATACCGAGATCGGCCGTTACATTCTGAAGCGCGAGGGTTGTCCCGCTGCAGCCCCCGGTCCCGTGTGGTGGGCAGCCCTCGCGGTCTTCTTTGTACGGCCTGCTTCCTTGGCGGCGGCTCTGTTCAGAGCCGCCGCGACGGGCCGTTCGTGGGGCTCTTGCGCGGTGCGGCCGCCCGCCCGCGCCGCCCGCCCACGCCGCCCGCCCGCCCACGCCGCTTGAGTGAAAAAAGGTGCGTCTCGACGACATGGCTCCTGAAGAGCGCACGTTTTGGTCCGCATAGGAACCAAACGTGCGTCCGGCGAGCCCCCGCGCAACGAAGCGCACGTTTTTTCAGAGCGAACACGGGGCGGCAGGCCACGCGCCCGGCGAACACGCGCGGGAGCGCCCCGAACCCCGATCGCGACCGCCCCGAACCCCGACCGCGACCGCCCCGAACCGCGAACCGCCCCGAACCGCGACCGCCCCGCCCCGCCCCGCCCCGCTACCTACCAGCGATAGTGGGCGAACGCCTTGTTCGCCTGGGCCATCCGGTAGATGTCGTCCTTGCGCTTGAAAGCGTTGCCCTGCTGCTGCTGGGCGTCGAGGAGCTCGTGGGCTAGGCGCTGGGCCATCGACTTCTCACGCCGCTGACGGGCGAACAAGACGAGCCAGCGGACGGCCAGCGTCCGGGCCCGGGGAGCCGGGACCTCGACCGGGACCTGGTAGGTGGCGCCACCGACGCGGCGGCTGCGCACCTCCAAGACGGGCGTCAGGGCGCGGATGCTGTTCTCAAGCTCCTCCACCGGGTCGTGGCCCGTGCGCTCGGCCAGGATGGCCAGCGCGTCGTAGACGATCTTCTCGGCCACCGCCTTCTTGCCGTCCAGCATCACCTGGTTGATGACCTGCTGGACGAGGCGGTTGTGGTGCACCGGATCGGCCGGGATGGGCCGTTTCTGGGCGGCAGCGCGGCGGGGCACTAGCGCTGCCTCACTTGGCCTTGACGCCGTACTGCGAGCGGGCCTTCTTGCGGTCGCCCACTCCGGCGGCGTCGAGGGTCCCGCGCACGACCTTGTAGCGGAAGCCCGGGAGGTCCTTGACGCGACCACCGCGGACCAGGACCACCGAGTGCTCCTGGAGGTTGTGGCCCTCACCAGGGATGTAGGCCCCGACCTCCATGCCGTTGGTCAGCCGGACACGCGCGACCTTGCGCAGAGCCGAATTCGGCTTCTTGGGCGTGGTCGTATAGACGCGCGTGCACACGCCCCGTCGCTGGGGAGCGGCGACGCGCTTCTTGCGGCCCTTGCCGGACTTGAGACCCGGCGTGGCCAGCTTCTTCTTGGGCGCTACGCGGCCCTTGCGAACGAGCTGACTGGTGGTCGGCATGCGCTCGCAGAGTAGCAGGGGCGCTTGTCTGGCCGGGGATTACGGGACGGCCGCAACCACCGCCGCCGGGGCCCCGCCCTCGCGCTTGGCCCGGTAGAGCGCCTCGTCGGCCAGGGCGAGGAGCGTCTCCGGGCGCCGGTCGCCGTCGGACTCGGCCATCCCGGCCGAGAAGGGGGCCGTCGGGCAGATCGCCCGCATCCGCTCAAGCAGCGCCTGGGTCTGGCGCAGGTCGCAGTTGGGGAGCAAGAGCACGAACTCATCGCCGCCCCAGCGCGCCAGCACATCGGTCTCCCGCAGCGCGCTCCGCCAGGCGGCGGTGGCGGCCACGAGCAGGCGGTCGCCGGCCAGGTGGCCGTGACTGTCGTTGTACTGCTTGAAGCGGTCGAGGTCGACGAGCGCCACCGTCAACGGGCTGCCGGTGCGGCGGGCGCTGACGCTCTCACGCCGGAGGAGCTCCTGCCAGGCGCGGCGGTTGGGCAGACCGGTGAGGTCATCGGTGCGGGCGAGCTCGCTCAAGCGCTGGAGCAGCTGCTCGACCCTCTGCACCAGCTGCCGCACGGCCAGGCCGATGATCGACGCGATGACGACGAACAGGAGGCCGGCCCGCCAGCCCCCGACCGGGTACTGCGGCGGCCCGACGAGCAGCGTCGGCACCAGGTAGACGGCGGCCACGCCCAGCAGCGAGGCGACAAGCTCCGTGCGGCCGCCGCGCAGCGAAGCCCAGACGACGGGGAGAAGGACGAGCGGGCCGTATCCGGCGGTGGGCGAGGTACCGTCGCGCAGCAGGGCCACCGAAGTCAGATAGGCGAGGATCCCGATCAGACCGGCCGCGGGAAGGTGCATCCGGGGGCCGAAGACGAGGAAAACCCCCACCAGCACCTGGAGTCCGAGCCCGGGGGCGATCTCGCTCCAGGACACGCTTCCGCCCAGCGGAAGCAGCGCGAGCAGGATCCCGAAGGAGGCCATGTAGGCCAGGAGCAGAGCCGAATCGAGGCCAAAGCGGTCCTCGGCCCGCTGGGAGGGACGCCTCATACCCTGGATATCGGCTCCCCGAGGGCTAGGTTTGAGGGTAGTTGTGCCCATGCGCCCGCCCCGCTTCGCCCTCGTCCTCTCCGCGCTCATCGCCGGAGTCGGGATCGCCGTCCTCCTGGCCGACACCGGCTCGAGCCCGTCGGGCCAGACACACGAACCCACGGTCGGCCTCGGCCCCTCCCACATCTGCGTCCACGCGCCGGCCGAGGCGCAGGTCACGGCCCAGTCCGAGATCGTGATCACGGCCAATGAGGAGGCCCCGGTCAGCGTGACCGAGCGGGCCAGCGGCCCCAAGGGGTTGGCCTCGGTGACCAAGCAGACCCTGGCCAGCGCCCGCCTGCGCGTCTCGGAGCCGGTATCGGTCAAGCGCGGGGCGAAGGCGACGGCGGGCGCGTGCGCCAACGCCGATTCGTCCACCGCGGCCCACGACCTGGCCCTCCGCAAGGCCTCGACCCTGGCCCTGGCCCGCGCCCACGCGGCGGCCGCCCAGGGCGCCGAGACCGCGCTCCGAGCCCTGATGCACCGCCTCTACCCCTCGGTCCTCCAGCGCGCCCGGGCCGAGGCCGCGGTCCATGCCCGCCGGCTCGCCCAGCAAGCGCTTCCGACGCTCGAAGCCCAGGCCGCGGCGGCGGCCCGCCGCCAGGCCGGGAGCTAGTCGCTCCAGCCCCCCGGCCCCAGGTGGAAGTCCCAGGTCCGGGTCACGGGCTCAAAGCCGATCTCGGCGTACAGCTGCTTCGGCCACCCGCGATCGTCGCCGACGATGAACACGAGCTCATGCCCCGCTTGCACCGCCATCACCGTGGCGCGCGTAACCAGCGCCCGGCCGAACCCGCGTCCTCGCTCTCCGGGGACCACGTAGACGTCCTCCACCTGGGCCACCTCGCCGTCTGAGAAGAGGACCGTGATCCCGGCCAGCGCCCCGTCTCGCCCCAGGACGCCCAGCCGCTGCGCCCCTCGGCGCTCCCAGATCCGCCGGGAAGTCTCGAGCACCTGGCGGTGGGCCGCGGGATCTTCACGGAGCTCCTTGCTCTCGCCCGTCCACTGCCGCATGAGCTCGAGCCCGCCGGCCTCATCGGCCTCGATGACCGCGCTCGCGTCGAGCCCGCGATCGGGCTCGCGCCGGAGCACCATCACGACGTTGCGCTCGTACTTCCATCCGCGGGCGAGTAGCTCACGTTCCAGCCGCTCGCCCGTCGGCTCGTGCTGGACGACCAGGTGGCGGTAGGGCAGATCGCTTAGTTCGCGCTCGAGCAGCGGCTCGAGCTCGGCGAGCGCCACCGGCTCGGTCAGCCCGACGTGGTTGAGATCCCACACCGCGGGCAGGGACGGGGTCCGCGCCACCCAGCCCTCCGGGATCGCCGACATCCGGTCGGCGATCAGCGCGATCGACTCGCGCTCGAAGGCGAGCGCCCGGGCCAGTCCCTGATCGCCGCCAGACGCGCGCGCTACCAAGACGCGAGGCGCCTAGCCAACCGCTCCCGCCCCCAGCGCCTCCTCCACCGGCACGTAGGGGACCCCGACGGCGTCGGCCACCGGCTCGTAGGTGACCTGGCCGCCGGCCACGTTGACGCCGAGCCCCAGGCCCGGGTTCTCGGCCATGGCACCGGCCAGACCCGAGCGGGCCAGGTGGAGCACGTAGGGCATGGTGGCGTTGGTCAGCGCATAGGTCGAGGTCACGGGCACGGCACCGGGCATGTTGGTCACGCAGTAGTGGGTGATCCCGTCCACCTCGTAGGTCGGGTGTGAGTGCGTGGTGGGACGCGAGGTCTCAAAGCAGCCGCCCTGGTCGATCGAGACGTCGACCAGCACCGCGTGCTGCTTCATCAGGCCGAGTTGCTCACGCGTGATGACCCGGGGCGCCCGGGCGCCGTGGACGAGCACCGCGCCGATAACCAGGTCGACCTCGGGCAGCCGCTCCTCGATGGCGAGGGTGGTCGAGAAGATCGTGTCGGCGCGCCCGCCGAAGGCGACGTCGAGCTCGCGCAGGCGATCGAGGCTGCGGTCATAGACGAACACCGTCGCCTCCATCCCGACCGCGATGAAGGCAGCGTTCATCCCCACGACGCCGCCCCCGATGATCATCACGTTGGCCGCGGCCACGCCCGGGACCCCGCCGAGCAGGATCCCGCGGCCGCCAAGCGGCTTCTCCAGGATGAAGGCGCCCGCCTGGGTGGCGATCTTTCCCGCCACCTCGGACATCGGCGCCAGCAGCGGCAGCCGACCCCGGTCGTCCTCGACCGTCTCGTAGGCGACGCAGGTGGCGCCGGAGGCCATGAGCCCCCGGGTCAACTCGGCGTCGGCGGCCAGATGCAGGTAGGTGAAGAGCGTGTGCCGGGGCTCCAGCCGGCCCACCTCCTCGGGCTGGGGCTCCTTGACCTTGACGACCAGCTCGGCCGCGCCGAAGAGCTCGTCGGCGTCGGGGACGATCGAGGCGCCCTGAGCCGTGTAAGCCTCATCGGCGATGCCCGAGCCTTCGCCGGCGCCGCTCTGGACGAATACCTCGTGCCCGGCGTCTGAGAGCTCGCGCACCCCCGACGGGGTCAGCGCCACCCGGTACTCGTCGTCCTTGACTTCGGTGGGGACTCCGACCTTCATCGCTACCTCCTTAACCCCGTCGCTCGACGTAGTCCTGGATGGCTTACAACCTACCGCCGCCGGGGGCCGGGGACAAACCGCCCGGGCTGGGCGGCAGGCCTCGCAGCGCCTCGAGCTCGAAGCGCAGCTGGCGAACCTGGGGGTGATCCGGAGCCATCTCCTCGAGCATGAGCAGGCTCTCCCGGTAGTGCTCGAGGCGGAGCTGGGCGTCCGGGTCGCGGTCCAGGAGGACCGGGTCGATCGTGAGGCGCCCGCGCAGCTCACGCACCTTGGTCACCTTGTCCGCGGCATAGATCGAGCTGGCCTCGGGTCCCGCCTCGGCGACCTGGCGCCGGAGCGCCGCCTTGCGCTCGGCCCGGTCTTCGATCTCCGCGTCCTCGGTCACGGCGGCGACCAGACGCGCCACCTCCCCCCCGAAGCGCTCACCGATCTCGTCCAAGCCCACGGCGGTGTCCTCGACCGTGTCGTGGAGGATGGCCGCCGCGACCACAGGCTCGGCGTGCCCGCTGTTGAAGAGGAGAGCCGCCACCTCCAGCGGGTGGAGGATGAACGGGGCGGCGTCCAAGCGCCGGCGCTGTCCCTCGTGCTGCTGGCGCGCAAAGGCCAGCGCGGCGCTGGCCAGCGGCAGCCCGGCCATGAAGGTGGGGGTGAACTCAGCGCCTTCTGAGCCCAAGGTCGCGGACGCTAGCCCTCGCCCGGCACCCGGGCGGCAGTGGCATCACAACCTGTTCACAGACCGCTCGCCGACGCTGACTGTCAGCACGCTGACCCGCGGCTCCGCGGTTACAAATTCACGTCGGCGCTTTACCTGGCGCCGTCACACGGATATTGTGCGCGTCGCGCGGGGGCGAACCACGCATGGGACCGCCCACACCCTTCGAAATCCAAGAGAGCCGCCAGGATGGCTGGTTGTGCTTGAGCCTCTCCGGCGAGCTCGACCGGGCGGCGGCGATGATCCTCGAGGGTCGTCTGGCCAGCCTGCGCGTGCCTCGCTCGCCGGTTCGCCTCGACCTCTCGCACCTCGACTTCATCGACAGCTCCGGGATCCGCCTGCTCATCCAGACGATCGGCGAGGCCCGGCTCAAGCACTGGGACGTCGAGATCGACCCCAATCTCTCCCCGCCGGTCGAGCGCCTGTTCCGGCTCGTCCACCTCGACCGCTTCGTCCTGGGTCAGACGCGCACGCGCGCGTGAGGGCTTAGGCGGGCGCAGGAACGGCGGCCGCGGGCGCCGCGCGCACGGGCGCGGGCATCAGCCAGGCGGCGAGGAGCACGAGCAGGAAGGCCATCACCTCGACGGCCAGCGACACCGGGTTTCCGGCCAGGGGGTCGCCGAAGACGATGATTCCCCCGACGATCCCGGAGATGTTGGCCGCCGTGCCCGTGACCGCGATCACCGGCACCGGCTGACCGTCCTGAAGTCCCTTGGCCGAGGCGTAAAAGGCGGCCACCGAGGCGGCGATGCAGACCGGCAGCGCCGGAGTCAGGAAGCCCTCGATCCCGTGCGAGCCGATCATCCCGGAGATGGCCTTGATCGAGATATCCGAGACGCCAAAGAGGATCCCCGCGGCCGCGCCGAGCATGTAGCCGTGATGGTGGGTCGGGGCGCCGATTCGCGGCCCCATGATGAGCAGCGTCCCACCGGCGATGAGGGCGGCCTCAAAAGCCACGAGGACAACCGGCGAGAAGTGGGAGTCGGCGCCGTGGGTGGCCGGCAGCGTCACCCCGAGCATGATCAGCCCGATCGCTGTGGCGGCCAGCCCCAGCCACTGGCGGCGACCGATCCGCAGGCCGAAGATCCGCTCGGCCATCACGGCCAGGAGCACCATCCCGCCGGCCAGGACGGCCTGGACGAGCGACAGCGGCGCGACCGCCAGGGCGGCGACGTGAAAGGCCCAGGCGAAGGAGGCGATGCCCATGCCGATGGCGAAGAAGCGCACTCCGAACAGCGAGCGCGCGGTGCGCAGCGGGTGGCGGACATCCACCGGCGGTGCCGCGCAGGCGCCGCGATGCTTATAGAGGAAGCCGATGTTCGTGGCCAGCGCGCAGGCGAGCGCCAGCAGAATGCCGAGGAGTTGAGTCATAGAGTTGGGTCTGGACCGGAAGCCAGGCGCATCCTGCGCTGAGCCTCACGTTCTGTCCTCGGCTCAGCAGGGAGGCGGCTTGAATCGACCGCGGACCAGTACAGCACATGTCTAACCACACCGACGCCACTAATCATCCAAATGGGGGAAGCAAGGATCGGCGACCGCTCCTCCTGGTCGACGTCGACGGGGTGATCTCGCTCTTCGGTTTCGACCCGACCAGCCCGCCCGAGGGCAGGTGGCAGATGGTCGATGGGATCGCCCACCTACTTTCGGCCACGGCCGGCGTTCACCTGCGGCGCCTGGCCACGGGGTTCGAACTCGCCTGGTGCACGGGATGGGAGGAGAAGGCGGACGAGTACCTCCCCCACGCGCTCGAGCTCAAGGAGCGCTTTCCCCACGTCAGCTTCGCTGGGTCGGTGCCCACGATCGACGGCCACTGGAAGCTTGACGCGATCGACCGCTTCGCCGGATCAGAGCGGCCCGTGGCCTGGATCGACGACGCCCACGACGAGCGCTGCCGGGCCTGGGCCGAGCGCCGGCCCGGCCCGACCCTGCTCGTCACCACCAACCCGGCCCGCGGCCTCACCGGCGAGCAGGTCGAGCGGCTGCTCGCCTGGGCGGCGGCTCAGCCAGCGGTCACGGAAAACACCGGCGGGAGCCGGTAGGCGGTCGTCGACCAGGTGGCGCCGGCATCGCCGGAGCCGAACACCTCGCCCGTCGTCGACCCGAAGTAGAGCTCCAGCTCCGGCCCCTGGCCGGTGCGGGTAAAGGCCTGGCGCAGGACGGTCACATAGGCGTGCTCGGCCGGCAGCCCCTCACCGCGGGGGCTCCAGCTCGATCCCCCGTCCCGCGTCTCATAGACCCGCACCCGCCCCTCCGGAGTCACCCGGTCCACGTCAGCGACAAGCGGGATCACATAGGCGCTGTCCGGGTCGGCAGGATCGACGGTGAGCGGGAAGCCGAAGTTCGACGGGAGCCCCTCCGCGATGTCGGTCCAGGTCTCACCGGCGTCATCGGAGCGGAAGACGCCACCATGAAATTGCATGAACATCCGCTCGGGCTGCGCCGGCGAGCGCTCGACGTGGTGCACGCAGCGCCCGGCGTTCTCGTCGCGGAGCGCCTCCTCGGGCAGGTAGGCCGGGTTGAGCCCGGTGTTGCCGCGTCGCCAGGAGCGGCCGCCGTCCTCGCTCAGCCACATCCCGGCCGCCGATACGGCGACGGCGAGCTTGTCCGGGTCCCGTGGCCAGGTGCAGATCGAGTGCAGGCAGAGCCCGCCGCCGCCGGGCTGCCAGTCCGGGCGCGAGGGCTGCTCCCAAAGTCCAGCGTTGAGCTCCCAGGTCAGCCCGCCGTCGTGGCTTTCGAAGAGGACACCGGGATCCCCGCCGGCGTAGAGCAGCCCGTCGCGCTCGCCGGTGGCGATGACCCAGATCTTCTCAAGCGCCTGATCCCCGCCCTCGGGCAGGGCGACCCCGTCGGCCTGCTCCCACTCGCCGGCGGCGTCCTCGGCGTGCCAGATCTTGGGGCCGTAGAACGGGGAGGTCACCGTCGCGAGCAGGCGCCCGCTGCGGGGGTCGCGCATCGCGAAATCCACCGGCTCGCCGGCGAAGGCGCGCGCCGTCATCTCAAAGCCGTCTCCGGGCTCCCCCTCGTACACAAACAGCCCCTTCTTCGTCCCCACGAGCAACTCGGTCATCTCGATCCTCCTGTAATCGCCGGCAGCACCTCGACCCGCTCGCCCGGCGCGACCGGGGTCGCCTCAGAGCTGAGCTCGCCGGCCACGAATACGTTGATGTGGCGCCGGATCCGCCCCCGCTCGTCGAGGATCCAGCCCGTGATCTCCGGGTACGCGCGCTCAAGCGAGCGGAGCAGTTCGATCACCGTCGCCCCCTCAAGTTCGTGCTGAGTCCGGCCGCCGGCCAGTTGGCGAAGCGGCCCGTGCAGGCAGAGGAGCGCCGGGCGCGTATCGGTCGTCATCGTCACACATTGTTAGACGACCGAGCGGTCGAGAACTCATCGGCGGGGTCGGTCGGTCGCGTCGGCGACCAGCGCGGCTCAGGCCGGGGCTACCGGCGGCCCTCCGCCCGGGGGCGGCGCGCTGGGCGGCGGCGCGCTGGGCGGCGTGGAGGTCACGGGCTCGGGACGGGATCCCCGCAGCGCGAAATACAGCACCGAGGCGCTGAGCGCGGTCACTGGCGCGAGGGCCGAGTTGACCGCCCACTGCACGAGCGCCCGGGCAACCGAGCCGAGGCCTGAGAAGGCCAGCCCAACCGCGATGCTGACGATGAAGACGATCACGAACACGATCACGATCACGCCGAAAACGTTCCAGCCGTTGCCGCGTACGAGCTCGCGGCTACGGTGGAAGGCGGCGATTATCCCGGGACGCTCGAGGACCGTCACCGGCGCCACCACCGACCAGATGGTGATCAGGATGAGCCCGGGGATGATGAGCAGGACGAACCCGATCCCCACGCCGATGGCGAGCAGGATCGAGACCCAGAGCAGCGGCCCCAGCACGGGCTCGACGCTGCGCAGCAGCTGCCCGACCGAGTGGTCACGCCGACCGTCCTGAACGTCCTGCACGAGCTTCACGACCATGCCCTGGTAGAGGATGCTGAGCGCCCAGAACAGCACCACCAGGATGATCGTCAGCGCCGTCGGGAGGAGCAGAGTGATGATGAAATCCAGCGCGTACAGCACCACCGCGGTGCCGAAGAGGACGCCGAACTGATCGCGATAGATCTCCCAGATCCGTGAGACCACCTCGCCCGGCTGGATCGATCCCTGGCCCACGGCCGGAAAGACTAACCGCGGCACCGGCGTATTGTCTGCGGGGCGATGGCGAGGCGGTCTGTGCGTGTATATGTGCTGTCTGCGCTGTTGCTGCTCGGCCTCGTCGCAACCGGCTTGGCGGCCACCGGGCTGGGCGGCGCCTACTTCCGAGCCATCGGGGTGACGATCCCGACCGGCTACTCGAGTGACGGCAGCGCGGCGAACCAGGCGGCGGCGCGCCAGGATGCCGCGTCACTGTTGGCCAAGGTGACCCTGCCCGACGGGGCGAGCCGGCTGACATCTGAACCATCGGGCGATAACGGCTATCTGAAGCCGCTCGAGGCCCTGGAGGGGGACGAGGCCCACGCCGTCGCCTATGGCTGGTGGCAGGTGACGGGCACCCCAGCGCAGGTTATGAGCTTCGTCAAGAAGTATCCCCCCGCCCGGGCCAAGCAGACCGGGACCGGCGGCGGCGCCAACTACAACACCGGAACCAGTGCCGAGAGCGTCTCCTTCCAGTGGCCGGCGGTGGCGGGCGTGCTGGGATACCGGGCGCTCACGGTGACTGCGACCTCGCTGCCGAACGGCAAGACCGGCGTCCTCGTCGAGAGCCAGAGCGACTGGGTCGTGCTGCGCCCTTCAACCGAGCGGATCCCGTCCGCCGTGCGCAGGATCGAGCTCACCTCGGCCGAGCCGGAACACCCGGGATCTTCGATCGCGCTGAGCGTCACCAAGCGCTCACAGGTCAGCGCCGTCGTCCGCCTGATCAACTGGCTCCCGGTCGCCCAGCCGGTCGTCTACGCGTGCCCGCTGCTCACCGACCCACGGGTGATCAAACTGAGCTTCGAGGCGGGCAACGGCACGCGCCTCGCGGCCCTCACCTACATGGACTATCGCCCGTGGCTCTCCCCGAGCATCGGTTGCAAGGCCGTCGATCTCACCCTCGGCGGGCGCCGCCAGGACCCCCTCCTCGGCGGCGGGTTCCTGAAGAGGCTGACGGCGATCGTCGGCAAGCCGCTGGTCTGAGTGTGCCCCGGCGGGTGGCCGCGCCCCCGGCGCGCCCCGATCGTCACGAATCGAACAAAAGCCAAGCGTTATCCCGTCCGTTCACGGGTAGAAAATGCCTACCGCTCGTCAGGGCGGCTCAGGCAGGAAGGCAAACCCCTCCGTGGAGGAGCGCCCCGAGCGCGAACTCTGCCCCCGGCCCGCCCTGACGAGCATTTCTTTGGGGCGAGGTAAACGGCAAAGGGCCACGCTGGTTAGCGCAGCCCCTCGCCTCGCAGACCGGGCCTCCTCAGATCAGCCGTTGCCGATGAAGGCCGCCGGCAGGTTCCGGCCCGGAACCTGGTTGGGCATGTAGATCTTCGGATCGCCTGGGTACGCGACTTCCCAGTTGTGGGCCGAGTACCAATCAAACCGGTTCATCTGCGCGGGGTTGACCTTGTCAGGGCCGTTGAAGTGGCCCTCTTTGCCCTGGACACGGAGCCACGACTCCCAGGCCGCGTGGACGCTGCGCATGCTCGCCGGCACCACGCCCTGGGGCTTGAATGCCTTGCGCTCGGCCGGGGTCGCGCCCGCGGGCGGCGCGGTCCACGTCGTCGGGTCGTTTGGACCTCCGGCACCGAGGTTGAGCGGGACCTCATTGGGCTGGGCGTCGTAGGCCTGGAACGCGTCCCACGAGGGATGGTCGGTGAAGGCGGCGTACATCGGCTCGGCCGCCTCGTCCTCCTGGTTCATCGGCCTGATCCCGAGGATCTGCTCGATCGTCTTGACCATGTTGAGCTGCGTGTAGTACTGGTCGTCGACTCCGCTGGCCGAGTACGGGCTGATGACGAAGGTCGGCGCCCGGTGGCCGTCGACGTGGTCGACCCCGTTCTGGGTGTCGTCCTCGTCGACGAAGATCGCCGTGCTCCTCCAGAAGCGGCTGTGCGAGATCGCGTCGACGACGCGGCCCACCGCCAGGTCGTTGTCGGCGACCTGGGCCACCGGGATCGGCACCTTTTGGCCCGACGCCACCCCGGTGGTTCCGGTGTGGTCGGTCATCAGCCACATGAAGCTGAGGTTGGGCATGCGGCCGCTGCGCTCCTGCTGCTTGAACACCGGCAGCCACTGGTCCACCCGGTACTGGTCGGGGATCGCGAGCTGGAAGTTGGGGAAGCAGGGATCGGAGATCGCCTGCAGCGACGGAATATCCGATTGCACCCTCGTGTACTGGCAGGGGTCAGAAATCGGCTCGGGCCCCGACTGCTTGCCCTCCAGCCACTGCGATTCGGCGTACCACTGGTCCCAGTCGGGCGAGCCCGCCGGGAGGCTGTACGGGTTGTAGATGTACTCGCCGAAGTTCTGCACGCTCAGCCCGGCCTTCTCGGCCGCGTTCCAGAGGAAGCCGTCACGCTGGTAGGCGAGGGCGTCCCCACCCTGCGAGGGGTAGGAGCGGTAGAAGGCGCCGAACTCCTTCTCGACGTAGTCGTTCGCCTCGGCCTGCACGATCCAGTTGTGGCCGTCGGCCGAGAGCGTGCCCTCGTCGTAGAAGTTGTCCAGGTCGCCGAAGCGCCGCGCCAGGGCGTGGAAATTCGGCGTGATCTGCTGGCCGAACTGGGCGTCGGCCGGATCGCCGTTGCCCTCGCCGAGGTCACCCAGAACCTGGTCGTAGGTCCGGTTCTCCTTGACGATCACGACGATGTGCTTGATCGGCGAAGGATCGCCCAGGCGCTTCGGGATCACGGCCGGAACCGTGTCGTAGTCACCCTGGTTGATCGGCTTGATCTGATTCCAGGCGTTGTCGGAGAACACCGTGTTCGTCAGCTGCGGAAGCTGGCTGTCGGAGGGCATCGCGAACGTGTTCACGCTGCCGGTATCCATGTAGGTGTTGTATCCGTAGGCGTTGCACCCGGCTGTGCTTGTGCACGTGGGCGGCGCGTACTGGCCCTTGTTGACACAGCCGGCCCACGCGTAGCACTTGTTGTTCTTGGGCGCCGTATTGATCGGACCCCGCGCGCCGATGCCCTTGTCGCTCGTGACCACGATCTTTCCCAGCGCGGAATCCGGCTGGACCTGCACCGGGTAGAAGTCGGTCGGAATCAGGCCGAGGAACTTCATGGGGGCGTAGAGGTTCTTGTACTTGTAGACGGCGATCGCGTTGTCGCGGCCGATGCTGACCAGCACGTGGCTCGGGTCGGACATCGAGATCGCGTTCGCGTAGCTGCCGACGCTGGCCCCTGGAACGGGATTGGTGTCCACCTTCTGGGTGACGGTGTTGCTCTTTTCGTCGATCACCGAAAGGCTGTCGTCGTTGGAGTTCGCGACGAACAGCGCGGAACCGTCCTGGTAGAGCGCGGTCGGCTCAAGGCCCGTCCTGATCTCCTGGCTCTCCTGGCCGCATGTCGGCGAACAGCTCGGAGTCAGATGGACGACCGAGACGGTCCCGGTCCTGGCGCCGCCGGTGGAGCAATTGGAGACGATCGGAGTCCCGTCCGACAGGTTGGTGCAGTGGTCCCTCTGCCCGGCCGGGCGACCGCCCTCGTTCGAGACGTAGGCGACCGTCCCTCCGTCTGCGAGCACCACTTGGCGCGGCGCGTTGCCGACCGGGATCTCGCCGAGCACGGCGTTGCTGGTCGTGTCGATCACGCCGAGCTTGTTGGCGCCGTTGAGGGCCACGTACAGCTTTGAGCCGTCCGGTGAGAGCGCCATTCCGGACGGCAACTCGGCGCCTTGGGCGACCTTGGGCGCGTCGGTGGGGTTCTCGCTGGATTCCCCGGCGTCGTCGTAGCCGCTGCAGTAGTAGTTGCTGGGAGTGGCGCCGGGGGTGCCGCAGAGGAAGATCGAGGCCTCCTGGGTGGCCATTCCGGTGGCGTCACTGAAGCTGAACTTCTGGAGAAACTCTGACTGCGGCACCCAGAGCGTCTCGGTCCCCGCGGAGGGGCCCGGCGTGAACAGCGGCCCGTCAGCCGCAACCGTCGTGTCGTCCTCCGCCGCGTCGCCCTTGAGCTCGGTCTGCTCGACCATCTGCTGGGTCTGCAGGTTGAAGATCGTCAGATAGCCCGTGAAGTCGCTCCACCCGAGCGCGGCCATGTATTCACCGTTCGGGCTGATGGTGCTCGAGACCAGGCGCTCGGTGCAGTCGAGGAGGCGACTGCCGAAGGGCGAGATCCACTGGTTGGTGGGAAGCAGCACTGAGGGCGGGGTGCTGTAGTCCACGTAGGAAGAGGAGCTGGGGCAGCTGTTGGGCTGGCCAGTAGTGGAGTTGCCGACCTCGGAGTTACCGAACGGGTTGAAGCCGACGCCGCTCACGGCGGCCGCCGCGATGCCGACGAGCAGCACGGTGGCGGCGAGCGTGGCGATGACAACGGTGCGACCCCGACGACGAGAACCCATCGGTTACCTCCCAGGCGGCGACAGTGACCGATGGCACGCTACGCCGTGGCAACCCCGCGAGTGTTACCGAGCCGTATCCAGAAGGAGGCCTCGCACTCGGCGCCGAGCGTTCACAACAGATTCACTGGTGCGCAGCCGGGTCGCCCATAGACTGCCCCGCCGTGGCAGCGGTGCGGGCAACTGGCCTGGTCAAGCGGTTCGAAACGACCACCGCGGTGGACGGAGTCGATCTCGTCGTGGCGCCGGGCGAGGTGCGGGGGCTCCTGGGTCCGAACGGCGCCGGGAAGACGACCCTTCTGCGCATCCTCTTCGGGCTCATCCGCCCCGACGCAGGAGAGGTCGAGCTGTTCGGCCGTGAGCTGAGCGACCTCGGCCAGAGCGCTCTCGACGGGGTGGCCGGGTTCGTCGAGGAGCCGGCCTTCTATCCCTACCTCTCGGGGCGAGCCAATCTGAGGCTCCTGGCCCGCCTGGACGGCAACACGGCCACCGCGGAGGAGATCGAGGACGCGCTGACCCGGGTCGACCTGAGCCCCCGGGCCGACGCCCGCCTGAGTGTCTATTCGACCGGGATGCGCCAACGACTCGGCATCGCGGCCGCCCTCGTCCGCCGCCCCCGCCTCCTCCTGCTCGACGAACCGACGAGCGGGCTCGATCCCGCCGGGGCGCGGGCCGTCGCCGCCCTCGTGCAGGAGCTCGCGGCCGACGGCGTCGCCATCCTCCTCTCCAGCCATCAGATCGGCGAGCTTGAGAAGGTCTGCTCCGCCTACACGGTCCTGCGCGACGGCCGCGTCGTGTGGGACGGGACGGCGGCCGAGCTGGAGGAGCAAGCGCCGGTCTCCGCCTACGTCCTCACGACGAGCGATGACGCCCACGCGTTCCGGATCGCGGCCGAGCAGCCGGGGATCCGGGCCGAGCTCACCCCCACCGGCGGGCTGACCGTAGCCGCGGCGCCGCAACAACTCGACGCCGTGGTCCTGGCGCTCGGCGACGCCCGCGTCATCATCCGCCGGCTCGAGCTCCTGGTCAGCCCGCTTGAGGCGATGTTCTTCGCCCTGACCGCCGACGAGCGGCTCGACGGGCTGGCCCCGCAGGAGCTGGCGGCCAAGGTCCTGGCCCCGGCATGAGCGCGCTCGCCGGAGCTTCCGAGCTGGCCGTCCCGCGGCGCGCCGCCGGCGACGGCTTCACCAACGCCTACCGGGCCGAGCTCCAGAAGCTCCTGGCCCAGCTCACGACCCGCCTCGTCGCCCTGTTCGCGGTCATCGGGCCCTTCGCCTTCGCCGCCGTGCTCAAGGTCCAGAGCGGGACCCCCAGCGATGCCCTCTTTGGCGCCTGGGTCCACTCCAGTGGCTTCGCCATCTCGCTGGTCATCCTCGGCTTCGCCGGCACGTGGGGCTTCCCGATCATCGCCGGGGTGCTGGTGGGGGACCTGTTCGCCTCCGAGGATCGCCACGGGACCTGGAAGACGATCCTCACCCGCTCGTGCACCCGCGAGGACGTGTTCACGGGCAAGCTGGCCGCGGCGGGGACGGTGACGATCGCAGCCAGCCTGCTCCTGGCCGCCTCGAGCCTCCTGGCCGGCATCGCCCTGGTCGGCGCCCAGCCACTGGTCAACTTCAGCGGCGTCCTGAGCTCCTCGGGCCACGTGCTCGCCCTCACCCTGGTCAGCTGGCTCTACTGCCTGCTCCCGGTGCTCGCCTACACGAGCCTGGCCATCCTCTTCTCGGTCGCCACGCGCAACGGCATCCTCGGCGTCCTCGGGCCCCTCATCGTGGCCCTGCTGACGCAGTTGCTCGACCTGATCGGCAAGGGCGTGATCGTCCACACGCTGCTCATCGGCTCGGCCTTCGACGGCTGGCACGGGCTGTTCGTCAACCATCCCTTCTTCGGGCCCTTCCTGGCCTCCGGATTCGTCTGCCTGGTCTGGATTGCCGTCTGCCTCGGGGTCAGCTGGCGGATCCTCCGCCGGCGTGACTTCCTGACCCGGAGCGATGCCGGGAGGACGTCCTGGACCGCCCCGCTCCGAGTCGTCGTGGCCGCGGCCGCGGCGGTGGCGATCCTCGCCCTCTGCGCGAGCCTCGGCCCCACCGGGGTCACCGCCCGCCGGGTCAGCCACGCCATCGGCGCCGAGTTCAACAACGTGACCCTGCTCCAGCAGCAGCTGATCGGCCGTCAGGTGCCGGCCGGGGCCAAGCTCGACATCCTCCCCACCTGCAACCGCCGGGCCGCCGCCGCCATCGGACCCGGGGACTGGAACTGCAACATCTACGTCTATCTGCCGCAGCCCAACGCCGTCCCGTTCCAGCAGACGGCGGTCGAGTACGACGTCAGCGTCGAGTACAACGGCTGCTACAAGGCCCAGTCCCCGCCCGCCTTCCTCGGCGGCCCGACGATGCGCAACGCCCGCGGCAGGAACGTGACCAATCCGCTGTACATCGTCTACGGCTGCTTCAACGAGTTCTAGCGGCTGACTCCGCCGCTCCTGACCGGTCAGTTGCGACGGGTCAGTTGTGTCCAGGCTGTGAAGGCCCGCGTTGGAACGCCACCCCCGGGGGATGTCCGAGGTGAGAGAGACAGCGATCCAAGGGGAAAGCGATGTCAGCCGACTCAGGCAATGTTTCAATGAATTCCGGCGCGGTCAGCGCCGAGGACCTGCACCGCCTCGACAACACCGAGGGCCTCGACCAGAACCGGGGCAAGGTCCTCATGACCGCATGCATGGGCTTCTTCACCGACGCCTACGACCTCTTCATCATCGGGCTCGTCCTGGTGATCTTGAAGAAGGAGTGGGGCGTCACCGGTGGCATCGAGAAACTGCTCGCCAGCTCGATCGCGCTGCTGACGGCGGCGATCGGGGCCTGGGCCTTCGGGCGGCTCGCCGACCGCTTCGGCCGCAAGAGCGTGTACGGCTGGGAGATGCTGGTCCTGGCCGGCGGCGCGCTCGCCTCGGCCTTCTCGCCCAACATCTGGTGGCTGATCGTGTTCCGCGCCATCCTCGGCTTCGGCGTCGGCGGCGACTACCCCGTCAGCTCGACGATCATGAGCGAGTACGCGGGCAAGAAGGATCGCGGCAAGATGGTCGCGCTCGTCTTCTCAGCCCAGGGCATCGGGCTCGTCGTCGGACCGTTGCTGGCCGTCGTCCTGTTGGCGGCCGGCGTCTCGCCCAGCCTGACCTGGCGGATTCTGCTCGGACTCGGCGCGCTGCCCGCGCTGTCGGTCTTCTGGATGCGCCGGCAGATCGCCGAGACCCCACGGTTCCGCCTCGCTCAGCAGCAGGCGGAGGAGCAGCACCAGAGCGTCGATCGCCACGCCGCGCGCACGAAGCTGTGGCATGACCGGGTCCTCCTGCGCTGGCTGTTCGGCGCCGCGATCACTTGGTTTTTGTTCGACTTCGCCTACTACGGCGACACGATTGCCAGCGACTCGATCGTCAAGAAGGTCGTCTCGCACGCGACGCCGCTCCAGACCTCCGGCATCGAGCTCGGGATCTTCGCCATCTTCTCGCTGCCCGCCTTCTATCTCGCGGCGTTCACGATCGACCGCATCGGGCGGCGCCTGTTGCAGATCATCGGCTTCGTCGGCATTGCCGTGTTCTTCGCCCTCGTGTGGGCGATTCCGGGGGCCAGCACGGCCACGATTCCGTTCATCCTGCTGTTCGGGGCGACGTACTTCTTCTCCCAGTGGGGCCCGAACACGACCACGTTCGTCTACCCGTCGGAGATCTTCCCCGTCGACGTCCGCACGACGGGCAACGGAATCGCCTCCGGGGTGGCCAAGCTCGGCGCCTTCGCGGGCGCGGCGGTGCTGCCTGCGCTGGTCGACAGCATGGGGATCAGTCAGATGGTGCTGATCCCGGCCGCGGTCGCCCTCGCGGGCGCGCTGTTCACGCTGACCCTCCCCGAGCCCAAGGGCAAGACGCTGGAGGAGATCAGCGACACGGCTCCCTCGAGATCCGAACGCGGGCCCGATCCGATCCGCTCGTCCGCGGGCGTCGCCTCCGGGATGGGCTGACCGGAGTCAGGCCGCTCGCCGCGACACGCGGCCTGACCCTCCGCGCGGCCGACCCCGGCCGTCCGGAGCGCAAGATAAGACCTGTTCGTGGCTCAGCTGGATAAGTTCCGCCGCCTGAGGGGCCCGTTTCGAGGTCGTCCGGGCCCCGGACCGCGCCTGCGCGCTCGCGTCCCTCGCAAGACGACCATGACCTGGCTCGCGCTCGCGCTGCTGACCGTCGGGTCGGTGGGCGACCTCGGCTCGGCCCCGGCGGCGGCCGTGCTCGGGCTGGCCTCGGTGACGCTCTACGTGATCCCGGCGATCGTGTTCCTGGCCCCCGCCTCCCTGGTCTCGGCCGAGCTCGCCTCAGGCTGGAAGGGTGGCGTCTACAACTGGGTCAGCGAGGGCGTCTCGCCGGCCATGGGCTTCGCCGCCGTCTGGTGCCAGTTTGCGCAGACGACCTTCTATTACCCGGCCGTGCTCGCCTACGTCGCGAGCACGGTGTCCTACGTGTTCGCCCCCGGGCTGGCCCACAGCGGGCTCTACACGACCATCGTGATCATCGTCCTCTTCTGGGCCTCGGTGCTCGTCGCCGCGCGCGGGGCGGTCGCCGACAAGCTGGCCTCCTACGGGATCCTGCTGGGGACGCTGATCCCCGGCCTGCTGCTCGTCGTGCTCGCGGGGATCTACCTCCTCCAGGGCAACCACTCCGCCGCGCCCCTCAACGCCCACCACGTGCTCCCGCCCTGGCAGGGGCTCCCGAGCATCGTCCTCATCGTCAACGGCTTCTTCACCTACGCCGGGGTCGAGGTCAACGCCGTCCACGTCGACGACCTGCGCAACCCGGCGCGGGAATTTCCCCGGGCGATCCTCGTCGCCGTGGTCCTGATCCTGCTCGTCTTCATCCCCCCGACGCTCGCGATCTCGGTCGCCGTGCCCGCGCAGCACATCAGCCTCACCGCGGGGGTGATGCAGGCCTTCCGGAGCCTGCTTGATCACTTCAGCCTCAACTTCCTTGAGCCGGTGGTGGGGATCGCGCTCGTCCTCGCCTCGATCAGCGGCCTGCTCGACTGGCTCGCCGGCCCCTCCACCGGCCTGGTGCAGATCGCCCGTGAGCGGGGCTATCTGCCGCGCTACTTCCAGCAGGTGAACGCCAACGGGGTGCAGATGCGGATCCTCGTCGCCCAGGGGGTCGTGATCAGCCTGATCGGGCTCCTCTATGCGGTCGTCCCGTCGGTGTCACGCGCGTACTGGGTGTTCGCGGCGCTGGCCACGGAGGTCTACCTGATCATGTATGTGCTCATGTTCGTCGCGGCGGCGCGGCTGCGCCGGCGCCAGCCCCAGCATCCGCGGGGTTACCGAGCCCCCGCGCTGTTGACGATCTGCATGGTCGGGACAACCGCGTCGCTGGCCGCGTGCGTGGTCGGGCTCGTGCCTCCGAGCCAGCTCGGGCATACGAGCATCCCGCTCTACGTCGTCGCCCTGCTGGCCGGAACCCTCGTGGTCGGAGTCCTCCCGCCCGTCCTTCTCTACCGCTTCCGCCGCCCGGGCTGGAAGGCGGGGGGCGATCCGGGCTCCGCGCCCGCGCCGACGCTCAGCTGACCCCCTCGACGGCGACCATGTTGAGCTTGGCCGCCCCGTCTCGCAGCGCCTTGACCTCCTGGTAGCCCGGCGACTCGTAGAAGCGCCGGGCCGCCTCAAGGTCGTCGAACTCCAGTAGCACCAGCCGCTTCGGCTGCCAGTCTCCCTCGAGCACGGCGAGCTCTCCGCCCCGGGCGATGAAGCGGCCGCCGCCAGCCGCGACCGCGCCGGGGGAAGCCTCCTGGTAGCGCTTGTACTGCTCCGGGTCGGAGATATCGGTCTCGACGATCACGTAGGCCGGCATGTCACTCCTCCTATCGGGGCGTGTCGCTCAGCGGCTCGCCGAGCACGATGCCCTGTGCGGTGATGTTGAACTCCCGGACCTCAGGCGAGTGTCGGCTCGCTCGGGTCTTCAGCACCATCATGCCGCGCCTGACCTCTGTACCGACGCGCACGAACTGGAGCACGATCACGTTGTCTGAGAGGTTGGAGATCTCGGACTCGGAGAGGCCGCTGACGCCGAACACCCCGGCCGTTTCCTGGCTCATCATCACGCTGATCTGCTGCTCGGCGCAGTACTGGAGCAGGGAATACAGGTACTCCCGGAAGCGGACCTCGTCGACGGCGGCGCGGCGGAGGTCGCCGAGGCTGTCGACGAAGACGCGTCGGGCCTGGGTGCGCTCGATCACATCGAGCAGGTCATAGAACCACTCGTCGAGATACAGGTCCACGGGTGAGCGGTACATCGGCTCGACGCCTTCGTCGCTGAGCGACCAGCCAAATCCCGCGACGATCCGCTCGAGCTGCGTCTCGTTCTCCTGGAGCGTCGCGACGATCCCCGGCTGCCCGGAGGCGGCCCCGTTGTAGATGAAGTGCAGTCCCATCAGCGTCTTGCCCGACCCCGACGGTCCAGCCACCATCGTCGAGGCGCCGGGCCAGTAGCCGTCGGCCAGCATCTCGTCGATCGCGGCGATCCCGGAGCTCATCCGCTCGGCCTGGAGCTGGTACGGGGCGACGGCGACGCTTTCGGCCAGCCTCGGGAAGACGTGCAGACCGTCGTGGGCGATCCGGTAGGCGTGCTCGCCGGACATGAAGCTCGTGCCGCGGAGCTTGACCACCTCCAAGTGGCGGATCGCGCGTTCGGCTTCGCGGCGGGTGGCAAGCGCGATGATCCCGTCGGCGACGGCGAACTCCGGCGCTATGCCGATCTCAGCCCGGTCGTACTCGCCGACCCAGAAGGTCGTCGTGGGGAGCGCGGTGAGCATCCCGGCCATCTCGTGCAGGAAGTGCCGGAAGGCCTGCGGGCTGGCGCCGTAGGGCGTCAGGGCCTTGAAGCTGTCGATGACGATCACCCCCGGCCGGCGTTCCACGATCACCGAGCGGACCCGGGCGAGAACCTCGTCGAGGCCGCCGTCGTTGAGGGCCTGCCCCAGGTCTGAGAAGAAGACCGCCTGGCCGATCATCTCGGGCTCGAAGAAGGCCAGCCCCTGTCCGTAGCGGAGAATCTTGTCCAGCGGTTCTGAGACGGTCGAGAGATAGACGCCGGGGCGCTCCGCGGACGCGTTGTGGAACATGAACTGCTCGGCCAGAATCGTCTTGCCGCTGCCGGGAAGGCCGATGATCATGTTCAGCGCGTTCGCCGGGAGCCCCCCGCCGAGGACCGAGTCCAGGCGCCGGTCGCCGCTTGAGAAGCGCTCATCCATCGCCGGCGGCACTCAGTTCTCGCCCTGCCCGAGCAGGTCCGTGACCGTCGAAACCAGCTCCACCGGGTCGAGCGGCTTCTTGAGAAAGGCGTCGGCGCCCGCGGCCAGCGCCTCCTCGCCCAGATCCAAACTCGAGATGCACACGAGCGGCACCTCACGCCGCTGCTTCAGCCGTTGGCAGAGCTCCCGGCCGACCCCGCCTGAAATCATCAGCTCGACGATGGCCAGCACGGGGTCCCGGGCGGTGAACTTCTCTTCCGCCTCGGCGGCGCTGGTCGCGACCTCGACGTCGAAGCCCTCGGCCCGGAGGATGAAGCCGCTCAGCTCGGCTCCATACTGATCGTTCTCGGCCAGCAGAACCACCACCTGCGCGGCCGACGGCGAGGACTCCGGCGCCGCGCCCGGCGGCGCACCCGCCTCCCGCTCGGCCAACAGGCGGTGGGCGTCGGCGGCCGACAGGCCGGCGTCCAGCTGCTCCTTGACGAATCGGAGCTGATCGACCTGGGCGCGCGTGTAGATCCTCCGCCCGCCCTCGCTGCGCTCGGCGACCACCAGCCCGTAGCGATCCTCCCAGCTGCGCAGCGCCGGTTGCGAGACACCAAGCATCCGGCTGACGGCGCCGATGCTGTAGATGCCCGGGGCGCCGGCCACGGCCCGCGAGGCTAGCGCGCGAGACGACGTTGATCGGTTAGTCTTATGCAAGATGCGATTGCTTACTCATGAGGATCTCTATAAATGTTCTGCACTTGCTCCGCAAGATGTGGAATCATACGTGCAGTCTCTTCATTCGCCACCCGCGATCCCGGAACCCTCCACCACGTCCGCAGCCCAGCCACCCGCCCATCCCGGCAACGGGCGTAAGAACGGCGCGCTCGATATCTCCAGCCGCCGGCTCAACGCCGGGATCGTGATCGCCGTGCGCGGGGAGATAGATCTCGCCTCGGCGCCCGCGGTCGAGCAGCGGCTACGCGACGCCGGAGCCTCGCACGACCTCGTCGCGCTCGATCTGAGCGAGACGACCTTCATGGACTCGACGGGGGTTCACATGGTGATCACCGCCGACCACCAGCTGCGTGAGCGGGGAGGCCGGCTCGTCGTGGTCCAGGAGACGCCGCAGATTCGTCGGCTGTTTGAGCTCACGCGCCTGGGCGACCACGTAGAGCTCGTCAACGACACCGCCGAGCTCGAACGCGCCCTTCAGTGACCAGCTAGGTCCTGGGCAGGACTTCAGGCGAGCCGCTCGGCCAGCCACGCGAGTGACAGCGGGTAGCGGTAGTCAATCCCACCGTGCTTGCCGTCAAACAGCTCGAAGTGGATGAGGTCGTCCGGCACTCCCACCTGGCGGAGCTCCTCCCGGAACGCCTGGGCACCGACGTCGAGGAACCATTCGTCCTTGGTGCCGCCGTCGATCCAGATGGCGCGCTGCGAGCGGAGCGCGTCGGCGTGGCGGGGAGCCATGCGGACCGGGTCCCAGTCCAGCCACCGCTGCCACACCTCGTCGCGCAGGACGCCCGTGCGGGGGTCGAAGGGGAGCTCGGGAGTGCCGTCCTCCCGGGCCGAGAAGCAGGCAGCCACTCCCAGGTCCATGAGCAGGAGGGCGTCCTCGTCCTTGGTGAACGGGACCCGGGAGCGGAAGTCCTCCCACCAGCGAAAGATGTCGCCGTCGTAGGCGCGCAGGAAGCGGACCGCCTTGCCGAACTCAGGGACGTAGCAGAGCTCGTAGAGCGAATCGCCGGCGTGGGTGGCCAGGCCACCGAATAGATCCGGGCGGAGCATGGGGGTGATCATCGCGCCGAACCCGCCGCTCGACTTGCCGCTGATCCCTCGATGCTCAGGCGCGGCGAGCGTGCGGTAGCGGTCGTCCACCCAGGGCACGACTTCCTCACACAGGTAGGAGTGGTAGCGCCCAGTGCCGGGGGAATCGACGAACTGGCTGCCGCCGTACGCCGTCCAGGCGTCGACATAGACGACGATCGCCGGCGGGGCCTGGCGCTGCGCGAACACCTGATCCGCCGTCTCAGGAAACGGCTGGCGGTACGGGGTCCGGTTTCGCCACATCTCGATGTGGCCGGTGTAGCCCTGGATCACATAGATCGACGGAAACCGCCGCTCGGGCTCATCGTCATAGCCCGGGGGGACATACACCCACAACGGTCGCTCGTACGGGTCGCCCAGGGGGTTGTCCCGGAGCAGGTCGCTGGTGATGACGTGCTCGTCGAGGCGTCCGGCAAGTTCGGCCGACCAGGGCAGCATGAATCGCTCCTTCGCTTGAGTGGACCTAGACATGATTCCCCCGCCAAGATCAAAAGCGCCTAACTCCGGGTAGCAACCTGCGTATCTGCTCCTGGGGAGTCCGACATCTGACCCCAAGAGCGGTATGCGGCATTTCATGAACGCGATCGATCAGCCCGGAGCGCACGATCAGGCTCGGTCGTTCGTTGATCTACTGACCACACCGGGAGCGACCACGAGTTTGTAAAGCCGCCGGGAGATTTTGCCCCCTTCTCCTGGCTACGCCGGGCCGGCCCAGATGGAACTGGGCCGCCCGGCCTCGCTCCCCCAGAACAGACGCATCCCGCCTCGATGATTTACTTGGATCTGGACAGCCGCGGCGTCCGCGCTTGATGCAGGGGAATGAATTCGACATCCGGGAGAGTCGGACGGCCGACGGCGTGCTCCGCGTCACCGTCTACGGTGAGCTGGACCTGGAAACGGGTCCGGCCCTGGCCACGCGCCTGGAACAGCTGCGCTCGCCGGGTCTGACGATCCATCTCGACCTGTCGGAACTGGACTTCATCGACAGCACCGGGATCCAGGTCCTGATCGAAGCGGCGGCGGCGGGTGAGGAGCTCGGATCGGAGCTGGGCATCGAGCCCACGCTCACGCCCCAGGTCGAGCGCGTGATGACGCTCGTCCACGCGGATCGCCTGCTTCTGCCGGACGGGGACTAGCCCCGGCAGGCGAGGCGCTGCCGAAGGAGATCAGCGGGCGCGGGTCCCGTCGACCGGGATGGCGATAACCGCGGACGTGCCCCCGGCTCGTCGTGACGGGAGCGCGAGATTCACGTCTGCGGCGAAAAAAGGTGCGTCTCGCTGACCCGAGCCGAACGCGGCGCACCTTTTCGCCCGTAGCGGAACCAAACATGCGCTTGGCGATGAGGCCTGAGGCGAACCGCACGTTTTTTCACGCAGACCGCGGCAGAGCGACCGGCGACCGGCAGACCGGCGACGACCCCGCCTACGGCTCGGGCTTGCTCTCCTCGCCGAGCCGGGGCCCGCCCCGCTCGAGCTCAAACCAGACGTGGGTCGTGCCCTCGTGGATCCCCCACCGGCTGGACTGGGATTCGACGATCGCCAACCCGCGCCCACCGACGTCTTCGAACTCGCTTCGACGCACCTCACGCTCAAAGCCCGTTCCCTCGTCGATCACTTCGACGAGCAGACGATCCTCGTCCAGGGATCCGCGCAGGACGATCCGCCCCTGCCCGTGGAGGACGGCGTTGGTGACCAGCTCGCTGGCCATCAGCTTGGCCTGGTAGAGGGCGTCGCTGTCCAGCTCGGTCCCGATCCACTTGGTCAGGGCGCGGCGTGCCTCCCCGGGCGCGGCCGGGTCTCGCGCCAGCGCCTGCTCAAACTGACGAGTTGCTTGCATCACCACCTCACCACGAACGAAGCCCCAGGGCCCCGAGTCTAGCCCCCGTCTCGGCCGATCGGCGCCGCTTGCCCGCGCCGCCCGCCTTAGTCCTCGAAGCTCCCGTGCCGGCCCGCCCCGCCGCGGAAGCGCTCGAGGCCCGCCTGCACCTCCTCCAGGGAGCGCAGACCGTGCTGGAGCTCGTTGTCCATCGCCTCGGGCTCGGTCAGCCCCGACTGCTCCAGCAGCGAGAAGCGGTCCTCCCACAGGCACGTCTGGGGGAACGCGGCCAGCTCGTGGGCCAGCGCCTCGGCCGCCGCCCGCGAGCTCCCGTCCGGAACCACCCGGTTGGCCAGCCCCATCGCCAGTGCCTCCGAGGCCCCCACCGGGCGCCCGGTCAGGATCATGTCCATGGCCCGCGACATCCCGATCAGCCGGGGCAGCCGGACCGTCCCGCCGTCGATCAGCGGCACCCCCCAGCGGCGGCAGAAGACGCCAAACACCGCGCTCGCCTCGGCCACCCGCAGGTCGCACCACAGCGCCAGCTCCAGCCCGCCCGCCACCGCGTAGCCGGCCACGGCGGCGATCACCGGCTTGGCCAGCCGGGTCCGGGTCGGGCCCATCGGCCCGTCCCCATCGAGCGCCACCCGGTTGCCCTCCTCGGTGCCGACCGCCTTCAGGTCGGCCCCGGCGCAGAAGGTACCCCCCTCCCCATGTAGGACCGCCACCAGCGCGTCCGGGTCGGCGGCGAATTCACGAAACGCCCCCGACAGCGCCGCCGCGGTGGGGCCGTCGACCGCGTTGCGCCGCTCCGGCCGGGACAGGAGCACCGTGAACACGGGGCCGTCGCGCTCGACCCGCACCGCGGCCTCGGAGCTCACGACGCCCCCACGGCCCGGCGCACGAACAGCCGCAGCGCGGCCACGATCTCCTCCGCCCGGGGGCGCTCCCCGGCCACCGGCGACAGCGGCCCGACCAGCGCCTCGCCGCACCCGCCGACCAGCGCCGCCGCGGTGAGGTCGACGTCCTGCTCCGGCAACTCCCCGGCCGCGATCCCGGCCCGGAGCTGCTCGGCGATCACCGCGGCGTAGCGCGAGCGGTAGGCCAGGCGCTCGGCGTCGACCAGCGGGTCGACCGGCTCGGCGATCAGCGCCCAGGCCAGGCGCGGGTTGCGCAGCGCCCGTTCGGCGAACGTGGCCAGCACCTCCTCCAGACGATCGACCGCCGCCGCGCCCCCGGCCATCGAGACCTCCCGCATCGCCCGCTCCTCGCCTGAGCACACGGCGCGAAACACCTCCACGAACAACTCCTCCTTGGATGCGAAGTGGCGATACAGGGTGCCGGCGGCGACCCCGGCGCGTTCGGCGACCTGCGCCACCGAGGCGGCGCCGTAGCCCCCCTCCTCGATCAGCTCCTGGGCCGCTCGGAGCAGCCGCTCGCGCGTGGGCAGGACGAGCGTCATCGCCCGAAGTCCCCAAACGGCTCGTCGCGTTGGCGCACCGCCTCCCGGAACCCCTCGGACGCGGCGAGGCCCTGAAACGCGTAGCCCTCCCGGGTGTGGCGGGCGATCCCGTCGAGCAGCGTGCCCAGGACCTGGCTCGCGCCGAGGCCCGCCGCCTCGAGCCCCTGGTTGCAGAGGAGCTTCATCATCTGGAGCTGGTTGAGCGGGACCTGGGCGATCCGCTCGGCCAGCGCGTCCACGCGCTCCGCGAGCTCGGCCTCGGGCCACGCCTCGAGCGCCAGCCCCCACTCGGCCGCCTCGGCGCCCCGCAGCGAATCCCCGGTGAACAAGAGGCGCTTGGCCCGCTGGGGCCCGAGCCGGTAGGCCCACAGCGCGGTGGTCGGCGAGCCCCAGACCCGGGCCGGCGGATACCCGATCTTGGCCTCCTCGGAGACAACCAAGAGATCGCTGCACAGCGCCAGGTCGGTCCCGCCGGCCACGCAGAAGCCGTGGACCTGGCACAGGACCGGCTTCGTGCACCGGACCAGCGACATGAAGGCGCGGACGTTGCGGCTCATCATCGCGTAGTCGGTCATCGGGTCCCACGTCTCGCCGGACTGGTGGTTCTGCGCGATCACCGCCGGGTCAAGCGGCGAGCCGGGAACCGGCGCCTCGCGGTCCGACAGCCCCTGCCCCTCGGCCGCCACCACCAGGTCATAGCCGCCGCAGAACCCGCTCCCCGCGCCGGCCAGCACGAGCACGCGGACATCGGGATCGAGGTCGGCCCGTTCGACCAACCGCTCCAGCTCCTCGAGCAGCGCCCGGGTGATGCCGTTCCCGCGCTCGGGCCGATTCAGGGTGAGCCGGGCGACCGGCCCGCTGACCTCGTAGACGACGTCGGCCATGGCGGCTTGCTTTAGACGGGGAAGGCGCGCTCGATGATCGCGCCGGCGTCTGACCCGGCCGGCAGCGTGCCATAGACGCGACCGCCCTGGCCGGCCAGCCGCGTGGCGCAGAAGGCGTCGGCCACGGCGGCCGGCGCGTGGCGGACGAGCAGCGAGGCTTGGAGGGCGACGGCCAGATCCTCGACGACACGACGGGCCAGGAACTGGGGATCCTCGCCGGCGAAGGCGTCGCGGGCGCGCTCGCGCAGCTGCTCCAGGTGCGCGTCGAGCCGGGGCTCGGCCCCGGCCGCGAGCTCGCACTCGGCCAGGAAGGCGGGGAGCCCCTCGGGCTCCTTGACCATCGCCCGGAGCACGTCGAGGGCGGCCACGTTGCCCGATCCCTCCCAGATCGAATTCAAAGGCGCGTCGCGGTAGAGCAGCGGCATCCCGGAATCCTCGACGAACCCGTTGCCGCCCAGGCACTCGAGCGCCTCGGCGGCGTGCCCCGGGGCCCGCTTGCACACCCAGTACTTCATGACCGCGGTGGCGAAGCGCCGGAAGGCCGCCTCCTCGGGCTCGTCGTAGGAGCGGGCCACGCGCATCGTGGCCACCGTCGCGGCCTCGGACTCGAGGGCCAGGTCGGCCAGGACGTTGCGCATCGCCGGCTGCTCGGCCAGCAGCTTGCCGAAGGCGGAGCGGTGGCGGGCGTGGTGGATCGCCTCGACCGTGCCCCGCCGCAGGCCCGTGGTGGCGCCGAGCAGGCAGTCCAGCCGAGTGTGGTTGACCATCCGGATGATCGCCGGGACCCCCCGGCCCTCCTCGCCGATGAGGCGGCCGGTGGCGCCGCGGAACTCGACCTCGGATGAGGGCAGCGAGCGCGTCCCGAGCTTGTCCTTGAGGCGCTGGAACTCCATCCCCGGGCCCCGCTCGACGAGGAAGCAGGAGAGCCCGCCCGGCGCCTGGGCCAGGACGAGAAAGACGTCGCAGGGCGGATAGGAGCAGAACCACTTGTGGCCGTGGATCTCGTAGACGCCGTCGCCGGCGGGCTCGGCCCGCGTGATGTTGGCCCGCACGTCGGAGCCGCCCTGGCGCTCGGTCATCGCCATCCCGGCCAGCGCGCCCCGGTCGTAGTCGGGGAGCGTGAGCCGCGGCTCCCACTCGGCCGCCAGCTCCGGGGCGGCGGCGCGCAGCGCGGCCACGGCGGCATAGGTCATCGACACCGGGCACATGACGCCGTCGTTGGCGTTGCCCCACTGCATGAACAGGGCGCCGCGGACGACGTGGCCGCCGGGCTGCTCTGAGCGCCAGGGCAGGCTGTGGATCTCCCGCTCGACGGCGCCGCGCAGGAGCCAGTGCCACGACGGGTCAAGCTCTACCTCGTCGATCCGCTTGCCGTAGCGGTCGTGGGTGCGGAGGATCGGGAGGTTGCGCTCGGCCCGGCGCGAGTGCTCGCGGGTCTCGGGGCTGCCCGCCACCGCGCCGGCCTCACGCGCCCGGTCGACGCCCCAGCCGCCGCCTTCGCGCTCGAGCGCCTCGATCAGCGCCAGGTCGACCTCGAACAGGTTGATCGGCTCCAGGGGCGGGGCCTGGTTGAGAACCTCCCGCGCGGGATCGGCCGTGAGGTCGTGGGTCGTCTCGATCGTGGCCATCGGCCCCTCCTACTGACGAGCTCGTGAATCCGGGTTCACGAGCTTAGTGAATCCGGATTCACATGGCAAGGGCACGCGCGACGGTGATATCGACCACCGCATCTAGCACTTCGTGGTGCCACCCCTGGGCGACTGACTCATCGCGCAGCCGGGCCGCCGCAACCGGAACCGCCTCTGCGAGCTCGGAGCGGACGCCCTCGAAGGCAGCCGGCCGAAGCTGAAAGTCAGCCGCGAGGTCCACCCACTGGACCACCCCCACTCACGGGTCCGGTCACTGACCCGCTCGAGTTCTCCAACCTCTTGCCGGTCCCAGTAGACCCCCAGCGTCATCAGCCGGACCGTGATCGCACTTCTAGTCGAAGCCCAAGCGCCGCGAGAACTCGGAGGAGGATGTCGAACCGGACGGTTTCCTCTCCGTTCTCGATTCGATGAACCGACCGTACGCCAACGTTGGCCACCAAGGCCAGCGTGGCTTGGTCCATCCCTTGGCGCCGACGCTCAGCTCGGACCCTCTGGGCAATTTCCGCTGCGGTGGTGGCAACCTCACTCATATGCGCGATCACGCAGATTCTAAGTGCAGGACCGGCGGCCACCGCAAATCTGCGCGTTCGCGCATATCGCCCTGTATGACGGGGTCTTCAACGCGCATCTGCGCGATCGCGCATATCGGCGACGCCGGCCCTGCGCAGGGCGCCCGGCCCCGCCCCCCGGCCTATGGCTGCGGCAGGGGCAGCGCCAGACGGAGCCAGATCGTCCGCAGCGTGGCCAGGGCGACGGCGGGGTCGCCCTGGGGCTCGTAGCCGAACTGGGAGAGCAGGTAGGACTGATTCATGATCGCCATGGCCCGGGCCAGCTCGTGGGGGTCCGGAACCTGGAGCACGCCCGCCTCGGCCAGCCGCTCCAGCGTTCCCCCGGTCACCTCCATCATCCGGCCCGTCATCTCCCTCACGGCGCGCTCGATCCGTTCATCCGCGGCGGCCGCTTCGTGGAAGGCGCGCATCAGGGGTCCGTGCCGGACGTAGAAGGCGACGAGGCCGGCCAGGGCATCGCGACCGGGGTCGGGGTAGCCGGCGCCGGCGGCGCCTGACCACTGCTTGGCCACCTCGTAGAGGTCCTCGCTGACCTCCTCGAAGAGCCGCAGCACCACGTCGGTCAAATCGTCGAAATGGCGGTAGAACGACGTCCGCGTCAGCCCGATCTCGCCCATCACGGCGTCGACCGTGAGCTCACGGAAAGGCCGCTCACGCAGGAGATCCTCGGCGGCGTCGAGAATCTGGCGCCGCGTCGACTCGCGGTGGTCGCGCTGCCGGGTGCGCTGGGCCGGCGTGGACACGGGCGAATCATACCAGCCGCCGTGACGGTATGTTTGACAGGCTGTCACGGCTCGGCTATAAAGCTCTGCCGTGGGGTCCCGCAAACGACTGCGCGCCTGGGCCGTGGGGCTCGGGTCCGCGGCGATCGGGCTCGCCGCGGTAACCACCGCGGGCGGCGCCCTCGCCGCCACGCCGACGATCCGGCCCGCCTCGCCGGTGATCGTCTCCCCTGAGCCGGGCACGCCCGACGCCTCGCCGGACACGCAGATCAGCATCCTCGGCGCGGCGCCGCGGAAGATCGAATCGGTGTCGGTAACCGGCTCGCTGAGCGGGCCGCATCCGGGCACCCTGCGCGCCTACAGCGCCGATCGCGGCGCCAGCTTCGTGCTCCGGCGCCCGCTCACACAGGGTGAGCGGGTCGGCGTTCGGATCCGGATCTCCGGGCGCCGGGCGATCGGCTTCTCGTTCACGGTGGCACGGCTGGCGCAGGCGCCGCCGATCATCACGGCCACCAAGGCCCAGCCGGCGAAGCTCCAGCGCTTCGCCAGTGAGCCGACGCTGATGCCGCCGCGCATCGAGGTGAGCAAGGCCGACCGGGGGCTGAAGGACGACCTGTTCCTGACCCCGCTGCCCTCGCCGATCGTCCACCCAGGGAGCGACAACGCGATCTCGATCGACCCGGTCGGCCCGGCGGGCCCGATGATCATCGACCCCCGCGGGAGGCTGGTGTGGTTTCACCAGCTCGCGCCGCCGCTCGCCGCCGCCAACTTCCGTCCCCAGCGCCTGAACGGCCGCACGGTTCTGACCTGGTGGCAGGGGAAGGTGACGATCGCCGCCTACGGCCTCGGCGAGGGCGTGATCTACAGCACCAACTACAAGCCGATCGAGACCGTCAGGACCGGTAACGGCTACGCCGCCGACCTGCACGAGTTCCTGCTCACTCCCTCAGGCGACGCGCTGTTCACGATCCAGTCGCTGATCCTCGTGCACCAGCCGGGCACTCCGGCGGGAACGCTCTCGCCGCTGCTCGACTCGATCGTCCAGGAGGTTGACATCCGCACCGGGCTGGTGGTGTGGGAGTGGCACGCCTACGGCCACATCCCCCTGGCCGACTCCTATGCCACCCGCGCCAACAGCCCGTACCTCGACGCCTACCACGTCAACTCGATCCAGTCGCTACCCGGCGAGCGGGTGCTGATCTCGGCCCGGGACACCTCGGCCATCTACGAGATCGACCGGGCGAGCGGGCGCATCCTGTGGACGCTGGGCGGGAAGGCGAGCAGCTTCCGGATGGGGCGCGGGAGCCGCTTCTACTTCCAGCACGACGCCCGGCTGCTGTCCGGCGACCGGGTGAGCCTGTTCGACGATGAGGGCGGTCCGCCGTACAAAGCCGCCGCCTCACGGGGGCTGATCCTGGGGCTTGACCCGCGCCGCCACACCGCGCGCGTGCTCCACCAGTACCACCGGCCCGGCCCCACCCTGGCCGACAGCGAGGGCAGCTTCCGCACCCTGGCCGGCGGCGACGCGCTGGTCGGCTTCGGCTCGGAGCGCTACTTCTCGATCTTCTCCCCTTGGGGGCGGCTGCTGTTCGACGCCAGTCTGCCTGTCGACGACGGCAGTTACCGAGTGTTCGGCGCGCCATGGACGGCGACGCCGAGCACTCGGCCTGCTCTGAGCGCCCACCGCGGCCCGGCCGAGCAGGTCACGATCTCCGCCAGCTGGAACGGCGCCACCACGGTGGCCCGCTGGCAGGTCCTGGCCGGCCCCGTCGCTTCAGCGCTCCGTCCCGTCGCCTCGGCCCCAGCCCGCGGCTTTGAGACAAGGATCAATCTGACCAGCGCGGCCGGCACCTTTGCGGTGCGGGCGCTCGGCCGGCGGGGTCAGATCCTGGCCAGCTCAGCTCCGGTCAAGCCGAGCTGAGCCTCGCCGCACCCGGCGCGCTACTGCTTCACGTACTGGTACTGGATGCTCCCGTAGCTGAAGGTCACCTGCTCGGCAGGTTTGTTCTGGCCCCCCGACCCGGCGGTCTGGATGGAGGTGATGAACACCTGGCTGAGCGTGTAGCGCAGGTACTTCTTGCTGCCCGCCTTGCGCACCGTGATGGTCACCTTTGGGATGTGCTGGCCGCTGGCGCACATCTGGAAGAGGGTCGGCGAGGCCTTGTCAATCGTCTTGGTGATCGATAGATCCTTCACCGCCACGCCGCCCCTCCCGCCACCGGCGCCCGCGCCCAGCTGCGAGACGTCGAGGATCGGGAAGCTCAGCCCCCCGATCGTCACCTCGCTGCCCCCGGGCAGGTTCTGGCGTGGGGTGGGCAGCGTGACGCCGCCCCCGGCGCCTTCGACCTGAAGCACCTGACCGCCGGACAGGGTGAGCGTCCCGCCCTTGGTGACCGTCGCCGTGTTGCCGGGCGGGCCCTGCGGGCCCGGAGTGCCCGGTTGCCCAGGCGCGCCCTGCGGCCCGGAGATGTTCCAGTCGAGCTCGCGCTGGGTGGGCGGGGCACCCGAGGCCGAGGTCGTCGTGTCGCAGGTCTCGCCCGCGCTCGGGTCGATGACGGTCAGGTTCGGGCCCCCCGTCGAGGGCACGGCGGTCTTGGCGGCGCCGGTGGTGACGCTGTAGCAGCCGTGGATCACGCCGCTCGAATCAGGAACTGTCGCCACCGCGACCGCGGCCGCGCCGCCGACCAGCCCGACGGCCAAAAGCAACACACCTCTCCAGAAGCGCCCGATCCGCGCCCAAAGCCCCATCGCGACTGCGGAGCATAGGCCCCCTACCGAACGGGGTCAAGCTCGCGTTCAGACCTCGGCCAGCAGGTCCTCCACCTCGCCCGGCTCGCTCGTGTTCTCGATCTCGGCCAGAGTGCTCGCGCGCGCCTTGGCGATCCGCTCGTAGCGCTTGCGGAACTGGCGCGCCGCGTAGTCGCTGAACTCGTCAGCCCGCAGCCCGAACGGGTTGACGCCGCCCGGGTAGGCCTCATAGCCGGCCGTGATGATCGCGTCGACCAGCGGGCGCAGTTCGGCCATCCGCTCCTCGATCACGTCCCACACCGACGGATCCTCGGCCACGAGCCGGCTGAGCAGGTAGACGCCGTAGGCGATGTGGCGGGACTCGTCGCGCTTGATGTGCACGAGCCCGGCGCACAGGCCCGGCATCAGCCCGTTGACGGCCAGCGAGCGGTGGTAGTTCTGATAGCCGGTCTCGGCGAGCACGCCCTCGATGACCATGTTGTAGGTCACCGAGGCCCGCGCGATCGCCGCCGGCGACTGGTCCGTAAGCAGGGCGTTCATCGCGTTCGGCAGCTCGACGTCGAAGAGCTGAACCGACGCCTCCGGCGCGCCGGGAAGGCGCGGCGAGTCGACCACCTCACGCAGCCAGCGGCTGAAGAAATCGGTGTGCTTGGCCTCTTCGAACAGGAACGTGGTCAGGAACACCTCCTCCTCGAGGCGCCCCTGACGGGCGATGGCCAGGATGAGCGGCAGCA
The DNA here is from genome assembly GCA_035505215.1 of Solirubrobacteraceae bacterium. Classification (GTDB taxonomy): domain Bacteria; phylum Actinomycetota; class Thermoleophilia; order Solirubrobacterales; family Solirubrobacteraceae; genus Palsa-465. The sequence continues at coordinate 107,147 of DATJQY010000006.1, read as the reverse complement.
GATCGAGCGTCACCGCCTCCTCGCCCCCCAGGAAGCGCGCGGTCAGGCGCAGGATCGCCATGCGGCGCTCGTCGTTCATCGCCTCCCAGTCGGCCCGGTCCTGGGAGAAGTCGAGCTCGGCCGGGTTCCACACCCCGAGGCGCTTGGCCTTCTCATAGAGCCGCATCGGGAACGAGTCCGCCCGCAGGACGATCGGCCGGGAATAGTCGTGGGCCGGGTTGGTCATCGGTCCCCATTCTCGCGGAGCCCCCCCGAGCTGCCAACCCCGACCCACGTAAGCGCATAGTGTATGGCGCAAACGCCATACATTGCGATAAAATTACCCGCGATGTCGCGAGCGGTGCGCGGGATGAAGGTGACGACGGTCCGGTTTGGCGAGGATCTGTGGCGACTCCTCGACGGCGAGGCCGAGCGGCTGGGGATCAGCGTCTCCCAGTACATCCGCGAGGCGGCCCTGGCCCGGGCCGCGGCTGGCGTAGCGGCGCGAGGAGCCGATCCGGTTGCGCTCCTCGGCCAGATGAGCTCGGCCACGAACTCCGAGCCGGCCGCCGAGGCGAGCGCGACGGAGACACCGGCGGAGCTTGCGATCCGCCACGCCGACGAGCTATGGCATGAGGGTATGGCGCTGATCGCCGAGAGCCAGCAGACCGTCCGTCACAGGGACGAACTCATCCGACGCCGCGACGAGATGATCGCCGAGCGGCGCGCTCAGCGGGCGAGGAGGGACGCCGGGGAGTGATTCCCACCCAGGATCGGCCGGGGACCGAGCCTCGCTTTGAGGCCCCAGAGATCCGTGGCCGGGCCGAGGTACCGGCGATACCGGAGCTGCGTGCCCAGGTCGTGGCCTATGCCGAGCAAGCGGGCGCCGGGGGGCTGGTGGTGGAGAACCTGCGCCTCGCCGTCAGCGAGGCGATCACCAACTGCGTGGTTCATGCCTATCCCGACCCGCCGCCTGGAGACGTGACCGTGAAGGCATGGGTCGGCGATGACCGGGAGCTGGTCGTCGTGGTGCTCGACGACGGCGCCGGCTTTAGGGCTGCGCCGGCGAATCCGGGACTGGGCATCGGGCTAGGCGTGATGGCCGAGGTGTCTGACAGCCTCGCCGTCAGCACTCGCGACGGGCGGCCAGGGACCGCGGTGACGCTGCGCTTCGGGCTATGAGGCGAGCGCCGTCGGAACGGCGCTTGGCACGACGTTGACCTCAGCCTTCTCGACGCTCATGCCGGCCGGACTGGGCGTCACCGTCTCCGCCATGAGCCGGAGGAGCGCGGCGGTCACGCGCGGGTCAAACTGCGTCCCCGCGTTGGCCTCAAGCTCGGCCATCGCCGTCTCATGGGCCAGCGCCCTGCGGTACGGGCGGTCGGTCACCATCGCGTTCCAGGCGTCACAGCACGCGATGATGCGCGACTCGATCGGGATCTCCTCCCCCGCCAGCCCGTCCGGATAGCCCCCGCCGTCCCAGCGCTCGTGGTGGGAGCGCACGATCACGCCGACGTCGGTCATGAATCCGCCGACCCGATCGAGCATCTTCTGACCCTCGAGCACGTGGGTCTTCATGACGGCCCACTCCTGAGGATCGAGCTTGCCCGGCTTGTTGAGGATCTCTTTGGGGATGGCGATCTTGCCCACGTCGTGGAGGAGCGCTGCGAACTCCAGATTGCGCCGCTGCTCGGCCCCCAGCGACAGCTCCGCCGCCACGTCGGCGGTGAGGCTGACGACGCCCTGGCAGTGATGGCCTGTGTAGCAGTCGTCGGCCTCGACTACGTCCCCCAGCAGGAGCGCCGTGCCGTGATAGGCGGTACTCAGGTCGAGCAGGCTCTGAAGATGGTCCTGACGCTCGCGCGCGAGCATGGCCACGATGCCGAGCGCCGGGATCACCGCCAGCGCCGCCAGCGGCTGGGCGTGGATGTCCTCGGCGATCACGATCGCGATCCCGGAGAGCACGGCGTCGATCGCGTAAACCCAGCTGTCGTGGAGCTGGGCGGCGGGGTTGACGCCCCGGGCGATCCAGTTGCGCAGAGCCGAGACCGAGAAGTCGACGACAAACTGGGCCGCCAGGGCCAGGAGGAGGAGCCAGGACCCGGCGTCCCGCGGCTCCACCCCGGCAGCCACGAAGACGGCGACGGGCCCGAGGGCAAACCACGAGTTGCCGACCATGAGCAGGAGGCGGCTGGGGTGGGCTCTTCCGCCCAGGACCTCAGGCAGGCGGGAGATGACGAGCGCGGCCACCACGGCGACGGGGACCAGCGCCACCGGCAGGGCGAACGCGAGCGGCACGAACGCGAGCTGGGTCCCCACCGTGATGCCGAACGCGGTGTCGAAGCGGACGCGTGTGGCCAGCACGAGGAGGACGAAGCAGAGCAGCGCCGGCGCCACCGGGAAGCCGCCGGGCGGTCGGAGCAGGAGCATCGCGGCAGCCGCGACACAGAAGCCGGCGCCGACCAGGGCCTCGCCGAGCCGGTCCCGGGGCGTCATCCCTGCGGCCTCCTGGCGGAGCGTGTCGGCCAGGAGTTCTTGTTCTTCCAGGCTGGGGCGGAAGGCCATCGCCTAAATATCGGCGCGTGGGGACGTCTTCATCGCTGGAGTCGGACATGTGTCCACGCCACTGCAGGCCCACGTCCCCAGGACCGATCAACCGAAGGTAAGCGACAACTGAAAAGGGCAAACCCGGCGTGAGCCGGGGACGCAAAGCTTGAGGTCTCGCGCAGGGCGAGATAGCTCGGTTGCCAGTGCACCAAGGATGGTGACTTGATGAAGCGTCCCCTTTTCACGGTTCGAACGATTTCCCTGGCCGCGGCGGCCGCCGCTGCCACCGTCGGCCTGACGATCGCCGTCGCCCCCGCCGAGGCAGCGAGCTTGAGCGTCGACACGTCGGCCTGCTCTAACCCGATGCTCTCCCAGCCCTTCGCGGCCTGGGGCGACACCAGCGAGTACATGCTCGTCCCGGGGCAGAGCCCAGGCAGCTTCAACGGGGCGGACTGGCAACTGAGCGGCGGCGCCAAGGCCGTCACCACCACCCTGGCCAACGGTTCGACCAGCACGGTCCTCGATCTGCCCAGCGGGTCAAAGGCCGTGAGCCCGGTCATCTGCGTGACCTCGAGCTACCCCACCGCCCGCGCGATGGTGCGGAACGTCAAAGGCGCCGAGGGCGTGTTCTTCTACGTCGCCTATGAGGGCACGAACACGTGGGGCAACCCCAGGAATACCGGGCAGATACACGCCTCCAGCCCAACAACACGGCCGGCTGGCAGCCGATGCAGATCACCCTCGTTCCGGGTGGGAAGACGAGCGAATTCCAGGTCTACAACCTGTACGTAGATCCCCGCATGCGCGTCTGACCCCGATGCCCGTCTACCACTACGCCGTGAGGCCCAGCGACCAATAACCTTGGGAGCGGTGCGCTCGCCGCTCACCCAGCGTGAAGCTGTCGATCCGCGTCTACGCGGCGAGCTTCGCTACGGGCTCGAGCTGGCCCAGCTGGCCGCCGATCCTCGGTTTCTGCGCCCGCGCCGGCAGGCCAGCGCGGCCTCGGTTCTGCTCGTTCCCGGCTTCATGGCCGGCGACCCCTCGCTGGGGGTGCTCGCGGGCTGGCTCCGTCGCCGCGGATCACGCACGGCGGCCGCCGGGCTGCGGCTGAACGTCGACTGCAGCGAGCGAATCGTCACCGGACTCCAGGCACGCCTGCGCCGCCTGGCCCTCCGCGCCCAGCGCCCGGTGGTGATCGTCGGCCAGAGCCGGGGCGGGGAGCTCGCGCGGGTCCTGGCGGTGCGCAATCCTCAGCTCGTCGGGGCGCTCGTGATGCTCGGCTCGCCCGTGCTCGATCCGCTGGATGTCGGCCCCGGCACCCTGCGCGCAGTGCAAACCATCGCTCGGCTGGGCGATCTGGGCGTCCCCCGGATGTTCTCGACCTCGTGCGGCGACGGTCCCTGCTGCGAGCAGTTCCGGACCGACCTGGCGGCGCCCCTGCCGGAGTCGGTGCATGCCCACGCGGTCTACTCCAAGACCGACGGGATCGTCTCCTGGCGGGCCTGCCTGGATCCGTACGCCACCCACGTCGAGGTCGACTCGAGCCACTGCGGGATGTCGGTCAACCGCGCCGTCTACCGGGTGCTCACCGAGGTTCTCGAAGACGAGGAGCGGCGATGGACTGGATGAGCCCGATGGACGCCTCGTTCCTCCACATCGAGGGCCCCAACAACCCCATGCACATCGGTGGTGTCAGCATCTTCGAAGGCCCGGCACCCCCGTTTGAGCGCCTACGGGAGATGGTGGAGAGCAAGCTCGACGCGGTTCCCCGCTACCGCCAGAAGGTGCGCTTCGTGCCGCTCTCCCTGGGGCGGCCGGTGTGGATCGAGGATCCGTACTTCAACCTCGGCTACCACCTGCGCCACACCGGCCTGCCCGCGCCCGGAAGCGACGCCGAACTCCGCACCACCGCCGCTCGCATCTTCGCCCAGCACCTGGACCGGACCAAGCCGCTGTGGGAGATCTGGATGATCGAGGGCCTCAGCGAGAGCCGCTGGGCGCTCCTCTCCAAGGTCCACCACTCGATGGTCGACGGCGTCTCGGCCACCGACCTGATGACGGTGATGTTCGACGACGCGCCCGCCCCCAGCACCGATCAGCCCTGGGCCCCGGTCCCCGAGCCGAGCCGCGCCGAGCTCGTGGCGCGGACGCTGGCCCGCCAGACGCTGAACCCCTCCGAGCAGCTCCGCATGGTCCGGGCGGCGGTCCGCCGGCCGCGGAACACCGCCGGCCAAGCCGTCGACGTGGTCAAGGGAACGCTCGCCAGCGCCGGCCTGCTCCGCCCCCTCCCCCCGTCATCGCTCACCGGCTCGGTCGGGCCGCACCGCAAGTGGAGCACGGCCTACGTCCACCTGAGCGACGTCAAGGCGATCCGGGCGTCGCTCGGCGGGACCGTCAACGACGTCGTCCTGACCCTCGTCTCGGGCGGATTGCGCGATCTGCTGGAGGAACGCGGCGAGCCCGTCACCGGGCGCTCGGTGCGGGCCCTCATCCCCGTCTCGGTCCGGCGCCCCGGCGAGCACGGGGTCTACAACAACCGCGTCTCGGCCATGTTCGCCGAGCTCCCCGTCGGGATCCCGGACCCGGCGCGGCGGCTGACCACGATCCGGGCTCAGATGGACCGCCTCAAGGAGTCAAAGCAGGCCGTGGCGGGCGACGTCCTGACCTCGCTGTCGGGCTTTGCCCCGCCGATGCTCCTGGCCCTCGGCGGCCGCTTGGCCGCGCGCTCGCCGAGTCTGGGCGTCGAGACGGGGGTGACCAACGTCCCCGGTCCCCAGCAGCCGCTCCAGACGCTGGGTCGCCGCCTGCTTCAGTCCTATCCCTTCGTGCCGCTGATCGGCCACGTCCGGATCTCGATCGCCATCTTCTCCTACGACGGCGGGCTCTACTTCGGGGTCACCGGCGACTACGACAGCTCAAGCGACATCGACGTGCTGACCGCGGGGATCGAGGCGGCGGTGACGCCGCTGCTTCGGCTGGAGAGCGGACCCACGGTGGTACCCGTGAAGCCGGGCCACCCGCTGGAAACGGGCTAAGTCAACGCCTCACCGAGCGGACGGGGCCGCTGGACACGTGCCCGTCCGCGGTCGTGGCCTGCAGGAGTAGGCAAGCGACCGGGCTCTTCGCGCAGACATAGGCGCGTGTCGCCGCGTTTGACGTCGAGAAGCGCTTCAGCACGCGGCCGTCGGAGGCGCGCCAGATGACCGTGGGGGCCGGCGGCGAGTGCGAGCCGCGCACGGGGTGGAACGTGAAATGCACCCCGTAGACGTTGCCGTGGACCTGAGTCGTCACGGCCTTGCCGCCCGCCGGGAAGATCAGGGTCACCGTGGCGACGCCGTCGGGCACGACGCCGCTGAAGGTATCCATCGGCATCCCCAGAGCGTTCTCGGTCGCGAACCCCGCCCGGATGCCTTGGGGGGTCATTCCACACGACGAACTGGTCTCGTTGGCGCCCACCGAGACGAGGCAGAGTCTGTCCGGGGACGCCGGCTTTCCAAGACTGCTCCAGTAGGCGATCACGGCTGCCCCGATCTCCCGAGTCGGCTTGCGCAGTGCGACCGGGACCTTGGGGAGGTCGCGATTGAGCGCCACCCCCATCAGGACAAAGCAACCGGCGGACGGAGTTGTCGCGGGGTCAAAGCGCGAGGGCACGAGGTAGTAGGAGATCCCGCCCGCGGAGAACGCCCGCCGAATGGAGGCCCGGTAGACGTCGGGCACGGGGCCAAGGCCTATGTTCTGCCGAGTGAAGTGGTCGGCCACGGTGGCCGGGCGCCGGAGGACGCCGAGGATCGAGAGCAGGTCGGACCCGGGCGATCCCTGGATGTAGGTGGTACGGGACGGCTGTTGCGAGCGGCATGCCCTCGAGCTCTGGACGCGCGCCATCGCCGCCAAGACGTGCCCCATCTCCTTGTCGAGCTGGCGCCGGGGGGTGTGGGCGATGAGCGCCGCAATCCCCCCACCCGGCGGTCGGGATGCCGGCGCCGGAGCATGTCCGCGCCCCAGGAGGACGAGCGCGCCCCCCAGCACGGCGAGGGCGACAAGCGTTGAGGCAAGGACCGGCGAGGCACTCAGCCACCGACGGCGCCGGCGCGGCGGCCGTTGCGGCGAGCGCGGCGCCGGACCTGAGCCGGGGTCGTCGAGGATCCGTTCGAGAGTGGCCTGGGCGGCCGGTTCCCGCACCCGCTCGGGCGAGACCGGGGCCGGGTTCGCGGCGCGCAGTCGGGTCAGGATGTCGTTGGGGGTGGTGGGCATCACGCCTCCGAGAGGACTCGAGAAGAATCGGAATCGACCGCGCCAGCAGCAAGCAGCCGCTCCAGTCGACGACGGGCGCGGTGTAGGCGGACGGAGAACACCGGCGCCGGACAGCCGAGTACCTGGGCGGCCTCGGCGACGGACAGCTCCTCCCAGGCAATCAGGGCAAGGACCTCACGATCGGCCGGCCGCATTCGTTCCCAGGCCTCCCACAGCGCCGGATCGCCGGAGTCAGGAAAGCCCGGCTGCACTCCCGCGCGCTCGTTCGTCAGCGCGGCTGCGGTGGCCGCGCGGCGGCCGCTGGCCCGGTAGTGGCGCGCCACGATGTTCCGCGCCACGCCGTAGAGCCAGGGCAACGGGTCTGCCGGCAGCGCGTCCATGCGCCGCCACGCGATGAGGAACGTCTCCGCGGCGATTTCATCGGCAGCCGCCGGGCCAACCCGGCGGGAGGCGTAGGCGTGGATAGCGCCATAGCTCGCCTCATACACCGCGGTGAACCGCGCCGACTCCTCCGATCCCGCCCTCATGCCTCCCTAATCGTCACTGAACGTCCGGATCTTTCAGCTGGCCGACATTTTTCCCCACCGGGGGAAGGGCGACCGGGCGGTCATTCTGTGCGACGGCGGGCGGTCTCCCCTCAGTGAAGGGCAGCACGGCAGGACCTAGGCATAGGCACACCGACACCGAAGGTAAGCCGACCAGCGAAGCAGAGATCAGAGCACGTCTGTACGAACGAGGCACAGTCTTGACCTAGTGCTCCGGTTGTGGGCCCGGCAGCGCGGCAGCGCGGTCGCCCGTCGACGCGCAATGTGACAAATGACGTGGTAGCGAGATGCGCTAGCGACATAGCTTGTTTCTAGGAGGCCCGGGAGACCCGGACCGCATACGGCGAGCGGCGCGTGAGCGGTCGCTTACCCGGGACGACACGCCAAAGGAACGACTCTTGCCCCCTCGCAGCTACGAGCTACCCGTGCGTTCGCCGGCGCAGAGGAAGCGCAGCCGGGGTGGTGACGGGGATGTCGCATCGACGTCCGCGGCCGTGAGGTGCCCGCGCTGCGGGCTGGTAGTGACCGTGGTCGTGCTTTCTCTGCAGCCGCGGCACTGCCCGCGTTGCCTGGCGCGGCGTCGATCCGCGGTCGCACTTGAGCCCGTAGCCAGCGAATCTCGAAGCTAAGGCGCCACTTAGGTCATTCTGGATCGCCCGTCGCTTCGTCACGGACGAGAACCGGCTCGACTTGCCTGGCCCATGGTGGGAAGGCGGCAATGAGGACGAAGCGAGCCGGCTCGCTGCGTCATCACGCCTGAGGCGCCGCACGCTCGTGCCCGCGACTGCGGCTGCATCTGGAGCTCGTTAGGAAGGTCACGGCCGTTCTTCCCCCTGGCCTCCCCCGGGAGAAGGTCGGCCCTCGCGGAGGCGAGCGAGGGATGGATGCCGGCCCACCCGGTGCCGGTGGCAGAATCCGCTTCATGGATGAGGAACGCGTGATCCAGACCGATGCGGCCCGGGCGAAATCGGCGCTGCGCGAGGATCGTGCGCGGGTCGAGATGATCGCCCGTGAGAAGCGTATGACTGTCGAGCAGCGTGTCGAGCTGTTCGAGCGCTTGTCTCGCGACGCCGCCTGGATCCGGTCCTCGACCAAGCGCATCCGATGACCGAGCCGCTTGTCGACCTGCGCGGACTGCTCGGCGGGCTTCGGGAGCACCAGGTGGACTATGTGTTGTTCGGGGCGCTGGCGATGGTGTTCTACGGATTCGTGCGCAACACCGAGGACCTGGACATCGTCGTGGCAGCTGATCAGGGAAACCTCGATCGGGTGGCGGAATGGCTCATGTCGATCGAGGCCGTGCTGAAGCTCAACCCCGACCGGCGGTTCGGGCCGCGGGAGCGATGGGGGATGCACAAGGGATCTAACGCCACGGTGCTCACCCGGTTTGGCCAGATCGATGTCGTCCAGCGAATCCCGGGGCTGCCCGACTGGCCGGCGCTGGTCGAGCAGGCCGAGGTGTACGAGCTTGACGGTGACCCGGTCCGCGTGATGAACCGGGCCACGTTGATCGAGCTCAAGCGGCGGCGAAGCTCCGCCCAGGACCTCGCCGATATCGAAGCGATCCAGCTGCTCGACGAGATCTGAGCTGAACGCTGCGCTCGTTGGGCGTTCGGTTGTGCCCGAGTTTGAGCCCGTCGCGGTGATTTCGAGGCTGCTTCATCGCGGCTCAAGAGCGGCCCTCGCCTCTGATTTCCCCCGCAGGTGCGGTTCTACGACGGGCCGAGCTCAGACTGAACGTCGGAAGTCAGTTCGACGGTGAGCGGCGTCTCGATCAGGTCTTGCTCGGTCACGTGCACGCCGGCCTCGGCGAGCGTCGCGATCAGGCCATCCCAAGCCAACCGCGGAGGGTGATGCAGCTCTGGGTCGCGCCCCAGCATCTGATTGATTCCGTCCTCGATGTCATGTTGGTCGACGTGATGCTCGGTGAGCGTGAGTCGATTCGCTTGCTCGGGATCGGCGGGCAAGGGCGGTCCATGCCAGCGGTGCCAGATACCGTGCCGCGGGCCGCTCATCCCGAAATGCCCGGTTCGCGCCGCGATCCGCCTGCCGTCGCAGAGTTCCGCTGACAGCTTCACGTTCACGCTCAGGTGGTCATGGTTGGCGAAGTAGGACCCCACGAACGTGCCTAGCCCCTTCTGCTTGGCTTCGGCAAGCCAGGAAGACTCGAGGTCGACCAGGGCGAAGACCTTGCACACCCGCGCGCTCGGCGTGTCACTCGCGTCGCTCATGGCGCGCAAGATAGACGCCGCGACAGCCGAGTCGGGAGACCGTTCCGCCTCGGATCGGTGCGTCTCACGCGATGATGCTCGGGTGGCCTAGTCCGGATTAGACGCCAGGGAGAGATTGAAGACCTGGCTACAGCGGCCTTCGAGGCCCATCGCCGGGAGGTAGCCGCGCTACTCCCGACGGCCGAGATAGAGCACGTTGGCGCGAGCGCTGTTCCTGGGGCGCTCACTAAAGGTGACGTCGACCTACTTGTGCGCGTTCGCGAGTGTGCCTTCGCTAAGGCCGTCGTGCTTCTGCGAGGCCGGTACACCGTCCATCAGCTCCACAACTGGACCGGGACGCTGGCCAGCTTCAAAGCTCCAGGTGAATCTGAGCCTCCGGTCGGCGTCCAGTTGGTCGTTGCTGGCTCGGACTCAGACGGTTTTTTCGGGCCATTTCGTGATGCGCTGATCAACGATCCAGCGCTCCTGGCCGAATACAACGAGCTGAAGTTGCGGCTCGCTGGCCTGGACTACGAGAGCTACACCGAGCGAAAGGGCGAATTCGTTGAGCGCGTCCTGCACCAGACCAACAGTCGCCGGGGGTAAATACGATCGCACACCTCTGAGGATGCCTTCCGGATCGATGGGGCGTCGAGCGGTAAGGCGCCGCAACACGGGTTCGACTCCCGCAGACCGCTTGGGAAGGCGCTCGCTCTTTCAGCCGGCCGACATTTTTCCCCAGGCCTGACCACCCGCCCGCCACGCCCGGCGATAGGCGTCGAGGAGAAACGACAGCATCTCCGCGTTCGTCATCGCCTCGCCGGATGCCTGTCGCTGGAGGAGTTCCTTGCAGAGCTGTATGTGGGCCGCGCCGAGCGCGACGGTTATCCCGGTCGCCACAGCCGCGTTGATCAGCTCAGTTCCGGGCACGACCTTGAGCAGCGCTTGGGCGAGCGACCGGCCGGCCACCTCGGTTCCGCCGCTCTTGGCGAGCCCGCGAATGAGATCGGTGATGCGACCTCGGCTGACGTCGACCCCGAAGATCGCGCTGACCCCGGCCAGCATCCCCATCTGGATAGGCATCAGGACGACGGCGTCGGAGATCGGGATCGGCGCCGCCCCCACGGTGCCGGCCGCTGCGCCCGCCGTCGCGACCACCGCGCGCGCGTGGCGGACCTTCAGGCGGATGGCTACCCCTTGGGCGTTTGTGAACGCCCGCCTCACCCCCTCGGGGAGGATCTCGTGGGTCCGTTCAACCAGTTCCTCCAGGCCGTGGGAGGGAATCGTGTGCCCCGCGACCGTCCGCTCCCGCGCGAGTGTGCGCAACGGCGGCCCATGGATGGGGAGATGCTCGGCGGCAATGGCGTCCTCCAACGCTTGCGCGCGCTCATCGTCGACGCACTGCGTCAGGACGATGAGTACCGGAACCTCCTCCGCGAGAGCCTTGACGACGTCGATGTCGTAGTCCTGGAGGCGAGCCGTCTCGGCGCTCATGCAGTACCAGGCGATGTGCACGTGCTCATCGAGCGGCCGGCTGAGTGAGTCTTTGATGGTCCGCTTGTACTCGCGGATGACCGCTCGCTTCGCGCGCCCCAGCTCGATACCGGGCGTGTCGTAGATGGTCACCGGCACCCCTTCGACCTTGTATTGCTGGACCAGCTTGGTCACGGGTTTACCGACGCCCTCCGCCGCGAGCGGCGCGCGGAAGACGGAGTTGATCAGCGTGCTCTTGCCGACCCCGGTCTGGCCGCTGATGAGGATGTTCGCGTGGCCAAGCTCGCGCACCCGACGCTCGTACTCGCCGTTGAAGTAGGCGGCCGGGTCTGCGGCGGCTTTATCGGTCTGGCGGAGAGACTTTCGAATCGCCATGCTCGAGACGTCCTTGGCCCCCCGGGCCAGCTTCTTGCCGCCGGCACTCACGGCGCGCTTGGCTCGTTCTTTTCGTGCGCGGTTCGACGCCACTGCCAATGAGGCTATACCGGCGGCCTGGCAGCCTCCGGGAGGAAAAGTGATATCATGATGCCGCATGCGTCGGGTGATCTTTCAGGCTGACGAAGAGCTCCTAAGCCGGGCAAAGCAACGGGCGCACGAACGCGGCGTCTCGATCGCCCAAGTCGTCCGCGACGCACTCGAGGCTGACTTGCGCGACGCCGGAACGCGACCACCGCCGACTTCGATCATCGGGATCGGGATCTCGGGCCGACGCGATCTGTCCGAACTCGCCTCGAACGACGCCTACGAACCCGAGCCTTGGGTCTCGTCCTAGACACGGGAGTGCTGCTTGCGGCCATCGAGCCGCGCGACGATCATCACGGATCCTGCGCCGAGCTCCTCCAGAGCGTGACCGAGACGCGCGTCGTCCCATCGCCGGTGCTGGTCGAACTCGAGTACCTGCTGCGCCAGGCAGGAGACGCCAACGCTTTCAGACACTTCCTCGCCGACGCGGACCGAGGGGCGTTCAAGATCGATCCCCTCCTGCGAGAGGACTACGTACGGGTTAGCGAGCTACTTGAGACCTATGCAGATCTCCGCCTCGGCTTTGTCGACGCCGCCGTGCTCGCCGTGACCGAACGGTTGCGCGAGCCAAAGTTGGCGACTCTGGATCATCGCCACTTTCAGGTCCTGCGTCCTCGCCACGTGGGGAGCCTGGAACTACTGCCTGCGTGACAGCCGGCGCGCCGCCGCTTAGCGCTGGGCCTCGAGTTCCTCGGGCGACGGCACGACCACCGGACCTTCGGGCGGCTGGGTGATCCGTATCGGGTTCCCGAACGGATCGCGCAGCCCGCAGTCGGTGCCGTAGAAGCGCTCGGTCGGCTCCTGGGTGAACTCGACCCCGGCGGAACGGAGCGCCTCGTAGGTGCCCCGGCAGTCGTCGGTCTCGAAGATCACCCCGCCGCCCGACGCGCCCTTGGCCACGAGCTCGCGGACCTGCTCCGCCGTGGCGTCGTCGTAGACCGGGGGACCGGGCTTCATCAGGACGAGCTGGACCTCGGGCTGGCCGGGGGGATGCACCGTGAGCCAGCGCATGGGGCCCAGATCGGCGTCCGAACCGACCTCCAGACCCAGCTTGCCGACGTAGAAGTCGAGCGCCTCGTCCTGATCGAGGACATGGATGAATGTGTGAGAGATGCGGTTGATCATGGGCGGCACGCTAACCGCCGCCGGCCAAGATCGCTTCTCCTTTTGTGCTGTTCTCAGCCGGCGGGGCGAAGCCAGGTCATGGCCCAGCACGCCGGCACCCGTAGCCGCGTCCCGTCGCCGCTGAAGCGCGCGCGGTAGCTCGAGGGTGACTCACCGACGATCGTCCGGAAGGTGCGGCTGAACGTCCCCAGACTGCCGAAGCCGACGTCGAAGCAGATCTCGGTCACCGGCCGGTCGGTCTCCCGCAGGAGCTCCATCGCCCGCTCCACCCGCCGCCGCTGCAGGTAGCGATGCGGAGTCTCCCCAAACGTGGCCCGGAACTCCCGGCTGAAGTGGGCCCGCGAGACGTGCGCCACGCGCGCCAGCGTCGCCACGTCGAGCGGCCGCGCGAACGCCCGGTCCATCGTGTCACGCGCCCGGAGCATCCTTCGATTGCGATCCTCGATGGCGTGGGACACGCCGTGGAGGCTAATCAGCGACCTGCGGCACGACCACTTCGGCGGCCTCGTCCGGGCCGAGGTCCGGATACAGAACCCAGACCAAGCCGACCCCGACCACCCCGCCGACGATCTGGGCCGCGATGAAGCCGGGTGCCGATGCCGGGGCGATGCCGGGAAACGTGTCGGAGAACATGCGCCCGACAGTGATCGCCGGGTTGGCGAAGCTGGTCGAGCTGGTGAACCAGTAGGCGGCGCCGATGTAGGCCCCCACCGCCGCCGGCGCGAGCGACGGGCGCCGGGTCCGGGCCAGGGAGAAGATCACCAGCACCAGCCCGGCCGTGGCGATCACCTCGGCCAGCAGGTGGGCGGGTGAGGCTCGGTGCTTGGTCGAGATGCTGATCGCCGATAGCGCGAACATGCCGTTGGCGACGATGGCGCCGGTGAAACAGCCCGCGATCTGGGCCGGGACATAGGCGAGCGCGTCACGCCCGCTGATTCCGCCGAAGCGAGCGTCGGCCAGCGAGACGACCGGGTTGAAGTGGCCGCCGGAGACCGGCCCGAACATGAGGATGATCACGAACAGGCCGCCCGCGGTGGCGGCGGCGGTCTCCAGGAGCTCCAAGCCCGTTTGGTGCGGTGAGAGGCGCTGCGCCGCGATGCCGGAGCCGACCACCACCGCGGTTAGGAACGCGGCGCCGAGGAATTCGGCCAGGAGGCGCCGGCGGAGCGAGGGGATCCCGCGTCCCATCAGCTCGTCGTCCGGCTGGGCGCGCCGAGTTCGACCAGCAGTGCGTGGGTCCGGCGGGCGATCTCATCCCGGGTCGCTCGCACCGCCTCGATCGGCTGGCCCCGCGGGTCCTCGAGCGCCCAGTCCAGGTAGCGCTTGCCGGGGATGTAGGGGCAGGCGTCGCCGCAGCCCATCGTGACGACCACGTCTGCCCACTCGGCCAGCTCGCGGGTGAGCGGCTTGGGCGTCTCCTCGCGCAGGTCGATCCCGAGCTCGTCCATCACCTCGATGACCTCGGGGTGAACGCGCACGCTGGGTTCGCTTCCGGCCGAGCGAGCTTCGTGCCTCCCGGCCGCCGCCCGGTTGAACAGCGCTTGGCTGATCTGGGAGCGGCCGGCGTTATGCACACACACGAACAGGACCCGGGCCACCCGGCGATCCTATCTATTGACAACTATCGATTCAATCGGTATACGTAGATAGATGCCCATCGATCTGGAGCTGGCCCCGAAGCAGAAGCGCCCGGCCGGGGAGCGGTGCTGCGAGCCGGTCGCCTACCCGGATGTCGAGCGCGGCGAGGCGACTCGCATGGCCGAGGTGGCCAAGGCCCTCGGCGACCCCATCCGGCTCCAGCTCGTCGACGTTCTGCGCAAGCACGCCGGGAAGGTATGCGTCTGCGAGCTCGTCCCGCTGTTCGACATCTCCCAGCCGACGCTCTCGCATCACCTTGGAAAGCTCCGCGCCGCCGGGATCGTCGACTCCGAGCGCCGGGGCCTCTGGGCCTACTACTACGTCAAACCCGAAGCCCTCAAGGAGTTATCGGCGTGGCTGAGCTAGAGACCGGCTGTTGCGGTCCGGAGGCGCCGGCAACCTCCCGCGGCGGCAGTGTTCGCGAGGCGGTACGTGAGAAGTACGCCGCCGCCGCCCGCTCCGCCGCCGCTGCTGAGGCCACGTGCTGCAGCGGCGCGGACGCGACGGGCGTCTTCGGCGCCACCCTCTATCGCGACACCGAGGCGGCTCCGGGTTCCGCCCTCGACGCGTCGCTCGGCTGCGGCGTCCCGACCGCCGTGGCCGACCTCCACGAGGGCGAGACCGTCCTCGACCTCGGCTCGGGAGCCGGTGCCGATGTGCTCATCGCCGCCCGCCGGGTCGGCCCCAGCGGCAGGGCGATCGGACTGGACATGACGGACGAGATGCTGAAGCTCGCCCGCCGCAACGCGGCCGAAGCCGGCGTGGCGAACGTCGAGTTCCTCAAGGGATACATCGAGGAGCTGCCGCTGGCCGACGAGACGGTCGACGTCGTGATCTCCAACTGCGTGATCAACCTCTCCGGCGACAAGCGGGCCGTGATCCGGGAGGCCGCCCGGGTGCTCCGGCCCGGCGGACGGTTCGCCGTCTCAGACGTCATCGCCGACCCGGGTATGGACGAGGCGACCCGGGCCGACATGGCGGCGTGGACGGGCTGCATCGCCGGCGCGCTCACCGAGGCCGAGTTCCGCGCGGGGCTCGAAGCGGCCGGATTTGATGGGATCGAGATCCGCGAGACCCACCGCGTGCACGAGCACGCCGGCGCGGCGATCATCCGGGCCCGCAAGCCCGGCTCGTGACTCAGGCCGCTCAGCTGGGCGTGATCGCGATGACCGGGATCGGCCGGCTCGTCTGCTTCTGGTAGGCGGTGTAGCGGTCCTTGTTGTTCTCGTTGACCAGCTTCCACACGCGCTCGTAGTCCGGGTTGGACGGCTCGATGACCCGCGCGGTGCCGCGCCGGCGCTCCCGCCCGACCTGGACCTCGACGCTGGGGTCAGCGGTCAGGTTGTGCAGCCAGGCCGGGGGGCGGTCCGCGCCGCCGTTGGAGGCGACGACGAGCAGGTCATCCCCGTCCGGGGCGTAGACGAGGGCATTGGTCCGCGTCTGACCCGAGCGGCGACCGGTCGTCCGCAGCAGCAGCGTGGGCACGCCGATCATCCGATGCCCCATGCGCCCATCGGTCGCCTTGTACAGACGCTCGTGAAGGCGCAGTACCTGCTCGGTCAGGCTCATGGGGACGGAGCTTATGTGACGGCCAAGCCCGTGGGGCGCGACGGCCGCGCCGGCTCGCTACGGGGTGTCGGTGGAGTCGAGCCAGCGGCTGAGCGCGTGACGGCCAACCAGGGTCAGCTGCCCGTCGCCGGAGATCCAGTCGCGGACGCGGAGCTCCCGAACCAGGCCGAGCGCATCGCGCGGACCAGGCCCCTCGCCCCGGGCGGCGAAGGTCTCGGTGCCCGGCTCGACCGTCCAGCGCCCTGAGTCGAGCGCCGCCAACGCCAAGCCCTGCTCATCGGTGGGGAGATCAAGCGGGTGGGGACCGGCGCCGCCCAACGGGTCCTCACGCCGCGGCGCGGGCCGCGCGGGCGGTGCCTGCTCGCCCATCTTGCGCGCCACCTCGTCGCCGATGTTCTCCGCCTGGGCGCGGAACCAGCCGCCGGCGGTCTCGACCCAGTCTCTGACCCGGTCGGAGTCCACGCCAAATGAGTCCGCCATCTCGTCGAGGTCGACGCTCTCGGCCGAGCGCTCGATGTAGCGCCCGAGCTCCTCGGCGATCGAGCGGATCGTCTCGCCGAAGCCCTGATCGTTGGGATCGTGTTCGTCCATGAAGACAATGATGGCACGCCGGGTTCGCCGCCTGGATGCCTCAAGCCTCTCCATAGTCTTCTATAGCGATCTATAGGACTTTTACCTATACATAGCTATAAAGCAGTATATTTCGCGTGGCACCGATGGCTCGCGGACCGGACACACGCAACCCGTTCACCCCGGACTCGGGCGTGAAGCCCCCAGCCCTAACCGGCCGCGACCAAGAGCTCCAGCACCTGAGGAGCATCATCACCCAGGTCAGCGAGGGCGGGACCGAGCGCCATGTCCTGATCACCGGGCTTCGGGGTGTGGGGAAGACCGTGCTGCTGAACGAGTTCGAGGCGATGTGCACCGATGCAGGTTGGTACGCCGACACCAAGGAGGTGGGGCGGACCACCCCGCTGATCGCCCTCGTGACGCGGGTCGCCAGGACCGCGCTGTTAAGAATGGACGCCAAGAAGCGAGCCGGCGAGAAGGTCCGCAACGCGCTACGCGCGCTCAAGTCCTTTGAAGTCACCTTCGGCGGCGTCGCTTCGCTCAAGATCGAAGTTGATGCAGCGACTGGCGTTGCGGACTCCGGGATCCTGTCTGAAGACCTGCGTGATGTGCTCGTCGCTGTCGGGCAGGCCGCGGAGGAGGCGGAAATCGGATTCGCGCTGATCCTGGACGAGCTCCAGAACGCGGCCAAAGAGGAATACGAGGCGCTGATCATGGCGCTCCATCGCGCCAAGCAGAAAGGGCTCCCCGTGGTCTTCGTGGGAGGGGGTCTGCCGCTTCTTCCCGTCCTCACCACCGATGCGAAGTCCTACGCCGAACGGATGTTCATCGTCCCGAAGATCGGGGCGCTGAGCCGTGCGGCGGCGCGCGCCGCTCTCGTCCTCCCGGCTGAACGCCAGAACGTGAAGTGGGAGGAGGAGGCGGTGCACCGCGTCTTCACGCTGACGGAGGGTTATCCGTTTTTTCTACAGGAGTACGGGCGACGGGTCTGGAGCCTGGACGACGACCCGACGATCAAGATCGGCGACGTTGAGGCGGCGCAGCCCATCGTCGAGGCCGATCTCGATGAGGAGTTCTACGAGAACAGGATCGGCAGGCTCACAAACAACGAGCGTCGCTACGTTGCCGCGCTTGCCCATCTCGGGGACGGGCCGCAGCGGGTTGCGGGCGTTGCCGATCTCCTCGGTCGCACCACGTCATCCCTGTCCCCCGTGAGAGACGGCCTGATGCGCAGCGCCGTTGTTTATTCGCCGCGGCGCGGCTTCCTCGACTTCACCGTCCCGCACTGCGCACGGTTCGTACGCCGCAATTACCCGTTCGACGCTGAGATCTCAGAAGCCTAGGGATCTATAGCCGTTTATAGGAGCAGCGCCTATAAATGGCTATAGAACGGCGTCGCAGCCCACGGTTTTATAGCTATCGCTCATCCAGCAACCAGCGCACCGCGTCAGCTAGGTCTGGAGCGACGTAGTCCGGCCCGGGCCTCTCCCTCTCGCCCGCAGCCACCAGCACCCCCACCGCGCCAATCCGCGACACCGCCTCCATATCGGACGGGCTGTCCCCCACGACCGCCGTCTCGTCCAGCCGCAGATCGAACTCCGAGGCCGCCGCCTCGAACATCCCCGTCCCGGGCTTACGACAGGCGCAGCCCGCCTCGTGGGGGCAGTGGTAGATGGCGTCGATCCGGCCCCCGCTCTCAGCGACGGCCGCCAGCATCCGGCGGTGGATGTCCGCCAGGTCCTCCTCGGTCATCCGCCCCCGGGCGATCCCGCGCTGGTTGGTGGCGATGATGACCTTGAGTGGCGCCTCAGCCAGGAGCGCCAGCCCCTCGAGCGCCCCGGGCAGGAACTCGAACTCCGCCCACGAGGTCACGTACTCCCCCTCCGGGACCTTGCGGTTAATCACCCCGTCCCGGTCGAGGAAGACGGCGCTCAGGCGAGTTCGCGCTCGACCAGCTCGCACAGGACGTGCGCCAGCAGGATGTGACCCTCCTGGACGCGGGCCGTGCTGCTGGCTGGGATCCGGAGGCAAATGTCGACCAGAGCGCCGAGCTCGCCTCCTGTCTCCCCCGTCAGGCCGATTGTGCCCAGCCCGAGCCGCTGCGCGCACCGCACTGCCGCCAGGACGTTGGCAGACCGGCCACTCGTCGAGATGGCAATGGCCACGTCGCCCGGAGCGGCGAAGGCCTCCACCTGCCGCGCGAACACGTGCTCAAACCCGTAGTCGTTGCCAATCGCAGTCAGGGAGGACTGGTTCGCGGCAAGCGAGATGGCAGGAAAGGCCCGACGCTCCCGCTGAAACCGGCCAACGAACTCCGCCGCGATATGCGACGCATCGCTGGCGCTGCCTCCGTTGCCGAACAGCAGCAGTTTTCCTCCTCTAGCAAGGGATCGAGTGACCATCTCCGCCGCGCTGACCACAGCTGCCACCGACATTTCGTCGAGCAGCCTCTCGCGGACGGCAATGGAATCCTGGATTGCGGTCTCGACCCGTGCCGTGGTCTCGACCCGATCTTGGACGGGATTGTGATCAGTTGTCGCCATTAACTCTCCACGTCCTGATACCCGAATGCTCGAAGGCGAACTCGTCGACTTCGGCTCCCAGCTCACGCATCTTTTGAGCCACTTCGTGTTTGTGGTTCCCGTCGCAGTACAGCAGGAGATACCCGCCACCCCCCGCTCCGGTTACCTTTCCGCCTAACGCGCCCGCGGCTCGGGCGCTGTCGTAGAGCTCGTCGATCCGTGGGTTGGAGATCCGGTCTGACATTCGTCGCTTGGCTTGCCAGGCGGCGTTGAGCAGCTCCCCGAAGTCGGCCAGCCGGCGCTGGAGAAGCGCGTTCTTCATCTCGACCGCGAGCTCCTTCTGCGCCCTCAGACCGGCTATCGCCTCGGGCTCGCCGCGCTCGTAACGCTCCACCTGGTCGTCGATGATGTGGTCGCTCTGCCGAGTTGTTCCCGTGTAGCAGAGGAGGAGGTTGTGTTCGAGTTCGAGCACGATGTCATCGGCGATCCTGAGCGGATTCACGACCACGTGGTCGCCGTAAAGCTCGATGAAGTTAAAGCCGCCGAAGCTGGCCGCGTATTGGTCCTGGCGCCCACCGCTGATTCCCAGTTCCTCACGCTCAATGCGGTGCGCCAGCTCGGCCAGCTCATAGTCGGTGACGGGGATATTGCTGAACTCCTTGAGCACACCGATCAGGGCGACCATCATCGCCGACGAGGCTCCGAGTCCCGATCCGGGTGGCGCGTTGGAATGGAGAGCCAAGTCGAACCCGCTCTCGACGTCGCCGGTGAAGCGCTTAATCGCGGCCTTGGCCAGGTCGAGCCGGCCATCGAACACCGGCGTCTTGCCTACCGACAACTCGATCGAGGACCCGTAGTCGTAGGAGTGGATCGTGATGCTCTCGTCCGAGCGAGAGCGCAGCGTCCCGTAGGCATAACGGTTGATGGTCGCGTTGAGCACGAGGCCGCCTTCCCGGGCCGGGAACGGCGGGACGTCGGTGCCGCCCCCGGCGAATGAGATGCGAAGTGGCGCTTTTGCTCGGATCAGCATCGGCCGCCAGCCTAGCGCCCAAACTAACGACGAATTTCGCACCGCTCGGCCACTTGGACCAGCCGGTGCAGACCGGGCTCACGATCAATCGTTCGCTCTCGGACACGAGCAGGAGTTACCATGGAGATGGTCCGCTACACCCTCGTCGATCAGCCCGGGCTCCCGACATCCTGCCCGGCGACAAACGCGACACGGCCTCCGCGTTGACAGCACGGCCCAACGCAGTCGAGACAACGAGCACGACGGTCACAATTGCCGCGCAGATCCGGATCGCGGGTCATCCGCTGGCCCCAACTGCAACCGGCGCCCGTCCAGGTAGCGGCGCGGTGGGGCGCGGTTTGAGCTTGAGCGCCTGGCGCTCGATCGCGAACCATGATGCGATCCCGAACAGCATAGAAACCGGTAGAGCAATCCCGATCATCTCGAGCGGCGTGATCTGCGGGAGCAGACGCACCGTCATCTGCTGCACCGGAAAGGCCCACAGATAAATGCCGTAGGAGAAGTCCCCGTAGCGCGTCAGCCGACGCCACGATACGGGCGTTCGGTGCGCAACGACGATCGCGGCGTAGGCGATAGCGACGGGTGCAATCCAGTCGCGGGCTTCTCGCACCGACGCGACAGCGATCCATACCGCGACTCCGACGAGGGAGACGATCCAGCTCAGCGGAATGAAGTCGGTGACCAGGTAGAGCGCCGAGCCAGCCGCGAAGGCGCGCAGAAGCTCTGGATCGCCCAGAACATTGCTGGGGTGTGCGCTCGCTGCAACGACAACCACCCCCCAAACCACGACAGCCACGCGGCGGTCCCTCATGATGCCAATGACCCCGAGCACGGCGACTATCAAGTAGGCACGCATCTCGAGCGGCAGCGTCCAGATCGACCCGTTGACGATCTGCGAGTAGGCCGTGTGTGAGAATCTGACGCCGGGGAGCACGAGATCGACATTCCACATCGAAAGGTTGCGCCCCACGTACCCGTATACGTGGTAGTCGAGGAAGTAAGTGTGTCCTGGCAGGACAGTGACAAGCGGACCGAGGATGACCGCGGCGACAACGATGACGACTATGAACGCCGGGTAGATGCGAAGTAGCCGCTTCCCGATGTACGGCCAGAGGCGCGGCGAGACAACCCAGCTCTGGGTGATCAGGAAACCACTGATCCCAAAGAACACGTAGACCGCAACAGTGCCGAGGCGGTCACCACCGATCGACGGCTCACTGCGGCCAACCAGCGCAAACGAGTGGGAGACCAGCACAGCGATCGCGGCCAAGAGCCGCAGTAAGTCGAAGTTGTTGAGCCGGCGCGTATCCCGCACTTCAATGTCGCGCCGCGCGGCTTGCCTCCTCTGCAACCAGCGGGAGCCTACCAAAACGTCCGTGCTTGATTGACGGTGGTTGAATGAGCCCTGTTCACGATATGCTCGGCCCCGGCCATCTGACGACGAGCGCGGCCGCTCCGCTTGGCCGCCGCGCGTTTGCCACTCCGGTCGCACGCCTTTTCGATCGTCCCACCTCCCGTCTCAGCCGGCGTTGCCTGCTAGCCACACCTGGGGCGACTAAAGACGCTGAGGTGAGTGTCGGACCCTAGCTGGGTACTCGGCTCGCCGTCCCACTGTCGCCGCTACGCCGCGGTCTTCAGCGACTCCTCGGCGACCCGGTCGGTGGCGTCGTTCGTCCCGCCAAGGAGCCGGCGTGAGAGCTCGGCCCGGCGGAAGAACAGGGGTGCGTCGTGCTCCCAGGTCGCCCCGATGCCGCCGTGGACGTTGATCATCGAGCGGGCGGCGAAGTCGAGCGCCCGGCCGGCCGTCGAGCGGGCGGCGCTGGCCGCCAGCGGAAACTCCTCGGGCTTTGAGCCCCGGGCCCAGCCGGCGTAGTACTCGACGCCGCGGGCGTTCTCGAGCCGGCGCAGGACCTCAGTCAGCTCGTGCTTGATCGCCTGGTAGGAGCCGATCGCCCGCCCGAAGGTAAAGCGCTCCTTGGCGTAGGCGACGCTCGTGTCCAGACACGTCTGCACCGCCCCGATCGACTCGGCGGCGATGAGCGACTGGGCGACATACCAGGCGTCGGCGAGCGCGTCGGCGTCCACCGCCAGCCTGCGCCCCCGGGCCGAGGCGAAGCTGACGTGACCGAGCGGGTGGGTGGCGTCATAGCGGAAGACCGACTCGACCGAGACACCATCGGCGTCGGCCGAGACCGCGGCCGCGACCGCCTCGCCGTCCTCCGTCTCCCCCACCGCGACGAGCAGCTGGGCGCCTGGGGCATCGGGCACGAAGGCGACCGAGCCGTCGAGTACGACCTCCTCGCCCTCCACGCTCGCCCTTGGCGCCTCGGCCCGGGCCAGCCCGGAGGGCGGGTCGACCGTCCACCCTTCCTCGAGCTCGCTGGGGGGCCGCGCCGGCACGTAGACCGGGCGAAGCTCGCCGTCGGCGATGCTCTGGAGCGACTCGTCGCCCGCGGCGTCGAGAATCGCTGTGGCCGGGACGAGCCCGAGCAGCGGCACCGCGGCCAGCACTCGCCCGCACTCCTCGGCTACGAGCATGGCGTCGAACACCCCGAGCCCGGCCCCGCCCTGCTCCTCGCCGATCAGGAGGCCGGGCCAGCCCGCCTCGACCGCGGTTGACCAGAGATCAGGCAGCGCGTCCGGGTTCTCAAGCGCCTCGCGGGCGGCCGCGATCGTCTTGTGGCGCGACAGGGCTCCGCGCGCCGCCTCGCGGAGGAACTCCTGCTCGTCGGAGAGGGCGAGGTTCATGACGGGAGCGCCTCCTTCTCCTTGGCGCGGAGCTCGGAGAAGGGGATCCCTTTGTCAAGCCGCGGCTCAGGTGGAAGGCCGAGGACCCGCTCGCCGATGGTGTTGCGCAGGATCGACTCGGTGCCGCCGGCCGACTTCAGCCCGGGCAGGAACGAGATCAAATAGCTCCACTCGCTGTCGGCCTCGAGCGCGTCGGGGCCAACGATGTCGGCCCCGAGGTCGGTCGCGGCGATGCCCGCGTTGACCAGCGTGACCTTGGCCAGGCCGGCCTCGGGTCCGGGGATCTGGCCCTGCTGGAGCAGGGTCAGCGCGCGGTAGCCGTTGAAGCGAACCGCCAGGAGCTCGGAGATGATCTCGCCAAACTGATGGCGGATGTTGGAATCCCGCCGGGCGGCGGGGTCAGCGGCGATGGTTTGGCCGAGCCGGGCCGAGGAGCCGTAGTTCTCTGACCCGAAGCCGATCGTCAGCCGCTCGAACATCAGCACCGTGAGCGCCGTCCCCCACCCGTTGCCGACACCGCCCACGACGGCGTCCTCCTCGAGCCGGAGGTCATCGAAGAACACCTCGTTGAACTCGGCCTCGCCGGAAATCTGACGCAGGCCCCGCACGGTCACCCCCTCGGCGTCGATGGGGACGATGAACATGGTCAGGCCCTTGTGCTTAGGGACGTCGGGGTCGGTGCGGGCCAGAAGGAGCCCGTAGGACGCGAACTGGGCGTTGGTCGTCCACACCTTCTGCCCGTTGAGGGTCCAGCTGCCGTCGTCGTTCTGGCGCGCCCGGGTCTGGATCGCGGCCAG
The DNA here is from genome assembly GCA_035505215.1 of Solirubrobacteraceae bacterium. Taxonomy (GTDB): domain Bacteria; phylum Actinomycetota; class Thermoleophilia; order Solirubrobacterales; family Solirubrobacteraceae; genus Palsa-465. The sequence continues at coordinate 83,600 of DATJQY010000006.1, read as the reverse complement.
GTCTGAGCCCGCGGCGGGCTCGGAGAAGAGCTGGCACCACACCTCGTCGCCGTGCAGAAGCGGGCCCAGGTACCGGCTCTTCTGCTCCTCTGTGCCATGGGCGATGATGCACGGCCCCAGCATCCCGATCCCGATCGCGTCGAGGATCCCTGGGACCCCGGCCTGCGAGATCTCCTGGTTCGTCGTCACCTGCTCGATCGGTCCGAGCCCCTGGCCGCCGTACTCCTTCGGCCAGGTGACCCCGGCCAGGCCGGCCTCGGCGAGCTTCCCCTGCCAGGCTCGCCTCGCGTCTATATAGGAGGTGTCCTCAGAGGAGCCCTGTCGCGGCGGCGCTTCGTCCTTGTGTTCGCGGAGCCACGCCCGCACCTTCTCCCGATATTCGGCCTGCTCGGGAGTGTCGTTGAGGTCCACGATTGCTCCTTCTGACGCGGTGAATCGAGATTCACGATCATATCGGCGGGCGGATCGCCGGGCGTCGAGGAGGGTCGCTCCCGCGGTTGCCGATCTAGGTACCGAGTGGCTGCGAAACGCAGAGGGCCCGGGCGACTTAGTCGCCCGGGCCCTCTGTCTAAGCGTGCTTAGAGGCTATTCGCTGCCGAACTCACCCGGTTAGGCTGCCCGGATCACGCTTGATGGCGATCGCCTTGACATGGGACTTCTTCGAGTAGTGGTGCTTCGGCTTCGGCCGCCTGTAGCCAGTCCCTGCCTTCTCCCCTGCCGAGCACTTGTACTCATGGCGGCGGTTGTGGGACCAGTAATAGCAGTGCTTCGGCTTAGAGGGGCACCTCTGGCGCCCGTACCGGCCGCAGTTGTGCTTAGGCGGCGGCGGCTTGCACGGCCCGGCCTTGCCGTTGCAGTACTGGGCGCTGGCGGCCCCGCCTTGCGGCCCGTTGGCAGATCCGCTTGCACCGATGGCGATCGCGCCACCGGTGCCCCCGACCAGGGCAACCAGCGTGAAGACGGTTGCAAAACGAGATTTCATGAATCCAAGACTCCCCTGCCGTTGTCGTGGGCTGCGTGCCATCACCATCCGCTTGATCCGGTCGAGCTGGAGCGGATCCGCTTGGGCCCTTTCGGCGCGCAGGCGGTCGACGACTCCCTCGAGTTCATCGATACTTCCGCTCTCTGACGGCTCTGGCATCACACAGTTATACGAGCGGCGAGTCTTCTTCCTGACTGCGGCGGATTCCTCACGGTCTCGGGGTCGAGCGGTACTAGCCTTTCTCAGGACCACGAGCCGCGGTTCTGCGGACCCGGTTGCCCTGAGCCGTCGAGACCTACGCATCAGAAGATGACCCCGAGAGAGCCGCTCTGGGATCACTCTCGCCGCTCGGGCGAGCAACCGGAACCACGCGGCTACATCGACATCCACGCCCATCTGATTCCAGGCATTGACGACGGTCCGCCGGATCTCGAACAGGCGCTCGAGATGGCACGGGTCGCAGTAGCTTCTGGTATCTGCACGATCGCCACGACGCCCCATCTTCGTCCGGATTTCCCGAATGTTCGTCTCGAGGAAATTGCCTTCCGCTGCGAGACCCTTCGCGAGCATCTCGCGCGCAGCGATATCCCGCTCCAGGTTTTTCCCGCGGCCGAGGTCTCGCTCGCGTGGGCCATCAGTGCGAGCGACAAACAGCTAGCCCAAGCCAGCTACGCCCAGCTTGGTACGGACATTCTGATCGAGGCTCCTTTCACCCCGGTTCTCGGACTCGACCGTCTTCTTTCCATACTCCAGAGCAAGGGATACCGCGTGACACTCGCTCATCCCGAGCGGAGCTCCCAGTTCCAGAGCGGGGACCGTCTTCTCCGAGAGTTGGTCGACCGGGGAGTTCTGCTTCAGGTGAACGCCGGCTCATTGCTCGGTCCCAACCGTGACCGTGGCCGCAAGCGGCTGGCTCGGACCCTCCTCGAGGAAGGCCTCGCTCATGCACTCGCTTCAGATGGCCACCGCGGCAGCCATTGGCGACCTGTCAGTGTGCTAGCCGACGCGGTCGCGGCCGCAGGAGAGTTCGTCGGGGCGGAGCGGGCAAGATGGCTCGCGACGAGCGCTCCGATGGCGATCGTCAACGGCGATGAACTGCCGGCGGCTCCGCCGGTCAAGAAAGCCGTAAGTCGGCGCCGTTTGTTCCGGTTACGCTAGCGCCTACAGCGCCGTTCTATGCCCCCCGCGTTCGACGAACAGAGGCTCGCTTCGTAAATCGCAGGCCGGGGCAGCGCTAATCCACCGGTTTTCGTTCTTTCGAGGCCCGACGATACAGTTCGCGGCTCGACTATCTGCTGATTAAGCCTTGCGCGTCGGCCGTCATGTGCTAGCTTGACGACCTTGCCGAGTCAGTGGCTGAGCCTGCAGGGACTGCACAACGGGAGCTGGCGCAAAGTCTAAGGCGTAGCCGTAGCCTTTGGTTTTAATCCAGAGCCACTAGCCTCGGGCAAGTATTGCTGCAGGGAACCTGAACGTCACCAACAATCAAAGATGAGCATGGGGGCTCAGGAGGACCAACCGCTCGTGTGATCGCGCCAATCGCGCTGTGATCGCTGCGGTTCGGCCAGCCGAGCGCTCAGCAACAATCGTCAACTCCAGGAAGCTGAGCAGGGTGCAGTCTCAGACAGGCATAGCGCCACAAGAACTCGCGGGGGGCGAGTCGCCCAGAGCGGTGACACAGGGCCGCCATCTTGGTAGGCCGCCACGACACGGGCCGCTACATGTTGCATCCGCCGGAAGCACCGTCTCGTATGGGGCTCAAGCCATCAACGTCGGGCGTGGCGAACCGGAACCCCGAGCATCAGATGTTGGCGCCAGCATCAGGAGCGATCTTCTGCGGCGTGACGCGATCAACCGCCGGCTGCTTGCTCTCGCCGACGTGTCGGCGATTCTCTGCGCAGCAGTCTTCACTGCTGTGGTTGTCGGCGCGCACGTAGTGGCCGGCCTGATCCCCCTGTCTCTTCTAGTTATCCCCCCGGCAAAGCTCGCGGGGCTGTACGACCGAGACGACCTGGTTATCCGGAAGACGACGTTGACAGAGCTGCCAAAACTCCTAGAGCTGATCGCCGCCATTACCTGCGCCGCATTTCTATTCCGCCGGAATCTCTTCCCTGGAGCGCACTCGCGGGAGGTGCTCGTACTCTGCTTCTCGGTTTCGGGGGCGATGCTGATAGCCGCCCTTCGAGGTCTCGCCCGTTTGACGGCTACCCGAGTCAGCCCGCCGGAGCGTTGCCTGATCATTGGCGACCAAGTCGACACAAGAGGCTTGGCGCGTGCAATCGCCGCCCACGCAAGCGTCAAGATGATCGGAACGATCAGTATTGAGGATGTGGTCGAATCCCCTGCGTCAGTGGGCGGCCTCGTCGACCAACTCCAAGCTCACCGGTTGGTCATCGAACAGACGGCGTGCGTATCACCTGAACAGATGCTTGAACTCGTCCATCACGCGAAGGTAACCGGCGCAAAGGTAAGTCTCCAGCCGACCCTGATGGCCGCGGTTGGCGGTGCTGTGGTGTTTGACGAACTCGGCGGCCAGACCCTGCTTGGCATTCCTCGGTTCGGCCTTCCCCGATCGTCCCAGACTCTGAAGCGCGCTTTCGATCTGCTGGTCTCGACGACCATGTTGCTTCTTCTAGCGCCAGTCCTAGTTGTCATTGCTGTCCTCATCAGATTGGACAGTCCAGGTCCCGCACTGTTCCGTCAGGTTCGGGTCGGCCGCGACGGACAGCTGTTCTCGATGTTCAAGTTCCGCTCCATGGTGGCCAATGCGGATGCGATGAAAGACGGCCTACGTCCGCTCAATGAGGCCGGGAGCGGGATGTTCAAGATCACCAACGACCCGCGCCTTACGAGAACTGGTCGCCTCATCCGACGTCTTCGCTTGGACGAGCTTCCTCAGCTGTTCAACGTCGTTCGAGGCGAGATGAGCCTCGTTGGCCCTCGTCCTCTCGTCGTTGAGGAAGATGAAAGAGTTGCAGGGTTTAACCGGCACCGCCTACATTTGACGCCTGGCATGACCGGGCGCTGGCAGGTTCTGGGTACCAACGAAACCACGCTCGACGAAATGAGCAAGCTCGACGTCCTCTACATCGCCAACTGGTCGATGTGGCAGGACATCCGAATCCTTATCCAGACAGCAGGACTCATCCTCGCCCGAAAGGGAGTCTGATGATTTCTGCCCCGGCTGAGCTAAGGGCTAACGTCGCCTATCCCGACAAGAGCAACCGCAGAGTCGAGTTGATGGGCCTGCCTTTCGATTCCTACACCCCGACTTCGCTTATTCAGCATCTCCTAGCCCAGAGTCGCGCGTCTAGGGGGGGGTACCTGATGACGCCGAACCTAGACAATCTCCGACTCCTCAACAAGGACCCTCAGATGTTTGACGCGGCTATGACCGCGGATATCCGGGTTGCCGACGGGATGCCGCTCGTCTGGGCGAGCCGCGTCCAGGGGACGCCACTACCTGCACGGGTCCCTGGATCTGACTTGATCTTCAGCTTGTCGCGGGCCGCAGCTGATGCCGATCGCAGCGTATTTCTGGTGGGCGGCAACCCTGGCACCGCAGAACAAGCTGGCCAAATCCTCACCGAGGTAAGCAGAGGCCTGCGTGTGATAGGAACCTATTGTCCTCCGTTCGGATTTGAGAACGACGACGCGCAACTCAACGAGATCGTTCGCCGGTTGAAGACCGCGAACGCAGATTTCGTTTTTCTCGGTCTTCCGGTGCCAAAGGCAATCCCCGTCGTGCAAGCGGCGCGCAAGCATCTTCCGGCAACTTGGTTCTTGGGTCTCGGCATCAGCTTCAGCTTCGTCTGCGGCGAAGTGAGTAGAGCCCCGCGGTGGATGCAGCGAGCCGGACTCGAATGGCTTCATCGCCTGACACAGGAGCCCCGCCGCCTCGGCCGTCGGTATTTGCTTGAAGGCCTGCCCTTCGCGGTTCGCCTTCTCATGAGCTCCGTCCTCCACCGACGGACGCGGTCGTCCTGACCCGGGTGCTTGCGACAGCCCGGCCACTCTAGTTTCGTGTCTGACACGCCATCTGCGCTTCGCCTGGTCGCGGCCAGTCGCGCGCTCCTGAGTACGCCACCTCACTCTGGAAGACCAACCATGCAGACATGCCTTCAGGAGGAGAACTGTCCTTGAAAATGCTGCGAGTTCAGAGCTTCCTTCCGGAATCCACTTGTGGCTGTCCCAACGAGAGGCTGGCCTCTTTTCACGAGTCGAAGGCGACAGCGGGACGTCTTCGTATCTTGTTTGTTACCAACATGTGGCCTGACGCCGAGCGGCCACACTGGGGAACCTTCATCAGATCGCAGGCGCAGTCACTCGAAGACGCAGACGTTAGGGTCGACCGCCTGGTTATTCGGGGGTACGCAACACCGAGGGCTTACTTTGCTTCGATGTCCGAGCTATGGTCGCGGTTGCGAACCAGGGAATACGATGTCATCCACATTCACACCGGCCACGCCGCTGCGATTTCGGCCTGGTGGGTTCCGAGGCCAGCGGTGGTTTCATTTGTAGGTGGCGATCTAATCGGAAATGTTCACGAGGGCGGAATAACTCCGAGAAGTCAAGCCGAAGCTCTGGTGTTCCGACAGCTGGCACGCGCTGCGACGGCAACAATCACCAAATCGCGCGAGATGGAAAACGCACTTCCTAGGAGCGTGCGTCGACGCAACGCCATCATCCCCAACGGCGTCGACCTCGAGAGGTTTCGTCCAATGCCGAAGGCCCGTGCTAGACGGTCGCTCGGGTGGAGTCCCGACGAGAAGATTGTTCTGTTCTTAGGCAACCCGGACGACCCTCGGAAAAACGTCGCGCTTGCTGAGGACGCAGTTGGCTTAGCGCGAGATGAGGCTCCCGCGCTCCGACTTCACAAAGCTTTTGGGGTTCGACCCGAAGAGATCCCTACGATGATGTCGGCCGCCGACTGTCTGGCATTCCCCTCGCGTAGCGAAGGATCCCCCAACGTTGTCAAGGAGGCGATGGCGGCCGCGCTGCCTATTGTTGCGACCCCGGTCGGAGACGTGGTTGAGCGCCTCACTGGGGTTGAGGGTGGATTTGTCGCCCCCCCCGCCCCGGCGCCTTTCGCCGAGGCACTCTTGGGGGCGATCTCCTATCCGCGCGCGCCCGCAGCTCGAGAGGCCATCAAGTCGCTGAGCCTTTCTGCAGTGGCTGCGCGCGTGATCGATGTCTATGAGTTCGCGATGCGCTCCACCCGTGAGGCCGCGCGACCACGAGTCGGGACCTAGCTCGATTCCCCGACCTGTGTCAATGCCGAAAATCCGGCGGAGCTCGATAAACGCAACGACAGACCGCACCGATCCGAGAGTCCTCACGACCTATCCGGTCGAATGGCCCAGCGTGATGTTTGTAGACAGACAGAAGATGTCGCGCTTGCGCCTTGTGAGTTCTCTATTTCGTCAGGCTAGGCTCGCCGATGTCGTCCTTCTCAACGGCGGGGTCTCGATGCAACATCTATACGACGAGTTACTGATCGCCGGGGCGTTGGCGCATCATCATCCCCATTTGCCCATCGTCCTCGCTGAATGCTGGTGGGAAGCCGGCAGCCGACACATGAACATGCTGAGACAGATCCAATCCCCTCCGGCCGTAGATGCTCCCGCACGCTACGTTGGCGCCGCCACGATGGCCAGGGCGCTCAAGAGCATCGATCACCCAGCCATTCATTACTGTGTAGCCGCTCGATCAGAGCGCTCGGTTTTTGCCTCGCGGTGGCAAATACCTCAAGAACGCGTGCATTTTGTCCCCTACCACGCCAACGCCCAGGACGAGCGGCAGCGTCACTCATCTTCCGGGGTGTTTGCGGGAGGCGACACCCTCCGTGATTACCGCCCACTGCTAACCGCAGCGCCGCTGATCTCCGCTCCCATCCGAATCGCTACCCGGTTACGGCCTCCCGCAGTAATTCCCGCGAACGTAGAGTTCGGCCCAGCTAGCTCCGCCGAGTATGCAGAACTTGCAGCGTCCGCCCGCACGGTCGTGGTAGCTCTGAGGGCGGATGCTCCCAGGAGCGCCGGTCAGCAGACCTATCTAGATTCAATGCTACGGGGCATCCCCGTGGTAGTGACCGAGTCGATGGGGGTACGAGATTATGTCACGCCAGAAGTCACCGGCCAAGTTGTCCAGCCCTCTCCCGATGCCCTTGCAGCTGGCATTGGACGTGCTCTGATCCACGGCGTGGATATCGAACAAATGGTCATCGCGGCTCGTAACGTTGTTCTCGAAAAGTACACCCCAGAGCGCTATTCCGAGCGACTGCGATCCCTATGCGTTCAGCTTCACGACCAGAGATGCGGGAGGCTCGCAAGATAATGCATTGCTCTCGTCCTTGAGCGCATAAGTATGGCGCGCTCACTGAGCATCATCACTGTCACCCACCAGTCTAGTGCAGTTCTCCCCCAGTTTGTGCGTGCGGCCGCGGCGGCTGCTCCCCACTCCGAAATTGTGATCGTTGACAATGCATCTACCGACGGCGGTCCCAACCTTGTCTCCGCGCATCCACAGGTAACCGTTCTTGCCAACAATACGAATGTTGGCTTTGGTCGCGCGTGCAACATTGGCGCACGTTACGCCGCTAAGGGTATTCTCGCCTTTGTAAACCCTGACCTTTGGCTGTCGCAGGTCGACGTACCACCCCCAGGCGACTTCAAGCCCTTCGGGATCGCTGCTGGCGTGATGAGCGACGAGCGCGGAGACCCTGTTTCAGCCATTTCCCGCGAGCCACGCCGGGCAGCCGCGTGGTACAGAGAGGTATTTTCGCCACTGGCCCCCCGGCAGCTCCCGCCGCTTCGGCGGCGCTCCCAAAGACGCCCGGGCTACGTCAGCGGTGCTTTGTGCTTAGTGGAAGCAGGAGAGTTCCAGGCTCTCGGCGGTTTCGATGAGAGATTCTTTCTCTACCACGAGGACAGAGACCTAGGGCGACGATACCGCCGCGCCGGCCTCCCTGTCCGCCACCTTACGTCCGTGCGCGGCCGGCACCTTCACGGCAGCTCTACGGGGGCTACCACCACGGTGCCGGGACAGGCGTGGTCCATCGTCTCTTGGATCGAGTACGTCGGTATCTGGGAAGGTAGTACGGCAGCACGCAACCTCGCCGACAGAGTGTTGCGGCGCCTGTCCAACATGGGGACACTACTGTCAGAGAGCCGGGCGCTTGTGCGGTCACAGCGAGTATCGCGAAAGGCAGCGGAGTATCGCCAGTTACATGAACGTGTGTCCGCTTTTCCTCGGTACCTCCCGCCGGAGGTTCCGGGGTTTTACCCTCATGCACGCGCGGCAATTTTGCCCTAGTCAGGCGCTAGGTATCTATCTAGCGACCGTTCCCATCGGCTGCCCTGAACCGCAAATAGGCCTCCAAGCAGGCGTCGAGCGAGAACCGCTCCACGGCGACCTGGCGCGCACTCGCACCGCGGGTAGCGATGGTCTCCTCGTCGGCATATTCTGCGAGTGCTAGCTCTAGACCAGCCACATCGCACGGTTCCACGATCGAGCCGGTGACCCCATCGGCAACTAGATCGGCTAAGCCGCCGTTGCGGGTGACGATTACCGGCAACCCGCATGCCATGGCTTCGAGCGCTGCCATACCAAACGACTCGATGATCGTCCCGCTTGGGGCCACGGCCACGTCCACCGATTGCCAAAAGCGGGGCATATCTCCCACTGGCCCGACGAAATCGATTCCGGTGACCCCGCTGCGTTGAGCCTGACTCTCGAGTTCGCTTCGAAGCGGGCCTTCGCCTGCGATCCTCAACCTCGCGTCCAACGTAGAACTGATCCTTGCGAAAGCTTCAATCAACGCCCCGAGGCCTTTCCCGGGCACCAGTCGGCCCGCGAACCCAAAGGTGACCGGCGCCGATGTTCGGCGGTTCGGTCGGAACCGTCGATGATCAACGCCATTGGGAATCGTGACGGTCCGTCGAGCGTGCGGGACCCGGTCGACATACTCTCGGAGGAAGTTCGAGACAACAACCTCGACGGTCACCACCCGCGCAGCGATCGCACGGTCGGCTCGACGCTTGAGTCGCTCTCTAGGGGAGCTAGCTTCGTAGCGCAACAGGCTGCCGTGCTCAACCGCGATCAAGCGCCCGCGGTAGCCTCCGACGCGAAGAGTCCAAGCGATGTGATTTACACCCATCACAATCACAAGGTCCGGACGGGTCGACCGGACTGTCGATGCATAGCGGCGAGGATGCCGTATCAAGTGGGAGCCGCGCTCCAAACCCAGCTCACAAGTCGCCACGCCAAAGTCACGTGCTCGCGCGATGAGGGGGTTACCATCCGTCACAAATATCACCGTGGACGTGTGCCCGAGTTCACTGGCACGGCTAGCCATCTCGAGATTTAGGCATTCCGCACCGCCCTGCGTGCCGTTCCACAAAACGAAAGTCAGTCGGCTCATTGTTCTAGCGACAGCGTAGCCCACCAGCTAGATGTGAGAAGGCGTACACCCCTGGCGATCCCGCCGTGGCTTATCGGACCCGGCTACTCCCAATCCTATTTGGAGACAGCGTTCGCGACCCATCCGAACGGAGCGACCCGCAGCGGCGCAACTGGCCGATCCGTATGATGTGGGTCAGTGGGTACGCAGCCGGAGGTCCCAAGTCTGATGCAGCGCCGCGCTCGGAATTGCCTGTACTGGGGGGCTGGCTCCGCGCTGGGCCGCGCCTTACGCGCGCCGTACCTCGATCAAATGCGCCACCTGGGCATAGCCGTGTCTAGCGTTACCCATCGTTTGCATCATCACTCGATAGTGCCAGTGCGAGAGGGGCACCCTTTCCGAGCTTTTGCTCAGCCGATGGCACGGCAGCCATTTGATATCGGTGGATCCATGGCTAGAGATGCCATCGGAGATGTGCCGAGATGTGCTGAACGCGACGCAAGCCCATCATGATCTTTTTTACGAGAAGACGCTTAATCGATTGGCTGGCTTTGGCCCGTAGCAGTGTGTGGCGTATGACGGGGGAGGAAGCCGCTCCTAGGATTCCGCGCGGCTGCCTCGACTTTGTCTATCTCGATGCTCGGCATGACTACCAGTCGGTTTACGAGGATCTCACAAGTTGGTTCGCTCGTCTGCGACCTGGCGGTCTTTTCGCGGGGCACGATTATATCGACGGCGTATTTGTCCAGGGAAAATTCGGTCTCAGGTATGCGGTCGATGACTTCTTCCCAGTCCATCAGCTACGGGTTCGCAACACGTTTGCCGACGTTCCGACGCGCAGGTGGTACGTAGAGCTACCGCTCAGCTAGGCCACTCGCCCACGGCCACCATGCTGGTTGGACTTCACTCCGATTACGACTTAGCGGCGTGGGCGCGAGGCGGTCGCGCCGGTCAGCGGCCTGGCATTGCGCCGTACGGCCTTGACCATCTCGCGAAGCAGAATGTCGAAGTCCGACAGCTTTGGCCTCTATGGCGGACCAAGCTCATTGGCCGAGCGTTTCGCAGCGTGGAGGGCCGAATCGATTTTCCCCTCGCTCGCACGATCGCTTCACATTCACGAACGGCCGCTGTGGACGTGGCCCTTGGCGTACTCGAGAATCAGGGGTTCCCCCACGCGGTCATGAGACGTGCACGCATTCAACCTTGGGCGACGACTCCTCTCGCCCTCTTGACCTGCTGGCTTGCCGAGCGCGCACGCTCCGCGACCACTGGTCAGCTTCGCCGACTTCGTGTTCTGGCCGCGGGCGCAGACCTTTTCATCTTCTGGTCCACAAACCAGGAAGCGATCTTTCGTGAGCGCCTAGGCATCCCGCCCGATCGCCTCTTTTTCGTTCCGTTCGGAGTGGAGGACGATTTCTACCGTCCTGCAAGTGGCGCGGATGCCAAGTATATACTCGCCGTGGGTCGCGACCGTGGCCGTGACTATCACACGTTCATTAACGCTATCGCTCGCGTCGACTTTCCGGTCAAGATCGCCTGCCCACTCGACCGACTCGCCGGCCTCAACCCTCCAGCGCATGTCGAGTGTTTGGGCGAAGTCAGTCACGCCAAGCTTAGGCACCTTATGTCGCACGCCGCAGTGGTAGTCGTGTCCACTCAGCCAGAAGTTGCTTACCCGACAGGTCAGACCGTATTGCTTTCCGCGATGTCGTGCCATCGCCCCACCGTGGTGACGGCGACTCCGGCTCTGTCTGACTATTTACGACCAGATGAGAATACCTGCGCAGTCGAACCACGCGATCCGGAGGCGCTTGGGAATGGCATTGCCCGCGTACTCTCTGACCAGGCGTTCGCGCGGCGCATAGCCGCCGGAGGACACTCCGACGTGAAGCGAACGTATAACAGTCGCCTCATGTGGCAAACGATCGGCGCAAGGCTTCACGACCTGGTGCGGTGACTGTAGGAACCAATCCGCGATGCAAATCTCGGTTGCAATGGCGACATATAACGGTCAGCGGTTTATCCGAGATCAGCTCGACAGCATCGCGCACCAAACCCGGCCTCCAGACCAGCTCGTGGTCTCTGACGACGGATCTTCCGACGACACCGTCCCAATCGTCCGTGCGTTTGCTGATCGTGCGCCATTCGAAGTTGTGATCCTTCGCAATGAGAACCGGCTCGGTTCCTCAGGCAATTTCTTTCGCGCAATCGAAAAATGTAGCGGAGACCTCATTACCCCGTGCGACCAAGATGACGTTTGGCGTCCGACAAAGCTGGCCCGTACTGAGATCGCGTTTCAAGCCAGTCCGAGGGTGACGCTTGTATCACACGCGGTTCGCGTGGTCGACGACCACTTGCGTGTCTTGCCTTCGAGGTGGGGACGTATTCGGCTGACTCGGCGCCTGCGACCGGGCAGCATGGCGCCCTTTTCGTATAGCTATTCGGGCTTTACGTTGGCGTTTCGCTCTATTTTTGTTCGCAAGCTTGACGTTTCCCGGCGGCCGCGAGCGTACGCCCGTGCGGACGCCCCTCTGGAGCACGATGTCTGGCTTAACCTCGTCTGCCGTGCTCTCGGTGAAACGATGCTGCTCTCAGACACCCTGGCTCTTTATCGTCGCCACGCATCAAATGTGACACGCGATGGAGCCGGCACTAGCCCCCATCACCTTGTCAGGCATGCCTTTCGATTGCAGACGGAGGTCGACGCGTATCGAGACCGAGCGGCGCTTGCGCGCGAGTATGCTGCGTATCTGGACACCCTGCGGCCGCTGGCCCACCAGCTCGGTGACGCTTCAACGGAGGGGCTCAAGCAAGCAGTCACCGCCCACACGCGCTTTGCCAAGGCCATGGAGCGTCGGGCCGCAGCATATACGCAACGCAGGACTGGGCGGCGGGCGATACATCTTCTCCGTCATGCGGCGCATGGCGATTACTCGACCCGAACACATGGGGGTCTTGGTGCGTTGTCGTTGGCCCGGGATTTCACGATCGGGCTGAGCCGCGCTGCACACGATTCTCCACCGGTCCAAGAATGACCGCGTGAGCCGCTCTATCGGCGAATGATTCTCGCCGATATGAACGCTGCGATTTAGACCTCTGCCTTCCCGGGCGTTTGTGGCCGTGAAGCGGACCCTTGTCAACGGACGGCTTCCCGGCCTTCACGCACGAGAATCGACCGCGGGGCGTGTTCGCAGGCGAACAAGGTCGGACCGTTTAATAACCCCCGTCACCGCTGCGGCAGCCAGGAACACAAGCCCCCCCAAAGCCACCCGTATGAACACCGGCAAGGCGGCTGCCACAAGCAAGGCACCGGCCATGACGCCGGACGAAACGACCGCTGCTCCGAGCCGCGGCGCATCCAACTTGGGACGCCCGATAACTCGAGCCAGGTGGCGCACCATGAACCATAAGACCCCTGCCTCGGCGGCGATCGTCGCAAGAGCGGCACCGACCGGCCCGAGCCACGGGATGAACGCCAAGTTCAGAATAAGATTTACAGCGGCACCGATGGTCACTCCCATTGAGAACGTTCGCTCGTGGCCCACGGCCATGAGAACCTGACCTATGTTCGAGTCCACCGTTCCGATCGCGGCCGCTACAGTGAGGAGTCTAAAAGCGGTGGCCGCCGGTGCGTACTCTGCGCCGAACAGCGTCGTCATAAGGGGTCGGGCGAGGATGAATACGCCGACGCAAAGCGGGATTGCGAGCGACGCACTGAAGGTGGTGAACACTCCCACTTGACGCCTAAGTTCGTTCCGCTCCTGGGTCGCAGCGTGTGGGTACATGACACTCACCCACAGCGACGAAAGGCCCAGGATCGCCTGTGGAAGCTTGTACGCCACGACATATTGACCAAGCTTTGCCGGCGTCGACAAGAACCCAAGGAGGACAAAATCGGCCGAGAAATAGATCTTGATCATCACGGTCGACAGGACAAAGTGCCGGCTACGCGTGAGTAGCCGGCTCGTCGCTCTTATAGACCAACTTACCTTCGGCCACCCAGCCCGCCGAACCCCAACCACCCCGATCGCGAGCATCGTGATGATTAAGCCGAGCACGTTCAACGCCGCGTAGCGGTAGGCGCCGTTCAACCCACTCGTCATGAAGAGCACGACAGCAATCGCGTAGCACACCTGGCCGAGGAGAGTTGCTGCCGCGAGCGCTCGGAAAGCCTTGATGCCTACCAGCAGCCAGTCGTAAGTCACCAGAGTCACGGTGGTGGACAGCCCAACGATCCTCAGCATCGTGATCGCTGAGTGCGTCGGGGCAATTACCGGCGCAAGAAAGTAGATCGCTACGTAAGCGAGCACGGCATACGCGACATAGAGCGGCAGAACAACCCCCGTGATCCGAGCTGCCGCTGCCGGGCGCTGAGCAATGTCACGAATCGCAAGAATCGCTACCCCAGCGAGGGGCAGCGCAAAGTAGGCGACGGTGTTTATTGCAAAGCCGTAGGTCCCGAGATTCGAAGGGCCAATGCGCCGCGCGACAAAAGCAAGCACGGCGAAACCAATCGCTTGACTCCCGATCGACGACGCCGCGAGCTGGAGGAACGAAACCCCGAGCCGGCGCATTCTCAGGTCAGAGTTGCGGGGCTAACCCACGTGTCGGCGGCGCGCCGAGGGGAGAAGGCGCCAGCAAGACTGGCGATGCCAAGCGCGAGAACCGCGCTGACCGACACCACTCCTGTCGGACTAAACAGCATGACCAGATCCTGTGAGCTAATAAGAACAGCTATCGACCACGCGGCGACACCAAAGCCAATCCACCCCTCCACGGCCCGGCGGCGCTCAAGCAATCGCCGTCGCACCATCCCCAGGGGCACGGCCAGCAGCGGAAGGCAATACAGCACAGTCCCGAAAACGCCGATAGTCATGAGGGTATTGAAGTAGCCAGTATCCGAGTTCCTAATGGAGCCCAGCGGGACATACGGAATGTAGTCGTACGTTGGGTCCAAGAAGCCAAGGCCGAACAGCCAGTTGCCTCGGAGGACGTACTCAAGATCTTGTTCTTCACCGGCTCGGATCTCAAGGGTGTTGCCTTGGGTGGTCGGGTTCGCCAAGTCAGTAACCGTAGATGTGATCCTCGCTGTTACGCCGCTGACTGCATTATTGGCTGCGACTGGCGGCTTATACAGCACAAGAAGCGCGACAATTACTCCCACCCCCGCGAGCCCGCGGATCGCGCGTCGACGCCCAACGCGAGCCTGCGTATCTCCGACCGCCAGCCATAGAGCAAAGGCAAGCCCGAGGCCAGCAACCTCGCCGACATATTCAGCACGTGTCAGGGAGACCGCGATCGCGGCTGCGCCAACAACACTGAGTAGCAGCCCAGCTGCGCGAGCTCTGCGGGATGCACCGAGGAGCGCAAGGCCCATGCCGAGCGGCAACATCGCAACAGGGAGCACCGCAGCGCCTGTGTAAATCCGTACGATAGATGAGTAGGTGAGAGTATTCACTGGGTGGACCAAGAGAGTGAGGCCCGAGCCGCTGACTGCTGCTGCGATTTGTGCCAAACTCGCCACCACGCCACCGATCGCGCATGTAGCTAACAGCGCCGTCCGATCAGATGCTCGCCGCAAAGGGCCGACGAGTAATGGCAGTAGCAATGCGAAGTAAGCAAAATCACGCGCGATGAACATCGCGTGAATAAATGGGACGGGCGAGGTGAGAACCGTTCTAATCACCGTGACCAGCCATAAAGCGAGAAACAGAGCGGACCACCACACCGCGGCTCGTGGCCACCCTCTCGCCGTCACACCGCGGAAGCGGTCGCGGCCGTTGTACCAGACGAGGGTTGCCACCAGTAGAAACACCACGAGATCCTGAGCGGTAATCGTGAAAGCGATGTGAGCCTTCTCGAGATTTGGCCCTGGGAGGGCATCGACGCCACCCAGCAAGAGCAGGCCGACGAGGACTCCGCTCCCGAACCTTCTGACGAGAGTCACCACGGCCAAGCCGGCGGCGACGGAAGCCAGGATCCTGGGGCCCGCGGGAGTGGTGATCAATATGCCGGCAATGCCTGCCACGACCATCGCGGCAAACCCGTACCCGACCTCTTGCCTATGGCGGGGTGCGACGGGCACTTTGCAACCGCAGTGCGCTTACCGAGTGACGGTGTCTGCGTGGCTACCGTCAGGTGAGAGCCGTGCCGCTGGGGGCGAGTACTGGCGAACGTATCGCCCGTAGTCACGGTATCCGGAGGACGAACTCGGCACGTCATTGAGGACAAGACCGAGCACATGTGCACCAAGGTCGTCAAGCTGCTCGCGGAAGCGCTTAATTGCGGGCCGACGCGTTTTCCGAACCCGGACGACGACCAGTACTCCGCTGACCTGCGTCATGAGCGGAATCGCATCGGGCAAGATCGACGTTGGCGGTGTGTCAAAGATGATGAATGAGTAGCGTGTATGAAGCTCGGCCACAAGGTGTCGCAACTTGTTGCTCTCCAGCAACTCGGCTGGATTGGGTACGGCGGCTCCCGCCGTCAGCACATGAAGGACGCCGGCATCAGTATCTCCTGACCCATCCACGGAGACGATCCGAATGACGTCGTCGAGTAGAAGATCCTGGGTCAAGAGTTCCGCCAAGCCGGGGGAGTCGTGCACGCCGGCGAGTTTCGAAACCGACGGACGCCGCAGGTCTGCGTCCACAAGCAGGACGGAGGAGTCGACAGAGAGTGTCGCCGCGGCGCGACCTAAGTTCCACGCCACGATGCTCTTCCCATCACCGGGCGCGGCGGACGAGACGAGAACGGACTGTATCGCCCGATCTACGTTGAAGTAACGGAGCTGGGTCCGTAGAAGACCGAATGCCTCGGCCTCCGCGCTGAAGGCGAATGGCTCATCTAGGGCCGAATCCGACAGGGATTTGCTCGAGGGGACCGCGCCGAGAAGCGGCAGTCTCAACAGGTCTCGCGCGTCCTCCGGTTCGCGCACGGTCTGGTCAATCCGCTCGGCGATAACAGCGGCAAGGAGCCCGACGAGTAACCCCGCCAGAAGTCCGAGCAATGTGTTGCGCTTTACGTGTGGCGAAGAAGGCGAGCTCGGAACGAGCGCCGGCTGTGCCAACTGCACGTCGCCGGTCTGCAAGGACGCCAAAACCTCGAGCTGGGACAGTCGCGTCTCCAGGTTGGGGAGCTGCCCGCTCCCCGTGTTCGTAGAACGGAGCCGCGCGATCTGACGTTGTAGTTGCGCTTTCGCCTCAAGAGCCTGCGCGCGCTCCGCCGATCTTCTGTAAATAATGAACTTCGTCGCGTAGGTGTTTGCCAACCTGGCCGCAAGGGTCGGCGACGGGTCCGTTGCCGTGACGTTCACAACGTCGCTAGCGCCGGCAGCTGCGATTCCGATTTCGCCGGTCACGTGAGCGGCATTGAGATGAAGCGCATTCGCCGTTGCGATCGCTACCTGTGGCTGGGACACCAGGTTTATGTCCGTCGCAGCTTGGGTCGTCGGATCGATTGTGGTCGGACTCCCGTAGCCGAAAAGCTGTTGTGAGAGATTGCTCTGCTGGAACAGCAGGGCCGACGTCGAGGAATACTGCTTGCGCTGCCCGTGGCTCACGAAAAATGCCGATGCGGCCCCGACAATCGCGCAGACCAACACGATCCAGCCACGCCGGCGGGCGATGGCGAGGATGCGGCTTAGCTGAATCGGCTCGGGCGTTGCTTCGGCTGTCATCGGATCTTTGTCGGGGAGGTCACGAAGGCGGACCGGGGATTCCTGAGCCGACTGGCGCCTCCCTGGGTGCCATGCTCCAACCTGGCTCGCCAGCGTTGATGCGGGCGCGCGATTGCTTCCAAGTGAAGCATACGAGGCGCGCGTACCCGCACCGGGCTGCAGCTCGTCGGACTGGATCAGAGCGATGGTAGCCGCCAACGCCCGCAAGTTGGCGGGCCGGCGACAACCTACCGGGCGGGGTCAGCTTCCGATCCAGCAGGGCCACTAATCCCGCTAGACCCTTATCCGAAGCTTCGCCCTGAGGACCGAGGCGTGCAGCATAAGGCTGACCGAAGGTCGGAGGTGCCCGCCCGCCCGCCCGACCCCGCCTCTCTAACCGCGCTTCATCTCAACTAGACCCGGTCCGCTCGCTTCTGTCAACCCACCCAGTGCGGCAGCGGACCGGCGGATGTTGCGCGTCTCTCCGGGTCTTTCATCAAGGCGGCCTGCCATTCGACCTGCGCCTTTAGCCCTTCCTCAAAACCAACTGCAGGCCCCCACCGGAGATCATGTTGGGCGCGACCAGTATCCGCTCCCGTGTCGCGCGCATCTCCCAGCTGAGTCTCCTGATACTCCCTCGGCACCGACCTACCGAGCAGACCCTCCAGCAAAGCAAAGACGCTGTTCATCGATCTTCGAGCGCCCCCACCGATGTTGTATGCAGATCCCGGAACACCTTTTGTGCTGGCAGCAATGGTGGCTCGAACGACGTCAGATACATATGTGAAATCTCGAGTTTGCTCGCCATCGCCGAAAACCGTAAAGGGCTCGTTGGCGAGGGCAGACGCAGTGAGACGGTTAATGGCCATGTCCGGACGCTGTCGTGGCCCATAAACAGTGAAGAGCCTGAGACAGACCGTGGGTATTCTGAAACTCTGCCGATATACCGCGGCTAGATGTTCGCTGGTGAGTTTTGTCACCCCATATGGTGAGACTGGACGAGGCAGAACATCTTCATGGGTCGGCAGTTTCTCCGCGTCCCCATAGATCGAAGACGACGACGCGAGGATGAAGCGGTCTAGGTCGATGTCCTTGACCGCATCCAATAACCGCTGGGTCGCTTCAATATTCGCCGTAACGTACTGCGGAAATGCGTCCCAGCTCGTCCTTACGCCGGCCTGAGCAGCGAAGTGGAAGACCACCGACACCTTTTGAGCAAGGCGTCCAAGATCCAGGTCAAGAAGATTCCCCTCCACAAAAGTGCACCGAGGGTGGTCGGCTGCTTCAGCGATGTTCTTCCGTTTCAGCTGTTCGTCGTAATACGGCAGAAACCCATCTATTGCGGTGACGCGCCAGCCCATTTCCAGACAACGTTCTGTCAGGTGCGAACCAATGAACCCGGCGGCACCGGTGATTAGTACTTGTTTAGACGACACTCGATAAACGTGAGATTGGGTCCTAGACCGAGAGGGCAGTCCGATTGCAGCACAACGGACAGCGTCATTCGTAGCAGATCGGCGGCGGCGTACGCGATGCTGCAGCACGCCCGCGGTTCTCGTTAGGAGCTGCTGACTGTCATCGACCTCTGCCGGAGGTACGACGCTCCTATGTTATCGGGCCCAATCTCTGGTCGCGCCATGTGTTGCATCGCAACATTCCTACCGCATGGACTTCTATAGCTTCGCCAGTCACGATCGCTACTCCGGACCGCGTGGCACGCGTCTTGCCACGATGTCCGTTCGACGCCGGAGCAGAGCAGTGCAGCATCCTTATGGCGGGAGATCGAATGCTCCCGCCATCGTCAGCTTGGCTCGAAGGCGCGCCTATCATTCGTAGCATGCTCGACGGGCGGCGGGTAGCGGGCGCGGCGTTGCTGCTGCTGCCGGCAGGCTTGACCGCGTTCTTTGCTTTCAATTCAGGCGGCTTCTACCCAGGGCCTCCGGCCTACGTCGCTGTTCTGCTTTGCATCGTTCTCGCGCTTCGGGCGACACTGGGCCGGAATCTGTTCGTGGGAGCGGGTCCGAATGTGTCAATCGCGTCCGGGGCGCTTGGGGTTTATGCCCTTCTGACACTCGTCTCCCAGATCTGGTCGCACGCTCCCGGGACGGCGCTGGAAGAGTTCGATCGAGCCCTGGTCTACCTCCTCGTTTTCGTGCTGTTCGCTTCGATCGCTCACAGCCCCGAGCGGCTGGCCTGGATTCTGCGAATCCTGGGGCTCGCGATCTTTGTGATCTGTACTTGCGGCCTCACCACTCGGCTGCTCCCCCACCTCTGGCCGACGACGCCTGGGCTCGCCAACAACCGGCTGAGCTTCCCGGTGACGTATTGGAACGCGCTCGGGATCCTTGGCGCTATGGGGGTCGTGATTGCCGCCCATATATCCAGCGATGTCCGTGAGCGACCCATCGTCCGGGTGCTTGCCGCTGCCTCGATCCCGATTCTCGCTACGACGATCTACTTCACGTTCTCTCGCGGGGGGATCGCCGGCACATTTATCGGCTTGATCGTCTACGCGCTGATCGCACGACCCAAGCTCCTCCTGAGTACAGCAATAGCCGTCGTACCCACAGCCGCGATTGCCCTCAAGATCGCTTACGACGCCAATCTCCTCGCGACACAGACGCCTACGACCAGCGGAGCAGTCGCTCAGGGACGACACGTGGCAGTCGCGGTGATCCTCTGTGTAGCGGTGACCGCGGCCGTCCGTGGAGGGCTCGCGCTCATGGTCGATAGTCACCTCGCCCGCTTCGCGATCGCCCGGAATGCGCAGGCGCGAGTCCGACGACTCAGCTGGGGAACGCTGATAGCGGCACTGGCAATCGCCGGGATCGCCCTGAACGGAGCAATCGTGAATCAGTATCACCGCTTCCTCCGCTCAGCTCAGCCGGGCAGCCCGGCTGACCTCCGAGCTCGGCTGACAGACCCGGGAAACAACGGTCGAATCGATATGTGGCGGGTGGCCTGGCACCAGTTCGAGCGGACGCCGCTTGTGGGGAAGGGCGCCGGAACATTTGCGAACACCTGGGCCCAGTACCGACCTACTCAGGACTTCGTGGTCGACGCCCACTCGCTCTACCTCGAGACGCTCGACGAGCTCGGAATCGTCGGCTTTCTACTCCTTGTAGGGGTGATTCTGGCGATCCTCATCAGCACTGCGAGTCGAGCCCGGGGTCCGACCCGGCCGCTTTACGCCGCCACCTTCGCGGTCATGCTGATCTGGGCACTGCACGCGGGCATCGATTGGGACTGGGAGATGCCAGTGGTTACGTTGCCGTTCTTTGCCCTTGGCGGCTTCATGCTCTCCCGGCCAGTGCCCGGATCGTCCGCTGCTGACGAGCCGTCCAGCCCGACAAGCGGCCCCCCTCCATACACCCGTGTGCTAGTCGGCCTCGGCTGCCTTCTCCTCGCTGTTGCGCCAACCTATATGTGGCTCTCGCAGCGGCGACTCGATCAGGCCACCACCGCCTTCGCACAACGCAACTGCCGCGCGGCCACCGACTCCGCGCTTTCCTCGATCTCGATCCTAGGCAACCGACCGGAGCCCTACGAGGTGATCAGCTACTGCGACATCCGCCGCGACATGCCGGACATGGCGATCGCGATGATCAACAAAGCCATCTCGCTTGACCCGAACAACTGGAACTACACCTACGACCTCGCCGTGATGCGGGCATCGGCTGGCCTCGACCCGATGGCGGCCGCGCACAAGGCGCTGTCGCTCGATCCTCGTGAACCGCTGGTCCAGCAGATGGTCCAGACCTTTGCCGGCGGCAACCGGGCTTCGTGGGAGAGGGACGGGAAGACGATCGGGGATGGGTTCACCACGCTCTGATGCGGACCGAAGACTTCGAGCGCCTCTACAACGAGCACGCGCAGCCCTTGCTCGGCTTCCTCGTCTACCGCACAGGCGACCGGTCGCTGGCGGAGGACCTGCTGGCCGACACATTTGAGCGGGTTCTCCGAGCCCGACGGCCGTTTGACCGCAGGAAGGCGAGCGAGAAGACGTGGCTCTACACGATCGCGCTCAACCTGCTGCGGGACCATGCCCGGCACAGCGCGACGGGCGCCCGGGTGCTGGAACGCGTGAGCGCCGGCGAAGGCAGCCCCGGGATGGACCGCGAACTCGAGGCGGTCGAGCAACGTGACTCCCTCCAGCGTGCGCTGGCGACGCTGAGTACCGAGGAACGCGAGGCGATCGCGCTTCGCTACGGCGCCGATCTCACGGTGCCGGACATCGCCAAGCTCAAAGGCGAGAAGCTCACGACGATCGAGGGGCGCGTCTACCGCGCCCTGCGCAAGCTGAAGGACGAGCTGGACTAAACCGCGTCTACGGGATCGTGATGCAGCAGCCAGTGACGTGCGCAGCTGCGGGGGTTGTCCGGCCCTGGTACGTGATCACCTGATTGTCTCCGACGAACGACCCGTTCGCATTGATCGTCACTCGATAGCTGATCGCCTTCCCGTCCGCGTAGTGGATCGTGCACTGCCACGGGTTGTGGAGCTCGCCGGAGCCGCGGGGGACGCAGTCGGCCGAGCGGCCGCTGGCCCCTCGGGCTGATTCGGGGACCACACGGACAATTTTCTCCACCGCGGGCGCGGTCAGCGCTTCGGCGCTCTCCTGCCGTGCCACGAGGGGCGCCCCTTCTCCCTGCTGGCTTCTGACGATGATGAAGCTCACGATCCCCACTGCGAGCAGGGGTACGAAGAGCAAAATCCTCAGCTTCGCGTCCACGGGGGCCGAGTATGCCGTGCGGATGCCCAAGAGCGAGACGGCCCATCCGCCTAGCCGGCATCCGTACCGACCAGGCGAATGGCTCAGACTCGGACTACTTCGAGTTGCAGAAGAGGACCGTCAGCCCGTTCACGGTGCGAGTTGTGCACTTCGCACCGCCACCGTTGTTCTTGCCCGTCGACTTCTTCGTGCTCTTGTGGTGCTTCGGCGGCGGCTTGTGGTGCTTCTTCTTCTTCGGCGCGGGCGCCGGGCACTTGTAAGCGTGACGGTGGCCGTGGACCTTGTAGTAACAAGTCTTCGGCTTGGTCGGGCACTTCTGGTTGTGGTACCGGCCGCAGTTGTGCTTCGGCGGCGGTGGCGGCGGCGGGCACTTCTTCTTGGGTGGGCAGTACTGCGCATTCGCGGCGCCACCCTGCGGACCGCCGCTTGATCCGCCCGCGCCGATGGCAATCGCGCCGCCGGTGCCGGCCACCAGTAGAACCATTGTGAAAATCGTGGCGATCCGGGACTTCATGAGCGCCGGTCCTCCGTTTCGTTGAGCTGCGGCCCAGGAGGCCGCTTGATCTGGTCGAGCTGAACCGGATCCGCTCCTTGCTACCGACGATTGCAGCGTGACTGCAACCGCGCTTTGCTCCGCGAAGCCGTCTGCCCCTGCCTACTTTTCGTTATACGAACGAGAAGTCCGATTCCTGACCGAACCTCTTAGCTCCCGCCAGGATAACGTCAGGGCAGCCGCCGGCGCTGCCCCCGCCTCCGCTCCAAGTGCGCCCGCACCTGAGAGCGTCTCGGCTCGGCGGCCTTGCGCTTCTTAGCCTCCTCTTGCGCTCGCTCGCGATCCTCGCTGAGGCCCACCTCGTAGAAGACGAGCGCCACCGCCTGCACCAGCCCGAGGCCAACGAGAACTAGAGCCGCCACCTGCCCGACTGTGCCGCCGAAGGAGATCCCAACCCCCACCCCGACCAGCACGAGCAGGAGGGCTGAGCCGTAGCCGATGGCCCGGCCTTTCCGACTCATCTGCCGACCACTTTCCTGTGTACCCTCCTGCGCGTGAGTAGCGCCTCGGCCAGACGTCCGCCGAGGCGACCATCCCTCGGAGTGTGGGGGCTCCCCGGTTCGGAGTCAGGCACAGCATGACGGTTTTCGTCGCCTGGTTCCTCTTCCCGGTCGTGCTGGGGCTGTTGGCGCTCGGCTGCGGTCTGCTGCTCCAGGCCGTGGCGGGAATCAAGCTGGCCGACGGTCTGGTCATGCCCGCGGGAATCGCCGTGATCATCCTCGTCGGGGAGATCGTGACCAAGTCCTCGAGCCTGGCCCCGGCGACGCCGTGGATCGTGGTCGTGCTGGCGGTGATCGGGGGGGTGCTGGCCCGCCCTTGGGTGGTCCGCCCGCAGATCAGCTGGTGGCCGATCGTGATCGCCTTCGGCGTCTACTTCGTCTATCTGGCGCCGGTCCTCCTCTCCGGGGAGCCCACCTTCACCGGCTTCATCAAGCTCGACGACACCTCGACCTGGATGGGGATGACCGACCAGGTCCTCAAGACGGGGCACAACATCGCGAGCCTTCCCCCCTCCACTTACGAGGCGATGCTCGGCGCCTACCTCACCGGTGGCGAGCCGCTGGGGTCGATGTTGCCCTGGGGGATCGCGAACCACATCGTGGGCCAAGACCTGGCGTGGGAGTTCCAGCCCTACATCGCGTTCCTGGCCGGGATGATCTCGATGGTCGGCTGGGCGATCGCGCGCCCCTTCATCCGGAATCGAGCCCTGCGGGGCGCGGTGGTGTTCATCGCCGCCCAGGCGACGCTGATCTACGGCTACTCGCTCTGGGGCGGGATCAAAGAGGTCGCAGCGGCGCTCGTGCTCCTGGTCATCGCCGCCTCGATCGTCCCGATCCTCGAGAGCGGCGCCCGGATCCGAAGCTTCTTGCCCTTAGGCGTGGCCGTGTTCGCGATGCTCGGCGTCAACGGCTACGACGGAGCCGTGTGGGTCCCGGCGACCCTCCTCCTGGTCGCGGTGTTTGCCCTATGGACGTGGGTACGCGAGCGCGCCTGGCCTCAGCTGGCGGCGCTCGGCGTGGCCGCGGTGGCGTTCATCGTCCTGGCCATCCACTCCGCCAGCGCCGCGACGGCCAACAAGGACCTCGCCTTCTCGAACGAGCTCGGCAACCTGGCCCACCCCGTCCGCCCGCTCCAGCTCCTGGGGGTGTGGCCGACGGCCGACTTTCGCATCTCGCCCCCGAATGCTCCCGTCCTCACCTATCTGCTCATCGCGGTCGTGATCGTAGGCCTGGTGTTCGCCGCCGCTGTCTCCTGGCAGGAGCGATCCTGGGTCCTCCCGGTCGCCTTCGCCGGGGCGCTGGTCGGGGTCCTCGCGAGCTCCTACGGCGGCTCCCCGTGGATTCAGGGCAAGGCCTTTGCCACCGCCTCCCCCACCTTCTTGCTGCTGGGGCTGATCGGGCTGGCCGCGCTGGGCGAGAGCCCGGGGCGGCTGCTGCCGGGCAGACGACGAATATCCCGGTCTCGGACCGGCGACGGCCTGGCCGTGGGCCGTGGCCTCGCGCTGGGCGCGTGTCTCGCTGTGGCGGTGGGAGTGATCTGGGGGAACGCCCTCGCCTACGGCCACGTCACCCTGGCTCCCTACGCCCAGATGGCAGAGCTCTCCTACATCGGCCAGCGCTTCGCCGGCCAAGGCCCGACGATGATCAACGAGAACGAGCCCTACGCCGGGCGCCACTTTCTGCGCCTGATGGATCCCGAGGAACCCTCGGACATCCGCCGCCGGCCCGTGCTCCTGCGTAGCGGGGCCGAGGTTCCCACCGGCGGCTATGCCGACCTCGATCAGTTCCAGATCGCGACGCTGCTCGTCTACCGCACAATCGTGATGCGCACCGGTCCCACCGCCAGCCGCCCGCCGGCTCCGTATCGGCTCATCTACAACGGGCCCTGGTACCAGGTCTGGCAGCGGCCGACCACGCTGAGTCGGCAGATCGTCGACAGCATCCCACTCGGCGGCAGTCTCAGCCCGATTGCCGTCCCCAGCTGCACCCAGGTGGCTCGCCTGGCCCGGGAGGTCGGGCCCAACGGTGAGCTCGCGGCGGCCCAGCGGCCCGCGTCGATCGGGACCAACATCCCGCCCAACCTCAAGCTGGGGCGGACCACGCAGACCTTCCATGCCTCTTCGCCCGGGACCTACTACTTCTGGCTCGGCGGCGGGATCAATGGCCACCTTACGACCACGGTGGACGGGCACCAGATCGGCTCGACGAATGAGATCCTCAACGAGCCGGGGGGATACATTCCGCTCGGCAAGATCCACCTGGCGGCTGGGGTGCATCACTTCACGCTCGACTACCACACCGGAGGCCTCGCCCCCGGGAGCGCCGGTCCGAGCATCGCCGACCCGGCCTTCACCGTAGGCCCGCTCGTAGCCTCGACTGCGCCGGGGAACGTCCCGGTGATCTACGTCTCGCCCGCCAACTACCGCCAGCTCTGCGGGCGCCCGTGGGACTGGGTCGAGGCGCTGGGAGCGTAGAGCGACCCGGCGGCGCTAGGGCACG
The DNA here is from genome assembly GCA_035505215.1 of Solirubrobacteraceae bacterium. GTDB lineage: Bacteria > Actinomycetota > Thermoleophilia > Solirubrobacterales > Solirubrobacteraceae > Palsa-465. Next base: position 58,276 of record DATJQY010000006.1, on the reverse strand, counting down.
CCCCCTCGCAGCAGGTCTCGATCTTCTGGCGGCAGTCCTCACACCACCAGGCTGAGCGGAGCCAGAAGAGTCGGTGCGGTACACCGGTGAGGGGGCAAAGCATCGCTTTCAGTCTTGCCTTCCGGGCGGACGGCTCAAGCCCCGGACCTCCGGGACCGAGATATAAGAAAGAGCCGGAACGGGCAGGTGGGTCGCAACTTACGCGGACCACATCTGTTCTGAGCTTTGGCCGAATCCCGAGCGCGCCAACCTCGGGAGCGGGGAAACCAGGTTGTTGGGGCGAATCCGGCGGTGATCCGCCGGTAGCGCAGGTACAGCGCGAGCCCGTCAGCTAACTCCGCAGGCGCCAGGCACCCAGATGAGCTTCGACCGAGCGGGAGTTGCTGCATGCCCGGATCTATCGCCCATGCCGTTGCCAGGCCCCGCGCCGTTTGCGCCGGCGTCCTCGCCATCCTCTGCGCCTGCCTGGCCGCCGCGCCGGCCCTGGCCTCCTCCTCGCTCAAGGTGGTGAGCTACCACGGCTACCGGGTGAAGGTCCCCCGGAGCTGGCCGGTCTACAACCTGGCCCGGGATCCCGGCGTCTGCGTTCGCTTCGATCGCCACGCCGTCTACCTGGGGACTCCGAGCGCCGCCCAGCGCTGCCCTGCCCACGCCGCGGGACGGACCGAGGCGATCCTGCTCCAGCCGACGGCCGTCCGGGCTTCGGCGGCCGACGCCGTCACGGCCGCGGCGGCCTCCGGCGGGGCTGGGCTGACGAGCGCCCCCGGCGGCGACGCCGGCTCGCTGCTTGACCGCCTGCACGGGGTCCTCGTCACGGCCACCTGGCGCGCTGATGGCGGCGAGATCCGTCAGGCCCTGGGGCTTCACTCCCTAGGCGTGCTTAAGGCCCCGCGCACCTCGCCTGGCGGGGGCCGCTCCCTCTTTGAAGCTCGGATCGCCAGCGCCAGCCCGGCGACCCCGGGCGGCGTCTACACCGGCTCGGGATTCGACGCCTGCTCGACCCCCAGCACCGCCCACATGAGCGCTTGGGGCTCCTCGCCCTACCGCGCCATCGGGGTCTACATCGGGGGCGCCAACGCTGCCTGCGCCCAGCCCAACCTGTCCGCCGGCTGGGTCAGCCAGGAGTCGGCCGCGGGCTGGCACCTGATCCCGATCTACGTCGGGCTCCAGGCCCCGTCCAACTCCTGCGGCTGTGCGTCGATTTCGAGCTCCAGCGCCTCGACCCAGGGCGCCGCCGCGGCGGCCGATGCTGCGACCAAGGCGCAGGCGCTGGGGCTGGGCGCCGGTAACCCGATCTACTTCGACATGGAGGCCTACTCGCCCGGGGGCAGCAACACGCCCGCCGTGCTGGCCTTCCTCTCCGCCTGGACCCTGCAGCTACACGCCCGCGGCTACGAGTCAGGCGTCTACAGCAGCGATGACTCGGGGATCAGCGACCTCGTCTCGCAGTACGGCACCGGCTACGAGGAGCCGGATGAGATCTGGATCGCCAACTGGAACGGCGCCAAGACCACGAGCGACGCCAATGTCCCGAGCACCGAGTGGGCGGCCCACCAGCGCCTGCACCAGTACAGCGGCGCCCACAACGAGACCTACGGCGGCGTGACGATCAACATCGACGGCGACTACCTCGACGCGGCCACGGCCGCCGCCGGGACCGTGGCGGGCACGGCCAGCGAGTGGGCGGCGAGCTCGCCCCCGACGGTCACCGGCCAGGCAATCGAGGGACAGACGCTGACCGAGGGCCACGGCGTCTGGTCAGGCGCCCCCACCGGGTTCACCTACCAGTGGGAGGACTGCAACAGCACCGGCGGCGCCTGCGTATGGATTCCGGGTGCCACCGGGCAGACCTACACCCTCGAGCCGGCTGACGTCGGGCACACGGTCCGCGTGCAGGAGATCGCCGCCAGCGGCGCGGCCACGAGCGTCGCCTCGTTCTCGCGCCCCACCGCGGTCGTCCTCAGCACGACGCCGCTCTACTGGCTCTACACGGCCTACGGGAACGTCAACCAGAGTCTGGGCACGGCCTGGTACGGCTCGCCGATCGGCAACCACTACCGCGGCAAGTCGGTCGTCGGGATGGCGGCGACCCGTGACGGCAAGGGCTATTGGGTCGCCACCAGCACCGGGGGGGTCTACGCCTATGGCGACGCCAAGCGCCTGCGCCCGCCACGGGCGCGGGCGGTAAAGGGGATCGTCGCCGCTCCCGGCGGTGGCTACTGGCTCTACACGGCCTACGGCAACGTCTATCGCTCGGCGGATGCGGCGTGGTACGGCTCGCCGATCGGCAGCCACTACCGCGGCAGCTCGATCGTCGGGATGACGGCCACGCCTGACGGCCGGGGCTATCGGCTCGTGACGAGCACCGGCACGGTCTATTCCTACGGCGATGCCACCCGCGAGCAGGCGCCCCGGGCGCGGGGGGTCGTGGGGATCGTCGCTGCCCCGACCGGTGGCTACTGGCTCTATACGAGCGCCGGCAACGTCGATCCGACCGCCGGTACGCCCTGGTACGGCTCACCCGCGGCGAGCCACTACCGCGGCCGGTGGGTCGTGGGGATGGCGCCGACCAGCGACGGGAAGGGCTACTGGGTCGTCACCAGCGCCGGGAACGTCTATTGCCTCGGGGACGCCAACCGGCTCCCGGGGCCGAGCCACACCCACCCGATCGTGGGCATGGCGGGGTAGCTCGCCGTGCGCATCGACAGCGGTCACGTTGTGGGAACATCAACTGTTGCCGCTATTCGGAAAACGACCGATACCGCCGAGCGAAGCCGAGCAAGCGGCGGCCGCGGTCGACCTTGATCGCATCAAGCGGGGTGGGATTCCGCTTGGAGCCGAACAGCGCCTGAAGACGGTGGCCGCGACCGGATCGGCGGTCTTCAGCAGCGATCTGAGCGCCAAGGAGTATGCGGTCGCGCAGGCGTCGGGGCTGAGTCCGATCGCGCAGATCATGGGCTCCTCGGTGGTTCAGCAAGGCTGGCAGAACTACGGCTGGTCGTCCTACGGTGGGGGGATTCGCGAGATGCCGTCCTTCGCGACGCCCTGGAACCTGGCTCGCGAGCGCTCGTTCGACCGTCTGCGCCAAGAGGCGCAATTCGCCGGCGCGGACGCGGTGATCGGCATCGAGCTGACCATCGAGGGCTTTCTCGGCGAACCGGGGACCATTGAATACGTCGTCTTCGGGACCGCCGTACGCGAAACTGTCCTGGAGTGCGACAACCGGTCCGGACCGCGGATGTGCGCGCTGTCTGGCCAGGATGTAGACAAGCTGCGTCGCATCGGCGCTGAGACACTGGGCGTCATCGGCCACACCTCGGTAGTGGTCGTGGCCCTCAGCATGCAGGCCAACCAGTTGATGCGCTCGTGGTGGGGCAACCAGGAGCTGACCGAGGTAACCCAGGGCGTCTACGCGGCGCGCCACCTCGCCATGCAAGAGGTGGTGGCTCAGGCGCGCCAGGCCGGTGCCAACGACATGGTCATCTCGACCCTGCGGCACAACATCGATCACTACGAGTACGACCGCGTCGGGTTTGCGCAGCACTTCTTCATCGTGTCCATGCACGTCCTGGGCACCGCGATTCGACTGGGCGCGCATGAGCCCCATCCAGCCCCCCTGGGGGCGCCGGTCATGTCAATCAATCTCGGTGCCTAAGGCCCGACTACCCCAGGAGCATCCTTTGCCGAGATACGACCCCACCAGTACCGAAGGCCTCGCCGAACACGCCAGCGAGCGGCTTGAGATGAACGCCCGCGGGCTCTTCACCTCAGATCTCTCGGTGAACGAGTACCTGTGCGTGGAGAAGGCCGGCTTTGAGCCGGTGGGACTGGTGGTGGGGTCGAGCATCTACCACATCGGCTTTCAGGCGGCCAACTGGAGGGCGAGCCAGGAGATGGGCGTCCTCACCCAGGCGATGTACTCAGCCCGCGAGCTCGCCATGACCCGCATGGAGGAGGAAGCCGATCAACTCGGAGCTGACGGCATCGTCGGCGTCCGCCTGGACATCGGGCGCTACGAGTGGGGCGCGGACATGGCGGAGTTCATCGCGATCGGCACCGCGGTCAAGCACAAAGGCGGCAAGGTTCATCGCGCGCCGAACGGGCGGCCCTTCACCTCAGATCTCAGCGGCCAAGCGTTCTGGACGCTGATGCAGACGGGCAAGCGACCCGTGGGCATGGTCATGGGCAACTGCGTCTACCACGTCGCACACCGCGGGATGATGCAATCGCTCCGCCAAACCGGTCAGAACGTCGAGCTCGAGCAGTACACCCAGGCGCTCTACGATGCCCGAGAGCTCGCCATGGAACGCATGCAGCGTGAGGCCGAGGAGATCGGAGACGGGGTTCTCGGGATCGTCGAGGTCAAGCTCCACCAGAACAACCATGGCTGGGGCAGCCACGTAATCGAGTTCTTCGCGATCGGTACTGCCGTGGTGCCCAACGAGCACGCCGAATCCGACCAGCAACTGCCCGCCATCACACCCGTCCTCGACATCAACGACTAAGACGCAGTCGAGGCCGCGGGCCTCAGCCGAGGAGTCGTTCGAGCGAGAGCCGCGCGGCCTCCGATCGCTGGGCTTCAGCGTCCAGCGCGTCGCTCAACGCCTCGAGCCAGGCGTCGAGCGGCAGCTCCTGGCGCTTGATGACGACTCCCCTTACCGTCTTGGCCCGGCTCGTCTGTGCCTGGTCTCCCGACAGCGACAGCACGAACGTCTCCTCACCGAGCTGCACCTCAACGCTTTCCAGGCGCTTCTCCCGGGAGAGAAACCGGCCGCCCTGACGCCGGGTCCTGGTCTGAGTGGGAAGCGCTCCGCCTAGCTTTGCCGCCAGCGCCTCGGCCAGCGCTCGGGCGTCCGACGCGTCGGCACGCAGCGAGGACGCCGCGAGATCGAATCGGCGCTCGGCCATGAGGCGATAGTAGATGGACCCGCCTCGGGGCCGAATTACAGCGGCAAAAGCCCGACCACCTGCCCCGCCGCGGCAGGGAACGACGGAGGCAGATGGCCGGGAACGCCGACGCCGGAGCGGCCACGGGCGGGGGCGATGAGACGGCCGCAGTATCGGGGCGTCGGGGCTTGGGGAGCAGCTGACGGGGCCGGGCTCTTGGCCTCGGCCCCGGTCAAGTCAAGGGTCCGGGACGGACTGCCCCACGTGCTGCGTCGGGCTCGGGGAGCCACGGGCGGGGAAGGGCTCATGGCGCGAACTCTGCGCCTCAAAGCTCAGAAGGTTCTACGCGCAAGCTAAGAATTGGCGCAGAGCGGCTCGCAGTCCAGGCCCTCGTCCGGTCGCCGTTGAAATCGCCGCCGCTGCGCTCCGCGAGGGGAACTGCGCTCCCACCGCCGCCTGCCGCTGGCTTACCCCCGACCTGGCGACGCCCGTCCAGGTCGTCACCAGATCGGGGGTGGGTGCCTCCCGGAGTCGGAGACTCGCTGGGAAGGATCTGGCGTTCGTGGGGGTCCTTGCTTCTGATGATTCGAACTCGGAGGAGACCAATGATCAGAAGTCGATCGATCCAATATCGCCTGGGAGCCGTTGTGCTCGGTCTGGTCAGCGCCCTGGCGGTGGCAGCCTGTGGCAGTAGCAGCAGCTCCGCGCCCAAGACGGCGACTCCGGCGGCCGCTTCCGCCAGCACCTCGACCACCTCGAACGTCTCGGCGACCGGCGCGTCGATCGGGACGGCCAAGGGGCCGAGCGGCACCTACCTGACCGGCGCCTCGGGCCGCGCCCTGTACCTGTGGGTGGCCGACAGCAGTGGTAAGTCGAACTGCTCCGGCACGTGCGCCAAGGCCTGGCCCCCGCTGCTGAGCTCCGCCACGCCCAGCGGATCGGGTCAAGTCAGCGCCGCCGACCTGGGCACGATCACCCGCTCGGACGGGACCAAACAGGTGACCTACAAGGGCCATCCCCTGTACTACTTCGTCGGCGACCCGGCATCCGGGACGACCAAGGGCCAGGGCAGCGACAGCTTCGGGGCCAAGTGGTGGCTGGTCGCCCCCTCCGGCGCGGCGATCACCTCCGGTGCCAGCACCGCGTCGGCCTCCACAAGCTCCAGCTCGAGTGGAAGCTCGAGCGGCTCAGGTGGTAAGGGCTGGGGCTAGTAGAGAGTCCCGATGACGCCACCGACCGCCGCCACCCGCACTGACGCGGGCAGCACGGCGATCGAGGCAACAAATGGGTCGATCGGTCGTGCGTTATCCCCGTTCGTGCGGCCGATCGGCCCGCTGGCGTTCACCGGCGTAGCGATCGCGTCGTTCGGCGGCCCGCTGGCGCTCGCTGGGCTGATGGCGCCCGCCACGGTCGCGAACGCCGGCGCCTCCGCCGGTCTGGCGATGCTCGCGGCCGGAGTCGTGTTCATCGCGCCGCTGGCCATCTGGCTGCGCTATTCACGCCACGTCAGCACCAGCGGTGGCCTCTACTCGTTCGTCGAGGCGGCGGCCGGACGCCGGGTGGCCCTCGCGCAGGCGGCGATCTGGAGCGTCCGCTATGGGCTCTACCTCGTCTACACGACGGTCCAGATCGTGTACGACCTGCTCCCGGAGGTGCTCCCTGGTGAGCGCCACTATCAGTCGCTGCTGGCGCTGCTCATCCCCGTGGCGATCGCGGCGGTGATGATCGCCGGCCGGGCGACGGCGCTGATCGTGATCGGCGTGATCGCGATCGGCCAGCTGGCGCTGGCGGGGGTCCTCGACGCGGTCACGCTGGGTCACCTGTCGACCCCGGCCTCGAGCTTCGGGACGGCCGCCGGCGCCGGGCCGCTAGCCAAGGCCGGCGCCCAGACCTCGCTGCTCTACATCTGCGGGAGCCTGCCCCTGTTTCTCGGGGGCGAGCTGGCCACGCCGGCGCGGACGCTTCGCCGCGGCGTGCTCGGTGCCTTCCTCCTCACGGTGCTCGTCGTCGTGCTCGCGGTGGCGCCGCTCGCGGCGGTGCCTGGACTGCTGCAGGGCGACATTCCGGGGGTGAGCGTGGCGCGCGTGTTCGCCGGCGCCGGCGTCGCCACCGCGATCGGCATCGGCATCGCCGTCAGCACAGCCGGCGTCATCATTTGCGAGTACCTGGCGCTGAGCCGGCTGGCCCACGCCGTTGGCGGCTGGCCTATCCGTCGCGTCAACCTGGCCATCGGCGCCGGGATGATCGTCGCGGCCCCGTTCACGCTGATCGACCCCGACGGCTTCTATGACGCGCTGACCCGGCCGTCGCTTGTCGCGCTTTGGCTGAGCCAGCTGATCGTGTTCGCGGTGTACCCGCGCTTCGCCTGGCGCCACCGCCTGCGGGCGTTGCCGGCGTGGTTGCTCGCCGCGGCCGGCAGCGGGCTCGCGATCTACGGCCTCGTCACGGCGCTCCCGGGGGCGGGGAGCTGAGCTACGAGAAGGCCACCGAAGCAGAGATGATCTATATGGCCGCGATGGCGGATCTTGGCGACGGTCGCCATTCATCGACAGAGATTGCCGCCCACATGCAGATGAGTCAAGAGGAGCTCTCGGTGAGGCGTGCGGGCCTGATCGAAAAGGGCCTGATCTACAACCCCATCGGCACGCAGCTCGATTTCACCGTCCCGCAGTTCGCGGCATACCTCCGACGGATTCATCCATTCGACCCGCAACAGCAACCCCGGCGCGGACGGCCTCGAACCCGATCCCGTTCACGAGCGCCGATCTAACTCGACTTTTAGAACCAATTAGAGACGTCGGCCCAGCGCCAGGAGGAATCGTGTAGGCGGCCGCGATGCCTCCGCTACTTGAGCAGCTCGACCGTGAGCGAGGAGGGGGCGCTCGCCGAGCGGGAGATCGTGTAGACGCCGCCGGCCAGCTCCGGGAGCTGTCCGGGCAGCGGGGTCAGGTGCGGCGTGTCGACCGTAGACAGCGTCAGCCGCAGGCTGTTGCCGGCGGGGATCGTGACCAGGGTCGGGAAGACCTGGATCTGGTACTCGGTCACCTTCCCGGGGGTGACCGGGCTGGCGGAAGCCTTCGTGTAGGGGTGATAGGGCAGGACGGTGACGCCGTCGGCGCTCCACGAGCGCTTGCTGTTCACCGCCCGCAGTGAGCCGAGCAGGGCGCCCTCGGTGAGCGGGTAGGAGGTGCCGTTGGGGGTCACGTCCTCGAGCTCGGCGACGAGCTCGGTCTCCGAGGTGGTCGAGCTGGCGTACACGGTCGCGGTGATGGGGCCGCCGATCGTGGCCGAGTGGGTCAGCGGCGCGGTGGTGTAGGTGGTCGCCCAGGGCCCGACCTGGGTGAGCTGGTCGTTGCTGACGCAGGGGCCGAGGAATCCGGCCTCGCCGGCGGGGACCGAGATCCCGCCCATCGACCACTGGTCGATCGGGCGACCACACGGGGCGCCGCTGGGGCTCCAGGCGATCGTGTCGCTGGTGCTGAGCGCGGGGGCGGCGAGCCGCGGCTTGGCCAGTCCGCCGAGGATGGGGAGCCCGGGGAGCGAGACCGGGAGCGTCCCGGTCGTGCCGGTGGTGGGCGCCGGCGCCGAGCCGGTGAGGGTCCCGCCGGGGCCGAAGTAGAGCCGGCTGGGCTTGGCGCCGGCGAACGGGTAGGTCGTGGTCTCATCGAACTGGCCGCTGCCGAGGTCGTAGTAGTGAAGCGGCGTCGGGGTCCGAGCCATGCCGGTCTTCTCGTGCTTGAGCCAGGTGTCGAACCATTCGAGCTCAAGCGGGTCGACGTCGACCGACGAGCCGTTGAGGTGCTCCCAGGGGCCGTCGATCAGCTGGTAGCGCCCGGTCACCCGCTGCCCGGAGCGCATCGGAGCGGTGACGCTGCGACCGTCCCAAGCGTTCTGGAGTTCGGCGTAATTGAGCGGCTCGCCGTTCTGGAAGAGGTCGAACTCGCCGCCGACCAGGTACGCGGGGATGTGGTTGGCGACGACCCGGGCGAGCATGTTCTGCGGGTTGCGCGCCTGCCAGTAGGAGCTGTCGTAGGCCTCGTCGCCGCCGGTGAGGACGTTCTCGGTCGCCGCCGCGTGGTAGGTCGCGAGCCCGTTGGCGTGGTCGGCTTCGATCCCGGCGAGGTCGGAGAGCATCGTCGGGTCGCTCGCGGTGTCGGTGATCGGGTTGGTCGTGTTCAGGGTTCCGGTCAGGCCGAGGTAGATCTCGCTGAACTCGAAGTCGAGCAGGCCGCCCATGAACGACGTGTCGCGGTAGATGTCGTTGGCGCTGACCATCGGGAAGGTCGCCTTGAGCGGTGAGTGACGACCCACCGATCCGGCCAGGAGCAGCTGGTCGATGCCCAGATACGAGGGACCGTAGGTGCCCACGCGTCCGTCGGAGTGCGGCAGGTGGGCGGCCCAGTGCAGGACCTTGATCGCGTCGCGCTGCTGAATCGGGTCAAACAGGCCCCAGCTGCCGTTGGAGTCGCCGGTGCCGCGGACGTCCTCCACGACCTCGATGTACCCGCGCTGGGCCAGGTAGTTGTCGGGACCTCCGGTGGCCGAGGCGCCGCCCGGCGAGGCGGCGGACCCGGGGCTGGTCGAGCCGCCCTGGCCCTTGCCGTAGGGGGTCATCGTCATCAGCACCGGGAACGGCCCCTTGGCCGGCTGGCCCGAGGCGTCGGTGGGATAGATCTCGTCCACGCGGATGGTCGTGCCGCCGGCGCCCTTGACCGCGATGTCGTTGATCGAGTTGGTCCCGTAGATCGCCGGCTCGGGCTTCCAGTTGCTGCCGGGGGCCGCGCTGGCCGAGACGACACCCGCGGGGAGCTCAGGGTCGAGGCCGACGAGGCTCGAGGGGGCCGACTCGACCGCCGGGGCACCGGGCGGGGGCGAGGGCTCGACCGCCACGGCCGAGCTCGCGCTGAAGGTTGCGCCCAGGAGGAGCGCGACGCTGGTGCCGGCCAAGGCCAGCCTGCCCCTGCGGTGCGGTAAAGAATCGATGATTCGGCCCATGGGTCGAAGCTCCCTGCCGAACTGACTTACCCACGAGCGTGGCGTTCGAACCACGCCCGTTCAGCTCACGGGCAGTAGGCGATGATCTCCGGGCCGCTCGGGGTGAGCGTGCAGTTGGCCGCAGGCGGCGCCGGCGGCTTCTTCTTCTTGTGCTTGGCCTTGTGCTTCGGCTTGTGCGGCGTGCCCTTCGACCCGCGCGAGGGCTTGTGGTGCTTCGGTTTGGGCTTCGGCTTCGGCTTCGGGCAGGCGACCTTGACCTTCTTGCCGTGCTCCTTCTTGGTGCACGTCTTGCCGTGCTTGTACTGCCCGCTCGCCGCCCCCCCGAGCGGGCCGCCCGTGGCGGCGCTCTGGCCCACGGCGATGGCGCCCCCCGTACCCGCCAGGAGCGCTCCGATCGTCAGGACTGCCGCAATGCGAGACCGCATGTTCCCCACCGTTTCAAGAGCCGTGCAGCGATCCGGATCGCCGCCGCCACCGAGCCAGCGCGTCACCCCAGCCTGGCTCGGCGCGAGCATAGACCATGTCGGCGTCCTTCCGGCGCTTTGTTACAAGGCGCCGGCGATCGCCTTGCCCATGACGATGAACTCCAGGTCATCGCGGAGCGCCCGCGCGAAGCGGGCGTCGGCCGGGAACGGGCGCCTCTCGCCGGTGCGGGTGAAGCCGCGGCGCTCATACCAGGCGATGAGCCCCGCCTGCGGGGCCAGCACGCTGATCTCGAGCCGGCGCGCGGCGAACACCTCGGCGGCCGCCCGCTCGGCCTCGGCCAGGAGCCAGCGTCCCACCCCCGCCGCCTGACGTTCTGGCGCGACGGCGAACATGCCCAGAGAGGCCACCCCGTGTCCGCGGTCCTCGACGTGACAGCAGGCGACGGCGCTATCGGCCTCCTCGCGCGCGAGCAATACGCGCGAGCCCGGGGCGTCGAGGAGCCGCCGCACCGCCTCCTCGCTCGTCCGCTCCCCCTCGACCAGATCGGCTTCGCTCGTCCAGCCCGCCCGGCTCGCCTCGCCGCGGTAGGCCGAGCGGATCAGCCGGACCAGTTCAGGGACGTCGTCCGGGGTGGCGAAGCTCCAGGTGAGGGCTGGCGGCGGCGGGTCGGGGGTCACGGTTCGATTTCAGATTGAAACCGCCCGTGCTACGGGCGTTCGCGCGCTTACATAACCCTATCCGGGATATTCCGCCCCGTACCGGCGAGCGATACTCGCCCAGGCGCCCGAGACTGCTGGTTCAAAGCAGCACTCTGCGCACCTCCTCAATCGCACGTTTGAGCGCCTACGGTTGGGAGTCGAAGCCGAGTGAGTGGAGGTGGAGCAGATGCGAGTAGGTGTCGTTGGTGGTGGGTTGATGGGCTCGGGGATCGCTGAGGTGTGCGCTCGGGCCGGGATCGATGTCACCGTGGTGGAGGTGGACTCCGAGCGGGCCGCCGCAGCTCGGGGCAGGGTCGAGCGCTCGCTGGCCCGGGCGGTCAAGGCGGGGAAGCTGGACCAATCTGGCCAGGCCAGCGCGTTCGACCGGCTGGCCTTCAGCACCGAGCTCGAGGCGCTCAGCGGCTCGGATGCCGCAATTGAGGCGATCATCGAGTCCGAGGCCGCCAAGCGCCAGGTGTTCGGCGTCCTCGACCGGATTCTTCCTGACGCGAAGTTCCTGGCCAGCAACACCTCCTCGGTGCCGATCATGAAGTTGGCCGCGGAGACCTCCCGCCCCGAGCGTGTCCTCGGGCTTCATTTCTTCAACCCCGTTCCAGTGCTCAAGCTCGTCGAGATCGTCCGCTCCATCATGACCTCCGAGGAGGTGCGCGCCGAGGCCAAGGAGTTCGTCGGGGCCCTGGGCAAGGAGGTGATCGACTCCCAGGACCGCGCGGGCTTCATCGTCAACGCGCTCCTGATCCCCTACATCCTCTCGGCGATCAGGATGTACGAGTCCGGCTTTGCCTCCAAGGAGGACATCGACCGTGGCATGGTCCTCGGTTGCGCCCACCCGATGGGACCGCTGGCGCTGGCTGACCTGATCGGCCTTGACACTCTGCAGTACGTCGCCGAATCGATGCACGACGAGTTTCGCGATGCCGCCGACGTTTCCCCCCCGCTGTTGAACCGGATGGTGGAAGCCGGACTGTTGGGGCGCAAGACCGGGCGCGGCTTCTACGACTATGGGGCCGTCGCTGGATAAGCCCGCCGCGCGTCACCCCTCCGGTCACGGGGTGCGCTACGGCAGATCGTGTACGCAATGAGGTACACTTCCGGCCCATGGCGAAGGTCGTTCCTGTTCGGGAATTCAGAACGAAGCTCAGCGAACTGCTAAGCGATGTCGCCGACCGCCGAGATCATGTGCTCGTCACCCGAAACGGCAAGCCCGCGGCGGCGCTGGTGCCGATCGACGAGTATCAAGCGCTCGAGGAGACCGCAGAGATCCTCTCGGACCCCGCGACCCTCGATGCGATCGAGGGTGGCATGAGCGAGCTCGCGCAAGGCGACACGATCCCCCTCGATGACCTTCGTCGCGACCTCGCACAGCGTCGGGCTGCTCGCTGACGCGTGGCAAAAGTCGTCCTGGCGCGACGGGTCGGACAGGAACTGCTGGCGCTCGACTGGCCCCTGATCGACGCCGTCGAGGACGCGCTCGGACTACTTGAGCGCGAGCCGGACTCCGGGCACGCGCTGCGCGGCCGGCTTCGCGGGCCCCGCTCCTTGCGCGTGGGCACCTACCGCATCATCTACCAGCTCTCCGAGAACGGCCAAACCGTCCGCGTCGTCGCGATCCGACATCGATCGATCGCCTACCGCACCGACCCCCGCTGAGCGCCAATGGCCGGACGCGAGGGCGGACCACGGCGTTGGTACGGTCAGCCTATGAATCTGAGCGCCGTGCTGGCCAGGTTCGGCCTGGGCGATGAGGACCTCGAGGCGTGGCGCTCCAGCGGGCTGCCGGAAGAAGAGTTCGACGGCTGGCTGACTGACCGGGTGGCGCGGCGGCCGACCGGCGCGCGGGCCCGGGCCGTCTACGGGGCCGAGGACGTCCACGACTTCGCCCGGGTCGCGATCCTCGAGGCGCTGGGCCTCGGACCCGGCGATCGTCTGCTCGAGGTCGGCTGCGGTGGCGGTCTCCTTCTCCGAGACGCGCTGGCCCTGGGTGCCGAGGCGACCGGGATCGACCACAGCGAGGACATGGTCGCGCTGGCTCGCGAGCGGGCGCCGGGCGCCGAGGTGCTCGAGGCCGAGGCCGAGCGCCTGCCGTTCGCCGACGGCGCCTTCACCGCGGTCGCGATGTCGGTCGTGTTCTTCTTCTTCGAGCGCCCCGAGATCGTCCTCGCCGAGGCGGGGCGGGTGCTCGGCCCGGCCGGGCGGATGGCGATCTACACCACCGCGCCCGAGCTCCGGGGGACGCCGGCCGCGCCCGAGCCGGTGGCCAGCCAGGGCCAGTTCCACAGCGACGAGGAGCTCGCCGCCCTGGCTCGGGCGGCCGGCTTTCCTGACGTCACGGTGCGAAACCGCGACGGCGGCCAGCTCCTCAGCGCCTCGCTTTAGCGACCCTCAGTACCAGCGGCACTTCGTGATGATGTTCTTGCCGACCGTGTGGGTCGTGCAGTGGTAGGACTTCTTGTGCGGCTTGCCGTGGTGCTTGGGCTTGGGGTGGTGCTTGGGCTTGGGCTTCGGCTTCGGGCAGGGGACCTTGACCTTCTTGCCGTGCTTGTTCTTCTTCGTGCACGTCTTGCCCGGCTTGTACTGGGCGTTGGCCGCGCCTCCGAGCACGCTGTTCGAAGAGCCACTCTCCCCCAGCGCGATCGCGCCGCCGGTCCCGACGATGAGAGCCAGCGCGGTGATGATGGCCGTGACTCTTGATCCCATCCGTACGTCCCCCATTTCGCTCGTGGCGAGTAACCGCCCGGCCGGTCAGACCGGGCCTCCGGGGCCGCACTGCCGGGGGGCGTGCAGCGTGCGCTGCGCCGCCGCTAGCCCCGAAGCTTGGCGCCCCCGTCTTGTCAGCGCCAGAGGGTAGCGCTTCGTCCCCGACGGGCATTTGTCAGCCGCGCTGTGGGCAGCGAGAATTCTCCTCTATGGGCGAGAGCCAAATCCCCTTTCTGCGCCAGCTCCCCAAGGAGGACGCCGAGGCCCTGCTCGCCCGGGTCAGACGGCGCACGCTCAAGGCGGGGGCCGAGATCCTCCGCGCCGGATCGGCCGGCGATGAGGCGGTGGTCGTCCTCTCAGGCCAGGTCCGCCTGGTCGCCTACGGCGCCGATAACCGGGAGGTGGTGCTGGCCCTCCGGGGGCCGGGCGAGCTGATCGGTGAAATCGCGGCGCTGGGCGCCGGGCGCCGGACGGCCACCGCGGTCGCCCTCGACGAGACGGAGGTCGGCTATCTCAAGGCGGCCGAGCTCGTCGAGTACCTCCGCGATCACCCCGACGCGTCCCTCCTCGTCATCCGGATGGTGGTGCGCCGGCTCGCCGAGGCGACCCGCGACATGGTCGACCTGGCCACCCAGGACAGCGTCGGGCGTCTGGCCAAGCGGCTCGTCGAGCTCTCGGCCGTCCACGGGCGGCCATCGGGCGAGGGGACGCAGATCGAGCTGGCGCTGACCCAGGATGAGCTCGCGCGCTGGACCGGGGCCACCCGGGAGACGGTGTCCCGGGCCCTGCGCCTGATGCGCCAGCTGGGGTGGGTGTCGACCGACCGCCGGACGATCACGGTGCTCGATCCCGCCGCCCTGCGCGAGCGCTCGGGCAACAGCGCCACCTGAAGGGCCCAGCCCCAAATGGAAAGGGAGCCCCCACCCCCCAGGGTGGGAGCCCCCGCTCCGGACGGATGCCCCCGCTCCGCCCGGATTCCCGTGTGATGGTCCCAATGGCCCCCTTCTCTGCAACGCCAGATTACGCTCGCCGCGGGCGCGGAAATGTGATTTTTGTCGCACTTATCCCTTGACAGGGGGTAAGGATTCTGGGATGATCCTCGCATGGGGCTAGTCAAGAGACACCACGACCTAATTGGATGGACAGTTGCGGTTGCTTTTGGCGCGCTCCTTGGGCTCGGCGTGATCCCCCGGCTTGTCGGCTTTCTCTTTTATGGCATTGCGGCTGTCGTAGTCGTAACGCTCTGGCTTCGCGGACGGCGCAATGCCTCCGGTTGATCGCGACAACCCGATTCGCGGGAAGGCTTCGACCTCGCAGTACTCGCTCATGGAGTTCACGCGCGAGTTCCCTAACGATGCCGCTTGCCTTGAGTGGCTTTGGCGTGAGCGGTACGCGCCGGATGGTCATCACACCTACTGCAAGAAGTGCGATACGGAGCGCAAGTTCCACAAGGTCAACGGTCGGCCGACGTGGGACTGTGACCATTGCGGGCATCACATCAACCCGCTCGCCGGGACAATCTTCCACAAGTCCTCGACGTCGCTGCGCCTGTGGTTTTACGCGATTCACCTAATGACTAGCACTCGGTGCGGGATCGCCGCCAAACAACTTGAGCGCGAGCTTGGAGTCACCTACAAGACCGCGTGGCGCATGTTCAACCTGATCCGTAACCGCCTCATGGCCGAAGACGACCCGACCCAGCTGACCGGGGTTGTAGAAGTTGACGAAGCCTCTGTGGAAGGTCGGCCCCGCAGGAAGATGAACCGTCAGGCGGCAGCGCGGCTGCGCGAGCGTAGTAGAACTACGGTGGTCGCCGCCGTTGAGCGTGGTGGCCGTGTCAAGGCGTGGGTGCTGGAGTCTCGGCGCGGACCGGAACTGCCCGGAACGGTGGTCGAGTGGGTGCGCCCAGAATCCATCGTCTACACCGACGAATGGCCCTCTTACAACTCCCTTGGCCGGCTCGGTTTCGACCATAGTCGAGTTCGCCATGCGCCCGGCGAGTACGTCATCGGCGACTGGCACACCAACACAGTCGAAGGGTTCTTCGGAAACCTGAAGACGGGTATCCGGGGGAACTACAAGAAGGTGTCCCGCCGCTGGCTTCAGGGCTATCTGAACGAGTTCACATGGCGCTACAACCATCGCGCCACCCTCGACGGTCGGCAGATGTTCCAGCTACTTCTTAGACGAGCTGCTTCCGGAGCCTGAGTCCTTGCCCTTCTCGGGCTTGGACACCTTCTTGAGATTGGCGAAGAACTCGCGCCGCTCTGGGACTGGAACCTCGTACCCCTTTGGAGTCTTCTCCGTTGGGCGTTTTTCGTCAGCCATGTTCCTCCAAGGTTAGGTGAGCGATGGCAAGTCTCGAAGACATCGCTGCATTGCTTGACGACGCGGAGGACCAACTCCGAACAGCGCAAACGCTCCACGATCAAGCCTTCAAGAAGTCGATTGCGCGAAGTCAGTTCAAGGCGAGGGTCAAGAACATTTTGGAAGCGCAGCGCTCGGCCTTGGACTATCTCGCCGTAGAAATCACCAACCAGCGGGGAACGCCGAAGGGCCTCATCTATTACCCACTGGCGCAATCGGCATCTGAGTTCGACGGTGAGATGAACGGGAAGATGCCCGGCGTCATGGCTAACGCACCGGACATAGCCAAAGCCGTCGAGGCTCGTCAGCCTTTCCAACCGGGCTACGACTGGTTGCGCGACTTGAACCAGCTCACCAGAGAGCAGAAGCACAACCGGCTTTCGACGCAGTTGATACGTGAGATTCAGCAATGCCGTGTGACCCACAAACCAACCGGAGCGGTCATCGGATGGCAAGGGTTGACCTTTGAGCCTGGCAAGCTCATCGCTGACGTCGGAGGCATGTTCACCGTTGGGTCTCGCCCGCCAGAGATGCAAGGCCACGCCATGATGAATTTCCAGACCCCCAACCCTTACGGGACGCCGCTTGTTTTCGGGGTGCCCATCGACCCACAAACGCAAGAACCACTGCCAAGTCCAGACCTCGACGTGCAACGTGGCCCTATTCATTTGTGGGCCTTCGCTTCCCCACACCTGCCCGTTATGAACTCACTTGGCATGTTCCAGCGCCAGGTTCGAATTCTCGTATCGGACATCGCTCAGGCCGCGGGTCTGTAGCGCTCTAGTAGGGCACGACCGCGATCACGAACCTCGCGCTCACCATCTACCTCATCGAAGGTGGCAACCCAAAGCCAATCGACAAGTTGTTCAATCATGTCCAACATCCGCTCGACTTCTTCTGGTGCCACCGGTCTGTCACGCGGGGTCATATTCTACCCCCCGTCAAGGGATAAGTGCGACTTTTGTCGCACTCGGATGTGACGCTCTGAGTTCGCCGCAATGCGGCGGGCGCTACGGCCAGTCGAGTTGCTGCTGCAGCTCGACTGGACCGAGGTCGATGACGCGGCTGCGCTCAATTGGCTCATACCGCTTGCCTGCGAGCGCGAGCCAATGGACCTCCCGCCTGTCCCGGTCGATGATCAGCACCTCATCGACGCCTTGGGGGGCGTAGAAGTCGAGCTTTCGGTAGCTCTCGTCGCCCGGGGAAACGATCTCCACCACCAACGCGGCGGTTGCGTACCACACCTGATCGGTCCAGTCGCGGAGCAGCCCGCGATCGGGCAAGCGGTAATCGTCCTCACTGATACCGAGATTGCACGGGCCCGTGGAGGTCAACCCTGCCTGGCGGGCAAGAGGCCCCAGCAGCTCTGCCACCTGCTGATCGAGCTTGGCGTGTCCGCCTGCTGGTGCCGGATTCATGTGGAGCACGCCCTCCCACACCTCATCGAATAGATCCTGGCCGAGCCGACGACGGCGCTCGATTAGCGCGGTGACTTCGGCGGGCTGGGGATCGAGGACAAGCGTCGGCATTGACCGAAGCGACCGGCGCGACCGCCGGCCAAACTCGGCGTTCACGTCAGCGGAAGCCGGTAATAGTCCTCGGTGGTGACGGGCGCAAAGCCCGCCGACGTGTAGAGCCCGAGCGCGTGATCGTTCTGCACCTCCACCTCCAGGCCGATCCGGCGGACACCCTCGGCCCGTAACTGCGCACAGGCCCGGCCCAGGGCGGCCCGTCCCAGGCCCTGGCCCTGCCGGGGGGCATCGATGACAAACCCGTAGATCCCGGCCGTGTCGCCATCGCGGCTGAGGGAGAGCGTCCCCACCGGGGAGGCCTCCACCTCGACCATGAGGATCCTGGTCAGCGGCGAGTTCAGGCGGCCCTCCAACCCGGGGGCAGGTCCACCGAACCCCTGCTCGAGCAACCGGGCGAGGACGGGGAGATCGGACTCGGTGGCCCGGCGCAGAGTGAGCTCGGGGTGGGCCGCCGTCGGCGCGGGCTCGCCCGTCGGCACCAGCGCGTGCTCGGAGTGGTCCAGGGCCCCGCCGCGGCC
Source organism: Solirubrobacteraceae bacterium (assembly GCA_035505215.1). Taxonomy (GTDB): domain Bacteria; phylum Actinomycetota; class Thermoleophilia; order Solirubrobacterales; family Solirubrobacteraceae; genus Palsa-465. The sequence continues at coordinate 40,135 of DATJQY010000006.1, read as the reverse complement.
CAGCGCCAGACGCTTCCCGGCTGCGGAGCTCCGGGGCACGATCAACAGCACCTGGGCGTAGCCCTGCTCGCGGCAGAGCGGCATCGCGGCGTCGAGCAACGCGGTGGCGATGCCTTGGCGGCGCGCGGCTGGCGCCACCATTCCCGCCAGCTCAAGCGAGGCGCCGTAGCCGTAGAACCCGAGGAAACCGCGCAGCCGATCCCCGTCCCACCAGAGCAGGTCCCCGACGCGCTCGCCGCTCCGGGAGCGGAGCGCCCCCCACTCGAGCTTCAGCCGCCCGCCATCGGCGTCGACCACCTCACGCTCGAGCTCGGCGATCGCCTCAAGCGCTCGCGGGGAGAGACCGGCGGCTCGTTCAAGCACAGGCTGAGGAAACCACCTCAGCGGGGGGATAACCCCCCACTCACACGCCACCGCGCCCCAGTGACGCAGCCGCCGGCGGCTGAGAGGTTGCCGGCATGGCTAATTCACCTCACATCTCCCCACCCTCGGACGGCGCGCTGGCGCGCGGCGTCCAGCGCATTTCCCGGGCCGCCGCGCGGCGGCCCAAGCTGACCATCGGCCTCTGGCTGCTCTTGGTGGCGGCCTGCGTGATGGCCGGCTCAAGTGTCGGCACCAAGAGCCTCACCAACTCGCAGCAGGGCGTGGGCGAGTCGGCCCACGCCGACGCGATCATCGCCGCCGCCCACCTCACGCGCCCGGCCGAGGAGAGCATCCTCATCCAGTCCCCGAGCGCCGCCGGCACCACCTCGGCGGTCCGGGCCCTCGAGGCCAGGCTGGCGGCCGTGCCCCAGGTCGCCGCCGTCCACGGCCCCAACGACACTCCTGCCCTCAGCCAGGCGGGCGGTCGGACCGGGCTCGTGCAGGTCACGCTGCGCGGCGACCCCAACGACGCGGACGATCACGTGGGCGGCGTCGAGCGTGCCGTCCGGGCCGTCGCCGCCACCCACCCGCAGGCCCGCCTGCAGGAGGCCGGTGACGGCTCGATCGGGCAGGCGTTCAACACCGCCGCGGGGACCGACCTCGGGCACGCGGAACTGCTGTCGTTCCCGATCACGCTCCTGATCCTCGTGCTGGCGTTTGGGGCGCTGGTCGCCGCGTCGGTCCCGTTGCTGCTGGGGATGACCTCGGTCGTGGCGGCGCTCGGGGCCGAAGGCCTCGTCTCGCACATCACGCCGGTGAGCAGCTCGGCGTCGTCGGTCATCCTCCTGATCGGACTCGCCGTAGGAGTTGACTATTCGCTCTTCTACATCCGCCGCGAGCGCGAGGAGCGCGCGGCCGGGCGCGCGCCGATGGCGGCGCTCGAGGCCGCCTCGGCGACCGTCGGGCGGGCGATCGTCGTCTCGGGCCTGACGGTGGTGGTGGCGCTGGCCGGCCTGCTCTTCACGGGCTCGCGCGTCTTCACCTCGATCGGCCTGGCCACGATCGTCGTCGTGGCGATCGCCGTGCTCGGATCCGTGACGGTCCTGCCGGCGGTCCTGGCCAAGCTCGGCGACCGCGTCGACCGGGGGCGGATCCCCTTCGTGGGGCGCCGGCGCGGGCGCCGCCAAGGCCGTCCGGACGGGATGTGGGCGCGGGTGGCGCGCCTGGTCACGAGCCGTCCCCTTCCCGCGCTCGTGATCGCCGCGTGCGTGCTCGGCACCCTGGCCATCCCGGTCCTCCAGATGAAGACGGCCGACCCCGACATCACCGATCTCCCGACGACGACGCCGGTCCGGGTCGCCTACGAGGCGATCGACCGAGCCTTCCCCGGCGCGCCCGAGGACTCCGCCCTCGTGCTCCGGGGTCATGACCTCGGGAGCCCACGAGCGCGGGAGCGGCTGGCCGTCCTCGGCCAGCGGGCGGAGACGATCACCGGCGGGAGCGGGCAGGCGACCGTCGCCGTCTCACGCGACGGGCGGACCGCTGTCGTCCGGGTCCCGATGCCCGACCAGGGTCTCGACCGGGCCAAGCAGGTCGTGACCGAGCTGCGGGCGACGGTCGCGCGCTCGGCGCAGGCGCTGGTCACCGGGGATGCCGCCTCGAGCCTCGACTTCGCCAACCGGATGGCGACGGCGACCCCGATCGTGATCGGCTTCGTCATGGGTCTGGCCTTCCTGCTCCTGCTCGCCGCCTTCGGCTCGCCGGCGCTGGCGGCGACCGTGGTCGCCCTCAACCTGCTCTCGGTCGGAGCCGCCTACGGAGTGCTGGTCGCCGTCTTCCAGCACCACTGGGCCGAGGGCGTACTGTCGTTCCAGTCAAATGGGGCGATCGTCTCCTGGCTCCCGCTGTTCGCATTCGTGGTCCTGTTCGGGCTCTCGATGGACTACACGGTGCTCGTCCTGGAGCGGATCCGCGAAGCGCGGCGCTCCGGCCTCTCGGCCTCCGCGGCCGCGGCCGCGGGCGTGGCGGCCACGGGCGGCGCCGTGACGAGCGCGGCGATCGTGATGGTGTTCGTGTTCGGCGTGTTCGGGACGCTCGGCCTGCTGGAGTTCAAGCAGCTCGGCGTCGGGCTCTCGGCCGCGGTCCTGATCGACGCCACGATCGTGCGCGGAGTCGCCCTGCCGGCGGCGGTGGCGTTGCTCGGAGACCGGCGCTGGCGGGTGCGGCGGAGCGCCCCGCGCTGGGATCATCCGGTGCGTGTGCCCGCGCTGGCGCACGAGGGCGATGGTCGTTGAGCGAGCAAATCAGGTTGCCGATGAGCCGCCGGGCACCCCCGGCGGCTCATCCGCGCTCGCCGGCTACCTGACCCTGGCCGCCGTCGTCGCCTTCGCCCTGACCGTGATCTGGGCGCTCAGCGGCGGCGGGTACTTCTGGCCCCGCTGGCCTTGGCTCGGGCTCGGGGTCCCGGCCGCGTTCTGGCTCGCGGTCCGCCGCGCGCGCGGCGTCCGCGACCCGCGCGATCGGCGGTTCGCCACCGTGGTGGCGATCGCCGTCGTGCTCAGCGCGATGATGATCCTGATCTGGTGGTTCGCGCGCCCGGGTGACTTCTGGCCGAGGTGGCCGATCGCGGTCTACGCCTTCATCGTCGCCGGCTACGCCGTCGTCCACTACGGCGGGCGCCGGCTTCCCTGGCTGCGCGAGCGCCAGCTCACCGAGCGCGTCGAGGAGCTGACCCGGACGCGGCGGGGCGCCCTCGACGTCCAGGCCGCCGAGCTGCGGCGGATCGAGCGTGACCTGCACGACGGCGCCCAGGCGCGGCTCGTCGCCCTGAGCATGAAGCTCGGCCGCGCCGAGGAGCGCCTCGACGAGCATCCCGAGGTCGCCGAGCTGGTCCGCCAGGCCCGGCTCGACGCCGCCGACGCGATCGTCGAGCTCCGCGACCTGGCCCGCGGGATCGCGCCCCCGGTACTGGCCGACCGCGGCCTGGCCGCGGCGGTCGACGCGCTGGCGCGGCGCTCGCCGATGCCGGTGAGCGTCGAGGCCTCGGTCGAGCGCCGGCCCGCCCCGGTGGTTGAGACGGCGGCCTACTTCGTCGCCGCCGAGTCGCTCACCAACGCCGCCAAGCACGCCGGCGGGGCGCCGGCCCGGGTGGCGCTCTGGCAGGAGGCAGGGCGGCTGGTGATCGAGGTCAGCGACGACGGCCCGGGCGGGGCCGACCCCGACGGATCCGGGCTCACCGGCCTGCGCCACCGGGTGCAGGCGCTCGACGGCACGCTCACGGTCACGAGCCCTCCCGGCGGGGGGACCACGGTCCGGGGGGAGCTGCCATGCGAGTCGTGATCGCCGAGGACAACGCCCTGCTCCGCGAGGGGCTCGTGGCGATGCTCCGCGAGCGGGAGATCGAGGTGCTGGCCACGGCCGAGGACGGCCCCGGGCTGGTGCGGATCGTCGGCGGCCATAAGCCCGATCTGGCCATCGTCGACGTCCGCCTCCCCCCCACGTTCACCGATGAGGGCGTCCGCGCCGCGATCGAGGTCCGCTCCCGCTTTCCCGGCCTCGGGATCCTGATCCTGTCCCAGTACGTGGAGCCGGTCTACACCCAGGAGCTCCTGGCGACCGGCGAGGGCGGGGTCGGCTACCTGCTGAAGGAGCGCGTCGGCGAGGTGCGGACGTTCATCGACGCCGTCGAGCGCGTCGCGGACGGCGGCACGGCGCTCGATCGCGAGGTGGTGGCGCAGCTCATGGGTCCCCGGAGCGCGAGGGGGGCGTCGGACCGGCTCGAGGCGCTCACGCCGCGTGAGCGCGAGGTGCTGGAGCTGATCGCCGAGGGGCGCACGAACGCCGCCATCGCCCGCGCCATGGTGATCACGCCGGGGGCGGTCGAGAAGCACGTGTCGAACATCTTCGGCAAGCTCAGCCTGCCCGCCGGCAACGACGATCACCGTCGCGTGCTGGCGGTGCTGGCCTTCCTCGAGGTGGGGCAGCTCGGCGGCTGAGGGCACCCCGGACGCGAGTAGCATGATCGGCGAGATGCTCGAGTTCCTTGTGCGGCCACTGCGGTCGGCGCTGGGCGTGGCCGAGCATGACGCGGCGGCGCCGTTTGAGTCGGCCGAGCGTGAGATCGGCGAGGCGGCGGCGGCCGTGCGGCGCGTCGCGGACGCGATCGAGCGCCACATCGCGGTGGTCGAGGGGCTGGCCACCTCGGTCGGTCCCCTCACCGAGTCGGTCAACCAGCTCAACGCGACGATAACCGACCTCGTGGTCCTGCTGGCGCCGATGGCCGCGGCCGAGCACGAGGTGGCCGAGGTGGAGCGTGAGGTCACCGCCGTCAGGCGCATCTTCGGGGGCCACCGGCACGACAAGCCGGTCGAGCCTTCAGCGGAGTAGGCGGCGATCGCCAGCTGGCTCCGAGTAGCCTGACCCAGCGATGCCCGAGCGCAGCGAGCGGATCACCCCGGCCTACCGCAGCGTGATGATCGCAGCCCGTCCCGGGGTTGTGTGGTGGGGCCGGTTGCACGTGACCGGCCTTGAGCTGTTGCCGCTGGAAGGGCCGCTGCTGCTGGTCGGTGACCACGACAGCTACTGGGATACGGTCGCGGCCGGGATCGCGGGGATGCCTCGTCGGCAGATCAGGGCGCTGGCGAAGTCCTCGATGTGGAAGAACAGGCTGCTTGGCGCCGTCCTGACCGGGATGGGTCAGATCCCAATCGAGCGCGGGTCCGGTGACACGGGGGCGCTCAACGGCGCGATCGAGGAGCTGCGCAACGGCGCGTGCATCGGGATCTACCCCGAGGGCACCCGCTCCCTGGGTCGGGTGCTGCGAGCCCGCAGCGGTATCGGCTACCTGGCCCGCGCCGTGCCGGACGCGAGGATCATCGGGGTCGCGTGCACCGGCACCGCCGCGATTCCGCGGTTTCCGAGGGAGCGCCCGCACGTGCGGGTTCAGTTCTTCGAATTCGATCGCCCGGCGATCGAGCCCGATGAGTCGCCGCAGGAGTACAGCAATCGGCTGCTCGCCCAGCTCCGTGAGCGCGCCCCGATCGAGGTCGCGGGCCGCACGCGTGCCGCGGCGCTCGCCGGCCGCGTCCCCAGTTGGTCCTCGGAGCTGGCGATCACCGGCAAGCCCGGAGGTGAGGGCGCGCTCGAGGAAGCGCTCGCCCAGACCGCGGGACAGCCGGATTAGTCTCCTCCGAGAGTCAGCGTCAGATCATTCGTGCAACCGGCTTCGCCCGCGGGTGAGGTGCCACCCGTCGCATGTCAGAGCCCCAAGATCAGCGCGAGAGCGTCGTCGACTGCTCGCAGCTCACCTGCTTCGAGCCTTCCCGCCGATCGGCCGAGGCGCTGCGGATCGACCACGGTCGTCTGCTCGACGAGTACGCGCGTCTCGACCCTGTTGAGCGTGATCACGGGACGGAAGCTCGCAGGCAGAGCGCTCGTAGAGGTCGGTGCCACGATTGTCGTCGGGAGTTGGAGAAACTCGTCGGCTTGCAGGACCACCGCGTACCGTGCTCCACGCTGCTCGCGTCCGCGCGCAGCGCGGGCGGCAGGCAGTCGGAACACCTCGCCGCGAACCACGCTCAGGGCGTCGGTGGCGGCGCCAGTTCAGCCATCTGCTCACGTATCAGGCGCATCTCCTCCCGGTCGCTCTTGTCCGCCGCCAGCCGGAGCACTTCATCGCGCAGGGCCGATCGGACACGGCGGCGGGCAGCAGCCTCGCGGAGCGCGGTACGGACCGCCTCGGAATCGCTCAGCCCCGAAGCGCGGACGACCTCCAGCGCGGCAGCCGAGGCGTCATCAAGCCGGACATGTAGCGACCGAGGCATATGCAGGACCGTAGCACGAATCGTGCTACATAACCAACCACGCCATTGGACTCGGAGGCTGGCGTCTCGCGCTATCCTTACTTTTGTTGACTAGTAAGGAGAAGCAATGGACTCGACGGCAAAGATCACCTCAAAGGGCCAGGGCACGATCCCGAAAAGTGTGCGCGACGCGTTGCAGCTGCACGAAGGCGACGAACTGCTGTTTCGAGTAGAGGAGTCACGCGCGGTGATAGCGAAGACGCCGGACTTCCTCGAACTAGCGGGGGCTGTCCCGGTTCCCGCCGGCAAGCACGGAACTCCCTGGGACGAAATCCTCCGCCGCACCCATGACAGCCGGGCGGGACGGCACCGCTGAGCGCGTTCGTCGATACGAACGTTCTGATCCGTCACCTCACGGGCGATCCGCCGGAGATGGCCGCTCGCGCTACTACGGCGCTGGCCGCGGCCGACGAGCTCCCCCTCACAGACCTCGTCGTCGCCGAATGCGTTTGCGTACTCGAATCGTTCTACGACGTTGATCGCGAGCGAGTCGCGGAGCTGGTGCGCGCTGCCATTGCCCTCCCCTCCGTCAAGACCATCGACAGCGCATCGCTTCGGCGTGCCCTCGAGGTCTACGAGGTGGCACGGCTGGACTTCGCCGAGGCCTATCTGGTTGCTCAAGCGGAGGCCACCGGCATCGCCTCGGTCCTCTCGTTCGACCGGTCGATTGACCGTGTCGGCACCATCACCCGCCACGAGCCCTGACATCGGCGGCGACCCGCGACCCAGGCAGCATGCTGTCCTCGAAGGGCGGCAGCGGCTTGATCTGACGCTCGAGCAGCTCGGCGGCCTGTTCTGTGGTCAGCACCTGGTCGGGTTCGAGCTTGATCAACTCGTGTTCTGATGCGTCGTACTCCCACACGTTCTCGCCGACCAGGCGGCCGCGTTCGTCGTAGGGCCAGAGCATCGCGACACGGCCGCGGAGCAGATACATCGCCTCCGCGTCGACGTCTTGGCCGGCGGCAGCGAGGTCAGCACCTGCGAGCTGCTGGTAGCCGGTCATCGTGCTCACGACCATCCAGTCGCCGACCGCGACCGTTTCGCTCTCGTTGTAGAAGACCGACTGGTTGGTCTCGGCCCAGTGGCGGTAGAGCGGCTCGACCTGATCGCGGCCTTCGAGCTGCATCGGTGGCTGGCCGTGCATGTGGAAGCGGTAGACGGGGTGCTCGACGGTCATTTCGGGAGCGAAGATCTCTTCGTAGCGCCCGGCGTGCTCGAGGTTGCGGTGGCGGTCATAGGCCTGGAGCAGGTAGCGGTGCCGAGGGTTCTCGGTGACCTCGATCAGCTCCTGGACAGCGAGGTTCGTCTTGGTGATGTCGAGCCGTGCGACGTCGACGGTGGCCATTGGGTCTCCTTTAGCGGAGCGGTTCGCCCCAGTCGGTTTCCTCACGCAGTTGCGCCTTCAGCACCTTGCCGCCGGGGTTGCGCGGGAGCGGCTCCTCACGCAGGGCCACGTACTGGGGGACCTTGAAGTCGGCGATCCGGTCACGCACGTGGGCGATCGTGGCCTCGAGCTCGAACTCCGCCCCGGGCACGATCACGGCGCCGACCTTCTCCCCCATCATCTCGTCGGGCACGGGCACGACCGCCGCCTCAACCACTCCCGGCGCGCCGGCCAGCGCCGACTCGACCTCGATTGAGTAGACGTTCTCCCCGCCGCGGTTGATCATGTCCTTGGCCCGGTCGACGATGTAGAGCAGCCCGTCTGCGTCGATGCGCGCCAGATCGCCGGTGTGCAGCCAGCCATCGACAAACGTCTCGGCCGTGGCCTCGGGCTTGTTCCAGTAGCCCAGGACCACGTTCTGGCCGCGCACGAGCAGCTCGCCCACGCCGGTCTGAGGGTCGGGGTCGTGGAGCGCCCGGTCGACCACCGGCATCGCGAAGCCAACCGAATCGGCATGCTCGGCTGCTTCCTCGTGGGGCAAAAACGAGGTCAGCGATGAGGTCTCGGTCAGACCGAAGCCGTTGCCGACGCGGGCGTCCGGGAACGCTTGCATGATCTTGTGAACCGCGGCGGCGGCGATCGGCGCGCCGCCGTAGGAGACCCAGCGCACGTGGCCCAGATCGGTGCTCGCGAACTCCGGGTGGCGCATCAGCGCGTGATAGATCGCGGGCACCGAGGTGAGCATCTGGACCCCTTCGGCGCTCACCGTGTGCAGGAAGCCGTCCAGGTCGAGCGGATTGGTCAGGATGAACGCGCGGCCCCCCAGGGCGTTGAGAACCAGGAGCTGGCTGTTGCAGCCGGTGACGTGGAACAGGGGCACGTTGATCAGCGTCGCCAGCTCGGGCCCCTCGTCGCGGTCGAGCCCCACGCACCGAATCGCGTTCTCGATGTTGGCCAGGAAGTTGGCGTGGGAGGTCATCGCGCCCTTGGGAAAGCCGGTCGTGCCGCTGGTGTAGAAGATCGCCGCGAGGTCGTCGGGCTCGGGGTCGGGCTCGGCGACCGGATCGCCGTCGGGCAGCGCCTGGCCGGGTTTGAACACGTGCCGGGCGCCGGAGTCGGAGACCACGTACTCGATCTCCGGCTCCTTGAAGCGGGTGTTCACCGGCACCGCGACGACCCCGGCGAGCTGCGCGCCCCAGAACGCGAGCACCCAGTCGGCGCCGTTGGGCAGCAGGATCGCCGCGCGATCGCCCCGCTCAAGCCCGGCGGCTCTGAGCCCGCCCGCGACTCGCGCGGCGCGATCCCACAGCTCCTCGTAGGTAAGGGTCTCGCCGCCCACCTCGGCGATCGCCCTCGCTCCGGGGTCACGCTCGACGCTGGCACGGAGCATCTGCACCAGCGAGCGGGGCAGATCTGCGTAGCGCGCGATGCCGTCGCTGCCGCGCTCAACGCCGGTGGCGTCGAACGGGTCCCGGCCGCGGGCGGCCGGGACGACGGTGGTATCGGTCTGTGGTTCGGTCATCTCGAAATCCCCTCCGGGGCCGCCGGCTCGGTAGCCGGGCTGTGTGGATCGATCAGGATCTTGGCGTGCTGATTCGGCGTGGCAAGCGCGTCGAAGGCGGCGGCCACCCCGGGCAGTCCGACCACCCCGGTGAGCAGCGGCGCCGCGTCGATCTTGCCCTCGGCGAGCATGTGCAGGGTGTCGCGGAACTCGAGTGGCGTGTAGCCGACCACGAACCGCAGGCCGATCTCCTTGTTGATCGCCATCGAGGGACGGATGCGGTCCTCGCCCATGCACACGCCCACCCCGATCACGCGTGAGAACAGCGGGGCCGAGGCGATCACGCCGTCGAGGATCCCGGGAACCCCGACGCACTCGAAGATCACCGGCGCCTTCGGCTTGATCCCCAGCCGGTCGATGGCGCGCCACAGCTGCCAGTGGGCGGGCAGCCGGCCCAGCTTCTCGCTCGTCGAGATCGCGAGCTCGACCGCGTCCGGCAGCGTGTTCAGATGGCCGTTGTCACCCGCCTCATAGGGCGACTGCTCGGCCGGGTCAACGACGATGTCGGCGCCGCAGCGCGAGGCGAGCTCACGCCGCGCCGGCGACAGGTCGCTCGCGACGACGGTGTGTACCCCGCGGGCCTTCAGGCAGCAGACGACCGCCAGGCCGATCGGGCCGCAGCCGATCACGATCGCCACCTCACGCTTTGAGATCTCGCTGCGCCGGACCGCGTGCCAGGCCACCGCCAGTGGCTCGGTCAGCGCGCTCAGGTCAGGCGGCAGAGCATTGGGGACCTCCATCATCAGCGACTCCTCGACCAGCACCTGCTCGCCGTAGGCTCCCGGCGCCAGCGCCGAGAGGCCGGTCGCGTGCGGTCTCCCGGCGCGCCGGATCAACGGAAGCGCGACCACGTGCGAGCCGGTGGCGATCCGCTCTCGGCAGCCGGGGCCGTACTCGGCGATCTCGCCGCAGAACTCGTGGCCGAACACGACCCGCTGGTCAGAGCGCATGAACTCCTCATAACCGATCTCGCTCAGCACCGCGGCCAGCTCGTCGCAGTGGTGGCGAGCGTGCAGGTCAGACCCGCAGATCCCGCAGCGCAACACGCGCAGGAGCACCTGCCCCTTCTCCGGCCGATCGCCCGGAAGCTCGGCCAGCTCAAGCTGCCCCTCGTGGCAGGCGACCGCTCTCATGCGCGCATATCCATATCCGTTCCGCTCTCCTGACGGCCCTGTGAGTTAAGTTACGCTTCCGTCAGTTACGTACCCTATCGTCTCTCACCCGTGAGCGCGCAAGCCAAGAGCACCGCCCGGCTGGGCGCCGTGGCCAGGCGCGAGCAGCTGCTCGACGTCGCCGCCCGGCTGGTCGGCGAGCGCGGCTTTCACGGCCTCTCAATCGAAGCGGTCGCCGGCGGGGCCGGAGTCACCCGGGCGACGGTCTACCTCCACTTCAAGGACCTTCACGAACTGCTCGAGGCAGTCATCGACCGCGAGACCTCGCGCGCTCTGGCCCAGTTCTCCGAGACCGCGCTGACCCATCTCGATCAAGGCGAGCCCCGTGAACTGATGCTGGAAGCGCTCGACGCCTACCTCCACGCGGTCGCCAGCCAACCCAGCACCTGGCGACTGATCCTGATCCCGCCCGAAGGCGCGCCCCTGTCGCTGCGCAAGAAGGTCGCCGCCGGGCGCGCCGCCGCGCTTAAGCGACTGTCGGCGGCCGTGCAGCCACTCGTCGAGCGCCAGCCCGAGCTGCCCGACGCGGAACTGACCGCGCGCATCCTCTCCGCGCATTCGGACGAGTACGCGCGACTGATCCTCACCGACCCCGACCGCTACCCGATCAAACGGCTGCTCAGCCACGCCCGCTGGTGGCTGAGAAACGGGCCCCTCTGAGCCCTCAGTTGCCCGAGGGCGTCGGCGGCAGCGGGTGCCCGTGGGAGTACAGGTGCACCGGGAGGGCGCCGGCGGGGCGGTTTTTCTTGTCCCTACGGTCCCCGTAGCGGACGTAGACCGCGGTGATCTCGTCCATCACCTCGCTGAGCTCTTTCGCGGTCAGATAGGTCAGGCTGTCGGTCACGTACGCGGCCCGTCGCCACTTAACCGGGTAGGTCAGGCGTCGCGACAGCCATTCCCGCATCTGGTCGAAGGTGCGCTCCAGGAAGCTCCGCTCCAGGGCTTCGCCAGCAATGGCTTTGTCGGGCTCGGTCATCGCGGTCTCGAAGCGCCGGGTGTAGCTCGTGACGCGCCAGGGTCGGCTGCGTCCGCGACCTTCGCCGGTCTCCTCGACGAAGCCATACTTGGCCAGCGTCTGAAGGTGCCAGGACATGTTGCCGGGGCTCTCGCCGAGCAGCTCGGCCGCCCGGGTGGCCGTGATCTCCCCGTCGCGGCGCACGGCGTCCAAGAGCGCCAGGCGGAGCGGATGAGCCAGGGCCCGCATCGCACGCGGGTCGGTGATGTCCTGAATCTGCTCGCTGGGCTTCTTGGGGCTCGCCATGGGGCTTCTGGGTTAAGTGTTAGCGCTCGCGCGACGCCGGGTGCGGCAGCGCCAGCCGAAGGCCCACGTCGACGAGCAGCCAGCCCGCGCCGTGCCGGGCCGACTGGACCGGCCGACGGCGGTGCTTGGCCGTCTCGGCCCGAGCGCTCAGCGCAGCGGTCTGCCGCAGCTCAGCCACCCGGTCCTCGACCAGGGCATCAAGCACGGTCGGATGTAGTTGGAACATACGCGTCCTCCTTCACAAGTGTTCTTGTGACAAGAATAGTAGTCACAAGAAGTCTTGTCAAGCGCCGGGCGATCACACCACTCGAGGCTGAGAGACTGGTGGCAATGAGTCGGGTTTTTATTACCGGGTCTGCCGATGGCCTCGGGTTGATGGCGGCGCGGTTGTTGATTGCTGATGGCCACGAGGTCTTCTTACACGCGCGCTCACGCGCGCGTGGTAACGAGGCCCTGCTGGGTGCGCCTGGCGCCGCGGGGGTGCTGGTGGGCGATCTTTCGAGCATCAGTCAAACGCGGGAGCTCGCGGAGTCGGTGAACGCGGAGGGCCGCTTTGACGCGGTGATCCACAACGCCGGGGTCGGCTATCGAGAGCGACGCACCGAGACCGAGGACGGGCTGGAGCACGTGTTTGTGATCAATGTCCTGGCCCCCTTCCTGCTCACCGCGTTGGTCGAGCGCCCCGACCGGCTGATCTACCTGAGCTCGGGCATGCACCAGTCGGGGGATCCGGACTTCGCTGATTTGCAATGGGAGCAGCGGCACTGGGACAGCGCCCAGGCGTACGCCGACTCCAAGCTGCTTGACGCCGCCCTGGCGTTCCTTATCGCCGGGCGATGGCCGAAGGTGTCGGCCAACGCGGTGGAGCCCGGGTGGGTGGCGACGAAGATGGGCGGGCCCGGAGCGCCAGACGACATCGCGCAGGCTCCGCTGACCCAGGTGTGGCTCGCCGTGGACTCGGAGGCGGCCGGCATCACCGGCGGCTACTTCTATCACCGGCGACCGCGGCGCCCGGCTCCGCTCGCTCAGGAAACGGAGCTTCAACAGCTGCTGCTCGAGAGCTGCGAGTCGTTGACCGGGGCCGAGCTGCCGGCGTGAGAGAGTGGATCACAGCGAGCTCCCGTTTCCTCTCCATCAGACCGTTCGGCCGGAATTGGAACGCGGGCCCGTTCGATCACGTACCGGCGGTCCCTCGGCGGTCGGCACCGCGATGCACTCGGGCCGCCGGTCGCCCGCGGCGTGGCGTCGCCCCTGGCGGCGTCAGCCGAGCTGGCGGTCGAGGTCCACAGCGGCGCTGATGAGCGCGAGGTGGGTGAAGGCCTGGGGGAAGTTGCCGAGCTGTTCCCCGCTCGGGCCGATCTCCTCGGCGTAGAGGCCGAGGTGGTTGGCGTAGGTGAGCATCTTTTCGAAGATCAGCCGTGCCTCATCCAAACGCCCGGCGCGGGCCAGCGCCTCGACGTACCAGAAGGTGCAGATCGAGAACGTCCCCTCGCGCCCCGCCAGCCCGTCGGGGGAGGCTTCGGCGTTGTAGCGGTAGACGAGCGAATCGGACACCAGCTCGCTGCCGATCGCATCGAGCGTCGAGAGCCAGCGCGGGTCCTGGGGGGCGATGAACTTCATCAGGGGCATCAACAGGACGGAGGCGTCGAGGATGTCCGTGTTGTAGTGCTGGACAAACGCTCCGCGCTTTTGGATCCAACCGCGCTCGTGGATCTGACGGTAGATCTGGTCCCGGGCCGCTTCGAGCCGGGCCCGATCGATCGGTAGGCCGCGGGCGGTGGCCATCCGCAGTGTGCGCTCGACCGCGACCCAGCATTGCAGCCGCGAGTAGGTGAAGGGCTGTCGCCCGCCGCGGGTCTCCCAGATCCCCTCGTCGGCCTGGTCCCAGTTCTCGCAGACCCAGTTGACCATGTGAGTGATGTCGTCCCACGAGTGGTGAGAGATGGGGCTGCCGTGCTTGTCGTAGAGATAGATCGAGTCGACCAGCTCGCCATAGATATCGAGCTGGAGCTGCGTGGCAGCTTCGTTTCCGACCCTGACCGGGGCGGAGCCGCGATATCCCTCGAGGTGCTCCAGCACCTGCTCGGGGATCTCCCGCCGCCCGTCGATCCCGTACATGATCTGGAGCGGGCTGCTCTCGCTGAGGCGCATCCCCGCCAGCCGATCGGTCAGCCAATCCATGAACGCCGTCGCCTCCTCGGTGAACCCGAGGCGCAGCAGCGAGTACAGCGAGAACGCCGCGTCGCGAATCCAGGTGTACCGGTAGTCCCAGTTGCGCTCGCCGCCGAGCACCTCGGGCAGGCTCGTGGTGGGGGCGGCGACGATCGCGCCGGTGGGGGCGTACGTGAGCAGCTTGAGCGTCAGCGCCGAGCGGTGCACGGTTTCACGCCAGCGACCCCGATAGCGCGACTGTGCCAACCACCGGCGCCAGTACTCGATCGTCCGGTCTCCTAGCTCCCTCGTCTCCTCCGCGCTGTGCGGGTGTATCTCGTATTGACCTGGGACGTGCTCGAGGACGAACGTCGCGCTCTCCCCGGCCGCGAGCTCAAACGAGGCATGGACGTCACCGTCGCGCACCTCGACCGGGGTCTGGGTCTCGAGCGCGACCCGCGCGCCCGGGCTCTGAAACAGCACTCCTCCCGCATGGCACTCGGCCCTGTGTCGCTCGCGCCCGTAGGCGAAACGCGGGGCGAATTCGAGCTCGAACCGCATCCGCCCGCGGACGCAGAGCACGCGGCGAATCAGCCGGTCACGGTGCGATCCCGCGAGGAGCTCACCGACCGGCATGAAATCCTGGACCTCCCCAACTCCAGCGGGAGTCAGGAAGCGGGTGACCAGCACGTTGGTGTCGGGCAGGTAGAGCTGCTTGTTCTGCCACTCGCCGTCAGCCGGCCGGAGCGCAAAGTGGCCGCCGCGATCGGCGTCGAGCAGCGAGGCGAACAGACTCGGAGAGTCGAACCGCGGCGAGCAATACCAATCGATCGTCCCGTCCGTGCTGATCAGCGCGACCGTGTGCAGGTTGCCGATCACCCCGTGCTCGGCGATCGGCGGATAGCGCCCCTGGCTCACCGCTCACACTACGCTGGTTCCCATACCCGCTACGCGCCTGTGAATCGATACTCGGTCTGCCAGGCGTCGCTCGGGTCGGTGTGGGCGGTCCAAAAGAGCTCCGCGATGTTGTCCGGATCGAACGGCGTCCCGCGCACCACCGAGCCAGCGATCGTGATGGTTGCGGCATGGATGCCGTCCTCCTTGACACCGGCGGCGATCAGCGTCGCCGCCGAGCGCAAGGCGGCCTTCCCCATGGAGAGGCTTGCCAGCGCGGGCACGGGATGGTCGGCGAAGCCGCCACTGGTGAAGAGCAGCGTGCCGGCGCCGGCGCTCCGCAGCACGGGGACTGCGACCTGTGCCGCCACGACGGCGCCGAGGACATCGACGTCATATGCGGTCCGGAGCCCTCCGACCGTCGTGTCGAGGATCTCGCCAGGATCCGGTAGCGCGGCGTTGTACACAACGACGCCGGGGGCGCCTGGGGCGCTGAAGATCCGCTCGAGCGTCGCGCGGTAGCCGTCCAGATCTGCGATGTCCGCGACCACCGCCTCGATCTCAAGCCCGTCGCTGCGCAGGTCAGCGGCGAGCTGCTCGAGCCCGTCGCCGCGGGAGATGAGTGTGCCGCGCAAGCCTTCGCGGCCGAAGCGCCGAACGACGCTCGCTCCGACGCCGGGTCCGGCCCCGATGAGCAGAAGGTGATGAGGGTCAACCGACTCGGGCATGTGCCGCCTCCGAGTAGAGCTTGGCCCGGGTGTCGGCTCGGGCTGGGTGTCCTTCGGGTCCAACCACCCGACAAACCCTAGGGCACTTGCTCCGGCGCTCCTAGCGAGATCGATGATCTTGACCTGCGTCGTCTCGCGAGCCTGCACCTGAGACGATCACGGCCGTGAAGGGACGGAACGGTTCATGATCGCCGTGCGGGTCGTGGTAGGGGTGCTGGCGGTTGTGGGCGTCGCGGCGGTCGTGGCGTCGATGCTCCGTACGGTGGTCTTGCCCCGGGGTGTGCCGGCGAGGCTCGCGCGCATTGCCTTCATAGCCGTGTACTGGCTGCTGCGATTTCGACTGCGGCTGACGGGTCGGTCCGACTACGCCACCAGGGACCGGATATTTGCGGTCGAGGCGCCGTTGGGGCTGTTCGCTCAGCTCGCGACTTGGGCCGTGTTGATTTGGCTCCTGTTCGCCGCGCTGTTCTGGTCTCTGACGTCCGCGGCAGATGGCGGCCGGACCGTTTCCCACGCGTTGGAGCTATCCGGCTCGTCGATGCTGACGCTCGGTTTTGATTCGCCCGGCACGCTGCCGCGACAGCTCGCCGCGTTCGCCGCCGCCGGGGTCGGGCTGACGCTGCTGGCCCTGGTCATCTCCTACCTGCCGACCCTCTACAGCGCGTTCTCCCGGCGCGAGGAACTGATCACCAAACTCGTGGTTCGAGTCGGCGTTCCGCCATCAGGTCCGACCCTGCTCGCCAGCAGCTGGGAGCTCGGACGGTTCGATCAGCTGGAGGAAGTTTGGGAGGCCTGGGAAGACTGGTTCATCGAGCTCGGCGAATCCCACACCACCTTTCCGCAGCTTGGTTTCTTCCGCTCACCCCACCCGGACAACCACTGGGTGCTTGCCTCCGAAGCCGTGCTGGATGGCGCTGCGCTCGCGATCACCGCCTGCGATATACCGCGACAGTCCCGCGCAGAACTATGCATGCGCGCGGGGATCCACGCGATGATCTCGATCGCCGATTTCCTCGGCATTCCCCACCACCCGCCGGAAACCGGTGCCGAGATCATCCTCGCCGAGGAGAAGTTCGATGCGGCGTTCAACCATCTTCAGTCCATCGGCGTCCCGATGAAGGATGATCGAGCGTCTGCCTGGGTCGCCTTCCGGGCGGAGCGCGCCCGCTACGAGCCCCTGCTCACAGTGATCGGCCGGATGACCGACGCGCCACGGAGCGCGTGGAGCTCCTGGACGGAAGACACCCGGCGCCACACACCTCCCCTGCTCAGACCCCGACGACGGCCGCCTGAGGCCGCCGCCTGAAGAGCCACCTGAGACAGGATCACCCGTCGACCGTACGAGCGATGAGGTCGGCGTACTGATCGCTGATCGATCCGCATGTCAACCTCGGCGTTTGGTCAGGCCAGGCCGATCTCCCCGTAGAAGGTCTGGGAGGACTGACGGGGTCAGGCCCGTCTGCTGCCGAAGGCCAGACGGCTGCGACGCCGAGGCGCGGGTGCGGCCCCTGCATGCTCGCCAGCGGGTGAATGGCGCTCCTCCGGCCGAGCTTCGACGCGGCGTGAGCCAACCGCCGCGGCCTTCATATCGGCGAGGATCGAAGCTTCCGATCGGGAGGCGACGATCGGTGAGGCCAGCCCGGCGACGTGGACGTAGGTTCGGCGCCCTCGGCCTCGCCCGTCCTCGATCGGCAGCACGGCGACGATGTCGTCCGCGCGCACAAACCGCCCGTAGCCGAGCGGCACCATCCCGATGTCTATCGCCCGCATAACTTCGTCTTCGCGCATGTGCATATTGTAGCGAACGTTTGTTCGCACTACGCACCGGCAAGTATCAAGTCTCTGTAGAGGCCTCCTTTCACGGCGCGCCTGTCGACTCTCAAGAAATCGCCGTCTCGAGCCCAGCGAGCCATCAGGCCTAGGGGGTACGCCATCAAAAGAGGCGCGTCGGGCGACTCGAACATAGGAACGCGGGGCCGGCGCCCGTGCGGCGCCGCGGCGGTCTATGCCGCCCTCGTGCTGCGGGGTGCCGTGTCCGGGAACTGCAACCGCAGCGCCGCGGCGACCCCCCGATGCAACTCCTCATTGACGTTCACGCGCTCCGCGTAGGTGTCCCACTGGGAAACAACCTCTACGACGTCGTGGACAATGCGACGCGCGCGCCCTTGGGGTAGCGCAGCGACCCGGCCGGCGGCGTCGAAGTCCTCGAGCGCGAATTCGTCCCGCTTTCCGTTCACGCTCATCTGGTGCTGACCTGTCCATCGACTCGACGGTCGGTACGCGTAGGTCATGTCGAATGCGGGCGCCAGGGACCACACGCCAGCCCGGTCCATAAGGAAGGCGATGTTTTTAACGTGGTCGTCCTGGTTGCGGGCGACGATGTTGAACACCATTCGCACGAACAGCTGCTCGATGTCCTGGTGAGGCAGGCCGAGGCGGCGCATCGCATCGAAGGCCTGCTCATAGGAGTTAGCACCGGGCTGGTTGAAGTCAAGGTGCGCGAGGGCACCGAGCGATTGCATATGGCGCTTCGAGCCGTCCCGACCGCGGTCGAAGCGGCGCGTCATGAAGTGTCGGCGGCCGCCTTCCTCCAGGAGGCGGCATTCGGTCATCACGATGCCGATGTCCCTAGCCATGAGGGAGTACGCGAACTCGACGGCGCCGTAGCCCTGGGGGTCGGCGAGCGTGTCCTTGTCCTTGTTGTTGACGACTCCGTCGAACTTGACGAGCCAGTGCTCGAATCCCGGGTCCAGCTCCAGCTGGCCGGAGCGCACGACCTCCGTGACGGGGTTGAAAGCGATGACGGCCTTGGCGCGTGCTCCGCCAGCAGATGTGCCCACAGAGAGAATGTCCTGCATTGCCTGCCTGCGGTGGCCCTCGGCGAGTGAGGCCACAAGCTGCTGGCGGTGGGCGAGCACCTCGGAGGCCAGTTCGACCAACGCCTCAATTCGGAGGTCATGCCCTTTCTCTGGCTGCGGTCCCCGCGGTGGGGAGAACTCCAATGCCCCCATCCCGCGTCGGCCGATGTAGCAAAGCCGCTCGACCGCGTTGAAGCTGTCGGGGGAGCGTCCCTGGCCCGCCAGCCAAGCGTTGATGACTGCGTGACCGAATCGATCCGGAAGGCTGTCAGCAAGCAGGCCCGGAAGCCCGCGGAAGGTCTCCTCCGACAGCGCCGGGAAGGTATACGGATCGAGGTTCAACGGCATCGTCAAAGGAGCAACCTGGATGCCGCTGGTCACGAAGTCTGGGTCGTACTGAAAACTGGCAGTCCCGCCTTCGTCTGGCATCGAGACCGCGGCAATGCGGCTGCCCCATAGCCGTACTTCTGCGACAGTCGTCATCGTTCATCTCCCCAGCGCCATGGCTCGGATTCGTCCCTGGGGGGGCGTGCGGGCGGCCGCGCACGCTGGCGCTTGTGGCCATGTAGCTCCAGAAGCTCCAGCGGACTGGGCTGTAGCTCGGGAACGACGGCGTCAAGAGCATCCAGCAGTCCGAGAGCGCGGAGCACGCGGACAAGAGTGACGAGCTGAACCGGCTCGCCGGCCTCGATGCGCAACACGGCCTTCCGGTCGATGCCCGCCTCATCGGCAAGCTGTGCCTGCGTCAGGTTCCGCTGCAAGCGTAGGCGTGAGAGCCGGTCGCCCAACTCGCGAAGTACGGTTTCGTCGGTTAGTTGTTGCTGGATGCGCATAATGTCCTCTACAACGGACCCTAAGGGCCTAATCAAGGGATAAAGTCCGTCCTACAGGACATAAATATAGCAGATGATTGAGTCCCTTTCAGGGTACTTTACGACGCCAAACCAGGGTTAGTGTCCCTTTCGGAGGATCTTATCCATCCCGCTCAAAGGGTCGGTCGTTTCCGGGTTCGCGATTGGTTCAGACTCGGCGAGTAGCGCCGGCCTGGCTCCGGCTTCACACGGGCGACAACGGTGGCAGCGGCATTGGGTTGTGAACGCCCCGAACGAGCCGTGAGCTGAGAAGTTCGGCGTCGATCTATGCCGAGGCCCTCGTCCGGCTGGCAATGAGGCGGCCGCGCAGCGGGCCGCGGAGGGCGCTGGTGGTTCCAACGCCGCCTCCCGCGGGGGTACTCCCGATCCGGCGACGCCCGTCCAGGCCGGCGACCAGATCGGGAGTGGAGGCAGCACTGGGTCGGGGAACTCGCTGGCAATCGACTGATTGTCCTGAGGGCAGGCCGGCGCATTGCCGGTGAGGCAATTTCTGCCACCGGGTCGATTGATCACGTTAGCCTGAGCGGTAAGGGCTACTTCATTCAAAGGGAGGCAGGAACCGTGGCTAGCTACCGCATTGTGTGCGCGAACAAGGAGCATCCGCACCGCCACATCATCGATGTGGGGACGGGCACCACAGCGCAGCAGTGGTCCCAACGCTGGACCGTTGAGGAAGTACGCTCCGCGCTTCAGGCGGGGCATACGTTCTACACCGTGAGCGAGTCAACTGGGAAGCGAGCCGACACGTGCAGGATCAACGGATGTACGGTGCGGACAATTAGATCCGATGCCGATGCGGTCACGGACAACAACCTCGACAACCTTGGCGGCTGTCTGAACTAGGCCGGCGGATAAAGAGCGGTCGCGCCGTCGGAACGGGTGCCGAGGCGACAAGATCCTCGACACGATGGCGGAAGACCCCGATCTAGGTGGTGCGTTTGCGAAGATCGCCAACGCCAACCGCCACCTGCAAGAACTTGAAGTCCAGATCGCCGCGTCCGGCTATGCGGACGCGATTGGATTCGCGCAGCAGTTCAACCCTGATACGAGCATCATTGAGGTGACGCTTCAGGGCGTCCCAGAGCTTCCCGTCGTATGGTCGCTAATGGCCGCTGACTGCGTCCAAAACCTCCGGTGTGCGCTCAACTACGTTGCCTGGGAACTTTCGCGGTGGAATCTCCGGGACCAAGGGCAAGCCCGCGAGCCGAACTCCCGTACGCAATTTCCCATCAACACACGGGCAAGGGAGTTCGATGCCTACCGGCTCCCCGACGTACACCCCGACCACGTCGCACACATTCAGAGAATTCAGCCGAACGGCGCAGAGCACCTTTCGCAGCTTTCCGAAGACGAGCTCCGCCTTCTGCCCGTCGACGTTCTCGCCAAGCGCCACGTGCTCGGCATCCTGGTCGACCTTACGAACGAGGACAAACACCGAATCCTGCCTCGGGTGTTGGTAGCGCCAGCCGTCAGCCAAGTCGGGAACTACACGCCCATCAACTGCGAGATCCTCGACACCAACCACTTCATTCAAGTCCACCTTGAGAACGGCGCAACATGGACCGAATTCAAAGTCCGCCCGACCGGCCCTGAGCCCAAAGTGGACGTGGACGACAAGATCACGCCTGCTATCCAGTTCGGGGCGTATCGCGTCGGCCTCCTCCACCAGGTAGTCGAAGCGGTCAACCACATGGTCGGCGAATTCGCCAACTACATCGTCTAGCTGAACAGCCCGACCTATTTGCCCTTCCCCCATCCGTTCGGGCCTCTACAGAGACTTGATACTTGCCTACGCACCCTTACAGTGACGGCTCCTCTGCGCCCTCGCGGGCCCGGCTAGCTGAGCAGATCGCGGGCGATCCACCAACGCTCGCGCGGGTTGCGGCCCGTGGCAGGGGCGTCAAGCGCACTCAGGATGCCGCGCTGCTCAAGGCTGATGATGGCGTTGAAGGCCGCCGGACGGGTGACCCCCAGGATCTCGGCGCCGGTGAGCGCCGAGACGACGGGATGCGCGGGCAGTTCGTCGGCCAGGCGCCGGGCGGAAGCGTCGCTGCGAAGCCCCGAGAGAGCGTCGCGCCAGCCTCGCTGCACATCGGCGATGCGCTCAAGCTCCTGTGTGGAGGCGCTGGCCGCGAGCAGAACGGTGTTGGCAAACCACGAGACCCAGGCGTCGAACTGATCTTGGCGGTAGAGCGTCAAGCCGGCCTGGTAGCCGCCGACGTCACGGGCCATCTGACGCGAGACCGGCGGCGGATAGGAGAGCTCCAAGCGGTGGCGGAGCAGCCAGCCGACGATCACTCGGCCGATCCGGCCATTGCCGTCGGCGAACGGATGGATCGTCTCAAACTGCCCATGCGCGACCGCCGCCGCGGTGATCGGATCCACATCACCACGGGCGATGAACACCATCAGATCCTCCATCAGCTCTGGAATGTCGCCCGCTGGCGCGCCGACGTGCACCGCCATGCGGGGCGTCGCTCCCCCGACCCATCCCAGCTCATCGCGCCAGTCGCCGATGTGGCGCGGGTCCAGCACCGTGTCGTGGCGCATGAGTCGGCGATGCCAGGCCAGCACGCGGTCGGTAGTCAGCGGCGCGGGGGTGCTCAGCGCCTCGTTGACGACCGCGTGATTATCCGCGACCCACAGCGCGACGGTGGTCGGCGGCAGCTCCGCAGAGGCCGCCTCGGCCAGTGCGACGTCGGCAGCGCTGGCCCGTAGGCCTTCGATAGCGCTGGAGGCGACCCCCTCGGCGCGCAACAGAAGCCGGGCCGAGACCTCGGTGGCGCCGGCGTGGTCGCCGAAACGGATCACGGCTGCGGCCGCACGCTCTGTCTCGCGCACCGTCAGGGCGGTGGGCTCGGGGTTCCATCGCGCCAGACGGACGGGAACCGCCGCCTGGACCGTGGTGGCGTTCCATTCAACTGGTCGCGTCTGCATAGATCTACTGTAAGGATAACCCGAGAGCCTTACAGTGGGCGGCGTCGGCTGTAAGGATCGGCACGGCCCCGTATCGCTGCTCGATGTGCCCCGCCAGATCCACCGTCACCCCGGCCTGTGCTGCTAGGACGGCGACCAGTGAAAGGTCGCCATGGCATGCGCGGCGAGGCTGTAGGTGAAGTAGAGCCCGCGCCAGCGGACCGCGAAGCTGACCGGCGATCGACTCGAGTTGTAGGCGAGCAACACGCGCGTGCCGTTGGGATCGACGAAGGCCACGTCGTCGAGCCCCGGGGTGGTGTAGCCACCCAGCTTGTTGACGTTCGTGTACTTGTCTTTGACGAACGTGTTCGACGCGACCCGGACGGCGCCCGGCGCCACAAAGCGGCTGGCCTGGCCGAGCTGGTAGTAGTCACGGGTCAGCCGGTAGCGGTGGGTTCGCTCGTTGACCGTGGCCAGGCCGATGCAGCCGGCACAGCCGAAGTTCGGCGGCTGAACCGGGCCACCGTGGGGGTCAAGCGCGAAGTTCCAGAGCACGACGGCGCTGGCCCAGTTGCGGGCGGCGGCAATCTCGAGCTGAGCCGGGGGCCCCGGGGTCAGGTGCCCCGATGCGCATTCGCTCACGACCTGATCCAGCCGCGGCATCTCGAGGTGAAAGGCGCTCATCCGAGCAACGTTCCCCTCATAGCAGTGCCAGGCCATGCCCGTGAGTTCGGGGCCGGCTTGCGGGTCGGCGGCTAGCTCGTCCGGATACCGCCGCTGGCAGGGCGAAGCGGTGGCGTTGTCGCGGCAGTCCCACTCAAAGTCATAGCCGAAAATTCCGGGGTCAAGGCCGGCCGCTTGCAGCGCCGGAACGAGGTCCTGGCTGATGAACTGGGCTTCCTGACTCTCGGTCAGGTTCATCCCGGGGTAGTAGCTCGCCTGCAGCGGCTCGTTCTGCGGCGTGATGGCGTCGATCGGCACCCCGGCCGCGGCGTACGCGCGCAGGAAGTCCACCAAGTAGTTGGCCAGCACGGAGTAGTCCTCAGGCTTGAGACCGCCGGTCGAGACGCCGGGGTTTCCCCAGGTGCCATCGCGCTTCATCCAGGTCGGAGGGGTCCATTCGCTGGCCAGGGTGGTGATCGAGGGGTCGATCCCGAGCATGGCGCGGAGCGCCGGCAGGATGTAGGCCTCGTCATGGGCGATCGAGAAGTGCGCAAGCGTCGGGTCAGACTGGCCCGGTGGCAGGTCGTCGTAGGAGTAGGGCTTGCTGTTACGGGTGAAGTCGGTTGCCCCGATCGGGACGCGGACGTAGGAGATGTGGATTCCGCGCGGGCCGGAGGCGAACAGCCTCTGCATGAGCGCGCCTCGCTGGCCGGGCGCCAGCTTGTCCCAGATGAGCCAGGCCGAGGTGTCGGTCATCGCCGCGCCGAACCCCTGCATGGTCTGAAACCGCTGCGTGTCGTCGATCGTGATGACCCGGAGCCGACGTGGCGGAGAGCCGGGCCTGAAGCTCAGACTGGGAAGCGTCGTGAGCGCCTGGGAGAGCCGGGCGTCCGTCTGGACCACCGAGACGGACATGTGTCCGACGGCGCCCGCGGTACTCACGGGGAAGCCCAGGCCGAGAGCGATCGCGAGGTAGAGGGCCCTGAGCCTCATCGGGCGGGGATGCTAATCCCAAGCTCGGCATCCCAGTAGTCGCCGACAGGATCGGCGACGGTGCGACCGCGCCCAAAGATGGGGGATGGCGACGCCCAATCTGGGTGGTCCTCCCGATGCGCGGGCGCGAGCGCGTGCGTAGCTTGGCGAGATGCAATGTCGTCGGTCTAACAGGAGGGCTGAGATGTTCAAGTCGATCAAGCGGTTGCTGGTTGCGGCGGCTGCAATTCTCGCGTTGAGCGCGCCGTCCAGTGCGTTCGCGATGGTCTTTGCCACAGACGGTGGGGGATCGGCCGGTGGCCCGGCGCAGCCTTCGAGCGCCCCGTCGGTTGCCCGTGCGGCGTCCTCGTCGCAGGGGTTCTTGTGGGGCGATGCCGGGGTCGGCGCCGCCAGCATTATCGTGCTGTTGGGCGCTGGCGTCGGGATCGCGAGCGTGACCCGCCAGCGTCGCGCGCACCGTCCAGTCGCGAGCTGAGAGGTGTCGGTGCAGGATCGCCGGCCGGGGCCGAGTAATCAGTCCCGGCCGGCGCTTGCGTTCGCCCAGCCCTCAGAGGATGATGGCGTCATGGGCACACCGGGGCGTGTGGCCGAGGCTGAGGCACATGGGCTGCTCGAGCGCGAGGAGCAGCTGCAGGCGACGGCGGGCGCCCTGAGCGATGTGGCCGAGCGGAGCGCAGGTCTGCTTGTGCTGGTGCATGGGGAGGCTGGCATTGGCAAGACGGCGCTTTTGCGCCGGTTCTGCCTGGAGGCAGCCGAGTCGGTGCGGGTCCTGTGGGCGACGTGTGATCCGCTGTTTACCCCGCGACCGCTGGGGCCGCTTTTGGATATCGCGCGGGTGGTCGAGGGCGATCTACGGGAGCGGGTGGAAGCTGGAGCGCAGCCCTACGACGTGGCGTGCGCTCTGATCGACGAGCTCGGGCGGTCCTCGCCCTCGGTGATGGTGGTTGAGGATCTGCACTGGGCCGATGAGGCGACTCTGGACGTCCTGCGCCTGTGCGCGCGGCGGATCGACTCGGTGCCGGCGCTGCTGATCGTCACGTATCGCGACGACGACCTGCCCAACTTGCACCCGTTGCGGGTGATGCTCGGGGAGCTCCCCAGCTCGATGGGCGCGCGCTACGAGCTGGCGCGCCTGTCTCGCGCAGCGGTGGCGAGGCTGGCGCAGGGCTCGACGCTCGACGCTCACGAGCTGTACGAGCGCACGGGCGGCAATCCGTTCTACGTCAGCGAGGTCCTGGCCGCCGGCGGCGAGCGGATCCCGCCCACGGTTCGCGACGCCGTGCTGGCGCGCGCCGCCGCGCTGAGCGGCGCGGCGCGAGACGTGCTCGAGGCGGTCGCGGTGATTCCGCAGCGCACCGAGGTGTGGCTGCTGGAGGCGCTCGTGCAGCGGGCACTTGACGGTCTGGACGAGTGTCTCAACTCGGGGATGTTGCGCGGCGAGGCCGATGGTGTCGTGTTCCGGCATGAGCTGGCGCGGCTGGCAATCGAGCAGTCGCTCACGCCGCATCGGGCCGTCGTGCTGCACCGTCGGGCCTTGGAGGCCCTGGAGGCGCCGGCGATCGGCTCCCCGGACCTTGCCCGCCTCGCGCACCACGCTGAGGGTGCCGGCGACGGTGATGCGGTGCTCCGGTACGCGCCCGCGGCGGCGGAGCATGCAGCGGCGGTTGGTGCGCACCGAGAAGCCCTGCACCAGTACGGACGCGCGCTGCGGTTCGGAGCTGGACTCGCAGCCGAGCGGCGTGCGGAGTTGCTCGAGCGATACGCGGAGGAGGGCTTCCTGACGGACTTGCGTGAGGAGGCTCTCGCGGCGCTGGACGACGCGCTCGTGATCCACCGCGAAGCGGGTGACCTCCTCCGGGCGGGGGATGTCCTTCGGCTCCGTGCGCGGCTGAAAAGCGATATGGGACAGACAGCAGAAGCGCGGGTCGACGTGCGCGAGGCCACCGAAATCCTCGAACGTCTCCCGCCTGGCATCGAGCTGGCGCGCACCTACGCGGAGGTGTCCTGCCTCACGATGCAGGCCGAGGACGCCGACCAGACGCTCGCGTGGGGCCAGAAGGCAATCGCCCTCTCAGAAGGCGACACCGACGCGCTCGCCCACGCGCTTAACACGATCGGCACGGTCGAGCTGGCCCGCGGGGAGATGGGAGGGAAGGAGAAGCTCGAGCGAAGTCTCGAACTCGCACGCGGTGCCGGCGAGCTCAGATGCGTTGCCATGGCGTATATCAATCTGTGCGCCGCGCTCTCGCGGCTCGGCCAGTACCTCGACATGCCGCGCTACGAGGAGGAGGGGATCGAATACTGCGAGGAACACGGCCTCGACGCGTGGACGAAATGGCTGCTCGCGGACAAGGCCGAAACCCAGCTTGTCCTTGGCCTCTGGGATCAGGCGGCCGAGACCGCGACGTCGATGCTCGCGGTCCCGGCGAGCACGATGTCGACGGTCCATGGCCCCCTGCTTGTGTTGGCGCTGGTCCGAGCGCGACGCGGGGACCCCGACCACCGCGGTCCGCTAGATCGCGCCCGGGAGATCGGCGACTCGATCGGCGATCTGCAGTACCTCGCGGTCAACGCCGCCGCGGTTGCCGAATGCGCGTGGCTCGAGGGCCGCCACGAGGACATCGGGCCCGCTACGCAGGCCGCGTTTGAGCTCGCGCTGCAGCAGCGCGCTCCCGCCTTCATCGGCGAGCTTGGCCTCTGGCGCTGGCGGGCCGGGCTACTCGATGCAGTACCGGAGGACGCCGGGGAGCCCTACGCCTACCAGATCGCCGGCGACTGGGAGCGCGCGGCGAGCTACCGGCGCCAGAATGGCTGTCGCTACGAGGCTGCGCTGGCGCTCGCGGACTCGCGCGACGGCAAGGCACTGCGCCAGGCGCTGGACGAGCTGCAAGCGCTCGGCGCTCGACCCGCGGCAGCGATCGTCGCCCGCCGACTGCGCGAGCTGGGCGAGCGCGGGCTGCCCAGAGGCCCCCGTCCCAAGACCCGCTCTAATCCCGCCGGCCTCACCGCCCGCGAACTCGAAGTGCTCCAGCTGCTTACCGAGGGCCTGCGCAACGCACAGATCGCCGAACGCCTGGTCCTGTCCGAGAAGACCGTCGACCACCACGTCTCAGCGATCCTGCGCAAGCTCGACGTCCGCTCCCGCGGCGAGGCGACTGCCGAGGTCGCGCGCCTCGGGCTCCTTGCTCCATAGGTGTATGGGACGTGGAAAAGCCCCGGCTGACCGAGTCGGCCGGGGCTTTTGATGTGTCGGGCTCGTGCGGGTTCTAGGGCAGCGGCGGGACGGTGTTGAACACGCCCCAGGGGGAGTGCGCATCCGCTCCGTTGATGCCCTGGGTTCCGACAAGGCCGGCGATGTAGGCGTCCTTGTTGAACAGGTACAGCGGGCGCCCGTGGTAGGTCACCTGACGGCTGCCGTCAGGTCTCACGATGACCCCGAGAGCACGCCCGTCAACGCCCTGCGCGGCCTCGGGCCAACGCGAGGTGAGGAGCGGTGGCCAGTAAACGGCGCATAGCCCCTGACAGGCGCTCTCACCGTGTCGGTCGAAGTCGCCCCACCCGTACTGGTGGTCCCCGCTCAAGGTATAGAGGGGGAAGCTCTCGTCGGCGAAGGACCCGAAGTCGTTGTCCATCGTCGCGGCCAGCACCGTCGCCTCGGGCCCGGTGCCGTCGACCGGGGCGGTCTCCAGCTGGAGTTGGGCCTGACCCGTCGCGGGAGTGCCGCGACGCGGATTGACTAGGTACCAGATGCCAGCGGGACTGGTCACTGGATCGTCCAGGTTGGCGCCTTCGTAGTCCCCGGGGGCGCCATCCAAGAAGAACCTATACAACGGGTAACCGGCGTAAGTCACCTGCTGCACCGCCGGCAGGCCAGGTAGGTCGGTGCGGGTCACCGTTCCGAGAAGCCTGGGGTTGACCCCCGGCCCCGCGATCGGAGCACCTTTGGTGAGGAGCGCCGGCCAGAGGACTGTGTCACACGGATTTCCCGTTCCGAGAGGGTTCAGGTTGTCGCTACACGCGAACGGCGCGCCAGTCAGCGCATGGAGCTCATCTGAGGTGAGCAGGTACAGAGAACAACCTGTGTACGTGCCCGAACCAACGACCAGGGCCCTGTCAAAGGGCGTCGACGCGGCCGACACGGTCGCGGGAACAGCGGGAGCGCTCGTAACCGCGTCGGCGCAAGAACTTGCCTGGGCGCTCGCGGGTGAGCTGAACAGAAGGACCCAGGCAACAAGGCCCAGGGTAAGCACGGCGGCTGTGGCACGGCCTGCGAGAGGCATGCCGAGCCGATCAAACAGCGTCGTCATTACAACCTCCAATCGTCTCCCGGGATCCGGCGACCCGAGCCGCAAACGGCCATACCGTCACGCCGGCCCCCGGCGAATCGCAACGATCACCGCGCCGAGAGGACCCGGCGCGAATCCTCCTCATCTCAGCATCACACCCACCTCACTTGTGTAGAAGCAGTGGTCGAGTAGTTGGACCTGCGTGATCTGATCGGCAGCCAGGTCCTTGTAGAGGCGGTCTTAGGGATCGCCTCGGGCGTGGGTGCCTCGCTCGCGATCATGCGACCACCTCGCTGGCTGCCCGCACACCGAGCCACGCGGGCGGGTGCGGCGCAGCCGGCTCGCGCCTGCGCGAGCGGTCAGCTGCTGCGACCGTGCTCGCCAGGCAGGTGGCGACCGGAGCGGAAACGTTGCGCAGCCGGCGCAGCTCTCGGGAGCTCCACTCGATCCCGTCGATCTGACCCACGGCCTCGCGGGTGCGGGCGCTGACGATCACGCCGCCGACGGGGGCAAGCGCGCACAGCCGCGCCGCGACGTTGACCGTCCGCCCGTACCAGTCGCCATCGCTGAACAGCGCAGGGCCGGTGTGCACGCCGACCCGGACCGGCAGGAAGTCAGCCTCGCCGGCGAGCTCCTCGACCAGCTGCACACCGAGTAGGACTGCCGGGCGCGCATCGCCGAAGCGGAGCATCAGTCCATCGCCGATCGCCTTGACCTGTTCCCCGCCGTGCTCCTCGAGCAGCCTGCGAACGCAGCGCTGGAGCCCCAGCGCGACCTCCAGAGCCCGCTCGTCGCCTTCCACCTCGGCCAACGCCGTGAACCCGACCAGGTCCGCAAACAGGAACGTGTGCGAGAACGCCTGCGTGTACCGAGCGGGTCGCTCTGGTTCGTGGTAGATCGACATGCCAACAACCTACGAGCGCCCACAGCAACCCGCATCGGGAGGACCACCCATGTTGCAAACCGCCGCTACCTATCTTGCGGAGCTCGCGCTCATCCCAAACGTCAGCGCAGATCCCGACGAGCTCGCGGCGGCCAGAGAGGCCATCTGCGAGACCGTGCACCTCATCGACTGCGGCGAGTGCGGCCTCCATCTTCGCGGACTCCCCACCGCCGCCGCCGTTCGGCAGGCTCGGAATGAGTCGGCTGCCGGTCATTTCAAGAGCCGCTCCCACAACGCCATGAGCGCGGCCGTCGCTTCGCTGCGGCGCTCCGGGGAGTCCTGGCCGCCGCCGAACGTATCGAGCAGATACGCGCGGTGGGTGGCC
Source organism: Solirubrobacteraceae bacterium (assembly GCA_035505215.1). Classification (GTDB taxonomy): domain Bacteria; phylum Actinomycetota; class Thermoleophilia; order Solirubrobacterales; family Solirubrobacteraceae; genus Palsa-465. The sequence goes on along the minus strand of DATJQY010000006.1, from coordinate 10,904 downwards.
ATCAGTAACTGCGCGAACTCTTGTGGGTTGGGCGGCGGGTGCGGCGCGTCTGCGACGAGCTGCTCGAGCAGTCGGCGCGGACCGACGAGAGCCAGCTCCAGCTCGCTCGCCACCACCGGATCGGCCGCGGCGGCGGCGTCGAGCGCGCGCAACCACCGACCGTTGTCGGCGTAGAGCGCCACCAGGCCGGCGACCATCGCTGCAATGAGGTCTTCCTTGGGACCGCGCAGCACCTGATCGAGGAGCGGGTCCTCGGAGTCCGGGAGCAGCTCCGGCGCCATCTGGGCGAGGCTGTCGAAGTGGCGGTAGAAGACGGTGCGCGTCAAGCCCGCCCGCGTCATGACATCGCCGACGGTCAGGGCTGCGAACGGCCGGTCGAGCAGGAGTTCCCGGGTCGCGTCGAGGATCCGTCGCCGGGCGTCGTCGGAGGGAACGCGTGGAGACCGCTGCGACACCGTGTCGCAGAGTATGCAATCCTATTGCGACACTACGTCGCAACTGGAACCGGACACCCGCATCTCCCTGCCCGATGGGCGCTCGCTCTCGTACCTGCTCGCGGGTGCCGACAGCGGGCCGGTCGTGACCGTGCTTGACGGTCCATGTAGCCGCGGGCTCGGGCGGGCGCTCGCCGCCACCGCGCGCGAGCTTGGGATTCGGCTCGTGATCCCGGACCGTCCGGGTTCTCACGGCAGTACGCCGAAACCAGGTCGCACGGTCGCTGAATGGCCCGCCGACCAGCTCGCCCTGATGGACGCCCTCGGCGTTGAGCGCTTCGGGATCGTGACGCAATCCGGCGGGACGCCATACGGGATCGCCGTTGCCGGTGCAGTTCCGGAGCGGGTCACCGCCCACTCGCTGCTCGGGGCCATGGCGCCGCTCGCCGAGAAAGCCCAGTGGCGTGCGGCCGGCAAGGACATGAAGATGGCGGCGATGCTGTCCCGGCGCGCGCCGTTTCTGCTCCGGGCGGGCTTTAAGTGCCAGTACAGGAAGCTGCCGGACTCGGCGCTCGGGCTGTTCAAGGGGCCAGACGCCGAGGTCGTCCAGATCCCGTGGGTCAAAGAACTGTTCGTGCCGACGACCGCCGAGCTGTTTGCGAACCCGGACGGGTTCATCGAGGAGACCCGGATCCTTTGCCAGCCGTGGGGTATCACGCCCGGGGCGGTCCGCGCCTCGCTCTGGACTGGTGAGTTTGACCGCATGCACCCGCCGTCGCACGCCCGCCGCGTCGCCGAGCTGCTCGGCACAGACCCGCCGGTAACGGTGGTAGGAGGCGTCGAGCAGATCGGCCTGCTCGTGATCTTCGAGGACGCGCTCCGATTCGCCGTGGCCGGGGAGGCTCCAACCAGCACGGCGCTGCGCTAGCTGAAATGATCGTTAGTTGCTTTGCTCGCCCTGCTGGGCTCGGCGTGCCGCCGTGGTCAAGGTTGCCCAGCGGCTCAACTCGCGACGCTAGCTCTAACTCTGCGGCGCGCGCCGCGTCTCATCCAGGATGAAACCGAAGAGGACGTGATCGGCGGCGATCGCGAGGCGTTGCTTGACACCCGCCTGCTCGGCGTGTGGGAGACCCAGCAGCGGCGCCGTCGCCTCGAAGCCGGACCAGATCAACAGGCCGTAGATCGGTCCGGTCCAGGAGCGTTTGCGCCAGGACTGCGGTAGCGCCCCGTAGGCGGCAGCCCCAGCCGCTCCAAACGCCCAGTGCGCGACCTCGATCGCCGCCCGGCGCGGCCCGCGACTCTCCCCCGCGAGCTGCTGCGGCGGCGCCTGTTCCACCAGGCCCACCGAAACCGTCACGACGCGCATCCCCGTCATCGCCATCGACGCGATCGCCCCGCGGACCGCCGCGTGCGCCACCTCGTTCACGTCGCTACTCCTCTGGGACCGGGCACCTATCGCTCTATGCAATCAAAGCCGGCAGGTCGGCCGATGAAATCAGGGCCTTAGTTGGGCCCGGCGCTGACGGCTTGGCGCAGGGCTGGACCGCCCCGAGGGCAGGACCGGGAGAGCCAAGATCAGCGCTTCGGTCAACCCCGGCGGTCTTGACAGCAACGACCACTCGCGAGAGGCTTGCCGCGAGAAGAGTTGCGCGGAGGACCGGGCCCTACCCGCGGACGTGAACTGACAACTCAGGTCACACGGCGCCGAGATGGCTCGTCCTGGCGTCTGTGACTCGAGCTCCGACGGAGAGGAGAGAAAGATGGCCACAACGGCTGACTCAGAACTCAAAGCCCGCCACCGAAAGATGTGGGCGTTGGGCGATTACCCGTCGATGGTCGAGACATTCCTGCTGCCGCTGGGCCCGACGCTAGTCGAGGCGTGCGGCGTCACGGCGGGGATGCGGGTCCTCGATGTTGCGGCCGGGACCGGGAACGCTTCGATCCCGGCGGCCAAGGCCGGCGCCGAGGTCACGGCGAGTGATCTGACACCCGAGCTTTTCGACGCCGGCCGCCAACGTTCAGAAGCGGAAGGCGTGGAGCTCGCCTGGGTCGAGGCCGACGCAGAGAGCCTGCCATTTGAGGACCAGTCATACGACGTCGTGATGTCCTCGATCGGGGCAATGTTCGCGCCCCACCACCAAGAGGTCGCCGACGAGCTCGTCCGCGTGTGTCGCCCTGGCGGCACGATCGGCATGCTGAACTGGACACCAGAGGGCATGGTGGGCGCGCTGTTCAGAACGATGGGGCCGTTCGCACCTGCACCTCCGCCCGGGGCGCAACCCCCGCCGCTATGGGGTAGCGAGGCGCACCTCGAGGAGCTCTTCGGAGACCGCGTCGACTTTCGTACCCTCGAGCGAGGGACGTTGGAGATCACGGCGTTCGAGCATCCCCACGACTACGGCGAGCACTTCAAGCGGTACTACGGCCCGACCATCGTCGCCCAGGCAAACGCCCGCAACACCGGGCGCGAAGAGGAGTTCAACGAAGCCCTGAACCAGTTCGCCGACGAATGGAACCTCGGCACCGCCGACCGAGCGCGCTTTGAACACGAGTACCTGCTCGCCATCGGAACCCGGGCATAACGCGCCTCGCGGCCGGTTCTCGCGCGCCGGTCGCGTGGCGCTCGCCTCCAGCCTGATGGATTTCATCGCTCCACCTCCTGTGGGAGTCGGACAGCTCTGATAGCGCCCGTCGCTCATAACCGTTATGTCCGACCGCCGGGGCTGGTTTGCCCGGGCGTTATGAGTCCGGTCTCATAGGCGAGCACGACCGCTTGGATTCGATCGCGCAGATGGAGCTTCATCAGGATCCGGGCCACGTGCGTCTTGACGGTCCCGCCGCTCACAACGAGCCGTTCGGCTATCTCGTTATTTGACAACCCCCGTGCAACGAGTTCGAGTACCTGCCGCTCACGATCGGTGAGTTCCTCCAGCTGTGGCGGCGAAGACGGGCGGGGCGGCTGTCGACAGAACTCCTCGATCAGCCGGCGTGTCACCTCTGGGGCGAGGAGGGCGTCACCGCCGGCAACCACTCGTACGGCTCGAACGAGCTCTTCGGGTGGTGCGTTCTTCAGCAAGAAGCCGCTGGCTCCGGCCCGCAGCGCGTCGAACACGTACGCGTCGATATCAAAGGTCGTCACGACGAGGATGCGTGAGACGTTCTGGGGTTGAGTGACGACGGCCTGGGTGGCGGCGACTCCATCGACGTTGGGCATTCGGACATCCATCACGATCACGTCCGGGCGCAGTCGCGCGGCCGCTGCGATCGCACGCTGGCCGTCCTCGGCCTCCCCGACGACCTGGATATCCGGCTGGGCCTCGAGGATCATCGCGAAACCTGTCCTGACCATGGCCTGGTCGTCGGCTAGAAGCACGCGGATCGGCATCAGGACGCTTCGAGCGGTAATCGGGCGTGGACGGCGAATCCGCCGCCGTCCGTCGGTCCGGTCGTGAGCTCACCACCGTAGAGGGCTACTCGCTCTCGCATGCCCACCAGCCCATGGCCGACGTGATTATTTGCGGTTCTCGGCGCGGCGCTGCCGTTGTCCACGACGCCGATCTCCAGCGCGTTGGCCGAGCAGCTGATCGCCGCCTCTACTTCCGCCCCTGGAGCGTGCTTGAGCGCGTTCGTCAATGCTTCCTGGAGGATGCGGTAGCCGGCGAGGTCGATCCCGGGTGAGAGCGCCGCGAGATCGCCGTTCACGCTCAAGCGCACGGCGAGCCCGGCATCGCGCAGGTCACTCACGAGCTGCTCGACGCGCCGTAGCGATGGGATCGGGTCGGCGGCCGAGTCCTCTTCGGCTCGAAGGAGGCCGATCAGACGCCGCATCTCGCCCACGGCCTGGCGGCCCGTTCGCTCGACCGCGCGCAGCGCCTCTCGCTCGCGCTCTTGGTCCTCGTGCAGGATGCTTCGCACGGCGCCCGCCTGAACCCCCATCACGCTGATGCTGTGACCAATTACGTCGTGCAGCTCCCGGGCGATTCGCCGCCGCTCATCCGCGACCGCCGCCCGCGCGAGCGCGTCCCGCTCACGCGTGAGCTCCGACTCGCGCTCCGCGAAGCGCTCGGACTCAAACCGCAACACGCCCAGCGCAGCACCCACGACCAGCCCGGCACCAGTAATCAAGGTGGCAAGAAATAAAGCCTCGAGGACCCCCCGCGAGGCCAGGAGGCTCGAAGCCGACAGCCCGATAAACGAGATCGCCGCGCCGGCTGCCAGACGCACGCCCCGGGTTCGGGATCCAACCGCCGAGAGCGCAAGGAGCACGGCGATCACAGGGAAAATCGGTCCATTCACCGGGCTCGCGCCAAGCGCCGCGCCAAGCGCGGTACCTCCAACGACCAAGCTCAGCACCACGAGCGGAAAGCGCAGTCGAAGCAGGAGCGGAACCGTCACCAGCAGAGCCGCCACGCCCCTCGCCACCGTCCACTTATCCGAGTGGATCAGCTCAAGTTCGACCGCCACCGTCAGTCCCCCAGCGAGGAGCGCCTCACGAGCAGCCGAGGTCCCGTGAAGCCACCGCATAGTGGTGAACCTACCGCCCATCCCGCTCCTCCGCATCTGCCTCTAGACAGACCTGAAGATCAATCTCGCGGCAGACGAAAAAGTTGTGTTCCGAGCGTACGGTCGTAGTGTGCAACCCCACACAGGAGGCAGAACAATGGTCACCCGCAAGTCGCTCGCGCTGCTCGCCGGCATCACACTTGTGTTCCTCGCCGTTGCCGGGATCCTCGGAAACCACCAACACGGAGCCCTCAATGTGATCGCCGGCATCGCGTGGTTCGGATTCCTTATCTGCGCCCTCTTCCTGATCGTCGCGAGTGTCGCCACGATCTTCCGCCACAGGACACGCGTCAGCCGCTCGTAGCGGTGGACGGCACGTTGCGTAAGGCGCGCCCCAAGACGGGCGCGCCTTCGGGTAGGCCGGCCAGCTGCTGATCTGCGCTCCGCCAATCGTGCGCGAGAGTCCTCCTGGCGCTCAGGCGTCATCGGCCAGCGCCCGGGGCACGAGCGCGGCGAAAGCCGTCAGGATGAAGGCGAGCAGGCTGACGACGCCGATGGCGTGTGCCCACGGCGCGTCGGCGACGTTGAGCAGCCCGATGCCGACGATCAGCAGTGCCACTGCCACCCGGGCTCCGAGCGTCGGTCCCAGCAGCAGCTCGGCGACGCCCCTCTGACCCGCGGGCACGGGAGCCTCGGCTCCGGCGCCGTGGGCTCCCAAGTGGCCGCGCAGGGTGAGGTTGAACAGGAGTGCCAGGGCGGGGAACAGCAAAACGGCTCCGGCCAGCACCGCGACCACGACCGCCACCATCGTGTCGTGCGGGGCGGCCGCCTGGTCGACCGTCAGGCCCGGCAGCAGCGTCGGCCACCGCGCGAACGCCCAGTCCGCGACGACGAGCGCGACGGCAAGCGCGGCCGTGAAGCGGGCCAGCTCGAACCGACGCCCCGCATTCAGCCCCATCGTCGTGGTTCCCACCACGACCGACAGGATGAGGACGACAAGCGCGGCGCCGTGGACGAGTCCCGTGTACAGCGGGTGGTCGTCGGCGTGGACGACGATGAGTCCGGCCAGCGCCAGGCCGCCGGCGGCGGCCCCGGCGCCGAGGGCCCGCACCCGGAACGCCTCCACCAGTTCGGGCTCCCCGCGGGCCGCCGCGTCGGCAGCCAGGTAGACGGCGGCTAGGTAGGCGGAAAAGGCGACCGCCAATAGGCCAATCAGGATCGAGGTCGGGTTCAGCCAGCTCGTGATCAGGTTCCCCGCCGCGTTGCCGACCGGGACACGTTCGGCCGCGATGCCGCCAGCGGCCGCGCCGAGCGCAAACGGCGTAACCAGCGATGCCACCGCGAACATCCCATCGATCGTCCGCACCCCCCGAGTCCCGGCGGCGGCGGAGCGCAGGGCGTAGCTGGCGCCGCGCAGAATCAGCCCGAGCGCGGCGATGAACAGCGCCACCGACAGCGTCGAGGCGACCGACCCGAAGAACACGGGGTACGCGGTCCACGTTACGGTCAGCACGAAGATCAGCCACACGTGGTTGGCCTCCCACACCGGTCCCATCGAGTGATGGCAGTGGTCGCGGATCTCCTCGCCGCGCTCGCCGCCGCCGCTCATCAGCTGCCACATGCCGGCGCCGAAATCCGCGCCCGCGAGCACCGTGTACAACACCAGCCCGATGAGCACGAACACGAGTGGGAGCGCGTCGAGCATCAGGCGGGCTGGAGGGTCGAATCGGGAGGCGCGTCGGCGCCGGGGAGGTCAAGCGGTGAGCGCGCCAGCCGGCGCAGGATCCACACCAGCGCCCCTGCGACGGCGATGTATGTGATGACGAGCACGGTGTAGCCCACCGGGATCCCGCTCGCGCCGGTGACCGACTGCGCGGTCGTCATCACGTGGTAGACCACCCAGGGCTGGCGCCCGACCTCGGTCGTCACCCAGCCGGCGATGAGCGCCACGGTGGCGGCAGGCCCCGATACGAGGACCGCCCAGTAGAACCACTTGCCGAGCGGAAGCCGCCGCCGGCGGATGCGGACGAACAGGTAGAAGAGACCAAGCAGCGCCAGCAGCGTGCCGATCCCGACCATCGCCTGGAACGAGAGGCGGGTGACGTTGATCGGCGGACGCTGGCTCGCCGACACCGTGTCCAGGCCCGTGACGCGGGCGTTCCAACTGTGGAAGGCCAGCAGCGACAGGAGGTGGGGGATCCCGATCCCGTACTTGATCTGACCGCTGGTGTACCAGCCGAGGACGTGCTCGCTGGCGCCACGGGTCGTCTTGTACAGCCCCTCGATCGCGGCCAGCTTAATCGGCTGCTCGACCGCGATCACCCGCGCGATCCAATCCCCGACAAGCACTTGGACCGGCGCCGCCAGGCAGGCGATCGTGAGCGGGATCGTCATCGCCACGCGCTCATACCGGGTCCACCGCCCGCGCAGCCGGCAGACCGCGTACGCGCCCGCCACCACGAACCCCGTGACCATGTACCCGGCGATGTACATGTGGATCAGCTCCGACCACAGCAGCGAGTTGCCAAACAGCGCGCCCCATGGATTGACGTCGATCACCTTGCCACCGACCATGCGGAATCCCCCCGGGTGGTTCATCCAGGCGTTGACCGAGATCACCGTGAGCGAACCGGTGAAGCCCGTGAGCACGATCGGAAGCCCGGACAGGAAGTGCACTCGCGGTGACAGCCGGTCCCACCCGTAGGCGTAGATCCCGATAAAGATCGCCTCCATGAAGAACGAGAAGCCTTCGATCGCGAACCCCAGCCCGAACACGCTGCCGAACGTGGCCGTGAAGTTCGGCCACAGCAAGCCCATCTCAAAGCTGAGGATCGTGCCCGTGATCACACCGATGGCAAACAGCGCCAACACGATTCGGCTCCAGCGACGGGCCAGCGTCCGATACAGCGGGTCGCCGGTGCGCATCCCCAGCCACTCCATGAATAGGACCATCGCCGGGAACGCGATCCCGAAGCACACAAGCGGGATGTGCACGGCGAATGACAGAGCCTGCATCTGCCGAGCCTCCAGCAGATACTGCTGATGCACCGGGGCGAAAGCCGCAGCGAGCATGCTCATGCTTGGGCCGCACGCTATCGCGCCGCCCCCCTGGGCGGAGCCCAACACGAGCGCGCGGAAGGCGCTCCTCGATCACAGGCCGGCCGCGCCGGCCAAACACCTTCGGCTGGGCTTCAAGCCACCATCCGCAGAGCAGGTCTCCGCGGAGGCCAACGGCGCTGCCGGTTCACACCTGGCGGCAGCCGCTCCGGTCGTCTCGAATCAGCGTTATGGCGCGACGTTCTGGTTTACGTGGAAAAGATTGTCCGGATCGTAGGCGCGCTTGACCTGAACCAGGCGGTCGTAGTTTTGGCGGTAGTTGTCTCGAATGCGGCCGTAATCGTCGTCCTGCATGAAGTTGATGTAGCCGCCGGGCTCCGAGTAGGCGGACAACGCGTCGTAGTAGTCACGTAGCCACTTGATCCGCTCGGAGTCTTTGGCCGGGTCGGTCCAGCCCGCCAGGAACACCATCCCGTAGGTGGCGTCACGGTAAGCGAAGGCGGTGTCGTTCGCTCCCACGCGATGGCAGGCGCCGTTGATCGGATACATGTGCATCGTGCAGGTCACCTCGGGGACCTGGGATCCATGCTCGACGTGGGCCGCAATCGCAGCGTCGGGAAGGTCTTTGACGAAGGCCCCTTTCCAATACGCACGGAGCCCCTTCGGATAGAGCGCATCGAACGCGCCGTTCAGTGCCGGATAGGGCAGCGGACCAGTTCCGTCGGCAACGATCGGCGCGACGTCCCGGAACGGTTTCAGCACCTTCTCGGCTCGGTCGACCGGGCCCGCCCAATGCACTACGACGATGCACAGAGCGTCGCCGTGCCGGTCCTCCGGGATGAACGGCAACGGCGGAGCGATCTGAAATCCGGGGAAGCCACCGAACTCCTCCGGAGCCTCGCGGATGAATTCATCGAACATGCGAAACACGGTGGCCGCGTCGTCCAGGTTGTAGAGGATCGGCCCGGCGAAGACCTGATCGACCTCGCTGAGCCGGTACTCAAACGAGGTCACGACGCCGAAGTTGCCACCCCCACCGCGCAGACCCCAGAAAAGGTCCTCGTTCTCGCGCTCGCTCGCGGTGAGCAACCTCCCATCCGCGGTCACGACATCCGCTGAGACCAGATTGTCGATCGACAGCCCGAGTGCGCGGTCCAGGTAGCCAATCCCGCCTCCCAGCGTAAGACCGGCGATGCCCGTCGTCGAGATGATCCCGCCGGTCGTCGCGAGACCGAAGGCGTGCGTCGCGTAGTTGAAGTCCCCCCACGTCGCACCGGCATCGGCACGGGCCGTCTTGGTCCTCGGATCGACACGCACTGTGCGCATCTTTGACATGTCGATGACCACGCCACCGTCGTTCGTCCCGAACCCGGGGCCGCTGTGCCCGCCGCCGCGCACGGAGAGATCAAGTGCCTGCTCACGAGCGAAGTTCACCGCAGCGATGACGTCTGCGGCCTGCTCGGCCTTCACGACCGCCAGCGGATGCCGGTCGAACATCCCGTTGTGAACGGCCCGGGCCTCCTCGTAGGCTTCGTCCGCGGCGGTGATCACCTGTGCGCGGACCTGGTCACGCAAGGGCTGAACCACCTCGGTGTCGAGGGTCGTCTCGGCTATGGCTGACATCACGCTTCCTCCTTCCCCGGTGCGCCCGGAGGATCGCGCGCGCCCGGTCCCGACGCGCTATGCAAATGCACGATAAACCCGGCTGATGCGGTGCGCAACTCCTTTAAATCGCGGGCGACCCTCGGCTTGCCGCGCAAGGGAGGAGTGTCGGCTGCGCCTGCGGGATAGACGCCGCGCCGCCGTACCGATGCAGGTCTCTAAGGGCGCGCGCTGTTCCGGCGAGCGACTAGATTGGGCACGTGGGCGTTCAACGCATGGATAACGTGGGCGTCGTCGTCGACGACCTACCGGCGACGATTGAGTTCTTTCGCGAGCTCGGCCTCGAGCTCGAGGGGCGAGCCACCGTCGAAGAAGAATGGGCCGGACGGGTTACTGGCCTGGGCGATCAGCGCGCCGAGATCGCGATGATGCGTACGCCGGACGGCCACAGCCGGCTCGAGCTCTCCCGGTTTCTGACGCCACCTCCAGTCGCTGATCACCGCCGCGACCCCGTGAACGCTCTCGGCTACCTACGCGTCATGTTCGCTGTGGACGACATCGACGACACGCTTGACCGGCTTGCCAAGCACGGCGCGCAGCTTGTCAGCAGCGAAGTGGTCCGGTACGAAGACGCGTATCGGCTGTGCTATATCCGCGGGCCCGGAGGCCTTCTCATCGGGCTCGCTCAAGAACTCGGCTGAGCGCCCGGCCGTGTTCACCAAGAGTCGGTTTATCGAGACGCCGCGATTCGGAAGCCGGAGAGCAGTTCGATGACCGTCCACTACATGGAGATCGTCAGTGACGACGTAGGAATACTGGTTGATCTCTACCAGCGCGTACACGGCCTCTCGTTCGGTCCCCCGGATCCCGATTTGGGAGAGGCTCGCACGGCGACTGATCCAGATGGAGTTTTGGTCGGCATCCGGAAGCCCCTGGCGGCTCATGAGCAGCCGATTGTCCGCACGTACCTCGAAGTCGAAGACATCCAACAGGCAGCGAAGGAAGCCGAGGAGTCCGGCGCGACGATTGCCTATCCCCCAACCCGGCAGGGCAATCACGGCACCTTCGCCATCGTGATCCAGGGCGCGGTGGAACACGGGCTCTGGAAAGCCTAGCCCTCCGCCCGGGTGCAAGCTCGGCTGGATGTGTACGCAATGAGGTACACAATCGGCCATGGCGAAGGTCGTTCCCGTCCGGGAGTTCAGAACGAAGCTCAGCGAACTGCTGAGCGATGTCGCCGACCGCCGAGATCACGTGCTCGTCACCCGCAACGGCAAGCCCGCGGCAGTGCTAGTGCCAATCGACGAG
>DATJQY010000005.1:0-5156 GCA_035505215.1 Solirubrobacteraceae bacterium | reverse complement strand
CGCCGCGCACGCCAACTCCATGGCCGCCCGGCTGGCAGACGGGCTCGCCGCCATCCCCGGGGTTGAGGTCGTCTACCCCGTCCAGGCGGACGCGGTCTTCGCCCGCCTGGACGCCGGTCATGTCGCCGCGCTGCGGCGGGACTGGATGTTCCACGTCTGGGATGAGTCGACTTCCACCGTCCGCTGGATGACCGCCTTCGATACCCGGGAAAGCGACGTGGACGAGTTCCTGACCGCCATCGCGGCCACGACCGGAGCCGTCTCGGTCTAGCGCGCCCCGCTTCGCCCCGCTTTACCTAACGAGCTTGGTTTCACGTGAAACGCAGCCCCGGCGCAGCCGAACCGGGCGTCATCGTTTCACGTGAAACCAAGCTCAGCGAAGCAGCTCAACCGACCTCCGGTTGCCGTTACATTGGAACTGACGACCGCGGCCCGGGACACCACATGCCCAGCTCCGGCCGTCCTGGCGGCTACACGAGCACGTACACAGGAGAAATAGTGGCGCAGCAACGGCGAGGTCTCGGCAAGGGCCTCGGAGCACTAATACCGGACGCTCAGCGCACCAACCAGGGCGCGGTCGGCTCGGTCGGATCGGCCGGGGCGGTTGACTCCACTCATTCGCAGGGCGCGGTCGGGACCACCGCCGGCTACCCCGTCGACGCGTACGGCGGTCGTCCGTCGGCCGACGGCGACGGCGGACTCCGTCCGGTCGATGGCGCCTACTTCGAGGAAGTGGCGATCGGCTCGATCACGCCTAACCCCCGTCAGCCGCGCCTGACCTTCGACGAAGACGCACTCGAGGAGCTCGCCGCCTCCATCGCCGAGGTCGGCCTGCTGCAGCCGGTGGTGGTACGGAAGCTTGGCCCCGGCCGCTACGAGCTCGTGATGGGCGAGCGCCGGATGCGGGCGTCGCAGCGAGCCGGACTCGAGTACATCCCGGCCATCGTCCGCGAGACGTCCGACAATGACATGCTCCGCGACGCGCTCATCGAGAACCTGCACCGCGCGCAGCTCGACCCCCTTGAGGAGGCGGCCGCCTACAAGCAGCTGCTCGACGACTTCGGGGCGACCCACGAACAGCTCGCCCAGCGGATCGGCCGCTCCCGCCCGCACATCAGCAACACGCTCCGCCTGCTCGGCCTGCCACCGACGGTTCAGCGGCGCGTCGCGGCCGGCGTGCTCAGCGCGGGCCACGCCCGCGCGCTGCTCGGGCTTGACTCGCCGCTGGCCCAGGAGCGGCTGGCCAAGCGGATCGTCGAAGAAGGCCTCTCGGTGCGGACGGTGGAGGAGATCGTCTCCCTCGGCGGCGACGACGGAACCGCCAAGGCCGTCCGCAGGACCGTCGCCGCGAAGCCCGTGGCTCCCGCCCTCCGGCATCTGTCCGACCGGCTTTCTGATCTGTTCGAGACTCGGGTCAAGGTAGAGATGGGCGCCAAGAAGGGCAAGATCACCGTCGAGTTCGCCACCATCGACGACCTCGAGCGGATCGTCAAGGCGATGTCGCCGGAAGCTGACGCCGCTCAGCCGGAGTGACCGGTCAAAGTCAAAACGGCGGGAGGCGCTGAAGGCTACGGTCGAGGTGGTTGCGCCCACGCTGACCGACGTGCGGGCGCTTCCGAAGCGTAACGGTCCAGACGGTTTGCGGCCCCAGGTGAGGAAGGGAATGCCCGACTGGACGACCGTGCATGGGTCGGCGAGGTGCGTGCGGGCCGCGGCGTCTAGCTCATCGAGCTCGGCCTCGTCCGCCAGCCCCATCTCCAGCACCTGGGGACGCATGGCGCGCACCAAGTCGAGCCGAATTGTCCGCCGGGTATGACCCTGCGGGTACAGGGGCGCTCTGGCCTCAACCTCGACGTCGGTCAGCCCGGCGTCGCGGAACATCCGCGGGACCTTGCGCCCGAGCTGCGGATCGGCGCCGTTGCGGCTGAAGACCACCGTGAAGATCTCGCATATCCGCGCGAAGGCCTGATGCGGTGGATAACACAGCGAGAACTCCATGTCGAACTCCATCGACGCCACCCACCCGCCGGGACGGACCAGCCGGACCATCTCCGCCACCACCTCCGCAGGTTCCGGGATGGTGACCAGCAGGGTGCGGGTGTGCGCTCCATCAAACCCGCCCGACGGAAGCCCGGTATGCCTGGCGTCGCCCTCCAAGACCCGCACGGCGTCGAGGCCGCGCTCGGCGGCGAACTCGGACGCCATCGCGACCGAGACGGGATCGGCATCCACGCCGATCACCCGCCCGTCCGGCGACACTCGCTCGGCCAGCAGATCCAGGACGCCGCGCGGGCCGCAGCCGAGGTCTATCGCGCTATCCCCAGGCCGCAGGCTAACCCGGTCCAGGAGGGCAGCGCTGTCCGGCCGCAGCTCGTCGGCCTGACGCTGCAGCCGGGCGCGCTCATCCCGGCTGGCTCCCAGCGAGTAGACGGCGTTGGCGTCCGGCCCCGCACTCGACGACGGCTGCTTCGATTCCGCCATGACGACTCCCCTCGTCCGCTCCACGACCGAGGACCTGTCCCCAGCATGCTCCCAACCTGTCACCGACGCCACCGACAGGATCCGATACCTGTCACCGACGCCATCGACAGCGCCTATAGGTGTCGCTGGCGTAGCCGACAGGACGGGCTTCGGGTCGATGGCGTAACTGACAGGTCCAGGTGGGACTGGAGGGATGAGCGGGGGATGCGAGCGCGGAAAGCACCCCGCGCCCTCCGCGACGCCCGCCGACTGCAGCGGCGCTCAGGCAGTAATCGCCCGGTAGGCGAGCTCGCGGGCCGCCTCGGCGTAGGCCACGGCCCCGGACGAAGAGGGGTCGTAGGTGATGACGGACTGGCCGTAGGACGGAGCCTCGGAGACTCGCACCGAGCGGGGGATGATCGTGTGCAGGACCACATCGTGGAAATGGTCGCGAACGTCGTCGGCTACCTGGGTCGCCAGCCGGGTGCGGCCGTCGTACATGGTGAGCAGGATCGTGGTGATCTTCAGCTTGGAGTTCAGGTGCCCGCGCACCAGCTCAACCGTCCGGAGCAGCTGCTCGAGGCCCTCGAGGGCGTAGTACTCGCACTGGATCGGGATCAGCACTTCCTCGGCCGCCACCAGCGCGTTGACCGTGAGCAGGCCGAGGGACGGCGGGCAGTCGATCAGCACGTAGTCGAACTGCGAGGTGTCGAGCTGGTCGATCGCCCGGGACAGCCGGCCCTCGCGCGCGACCATCGGCACCAGCTCGATCTCGGCGCCGGCCAGGTCGATCGTGGCCGGGGCGCAGAACAGGCCGGGCATCTCCGGCACCTCGGCGATGATCTCGCCGAGCGGGCGCTCGTCGACCAGCGCGTTGTAGATCGAGGCGCGGCCCACGTGGTGGTCCACGTTCAGCGCGGTCGAGGCGTTGCCCTGCGGGTCCAAGTCGACGACGAGCACCCGGATTCCGTGCTGGGAGAGGCTGGCGGCCAGGTTGACGGCGGTGGTGGTCTTGCCGACGCCGCCCTTCTGGTTCGCGACGGTCATGATGCGGCACCGGGCCGGGCGCGGCCACTCTTCCCGGCCCGCCCCGCGGACGCCGACGGCGGCCTCTGCCGCCCGCCCAATCGGCGTGTCCCCGGTCGTGATCAACGGTGCATCGGGCACGACTACCTCGGATTCTGGTACTGGGGGGTGCGGCGGCATCTGCTCTCCATCACTGCTGAGGGCACCGTCGACGGCGCCGGCGGTCATCACAGCACCGGGGGTTCCACGTGAAACAGCCGCCGCCAGTGCGCTGCGAACCCGGTCCGACCCGGGACGGCGCGGGTCCTCGGGACCGTTCACCGACCTATCGTTCGCGCCCGGCTCGACCGGGGCCCGCTGAGCGGATTCTGAGGACACGAGAACCAGCGGCAGCTGCGGCCAGCCGAGCCCGGGCAGGCCCGCTGCGAGGGCCGTGGCCCCGTCAGGCCACCCCACGCCGACTGCGCTGAGCACCTGCTCGCTCCTCTCCGGCGTGTCCTCCCATAACGACACGGACAATCGTTGTCGTTCCTACGACCCTACCGTGACCGGCCTGCAGAACCTCCGCACTCCGCACGCCAAGTCGCGACAGAACGGGCTCCGCGGCCTCAAGTTCAGCCGCCGCGGACTGCCCCTTGATCGCGAGCAGCTGCCCGCCCGGGCGCAGCAGGCCGGCCGCCCAGCCGACGAGCCGGTCGAGCGGCGCGACCGCTCGCGCCGTGGCCACGTCTGCCCGGATCCTCGACGCCGCCTTCTCCTCGGCCCGGGCGCGGACCACGGTTGCGTTCGTCAGATCGAGCGAGCTCACGCACTCGTCGAGAAAGACCGAGCGCCGCAGCAGCGGCTCAAGCAACAGCACATGCAGCCGGGGCCGGAGCATCGCCAAGACGATCCCGGGCAGCCCCGCACCGGAGCCGATGTCGACCAGCTCGCCCTGGTCCGGTACCAGCTCCGCCACCAGAGCGCAGTTCACCAGGTGCCGGTCCCACAGTCGCGAGGTCTCCCGAGGCCCGATGAGCCCGCGCGTCACCCCGTCGGTGGCCAGCAGCTCCAGGTAACGCTTGGCCGTGCCGAGGTGATCGCCGAATTCGGCGATCGCCTCGGCCGAGGGCGGGGGGAAATCGAGTTGATCGGCGGTCAAGAGCAGTCCTCAGCCAGCGGGGAAGACCACCACGCGCCGGTTCGGCTCTTCGCCTTCGGATTCGCTCCGGAGCCCGGCAACCGCGACCGCGTCGTGGATGATCTTGCGCTCGAACGGGGACATCGCACGCAGCTTCTTCGGTTCCCCGGTGCGCGCCACCTCGTCCGCGATCGAGCGGCCGAGATCGGCCAGCTCGGCCCGGCGACGCACGCGGAAGCCGCCCACGTCGAGCATCAGCCTGGCCCTGGTCCCGGTCTTCCTGTGCACGGCCAGGCGAGTCAGCTCCTGCAGCGCCTCGAGCACCTCGCCGTCGTCGCCCACGAGCTCGTCGAGGGTGGCGCCGACGACCGAGACGACCGCCCGGTCGCCCTCCACGTCCATGTCGATGTCGCCGTCGAGGTCGGCGATGTCGAGCAGCCCTTCGATGTAGTCAGCGGCGATGTCGCCCTCCTCTTCGAGGGAGCTCAGATCGTCTTCTTCGCCATCTTCATCGTCTTCATCAGCCTGGTCGGCGAGCTCTTCGTCCTCG
>DATJQY010000004.1:0-3380 GCA_035505215.1 Solirubrobacteraceae bacterium | reverse complement strand
CCCTGCGCACGAGCCCGCTTCGACCCGTAGCGGCAGTCACTCCTGCCACCTTAGGCGGCGCGCGGAAAAGCGACGGCTACCGATCAGAGGCGATGAAGCGCCTCAGCTCGATGACACTGGCGCAAACCCCTCGCGCTGCGGCCAAATAAGCCGACTCGCCGCTCTCATTTTTAGCTCCATGGTCCGGGGCCTCGTGTGGGTCCTCCGTACGGAGAATGTCTGACAAATGATCCGAACCGAGAAGCGATGACACGCGATGTCAGGACCCTTCATATTCGTCGCCACGAACAGGCTCAAGTAAGGGAAGCTCGAGGCGGAGCGCGAGCAGGCGTCCGGGGAATTGATGGAGTTTGCGTCCACGGCTTGACCGCTCGAGTCTGCGGCGCCTCGAGTAGGCCTCAGCGACGGGCTTCAGGCTGACGGAGGAGAGTCGGGGCCGCGGCCAGGACGCCGAGGCCGACTACGAGGCCGAATATCAGCAGCGTCACCTGCGGGCTCAGATACAGGAGGACGATGCCGAGGCCGAGCACCGGCAACGAGAGCGCGAGGTAACCGGCGATGAAGAGCGTGGCGAGTGCTCCGGCGCGATCTTCGGCACGTGATGTCGAGATGACTGTGTTGAAGCTGGCCCGGAAGATTGCGCTGGCGCCGAGGCCGGTCACGATGCCGCCGGTGAGGAACAGGGCCAGGCTCGGAGGTGCAGTCCAGGCCGACGCGACGAGGATGGCCAGTCCGAGGATGATCGTCGGGATCCCCGTGCTCAGTAGGCGATGTGTCGACCAGTTGGTGGTGGTGGTTTGCACGACGACGCCCGTACCGAAGGTGAGGAAGATCGCTGCGCCGGTGAGCGCCGGGGAGGGGTGTTGAAGCGGGCCGGCGAGGAACCTGCCGGCCAGCCCCGCGAACAGACCCCAAGTGGCAAAGGCCAGCGCCGCTCCAGCGATGCCCGCGAGGAACTGACCTTTGGCGTGGGCGGGCACCTTGAGCCGTTGCGGCCGGTAGCTCGGGAGTGGGCGAGCGGCTGGGCGTCCCTCGGGCGTCAGCGCGACGGCGAGCATCGCCACCAGGAGCGCCGCCAGTAGAACGACGTACGGGAGCGTCAATCCGCCTGGCGCGTACCGCGCGAGCACTCCGGACGCCAGCGGCCCGATTGCAAGCCCGCCGACCTGGGCAATCCTGCCCACGGTGCCCGCGCGGCGCGTTACAGCCCCATCCGGCCCAGCGTCGAGATCGGTTATGTAGGCGGTGGCGGTGGCCACCGTGGCGCCCAACGCCAACCCGGTCATTACGCGCGCGACAAGCAGGCCTGTGAGCGACTGCCACGAGATGAACAGCGCCGCCGCCGCGACGGCGAGAGCCAGCGCCGGGATCAGGACAGCCTTACGGCCGTACCAATCGGACACGTGGCCCGCGAGCAGCAGGCTGGCGGTCACGCCCGCGGCATAGACCGCGTAGACGAGCGTGACGGTGATCGGCGCGAAGTGCTCGTGCCGTTCATAGAGACCGTAGAGAGCGCTCGGGGCGGTCGAGAGGGCCGTCACGCTCAGGAACGCGAACGCGATGGCCCAGAAGCCGACTCGCCGAGAGAGACGTGGGACGGTGGGGCCGGATGCTCCGAGCCTTGAGACGGCGAGGGTGTGTTCGGCGTGCATTTTGGCTTCTCTCTCGCGTGGATTGAATCGTCGCGTTCATCGTGAACCCGTACGCGCGGCGTCGCATCTTCACGGTTGATAGTCGGCGCCTTGCCGCGTCCGGGACGCACGGCTAGCATGCGCGGGCGAGTCGCGGAACAAAAGCGGGCATCGATGCTGCTTGGCCGAGCCAGCGAGCGCGAGGCGCTCGACGAATTCTTGGAGGAGGCCCGAGGTGGGCAGGGTCGGGTCCTGGTGCTATCCGGCGAGCCCGGAGTCGGCAAGACGGCACTGCTCGACGACGCAGTGGAAGCGGCGTCCGGCTTCCGGGTCGCCCGGGCGTCCGGTGTCGAGGCGGAGATGGAACTGCCGTTCGCCGCGCTTCAGATGCTGTGTGCGCCGATGCTCGATCGGCTCGACCATCTGCCCGAGCCGCAGCGCGCGGCGATCGGCACCGCCTTCGGATTGACCAGCGGCGCCGCGCCCGAGCAACTGCTGGTAGGCCTGGCGGTGTTGAACCTGCTCGCGGATGCTGCCCGGGAACAGCCCCTGCTGTGCGTAATCGACGACGCACAATGGCTCGATCACGCCTCGGCGCAGGCGCTTGCGTTCGTGGCTCGGAGGTTGCTGGCCGAGCCGGTCGCCATCCTGTTCGCCACCCGAAAGCTCGCCGGCCACGAGCTGGCCGGGCTTCCCGAGCTGTCGTTGCAGGGCCTCGCTCACGATGACGCCCGTGCGCTGCTTTCGTCGGTGATCGACGGCCCGCTCGACGACCGGACCCGCGATCGGATCGTGACCGAGACGCACGGGAATCCGCTCGCGCTGCTCGAGCTGCCGCGCGGCCAGACGCCGGCAGAGCTGGCACTTGGATTCGGCATGCCGGACGCGACGCCGCTGTCGGGACGGATCGAGGAAAACTACCGGCAGAGAATCGACGGGCTGCCGGCCCAGACACAACGGCTATTGCTCATAGCCGCACTCGAGCCGCTCGGCGAAGCTGCCCGAGTGCGCCAAGCAGGCAAGCTTCTCGGTGTCGGAGCCGACGCGGCAGAGCCCGCGGTCATGGCGGGACTGCTCGAACCGAACCTCCGATTCCACCACCCGCTGGTGCGTTCGGCCGTATACCGGTCGGCGACGCCAGAGCAGCGCCGGAGGGTACATCTCGCGCTCGCGGAGGTGACAGACCCGGACCCCGACCCCGACTACCGCGCCTGGCATCGTGCTCAGGGAGCCACCGGCCCGGACGAGGCGCTCGCCGAGGAGCTCGAACGCTCGGCCGGCCGAGCACAGCACCGCGGCGGCCTAGCCGCGGCTGCGGGCCTGCTCGAGCGTTCCGCGGAGCTGACGCCAGAGCCAGAGCGCGCGGCGGCGCGGTTGCTGCTCGCCGCGCACGCCCAGCTAACCGCGGGCGCCACCAACCTGGCGCAGGCGCTGCTGGACGAGAGCCTGCCTAACCTGAGCGACGCGCGGTCGCGGGCTCAGGCGGCGCGCATGCAGGGCATGATCCGGTTCTCCGAGGGCCGCGGCGGCGAGACGCCGTCGTTGCTTTTCCAGGCGGCGATGGATGTTAAGGACGCCGACCCGCGGTTCGCACGCGAGGTGCTGCTCGAGGCCCTCGGGTCAGCGATGTGGGCCGGCCGCCTGACCACCGGCACCACCCCCCTCGCGGTCGCCCAAGCTGCGCGCGATATCCCGGCTCCCGACGAGGACGAACAGGTTGCAACCCTGCTGCTGACTGCCTACGCGCGG
>DATJQY010000003.1:0-266516 GCA_035505215.1 Solirubrobacteraceae bacterium | reverse complement strand
AGCGTCAGGTGGGTAGTTTGACTGGGGCGGTCGCCTTAACAAAATGGGGCGAATCATGGGAAACCATGTGAAATAAAACTCTCGGCGTATGCTGGGAAATCCGAGTATCTGGCAGTACTCACCATGTAACACCCTCTTCGTAGGGTGGGGTCATGGGCAGTGAAAATCTGACCAGTGCGGATCATCAGCAGGTTGGGCGGCGTAATTGTGTGGTCGCCGCCTACCTCAACGACCACAACGAGAGCCCCGTCGCGTTGCGACGGGTGATGGGATGGTCTGAACTGCATGGCGACATGCAGACCGAGGCAGAGATGACCTCGGGCCGGCAACCCTACCTAGGTTGTCGGGCTAACAGATTGCCTAAAATGTAACGGAGGCGCCCAAAGGTTCCCTCAGGCTGGTTGGCAATCAGCTGTCGAGTGCAATGGCAAAAGGGAGCTTGACTGCGAGACCTACAAGTCGAGCAGGTGCGAAAGCAGGGCATAGTGATCCAGCGGTTGCTTATGGAAGCGCCGTTGCTCAACGGATAAAAGGTACCCCGGGGATAACAGGCTCATCTTCCCCAAGAGTCCATATCGACGGGAAGGTTTGGCACCTCGATGTCGGCTCGTCGCATCCTGGGGCTGAAGCCGGTCCCAAGGGTTGGGCTGTTCGCCCATTAAAGCGGTACGCGAGCTGGGTTCAGAACGTCGTGAGACAGTAGACCATTGCTGTCTATAAATCTGGCTATATGCTGGAAACTCCGAGTATCCGGCACTACTCGCCGCGGCGACGCGGAAGTGACAATGTGACCGGTGCGGACAATCAGCAGGAAAGGCTGGCTGTTTACACAGCCAGAATCCTCAGAGACTGTACGCCAGACCGGACGATGCATCCGGAAGATACAGTCCGAGCTGCATGGCGACATGCAGAGTCAGGCAGAAATGTCCTGGCCCTCGGCCAGCACGGTCGGGAGTAACAAAACTGTCGGTCCCTATCTGTCGTGGGCGTTGGAGAGTTGAGAGGATTCGTCCCTAGTACGAGAGGACCGGGACGAACGGACCTCTGGTGTATCTGTTGTCCTGCCAAGGGCACCGCAGGTTAGCTACGTCCGGATCGGATAACCGCTGAAGGCATCTAAGCGGGAAGCCGGCCTCAAGATGAGCTCTCCCATCCCCTTGAGGGAGTAAGACCCCTGGAAGATCACCAGGTTGATAGGCCGGATCTGTACGAGTGGTAACACTCTTAGGAGACCGGTACTAATGGGTCGAGGGCTTGACGGATATTTGATATCCGTGCATTGGCACTGTGTAGTTTTGAGGGTCCGCGGTGAGCGGTCTCCCACCGGTTTGCGGTGGCTATGGCGAGGGGGAAACACCTCTTCCCATTCCGAACAGAGCAGTTAAGCCCCTCAGCGCCGATGGTACTTGGCCCGCAAGGGCCTGGGAGAGTAGGTCGCCGCCGCTTTTTCTCTACAGCAGGAGCAGCATTCCGCCCCACGAGGCGGAATCGTTGCTGCCCGCGCCCGTGGCTTGGTAGCTGCCCGCGCCCGTGGGCGTTCACGGGTCTCTGGCAGGAGGCTGGTCGCTGCCCGCGCCCTCGACGCGCGACAATGGAGAGGCCTTATGCAGGACCTGGTCAAGTTCTTTCGCGCCAACCCCCAGGCGCTCGCCCTGCTCGTTGTCTGCGTGGTCTTGGGGCTGGGCACCTTCCTGATTGTCGTCGTCGCCCTGCTCACGTCAGGGTCGACGACAACCGACGGTGAGCCGTCGGGTCTGATCCTGGCCGCGCACCTGCTCCTCGGCTGAGAGCGCGCGGGAACCACCGACCGCCGGCAAGCCGGAGGCGGTCGGGTCCAAAGCGGCCCAGCCGTTCGCGTACTAGCGCGCCGACGAAGGCTCGAGAACGCGCTCGCGCCGCCGGCTGGGAGCCGCAGCAGGGCGCACTGGCGAGATGCAGTGCGCGGGGCGTGCCGCGACCGAGCCAGGACGCCGGGTGCGATCCCAGCGCAGGGGCTGTCTATGAGGATGTGGGGGAGCCTCGTCTTCGAATGGGTCGCCGAGCACATCGTCAAGGAGGCTCATGAGGCGACGCAGAGGCTGTGAGGTTCTGAGGAACATATGTTCGACAGGCTACGGTTGCCCTCGGACGGAACCGGGGTCCCGCAAGGGATCTTGCACGCCTACTCAGGAACTACCCGGTTTGCAGGGCTTTTGAACGCCGGGCGGCCACGGAGCCCGGTCAGCCGCTAGCAGATGGGCGCGGCGGGCCCGCTACAGCGACGACCAGATCTCGAGCTTCGTCCGCACCCGCTCGATCACCGCGTCGGTGAACTCGGTTGTGCCGGAATGACCACCCAGATCGGGCGTCTTGACGCCCGCGGCGACCGTCTCAAGCGCCGACTCGTAGATGGCCCGCGAAGCGCGATCCGCCTCGGCGCCGTGGCGCTCCGCTGCATGTCGCATCAGGGCACCGCAGGCCAGGATCATGGCCAGCGGGTTGGCCAGGTCCTTGCCCTCAAGGGCCGGCGCCGTGCCATGCGGTGCCTCGGCCATCGCCACCGTCGTGTCGTAGTTCTCGTCGAAGGCCAGGAGCACCGACTCCGCCCCGGCGATCGACCCGAACATCGGCAGCACCATGTCCGAAAGGCAGTCGCCGTCGCGGTTGAGCGCCGGGATCACCAGTGGCACATCGGCGGCGCCTGACAGCAGCCCCGCATACGTGGCGTCGATCAAGACCGGCCGATACTCGACCTCCGCATGTCGCTCGGCGGCGGCGTCCATCTCCTCCTTGAGCATCCCCTCGTAAGTGGGCGAGACCGTCCACTTGGGCCCGCCGTACACGCGGGCGCCCAGTTTCTCCGCCGTCCGGAACGCGTACTCGGACACGGCGCGGCACGTCGACCGGGTGATTCGCTCGGTCCGGAAGGCCAACTCACCCTCCGAGTCCTCCTCACCCTCGCGGCGCTCGTCGGCCCCATACGCATCTTCCACGGCCATGCGCACGACGGAAATCGGATGGTGAACGCCGGCGATCGGGTTCACCCCCGGCAGGCGGCGCCCGGTCCTGACGATCACCTTCCCGTCGACCTCCTCGCGGAGGATCCGGTTCGGAGATCCCACGTCGCCCCGTCCCTCGGGCGTGATGGTCGCTGCCTTCAGCCCCAATCCCGCCTCGCGCATGGCCTCGGCGGCCTCGCTCACGACGCCATTTGAGGTCTCACGACGGCGCTCAAGTGAGAGGTCGAAATGGTCGAGCTCGACGTCGAGCCCCAGCAGGTCCGGATCCAGCAACCGGACCGCCTGCTCAAGCAACTCCTGCCCGGTCTGATCTCCCTCCAGGACGACGACCGTGATCGGGTCAGGCATGGGCTCACCATAGCCCAGCCACGCACATCGCAGCGGCCGTTTCAGACCCCCATCCGAGGGCAACACCCCGGGTATGGAGGAGCGCGGGAGTGGAGAGGAGCGGGATCAGGAGGGGCACGAGCGCGACCCCGCGCGGGATGAAGAGAGACCCGCCCGGGATCCCGGCGAAGAGCAGACCCTGCGTGAGGCCCTGCGGCCGCCTGGTCCGGTGCACTTCGCCATTGCCCGGCGAGTGGAGTCTGGCGTCGTCCGGCTTGAGATCGAGGGCGAGCTCGATGTCCTGACCACGCCCCGCCTGGCCAGCGAGCTAGACGACCTGGTCCGGCGATCAGACGACGACGTGGTCGTCGACCTGCGGGGCACCGGCTTCATCGACTCGGCCGGCCTCCAGCTCCTGCTGGGGACCCAGCGCCGCCTCGGCCGGGCGTCGCGGACGCTGACGGTCATATGTGATGACGGGCCGGTGCGGCGGGTCATCGAGTTGACTCGATTGGATGAGGCATTGGGCCTGACCCGCGGTGACGAGAGGCCCGATCCGAGCTGACAGGCCCAGCATCGGATAGCTCGTCTGTAAAGGTGTGGATAACCGCCTAGGAGCGCTCCGCGGCCCCTGATATACAAAGCATGTGGGCGCACGAGCACAGGGGGCTGATTCCCCGGCTGATTCTCCGGCTGCCGTCGCGACGACCGACCAAGTAGTTCGCGCCGTCGATCTCACGCGGCGCTACGGCGAGGGATCCACCGCGGTCGAGGCCCTGCGTGGCGTCTCGCTCGAGGTCGGGCGGGGAGACCTGGTGGCGGTCATGGGGCCCTCCGGCTCGGGCAAATCGACCCTCATGCACCTCCTGGCGGGCCTCGACAAGCCGACGAGCGGGACGGTGACCATCGGTGGCACCGACCTGACCGAGCTCGATGACCGCGAGCTCACGCTGCTGCGCCGCGATCACGTCGGATTCGTGTTCCAGTTCTTCAACCTGCTGCCGATGCTGACCGCGGAAGAGAACATCGTCCTCCCGCTGACGATCGCCGGGGAGAACCCGGATAAGGAGTGGCTGGCCGACCTTCTGGCCAGAACCGGGCTCGGCGAGCGGGGCTCGCACCGGCCCTCCGAGCTGTCGGGTGGGGAGCAGCAGCGCGTGGCGATCGCGCGGGCGCTCATCACCCGCCCGACGATCCTGTTCGCGGACGAGCCGACGGGCAACCTCGACTCCAAGACCGGCGGCGAGATCCTCGACCTCCTCCAGGGCTCCGCGGCCGACTATGGCCAGACGATCGTGATGGTCACCCACGAGGCTCGGGCGGCACTGATCGCAGACCGGATCGAGTTCATCGCCGATGGCCTCATCGTGAAGGAGCTCAGGGGAGCCACCGCGGCCGACGTGCTCGAGGTCATGAGCACGCTGCAGGCGTGACCCGGGTCGCGCTGAAGGGACTGCTCGGGCGGAAGACGCGCGCGGCGCTGACGGCCGTCGCCATCGTCCTCGGCGTCGCCATGGTGAGCGGGACCTACATCCTCACCGACACGATCAAGGCCGCGTTCTCCACCGTGTTCACCCGGGCGTATTCCCACGCCGATGCCGTGATCACGGGCAAGAGCGCGATCGGCACGAGCAACAACGGCAACACGATCACCCCCCCGTCGCTGAACGGGAGCCTCCTGGCCCGCGTCCGGGCGCTTCCGGAGGTCTCACTCGCCTCGGGCGCCATCTCCGACCAGGCCGGGCTGGTCGGCCACAACGGCAAGGTGATCGCCCGGGGAGGCGCTCCTGGCCTCGCTTTCAGCTACACCCCGGCGGGCCTGCACTTCACCCCGCTCACCCTCGCCAGCGGCCACTGGCCGAGCGGTCCTGACCAGGTCAACATCGACGTCGAAACGGCGACCAAGCAGCACCTATCTCCGGGCGAGACGATCGGCGTGGTGGCCCAGGGGCCCGTGCGGCGGTTCCAAATCGCCGGGACGGTCAAGTTCGGTGGCGTCTCGTCGCTCGGCGGCGCCACGATCGCCGTCTTCCCCCTCGCCACCGCGCAACGCATCTTCAACAAGCCGGGGCAGTTCGACGAGATCGACATCGCCGCTGCCCACGGCGTCTCCCCCCAGCAGCTCGTGCACGCCGTCCGTCCGCTCCTCCCGGCCAGCGCCCAGGTCCGAACCGGTCAGGGCCAGGCCGCGCAGGCGACCAAGGACACGAGCGGCTTTTTGAGCATCTTCCAGGACTTTCTGCTCGCCTTCGGAGGCGTGGCGCTGTTCGTGGGCAGCTTCGTGATCGCCAACACCCTGTCGATCACGATCGCCCAGCGCACCCGCGAGCTGGCGACCCTCCGGACCCTGGGCGCCACTCGCCGCCAGGTGCTCGGCTCGGTGATGATTGAGGCGCTGGTGATCGGGACCGTGGCCTCGATCGTCGGCCTCTTCCTGGGGCTGGGACTGGCCAAGGCCCTGAACAGCCTGCTTGTCTCCTTCGGTATCGATCTGCCGCAGACGAGCACGGTGTTCAAGGGCCGCACGGTCATCGTCTCGCTCGTCGTGGGGATCGTCATCACGCTCCTGGCGGCGCTACGGCCCGCGCTCCGTTCGACTCGCGTTCCGCCCATCGCCGCCGTCCGGGAGGGCGCCCTGCTCCCGCCCTCGAGGTTCGCTCGCTTCGGCCAGGCGGGGGCCGTGGGGACGCTGGTCGCCTCCGTCGCGGTGATGCTGCTGGCGCTGTTCGCCGGCGGGCTCAGCACCGGCATTCGCCTGCTCGGAGTCGGGATCGGCGCCGTGGGCCTGTTCCTCGGTGTCTCGATGCTCGCGCCGCGGCTTGTGCCTCCCCTGACCAGGGTTCTCGGCTGGCCGGCGACGAGATTTGGGGGCGCTGCCGGCAAGCTCGCCCAGGGAAATGCGACGCGCAACCCGTCCCGGACGGCCAGCACCGCTTCAGCTCTGATGATCGGTCTCACGCTCGTGACGCTGGTCGGCGTCCTTGCCGCGGGCCTCAGAAGCCGCTTCCAGAACGGCGTGAACCAGGCCTTCATCGCCAACTACGCCGTCACCGCAACCAACAACTTCAGTCCCATCAGCGTGGCCTCAGAGCGCACGCTCGACGCCGCACCAGGCGTCACCGCCGTCTCGGGCGTCCGGGCCGGCGCGGGCAAGGCGTTTGGTTCGACCATCAACGTCACTGGCGTGTCGCCGAACGTGAACCAGGTCATCTACGTCAAGTGGACCCACGGCAGCCAGCAAACCCCAGCCGAGCTCGGCTCTGACGGTGCCTTCGTGGCCAAGAGCTACGCGCAGGCGCAGCACCTGCACGTCGGCTCGCCGATCGCCGTGCAGACGCCCACTGGAACCGTGCTCCACCTGACGCTGCGGGGGATCGACGATCCCGCCAAGGGGGCTTCTCCGTTCGGCGACGTGACGATCTCCACGGCCCTGTTTGACCGCGAGTACCAGAACCCGCAGAACCTGTTCGTCCTGATGAACGTCAGCGGCGGAGTCACGGCCAGCAACACCCGGGCGCTGAACCAGTCGCTCGCGGCCTTCCCGGACGCCAAGCTCCAGACCAGGGATCAGTTCATCAAGAACCAGCTCCAGGGCCTGACCCTGCTCCTGAACCTGCTCTACGTGCTGCTCTCGCTCTCGATCGTGATCAGCCTGTTCGGGATCGTCAACACGCTGGTGCTGACGGTCTTCGAACGCACGCGCGAGCTCGGGATGCTCCGGGCGGTGGGCATGACACGCCGCCAGGTCCGCCGAATGATCCGCCAGGAGAGCGTGATCACGGCGCTCCTCGGAGCCACCTTCGGGATCCCGCTCGGCATCGTCCTGGCCATCGTCATCGGGGTGGCCATCGGCTTTACGGCCGTCACCATCCCGGTGGGCACCCTGATCGTGTTCATCATCGCGGCGATCCTGGCCGGCCTGGTCGCCGCCATCCTGCCTGCACGCCGCGCGGCACGGCTCAACGTCCTGCGGGCGCTGCAGTACGAGTAGCGAGCTTAGGCCGCCGGCGCCTCGCCGCGCACCAGGAGCTCATCCGAGCGCGCGGCCAGTGCATCGATCACGAAGGCCAGGTGCTCGTCGAAGTCGAGGCCGAGATCCTCGGCCCCCTGACGGATCTCCTCCCGGCCCACGGCGGCGGCAAAGCTGGGCTGCTTGAGCTTCTTCTTGACCGATTTGGGAGTCATGCCCTGTAGCCCCTCGGAGCGGACGTAGGCCACGGCAAGGATGAAGCCGCTGAGCTCGTCGACCGCGTAGAGCGTCTTCTCCATCGGCGTCTCGCGGGGCACGCCCATGAAGTCGGCGTGGGAGGCCACGGCCCGGACCAGCTCCGGCGGGTACCCGCGGTCCTCGAGCTCGCGAAGTGCGTAGCGCGGATGGCCGTCCTCGAGGTTCGGATAGCGCTCGTAATCGAGGTCGTGCAACAGGCCGGTTGCACCCCAGAGCTCGACATCGCCGTCCCACCGCGGCGCGTAGGCCCGCATCGCCGCCTCGACGGCGAGCATGTGCCGGCGCAGCGAATCTGAAGAAACCCATTCGTTCAGGAGGTTCCAGGCCTCCTGGCGCGAAACACCTTCAGGCATGGCCGTTACCGTAGCTGAGCCCTCAGCCGCCCCGCGCTCACGCGTGGTTCAGCGGTCCCGGCGCCGCGCGACGCAGCCGCCCGAAGCACGGGGTACCCTGCGGCGGGACATGGAGAAATTCGTCATTGAAGGCGGCGCCCCGCTGTCCGGGACGGTCCATCCCGCGGGGAACAAGAATGCCGCCCTGCCGATCATCGCCGCGACCCTGCTCACTGAGGACGAAGTCATCCTCCGCAAGGTGCCGCGGATCCGTGACGTCGAAGCGATGCTGCTGCTGCTCGAAGGGCTCGGGGCCCAGGTGGCATGGCTCGGCCCCAGCGAGGTCTCGATCGACACCTCGGCGGTGACCCCCGACTCTTCCGTCGCGCCCGACGTGGCGGAGCTGATCCGGGCCTCGTTCCTGGTCGCCGGCCCACTCCTGGCGCGCTTTGGCCACGTCACCCTCCCGCCGCCGGGCGGCGATGTCATCGGCCGGCGCCGCCTCGATCCCCACCTCGATGCCTTCCGCGCCCTCGGGGCCAGGGTTGAGCACACCCCCAAGGAGATTCGGCTCGAAGCGCCGATCGGGCTGCGGCCGTGCGACTTCCTGATGGACGAGCCATCGGTGATGGGAACCGAGAACGCGCTCATGGCGGCGGCGCTCACCCGCGGTCCCACCGTGATCCGCAACGCCGCCTCCGAGCCCCACGTCCAGGACCTGGCCCGGATGCTCGGGGCCATGGGAGGGGCGATCGACGGCATCGGCTCCAACGTGATGACCGTCCACGGGACGAGCAGCCTGCGCGGCTGCACGCACACGATCGCGCCGGATCACATCGAAATCGGATCCTTCATGGCGCTGGCCGGAGTGACCGGGGGAGAGCTCGTCGTCAAGGACACGCTGCCCGAGGATCTGCGGATGATCAGGCTGGTCTTCGACCGCCTAGGGCTGCGTACCGAGGTCCAGGGCGCCGACGTGATCGTGCCCGGCAATCAGCATCTGGTCGTGCACAACGACGCGGGCGACCACACGCCCAAGATCCAGGACGGTCCGTGGCCGGCCTTCCCGGCCGACCTCACGAGCGTGGCCCTCGCCCTGGCGACACAGGCCGAGGGGTCGGTGATGATCCACGAGTGGATGTTCGAGAACCGCCTCTTCTTCACCGACAAGCTGGTGCTGATGGGCGCAGGCATCACGATCTGCGACCCCCACCGCGCGATGGTCGTGGGTCCCCGCCGGCTGCGCGGTCAGCGCGTCGAGTCGCCGGATATCCGCGCCGGAATGGCGATGCTGATCGCCGCTCTATGCGCGGACGGGGTGACCGAGATCGGCAACATTCGCCAGATCGATCGCGGGTACGAGCGGATCGACGAGCGCCTCCGCCAGCTCGGAGCGCGGATCGAGCGCCTGGACGACGTCCGCGCCGCCGCCTGACCAGACTCCGGAGCCGATAGGCGGACCATGGTCGACCGCATCCCCAGCGGAACGCGCGACGTTCTGCCCGACGAGATGCGCGAGCTCCGCGCGATGACCGATCGCGTGCGCACCGTGTTCGAGGCCGCCGGCTACGGCGAGGTCTACACGCCGGCGCTCGAGTACGAGGACACGTTCGCTCGTGAGGATCGCCTTCACGGCACATCACCGGCCACGCATCCGGCCTACCGCCTGTTCGACGAGCAGGGCAACGTCCTGGTCCTGCGCCCGGACATGACGATCCCGCTCGCGCGCGTGGTGACGACCCGCTACGCGCACGTCGACCCGCCGTTTCGCTTCTGCTACTTCGCCCATGCCTACCGCGGCGTGCGTCCGCAGCGCGGCCAGTCACGAGAGCTTCTCCAGGCCGGCGTCGAGCTGATCGGCGCCCCGGGCCCCGAGGGCACCGCCGAAGCCCTCACGGTCCTGTGTGCGTCGCTGGACGCGGCCGGGCTGGAGAACTACCGCGTGGGTCTCGGCGACGCCTCCCTGTATCCGGAGCTGCTGGCCACCCTGGGCGTGATCGAGGCACCAGGGGAGAGGATTCTCGGTGCGCTCGCCCGGGGCAACTTCGTCGACGTGGAGGCGGAGGTCCGGGCGCTTGAACTGCCCGCGGCCGATGCCGAGCTGCTACTCGCCGTGCCCCGGATCCGCGGTGGCCCCGGGGTCCTGAGCCAGCTGCCCGAGCGACTCGAGACGGCGGCGACCGGCATGCGGGGGGTCCACCGACTCCTTGAGCCGCGCGTAGCCGAACGGATCATCTTCGACCTCGGGCTGGTGCGGAGCCTCGGTTACTACACGGGCGCGGTGTTCCAGGTCTACGACCCGGCCCATGGGGTCCCGATCGGCTCCGGCGGCCGCTACGACGAGCTCCTGGCCGGGTTCGGCCGGCCCTTACCCGCCGTGGGCTTTGCCCTCAACGTGGAGCGGCTGCACATCGCGCTGACCGGCGAGGAGCGCGGGCGGGGGGGAGGTGTCCAGTGAATCAGCTCCGGATCGCCGTCCCCCGCGGAGCCCTGTTCGCCGATACGCTGGCCTTGCTCGACCAGCTCGGTCTTGACACGAGCGAGGTTCGCGGGGGCGATCGCCGGCTCCTGTTCGAGGAATCCGGAATCGTCACCATGCGCCCCTCGGACGTTCCCACCTACGTGGAGGCCGGCGCCGCCGACCTCGGGGTGACGGGCAAGGACGTTCTCATGGAGCAGTCAGAGCGCGAGATCTATGAGTTGGCCGACCTCGGGTACGGACCCTGCACGATGGTGCTGGCAACGGCGGCGGGCGAGGATCGGGCGGCCGAGGCGCTTCGGCGCCTCGGCGTGGTCCGGATCGCGACCAAGTACCCGCGGATCGCAGCGCGGTACTTCACCGATACCGGGCGGCAAGCCGAGATCGTCGAGGTGAAGGGCTCGGTCGAGCTGGCGCCGCTCACCGGTTTGGCGGAGGGAATCGTCGACCTCACGGCCAGCGGGCAGACGCTGCGCGAGAACGGGCTCGTGGTCCGGGAGGAAATCGCCCGCTGCACGGCCCGCCTGATCGCCAATCCGGTGTCCCATAAGCTGAAAGCGGCCGCTATCGACGCCCTCGTGGACCGGCTCGATGCGGTGTGAACGCTTCACGCTGAGCGGCGAGGCAGCCGAGCTCGTCCGGGAGCTGCGGGCGCTCGTTCCGGGCGGCGAATCGGTCAGCCACGCCGTGGCCGAGATCATCGCCAAGGTCAGAAGCGAGGGCGACCGGGCGGTGCTCGACTACACGCGTGAGTTCGACGGCGCCGAGCCCGCATCCCTCCAGGTCGGCGATGGCGAGCTCGCAGCGGCGGCCGAGTTACTCGATCCTCGCCTCCGGCGCTCGCTCGATACCGCGATCGCCAACGTGAGAGATGTGGCCAGCGCGACCCACCGAGACACGGTCACCGTCGAGCTCGAGACCCACCGGATCCACCTCCGCAGTGAGCCGGTCGCCCGCGCCGCCATCTACGTTCCCGGCGGCCGCGCGCCGTATCCGAGCACGGTCGTCATGGGCGTGGTGCCGGCCCAGGTGGCCGGAGTTAAGGAGGTCGTCGTGTGCACGCCCCCGGCACGCGACGGGCGCGTGCCCGCGGTGATCCTCGCCGCCTGCCGGCTCGCCGGGGCGGCAGAGGTCTACCCGATGGGCGGAGCTCAGGCGATCGCCGCGCTGGCCTACGGAACCGAGTCGGTGGAGCCCGTGGACCTGATCGTGGGCCCGGGCAACCTCTACGTGCAGGAGGCCAAGCGCCAGGTCTTCGGCCAGGTGGGAATCGATGGCTTCGCCGGTCCGAGCGATCTCGTGATCATCGTCGACGCCGCCGCCGATGCCGAGCTCGCCGCCCTCGACCTCCTGGCCCAGGCCGAGCACGGTCCGGGAACGCTGGTCGTGGCGATCTCGACCTCGAGGCCGCTGCTTGAGACGCTCGCCGGGCGACTTGAAGAAGCGCCCGATCCGGGCGCCGTGGCCGCCCTGGTCGAGGTCGGGGAGCTCGACCAGGCGCTTGCCGTATCCGAGCGCTTTGCCCCCGAGCACCTGGAGCTGATGGGGGCCGGGGCCGAGGGGCTGGCCTCCCGGGTCAGCCGAGCCGGCGCTCTGTTCGTGGGCCCCCAGTCGGCGACCGCCTTCGGCGACTACATCGCCGGCTCGAATCACATCCTGCCCACTCAGGGAGCGGCTCGGTTTGCTTCCGGGCTCACCCCGGCGCAGTTTCAGCGCACGATGGCCGAGGTCCGGGTCCGCGCCGGGGGCGCGCTGGCCCGCGAGGCAGTCCCGCTGGCACGCGCTGAGGGGTTCGAGCTCCACGCCCGGTCGATGGAGGCACGCATCGGCGACAATCAGCGGCCATGAGCCGCCGCGCCGAAATCGACCGGGAGACCGCCGAGACCCAGATTCACGTCAGTCTTGCCCTCGACGGCGACGGCCGCGGCAGCCGCGAGACCGGCGTCGGCTTCCTGGACCACATGCTTGACCTGCTGGCCCGCCACGGACACCTCGATCTAGAGGTCAGCGCCAGCGGCGATCTGCAGACGGGGGCTCATCACACCGTCGAGGACGTGGGCATCTGCATCGGCCAGGCCCTGGACGGCGCTCTCGGAGACCGGGTCGGGATCACCCGCTACGGCCACGCCACTGTGCCCATGGATGAGGCGCGGGCATCGTGCGCGATCGACGTCTCGGGCCGCGGACTGCTGGCCTTCGAGGCGGCACTGCCCCCGGGGGCGATCGGCAACTTCGATCACGAGCTGGTCGAGGAGTTCTTCCGCGCTCTGGCCACCAACGCCCGGATCACGCTTCACGTCATCGTCGAGGCCGGGAGCAACCACCACCACGTGATCGAGGCCATGTTCAAGGCGGTGGCACGCGCGCTGCGCGTGGCCACGGCGATCGACCCCTCCGAGCGGGGAGTGCCCAGCACCAAGGGAACGCTCGTATGAGCGCTCCGGGCCCCGTGATCGGCGTGATCGACTACGGGATGGGCAATCGGCGCTCGGTCCAGAAGGCGCTCGAGTCCGCGGGGGCGCAGGCTCCGATCACCCGTGATCTGGACGATCTCCGTCGCTGTCAGGGCCTTGTGCTCCCCGGGGTGGGCGCGTTCCCGCTCGCGATGGGGAACCTGGGCGAGCTCGGTCTCGACGAACTCGTGCGCTCCCAGTCCGCCGCCGGGGTTCCCCTGTTGGGCATCTGCCTGGGCATGCAGCTGTTGTTCGAAGGCTCGGAGGAGCTGGGGTCAACGCCCGGCCTGGGGATGCTCCCCGGGCGCGTCACCCGGCTCGCCGCCCCCGGCCTGCCGATCCCCCACATCGGCTGGAATGAAGTCCGCTGGGCACGGCCCTCGAGGCTGACCGAGGGCCTGCCTCCACAGGGCTGCCCCTTCTACCACGTGCATTCCTTCGCCGCTCGTCCTGCCGCTGGCGAGGACGTGGTCGCAACGACCGAGTACGGCGAGCGTTTCGCCACCATCGTTGCGCGCGAGCGAGTGTTCGGCGTGCAGTTCCATCCCGAGAAGTCCTCCGGGCATGGGCTGCGGCTGCTCGGCAGCTTCGTCCGACTGTGCCAGGAAGCACGCGGTGCCGGAGACCCGGCATCGACCGCGGCCCTGTCGGCGCGCGGATGATCCTGCTCCCGGCGATCGACATCCTCGACGGCAAAGCGGTCCGGCTGGCCCAGGGGGCTTACGAAGCGCAGACGGTCTATGACGCCGACCCGGTCGACGCCGCCCGGCGCTGGGTCGACATGGGCGCGCGGGCCCTGCACGTGGTCGATCTCGACGGGGCTCGGGCCGGGGAGCCGGTCAACCTGGATCAGGTGCGGAGGATCGCCGAGTCCGCCGGAGTGCCGGTCCAGGTCGGTGGAGGACTGCGGAGCCTCGAGGCCGTCGAGCAGGCGATCGCGGCGGGCGCTCAGCGAATCGTCCTCGGGACCGCGGCCTACCACGACATCGACCTGCTCGACGACGTCGTAGCCCGGATCGGCGGACGGCTCGTGGTCTCGCTCGACGCGCGGGACGGCCGACTGGCCACCGCCGGCTGGCTTAGGCAGACTGACTTGCCAGTGGAGTCGGCCATCCAGCGTCTCCAGGCCCGCGGAGTCCACCGTTTCGTCTACTCGAGCATCGAGCGGGACGGAATGCTGGCCGGCCCCGACCTAGAGGGCATCCACGACGTGGCCGGTGCGGTGCGGGGCAGCTTCGTCTATTCGGGTGGCGTGGCTTCGCTCGATGACCTGGGCACCCTGGCCCGGCTTCGCCACGTCAACCTGACCGGCGTGATCGTGGGCAAGGCGCTGTACGAGGGCCGGTTCACGGTGAGCGAGGGGCAGGCGGCTCTCGAGGATCGTGGCTAGATGCACTACAAGCGCGTCATCCCCTGTCTCGATGTTGACGCCGGCCGCGTGGTCAAGGGCGTCGGGTTCATCGACCTGCGCGACGCCGGCGACCCCGTCGAGCTGGCCGCCCGCTATGACACGGCTGGGGCCGACGAACTCATCTTCCTCGACATCACGGCGACGGCGGACAAGCGCGAGACGGTCGTCGAGCTGGCCCGCCACGCCGCCGAGGAGGTGTTCATCCCGTTCACGGTGGGCGGCGGGATCCGCTCCGTCGAGGACGCCCAGGCGGTTCTCGATGCCGGCGCTGACAAGGTCTCGGTCAACTCGGCCGCGCTGGAGCGCCCCGAGCTGATCGACGAGCTGGCCCAGACCTTCGGCTCGCAGTGCGTCGTCCTGGCCATCGACGCCAAGGCGCGCGGCGACGGAACCTGGGAGGCCTACCTAGCCGGCGGTCGGACCCCCACGGGCCGGGACGCCGTGGTGTGGGCGAAGGCGGGCGTCGAGCGGGGAGCGGGGGAGATCCTCCTCACGAGCATGGACCGCGACGGGACCTCGGCCGGCTACGACGTCGCGCTGATCCGAGCCGTCACGGATGAGGTGAGCGTGCCCGTGATCGCCTCGGGAGGCGCCGGCGATCTGGAAGATCTGGCTCCTGCCATCGAGGCGGGCGCCGACGCGGTCCTCTGCGCCTCGATCTTCCACTATGGCCGGCACACCGTGGCCGAGGCGAAAGCCGCTCTGGGCGCCGCCGGGGTGCCGGTGCGCCCCAGCGCTTGACCTAGGCGGCACGGCTTTCCAGGGGTAAGATCCCGCCCCGGACGGGGTAACTCGGCCGGCGGTCAGATCGTCGCCGAGCCAACCTGGGAACACGGGGCAACAGGAGGGGACCATGCTCAGCAGACTGCCGCATCCGAGCCACGGCACGGTGGTGGCGTACGTGGCGCTGTTCATCGCGCTCGGGGGCAGCGCCTACGCCGTCAGCGGACGATCGGACGCACCCATACACGCCTGTGCATCGAAGCGGACGGGGAGCCTGCGCCTGTTGCGTAAAGGCCGCTGTCGCCGCAGCGAGCTGGCCATCGCTTGGAACCGCCAAGGGCCAGCGGGCACGGTCAACACGTCGCAGTTCTACACGAAGGCCCAAAGCGACAGCCGATATCTGCCTGTGAGCGGGACCGCGGTCAATGCCCAGCAGCTAGGAGGTCAGTCTGCTTCAGCCTTTGCGGCCGCAAGCCTGTTCGGCAGCCCGGCGCCAAGTCCCAGTACCGACGCCGCGAGCGACAGCGACTGCATCCTGGGAGAGATCAAGCTCACCGCGGGGAGCCGGATGCCCTCCGAGTGGACGCTGGCCCACGGACAGCTCCTGTCCATCTCCTCCAACACGGCTCTGTACAGCCTGCTCGGGACCACCTACGGCGGGAACGGCACATCGACCTTCGCCCTGCCGAACCTCGCGGGCGCCGAGCCGAAGGGCGCCGGTCCGGCGGGGATGAACTACGCGATCTGCACCAGCGGGATCTTCCCCTAGGCCCTAGTAGAACTCCTCGCGCCGGGCATAGCGCGCCGCGCGTTCGGAGTCGTAGCCGTCCGCGTCGAAGTCCTCGCCCTGGAGCGAGCGGAGGACCTGGCCGGAGCTCGGTAGCTCCGAGCGCCGTAGGTGAAGCTCAGGGTTCCACAGATCGGAGCGAATCAAGGCCTTGGGGCACTGGGTGTAGGCCTCGCGAATGGAGACGAGAATCCCCAGCTTGGGCACCTTGCCCTCGACGGCGCTCGGGGCGAGAAGCTCCTGGTCCTCGACGATCTGCGCGTCGCCGTTGACGCGAAAGGTGTCGCCGATGCCCGGGAGAAGGAAGAGCATGGCGATGCGGGGGTCCGAGAGCAGGTTGGTCAAGCTGTCGGCGATCCGGTTCCCCGGGCGCTCGGGTAGCAACAGCGTGCGCTCGTCGAGGACGCGGACGAAGCCGGGCGGATCGCCCCGCGGAGAGACGTCGAGCCCGCCGTCGGGCCGGGACGTGGCGATGCAGACGAAGGGCGAACGCTCGATGAACTGACGGCTCAGCGGGGTGAGACGGTCGGCCAGCTTGAGGAGCGACGCCGGCTTCGCCGGCCCGATCACGCCGCGAAGCTCAGCTTCGTCTCTGATCACCGGATCACCGCCCGCCGAGCATACAAGCCACCCGCCGCGTCACGGCGCCGGAATCCGGGGCGGGCAAGACCCGGCCTGGAGGCCCGACTCTCAGTTGTAAGGGGCCTACCGGCCCGGCTCTGGTTAGGCGGCCTCTTCGACGTACCCGGCCGCGGTGCAGGCATCGCAATATGCCGCGGGCGGGACGCGAGGCTCGTAGCAGCCTGGACGGCAGCACGTCGAGGAGCGCTTGGGGCGACCTCGACCGATGCGGGCAGCGGCGGCATCCTTGAGCTCCTCGCGCATGCGATCGAGCTCTGCCGCGTGATCCGCGCAGAACCGGCGGCCAGCCAACGCAGGTGACTGGCAATGACTTCCACTACGACAACGCATAGATCCTTAAGGATAGCAGGAACGCGAACGCACGTTCCGTTGAGAGGAGGTTATCTCCGGGTTTTGCGGGTTTTAACGCTCGCCGCGGACGGCGCCTTCGCGGCGGCCGCCGGGAGCATCTCATACAGCTTCGTGTACCCGCTCAGGTACACCGTCGAATCGTCGGCGACGATTGGGTTAAACGCGCCGTCTCCGAAGAAAAAGACGCGCTTTCCGGTCGCCGCCTCGACGCCCACGGTCGTCTTGGACCCCAGCACCGAGAAGTAGACGATGCTCCCGAGGATGGTGGCCGAGCCAGAGATCCTGCCTCCCGCGCGGTGCTTCCAGCGAATCGCCCCCGAGCGGGCGTTGAAGGCATAGAAGTAGCCGTCGTAGGAGCCCTCGAACACCGTCGGACCCAGGCCGGGCACGTCGGCCACGGCCGGCGACGCGTAGACATAGGAGCCGGTGGTCGTGGCCCAGGCCAGCGTCCCGGTCCGGGCGCCGAAGGAATAGACCCGGCCGTCGGTGTTGCCCATGTAAACCCGGCCAAAGGCCACGGCCGGGGTGGAATAGAAGTTGCCGCTGCCGAAGCCGAAGTCGGCTCCGGTCGTGTTGACAGCCCAGATCTTCCGCCCGGTGTGGGGATTGAGCGCGTAGGCCCGCCCCGAGTAGTCGCCGAAGTAAAGGCGCCCGTAGGCCAGTGCCGGGCCTCCCTTGACCGGCCCGCTGGCGTGGAAGGTCCAGTTGACGTGTCCGTCGGTGGCCCGGAGCGAGTAGACGACGCCGTTCTGATCGCCGAAGTAGACCGTGTCGCCCCAGGCCAGGGGGGAGGATTCGGTGCCGGGGGGAACCTTGCGTGACCACACGACCTTGCCGGTCTTCATCGAGAGGGCGACCAGGCGCCCGTTGCCAGGGACCTGGGTGTGCGTCGCGTTCGCGTTGGTGGAGAGGATGGGGACGAACACGAGCCCCTGCTTAATCCCCAGCGCCGGCGAGGCGGCGGCCAGCGTGCCCACCTTGGTCTCCCAGAGCTTGTGTCCCGTCTGCGCGTTGAGCGCTTTGGCCGAGCCGTCGTCGTCGACCAGGTACAGGGTGTGGCCGTAGATGACCGGGGGAAATTCGAGCAGGGCAAAGTCCTCGAACGTCCAGCCCACGTGGAAGGGCGGGTTCAGGGTCGTGCCGGAGGCGAAGTAGCGGGTCCGGGCTGCGTCATAGCCGTAGCGGGGCCAGGCAAAGGTCGCCACGGGCGGGGTCGGCGCAGCGGTATTCGTCGGGCCTGTGAACTCGACGTTGGGGTGAGACACGTTGCCAGGCGAGTGCAAGAGGACGAACGCCACTGCGCCTGCGGCCACAAGCAGCAGGGCAGTCCCGGCGATCAGCACCCGCCGCGGCACGCGCCGCCAACGGGGATTCGGCATGGCGGGCAATGCTAGCCACGGTCGCCTCCACAGGCCCCAGCGGCGAAGATGGCGGACGTGAAGCCACCTGACCCCGATGACTTGCTGGCGCAAATACGCGCCCTACCCGCCGCCGGGCCCGTGCTGGCGGCGGTCGAAGCCAGGCCCGGCGTTTACCTGGTCGGCGGCGCGATCCGGGATCTGCTCCGAGGCGGTCAGCCGTTCGACCTCGACCTGGTGGTCGAGGGCGACCCGGTACCCGTCGCCCGCCGGATCGGCCTGGATGATGTCGTCGTCCACGACCGCTTTGGCACCTCGACCGTGAGCGCCGGAGGCTTCACCTACGACGTTGCCCGCTCGCGGCGTGAAACCTATCCCCAGCCGGGGGCGCTGCCCGAGGTGGAGCCGGCGCCGCTGAAGGAGGATCTGGGGCGGCGCGACTTCACCGTCAACGCGCTGGCGGTGGGGCTGGGCGAGCCCGGGCGGGGCCGGCTGACGGCCTATCCCGGGTCGCTCGATGACCTCGAACAGGAGACCCTGCGCGTGCTCCACGACGCGAGCTTCATCGACGATCCGACGCGCCTGTTGCGCTTGGCTCGCTACCGCGGGCGCCTGGGCTTCACGATCGATCCGCACACCCAGGCACTGGCCCAGCAGGCCGTGGACGAGGACGCACTGGGGACGATCAGTGGGCCGCGCATCGGCAACGAGCTGCGCCTCCTGGCTCGCGAGGAGGACCCGGTGGCGGCGTTTCAGGCCCTCCGCGAGCTCGGCCTCGACGAGGCCATTCACCCGGGTTTTGGTCTGGCGGACGAGGCGGCCGCGCGGCGAGCCCTGGCCCTGCTCCCCCGGGGGGAGCGGGCCGACCGGCTGATCCTGGCCGCGGCGAGCCTGGATCTCCCGGCGGCGGAGCTGCGGACGCTGCTGGATCGGCTCGGCTTCGAGGCGGGAGATCGGGACGCGATCCTCGCCGCGGCCCGGGCGACCGAGCTGAGCCGCGCCCTGGCCGCGGCCCAAAGCCCGTCCGAGGTCGCCGCCACGGCCCGGCGGGCGGGAGCGGAGGCGGTCGCGCTGGCCGGGGCGCTCGGCGCCGAGGCCGCGGCCCGCCAGTGGTTTGAGACCTTGCGAGGGGTGAGCCTCGAGATCGACGGGCGCGACCTACTCCGGGCGGGAGTTCCGGAGGGGCCCGCGCTGGGGGAGGGCCTGGCCGCGGCGCTCGCCGCCAAGCTCGATGGACGCGCCAGGGGTCGGGACGAGGAGCTCGCCGCCGCGCTCGAGAGCCTCGGCAAGGACAGCTAGCCTGGCCCGGCATGGAGCTACCGGAACCGTTCTATCTCTCCGGAGAGCACCTGGCCGTGGATCTTCCCGGCGCCCGGGCGCTATTCACGACGCGACGGGGAGGCGTTTCCACCGGCCCTTACGCCTCGCTCAACCTGGGCAAGCTGACGGCCGACGATCCTGAGGCCGTGCAGCGCAACCGGGACCGCCTCCAGGCACGGCTCGACGCCCGGATGGCCATGATTCGCCAGGTTCACGGATCGCGCGTGCTGCGCCGGGACGATCCGAGCCAGGCCTCCGGAGCCGCGCCGGCCGGTGACTTGGAGGAGGCCGATGGCCAGGCCACGGCGCTGCGCGGACTGGCGCCGATGGTCATGACAGCCGACTGCCTGCCCATCGCGATTGCCGGCGGTGGCGCGGTGGCCATGCTTCACGCCGGGTGGCGGGGCCTGGCCGAGGGCGTGATCGAGACAGGCGTACACGCGCTGCGCGAGCTGGCGCCCGGAGCGACCCTCACCGCGGCCATCGGTCCCGGGGCGAGCGTCTGCTGCTACGAGGTGGGCGACGAGGTGCGCCGACGCTTCGCGGACTATGGAGCGAGCGTGACCCGCGGGCGCAACCTCGACCTCAAGGCGATCGCGCGCGCCCAGCTTAAGGACGGGGGCGTGGAGGAGGTGCACGACGTCGGGCTGTGCACGATCTGCAGCCCGCCGGCGCTCTTCTTCTCCCATCGCCGCGACGGCGGCGTCACCGGGCGCCAGGCAGGCATCGCTTGGTTGATCTGATCCGGGGCCTGGGCGCCGATGAGGTGCGGGGCGCACTGAAGCGGGTGCGCGAACAGATCTCCGAGGCCGCCGACGGCCGTGAGGTGGAGATCCTGGCCGCCGTCAAGTACGTGCCGGCCGACGAGCTTAAGGTGCTGGCGCAAGCGGGGCTCGGACTGCTCGGTGAGAACCGGGCCCAGGATCTCGTGGCCAAGGCCGACGCCTACCCGGGTCGCTTCACCTGGGACTTCATCGGCCAGCTCCAGAGCCGCAAGGTGCGCCAGCTCGTTCCGTACGTCCGCTACATCCACTCGGTGGCCACGGATTCCGCGCTGAAGCAGCTGGCGCGTCACGGAACCGACGCCACGCGAATTCTGATCGAGGTGAACGTCGCCGGAGAGGCGGGGAAGAGCGGGATCGCGCCGGGGGAGCTGCCGGGGTTCCTGGAGCGGGCACCCGTTCCGGTTGTGGGCCTGATGACGATGCCGCCGCTGGCCGCGCGGCCCGAGTCCAGCCGGCCGTACTTTGCCGCCCTCCGGGAGCTGGCTCAACAACATGGCCTGACCCAGCTTTCGATGGGCACAAGCCAGGACTACGTGGTCGCGGTGCAGGAGGGAGCGACCATCGTCAGGCTGGGCACCGTCCTCTACAAATCCTGAAAAAGCACCTGGTAGCGCCCCCAAAGCGGCATAATCCCGGCAGGGAATCCCTGCGGATTCGCGAACCCTGACACGCATATGGCCTTCAGAGACACATGGCACCGCGCGCTCGTTTACTTCGGGCTGG
The DNA here is from genome assembly GCA_035505215.1 of Solirubrobacteraceae bacterium. Taxonomy (GTDB): domain Bacteria; phylum Actinomycetota; class Thermoleophilia; order Solirubrobacterales; family Solirubrobacteraceae; genus Palsa-465. Next base: position 245,598 of record DATJQY010000003.1, on the reverse strand, counting down.
CCGAGGACGAGGCCTACGAGGAGGACCTTGGCTCCTATGAAGAGCCCGAGGTCGACCTCCAGGACTCCTACTCACAGCGTCCCAATGTCCGCCGCCTAAGTGCCCGCCGGCGCCGGGACGAGATCGACGACATCTTCGCCGACGATGCCGACGCGGAGCGCCGGACGACGGCGCTGCGACCGGTCGGAGGCCCCCGCAACGGCCGCGGCGGCGGGGATGTGCGCGTCCATTTTGTGGCCCCGAAGAACTTCAACGACGTCCAGGACGTGGCGGACAAGTTCAAGGATCACATTCCGGTGATCCTCAACCTCCAGAGCACCGACACCGACCTGGCCAAGCGCCTGATCGACTTCTCGAGCGGACTCACCTATGCCCTCGACGGTGGCATGCAGCGGATCGCCGACAAGGTGTTCCTCCTGACTCCGCGCAACGTCGAAGTGTCGGCCGAGGAGCGCGCCCGCCTGGTCGAGAAGGGCTTCTTCAACCAGTCCTGATGCCTGCTCGCCTGCGGGGCCGCGCAGCCGGGCGCAGTTCCCGTGGATAACGTTGGCGCTATGCGGGTTGGACTGATCGGAGCCGGCAACATGGCGCAAGCCCTGGCCCGTGGCTGGGGCGATCCCGTGCTCGTCTCGGACACCGGCTCCGGCCGAGCCCAGGCGTTGGCCGGCGAGCTCGGCGGCGAGGCGGTCGAGTCCAATCTCGAAGTGGCGCAAGGCGCCGATCTCGTCGTCCTCTGCCACAAGCCGGCCCAGCTGGCGCTCGTGGCCCGGGAGATCGCCGGCGAGCCCAAGCCGATCGTCTCCGTGCTGGGGGGAATATCGCTGGACGCCCTGCAGGAGGTCTACCCGGGCCGGCCGGTGTTCCGCACCGAGCCCAACACGCCGGTTGAGGTGCGCCGCGGGGTGGTCGCCTTCTCCGCCGCCGAAGGCGTGCCGGCCGACCTCAAGCGCGAGGTCATCGCGCTGTTTGACCGCCTCGGAGAGGTCTTCGTCCTGCCTGAGAGCCTGCTCGGGGCCGCCGGAGCGATCAGCGGCGTCGGTCCGGCCTACCAGGCGCTGCTCGCCGAGGCGCAGGTCGACGCCGGGGTTCGTTACGGGCTCAAGGCGGACTTGGCCGGGCGGTTGGTGGCCGAGACGATGGCCGGCACAGCCGCGCTGCTCGCCCACCGCGGCTACGACACGTTGGCGGTCAGGCGGGAGGTCACCTCGCCGGGGGGAAGTACCGCCCGGGGCCTGGCCGCGCTTGAGCGGGCCGGCGTCCGGGCTGCCTTTCAGGACGCGATGGATGCGCTGTACAGCGGGAGCGCTTCGTGATCGCGTTCGCCATCAGCCGGGGCGATATCGCCGACTACGTCAGCGCGCTCTTCTACGTCTACATCCTCATCATCTTCGTCTACCTGCTGTCCAACCTGATGTTCGGCATGGGACTGCGGGTCCCGTACTCGCGCTGGTCGGACGCGGTCCTGGGCTTCCTGCGCGACGTCTCGGAGCCGTATCTGAGCCTGTTTCGCCGCTTCATCCCGACGGTCGGGATGTTCGACTTCTCGCCGGTCCTGGCGCTCATCGTGCTCTACATCTTGCGCACGGTGATCACCAGCCTGATCGCGGGGTGAGCGCCACGGTGGGCTCGCCGGCGATGGCCAAGGAGCACGTCCGCAGCGCCGCCTTCGCCCGCGCGGGCCTCGTGCTGCTCATCGTCGTCGGCCTCGACCAGCTGACCAAGCACACGATCGCGGCCAGTGTCCCGGTAGGGGAGACGCACAAGTTCTTTCCCCTGGTCAACCTGGTCCACGTCCGCAATACCGGGGTGGCCTTCGGCTTCTTCTCCGGCGGCGGCGCGCTCGTACTGGTGCTGACCCTGGTGGCGCTCGCCGTCCTCGTCCTGTATCTCGCCTGGCGGCCTGAGCGACCGTACCTGTGGCTGCCCACTGGGATGCTCGTGGGTGGGGCGGTGGGCAACCTGATCGATCGAGTCTCGAGCGGCTCGGTAATCGACTTCATCAAGCTTCCGTACTGGCCCGCCTTCAACGTGGCCGACATGTCGATCACGTTCGGCGTGCTGGCCCTGCTCTGGGTGCTTGAGGGCCAGCGTGAGGATGCCGCAAGGCCGCAGTGAGCTGACGGTCGCCGAGCACGAGGCCGGCGTGCGCCTGGACCAGTTCCTGGCCGGTCCGCTTGGTTCACGCGCCCAGGCCCAGGCGGCTATCGAGGCCGGGCGCGTGACCGTCGACGGAGCTCGTCGGGCCAAGCGTCACGTCGTGCAACCCGGAGAGCTCGTCGCGGTTGAGCCACCCGAAATCCAGCCCGTAGCCGGGGCCGATTCCGAGGCCCCCTTCGAGGTTGTCTACGAGGACGAGTTCCTGCTCGTGGTCGACAAGCCGGCCGGAGTCGTCGTTCACCCCGCCCGCGGTCACGCGACCGGAACCCTGGCCCAGGCGCTGGCGGGACGCGCGGCGGGAGGGGACGAGCCGTGGCGGGCCGGGATCGTCCACCGGCTCGACCGCGATACCTCGGGGCTGCTCGTAGTGGCCAAGACCGAGGAGGTTCACCGTGCGCTCAAGTCGCTGCTGGCCCGCCGGCGGCTGACCCGCGAATACCTGGCCCTGGTCGAAGGTCATCCGCCGGCCCGCACGGGGGAGATCGACGCGCCCATCGGCCGCGACCGGCGCGACCGCCTCAAGGTCTCCATCGACACCGACCAACCCCGGGCCGCTCGGACGCACTTCGAGGTCGCCCAGCTCCTTCCGGAGACGGCGCTCCTGCGGGTCACGCTCGACACCGGGCGGACCCACCAGATCCGCGTCCATCTGGCCGCCATCGGGCATCCGGTGTGCGGTGACCGTCTCTACGGGCGCAGCGACTCCTACGGCCTGGAGCGGCAATTTCTCCACGCCGACCGCCTGAGCTTTCCCCACCCGGTCACGGGAGCGCCGATCGAAGCGATGTCCCCGCTCCCGGCGGACCTGCGCCGGGCCCTCGAGCGCGCCCGGGAATAGCCGCGGATCTTGCGTACACTCAGGTTCGTAAAGAAATTTCGACCCCGCTCACGCGCGTGCCGCGCCCTGCCTCCCAATCGAGGTTCGCGGCATTAGCCGGGCGGGCGCTAGCAAACGACCAAGCACAAAAGGGAGCAGAAACGTGGCTCAAATCGGCGTCAAAGAGCTGCTGGAGGCCGGGGTTCACTTCGGTCACCAGACACGCCGCTGGAACCCCAAGATGCGCCGCTTCATCTTCGGCGAGCGCGACGGCATCTACATCATCGACCTACTGCAGACCGAGCAGCTCCTGGAGCGGGCTCGGCGATTTGCCGACGACATCGCCCGCCAGGGCGGCACGATCCTGTTTGTGGGCACCAAGAAGCAGGCCCGCGACGTGATCAAGGAGGTCGCCGAGTCCTCCGGCATGCCCTACGTGAACCACCGCTGGCTCGGTGGCCTGTTGACCAACTTCCAGACCATCTCGCTGCGGATCCGCCGGCTGCACGACCTGGAGCGCTACGACTCCGAGGGCCAGCTGCAGCTGCTGCCGACCCGTGAGCGAATCGCCGCCCAGGCCGACCTCGAGAAGCTCCGCGCCAACCTGGGCGGGGTGAAGGGGATGGAGCGTGTCCCCAACGCCATCTTCGTGATCGACCTCAAGACCGAGGCGATCGCGGTTCGCGAGGCTCAGCGCCTGCGCATTCCGATCATCGGGCTCGTCGACACCAACTGCGATCCCGATGGGATCGACTACGTGATCCCGGGCAACGACGACGCCATCCGGTCCTGTGCCGCGGTCACCCACGCCATCGGCGACGTGGTCGCCCAGTCGCATGCTGCCTTCGTGGCCGCGGAGGAGCGGGCCCGGCTCGAGCGTGAGCGGCGTGAGGCCGAGGAGCAGGCGCGGCGCGAAGCCGAGGAGCAGGCTAGGCGCGAGGCCGAGGAGCAGGCGGCGGCTGAGGCGGCTGCCGCTGAGGCGGCTGCTGCCGCGGAGGCCGAAGCGCCGTCTGAACCAAGCGCTGCGCGAGTCGGTTCAGACGCCGCCCCGTCCCCTGCTGAGTCTCAGGAGGCGCCAGCCCCGGCCGCGGAGGCTCCTCAGCCTGAGCCGGCTGCCAGCGAAGCTCCGCCCGCCAAGCCGCCAGCGGCAGAGCCCGCGGCTCCGGCCGAAGCGCCTGCGGCGCCGACGAGCGAGGAGGCATCGTGAGCTATACGGCCACCGCACAGGACGTAAAGACACTGCGGCAGCGGACCGGTGCCGGCATCAACGACTGTCGCAACGCGCTGATCGAATCCGAGGGTGACTTCGAGCAGGCGGTCGACCTCCTCCGTACCCGTGGCCAGGCCCAGGCGGCCAAGCGGGCGGGCGCCGAGGCGAGCGAGGGTGTGGTGCAGAGCTACATCCACGCCGGCAACAAGATCGGCGTGCTGGTCGAAGTCGACTGCGAGACGGATTTCGTGGCCCGCAACGAGCGCTTCATCGAGTTCGCGCGGGATCTGGCGTTGCACATCGCGGCCAGCCCCGCGACGCTCGCCGTCTCCGACGCCGAAGTGCCCGCCGAGGACCGGGAGCGGGAGGAGAGGATCGCCACCGAACAGGCCGCCGACCGGCCCGAGAACGTGCGTGAGAAGGTCGTCGCAGGGAAGCTCGATAAGTGGCTCGACGACGTCGTCCTGCTGCGCCAGAAGCACGTCAACGAGGACAAGTACAGCGGGCAGACAATCGAGGAGCTGCGGGCCGCTCTGGCCTCGGAGATGGGCGAGAATGTCGTCATCCGCCGCTTCACGCGGTTCGCGGTCGGTGGCTGAGCCGGTCCCGAGGCCGCTGGCGCAAGCCGCACCGGCGGTCTATCGCCGGATCATGCTCAAGCTCTCCGGCGAGGCCCTGATGGGCGAGCGTGAATACGGGACCGACCCCGAGTGCGTGGCCACTATCGCCGCCGAGGTGGCGAGCGTCCAGCGGCGAGGGGTGGAGATCGCGATCGTGGTCGGCGGCGGCAACATCTACCGAGGACTCGCCGCCGCCGCCAAGGGCATGGACCGAGCCACCGGCGACTACATGGGCATGCTGGCCACGGTCCTCAACGCCCTGGCCCTCCAGGACGCGCTGGAGAAGCAGGGCGTCCATACCCGCGTCCAGTCGGCCCTCACCATCTCCGAGGTGGCGGAGCCGTACATCCGGCGGCGCGCCATCCGGCACCTCGAGAAGGGCCGCACCGTGATCTTCGCCGCCGGCACCGGCAACCCGTTCTTCACCACCGACACCGCGGCGGCGCTTCGCGCGGCCGAGGTCCACGCCGAGATCATCCTCATGGCCAAGAACGGCGTCGAGGGTGTCTACACGGCCGATCCGGCCGTCGACCCGCAGGCCGAGTTCATCCCAACGATCACCCACAAGGAAGCGCTGACCCGTGGCCTCCAGGTCATGGACTCGACTGCTTTTGCCCTGTGTATGGACAACAACCTGCCGATCGTCGTCTTCAACATGGCGGGCGGCGAGAACATCGACAAGATAGTGTCGGGCCAGCGCGTGGGGACCTTGGTCAAGACATGAGCGAGTCCGAGCTGATCGATGAGCTGCTGGCCGATGCGCGGGATCGCATGACCAAGTCGGTGGAGTCGATCCGCCACGAGTTCGGATCGGTGCGCACCGGCCGGGCCAGCCCGGCGCTACTCGACCGGATCGCCGTCGATTACTACGGCACCGCTACGCCGCTCAAGCAGCTGGCCACGATCTCGGCTCCTGAGGCCAGGCTGCTGAGCATCCAGCCCTACGACAAGACCTCGATCAAAGCGATCGAGCGCGCGATCCTCGAGTCAGACGTCGGCCTCACCCCCTCCAATGACGGCAACCTGATCCGGCTCACCGTCCCCGAGCTGACCGAGGAACGGCGCAAGCAGCTGGTCAAGGTGGTCCGGCACATCGCCGAGGAGGGGCGGGTGGCTGTCCGGAACATCCGCCGCGACGTCATGCACGATCTCCGTGAGCTCAAGTCAGCCGGCGACGCCGGGGAGGACGACGAGAAACGCGCCGAGCAGGAGCTCCAGAAGGTGACCGACGCCCGCGTCAAGGAGCTCGACGAGCTGCTCAAGCACAAGGAAGAAGAGATCCTGGAGGTCTAGTGGTTCTCGGCCAGGACCACTAGTGACCGATCTGCAGGAGCGCCAGCCGGCGCGCTACGTCGCGATCATCACCGACGGCAACGGCCGCTGGGCCCGGCAGCGGGGCCTGCCCGAGCTGGCCGGGCACGAGGCAGGCGCCGACACGGTCAAGGCTCGTCTGCGCGACGCCGTCGATCTCGGAGTTCAGGAGTTGACGATCTACTCGTTCTCGACCGAGAACTGGAACCGCTCGCCTGAGGAGGTCTCCGGCCTGATGGCGATGTTCGGCCGTCGCATCGACCAGGAGACGCCCGAGCTGGACGACGAGGGAGTGCGCATGCGCTTCGTCGGCCGCCGCGCCGACCCGGTTCCGCCGGAGCTCGTGCAGCGCATGGCGTGGGCGGAGGAGCTCACCGCCGCCAACCGGCGGATCACGCTGTTCGTCGCCTTCAATTACGGTGGGCGAGCGGAGATCATCGACGCCGCCCGCGCCTTCACCGCCGGCGATGAGGCCGATTTTCGCAGCCATCTATATGCCCCGGAGATGCACGATCCCGACCTGATCATCCGCACGAGCGGCGAGCAGCGGCTCTCGAACTACCTCCTCTGGCAGGGGGCCTACTCAGAACTCGTGTTCCGAGACGAGCTCTGGCCGGACTTCTCACGTCAGGCCTTCGAGGAGAGCCTTGAGGAGTTTGCCGCCCGCCAGCGACGCTTCGGGGGCCGCTGATGGCTTCTCAGCGCGGGCGCAGAGAGCGAAGGACGCCTCGGGGTCGTGAGGAGCCGCGCCGCAGTGGCTCGGATCTGCTGGCCCGGATCCTCGTGTCCATCCCGCTGGCCGTGCTCGCCATCGTCCTCATCGACGTCGGCCGCCTCGCGTTCGCGCTCTTCATGATCGCCGTGGGCGCGCTCTGCCTCGTCGAGCTCTACCGGCTCCTGCATCGCTGGCGGCCGGTGGGGCTGGTGGGAATCGCCGCAACCACCGGGATGGTTCTCGCGGCCCGCTACGGCAATCTCCGTGACGTCGTCGAGGTCATGGTGATCACGGTGCCGGTTCTCTTCCTGGTCGTCGTGGCGCTCGGGCAAGGTCATGCCACGACGGCAATCGCCAGCACGCTGCTCGGCGTCTACTGGATTGGCCTCGCGGTGACCCACGGCGAGTTGTTGCGCCAACTCCCGCACGGGAAGGGCGTCGTCATCGACGTGCTGCTCGGCACGTTCATCGGGGACACCGGGGCCTACATTGGCGGCCGGCTGTTCGGGCGCCGCCCACTCGCGCCGCGGATCTCGCCCAATAAGACCTGGGAGGGGCTGGTGGTGGGGATGCTGGCCGCGATCGTCGCGGTGTTCCTGGCCGGGACCTTTCAGTCCTGGTTGACCCAGGGCAACGCCCTGCTCCTCGGCGTGGTCGTGGCCGTCTTCGGGCCGATCGGCGACCTGTTCGAGTCCGTGATCAAACGTGACGCAGGCACAAAGGACGCGGGCACCTTGTTCGGTCCTCACGGGGGGATCCTCGACCGTGGTGACGCGGCGCTGTTCACGATCGTGGCCGGCTACTACGTCTGGCTGGCCGCGGTGCACTGATGCGGGAGGTCGTCCTCCGGGTGCCGCGCGCAGCCGTTGAGGATGTGCTTGACCGCTTGCTGTTGATTGCGCCTCAGGGGGTGCGGGAGTCACCGGCCGGCCGTTATGTCGAACTCAAGCTCCGGGGCGACGCCCTGCCGTCCCTGACCGAGCTGAGGCGGGCCGTCGGACGCTGGTCACATCGGATCTCTGAGCACGAGATCCCAGACGACTGGCGAGAGCGCCGGGCACTCGACTACACGCCACAGGTGATCGGGGGACGCCTGATCGTCCGGCCCGAATGGGCACCCGCCGCCATGAGCGACGGCCTGATCGAAATCGTCCTGGGAGAAAGCGCCGCCTTCGGCGGCGGAACCCATCCCACCACGCAGGCGTGTCTCGAACTGCTGCTTGGCGTCCCGCCATCGGGCTCGTTTGCCGATCTCGGCTGCGGATCCGGAGTGCTGGCGATCCTCGCAGCCCGGCTCGCCTGGAATCCGGTGCGCGCTCTCGACCTGCAGCCGGTGAGCATCGAGGCCACGCGGGCCAACGCGGAACGGAACGGCGTGGCGATCGATGCGCAGGAGGCCGATCTCCTAAGAGAGCCGCCGCCGGCCACGGATGGATTTGCCGCCAACGTGCCCGCGGTGCTTCACCGGGCGCTGGCCGCGGGCTTCGCCGATCCGGCTCCCCAGGTGGGACTGCTCAGCGGGTTCGGGCCCGAGGACGCGGTCGAGATCGCCGCGGCCTACGGCACCCGAGGCTTGCGCCAGCGGCGACGGGTGGATCGCCACGGCTGGACGGTGATGCTCGTCGGGCGTTAGAAGGGGTTGTGTCCGTTAGGTAGTTCGGTAACACTTCCCACGGAAGGCCCATTAACGACCGGGGGGTTTCGATGGCCGAATACCTGAAGTTCCGCCTTAGCGCGGCAAGAGTGGGTGTCTCGATGGCACTGCTGGCGCTGCTCGCAGGAATCGCCGACCGAGTTGAGTCGGCGCGGGCCGCGGTGCGAGCCCAACCGGCGGCCGCGAGCTTTCTCAAGCTGAACGGCATCACGGGCAACACCAAATCGGCGTTCCTCAAGGTGGAGTCCAAGTACTACAAGCTCCAAAACGCGCTCACCAAGGTGGAGAACACGCTGGCCGCCAAGGTGGTGACGATCGCCAGCGCCAATGCGACCTTTCTCACGATCAAGGACGCGAACGCCCAGTTCATGAAGTCCGACCAGGCCTTCGGGACCTTCCTGACCCTCGGCGGGACCGCGGCCAACTCCAACGAGCTGGGCGGTCTGAGCCCGGACGCGTTCTTCCAGGGCCAGGGCAACGTGGTCACCGGCGCCGTCACCGTGACCAAGAGCAGCCAGCAGCAGCTGCTCGCGTCACCGGGCGGGATCATCGTGGTCGACCTCGGCGTCGACAGCGACGGGGTGCCTTCCCTGACGATCCAGAACAACGCGGGCAACGAGCTGCCGGCGGTCCAGGACCTGGGGGAGAGTCCGCCACCGGCCGGCGGTACCGGGTCTCAGTCGACGAGTTCGCAGAACCTTCCCACCGGGCAAACCACGCTCACCCTCTCCACAGCGGCCTCGCAGCTGCACCTCCAGATCTTCCCCGCGGGCAGCTTCGACCAGGTGGCCACGCTCACGGTGAGCGTTGAGCCGGCCCTGAACGGGGGCGGATTCTCGGCCGTGGGCCAGATGCTGAACGGGGCCGGGTGAGACCTTGTCGCTGGGTCAGCTCGCCGGCGGGCTGACGCCCAACGCGCTCGGGGTTGGTCTCAGCCTCTCCGCCTCCAAGGAGGTCGAGCCGGGAGCCCGGGCGATGCTGCTCCTGGCCGAGAACCTGTTCCGGCTCGACGCCACCGTGACCGGCGACACGATCCGCACCAATGTCCGCAACCTGTCCAGCGGAAAGCTCGAGATGGCGGGCGGTAACGCGTCGGCGCCCGGCACGCACCTGGTGATCGGCGACGCCGGGCGCTACGAGCCGGCCCGGGTGGACGTGAAATTCGCGCTCGGAGGAGGAGACGACCGGGTGGAGGTCAAGGTCATGATCGGCGTGCTGCGGTTTGCCGAGCGGGGAACCGTCCGCCTCACCGCCCAGGCGATCCTCCGCCAGGCGCCAGTAGCCTCGCCCTAGCCGACCTACAATCGCCGCGTGCCACGCCGCCTGGCCATCCTCGGCTCGACCGGATCGATAGGTCTCCAGGCCCTCGATGTGGTCTCCCGCGCCTCCGGCGAGTTGCAAGTGGTGGCACTCAGCGCGGCCAGCGCCTGGGAGCCGCTGGTGGCCCAGGCACGCGAGTACGGGGTGACGCGGATCGCCCTGGCCGACGGGGACGCCGCCGCCCGGGCGGCCGAGGTGTGGACCGACGGCGAGGTGCTGGCCGGAACCGAGGGCATCGTCGAGCTGATCACCGAATGTGGCTGCGACATGGTCCTCAACGGGGTGGTCGGCTCGGCCGGGCTTGTCCCCACGGTGGCCACGCTGGGGGAGGGAATCGACCTCGCCCTGGCCAACAAGGAGTCGCTCGTCGTGGGGGGCGAGCTCGTCACCCAGCTTGCCGAGGCCACGGGAGCACAGATCATCCCCGTCGACTCTGAGCATTCGGCCCTGTTCCAGCTGCTGGCCGGAGAGGAGGCGGGAACCGTCGAGCGCCTCATCCTGACCGCGTCGGGCGGTCCCTTCCGCGGGATGCGGCGATCCGAGCTCGCGGAGGTCACCGTCGAGCAGGCGCTGGCCCATCCCACCTGGTCGATGGGAGGAAAGATCACGATCGATTCGGCGACCCTGATGAACAAGGGACTCGAGCTGATCGAGGCCCATCACCTGTTCGGTACCCCGTATGACCGGATCGAGGTCGTCGTGCACCCCCAGTCGATCATCCACAGCCTGATCCAGCTGTGCGACGGGGCGACGCTCGCCCACCTCGGCTATCCGGACATGCGGGTCCCGATTGCCTACGCCCTGCATTACCCGGAGCGGGTCGATGTCCCTGTGGCTCCGCTTGACCTGACCGCGCTGGGGAAGCTGAGCTTCGAGCCCGCGGACGAGGAGACGTTCGCCTGCCTCCGACTGGCCCGGGAGGCGGCGCTCGCTGGTGGAACAGCACCATGCACGCTCAATGCCGCCAACGAAGTGGCGGTGCACGCCTTTCTGGCCGGACGCCTGCGCTTCCTGGACATCGCGGCCGTGATCGAGGAAACGCTGGCCGAGCTCCCGGCCGAGCGGGTGCACTCGTTTGACGCCCTCGGCGCGGCCGATGCCCGCGCCCGCCGCGCCGCGGGCGAGCTCGTGGCTGACCGCGCCGTCGCCTGAGGCGGCGAAGAGCTTCGTAAGGGCCGTCTGGGGCCGACCATCGGGCCTGCGACACTCACGGCGTGTCTTATCTCTTGGCCTTCCTGGGCTTCGCCGCGCTGATCATCCTCCACGAGTTCGGGCATTTCGTCGCCGCCAAGGCGGTGGGCATGCGCGTCGAACGCTTCTCGCTCTTCTTCGGGCCGATGTTGCTCAAATTTCGCCGAGGGGAGACTGAGTACGGCGTGGGTCCGGTGCCGCTCGGTGGCTACGTGCGGATCACGGGCATGAACCCGCGTGAGCGCCTGCCCGAGGAGGACGAGCTCGACGCGCTCCGGGACCAGCGCGCGCGGGTGCGCGGCGAAGGGGCGGCCGATCCCAGGCTCGATTCCGAGATCTCCGAGCTCGAGGGTCACTTGGCCGCGGTCCGTCAGCGCGCCTACTACAACCAGCCGGTCTGGAAGCGTGTGGTCGTGATCATGGCCGGCCCGACGGTCAACCTGCTGATCGCGTTCCTTCTCATCTGGGGGATCTTCTGGTCGCAGGGGATCTACGCCGGGGTGACCCACGGCAACCAGAAGGTGTGGCAGATCGGGGGTGCACTGACGGCGCCGGCCTCGAGCTACCTCAAGGACGGGGATGTGCTGATCAGCATCGACGGCCGCGCCTACCCGACCGAGAAGCAGCTGGAGACCGCGGTGAACAGCCATCGCTGCGCCGGCGCCGAGACCAACGGCTGCCAGGCTGCAACACCGGTGACGATCGTCGTCAAGCGGGGCGGGAAGCTGCTCCCGCTGACGATCTATCCGCGTTACGACGCCTCGGTAAAGCGGATGCGCGTCGGCTTCGCCTACGGCCAGGCCACCGCCCACCGCGCGCTCGGACCCGTGAACTCGGCCGGACAGAGCGTGAGCCAGATGTGGTACGTCACCCACACGACCGTCTCGACCGTGGTCCGGATCTTCGAGCCCAAGGATCGCAAGAACCTCCACGGCGTCGTCGGAGGCTTCAAGGTCACCCAGGAGCGCTTTGCCTACAGCACCGTGGAGGCGCTCTACACGCTGGCGCTGATCTCGCTCTCGCTGGCCGTGATCAATCTGTTCCCGTTCCTGCCGCTCGACGGCGGGCACGTGTTCTGGGCCGTGGCCGAGAAGGTCCGGGGCAAGCGGATCCCGGTCGAGGTGATGGAGCGCGCCGGGGCGGTCGGCTTCGCGCTCATCCTGATCATCTTCGTTATCGGGCTGAGCAACGACATCTCTACGCTGACCGGCTCCGGTTTCAAGGTCAGATAGCCGGCGCAGCGCCGGGCCGGCGCTGCTGTACTTCGAGGCGTCTGATGGATCTGACGCGTGGGCAGTTCCTCCAAGCGGCGTGTGGCGGTGCCGCGGTGGCGCTCCTCCCGGCCCGGACCGCCAGAGCAGCGGCCACGGTGCCCGCCGAGACCGCTGGGACCCCGGGATACATGTCGTTTCACTCCCGCCGGGACCTGCATCCACCCACGGTCAGCGTCTCCGGCGGTGCCGCCTCGGGGGACGAGGGCTACTTCTTCCTCGGCCCGACCAACAACGGCGGTGCCCAGGCGGGAGCGCTGATCGTCGACGCGGCCGGGCAGCTCGTCTGGTTTCACCCGGTGCCGCACGGCCAGTGGGTATCGAACTTCAAGGTCCAGCAGTACGCCAACCAGCCCGTGCTGGCCTGGTGGGAGGGAGTGGTCGATGCCGCGTCCGGCTACGGCCGGGGTAGCGGCGTGATCCTCGACACCTCCTACCGTCAGGTGGGGCGAATTCACGCCGGCCGCGGACGGCACGCTGACCTCCACGAACTCCTGCTCACGCCGGAGGGAACGGCGCTCGTGACCTGCTATCCGCAGACCGTCCCGGCCGATCTGTCGTCGCTCGGCGGCTCCCGCGACGGCCAGGTGCTCGAGTCGGTCATCCAGGAGATCGACATTCGCACCGGTCGCGTCCTCTTGGAGTGGCGAAGTCTTGACCACATCCCGCTCACGGAGTCCTACCTTTCGCCGTGGGGCCTCTGGGACTACCTGCACGTCAACTCGATCGACCTGACGAGCGATGGCCACCTACTGATCTCGGCGCGGAACACCTGGGCCGTCTACAAGATCCACCGGCGCAGCGGCCGGGTCCTCTGGCGTCTGGGGGGAAAGCAGAGCGACTTCGCCATGGCGCACGGCGCCCGGTTCGCCTGGCAGCACGACGCGCGGGTCCAGCCGGGGAGCCGGATCACGCTGTTCGACGACGGCGCCGGCGCCCGCAAGACCGAGTCGCAGTCACGGGGCCTCGTCCTGGCCCTCGACCACGCCCACCACCGGGCCTCGCTCGTGCAGGCCTACCGCCACCCTCGGCCCCTGCTGGCCTACGCAATGGGCAACATGCAGCTCCTGGACGACGGCAGCGTCATCCTGGGCTGGGGCAACTGGCCCGGGGCGAGCGAGTTCGCGCCCGATGGCTCGCTCCAGACGGATCTCCGCCTGCCGTGGGGTCACGCCACCTACCGCGCCTTTCGTCTGCCGTGGAATGGTCAGCCGCTCGACCCGCCGGCAGTCGCGGCCATCACGGCGGGAAGCGTCAGCGACCTCTATGCGAGCTGGAACGGGGCCACCGGGGTTGCCGCCTGGCAGGCCAACGCGGGGCCAAGCCCGACAGCGCTCAGCCCGGTCGGCATCACGCCCCGTGCTGGATTTGAGACGCCGATCGCGCTGCCCACGAGCAGCGGCTACGCGTCCGTCACGGCGCTCGATTCAGCTGGTCGGGGCTTGGGCAGCAGCGCCGCCCTGGGTCTCTGAGGTCCGGCCCCTGATCTCAGCCTGGGCGATGGGGGCGAGTTGGTCGCCGCAGCGCGGGCATGTGTGCGGTGACTCCAGCTCGTCATCGGCCAGCGAGTACCAGGTGCTCTGGCAGTTGAAGCAGGTGCGTCGGTTCATTCCGTGCCTCCCTAGGTGTGATCAATCCCCAGGCCTGTATCGGCACCGCTGCCCACGGGCGATAGGCGCTCCCAAAAAGCCCCCGTGAGCAGGCCGGTTACGATACGCGCCGTGGCGAGCAGCACGATCACCCAGGCGAGCCGGCGGGCCGTCGACGCTCCAACCCTGACCGAGGCCCTGCGCCGCACGGCGGAGGCCCATCCCGAGATCACGGCCGTCCGCACCTCAGACGACAGCGTGAGCCTCACGTGGTCTGAGCTGCTTGAGCGCGTCGATGCCCTGGCCGGAGGCTTGGCCAGGCTGGGCGTGGCCCGGGGCGACACGGTGGCGCTGATGCTGGGCAACCGCCCCGAGTTCCAAATCGCCGATCTGGCCGCGGTCACGCTCGGGGCCACCCCGTTCTCGATCTACACCACCTATCCAGCCGAGGAGATCGAGTACCTGATCAACGACGCCGACACTCACGTGGCGATCGTCGAGCAGGCGTTCCTCGATGTCTTCCTCGCGGCACGGCGAAACCTGCCACGGCTCACGCACGTGATCGTGGTCGATGGCGAGGCGCCGCAGGGGACGCTGGCCCTCGATGAGGTAGAGGGCTCGAACCCCGACTTTGATCCCACCTCGCTCCCGCCGGTGGAGCCGGGCGACGTCCTCACGCTGATCTACACCTCGGGAACCACGGGACCGCCCAAGGGTGTGCAGCTCTCCCACCACAACGTGATGTTCGCCGCCCAGCAGATCGAGGCGATGATCACCTTCGACGCCGGCAGCAAGGTCATCTCCTGGCTCCCCGCCGCGCACATCGCCGAGCGCATGGCCCACCACTACATCCCGGTCATCTACGCCGGGTCGGTCACCTGCTGCCCTAACCCCCGCGAGGTCGTCTCCTACCTGCCGCAGGTCCACCCGACATGGTTTTTCGCCGTCCCCCGCATCTGGGAGAAGCTGAAGGCAGGGCTGGAGGCGATGCTGGCCTCTCAGCCCCCGGAGCAGCGAAAGCCGCTCGAGGAGGCGATGGCGGCCTCGCTTGAGCGGGTCCGCCTGCGCCAGTCTGGTCAGCCGGTGCCCGACGAGCTCGAAGCCACGGTCAAAGAGGCCGACGAGCGCTACTTCTCCAACTTCCGGGCCATGTTGGGGCTCGACAAGATTCAGGCCGTCAACGTCGGCGCGGCGCCCACGCCGGTCGAGGTGCTGGAGTTCTTCCACGCGCTGGGCATCGAGCTGGCCGAGCTGTGGGGGATGTCTGAGACCTGCGGGGCGGGTGCCTGCAACCGGCCCGGCGAAGTGAAGCTCGGCACCGTCGGCCCGCCGTCACCCGGGTGCGAGATCAAGATCGCCGACGACGGCGAGGTTCTGATCCGCTCCGAGTTCGTGATGCTCGGCTACCGCAACCAGCCTGAGAAGACGGACGAGGCGCTCGACGCTGACGGGTGGCTCCACACCGGCGACATCGGCGAGCTCGACGAGGACGGCTACCTGCGCCTGGTCGATCGCAAGAAGGAGCTCATCATCAACGCCGCGGGCAAGAACATGTCCCCGGCCAACATCGAAGCGGCGATCAAGACGGCGAGTCCGCTCATCGGCCAGGCCGTGGCCATCGGCGACGGCCGCTCCTACAACACCGCCTTGATCGTGCTCGACGTCGACTACGCGCCTGGGTGGGCGAAGCAGCGGGGGATCGAAGCCGAGCGTCTGGAGGACCTGGCAGCCGAGCCGAAGGTCATCGAGGCCGTCCAGGCGGGAATCGACGAGGCCAACACGCACCTCTCCCGGGTCGAGCAGATCAAGAAGTTCTCCATCGTCGAAGGCGACTGGCTCCCGGGCGGGGAGGAGCTCACCCCGACGATGAAGCTCAAGCGCAAGCCGATCGCCGCCAAGTACCGGGACGCGATCGACGCGATGTACGCCTAGCCTTCGCAGCCGCGCGCGCGATCTCATCGTTCGCCTCCGTCGCAGGCCCTCAGACCTCCTCCACCACCTCTGGCGTGAGCTCGCGCAGCGACCCGAGCGTCACCGCGGCCAGGGCCAGAGCGTCGGGATCGGGTGGGTAGTGGGGATTGGGGACGGCGATCGCTGTCATCTCCGCCGCCGCGGCGGCCCGCAGGCCATTGCTCGAGTCCTCGACCGCGATGCAGGTGGCGGGAGGCGCCTCGAGGCGCCGGGCCGCCTCGAGATACACGTCGGGGGCGGGCTTGCCGTGCGCCACCTCCTCGGATGACACCGTCGCGACGAAGCAGCTCGTGAGTCCGGCGAGCTCGAGGGCGAGGTCGATGATCTCCCGGTTCGAGGAGGAGGCGAGCCCGAGCGGCCAGCGTTCAGCGAGACGCCGCACGGCCTCGACCGCACCCGGGAGCAGCGGCAGCCTCTCCCGGTAGAGCTCCTCCATCCGCGCCACGACCTCGCGGTCGATCGTCGCTGGGTCGAGGGGTACCCCGAGCTCGTCGTGGAGGTACGCCGACCACTCGGGGGAACTCATGCCCATCATGTCGTGGGGGGCCTGCTCGCGCCACGTGCCGCTCGTGTCTCGCACGAGCGCTTCCTTGGCCTGGTTCCAGAGCTGCTCGGAGTCCAGGAGCACGCCGTCGAGATCGAAGATCACCGCCTCAGGCATGACGTGCGGCTAAAGCGTGGCTAAGGCGCGCGCCCGTCGAGGAGGATCGTCCAGGGCTCGATGCTCGTCACGGTGAGCATCCCGTTCTGGTGCCAGTTGTCCTGGGCCAGCCGACGGCGCACCTCGTCCTCGGAGGGAGCGGAGATGGCGTGGAGAATCTCGCGGTCGCCCGCGAGCGGTCCGCCGAGCACGATGAACCCCTCGTCGACCAGCCCATCCATGAACCGGGCGTGCTCCTCGAAGCCGTCCTGCTCGCGCAGGCCGCGTGACCAGTCCCACGGCCCTCCGCGCTGGAGGCGAACGGCGAAGAACACCTACGAGCCTGCCTTGATCGACTGCCAAACCAGCTCGACCGGGTGATAGATGGGGAGTGGGTGACCGAGCTCACGCAGGTGCAGGTCGAGCTGGGCCGCGCAACCCGGATTGGCCGCGGCGATCGCCTGGGCCCCGGTTTCCACCAGGTGGCTCGCCTTGCGGGCCCCGAGCTCGGCCGCCGGCTCGGGCTGGATGAGGTTGTAGATCCCGGCCGAGCCACAGCAGAGATCGCGCTCGGCGCCGACCTCCAGAAGCTCGAGCTCCGGGATGCCCTGGAGCATCTGCCGGGGCTGGGAGCGCACCGCCTGGGCGTGGGCGAGGTGGCAGGCGTCGTGGTAGGCCACCCGCAGCGGCACCGGCCCCCGCGGCGCCACCGGCTCGAGGTCGCCGAGGATCTCGGTGACGTCCCGGACCCGCCGGGCGAACGCGTGGGCCGCTGGAGTGTCGAGGAGATCGCCGTATTCCTTCATGGCTGAGCCGCAGCCCGCGGCCGTGATCACGACGTAGTCGAGCTCGCCGAGGGCGGCGAAGGCGGCGATCGTGTCCTCGGCCCGCTTCACCGCCGCCCCCTCCTCGCCGGCGTGGAACTCGAGCGCGCCGCAGCAGGCCGGCGCCCGCGGGGCTAGCACCTCGAAGCCCTCGGCGGCCAGCGCGCGGATGGCCGCCAGCTGCACCTCGGCGTAGAACACGCGCTGCACGCAGCCCAGGAGCAGCCCCACGCGCCCGCGCCGCGGGCCGACGGCAGGAGTCCGCTCCGGGAGCCGCGAACGCATGAGCTTGCGCAGCGGCGCGCGGGGGGCCACCTTCGTCAGCGCGGCCAGGCGTCCGGGCAGGAGACCGTCACTGAGCCGGCGGGCCGGTCCGAGCATGGGGGCCACCGCCCGCAGGCGTCCGGGATGGGGGAGGGTTGAGAAGATGAGCCGCCGCAGCGCGCGCTCGGGCAGAGACCGGCGGTGGTGGCGCTCGACCTGGGGCCGAACCCGCTCGATCAGGCGGTCGTAGCGGACACCGGAGGGGCAGGCCGTAACGCAGGCCATGCAGCCGAGGCACCGGTCCCAGCGTGTGACCATCTCATCTGAGACCTCCTCAGCCGAGGTCAGGGCGTCGCCGATGAGGACGATGCGCCCGCGCGGGGAATCGGCTTCATCTGCCCACAGCGCGTACGTGGGGCACGTGTCGAGACAGAAGCCGCAGTGAACGCAGTCCTCGACGATGTCGAGCTGCGGGGTGCGGTGATCGTCGAAGGCGGCCATCTCAGATGCCGCCGACGAAGACGCCGGGGCTGCACACCCCGCGCGGGTCAAAGCGCGCCTTGACGCGCCGCATGAGCTCGAGCGCCGCCGGGTCGTGCGAGCCTCCCCAGGGATCCACGGTCTCGACCAGGGCGGCGGGAGCGTCGTGGAGGACCGCCGTGGCGCCGGGCGGCAGCGCTCGCAGGAGATCGGGTGCCGCCGCCGGGTCCAGGGCGATGAAGAAGTGCCCGTAGGCCGCCCGCCCCACCACGGTCGCGTCATGGGCATCGGCGACCCGGAGCACCGTGGCCAGGGCACTGGGCTGTGCCGCCACCCGTACCAGGGCTCGGCCCGGAGAGCGCTGGCCGCTGCGCTGGCGCGCCCACAGCTCGGCGTCATCATCGGTCACCTCGACATCCCGCAGCCCGGCGTCGCTCATCAGGGCGGCTGTCATCTCCGCTCGCCGGCGGGACTGGACCCCGGCACACCGGGCCAGGATCCCGCCGCGACCGCCACGCCAGGCCACGTCAAGCGCCTCAAGCTCGAGCGGGGCTGCGGTCAGGTCGTGGGCGGCGCGGGCCGCCGTATCGGGGTCGGTAGCTACCCCGAGCGTGGTCAGGGTCACGGCCGGCAGCGGATGCAGGCGGACGTTCACGGAGAGGATCATGCCCAGGGTCCCGAGCGAGCCGCAGAAGAGCTTGCCTAGGTCATAGCCGGCGACGTTCTTGATCACCTTGCCCCCGGACCGCGCAATCGTTCCGTCGCTCAGCGCCACCGTGACTCCGAGGATGAGATCCCGGGGAGCGCCGTAGCGGTGGCGCAGGGGGCCGGCGTCCGCCGTGGCGATGATCCCGCCGATCGTCGCCTCGTGCTCGGGGCCCAGGTAGGGGTCCAGGGCCAACATCTGAGAAGAGGTGGCGAACTGCTGCTGGGCCTTGGCGAGAGGCACCCCGGCCTCGAGCACCGCCGTCAGGTCTCCGGCGTTGTGCTCGACGATCCGGTCGAGCTTGGCCGTGCGGATCTGCAGACCCGGCGGTACCCCAGGCCGGCCCCAAGGCTTCGTGCCGCCGCCGATAACGCGGACCGGGGTCGCGGCCGTCGCGGCGTCCTGGAGCGCCGCTGCCGCCTCGTCGAAGCTTGTGGGCGCGATTTGCCTCGCCACTAGAACCGCGCCGCCACTCCAGCGCGCTCGAGCGGATGCTCTCGGTAGGGACCCGGGACCTCGCCACACAGCCGGGGGGTCGGCATCACCTTGCCCGGGTTCGCCAGGCCGTGGGGGTCGAAGGCGCAGCGCAGGCGCTGGAAGGCATCCAGGTCGGGCTCAGAGAACATCGAGGGCATGTACGCCTTCTTGTCCACGCCGACCCCGTGCTCCCCGGTGATCGACCCGCCGGCGTCGACGCACGTCTTGACGATCAGCCCCGCCAGCTCCTCGGCCCGCGCCGGCTCGCCCTCTCGGGCCGCGTCGTAACAGACCAGCGGGTGCAGGTTGCCGTCCCCGGCGTGGAACACGTTGGCCACCTGAAGCTGGTACTCGGCGGCGAGTTCGTCGATCCGTCGGAGGACCTCCTGCAGCCGGGTACGGGGGATGACGCCGTCCTGGACGTAGTACGCCGGAGCCACGCGGCCCATGGCGGCGAAGGCCGCCTTGCGCGCCTTCCACAGGAGGTCGCGCTGGGCCTCGTTCTCGGCCCTGCGGATCTCCATCGCCCCCTCGTCGGAGCAGAGCGTCAGCACCTCGCTGAGGCGGGCCTCGCATTCGACCTCGGGGCCATCGAGCTCGACCAGGAGTGCCGCCCCGGCGTCCAGCCGGTAGCCGGCCCCCGTCGCTTCCTCGGCCGCCTTGATCGAGAGGCGGTCCATCATCTCGATCGCGCCGGGGACGATTCCGGCGGCCACGATCGCGGTCACGGCGCCCCCGGCGGCGCCCGTGTCCTCGAAGAAGGCGACCAACGTCCGCACGCCCTCGGGCCGGGGCACCACGCGCAGGGTGATCCGGGTCGCCACGCCGAGCGTCCCCTCGGACCCCACGAAGGCGCCGAGCAGGTCATAGCCGGGAGCATCACGGTCGAACTGGGCCACGGTGCCGTCGCTCAGCACCACCTCGAGCCCGGTCACATAGTTGGTCGTGAAGCCGTACTTGAAGCAGTGGGCGCCCCCGGAGTTCTCGGCCACATTGCCGCCGATCGAGCAGACGATCTGGCTCGAGGGATCGGGGGGGTAGAAGTGAGTCGGCGCGACGGCCCGGGAGATGGCCAGATTGGTCACGCCGGGCTCGACCACGACCCGGCTGTCCTCAAGCTCGATGGCGAGGATGCGGCGCAGGCGCGAGAGCACGATCAGCACGCCCTCCGCCACCGGCAGTGCCCCGCCGGAGAGCCCGGTGCCAGAGCCGCGCGCCACCCACGGCACGCCGGCTTCGAAGCAGGCCTGGACGACGGCTTGGACCTCCCGATCGCGGCCGGGCAAGACCGCGGCCAAGGGAGTCTGGCGGTAATGCGCGAGGCCGTCGGACCGGTAGGTGGCCAGCGCGTCCGGATGGGTGAGCACGTGCTCTGGGCCGCAGATCCCCTGCAAGCGCCGCACCAGCTCCGCGCCTGACACCATCGCGCAAGCTTAACCGCTGTGGGTGGAGCCTCAGCGCAGGCGCAACGCGATCACGCGGCTATAGATGATCTGCCCGCCAGCGGGCAGATTCCCCAGCAACGGATCTCCCCCTGGGTAGCTCCAGGCCAAGCGCACCCAGCCGCTGCTGGGGAAGCCCAGGTGCAGATCGAAGTAGCAGCTGGCGCTCTTGGAGCTGATGGTCACCGAGCCGAGGGTCCGGTAGGCACCGCCCGAGCGGGGGGCGAACTGGATCTGCGCCGTCTGCGGCTGCCCCGTGTCCATGAGGGCGTAGTGCGCCGGGCGCACGCAGCCCCACACCTCGAGGCGCTGCCCTGCGCGTCCCGTTGTCCGCGGCATGTAGAGCGGCAGCCGCCACGCGGCATAGGTCGCCTTGGGTTTGCCGTTGTAGCTGATCAGCCCGCTGGCAAATCCTCCCCAGTCATCGCTCTTAATCGAGGGGAGCGGATCCTGGAGCAGGTACTGGAAATAGGAGGCCATGCGCGGATTGCGCCATGAGATGTACTCGGCCCAGTTGAGGTAGTAGGCAGCGGTGTTCTGGGAGGGCCACGGCTGGTGGTGAGGCTTGGACGGCTCGTACTGGTTGTCGTGCTTGGGCGGTGTCGTGATGTAGCCGAACTCGGTGTCCCAGATGGGCATGCGCCGCCTGGAGCCATACACGCGCTGGAGCCGGTCGGCGGCCGAGGTCAATTCCCCGATCTCGGCCAGGCTCGTGTACTGAGGGTCGGGCTGTTCCTCGTCGTTGGGCGGATACCAGCGCATGTAGGGGTGATCGGAGATCCCGCTGGCCTGGAACAGGGCCGGGTTGAGCGCCCGGAAACGATGCGAGGCGGCGGCCGACGTGGGGCAGCCCCGTGCCGCGGCGGCAGCCCCGGTCAACGGCCGATAGCTGGAATCCACGCAGTAGAGGGCGCGCATGAAGGTGATCGGTTTCATGCCACTGAAGACGCCGAAGAAGGGATATCCCCGCGGCGCCAGCTCTCCAAAGATAAAAGTGTCGTGGCGGTGCCCGGTCGCGGCCAGTGCGCTCCAGGCGGCGTCGACCAGGTTGCGATACATGCGGGGGCTGTTCTCGATTGTCAGGTGCCCCATCACCCCCTGCGGGGCTAGGCTCGGCCCATAGTCGGGCTCGTTCCAGACCGACCAGAAGGAGACCCGGGGCAGGTCGTTGGCGTCGTGAACAGTGCGCTTGAGCTTGGGGTCATAGCTGCCGCTATAGCGCACGCCCAGGGCGTGGACGAACTGCCGGTAGAGACCCGGGGAGGGCTCCCAGTTGGGATTCGTGTTCCCGCGGGGAGCGCCGCCGCCTTCGGCCCACAGTGGGGCGCCCCCCATGGGGTTGAAATCGAGGCCGATACCGTCCTGGGCCGCGTCACGCACGATCTGGTCCCATATCGCCCACTTGCCTGCTGGGTAGGAGGCAGGATCATTGCCGTCGAAGTGACGGGGCATCCGCCGGGAGTGCGGGGCCGGCGCGATGTAGTACCAGCGGACGGCCACCCGGATGCGCTGGACCCCGAGCAGCCGTAACTGGGCCAGCGTCCCCGCCGGGTTCTCCATCAGCTGGACGTCGTCCTCGAGCATCGACTGCTGGCTCGGGGCGGCAGCGGCCCGGCAGGCGGGAAGCGTGAGCAGGACCGCGATGGCCGCCGCGATCCGGCCGACCCTCAGCATGCGGACCCCCACAGCGCGCATCTAGGTGATCGTCACCGGAGCGGTCCGGCTGATGGCGGAGGCCAGCGGCTCGGCATACGTGGTCAGAGACTGCTGGAAGGGATAGAGCGACGGATCGAAGGTTGGATAGTTCCAGAGGACCCGCACCGAGCCGCTGGACGGGAACGTCACCCAGGTGTCGAAGTAGCCGTGAGGATCGGTGATGGCAACCGTCTTGACGGTCTTCCACGCCCCACCTCGGGCCGCGAACTGGATCTGGGCGTACTGAGGCCCGTCCCCGTCGGCCACCGCGAAGGGAGCCGGGCGGACGTCGCCCCACACCTGAACCGGTCGCCCGCGGCGGGCCTTGGCGTTGGGCAAGAAGAGCGGCATTCGGTAGGCGTTGTAGGCGGGCTTGGCCACCCCGCCGTGGACCGTGGGGAAGTAGTACAGGCCGCTGGAAAAGCCGCCGTATTCAGGCGTGCCGACGGTTGGGCTCGGGTCATAGAGCAGGTACTGCATTGTGTTGGCGAGGCGCGGATTGCGCCAGGACAGATACTCGGCCCAGTTGATGTAGATGGCGGCCGTGGCGGGGGAGACGTTGTGGTTGGTGTCGTGGCAGGTGGGGGGACAGGTGACGTAGCCGTATTCGGTGTTCCAGATCGGGAACCGCTTGCCCGAGCCGTAGCTCCGCTGGATCCGATCCAGCGTGGCGGCGAACCGGCCCAGCTGGCTGAACTCGGCGTAGCTCGGGTCGTTGGAGTCGCTCTTGGTGGGAGGAAGCCCCTTGGCGAGCACATACGGGTGATCCGAGAACCCGCTGGCGCGGAACAGCACCGGGTTCTGCGCCTTGAACCGGCGATACCCGGCCTGAGTGGTGGGGCAGCCGCGGACCGCCGCCGCGTGACCGAGGTAGCGGTGATAGCTCCCGTTCAGGCAGTAGAGCTCGCGGATGAAGACGAGCGGCTTGGTCTCACCGTAGGTCCCGGGCAGGCCCTGAGGGCGGCCGCGCCCGGGCTTGGCCTGAGCGCCGGCGGCGGCCAGCGAGCCGATGAGGATCGTGTCCCGGGAGTGACCGGTGGCCGACAGCGAGCTCCACGCCGCGTCGGCCAGGGCTCGGTACATGCGGGGGGAGTAGATGACGCTTGAGCCGTCGATCGCCTGGGGGGCCAGGTCCTCGCCGAAGTTGGGCTCGTTGTAGAGCTCCCAGGTGCTGACCCGCGGAAGGGGAGTGGTCTGCCCTTTGGGGGTGAACGTGCCGCTGTAGCGCTCGCCCACGGCGTGCACGAAGGCGCCGTACTGACTGGCCGAGGGCTCCCAGGCGTATTCGGGGTCATATCTGCCTCCGTACCTACCAGGGTTCGCTCCCTGGGCCCATAGGGGCGCGAATCCGGTCGGGACGAACATCACCTTGATCCCCCGGGCTGCCGCGTCTCGGTCGACGGCGTCGAGCCAGGCCCAGGTCCTGGCCGAGTAGGCGTTTGGATCCAGGGCGTTGAAGTTCGGACGGTGGCGGGAGTTGGGGGCCGGAGCCAAGGTCGACCAGCGGACGTAAACCCGCACCATCTGGACGCCGAGGTGACGCATCTCCTGCAGCGTCGCGGCGGGGTTGCTCTGCAGGGCCACGTCGTCCTGGAGGACCGCGATCTGACCGCGCGACGCGGCCGCCGGAGCAGCAGCGAGCGTCAGCGCGGCGAAAGCCGCGACGATCGACTGGGTCAGGACGGCAAGGCCCACACGCGCGCGCACTGGAGGATCAACCTGCGAACGGAGCATAAGTTGCGCCCCGGTCAGTCCACGCTGATCGTGACCAGGCGACTGTGGATGGTGGGGCCGTGCGGGTAGGTCCAGGTCAGCCGCACCTCCCCGCTCGAGGGGAACTTGACGGAGGTGTCGAAGTAGCCGCCTCGGTCGCTCACGGACACCGTCTGGACCGTCTCGAAGCCACCGTGGCCGCCTGGCTCCAGTTGGATGCGCACATCCTGGGGTCGGGGTGTGTAGTGGATCGGGCGTACGTCGCCCCACACCTCCAGCCCGTGCCCCTTCTGCTCTCGTGTCGCCGGGAGAAACAGGGGCATGCGCCAGGCGTCGAAGACGATGGGCTTGGGCTGGCCGCTGGAGTACTCGAGGCCGGAGTTGAACGCGGACGGGCCGCCGGTCTGCGGATCGGCGAGGAGGTATTGGTCCCACGAGCGCAGCCGGGGCATGCGCCAGGACATGTACTCGGACTGATTGATGTACTCGGCGGCCAGGGCGAGCGACGGCGCGCTAGGGGAAGGGGGCTTGGTGAAGTAGCCGAATTCAGTCGAGTAGATCGGGAACTGCCTGCCTGCCCCATCGACCTTCGTGACCGTGTCGAGAAAGCTCTCGAGCCGGGAGAGGGTGGCCAGGTAGACGAAGTCGGGCTCGTCCGGAAGCACGAGGCTGGGTGGCGCCGTCTCGAGATTGGCGTAGGGATGCATGGCAAACCCGCTCGCCTGGAAGAGGGCCGGGTGCTTCGTAGCAAAGCTCTTTGACGCTGCGGCCGTCGTGGGGCAGCCCCGCTCGGCGGCCGCCGCGCCACGCAGCGGTTGCAGCGAAGAGTCAACGCAGTACAGCGCCCGCAGGAAGCGCAGCGGCGCCATCTCGCCGAAGTTGCCCGGATCTCCCGGGCCGGTCTGGCCGTAGGGAGCCAGCTCGCCGATGAGGATCGTGTCCTGGCCGTGCCCGGTGGCCTGGAGCGAGGACCACCCGGCGTCGAGCAGCTCCCGATACATCTGCGCCGAGCTCTCGACGGTCGAGTTATCGATGGCCTGGGGCGCCAGGTTGGCCTCGCCGAGATTGGGTTCGTTCCAGATCGACCAGAAGCTCACCCGGGGCAGCGCCCCGCCCCCGCTGGGGGGCTTGTAGTGACCGCTGTAGCGCACGCCGACGGCGTGTACGAAGAGGCGGAATTGCGTCGCCGAAGGCTTCCATACCCCTGGTTCGGCCCCGGGTGGAGCCCCCCGGGCGCTCGCCCACAGTGGAGCCGGCCCCGAGACGTTGAGGAGCACGCCCATCTTGCGGGCCGCCGCGGCGCGGATGATGGCGTCGTAGGGGGCCCAGTTGACCTCCGGATAGGCCGCGGGGGAGGCCCCGGCGAGGCCAGCCGGGACCTTATGGGATGTCGCGTCAGGGGCGATCCTGGACCAGGGCAGGATCACACGCACGTCGTCCACCCCGAGACGATGCAGGAGGTTGAGCGTCGGCCCGGGCGCGGTCGCCAGCTGCAACGGCGCCTCGAAGATCGAGATCAGCGGCGCCGAGCGGACGGTCCCCTGCGGCTTTGAGCCTCCGCACCCGGCGAGCGTCAGCATCGGCAGCGCGGCCAGCGCCAACCATCGGGGCAACCTGTGAAGCGGCGGCAAGCCGCGCACAATAACGTTGCGCCGGTGCGCAGGCTGTTAGCGATTGTTGCCGTGGGGTGGTTGCTCTGTCTGCTCGCCACGCCGGCATCAGCGGCGGGCCTCTCGCCACCGGTCGCCGACTGCCAGCTCCACGGCCACCTCACACAGACCTATACCGCCGCCCAGCTCCGCCACGGCCTGAGCACGATGCCGGCCTACATCCGCGAGTACTCCGGCTGTTACAACGTCCTGCAGCAGGCGCTGCTGGAGAAGATCGGCCACCTCAAGGGCGGCACCGCCTCCGGCGGGAGCTCATTCCTGCCCACGTGGCTGATCGTCGTCCTGGCGATCCTTGTCCTCGGAGGAGCGGCCTTCGGGATCGTGGCCCTGCGGGGGCGCGGCGGACCCCGCGGGGACTAACCGCCTTCCAACCAGCCGTCCCGGGGGTCGCTCTACACTCCCAGCCATGGCCTCTGAGCGCCAGATCAGCGTGGGCGGGGTGCCGATCGGTGGCGGCGCGCCGGTCGTCGTCCAGACGATGACCAAGACCGAAACCGCCGACCTGAACGCCACCATGGATCAGATCCGCACCGTAGCCGAGGCGGGTGCGGACATCGTCCGGGTGGCCGTGCCGCGGGAGAAGGACGTCGAGGCGTTGAAGACGATCGTCCGCGACTCGCCGATCCCGGTGATCGCCGACATCCACTTCAACTACACGCTGGCCCTGAAGGCTCTGGATGCCGGCGCCCATTGCGTGCGGATCAACCCCGGCAACATCGGCGGTGCCGAGAAGGCGGGGCTCGTGGTCGGGCGCGCCAAGGAGCTCGGCACCCCGTTGCGGATCGGGGTCAACTCGGGATCCTTGCCTGCGCACCTGCGCGAGCTCGAATTCGAGAATCCGGTCGAGGCGCTGGTCAGCGCCGCGGTGGAGTACGTGGAGCTCATGGAGCGCCTCGATTTCACGAACTTCAAGGTCTCGATGAAGTCGACCAGCGTGCCCAACACCATTGCCTCCAACCGGCTGCTCTCCGAGCGGATCCCCTACCCGCTGCACCTGGGGATCACCGAGGCGGGGACGAAGTGGTCCGGCTCGCTCAAGTCGGCCGTCGGCCTGGGCACGCTCCTGGCCGACGGGATTGGGGACACGATCCGGATCTCGCTCTCCACCTTCCACGCCGAGGAGGAGGTCAAGGTGGCGTGGGAGATCCTAAAAGCCCTGAAGCTCCGCGAGCGCGGTCCGGTGCTGATCGCCTGCCCGACCTGTGGCCGGCTCCAGTTCGACATGGACAGCGTGGTGGCCGAGATCGAGCAGCGGCTCGAGGCCTATGAAGACCCGATCGAGGTCTCCGTCCTCGGCTGTGCGGTGAACGGCATCGGCGAGGCTCGCCACGCCGACTTCGGGATCACCGGGGCCAAGGACATGGGAATGATCTACTCGCGCGGCGAGCCCCTGAAGAAGGTCCCGACAGAACAGCTCGTCGACGAGCTGTTCGCCGAGATAGACCGCTACTACGCCGCCGGCAAGAAGGTCTTGCGAGACGAGGCCGAGGCGGCGGCTGCCGCCGCGTGGCTGGCCGAGAACGAGGACGCAACGGCGATGACGCCGGAGCGCCTGGCCGCGCTGGAGTCAGCCGCGGCCCGGCTCGACGAAGACGTCTCACCGGTCGCCGGGCGCCGC
Organism: Solirubrobacteraceae bacterium; assembly: GCA_035505215.1. Classification (GTDB taxonomy): domain Bacteria; phylum Actinomycetota; class Thermoleophilia; order Solirubrobacterales; family Solirubrobacteraceae; genus Palsa-465. Next base: position 218,243 of record DATJQY010000003.1, on the reverse strand, counting down.
TTCACTCGGGCGTAAACGTCCTCCGGTGTAAACGACGTCCGGTGTGAACGCGTCCGGCTCCTGGCCGGCGCACGCTCCGCTCCTGGTTAGCGGTAACCGCTTTGCGTGCGCCGGCAGTTAGCACCGGCCGGCTTCCTGCCGGCCGTTTAGCCTGAGACCGCTCCGAACAGCTCGGCCACCTTGGCCCAGTTGACCACGTTCCACCAGGCGTCGATGTAGTCGGGCCGCCGGTTCTGGTACTTGAGGTAGTAGGCGTGCTCCCAGACGTCGACGCCGAGCAGGGGCGTCTTGCCGTCGGAGATCGGGCTGTCCTGGTTCGGCGTCCCGATGACGGCGAGACCCGAGCCGTCGTGCACGAGCCACGACCAGCCGGAACCGAACTGACCCACCCCGGTCGTCTTCACCTTCTCCTTGAAGTCGTCGAAGGAACCGAAGGCGGAGTCGATCGCGCTGCGGAGATCGCCATCGGGCTCCCCGCCGCCGTCGGGCGACATCCATTCCCAGAACAGCGAGTGGTTGTAATGGCCGCCGGCGTTGTTGCGTACGGCCTTGCGCTTGTCCTCAGGGATCTGGTTCAGGTTCTGGAGAACTTCTTCCACCGGCTTATCGGCCCATTCGGTGCCCTCAAGCGCCTTGTTGGCGTTGGTGACGTAGGCCTGATGATGCTTGTCGTGGTGCAGATGCATCGTCTCTTCGTCGATGTGCGGCTCGAGCGCGTTGTAGTCGTAGGGGAGGGGCGGGACTTCAAAGGCCATGTTCGACTCCTTGAACTGTCGCTGGGATCAGGGTTCTTCTATCACGGCTGGGTACGCTTCGCCCGCAAATGACGCGACTCTCCGGCTACCTGCTCCCCACCGAACGCGAGCCTCCGGCCGACGCCGAGGCGATCAGCCACATCCTTTTGGTCAGGGCGGGGCTGATCCGGCAGGTCGGTGCGGGTCTCTGGAGCTGGCTCCCCGCGGGCTGGCGCGTGCACCAGCGCGTCGTCCAGATCGTGCGTGAAGAGATGAACGCGATCGGCGGCCAGGAGATGCTGATGCCCGTCCTGCAGCCGGCCGACCCCTGGCGCCGCACCGGGCGCTACGGGATCGATGAGCTGTTCAAGCTCAAGGACCGCAAGGGCGCCGACATGGTGCTGGCTCTGACCCACGAGGAGGTCGTCACCCTCCACGTGGCGTCGGCCGTCCGCTCCTACCGGGATCTGCCGCTCATCCTCTACCACTTCCAGATCAAGGAGCGCGACGAGGCCAGGCCGCGTGCCGGCGTGCTGCGGACGCGCGAGTTCATCATGAAGGACTCCTACACGTTCGACCGCGATCTGGAGGGCCTGAACGCGCAGTACGAAAAACACCGCGTGGCCTACGACCGGATGATGGATCGCTGCGGGCTCGAGTGGTACCGCGTCGAAGCCGACGTGGGGGTGATGGGCGGGATCGGGGCGCACGAGTACATGGCGCCGTGCCCCGCGGGCGAGAACGACGTGGCCCTGGCCGCGGGCTTCGCCGCCAACGTCGAGGTGGCCAGCGCCGAGCCACAGCCGGTCAGGCTGCCCACGCCGCTCGACGCTCCCAGTCCGGTGGACACGCCGGGCATGACCACGGTGGAGGAGGTCGCCCGCTCACTCGAGGTGCCAGAGGGCGCACTGCTCAAGGCGTTCCCAGTCATCGTCGATGAGGACGCGATGAAGCTGGTCGTCCTCCGCGGCGATCATCGCGTCAACGAGATCAAGCTTCGCACCGCCCTGGGGGGCGACTTCCGCCCGGCGAGGGCTGAGGAGGTGGAAGAGCGGCTCGGACCGCCCGGCTACATCGGTCCCGTCGCTACCGACCTCCCGATCCTGCTCGACGCCGGAGTCGCACCCGGCGGCTACGTCACCGGCGCCAACCGTCCCGACACTCATCTGCGCGGCGTCGAGCCGGGGCGGGATTTTCAGTTCGAGACCGTCGATGTGCGCAGCGTGTTGGCCGGGGACACCGTCAACGGCTCACCGATCCGGATCGAGCCGGCGATCGAGGTGGGCAACATCTTCAAGCTCGGCACGCGTTACAGCGACCCGCTACACGCCACCTACCTGGACGAGTCCGGGACCGAGGAGCTGATCTGGATGGGGTCCTACGGCTTCGGCCCGGCGCGGGCCGCCGCGGCCGCCGTCGAGCAGTTCGCGGATGAGCACGGGATCTCCTGGCCGCGCACGATGGCCCCGTTCGATGTCGAGCTTGTCGTTCTCGGCAAGGAGGGTTCTGAGGAGCGAGCGGTGGCCGACCGCCTCTACGAGGAGCTGCGTGATGTGGGGCTCGACACCCTGTACGACGACCGTGATGCCAATCCGGGCGAGAAGTTCGCCGACGCCGAGCTCCTGGGCTGTCCCCTGCGGGTGACGATCGGGCGCCGCGCCCTGGCCGAGAACGAGGCGGAGGTGCAGATCCGCCGTGGCCGCGAAAGCCGGAGCGTCCCGCTTAAAGGCGCGGCGGCGGCCGTGGCCGAGCTGTGGCGGGATTTGCCCTGAGCCCACTGTCCAAGCAGCGGCTGTTCGGGATCGACCGCTCGGGACCTCCGCCCGAGGCGACGCTATCCGGGCATCCGCTGAACCCCTGGACGATCCCTAACGCCATCGGCTTCCTGCGGCTGGCCGGCATCCCGGTCTTCCTGATCATCGCGCTGAACACCGAGGACGGGCACAGCGTGCCCGCGGCGGTCCTGTTCGCGGTCATCGGCTGGGCGGACTACCTGGACGGCTTCGCCGCCCGGCTGACCGGCCAGTACAGCCGGCTGGGGGCGCTGCTGGACCCGGTGATCGACCGCCTGCTTGTCGTGTCCGGGATGGCCGTGTGCTGGCGCTTCGAGCTGCTTCCCCGGTGGGCCATCGCCCTGGTCATCCTCCGGGAGCTCGTGGTCCTCATCATGAGCCGCTACGCCCTACGTCACGGGATCGAGCTCAAGATCAACTGGCCGGGACGGCTCGGAGTTGCGCCGACGATGGGGGCCCCGTTCTTCGCCATCCTTGGGGTCCACTGGCTGGCCTTGATCCTGTTGTACGTGGGCCTCGCCTTCGCGCTCGTGGCCACCGTCCTCTACGCGCGTTCGGGGCTGCGCGAGCTGCATGCAAGCAAACTCTCAAGCTCAGATTGACCCTATAGGCTGGCCGTGGATATACTCGCCGCTCCGCACCCTAGGGAGGATCTGATTCATGGACACGTTTCCCGACCTCGGCTCGCTCAGCGACCAGGAGCTCAAAGAGCTGATCAAGCAGCTGACCGACGAGGAGATGGAGGTGTCCTACCGGCGGCGCATCCTCCACGGCAAGATCGACATCCTCCGGGCTGAGCTCGTCAACCGGCTTCGTAAGAAGGACGAGAGCGGAGAGCTCGTGATCACGGGCGCCGATGTCCAGCAGCTCACGGACATCCTCGCCGGGCGCGTTCCGGCCAGCGGCGCCGAGTAGCAACCGAGCGGCGGTGACCCAGCACTGTCCAGAGTGCGGCGCCCTCAACGATGAGGGTGCCAACTACTGCCAGCGCTGCGGTGCATTCATAGCGCAGAGTGATCCGCCGCCCGGCACCACGACGGCCACCTACAAGGTGGGGGAGACGGGCGAGATCGAGGAGGTCCAGCTCGAGGATGTGGTCGCCGGAGGGGCAGCGCTCGTGATCCGCTCCGGCGGGGGGCGCTCCGGTGAGAGCTTTCCCCTCGACGGCGAGCGACTGAGCATCGGGCGTCGGCCCGACTCCGACATCTTTCTCGACGACGTCACCGTGTCGCGTGACCACGCGATCCTGGTCCGGCGCGGTGAGGACTACTACCTCGACGATTGCGGCTCGCTCAACGGGACCTACGTGAACCGTGAGCGGATTGAATCCCACCGGCTCGTGGACGGCGACGAGCTCCAGGTGGGCAAATACAAGCTGGCCTATTTCAGCCGCTGATGGCCACCTCGTCGACAAACGCCCCTGGAGTCGAGCTGCCCGAGGCGGCCGAGGCGGCTGGGAGCGAGCGCCCGCGCCAGAAGGCGGTGACGATCGGCGCCGTGTGCAAGGCGCTGGCCCAGGAGTTCCCCGACATCTCGATCTCCAAGATCCGCTACTTGGAGGATCAGAAGCTGCTGTCTCCCCGCCGGACCCAGGGCGGCTACCGCCTCTACACGGCGACCGACGTCCAGCGGCTGAGAACCATCCTGCGCCTCCAGCGGGATGAGTTCCTGCCTCTCCGCGTGATCCGCCAGGAGCTGGCGGCTGGCCGCGCCGAACGCGACGTCGCCGCTCCGAGCGACGGGCGTGCCCTGCGCCGGGCGCTCGTCCAGGGCCGCGACCCCGGCGCCCTGTACTCGCTGGACGATGTGTGCGAGGAGACGGCGGCTGACCCCGGCCTGGTCCGAGAACTGGTCGACTTCGGCGTCATCAAGGGCGACCAGCGGGGAAGCATCAGATATTTCGACGAGACCGAGCGGGAGATCGTCCGGGCGGTGGCCGAGCTGGCGCGCTACGGGGTGGGAGGGCGCAACCTCCGCGTGTTCCGCAGTTCGGCCGACCGGGAGGCTCAGCTCCTCCAGAGCATCCTCGCGCCCGCCCTGCGCTCGCGTAACCCCGAGCGCCGCAAGGAAGCGATCGAGGCGCTGGAGAACCTGGCCTCGGTCACCACCCACCTCAAGCACCTGCTGCTCATCCGGGACCTGCGCAACATCGCCACCTGAGGACGAGTCACTCGCCCGTGGACCTGCGCGCGTTCATCCGCGACATCCCGGATTTTCCCACTCCGGGGGTCACGTTTAAGGACATCTCACCCCTATTGCACGATGCCCGCGCCCTCGAGTCTTCCATCTCCGGGTTGGCTGAGCTGGCGGCGCCGCTGCGGGTCGACTACGTGATCGGCGCTGAGGCGCGCGGGTTCATCCTGGGGGCGGCGCTCAGCCGCGAGCTGGGGGCCGGGTTCGTTCCCGCGCGGCGGCCCGGCAAGCTCCCCTCGGAGACCGTGAGCGCTGATTACGCCCTCGAGTACGGGCTCGGCACCCTGGAGATCCACGCCGACGCGTTCGCGGGCCACGCCCGGGTCCTGGTCCACGACGACGTGCTGGCCACCGGAGGCACAGCGGCGGCGCTGTGTGAGCTCGTCGAGCAGCTCGGCGGCGAGATCGTCGGCTGCGCTTTCCTGATCGAGCTCAGCTTCCTGGAGGGCCGCCAGCGCCTGCAGCCGCGCCAGGTGCTGAGCCTGATCGAATTCGACTGATGCCGACAGTCCGCCGCTCCAAGACCGTTTCCGCCCCTCCCGACCGGGTGTGGCAGGTGGTGGCCGATCCGCATCACATGCCCCGCTGGTGGCCCCTGGTCAAGCGGATGGAGGGCGTTTCCGGAGACGAGTTCACCCAGGTGCTCACCACCCGCAAGGGCCGCTCGGTCCGAGCCGACTTCCGCGTCCTCGCCTCTGAGCCTCCCGACAGCGGGGATGGCTCCGCCGGGCGGCGGGTCTGGGAGCAGGAGACGGAGGGGACGCCCTTTGAGCGCGTTCTGGGTGAGGCGATCACCGAGATCGTGGTCGAGCCGGCCGGCGGCGCCACGCGCGTGACGATCTCGCTGACCCAGCGGCTCCGCGGCTACTCGCGCACCGGCGGGTTCATGCTCCGCCGGGCGACCCGCAAGCGGCTCGGCGATGCTCTGGAAGGGCTCGAGGAGCTGTTTCGAGCCTAGAGGCCCGGAAGGGTTCCCTCGAGGACGATCGTCCCTGGGGACTTCGGGTTTGACTTCGTCTCCAGCGTGACCAGCAGCTTCTGGTAGTGCGAGGCGTTCGAGGGCAGGCCGCCGGCGGTCTTGAGCTGCCCGTTCTTGCCGACGGCGGGGTTGACGAAGCCGAGGATCTTGCTGTCGGCCGGGGAGTTGTAGAGCCAGACCGCGTACGCGTTGGGCGGGCTCTTGGTGTTGGCGGCGAGGCCCTGGGCCGCGATCGCCACGCCAAACTGCTTCTGGACCTGGAGGACCTCGGCGATTCCGACGGGCGAGCTGCCGCCCCTCGGAGGCTTGAGGTTGATTTGGGCGATGACCCGCGCCCCAGTGGCTCCCGTCGCGCCCGTGGTGCCCGTCGCGCCGGTCGCGCCCGTGGAGGCGCTTGCCGCCTTCGTCGGCGCCGGATGCTTCTTCGACGAGCCGCCGGTGAGGACGAGAACCAGGACAACGGCGACGACGATGACCCCGAGCCCCCCCAAGAGAAGGGCTCCGCCACGCCGGGAGCTGCGCGGAGCGTGTGTGACCGGCCCGGTGTCGCCGGCCTCCTCGGTCGCTGCCGCCGCCACCGGCTCCTCGCGGCGCTCGCGGGCGCCGGTATCGGCAGGGACCTCGGGCAGCGGGTTCTCGGACAGGTCCTGAAGCTCCGAGCTGACGGCGCGAGCCCAGGCGCGTTCCGAGGCCGAGCCGCTGAGGTGCTCGCGGACCTCTGCCGCCACCGGCTCGGGCAGCGCGCCGAGCAGATAGTCAGTGATCAGGGCGCGCCGCTCCGCGGGCACTCGCGTCGGCGGCCCGAGGGCATCCAGGGCGGCCAGGGCGCGCTGCCGGACACCGGCCCGGTCAATCGACAGAAGCTGGGCGATCTCGTCGTAGCTGCGGCCACGCCGCAGCACGAGTTCGAGCACGGCCTGCTGGTCAGCAGGCAAATTATCGATGGAGGCCATGCGCGCCACTAGGGTAGTCAACCCACTAGGGTCCGGCGCCGTGTCTTCGGAGACCCTTCAGTTCGACGGATTCGACCGTCTCTATGGGCTCGAGCTACTCGATCTCGACCCTGACCGGGCCCGGGCCCGCGTCCGGGTCCGCGATGAGCTCAAACAGCCCTTCGGCCTCGTCCACGGCGGCGTCTTTGCCGCCATCGCCGAGAGCCTGGCTTCGATCGCCACCGGCGTGGCCGTGCGGGAGGAGAACCGCATCGCCATGGGGCTCTCGAACCAGACCAGCTTCCTGCGCCCGATCACCGAGGGCACGATCCATGCCGCGGCCGTGGCCAAGCACCGAGGACGAACCACCTGGGTGTGGGAGGTCGAGATGACCGACGATGCCGGGCGGCTGTGCGTGCTCTCCCGGATGACGGTCGCCGTCCGCGACCGCTAGCGCGGCCTCAGCGCGCGGCGTGGGCCGGTCGGCTGCGCCCGTTGCGGCGTGCGCCCGGTCCCCGGGGACCGGAGGCAGCGGCGACGAGCTCCTCGATCGAGGTCTCCAGCTCGTCGGCCAGGACATCGATGTCGGCCAGCGCGTCGTAGTCGCCGGAGAGGCCGAAGTTGAGCTGGCCGTAATAGCTCATGATGGCGATCCCTAGCGCGGTGTTCCCGGCCAGCGGGACCATCGGGAAGATCGCCTCGAGCTCGCGGCCGAGGAGGTAGAGGGGAAACTGGGGCCCGGGGACATTGGTCACGACCAGGTTGAACAGGCGCTGGCGGGCCTGGAGGCGCGCGGCCTGGGACATGATCGTGGGCGGGGCAAAGCCGGAGAGCTGGGTCAGCACCTGGGCTCCGACCGCCTGTCCCGAGCTCTTCACCTCCTGCATCGAGGCGCTGATCGTGCGCAGTCGCTCCACCGGATCGGTGATCCCGACCGGCAGCGGGGCCCACATGGCCGCCACGCGGTTGCCCAAAGCTCCCCGTTCCACGTCGGCCCGCACCGAGACCGGGATCATGGCCCGGAGCTCCAAATCGTCGGTCGACTCACCGTGGCTGCGCATGTAGCGCCCCAAGGCCCCAGCCACGACGGTGAGGACGACGTCGTTGACGGTGCCGTGGAGGGCGTTCTTGACCGCCTTGAACTGGTTCAGATCGCCGCGGACCCAGGTGAAGCGCCGGTGGGGTCCGATGGGAACGTTCAGCACCGTCGCGGGCGCCGGCTGGAGACCGGTGATCGCCAGCTCGCCCAGGGCCCCCACCGAGCGTGTCAGCCGGCCCGCGATCGCCCGCGGGCCCCGGAGTGTGGCCCGGACGCCGCGGATCATCTCCCCGGGCACCGTCGTGCGTTCGAGCAGGGCGTCGGCGAGCAGCTGGGCCTTACTGGGCAGGGGACGTGGCACCCACTCCTGCTCTGATGGGGCGACGGGCATCGGCTCTGAAGAGGTGTCGAACAGGACGGTCATGATGTCCACGCCGGAGATCCCGTCGACCAGAGCGTGGTGAGTTTTCGAGAGCACCGCGAAGCGTCCGCCGCTCAGCCCCTCGACCAGCCACACCTCCCAGAGCGGCCGGCTGCGGTCGAGCGCCTGCGAGAACACCCGGCCGGTCATCCGCATCAGCTGATCCTCACTACCGGGATCCGGCAGCGCCGTGTGCCGAACGTGGTAGGCGACGTTGAAGTGAGGGTCATCGACCCACACGGGCCGCCCCTGGGCAAAGGGGACGAAGGCCAGCCGCTGGCGGTAGCGCGGGACCAGATGGAGCCGGGAGGCGATCGCCGCCAGGAGCTCCTCATGGGTCGGCGCCTCACCCTTGAAGATCGCGCAGGCGGCCACGTGCATGTGCGCCGAATCCCGCTCCAGGTGCAGGAACGAGCTATCGAGGCCGGTCAGCCGATCCGGGTTGGCCACAGGTCCAATTCTTGCAGCAGGGACCGGTTAGCCCGGAAATCAGCGTGTGCGCCATCTCACACAAATTTGGTCCTTTGGCTGCCATCCTCAGCGAGTCGATTCGAACTGCCGAGTCGCCCTTGCCCTGAGCAAAGGCGAGCGGGGAACCCAATTCCGGACGTGAGTCGTCCGTCCGGGCGGGGCGAATCGGTCGTCTGGCCCAACGGCCACACGGCGGCCGTAGCGACGTGCCAGCCACGAAGGAGGCTGGTCCCGCCGCGAGCCCGACAGCTGACCTCGTAGGCGCTCCTCGACACAACCCGACAAGGAGGTTCACATGAGACGCAGGACGATCCTGCGCGAGCCGCGGCTTGTTCATGCGGCAGTTGGAACGATGATCTTGGCCGGCCCGGTATCGGCCGCCCTCGCGGCGAGCCCGAATAACGGGGCCGCCGCTCCGGACGCTAACCAGGCGCTGCAGGACACCGTGCAGTCGCCTCGCGTCGGCTATGGCCGGCCGGTGGTGGTGCGCGGATACGCGCCGGCGTCCGACAGCGGCCAGACCGTGACCCTGAGTTTCGCTCCCACGGGCCGCTCGTCCTGGCAGCAGATTGCCTCGAGCCAGATCGGCTCAGGCGGCAGCTTTCGCCTCAGCACGCCTCTGTGGAGCTCGGGCCAGATCAAGGTGACCACGGAGTCGCCTAGCGCGGGGGCCTTTGCCGCCGCGGCGAGCAGCAGCTCGACCCAACCGCAGCGGGTGGCCGTGGCCGCGGCGATCCGGCTTGCGCGCCGGACCCGCACCGTCCTGGGCGCCGGAACCCTCCAGGTGCGAGGCGAGCTGCTTCCGCACGTGGCCGGCCGGCGCGTCGAGCTCCAGGCCCACCGCGGTGGGCGCTGGGTCACGCTCGGCACGGCGACCACGCGCACCAACGGGCGCTTCGCGGTCCGCTCGCACGTGAACGACGGCGGCCACCAGCCGCTGCGGATTCGCTTCGCCGGCGACCGTGAGAACGCCGCCATCTCGAAGCCCGCGGGTCGGCTAACCGTCCTCAGCCCGAGCACGGCCTCGTGGTATGACGACGCTGGGACGACCGCCTGTGGTTTTCACGCCACCTACGGCGTCGCCAACCTGAGCCTGCCCTGCGGAACCCACGTCACGTTCAGGTACGGCGGCCGTACGGTGACCGCGACGGTCGACGACCGCGGTCCCTACGTCGGCGGCCGGGAGTGGGATCTCAACCAGAACACCGCGGCCGCCCTCGGCTTCGCCGGCGTCGCCACGGTCTGGACCTCCTCGTAGCGCGCCTGGCCCCGGCGCCCGTCCGTGTGGGCGGGCGCCCTTGGAGGGGCATCCGCGGCGAAGCCTAGGATCGCCCAGGTGGTGGATCCACCCGCCTGGCCTCAAATCATCGGGCATCTCGATATGGATGCGTTCTACGTGTCGGTCGAGCTGCGCCGGCGGCCCGAGCTGCGCGGGCAGGCTGTGATCGTGGCCGGGACCGGCCCGCGGGCGGTGGTGACCACCGCGTCCTACGAGGCGCGGCGCTTCGGCGTCGGATCGGCGATGCCGGCCGCACGCGCCAAGCGCCTCTGCCCTCATGGGATCTTCCTGGCGCCGGACTTCGCCTACTACCGGGAGGCCTCACGCCAGGTCATGGGCATCGTCCGCGAGCGCGTGACGACGGTCGAGGTCGTCGGTCTCGACGAGGTCTATCTCGACCTCACGGGAACCGAGGCGCCGGTGGCTGCCATGCGCCGCCTCCGCGAAGACATCACCGCCGGCACCGGGCTCAGCTGCTCGATCGGGATCGGACCGAACAAGCTCGTGGCCAAGGTCGCCTCCGATGCCGAGAAGCCTCGGGGCTTTGTCGTCTTGAGCCAAGAGGCCGCCTGCGCGCGGTTTGCCGAGGCCCGTTGTGGCCTCGTGCCGGGGATCGGTCCCAAGACGGTGGAGCGGCTTCGCGGGAGCGGCATCTCCACACTGGCCCAGCTGGCGGCGGCGCCGGAGCTTGAGCTGGCGGCCCGCTTCGGTGTGCGTTCGGCCGCGGAGCTTCAGCGCCGGGCTCGCTTTGAGGACTCGAGCCCGGTCACCGAGGTCCGCAAGGTGGTCTCGGAGTCGCGTGAGATGACCTTTGACCGCGACATCTCGGATCTCCGCGAGCTCGAGGCAGTCCTGGATGGGCTCGTGGAGCGGCTTTGCCAGGCGCTTCTGACCCAGCAGCGCCGGGGGCGGACGATCGGGATCAAGGTGCGGCTGGATGACTTTTCCACCCACACGCGTGCCCGGACGCTGTCCGAGGCCGTCTCGTCGCCTGAGCAGGTGGGGCCGCTCGCGCTCGAGCTCCTGCGCCGCTTCGCGCCTCCCCGTCCGGTGCGACTGCTCGGTGTCCGGGTGGCTGGGCTCCAGCCGAAGGGCGACGGATCGGAGGAACAGCTTCGCCTAGCGGTGTGAGGCGTATGCTCCGGCTACGCCCGAGATGTCCTCGATTGCCAAGTTTCTGCGAGGAAGCGACCGAGAGTATTTCGACCTGTTCGAGCGAGCGGGGACGAATATCGATGATGCCGCACGCCTGCTCGACGAGATGCTGGCCGAGTATCCCGAGCGGCGTGACCTGGCGCTGGAAATCCGTGAGCGCGAGCACGAAGGCGACCAGCTCACGCACGAGATCATTAACCGGCTGAACCAGACGTTCGTCACCCCGATCGACCGGGAGGACATCCTCCAGCTCGCCTCGGCGCTCGACGACATCGTCGACTACACCGAGGAGGTGGCGGATTACCTCGGGCTCTATCGGATCGAAGCACCGATGACCCAGGCTCAGACCCTGGCCGGGGTCCTGCGCTCGGCCACCCACCAGCTGGCCGAGGCGATCCCGATGGTCCGCGGCTTCAAGGACATCAGCGGCTATATCGTGGAGGTCCACCGCTTGGAGAACGAGGCCGACCGGATCGTCCGGGAGGCCATCGCATCACTATTCGAGGTTGGAATCGACCCGATGGTGGTGATCCGCTGGAAGGACATCTTCGAGCGGCTGGAGAACGCGATTGACTCGACGGAGCGAGCCGCATACATCCTCGAAGGAATCGTGATCAAGAATTCCTAGCTGAGGACCCGGGCCATGCCAGATGACCTTCAGCAGCGGCTTGGCGCCAACGAGGCAGTCTTCCGTGAGATCAACGAGGGGATCGAGCGGGGGCACTGGCCGGGGGAGGAGGACGCGCCCGTCGGCTTTCGCTGCGAATGTGCCCGCCTGGGGTGTAACGAGCTGATCGAGCTCAGCCCGCATGAGTACGAGCACGTTCGGGCGGACCCGCGCCGGTTCATCGTCCTTCCCGGCCACGAGCGCCCAGAGGTTGAGACCGTGGTCGAGCGCTGGTCCGGCTATCTGATCGTGGAGAAGCTCGATCAGGCGGGGGAGAAGGCGGCCGAGACCGATCCCCGGTCCTGACTGCCCTTCGACCGGCGATCCGGCGGCTTCGTCCCGTTCGACCGGCGCTTAGAGGCCAGCTTGAAGCGCAGGCGAAGCTCAGTCCCCCCCGAGCCGCGGCTGATGATATGAAATTCGTCCGCCAGCTGAGCGATGAGCGCCAGCCCGAGGCCCAGGCCGGGGCTGTTGGACCGCGGCCGCAGCCCCTTCCCTGTGTCTCCAACCAACAGCCAGAGCTCGCTCTCGACGTAGGAGGCGCTGACCTGAACCGTGCCCTTCTGGCCGCTGTCGTAGGCGTGCATGACGGCGTTGGTCACCGCTTCGGAGGCGGCCAGGCGGACCGCCTCAAGGCGATCGGAATCGGCTCCAGCATCCCGGGCAAAGCCGGTCAGCGCGTCGCGGGCCTCGGCGACGGCCTCGGGGACCGCCGCGTAGGACTCGCTGAAGGTCTCTCCTGGGATCAGCATCAAGGAGTTGGATACCCGCTTCTTCACAAAAAACACGCAAGATTTCTGCTGCACCTGGCCGGATTCGCGAGACGCTAACGCCCCGTTTTTAGGGCCTTTGCGGAGGGCGTGCTTCTAGTAGAGCGCGGAGGCGAGCCGGCGCCGCGCGTCACGCGCCAGAGGGTCCTCGACACCGAGCTCCTCGAGGATGCCGACGACGACCCGGCGCACGTCATCCCTGGCCCCATCGGCCGAGGGCAGAGCGCCGATCAGACGCTCTAGCGCGAGCCCGGTGTCTCCGGCGTCGAGAGCGGCGAAGGCCTCGGAAAGATCAGGTTCGCCGCGACGCGTCAACTCGATCCTGGCCACCAGACCGTCGGCGGCGAAGCTGCCCGGGACCCGACTGAGGACGCTCAGAGCCTCATCGTCCTCGCCCCGGCTCAGCAGCAGTCGCGCCAGCGCCACGGCGGCGTCGGCCCGGGTCGGCTCGAGCTCAAGCGCCTGCCGAAGCGATGCCTCATCGCCCTGGGCGACCAGGCCCTCGGCGGGAGAGGGAAGCAGCGAGTCCAGGAACTCCTCGACCGCGGGTCCGGGACGAGCACCGACGAACTCGGCGACAGGGTGGCCGTCGCGGAAGGCCTTGACGGCCGGGATGCCCTGGATCCCGTAAGCGCGGGCCAGGCCCGGATTGGCGTCGACGTCGACCTTGACCAGCTCCAGCTGTTCGGAGCGAGCGGCGGCGGCGCGCTCGAGCACCGGGCCTAGCTGGCGGCACGGCCCGCACCACTCAGCCCAGAAGTCGACGACCACCGGCAGCGTGCGGGAGCGGTCGAGAACGGCGGTCTGGAAGGTGGCCTCGGAAACGTCCATACATCCGATGGTAGCGACCAATCTGGGGCCGCTAACCTAACGCGCACGTCAACTTCAGCGGGACATGAGCGGGTGGTTGTGAGCGACGGGGTAAGCCTGTCGCTGACGGACTCCGGCGAGACCACGCCGGTCGTGCTTTTGCACGGGCTGACGGCGACCCGGCGCTACGTGGTGATGGGTTCACGGGCGCTTGAGCGCTCCGATCACCGGGTCATCGCCTACGACGCTCGGGGCCATGGGCGCTCCTCGCCGGCGCCTGACCCGAGCGCCTACGGGTACGAGGAGCTGGGCCGTGACCTGGAGGCGGTGCTCGACTCGCTGGGGATCGAACGGGCGGTCTTGGCCGGCGCCTCAATGGGGGCCCACACGATCCTCTGGCTGGCTCTGCGCGCGCCCGAGCGCGTGGGGGGATTGGTTGTCATAACCCCGGGCTATGACCCGGAAACCCAAGACGACCCGGCTCGGCTGGCGCGCTGGGACGCGCTTGCCGATGGGCTCGAGAGTGGGGGCGTCGAGGGGTTCATCGCCGCCTACGGAGAGCCCGACGTCCCCGAGCGCTGGCGTGACACGGTGACCACGGTGATCCGGCAGCGGATGGCGCTTCACGAGCACCCGGAGGCGGTGGCGCAGGCGCTGCGGGCCGTGCCGCGATCGCGGCCGTTTGGGGCTCTGAACGAGCTGGGGGCGATCTCCGGGTTCCCGGTGACGGTGGTGGCCTCGGGGGACGAGGCCGACCCGGGGCATCCTCAGGCGCTGGCCGAGGCCTACGCCGCCGCCATTCCGGGGGCGCGGCTGCTCACCGACGAGCCCGGGACCTCGCCACTGGCCTGGCAGGGGAGCCAGCTCTCACGGGTGATTGCGGAGGTAGCGGCAGAAGCGCGAGGCTGAGTCCGACCCTAGCTGGAGGGGACAGTGATGGTTTTTCCGCCATATAGACCAAAAAACCATCACGCTCGCAGTCAGCGGGCGCGAGCGTGATGGATTTGCGTTCATAGAGAACGCAAATCCATCACTGTGCGTCTGCCCTAGCCGAGCGTTATGTGCTCGTAGTTCGCCCGGTTCGAGGCCAGGTAGGGCGTCGAGACGAACCGGATCACCACGCGCAGGTGCACCGGCGCCCGCGAGTTGCGCGGGAGCTGCGGGAACACCGTCCGCGAGCCGAAGGTGCAGTTCGGCTGGACGCCGGCGAGCGTGAAGCGAACCTGCTTGATGCCGCGGAAGAACCGAATCGTCACGTTGCCCTGGCAGCCCCACTGAGCCGGGATCGTCTCCGGATTGATCGTCCCGGTGGTCGTGAGCGTGTAGGGCCGGTTGTGCGCTGTCTTGGGCCGGGTCCGGGCGCTAACCCCGGGGTACGGCCGATGCGTCGGGTAGGTCATGAAGTCGGCGTCGGCTCCAGACGACGTCGCCGCGGCCGTTCCGTGGCTCGCCACCAGTTGGTAGTGGTAGATCGTTCCCGGCGCCAGCAGGCCCTGGAGCGAAGCGGCAACGTTCGCAGGCGGCGACGTCGCGGCCAGCGTCTGGTGGAAGGTCTGCTGGCCATAGCTCGCGGTGCTGCCCCAGTTGAACCAGTAGGTCGTGTTCTGGCCAGACGGATTGACGGCCCCGGTGAGGGTGGCGCCCTTGCTGTTGAGCGCAGTGGCCGGTCCGGTGACGACGCCGGGAGGTGGATGGCCCGCGGTCTTGAAGGTCCGGTCTTTGCCCAGGCTGGTGCCCGCGCCGTTGGTCGCGTCCAAGCGGTAGTGGTAGGTGGTACCGGGGATCAGTCCCGCGGCGGTCGTCTTCACCGATACCGCGGCCGTGCCGTTACCGGCGGACGCGGGCTTGCTGTTATCGCCATACCCATTCGTCAGGCCCCATTGAAAGTAGTACGTCGTGCTGCTGCCGTTCGGGTTCACGGTGCCGTTCAACACCGCGCTGGTATCGGTGCGGTTCGTCGTCGCGCCGGTCACCACCGCGGGCGAACTCGCCGCGGCCGCCGCGGCCGCCAGCACCGCCGCTCCCGTCAATACCGCTGCCGTCAGCTGCAACTTCCGCCTCATCAACGCCTCCTCGGTTGGTCGGTGTCTTTATCCCGACATGACGACGGAAGTTGCGGCGGCGGTCGTGGGCATTCGCGGAACGTCGGGAGGGCGGCCGCGGGAAAGGGTCGGTGTGCCCGGCGCGATCGGGGGCGAAGCCGACCTGCACCTTTCAATGCTCGATAACCGTCCTTATGTGAACCAACCTGGGAGAACGGCTTCCAGGGTCAAGCCGCGCTCAAGCCTGGCCGAGGTTCCTGGGGATGGGCAGTTCTCGCAGGCCGTTCTCGCCGCTCGGCATCCTCATAGCGGCAGCTTTCGCATTGGCAGTCGGTGGTCCGGCTGCCGCGCTGGCCTCGGGCAGTCCGGAGCCGGTGTCCGGCGGCGCTGCCATCGCACCACCGCCGGCGGTGAAGTCCAAGGTCTCAGCCGCGACCACGGCGCCACCGACCGCCGGCAGCCACGGTGCCTGGCTGTCCTCGGTCACGATCAGCGAGTACTGGCCGGTCCCCGAGTCGTGGTTCGTCGGCGCTCTGGTCACCGCGCCCGGACTACCAGGAAAGCACCGGCTCGACTGGCTCTACTCGGCTGAGGGAATGTCGATGAACGGTGAGGGCATCGGCCTTGACGGTCGGATGTACCACATCGCGGATCTCGGATCAGGCGGCTGGGTGACCGCCGCGGGCAAGGCCACCGACGCCGCCAAGGGCTGGCTCGGCGGTCCGCCATTCTGGCGCTCGGGTGGCTACTGGCGAAGCGCCTCAGGGAGCGTCACGTTCCCGCTCCAGGCCGGCGGCTGGTCTGCCGGCGTCGGGCAGAGTTATGTCCCCTTGCCGGGGGTTCGGTTCGCCCCCGGTCCCGCGCTGGCCCTGAAGCCGTATCAGTCGATCGCCGTTGATCCCCGGGTCATCCCGCTGGGCAGCCGCGTCTACATCCCGGCCTACCGCAATGACGGATTCGGGGGCTGGTTCGTCGCCCAGGACACGGGCGGGGCGATCGTCGGGCACCGGATCGACGTCTACCGCACCCCTCCGGCGACCGCGGCCACGGGCGGCCAGTACTTGGCCGGTCAGCGCGTTTTTGTAGTCAGGCCGTCGAGCTAGACTCCCTCCCCACAGATGCCCAAGCAGCAGCGCATGATGCGCGTGGAGCAGCGCAGCCAGCTCGCCGCGATCCAGCAGCTCGAGAATCGATCCGACGAAGAGCTCCAGGCGGAGACCCGCTACAAGGCGGCCGCCCAGGCGATCCTTGGCGCCCGTGCCGCCGAGCGCTATGACGCCAAGGCGGCCCGAGCCCATTTCCAGCGCGCGATGGCGGCGGCTCGGCCCCAGGAGCGGATGCAGCTGCGCCGTATGGCCGACGCCTCGCTGGCCCTCGCCGAGCGGCGCCCCGACGACCTCAAGCGCGCCACCGAGCGCCTCGGCGTCGAGGCCCCGAGCACGCGTCAGCTCAGAGGCCTGCAGCTCCTCGGGCTGATCGCGCCCCCGGCCAGCGCGGGAATCGTGCCCCGCGTCCGCGGCATCCTCCTGGGCGTCGCCCTCGTCGTGATCGTGCTCGCCGCCGCCTTTGGGATCGTCTACGGCATCGGGGCCGCGGCAGGCGGCCTGTCCGTCGACGTCTCGATCTTCTACGCCATCGTGCTCCTGCTCGTCGTTTTCGGTGGCCTCGTGATCTGGGGACGCCGGCGCCAGAAACGGGCGCGAGCCGAGCGGGCCGGACAGGCGCCCGCCCGCTAGCGCCGATCGCCGTCCGTGTGCGGTCGCTACACGCTGGCTGCGCCTGACCCGGCTCAGATCCGTGCCCGCTTTCCCATCGGCGAAACGGTCGAGGTTCGGCAGCGCTTCAACGTGGCACCGGGAGACGAGATCCTGGCCGTCACCACCGACAGGGAAGGAGCGCCCCGCGGCGAGCTGCTCCAGTGGGGCCTGGTCCCGCACTGGGCGCCCGAGCCGGCCTCGCCGGTCAAGATGATCAACGCCCGCGCCGAGACGCTTCAGGAGAAACCCGCTTTCCGCGATGCCCTGGGACGCTTCCGGTGCCTGATCCTGGCCGACGGGTTCTATGAGTGGGCACCGGCGTCAGGCGCCGGGGCTCGCCCGTACAAGCAGGCCTTCCACATCACCCGTGCCGACGGTGAACCGTTCGCGTTCGCCGGGCTCTGGTCGATCTGGCGCCGCGAGGAGGTTGAGCTCCGCTCGTGCACGATCATCACCACCCAGGCCAACCCGGCGCTGGCCCGATTGCATGACCGTATGCCGGTGATCCTCGATCCGGGCGCCGAGTCGACCTGGCTTGACCGGGCAACGTCCGCGGCCGAGCTTGCCGCGCTGCTGCGCCCGCTCCCTGCGAGCGCGACCTCGATTTGCCCCGTCGGCCCCGCGGTCAACGACGCCCGCTACGACGGTCCCGAATGCCTGGTTGAGGCGAGCGCGGCGCCTCGGCCAGAGGGCGAAGCCCAGGCCACGCTCTTCTAGCGGATGCCCCTGTCCCCTCTCCTAGCCCGCTACGACAGTGTCGTTCTCGATCTCGATGGCTGCGTGTGGGTCGGGGAAGCGTCAACACCCGGAGCCCCTGAAGCCGTGTCCGAGCTCCGGGCCGCGGGCAAGCGGGTCGCCTTTCTCACCAACGACGGCCGCCGCTCGCCCGAGGAGTACGTGCGCAAGCTGTGGTCGCTCGGCGTTCAGGCCTCGCTGGAGGAGGTTGTGACCGTCGGCGCGGCGATCCAGTTCCTGCTCGCGGCCCGGGAGCGGACCACCGTATTCGTGATCGGTTCGCCGGCCATTTTCCGGCACGTCACCGACGCCGGGCACCGGATCGTGAACGGCACGCGCCAGGCGGGCGAGGCTGAGCTGGTCGTCGTGGCCAGCCACGACGAGTTCAACTACAGCGAACTCAAGGACGCCACCCAGGCACTGCTGGCCGGGGCGGAGCTGATCGCCGCCAACCGTGACCGCACGTTTCCCCGCGAGGACGGTCTGTGGCCCGGGACGGGGGCGATCGTGGCCGCGCTTGAGTACGCCACCGGCGTCAAGGCGCATGCTGTCGGCAAGCCCGAGCCACAGATCTTCCGCGCCGCGCTCGATCGCCTCGACGACGGACGCATTCTCGTCGTCGGCGACCGCCTCGACGCCGACCTGGCCGGGGCGGCGGCGGCCGGGTTGGACGGCGCCATCGTCCTTACCGGCGTCACCTCCCGCCAGCAGGCCGAGGCGGCTCGGGACCCCACGCCGGTGGCGATCGCTCCTGATCTGCATACGCTGGTTCTGGGATGACTCAGCCAGGAACCGAGGCCGAGATGACTGCGGGCACGAGGACGATCTCGCTGATCGTCAACCCGTTCGCGGGCGGCGGGCGGGCTGGACGCCTCCTGGGCCAGGTTGAGGCCACGCTCACCGGCCTGGGACTGGCTCATCACGTGGAGCCGACTCGCAGCCTGGAACACGCGACCGAGCTCGGCGCCGCCGCGGCGGCCGCGGGCGAGACGGCGGTGGCGTTCGGGGGTGACGGACTGATCGCGGCCGTGGCGGCCGGTCTTCGCGGCTCTGAGGGCCTCCTCGGGCTCCTGCCCGGGGGACGCGGGAACGATTTGGCCCGCGTGCTGGGGATTCCGCGTGACCCCGCCGAGGCCTGCCGGGTCCTGAGCGGCGGCGTCATCCGACGGCTCGACCTCGGCCTGGCCGGGGATCGGAGCTTCGTCGGCATCGCCAGTTGCGGGTTCGATTCCGACGCCAACCGGATCGCCAACCAGACGCGCCTGTTCAAGGGCAACCTCGTCTACGCCTATGGGGCGATCCGCGCGCTCGTCGGGTGGCGGCCGGCCACCTTCGAGCTCACGCTCGACGGCGATCGGGTCCACGTGCTCACCGGCTACAGCGTCGCCGCTGCGAACAGCAAGGCGTACGGCGGGGGTATGTACGCAGCTCCCGGGGCTGAGCTCGACGACGGTCAGCTCGACATCGTCACCTGCGCAGATATGCCGAAGTGGCGCCTCCTCTTCTCACTCCTGCCCAAGGTGTTCAAAGGCCGACACATCGAGGAGCCGGAGGTGACGGTGCTCCGAGCCACCGAGGTCACGATCACGGCCGACCGACCGTTCACGCTCTACGCCGACGGCGACCCGATCGCCGAGCTCCCGGTCGCCGTCCGCGTGATCCCGGGCGCGATCCGGGTGCTCGTCCCCCGATGAACATGCTGCTGGAGTCCAAGCTTTCGCTGGCTCGAGCGGCCGGCGCGGTGAGCCGGCGCATCGGGCGAGGCGGGACCAGCCTCCCGGGAAAGGTGCTGATCGCGCTCCAGCCCGATGCCATCTCTCGGCTCTCGGCCCGGCTCGGCCGAGGATCGGTGATCGTCTCCGCGACCAACGGAAAGACCACGACCGCCGCGATGGTCGCCGCCGTGCTCGAGCGCGCCGGAATCCCACTCGTCCACAACCGCGCCGGCGCCAACATGGCCGGAGGGGTCGCCTCGGCACTGCTGGCCTCCGCCCGCGACGGAGACCCCGAAGCCGAACTCGGGCTGTTCGAGGTGGATGAGTTCTGGCTTGACCGGATCGCGCCCCAGGTCCGTCCACAGGCGCTGCTCCTCGGCAACCTGTTCCGCGATCAGCTCGATCGCTACGGCGAGCTCGAGACGATCGCCGATCGCTGGGCGACGGTGGTGGCGGGCTTGGGGGATACCTCGGCTCTAGTCCTCAACGCGGATGACCCGCTGATCGCCGACCTCGGCCGCGACAGGGAGAACGTGAGCTATTTCGGGATCGAGGACGAGACGGTGGCGATCGCCGAAATGCAGCACGCGTCAGACTCCAAGCACTGCCGGCGGTGCGGTGCCGCCTACGTCTACGACGCCATCTACCTGGGTCACCTGGGGCGCTATCACTGCCCGGACTGCGGAGCTGGGCGGCCACAGCCCGCGGTGGCGGCCGAGCAGATCACCCTCGACGGCACCCGCGGCGCCTCCTTCATCCTCCGCTGCCCCGCCGGCGAGGCTCGGGTCAGGCTCCCGCTCCCGGGCCTCTACAACATCTACAACGCGCTCGGCGCCGCCGCCCTCTGCCTTCGTCTCTCGATCGACCTGGACGCGGTGGTGGCGGGGCTACAGGGGGTCCAGCCCGCGTTCGGGCGCGCAGCCAGCGTCCGCGTCGGTCAGACCGAGCTCAAGCTGCTCCTGGTCAAGAACCCGGCCGGAGCGAACGAGATCATCCGTACGTTGGCGCTCGAGCCGGGCGAGCTTGATCTGTTGGCCATCCTCAACGACCGCACCGCGGATGGCCGCGACATCTCCTGGGTCTGGGATGCCGACTTCGAGGTCCTCGTCGGCCACCTGCGCCGCGTGACCTGCGCGGGCACGCGGGCGGCCGAGCTGGCCGTTCGTCTCAAGTACGCCGGAGTCCCGGTGGAGCGGCTGCACGTGCAACCGCACCTCCCCGCCGCGCTCCAGGAGGCCGTCGGCTCCAGCGGCAGCAGCGGTCCCCTGTTCGTGCTTCCGACCTACACGGCGCTGCTCGAGCTCCAGTCCCTGCTTGCCTCCGAGGGTCATGCTCAGCGCTTCTGGGAGGCGACGCCGGAGCCGGTGTCATGAGCGTCAGGGCCCCCTCTCGCCACGTGATCTGGCACGACCTGGAGTGTGGCGCCTACACGGCTGACCTGCCGGTGTGGCGGGAGCTGGCCGAGAAGCACAGCGATCCGATCCTCGATGTGGGTGCCGGAACCGGACGCGTGACCCTCGATCTTGCCCGTCGTGGTCACAGCGTGATCGCGCTTGACCAGGACCCGGTACTTCTGGCCGAGCTGGAACGGCGCGCCGCGGGCCTGGCGGTTCAGATCGTCCAATCCGACGCGCGGTCCTTCGCTCTGGAGCAGCGCTTCGCGCTGGTCATCGTCCCGATGCAGACGGTCCAGCTTCTGGGCGGTGCCTCGGGCCGGGAGCGCCTGCTGCAGGCCGCCGGCCGCCACCTGGAGCCGGGCGGGGTCCTGGCCCTGGCCATCACCGAGGAGCTCGAGCACTTTGCCGCCGAGGACGCGGCGCCGCTTCCGCTGCCCGATATGCGTGAGCTCGACGGCGTGGTCTATTCAAGCCAGCCCACAGCGGTACGGGAGGCACCCGGGGGCTTCGTGCTCGAGCGCCTGCGCGAGCGGATCGGCCCCACCGGAGAGCGCTCGGTGGAGCCCGACGTCATCCACCTGGACCGCCTGAGCTCCTCCCAGCTTCAGAGCGAGGCAAGGACCGTCGGCTTCGACCCCCTCGGCACCAGAGTCGTGCCCGAGACGCCCGATCACGTAGGCAGCGTGGTGGTGATGCTCGGTGGCTGAGCCGAGATTGCGGGTGTGCGCGCTCTATCCCGAGCTCATGAACATCTACGCCGACCGCGGCAACCTGCTCCTGCTCGAACGTCGCTGCCGGTGGCGGGGACTCGGCTTCGAGCTTCTGGCCAGCGATCTGGGCGAGGGACTCGATCCTGAGTCCGCCGACCTGTTCTACATCGGCGGTGGCCAGGACCGCGATCAGAGACGCTGCGCCGATGACCTGGTCGAGCACAAGCGCGACGGACTCGCCCAGGCCGCGGCCCGCGGTGCGGTCGTTCTCGGCGTGTGCGGCGGCTATCAGCTCCTCGGCCACTCCTATGAGCTCGCTGAGGAGACGCTGCCTGGGGTGGGGCTGGTCGACATCCGCACCGTACGTGAACCGGGCCCGCGGCTGATCGGCAACGTCGCCATCGAGGTCGAGCTCTCGCCCGGCCAGCCTCAAGTGCTGGCGGGCTTTGAGAATCACGGCGGACGGACCTATGTAGGCCCGGAGAGCCGGCCGCTGGGGCGGGTGCTCAAGGGCTACGGCAATAACGCTAAGGACGGTTATGAGGGGGTTAGGTCCGGAAGCGTCATCGGGACCTACCTCCACGGCCCGCTCCTGCCCAAGAACGTCTGGCTGGCCGATTGGCTGATCGAGGTGGCGCTGGGCTTGACCGAGCCTCTGGCGCCGCTGGACGACCGGCTCGAGGCCGAGGCTCATCGCGAGGCCCGCCACGCGGCAGGGCTCTAGTTAGCATGGGCGATTCCGGCCCGCCGTCAGTTCCCCCGCGCCCTGTGAACCTCCGCCTGCTTGCCTACATCTGCGCTGCCCTCACCGCCGCCGTGCTCGGCGGCTGTGACTCCTCGACCGGCACGGTCACCGCGGCGCCGCCCCCGCACACAACGAGCACACAAACCACGACGACGACCACCACCGCCACGACCCAGCCCGGAACCGGTAAGCCCACGGTAATGATCGGCGACAAGAACTACACCGAGCAGTTCGTCCTCGGCGAGCTCTATTACGAGGCGCTGCAGGCGCAGGGCTTCTCGGTTCAGATCGACCAGAACATCGGGCCTCCCGGGGTCACGATGCAGGCCCTAGCGAGCGGCCAGCTCGGGATGTACCCGGAGTACCTCAACATCTGGGACGCCCAGATCGCCGGCGACACCCATCAGTTCAAGACGCGGCATGCCGCCTACATCGCAGGCAACCGCTATGCCCTGACCCACGGGCTCGAGCTGCTCAACCCAACGCCCTTCAGCGACACGAGCGCGATCGGGGTCACGGACAACTTCGCCAAGCAGAACAACCTGCGCACGATCGGCGACCTGAGCAAGGTCGAAAGCTTGCTCACGATCGGCGGCCCACCTCAGTTCCAACAGGAGACGGCAGCCGGGCTGCCCACCCTGGAGCAGGTCTACGGCGTCATACCCGCGGGCTTTAAGTCGCTCGAGATCGGCCAGCAGTACAAGGCGCTTGACCAGGACGCCGTCCAGGCGGCGGATGTCAACACGACCGACGGCGAGCTCACGAGCGGCAACTACACGCTGCTCGGTGACCCCCGGCACGTGTTCGGGATCGGCAATGTCGTGCCCGTGGTCTCATCCGAGACTCTCGACAAGGAGGGGCCGGCCTTTGAGGACACGGTCAACAAGGTCAGTGCGCTGCTCACGCTTCCGGCCATCCGGGCCCTGAACGCCGCCGTCGATCTGGGAGGCGAGGCTCCGGCCAACGTGGCTGAGCGCTTCCTGGTCGATCACGGCCTGATCCCGCCGAGCAGCAGCGTCATCTAGCGCTGGGCTACTGGCCGCTGGATCCGAAGCCGCCTGCGCCGCGCTCGGAGAGGGCCAGCTCATGCACCTCGGTTACGGCCGGCGTCTCGACCCGGACCAGAACGAGCTGCGCGATCCGTTCTCCGGAAGCGATGGTGAATGACTCCCGGCGATCGGTGTTGAGGAGCAGGACCCGGACCTCGCCGCGGTAGCCGGCGTCAATCAACCCAGGCGCGTTGACCAAGGCGATGCCGTGACGAGCCGCCAGCCCGGACCGGGGCAGGACGAGGCCGGCCTGGCCGGCCGGGATCTCGATCGCGATCCCGGTGCTCACCGAGGCCCGCTCCCCGGGCTCCAGCGTCATCGTCTCGACCGCGTGCAGGTCAAGCCCGGCGTCCCCGTCGTAGGCACGGGTGGGAAGGCGCGCCTCGGGGTGCAGGCGCCGTACCCGCAGCTGGCTCATACCCGGCCGCCCCGCACGAAGCGCTCGTACCGGGCGGCCACCGAGGCGGGCAGGCGGGCCCGGACCTTCACCCCGTCCTGGGTCTCCTCGCGCTTCAGGTCGCCTGAGATCTCATGCAGCTCGGCCAGCCGATTGCCCTCTCCATAGGGGATCAGGAGCTCGACGTCTCTCAGCTTGCGCGCGAACTCGTCCTCGATCCGCCCCACGAGCACGTCGATGCCCTCCCCGGTGTGGGCCGAGACCAAGACCGCGCCCGGGTGGCGCCGAGCCAGCTCCGAGCGCCGGTCGTCGTCGATCCGGTCCGCCTTGGAGAGGACGAGAAGCTGAGGTACCTCTCCGGCCCCGATCTCCCCAAGCACTTCTTGCACCGCGGCGGTCATCGACCGGAGCTCGTCCTCGTCGGCCGAGGCGTCGACGACGTGGAGGATCAGGTCGGCCAGCCGCGTCTCCTCGAGCGTGGCCCCGAAGGCATCGACCAGCTGATGGGGCAGCTTGCGGATGAAGCCGACCGTGTCGGTGACGAGATAGCTGCGGCCCGGCGCTCGGAGGATCCGGGTCGTCGGATCCAGGGTGTGAAAGAGGCGCTCCCCCACGCCGGCCTCGGCGCCCGTGAGCGCATTCAGCAGCGTCGACTTGCCGGCGTTGGTGTAGCCAGCGAGGGCGAGACGGGGCAGGTGGGCCCGCTCACGTTCGGCCCGCATGACCGACCGGCTCGAGACCACGCGGGTGAGTCGCCGGCGGAGCGCAGCGATCCGGTCGCGGGCGAGGCGGCGGTCGGTCTCGATCTGGGTCTCGCCCGGGCCCCGGGTCCCGATCCCGCCGCCCAGGCGCTCGAGGTGCGACCACAGCCCGCGCATGCGGGCCAGGTTGTACTCGAGCTGGGCGAGTTCAACCTGGAGCTTGCCTTCTGCGGTGTGGGCATGGCTGGCGAAGATGTCGAGGATGATCGCCGTGCGGTCGACCACCGGGACGCCGAGGGCCGTCTCCAGGTTGCGCTCCTGCCGGGGGGTCAGCTCGTCATCGGCGGCCACCAGGTTGGCATCCGAGGCGGCGAGCTCGGCCTTCAGCTCCTCCAGCTTGCCCGATCCCAGGTAGGTGTTCGGGTGAGGGCGGGCCCGGTGCTGGACCATGTCCCCGACCGCGGCCACCCCGGCCGTACGCAGGAGCTCGCGCAGCTCGACGAGATCGTCGGCCTCGCCCTCGGGAAGGGCGGCGATGAGGTAGGCCCGCTGGCGCGCCCGGCCCTGGGGGCGTTGCCCGTTGGCCGAGGAGGACACCGCAGTGCGTCCGTGCCGGCTCCGCTGCACTTAGCTGATGGTAGCCGTGCTCACAGGCTCCGGATCCGCTCCACAGCCTCGATCAGGCGGTCCTCGGGCGTGGTCAACGAGATGCGGAAGAACCCGGCTCCACTGGGGCCGTAGGCGTCCCCGGGAGAGATGACGACCGCGGCCTGCTCAAGCACGTATTCGCAGTAAGCGGCTGCCGAGTCAAAGCCGTTGGGCACCGGCGCCCACACGTAGATGGTCCCCTTGGGCCGGCGGACCTCGACGCCCGCCTGGGCCAGGGCGTCACAAACGAGATCACGCCGCCGGGCATAGATCTCGTTCATGCCCTGGACGTGGAGGTCTAGCTCGGGGCCGAGCGCCACCGCCCCAGCCAGCTGGACGGCCTCGAACACCCCGGAGTCGATGTTCGACTTCAGCCGCCAGTACTGGGCAACCGCGTCAGGCTTGCCGACGATGGCCGCGCAGCGCCATCCGGTCATGTTGTAGCCCTTGGAGAGCGAGAAGACCTCGACGCCCACGTCCTTGGCGCCCGGGGTCTCGAGAAACGAGGGCGCCCGGTAGCCATCGAAGGTGATCTCGCTGTAGGCGTTGTCGTGCACGACGAGGATCTCGTGCTCCCGGGCCAGCTCGATCGCCTCCTCGAAGAGGCCGTCGGGCAGGATCGCACCCGTCGGGTTGTTCGGATAGTTGAGGTACATGAGCCGCGCCCGCGCCAACGCCTCAGCCGGGATGGCGTCCAGATCGGGGGCGAAGTCGCGCTCTCTGAGCAGCGGCATGAGCACGGGTTCGCCGCCGACGAGCAGCGGGCCGGCCGTATACACCGGATAACCCGGGTCCGAGGCGAGCGCCACATCGCCGGGATCGAGGAAGGCCAGGTTGAGGTTGAAGATGCACTCCTTGGCCCCGATCGCCGGCATCACCTCCGTTTCAGGGTCGAGCTCCACGCCGAAGCGTCGGGCGTAGAACGCGACTACCGCTTCCCGGAACTCGGCCCGGCCACGATTGGTCGGGTAACCGTGGGTCGAAGGATCGGCGACCGCTCGCTGGGCGGCGGCCACGATCGGCTCATATGTGGGCAGGTCGGGATCGCCGATCCCGAGGCTGATGACATCGATGCCGGCGGCCCGCTTGGCCGACACCTTGCGCTCGAGCTCGGCGAACAGGTAGGGCGGGATGCGCTCCAGGCGCTTAGTCGGATGCACTGAGCGCCTCCGCGAAGTCATCCGCCAGCTCCCCCCGGTACACCGGGACGGCCCAGCCGGTGAGGGCCAGGTGGAGATCCTCCCCCACCTCCACCTCGAGCTCGCCGCCGTCGAGCACGGCGGTGACCGGTGAATCGCCGCCATCGAGGGTGTAGGCCACGGCAGCGCCGCAGGCCCCGGTGCCGCTGGCTGACGTCTCCCCCGCTCCGCGCTCGAAGATCCGGGCCCGGATGCGCCCCGGCTCCAGTTCGGCAAACCAAGACACGTTGGTGCGATGGGGAAACAGCTCGTGGTTCTCGATCCCGGGCCCGATCGCCTGCAGGTCGAGTCCCTCGAGCTCGTTCAGCTCCGCCATGCGGATCGCACACTGGGGATTGCCCACCTGGACATGCTGAAAGCGCCAGGTCTGCCCAGCGGCCGTGAGCTCGCCGCGGCCGTCCTCGCTTCCGCCTGGATAGTCGTCGCTGCGCACCCGGGCACGGCCCATGTCGACCGTGCACGTGGTCGGCGAGGTGATGGTGGGTCGCAGCTCGCCGGCCGCGGTCTGGATGGAGAACGTGTCCGCCTGCGCCCAGCCGCGGCGATGCATGTAGAGAATCGCCTCCCGGGCGCCGTTGCCGGACACCTCAGCCTCAGAGCCATCGGGATTGAAGATCCGCACGCGTGCGAGGTAACCAGGTTCCGGGTTTCGGTACAGGAGCAGGATCCCGTCGGAGCCAATCCCCGTCCCAGGAGCGCACATGGCCCGGATTCGCTCCGGGGTGAGCTCGAAGGTCAGCGCCTCGTCCTCGAGGATCACGTAGTCGTTGCCCAGGGCTTGCCACTTTTCGAACTGCACGGCGGCGCAGTCTATGAAGCCGACCACAACGAGAGGATCTCGGCCGCTACCTGGGCCGGCTCCCGCCCGGCGGTGTCGATGGTGTGGACGTCGGCCAGTTTGCGCATCCAGGTCAGCTGCCGGCGGGCGTAGTTGCGCGTCCGGCGCTTCATCGACTCCACGTCCCCGGTCAGCAGCTCCTCGAACCCGAGCGCCTTGCGCGCCGTCAGCGACGCGCCGGCGGCATTGGCGTGGCGGACCTCGTCCTCGGCCCCGGCGGCGACCATCCGCTCGACCCGGGCATCGATCCGCGCGTAGAGCTCCTCACGCTCCATGACCAGTCCGATGAGCAGGGTCGGCCGGCGAACCGAGCTCGTCCAGAGTTCGGACTCCTCAGGCGGGGGCTCGAGCTCGCCGGCATCAAGGAGCTCCAGCGCGCGGACGACCCGCTGGCGGTCCGCGGGCTCGATCTCCGCCGCCGCCCAGGGCGCCCGGCGCGTGAGCTCGGCATGCAGCGACTCCGGTCCGCGCTCCGCGAGCTCGCCCAACCAGCGCTCGCGGATCCCCTCGGGCGGCGGCGGACGCAGGCTGAGCTCGGTCAGCGCGGCGCGCAGGTAGAGGCCGGTGCCGCCGACCACGATCGGGCGGCGAGCGCTGGCCAGGAGCGAGTCGATCTCGGCGTGGGCCAACTCCGCATATTGGCCAGCGCTGAACGACGCATCGAGCGGGATCAGCGAGATGAGGCGGTGCTCGAGCTGCGCCTGCTCCTCCCGGCTGGCTGCACCAGTGAGGATCTCGAGTCCCTCATAGACCTGAAGGGCGTCGGCGGAGACGGCCACCGGCTCCTCCCCCCGGTCCCGCAGACCCCGGGCCAGCTCGATCGCCACCTCGGTCTTGCCGACGCCCGTCGGCCCGAACAGGGCGATCACCTCGGCAGACGGCATGGCCTGAGTATCCATGGAAATACACTCGCCCCGGTGGGACTGCTCGACGGGAACGTCCTCATCACCGGCGCCACGGGCGGGATCGGCCACGCGATCGCGCAGGCGTTCGCTTCCCGAGGCGCAAAGCTCGTTCTCAGCGGTCGTCGGAGCGACGTCCTGGAGGCTTTGGCCGGCGAGCTGGGAGCGCGTGCCCTGGCCTGTGATCTGAGCGACCACGCCGAGCTGGCGCGACTCGCCGCCGAGGCGGGCGCGATCGATGTCCTGGTCGCCAACGCGGCGCTCCCGGGCACCGGCAGGCTGACTGACCTCTCCCAGGCACAGATCGATCAGATGCTGGAGGTGAACCTGCGGGCGCCGATCGCCTTGGCGCGGGCACTCGTTCCCGGGATGATCGAGCGCCGCCGCGGCCACCTGGTGTTCATCTCCTCGCTCAACGGCCGAGTCGCTTCGCCTCAGTCGTCGATCTACGCCGCCGCCAAGTTCGGCCTCCGCGGCTTCGCCCTCGGCCTGCGCCAAGACCTCCGACCGCACGGGGTGGGCGTCTCGGTGGTGACGCCGGGGTTCATCCGCGGCGCCGGGATGTTTGCCGACTCCGGCGTCACGCTGCCCGCTGGCGTGGGCACCCGCACGCCTGAGCAGGTCGGCGCCGCCGTCCTGCGGGCGGTGCAGCGCAACCGCGCCGAGGTGGACGTGGCGCCCATCAGCCTCCGGGTGGGAACGCGGGTGGCCGGCGTGGCGCCCGAGCTCGCCGCCACGGTGCAGCGCCTGGGGGGCGGCGACCGTATCGCCGAGGATCTGGCCTCAGGCCAGCGGCGGAA
The DNA here is from genome assembly GCA_035505215.1 of Solirubrobacteraceae bacterium. GTDB lineage: Bacteria > Actinomycetota > Thermoleophilia > Solirubrobacterales > Solirubrobacteraceae > Palsa-465. The sequence goes on along the minus strand of DATJQY010000003.1, from coordinate 189,365 downwards.
ACTCCCGAGCGAGGGATAACCCTCCGGCACCCGGGGTAGTTCCCCCGCCATGAAGGCAATGGACCGGATCGATGCGGCTCAGAAGCATTTCAAGCCCACGAGCGTGGCCGTGGCCACGTTCAAGAAATTCTCCGAGGACAAGTCGACGACACTCGCGGCGACGATCGCTTTCTGGGGCTTCTTCTCGATCTTCCCCCTGTTCCTGGTGCTCGTGACCGTGCTCGGGTGGGTCCTGCCCGCCTCGGATAAGGAAAACGTGCTCAAGCACGTCGCGTCGATGTTCCCGCTCCTCGACACCTCGTCCATCACCGGGCTGACCGGGGCGATATGGCCGCTCATCCTGGGCCTAGCCACCGCCCTGTGGAGCGGCATCGGCGCCGTGCGGACGGTGCAGAATGCCTTCAACTCGGTGTGGGAGATCCCCTACCACGAACGCCCGGGGATCCTGGAGCAGGTTGGACGAAGCCTGTTCGTGCTTGTGACCGTCGGCGCCGGCCTCGTCATCTCGACCCTGATCACGGGCTTTGTCACCAGCAACTCGACCGGGGTGGATCTCGGAGTGGCGGGACGGATCCTCGGCTTCGCGATCTCGATCGCGCTCGACGTCGGCCTGTTCGTCGCCGCCTTCCGGCTGCTCACCGACCGTGACATCACGACGCGCGACGTCCTCCCGGGGGCGATTTTCTCCGGGATCGTCTTCTTCATCCTTCAGGAGGCGTCGGCCTTCATCATCTCGCGCCACCTCAAGTCCGCCCAACCGACCTACGGCCACTTCGCCACCGTGATCACGATCCTGTGGTGGTTCTATCTGCAGTCGGTGCTGACACTCCTGGGCGCCCAGCTGAACGTGGTCCTCAAAGAAGGCCTCTATCCGCGCTCGATCGTCAAGGCCCCTCAGACGGAGGCCGACCATCGCGTGCTCCAGGCCTATGCCGCCGAGCGCACCTATCAGCCCGAGGAGCAGGTGCGCGCCCGGGTCGATCGGGGCGGCCAGGAAAACGGCGAGGCTGCGACCGGGCCCCCGGCGGCGACCGGTCCTCCCGCCGCCGGCGACGGCAGCTAGCTCCGCTTGGGCGCCTCTTCGCCCGGCCAGCTGCCGGTGAGGCGGGTGAACAGCTCCCGGGAACCGCGGTCGAAAGCCCCCCGGACGGCGCGAAAGATCGCGCCCTCCAGGACGAGGGCGAGAATCAGCTTGGGCCAGCGCACCGCCCGCTGATCGGGCTCCGGAGACTCGCGGTCATCGACGAGGCGCCAGATCCGCTCGAACAGCAGCGTCGCCACCTTCCCGGCCAGGAAGCCGCCGACGATGCTGAAGGGCAGGAAGAGAATCTTGGTCATCGGCGGCGCTTGGTGAGCCGGCCGAACACGAAGCCGGCCACGAAGGCCCCGGCGGCGGCCAGCGGCATCGGGTTTTGGCGCGCCTGATCGGCCGCGGCCGACGCGGCGCTGCTGGCGCTCTCAGGCGAAGCCTCGCGAGCCTTGCCGAGGAGCTCGTCCTTCTTGTCGGCCACGCTGGCCTTCGTTTCCTCGAGCTTCCGCTGGGCCTGGGCCTTGACGTCGGTCTTGGCGGCCAGGGCCTCGACGGTGTCCCCCAGCTCCTCCCGCGTCTGCTCGATGTCCCGCTGGAGCTCCTCCGTCTGCGCCGAAGTCGGCTCGGACGGTCCGGGCTGATCCGCGCCGGTGCTCATTGCCGGCCTGCCTGTGCCCGTGCCTTGGTCCATTCCACGTCCTCCTTCACGCTCTCAGTTGCCTGTTCGGGCACGGGTGGTGTCGCCTGCTGCACCTTCGTCTTGCCCTGCAGCGCCAGCAGCCCAGCGATCGCTCCGAGCACGACGGTGACGATGAGGGCGGCTAGCCAGGCGGCGACCGCAGTGGCCAGTCCCAGAATCGCCGCCGCAACCAGCGCCCCGAAGGCGTAGAACCCGAATACCCCGGCGCCACCGAACATGCCGGCGCCGATCCCGGCTCGCTTGCCCTTCTCGGTCAATTCGGCTTTGGCGAGCTCTACCTCCTGGCGCGCCAGACGGCTGGTCTGCTCGGACAGCTGCTTGACCAACTCAGCGACCGAAGCCTGCGATGGGTCTGTCGTTGAACTGCCGGTAGCGTCGGCCATCCCGCCTCCTCCTATCTCGAGTGGCCTCAGGCTTCCCGGACTTGAGGAGTGCAAACGCGCACGTCGTGCCGAGACGGCGGGCTCAGCGAACGACTTCGTGAGACCCGGTGACGGAGGCGAGCGCGGCGATGATCTCGTCGGCCAGCTTGGCCCCATCCTCAGCGCGTTCCGGGGTCGCCTGGACCCGGATCACAGTCTCTTCGCCGTCGATCTCCTCCAGCAGCACGGTTGCGTGGCTGCGGGTCGGGGTGCTGATTCCCTGGTCGAGGATCTCCTGGACCTGGCTCGGCCGGATGCCCGAGTTAAGCCGGACCCTGACGTCGACCGCGCTGGGCTCGACGATCGGGACCACGACGGCGGAGATCACCTGCATGTTGGGGATCATGATCCGGTCGGCGCCCCGGGCCAGCGTCGTGTACATGAGCCCCAGCGAGCTCACCACACCTTCGTGGATCCCGCCGATCGCTCCGGCTTGGAGGCGCACCCGTTCGCCCACCCGGAAGGGCCGGGCGGTGATCAGGACGAGGCCGGCGAACAGGTTCCCGAGTGTCTGCTGGGCGGCAAGGCCCAGGACGATCGCCGTGAAGGCGCCGCCGGCGATCAGCGAACCGGTGCCCACGCCGGCCACGCCGAGGGCAATCAGGAGCGTCACCGCCATGGTGATCAGGCGAATGACAAAGCCCACGGTCCCGGCCGTGGCGGGATCCATTCGCCGGAAGAAGGTCGGGCCCGCCGCCCGGCCCAGGGTGCGCGCAAGCGTCCAACCGACGATCAGGAGCACGGCCACCGTGGCCCACTGGATCACGCTCTCCGCGGTCGTCTTGGAGCAGTGGTGCCCGGCCTCGCAGACGGGCAGCCCGAAGATGCTCTGGCGATGGGCATAGACGATCAGAACGGCGATGAGGAGCGGCAGCAGCACGAGCACCGCTACGCGGGAGCGTCGCGCTTCCCCTCGGCTTACCTCCACCGACAGCCCGGCCCGCTCCCACGCTTCGCTGCGGGTCTCGAACATCCGTTCCAGGTAGAGATCTCGGTTCTTTTGTAGCCGCTCTTTCATGGCCTCCGCGAGGTTGTGGGCGCGCTTCTAATACCTACCACCGTAGGTCAATTCGCGTTTCACCCTAGAAGAGCCTTGCCTGACCATGTTGCTCGGATGTTTCCCGTGGCGCGCGGGCTTGTCCCGCTCCTTCGTGACCAAACTTACGCGCCGAGAACTCACGGGAGCGAGGCGCGAGGGGCCCGCGCATCCTCGCTTCCGGGTCGAGATCGGGGCCCTTCACGAGCCGCGCCAGCCGCCGTCGCTCGTCGGGCGCCATGTACGCCCCGCGGCGGTAGAGCCGCTCGTAGACCGGGAGCAGATCGGGCCGGTGCTCTCGGAGCCACTCGAACCAGAGACCTTTCACTTCGCCGCGGAGATGGAGCGCGATGCCGGTGATGTAGGCCGCACCGGCTTCGGAGGCGAGCTCGAGGATCTCCGAGACCTGCTGTGGTTGGTCGTTGATCCCGGGCTGGAGCGGTGCGATCAGGACACCGGTGCGAATGCCCGCGCGGGTCAGCTCGGCGACGGCCTCCAGGCGGGCCCGAGGATTTGGGGTGTGGGGCTCGGTCGCCCGCCACGCCTTCTCATCGAGCGTCGGTATGGAAAGCGCAGCGCCGAACTCCGTCCGTTCGTTGATCTCCTTCATCAACTCGATATCGCGCAGGAGGAGCGGCGACTTGGTCAGGATCGAGCACGGGTTGCCAGCGTCGCGCATCGCCTCCCAGATCCCCGGCATCAGCTTGTAGCGGCCCTCGACCCACTGGTAGGGATCGGTGTTTGTGCCCAGGGCGACGTGCTCCCCCTGCCACGACGGCCGGGCGAGCTCTCGCCGCAGCACCTCCGGCGCGTTGACCTTCACGACGATCTCCCGCTCGAAGTCACGACCGGCGTTGAAGTCGAGGTAGGTGTGGGTGGGGCGAGCAAAACACCATGCACAAGCGTGGGTGCAGCCGCGGTACGGATTGATCGTCCAGCGGAACGGAACCTGCGACCGCTCCGGCACCCGGTTGATGATCGATTTGGCGCGGACTTCGTAGAACCTCGTCTCGACCGCGCCGGGCGCCTCGAAGTGGCGGACCACCGCCTCCTCCTTGTAGCCGGGAAGCCGGGCTCGTTCTTCGGCTTCGACGGTGAGGTTGCTCCAGCGCATAGAACACATGTTCGCATAGGCGGCGGATGGTAAGGATCGCGCTACGTTCCGCCGAAGAGCGTGTTAGGAACTCCTGATGCGCGCGAGCGGACAACGCATCTGGCGGGTGGCTGCGCTGGCTGCACTGCTCGCACTGCTCACCGTCGCCTCCGCCGGCGCTGCTGCCTCGGCCTGGAAGACGGTGACCTTTCGCGGCTATGCGATCTCTGTGCCGCGCTCCTGGCCGGTCTATGACCTGAGCCGTGACCCGTCGATATGCGTGCGCTTCAACCGCCATGCGGTGTACCTCGGGCAGCCGAGCCGGGCCGAGAGCTGTCCCGCCGTTGCCACCGGGCGCTCGGAGGCGATCCTCCTCGAGCCCGTTGGTGCCACGGCGGCCGGCGTCCCACTGAGCGTGTCGGGTGGCCGGGCCACTTCCTTTGTGGCCGGCAACGTGCGCGTCGTGGCCACGTGGTCGGCTGACCGTGGACTCATCGCCCACGCGCTGCACCGCCGCTCCCTGCCCGCGCCGGTCCCGACGAGGCTCCATCCCGCCCGTGAAGCTCGAGCGATACAGCCAAGGGCGCGCGCGGCCGCCGTCGTCTACACGGGGTCCGGCTTCGACGCCTGCTCCGCCCCCTCGCCGCAGGCCATGGCCGCCTGGGGCTCCTCGCCCTACCGGGCGCTGGGCATCTACATCGGCGGCGTCAACTCCGCCTGCGCGCAGCCCAACCTGACCAGCACCTGGGTCGCCGGCGAATCGGCCGCGGGCTGGCACATGATCCCGACCTATGTCGGGCTCCAGGCCCCGAGCAACAGCTGCGGGTGCTCCGCCATCTCGGCCAGCCAGGCCTCGGCAGAGGGCACCGCGGCGGCACAGGACGCCGTCAACGACGCCCAGGCACTGGCCCTGCCACCGGGAAGCCCGATCTATGACGACATGGAGAACTACAGCCGCACGTCGTCGAACACATCGGCGGTGATGGCTTTCCTGGCCTCGTGGACCTCCCAGCTCCACGCCGAGGGCTACCTGTCCGGCGTGTACGGCAACTCTGACTCGGTCATGGCCGACCTCGTGGCGCGCTACGGGACGAGCTATCCGGAGCCGGATGACATCTGGACGGCCAACTGGAATGACCAGGCGACGACGACCGATTCCGATGTCCCGAGCACAGACTGGGCGAACCACCAGCGCCTGCACCAGTACCGCGGCGCCCACAACGAGACCTACGGCGGGGTGACGATCAACATCGACAGTGATTACCTGGACGGCGCCACGGCCACCGGCGGAGCCGGCGCTCAGGCAGTGCCTCCGCCCGCCCTCTCGGTCAGCCCCGCGGGAACCGGAGTCACGACGCTGAACACGAGCTGGAGCGGCTCGGGCCTGGTTTCCTGGCAGGTGCTGGCGGGGACGACGCCCGGCGTCCTGGCCCCGATCGAGTCGGTGCCCGCCAGCGGGTCCAAGGCGAGCATCGCCCTCCGGAGCTCGGCTCCGTACTTCGCCGTCCAGGCGATGGGAAGCTCGGGGCTGTGGCTGGCCAATTCCTCCACCGTGGTCAGCCCGGCGCACCTGCTCCTCTTCGGTCGCAGCGTGTTCGTGGGTGCGGGCAATGGCTTCGCCGGCGTGCCGGTCGGCTGTTATCTGACCACGACCTGCCACGTGGCCACCACGGTCACCGTCGGTCGCTCCACGCTGGCCAGGACCGGAACCGAGGCGGTCCCGGCCGAGGGCACGGGGCTCGTGTTCTTCAAGTTGACCGCATCCGCCCTGCGACAGCTCGACCGGGCCCGGGGCGCCCGTCTGGCGGCGCGGGTGAACGTCAAGGACGTGAGTGGCCGAAGCGTCTCAGCCCCGATGTCTTTGATCCCGTTCACTACTCGCGGGGCCGCGCTGAGCCACTCGGCCACGCCCTCTTCGCTGGTCCGCGCCGTCGGGAGCACCGACTTCGTCTACGCGCGCGGGGCGGGGGGTGTGCTCGTCGGCTGCACTGTCGTGTACGCCTGCCGGGTCTCGGCCAGCCTGACGTCCGGGCGCACCACGATCGCCTCGACCAAGCCCGAGCTGATCAGCGGGGATGAGCTCGGCTACCTGATCTTCTCCCCCACCTCCCAGGGACGGCGACTGCTCGACCACGCGAGCGGCAACCAGCTCGGCGCCAGCCTGGTGCTGAAGTCCGGGGGCACGGTGGCCCGCGCCCACATCACACTCGTGCAGTTCAGCTGAACGACTCTGCTATAGACGGGGTATGGCCGATCTCCCCACCCGCGCGCTCGGACACTCCGGCCTCGAGGTCTCTGTCCTCGGCCTTGGATGTAACAACTTCGGTCGCCGCGTCGATCTAGATGGGACCCGCGCGGTCGTCGACGCCGCCCTCGATCAAGGGGTCAATTTCCTCGACACGGCCGACATCTACGGCGGCCACGGCGGCAGCGAGGAGCTGTTGGGCCAGGTCCTTCAGGGGCGGCGAGATCAGGTTGTGCTGGCGACCAAGTTCGGGATGGACATGGGTGACGGGCGCGGCCCTCGTGGCTCGGCCGAGTACATCCGCAAGGCGATCGAGGCATCGCTGCGCCGGCTCCGCACCGACTTCATCGACCTCTACTGGTATCACCGGCCCGACGGGGTGACACCGATCGCTGAGACGCTCGGGGCGCTCCACGAGCTCGCCGAGGCCGGGACCGTCCGCGCGATCGGAGCCTCCAACTTCAGCGCCGAGCAAATCGAGGAGGCCGACGCGGTGGCACGCGAGCAGTCTCTGACCCGCTTCACCGCCGTCCAGAACGAGTACAGCCTCCTGGTCCGGGACGACGAGCGCGATGTCCTGCCCACCTGCGCCCGCCTCGGCCTCGGGTATATCCCCTTCTTCCCGCTTGCTTCCGGGCTGTTGACGGGCAAGTACCGGCGCGGCCAGTCCGCCCCCGAGGGGACGCGCCTGGCCGGGCGGGACGAGATCGCCACCGATGCCCAGTTCGACATCATCGAGAGCCTGGCCGACTTCGCCGCAGAGCGGGGCATCACGCTTGTCGATATCGCCATCGGGGGCCTGCTGGCCAACCCGACGATCTCCTCGGTCATCGCCGGAGCGACCAAGCCCGAGCAGGTACGCGCCAACGCCCAGGCGTCACGCTGGAGGCCCACCGAGGAGGACCTGGCTGCGCTCGACGAGGCGCTCGGCGCGCCGCTACCCCAGTAGCGGCTGGCCGACGTAGCCGCCCGGGCCGATTCCGGGCGGGCAGGCGAAGATGGCACTGCCCACGTGGGCGGTGTGGGCGTTCAGCGCGTCCGAGGCGGCGAGCCGGCGCTGGATGGGGATGAACTGGCGCCGCGGGTCACGCTGATAGCAGATGAAGAGCTGCCCGCCGGCCACCGCGTCGGCGGGACCCTCGATCGGCTCGACGTAGGAGTAGCCGCGGCGGAGGATGCGCTGGCCTGAGTTCTCGGCCGGGCTGGCCAACCGGACGTGGGCATCGAAAGGAATCACCGGACGACCGTCCCGGCGCGCCCGGAGGTCGAGCGGGTCGTATTCGTGCGCCTCGCCCAGGGGAGCGCCGGAGAGCTTGTGGCGGCCGAAGGTGTCTTCCTGCTGGTTCAGCCCAATGCCATCCCAGCGATCGAGCAGCATCTTGATCCGGCGCACCACCATGTAGGAGCCACCCTGCATCCAGGGCGGGGACTCGGGCCCGTTGGCCCACACGAATCGAGACAGGGACGCCGTGTCTTCGCTGACGATGTTGGCCGTTCCGTCCTTGAAGCCCATGAGATTTCGCGGGGTCTGCTGGCGGCGGCTGTTGGAGGTCCGCCCGAAGCCGGCCAGGAGCCACCGCACGGTGACCAGCGGCTGGGCCAGCCGGATCAGGTCATGCACGGCGTGGAAGGCGACCTGGGGATCCTCGGCGCAGACCTGAAGCGCCAGATCGCCCCCTGAGATCGCGTCCTCGAGTGCGTCGTTGGCGAAGGCGGGCAGATCGACCAGCGGAGCCGGGCGCCGCGGAGCCAGGCCGAAACGCCCGGGGGCGAAGATCGAGGGGCCGAGCCCGAAGGTGACGGTGAGGCGCGCGGCCGAGAGGCCAACCGCCTCCCCGGTGTCGACCGGCGGCGTCTCGCCGGTCTGAAGCGCCCCCACGGGACGCCCGGCGCAGAGATCGGCCGCCGCGCCTGAGAGCAACGCCAGGAGGCCTCGGAGGTCATCGGCCGAACTCGAGAGCAGATCGAGGCCCGCGAACTGCACGTGCTCCTGGGTGGGCGTCGCGATGCCCGCCTGATGAGGGCCGAAGAAAGAGACCGCTCCGGCGCGAGCCGCCGTTCCGACCGGCGCAGCGGGCGCAACCGCCGGCCGAAGGCCTAGTCCTGCCCCGGCCAGGCCAACCGACGTGAGGAAGCCCCTACGCGTGGCGCGCTTCATAGCCAGGATCGTAAATGTCGCTGGCTAGGATCGCGGTGGTGGACGGCGCAGAGCGAGCAGCGACCCAAGACGGGTTGCTGACACGGGCGCCCTCCGGGGGGCTCGTGGTGGGCGGGATCGCGTCGGTTCAGTTCGGCTCGGCGATCGCCGCCACGCTGTTCTCCCAGATCGGCCCGGGGGGCGCAGTTTTGCTGCGGCTGCTCTCGGCCACGATCGTCCTGACCGCCGTCTGGCGGCCGCGCGTGCGGGGGCGGCCCCGGTCCGAACTCGTGGTCGCCCTTGTCTTCGGCCTCGTCCTGGCCGGGATGAACCTGAGCTTCTACAACGCCATTCACCGGATCCCGCTGGGCGTGGCGGTCACGCTTGAATTCGTCGGCCCGCTCACGGTGGCGGTCGCCGGGTCTCGCCGCCCTATCGACCTGGTCTGGGTCGCCCTGGCCGCCGCCGGCATCGTCGCGCTGGCCCGCGGCCAAACCCACGGCCTCGATCTCCTCGGGGCGCTGCTGGCGCTGACCGCCGGTGCCCTGTGGGGGGCCTACATCCTCCTCAATGCGCGCATCGGCCGCACCTTCGAGCGCGGGACCGGACTGGCCCTGGCCATGTTCGTGGCCACGCTGGCCGTGCTCCCGACGGGACTGATCCAAGGCGGGAGGCAGCTGCTGACGCTCCGCTCGCTGGCGCTCGGATCGGCGGTCGGGATGCTCTCGTCGGCTATCCCCTATTCATTCGAGAACGAGGCGCTGCGGCGAATCGCGCCGCCCGTGTTCGGTGTGCTTATGAGCCTCGAGCCGGCCATGGCCGCGATCGCCGGCCTCCTCGTCCTCGGCCAGAGCCTGAGTCCGCGGGCCGTGTTCGGCATCGCGCTCGTGGTCTGCGCTTCGATCGGCGCGTCCCGCCGGCGTCGAGAGCCCCCGGTCGATGTCTGAGCCCTCTCCCGCCCCCACGATCGCCACGATCGGGGTCTACGAGTTCGACGCCGCCAGCTTCATCCGCGCGCTCGAGGGCGCCGGAGTGACCCAGGTCATCGACATCCGCCAGCGCCGAGGCGTCCGGGGTCCGCAATACGCGTGGGCCAATTCCCGCCGCCTCCAGGCTCTTCTGGCCGAGGCAAAGATCGCCTACGCGCACTACCCAAGCCTCGCCCCAACCACCGAGCTGCGCCAGCTTCAGTACCGCGAGGATGCCGCCCAGGGCGTGGGTAAGCGATCGCGGGTCCGCCTGGCCCCGGGATACGTTCGCGGCTATACCGAGGAGATACTGGATCGAGCCCCGCTCGAACCGCTGGTGGATGGCCTGCCGGCCGACGGGATAGCAGCGCTCCTGTGCGTCGAAGCCACGCCCCAGGCGTGCCACCGCTCCCTCGTCGCCGGGCGCCTGGCTGAGCGCTTCGGCTTCGAGGTGCTGAATATCGAGCCTTAGCGCACCCGCGCCACGAGCGACGCCTCGCCGGTCAGGGTCTGGCTCGTGGCGGCGGTGATCTCAACCTCGACCAGTTCCCCGGGCGAGGCGAGGCCGGCGAAGTTGACCACCTTGTTGTGGCGCGAGCGCCCCCGGACCCGGTCCGGGTCGGTGCGCGACGGTCCCTCCACCAGCACCTCAAGCGTGCGGCCCACGAAGCGCTGAGCCCGTTCACGCGCCCGGCGCTGGATCACCTCGACCAGGCGCTCCATCCGCGTCACCTTGATCTCGTGCGGCACCTGATCCGCCATCGCGGCGGCCTCGGTACCGCGACGCGGGGAGTAGATGAAGGTGAACGCCCCGTCGTAGCCGACCTCCTCGGCGACCGACAGCGTCTGCTCGAAGTCCTGCTCGGTCTCACCGGGAAAGCCGACGATGATGTCCGTGGTGAGCGCGCAGTCAGGGACGTGCTCTCGGATCAGCGCCACGCGGTCGAGATAGCGCTCGCGCGTGTAGGTGCGGCGCATGCGCTTGAGCACCGGACTGGAACCGGACTGCAGCGGCAGGTGGATGTGCTCGCACAGCGCCTCAAGCTCGGCGTGGGCGCGGATCACGTCCTCGCGCATGTCCTTGGGGTGCGGGCTCGTGTAGCGAATCCGCTCGATGCCGTCGACCCCGTCGACCCGCTCAAGCAGCTGGGCGAAGGTGACACGCTCCTCCCGCGGGAGATCCCGCCCGTAGGAGTTGACGTTCTGCCCCAGCAGCGTCACTTCCCTCACGCCGTCGGCGGCCAGCCGCTCGGCCTCGGCGACGAGCTCGTCCGCCGGGCGTGAGACCTCACGCCCGCGGGTCGAGGGGACGATGCAATACGAGCAGACGCAGTTGCAGCCGACGCTGATCTGCACCCACCCCTGATACTCCCGCGCCCGCTTGGCCGGCAGTCGCCCCGTGAAGCCCTCGAACTCAAAGAAGCCCTGCGCGGTGAGCGAGTCGCTGGTCAGGAACTCCGCCAGCTTGTGGACCTGCCCGGGGCCAAACGCGACGTCGACGAATGGGAAGCGGCCGAACACCTCCTCCTTGACCGACTGTGCCCAGCAGCCGCCCACCCCGACCACGACCCCGGGACGCTCTGACTTCACCCGCTTGGCCTCACCCAGGTGGGCAATGAAGCGATCGTCGGCCTTCTCACGGATCGAGCAGGTGTTGAACAGGATCAGGTCAGCGTCCGCCCGAGCATCGGCCTCGCGGTACCCCAGCGACTCGAGCATCCCCTTCATCCGCTCCGAATCGTGCTCGTTCATCTGACACCCGAAGGTGGTCACGTGATACGTCTTCACGACGCCGAAGGGTAGCTACGCGAGCGCCAACGATCGCCTCCGGACCAGGGTTCCTAGCCTGAGCTCACCGGAGCAAGCCAGGCCGGCAACGCCAACGAGAAACAGCGGCCCCACCACGTGCCCGTGCTGGGTTGATTGCAACTCGTACACTGGCCCAACCCCGGCGAAAGGAGCCGCAATGAAGAAGCTAGTGGAACTGCTCCTATGCATTCTTCATCCCATCGCGGTCGTGCTCATCTGGATCAACCTGGTCATCCGGAGCGACATTGGCCTGTTGGCCAAGCTCACGTGGGGCATCACGGTGATCGTCCCGCTGGTGCCGTTCATCTATGTCCTGACCGGGAACGACTTCATCTAGCCACCGGGCCGGGAGGTAACGCGGCTCAGCGTGCGTATTCGATGGCCCGGGACTCGCGGATCACGGTGACCTTGATCTGTCCCGGGTACTCGAGCTCCTTCTCGATCTCCCGCGCGATCTCGTAAGAGAGCAGCGTCGCCGCGTCGTCGTCGATCGCCCCGGGGGCCACCATGATCCGGATCTCCCGTCCGGCCTGCATGGCGTAAACCCGCTCGACACCCTCGTGGCGCATCGCAATCTGCTCGAGGTCGCGCAGTCGCTTGACGTACTGCTCAAGCGATTCCCCGCGCGCTCCCGGACGCGCGCCGGAGAGCGCGTCGGCCGCCTGGACGATGACGGCCTCGATCGTCTGGGGCTCGACCTCGTTGTGATGGGCCTCCATGGCATGGGCGACCGCCTCGGGTTCACCGTGACGGCGCGCCAGATCGCCGCCGACCAGGGCATGTGGCCCCTCCACCTCGTGGGTCACGGCCTTGCCGATGTCATGCAGGAGCGCCGCTCGGCGCGCGGTTTTAGAGCTCGCCCCGAGCTCCTCGGCCATCATCCCGGCCAGTCGAGACACCTCGATCGAATGGGCGAGCACGTTCTGGCCGTAGCTGGTGCGGAACTTGAGCCGTCCCAGGACCTTGACCAGCTCGCCGTCCAGCCCCTGGACGTCGGCTTCGAGCACCGCCTGTTCACCGGCCTCGACGATATGGGTCTCCAGCTCGGACTTGGCCTGGTAGTAGGTCTCCTCAATCCGTGCCGGATGGATCCGGCCATCCTGGAGCAGCTTCACGAGCGTCAGCTTGGCGATCTCTCGCCGGACGCCGTCGAACCCGGACAGAACGACCGCGCCGGGGGTGTCATCGATGATGAAGTCGACCCCGGTCAGGTTCTCCAGTGCCCGGATGTTCCGTCCCTCACGACCGATGATCCGTCCCTTCATGTCGTCGGTGGCCAGCTGCACGACCGAGACCGTGGTCTCGGTGGCGTGCCCGGCGGCCAGCCGCTGCATACACACCGAAAGGATGTTCCGCACGCGCCGCTCGGCCTCACGCTTGGTCTCCTCCTCGATCTGGCGGATCTTTCGCGCCGCGTCATGCCGAGCCTGCTCCTCCACCTCGGCCAGGAGCAGCTGCTTGGCCTTGGCGGCGGAAAGCCCCGATACGTGCTCGAGTGCGCGGGCAAGTTCCTGCCGTGTGTCGGCCAACCCCTGGCGCTCCTGCTCGAGGGCAGCTTCCCGGCGTACGAGGTTCTCCTCTCGCTTGGCCAGCGCAGCTCCACGCTCGGACAGCTCACGGTCGTGCTCACTCAGACGGGCTCCATTGCCCGAGGTCGAGCCCGCGCCCCGGTGTGTGCGGCCATAGATGACCGCTGCGAGCACGACGGCCACCGCGATAACGGCTGCGGCACCGATGATGTCCATTCCTCGTCCTCTCCGGCTCTCCCGGGCACCGTGCCCGGGGCTTCCTTATTCGGTTTGCTGGAGCGACCGAGTGGCTCGTGCTGGCCGCACGAACGGATACCGGTTTCAGCGTGTGGACCCGCCGGATCGAGTACCCGGGGGTCCCGGCTGGCTACTTGTCTCTAGGGGGCTTCGAGCTGGGCGGAGGCCCGTTGGAGATTGCCGTCAATACCAAAGTCCGGGATCCAAAGAATCTGCACGTTTGCTGGTCTTTTACGGCCCGCAGGCCATTCGTTCGCTAACTGGATCGTAATACTGCCCGGCCCCATTCGCAAACCCCTCAGCCGTGCGCGTGGGAATACGCGGTCAGCGCATCCGTGGCCAACTCCGGCTCGTAGCCACGCCGGACCAGGAGGCCGAAAGCGCGCTGCCAGTCTCGGCGCTCACGCGGGGGCACCGGGAAACGCTGCTCCAGCAGCGCCACGGCACGGGAGAACTCATCGCCTCTGTGCTCGTCATCCCCGGCGCCGGCCTCGGCGTCCCCGCCCACGTCGCCTCGGGCGAGCGCAGACTCCACGACATCGCGGTCGACCCCCCGCGCCAGCAAGGCGCTGCGGATCCGCCCACTCCCCCACTGCGCGAGGCGCCGCTTGTCCTCGGTGAACAGCCGGGCGTAGCGGGCATCGTCCAAGTAGCCGGCTTCCAGCAGCTCCGCCACGGCAGCCTCGACCGCCGACGGCTCCAGATCACGGCCGCTCAGGTGGCGGCGGACCTCCTCGACGGTCCGCTCGCGTTGATTGAGATAGCGATAGGCAAGTTCCCGCGCTCGCGCCGTCGCGACCTCTATGCCGCCTGGGTCTCCGTGACCGGCCATTCGCCTTCAGATCCGGCGGCAGCTGAGCGGCGAGACGCCATGTCGGCTGTGTCCCCACGGCCCTCGATCGGCTTGACCAGGTCGCGACCGATCCCGAGCACGGAGTAGATCTTGGCCTCGATCTCCTTGGCCAGCTCCTGGTGCTCGTCGAGGAACGCCTTGGCGTTCCCGCGCCCCTGCCCGAGCCGCTCCTCGCCATAGGAGAAGAACGAACCCGACTTGGTGATGATGTTGTGCTCGATGCCGTAGTCGAGCAGGCAGCCGGAGCTGGAGATGCCCTTGCCGAACTCGATGTCGAACTCGGCCTGCTTGAAGGGCGCCGCCACCTTGTTCTTTACCACCTTGACCCTGACCCGGTTGCCGACTGCCTCGGTCCCGTCCTTCAGCGTCTCGATTCGGCGGATGTCGAGCCGGACCGAGGAATAGAACTTGAGCGCTCGCCCTCCCGGCTGGGTCTCGGTGGGACCGAACATCACCCCCACCTTCTCCCGGATCTGGTTGGTGAACACGCACATGGTCTGGGTGCGGTTGAGCGTGCCGGTGAGCTTGCGCATCGCCTGGGACATCATGCGCGCCTGGAGCCCGACGCTCTGATCTCCCATCTGACCTTCCAGCTCGGCCCGCGGAGTCAGCGCGGCGACCGAGTCCACGGCGATCACGTCGACCGCGCCAGAGCGGATCAGCATGTCGACGATCTCCAGCGCCTGCTCGCCGTAGTCCGGCTGAGAGACGAGCAGCTCATCGATGTCGACACCGATCTGCTGGGCATACAGCGGGTCCATCGCATGCTCGGCGTCGACGAACGCACACACCCCACCGAGCTTCTGCGCCTCGGCGATGATGTGGTAGACGAGCGTTGTCTTACCTGAGGACTCGGGGCCGAAGATCTCAACGATCCGGCCTCGAGGGACGCCTCCGATTCCCAGCGCAATGTCGAGCGGGAGCGCCCCTGTCGGGACGGCATCGACGGCCACTCGCGCCCCGGGATCGCCCATCCGCATGACGGTGCCCTTGCCGAACTGCTTCTCGATCTGGGACAGCGCCCCCTTGAGGGCAGCCTGACGCTTGGCGTCGGCCTTGGGATCGCTGCCGTTCCCGTTCTCTCGATCGCTCATGTTCAGTTCGGCTCCTTGGTTCCTGTGTTTGAACCCACCACGTTACGCGCGGCTTCGGACGGAATGGACGGTAAATGGGACCCCTGCAACGGAACAAGACATGGTCGTCACAGCTTCGAATCGGTATGGCCACAGTTGCGTTCCGGAGGTGGTGAGGCCCGGTCGCACAAGCCCTCGACGGCGATGCCATAGTCGAGCCGATCTCCCAGTGAGAGGGGTCTGCACGTTTTGTCATCGATGACCAGCCCCTGAGCTCGATTTCGTGATGGCACCCCGGGCCCGCGGAGCGTCACGGGTCCGATGGCGTCGGCGATCAGCTGCCCATCCGGACGGCGAAAGCGCACTCCGCGCTGGCCCGCGCGCTCGGCGCAGAAGCCACCCTCGTGGACCAGGCGGTGGTGGTAGGAGCACAGCTGGACCAGGTTCTCGAGATCGGTGGGCCCACCCCGCGCCCAGTGTTGGATGTGATGAGCGTGCAGGAAGCGCCTGTGCGTACATCCGGGAAAGCGGCAGCCGTCGTCGCGGCTGCGCAGCGCACGGCGAAGCGGCGCCGAGATCGTCCGCTTCCGCCGGCCAACCGAGAGCGGGCGTCCGTCCCGCTCAATAATCCGCACGATCGACCCGTCGCAGCTCAGTCGCCGCAACGTCTCGGGAGCGATGGCCGGCCCGGCCGACACCTCGCAGCGCTCGTGCACGCGATCTTCCGCCAAGGACTGGATGTCGACATGGACGACGACCTCGCACGGCTCGCCGTCCGAGGTCCGAGGCTCCGTCTCCGCGAGCCGACCGCGGGCGAGCGAAACCAGCGCATCCGCACGGAGTGCCGAAAGCTGGGAGTAGTTGGCCGGCGCTTCCGCGGAAGCGCTTTGCGCGGGCGTGTCCTCGGCCTCGGCTGCTTTGAGCGCAGCCAGGACGAGCGCTCCATCCTCAGGCGTCAGGCGCGCCTCTAGGCTCAGCGATCCATCTTCATTCCACTGATAGGTGAGCGAGCGCCGTTCGTGGATGTCCTGAGCTGAGTCCGTGGTCGCCGAGATGGCACCGCCATACAAACGGACCAGCTTCTCGACCTGTGCGCCAGTCGCGTGACGGGCGAGGTGAACGAGTTGCTCCTCGGTTTCGGGCGCGGCGACGCGAGAGATGGCACGGACCTTGCAGTAGGTCAGCTCACCCCTACTGAAGGCCGCTCGCACCAGGGGGAGCTCCAACAGACGCCTGGCCACGCGCACATGCTCACGCGCGGTAACGCGGCCAATCGAGCAGCGCCAGCAGAGCCACTGGGCACAGGACTTGGCGCCCCAATCTGACCACCCGCCGCGCGCGTCGAACTCCGCGATGAGCAGCAGCCACCGACAGGTCGTGGCCGCGAGATGTGCGGCGAGTTCGCAGATCTGCGTCTCGAGCTCCTCCAAGCGCACCTCTTCGGCCGACTTTGGGAAGGAAAACACGCCTGGATCAGAGGAACACATGTTCGATCAGGCTACGCCCGCGGTCGGACGGAAAGCGCCCAGAAACAGGGCGTGCAGCGAGATCGACACCGATTCGTTACAGAGCCGTTGCGAAGCCGTGACAAGGCGGACCTGGGCGGTGACAACGAGCGGCCAAACGCTTCCGCGGAAGCGCCGGCGTGTCGGCAATAGCGCTTCCGCGGAAGCGCCGGCTCCGCGCTGACCCCTCCGGACCGTCCTCCCAGCGGACCTCGTTCGCCCAACGCGCCGCGTTCTCCGTCCGATCCGCGTTTTCCTACGCCCGAAGATGGCAATACTGGCCCGAATGACCAAAAGAGACGACACCACCCCGCAGAATCAAGAAGCAGAACTTCAGGACTCGCCTTCCCGGGATGACCGGCGCGGCCAGGTGAACCCGGCGGACAACCCCCGGCCCAGCAGCCCGGAGCCCGAGGCGGACGCCATCCGCGAGGGCGAGGAGAAGCTCGAACGCGTCAAGCCGTATTAGGCGCCGGCGGGGATCGCTAGCCGCCCCCGATCCCTCCCGCCAGCTCCACGATGCCGAGCGGCTCGTAGTGCGCCCCGGCGCGGGACAGCCGGGACCGGTAGAGAACGACGCGTGAGGCTTGAAAGTTGAGGCGGGGTGGCGCCGGCGGCTCCGGCAGGCGGGCGTCCCGGCCGTCGCCCTTGACTCGCGCCACGGTCACGTGGGCCAAGTAGGGCCGATTCTCGGGCTCATACCAGCCGCCGGCGGACAGGGCACCGGAAAGCGCCGCCTGCACCCGGGCCAGCCCCGCGTGCGCGTCTTCAAGCTCCACCGCCAGCACCCGGGGCCGGCGGCGCGGAAGCCAAAGCGAAGCTCCCAGGCTCAGTGCCGGCGCCGCCTCGGCAGCCACGACAGTGCAGGCGGCGGCGATCGCGGAGACCTCGTCCTCCGCCCGCCAGCCCAGGAAGCAGAGCGTAACGTGCAGGGCCTCAGACGCGATCGGCCGGAGCCGCTTCACCGCGTCGGAACCCAGGCGCTCGCGCCAGCGAACGAGCGCCTCACGCACGTTCCGAGGCAGCTCGAGGGCTACGAACAGGCGAGCGCGATCATTGCTCACCCCGCCCGCCTCGCCGCGGCATCGGGGAGCTGGGTGGCGGCGGAGTCGGCGCCTGCCTCCTGGATCAGCAGCCGGCGCAAAAGGTGCATGGCGACTGTGGTGGAACGATCGCGGATATCGGCCCGGTTGCCCGGCAGCCGGGAGGTCCGGGTGAGCCGGCCCCCCACGGCGGAGGCGATGGAAAAGCAGACGGTGCCCACAGGCTTGTCCGGGGTACCGCCTCCCGGGCCCGCGATGCCCGTGATGCCGATCCCGAACTCGGCATCGAACCGGGCCATGGCCCCGTCGGCCAGCGCCTCGGCGACCTCCTCGGAAACCGCCCCCACCCGCTCGATCAGCGAAGCCTCAACCCCCACTAGCTCGATCTTGGCCCGGTTGCTGTAGGCGACGATCCCGCCGGCGAAGTAGGCCGAGGAGCCGGCCCGCTCGGTCAGCCGCGCCGCCATCAGTCCGCCCGTGCATGACTCGGCCACCGCGACCATTCGCCCCTCCAGAAGGCGGGCCACCTGCTCATCGACGGTGGTGCCGTCCTCGGAGAAGAGCGTGTCCGGGTGCCGCGCGGCGATGAATTCGACCAGTGCGTCGTAGTCGGGCTCGGCCGGTGGCTCGTAGCGGGTCGAGACCTCGATCTCCCCCCGGCGCAGGCAGGTGGTTATCTCGAGCCGGTCGAGCGAGAGTCCTGCCTCGGTGGCGGCACGGAGCGTGCTGGCAATCTCCGACTCCGGGATCCCGAAAAGCCGGAGCATCCCGTGGCGGTATTCAGGCGCCCCGGCGATCGCGGCCCGGAACGCCTCGGTGCGCCGAGCCGTTTCCCACATCGGCTGGAGCTCGCGCGGCGGTCCCGGGAGCACCACCACGGTCGGACCGTGGCCCGACTCCGGGGGCACGACGAGCCCGGGGGCGGTGCCCACGGGATCGATGACGGTGGCTCCGTCAGGGATCATCGCCTGCTTGCGATTGGAGATTCGGATGGCCTCGCGGTCAAGGTTGGGCCAGCGCTGCATCAGCCCGGCGAGGATCTCCTCGATCCGCTGCTCGAGATCCGGATCGAGCACCATCTCCCGTCCGCTGAACCGGCCAACGATTTCCGCGGTGAGATCGTCCGCGGTCGGGCCGAGCCCGCCGCTGGTCACAATCAGCGCCACCCCGCGCTCGGCCATCGACCGCAGCGCGGCCAGCAGGTCCTCGCCGCGGTCTCCCACGATCTCGATCATCTCGGCGTCCACTCCCACCTCGAGCAGTCGCTGAGTGAGCCAGGGTCCGTTCCGGTCGGAGATGATCCCGGTCAGAACCTCGGTGCCGGTGATCAGGATGCCGGCTCGCGGGGGAGTCACCGGGAGCGCCGAAGAACCCGCGTCGCTGCTCACGGGCAGGTCGGGGTCTGGGAGTCAGGGATGTGACGGACCGGCGCGCCCGGGACGATCAGCAGGCGGATCGCCGTCGCCGAAGGGGCAACCGGAACCGTCTTGCCGTTGACCTTCATCTGCACGGAGGCGTTCCCGAGCGTGAGCAAGAGCTTGTGCGCCGTTTGCGTGGGGATCGGCTCGCCCACGTTGAACGTCTGCTCGTTGATCAGCTTGGTCCCGTGTCCGTTGACCAGACAGACGTAGACCGCGCCTGTGGGCACGAGTTTGAGGGTCACGTTGGCCGGCGGGGCCGGCGTCAGCTTCGGTTTCGTCGTGGTGCGGTGCCGCGCACGTGAATGAGCCGGCACCGTGGTCCCGGTCGTGCTTGGCGAGCTCGATGAGCCCGGAAGGCTCCCAACGACGTAGAGGATGGCGAGGATCAGAATCACGACCACGCCGATTGGCGCCCAGGAGGGGGCCCGTACTCGCCGCGGGCGGCGGTCCCGATCACGGTCCCGGGGGCGATCGCGGGCGGCTACCCGCCCCATGGGGCGAGCCTCGTGCTCTGAGGGGCCCTCGTAGCGTCGTTTGAACTCGTCCAGGAGCATCCGTGAGTCGAGCCCCAGATAGTCGCTGTAGGTGCGCAGGAAGCTCTTGGCGTAGATCGGCCCTGGGAGCAGGTCCCATTCCTCGTTCTCGATCGCACGCAGGTACTTGGCGCGGATCTTGGTCTGCGCCTCCACCTCGCTCATGTCGATCCGCTCGCGCATCCGTGCCTCGCGCAACGTCGAACCGATATCCGCCATATGCGGACAGGCTAGATGAGTGCCAGGGCCTGAGAGCGCCGAGGACACCTCGGCCGGCGAGCCTAGATGCCGGCGTCGCCCGTGTCGTCGGGCACCGGCACCAACTCCGCCGAGCTCCCGCCCTCGGCCTCGGCCAGGTGAGAGAGGATCCGCGGTGCGTCGGCCTCGGTGATCAGCACCTGGCGCGGCTTCGAGCCCTCGTAGCCCGAGATGATCCCTCGCCGCTCGAGCATGTCGATCAGGCGACCGGCGCGGGTGTAGCCGAGGCGCAGGCGACGCTGGAGCATCGACGTGGAGGCCGTACCCATCTGCGCCACGAGCAGGATCGCCTCCTCAAGCAGCGGATCCTCGTCGGGATGGAACTCCCCCTCCCCGTCCCCGGCGCCGTCTGCGTCGTCCGAGGCCACTTCCTCAAGCAGCTCCTCATGGAACTCGGGCTCGCCCTGACGGCGCCACGCCTCGGTGAGCTCGGCGATCTGCTCCTCGTCCACGTAGGCGCCCTGGATCCGCTGGAGCTTTGACGCTCCCACCGGAGAGAACAGCATGTCGCCCTGACCGAGCAGGGATTCGGCGCCGTTCTGGTCCAGGATCACCCGCGAGTCGGTCTGCGAGGAGACGGCGAAGGCGATGCGGGAGGGGACGTTGGCCTTGATCATTCCGGTGATCACGTCGACCCGCGGTGACTGAGTGGCGAGGACGAGGTGGATCCCCACGGCCCGCGCCTTCTGGGCCAGGCGGATGATCGAATCCTCGACATCGGCCGGCGCCACCATCATCAGGTCGGCCAGCTCGTCGATCACGCACAGGATGTAGGGCAGCGGCGGCTCGCCGCGCTTCTCGCGCGCCCGGTTGAGCTCGGGCAGCGAGCGCGTGCGGGCGAGCGACATGATCCCGTAGCGCTGCTCCATCTCCCGGACCAGGTTCTGCAGCGCGTTGGCGGCCATCCGCGGCGAGGTGATGACCGGCGTCAGGAGGTGCGGGATCGACTCGTAGTGGTTGAGCTCGACCTGCTTGGGGTCAACGAGCACGAAGCGGACCTCGTGCGGAGTGGCGCGCAGGAGGATCGAGGAGAGCATCGCGTTGACGCAGGCCGACTTCCCGGCGCCGGTCGTGCCCGCCACGAGCAGGTGGGGCATCTTGGCCAGGTCGGCCCCAATGGCCCGCCCGGCGATGTCCTTGCCCAGCCATACGGTCAGCGGCGACCAGTCGGTCGGCGGCTCCTGGAAGACATCGCCCAGATGCACGATCCGGCGGCGCGCGTTGGGCACCTCAACCCCGACGGCCTGCTTGCCCGGGATCGGCGCCAGGATCCGGATGTCGGTGGCGGCCAGCGCGTAGGCCAGGTCGTCCTTGAGCTGCGCCACCTTGGCCACCTTCGTCCCCGGAGCGAGCCGGATCTCATAGCGGGTGATGTGGGGCCCGGTCACGCGGCCGATCACCTTGGCCTCGATCCCGAAGTGGCCCAGCGTCTCGATCAGCGTCCGCGCTACCTGCTCCTGCCCCGCCGTGTCGGGCTTCGCCGCCTCCCCGGTCGAGCGGACGAGGAAGCGCGAGCCCGGAACCCGCCACACGAAGTCTGGATCGTCGGTGACGCTGGCCCGGTAGCGGCCCTGAGGCGTCAGCTCGGCCTCGTCCGGGGTCTCGGGTTCCGGCTCCGGCTCTGGAGGCGTCAGCTCGTCCGCGATCGGCAGCGGCTCCGGCTCGGGCTCCTCATGAGCCGGGATCGGCGGCGCTTCGACGTGGGTGGCGGCGACCACGAGCTCGGTGGTGTCGGGCTCGGGTCCGAGCAGCAGCTCGTCGTCGATGAACGGAGTGGTGGCCGCCCGCGCGGCGGCCGTGGCAGGAAGGGGAGCGGCGGTCCGGGTAGACAGGGTGGTGGTTCGCCGGATGGCGCGGCTCGTCTCGGCCACGCTCGTCCCAGTCGCCCGGATGACACCCGCCACACCGGCGCCGCTGACCAGGATCAACCCGGCCAGGAACAGGAACACACCCAGGATGTCGGCGCCCACGGTCGAGATGAGGTGCGAGGCGACCCAGAATTCGGTCGCGCCGAGGACGCCACCCCGGGCCTTGAGCGCGGCTGCGTGCCAGTAGCCGCTGCCGTGGACGGCGCCGGGGCCAAGCCCGAGCGTCCCCGCGGCCAGGGCCAGCGTCAGCGCGCCGAGGAGACAGATTGCCCCCGTGCGCATCGGGCGGGCCGGCGGGCGCACCTCACGGAGCAGGAGCATCGCGCCGGCGAGGACGAGGAGGGCCGGGAGGGCATAGCCGAGCGCGCCGATCAGCAAGCGGAAGACCTGAATGATCCCGTGGCCGAGCGTTCCTCCTGACCAGCCGAGATACCCCACGCCGGCCAGGAAGATCCCCACCGCGATCAGCGCCAGCGCGATCACGTCGACGTGGTGGGGCTCGAGTGTCACCCTGGACGGCCGCACCGACGCCCAGGCGCCGAGGATCGAGCGCTTCGCTCGACGGGGCGGCGCCTTCTTTCGCTTACGGGTGGCCATCTTCAACCCCGTCACTTCGACGGCGCGGCCCCGGCTCCTGCGCTCCCTACTATCTGGATCATCGATGGTTGACTACGAACGCTCCCCACGGGTGCTTGTCGTCGAGGACGACGAGGCGATCGCCCAGGTCCTACAGCGCTCACTGCGCCTCGAGGGCTACGACGTGAAGATCGCCGGTGACGGCGTCGCCGCGCTCGAGGAGGCCCACGCCTTCCTGCCCGACCTCGTGGTCCTCGACCTCGGGCTGCCTCGGCTCGACGGGATCGAAGTGGCCAAGCGGATGCGTGAATCAGACGACGTGCCGATCCTCGTCCTCACCGCCCGGGACGCCGTCGAGGCGCGGGTCGCCGGGCTCGACTCCGGCGCCGACGACTATCTGGTCAAACCGTTCGACCGCCAGGAGCTCCTGGCCCGGCTGCGCGCCCTGCTGCGGCGACGGCCGCCGCGGGGCCAGGCCGCTCTCGGGGTGGGAGACCTGCGGCTCAATCCGGATACCCACGAGGTCAGCCGCGGGATGCGGAGGATCGATTTAACTCAGCGAGAATTCGAGCTGCTGGAATACCTGATGCGTAACGAACGGATCGTGATCTCACGCCAGCGTCTGCTCGACGAGGTCTGGGGTTATGACCCGTTCTCGATGACGAACACAATCGAGGTGTTCGTGTCGAATCTGCGACGAAAGCTTGAAGCGGGTGGCGAGCCCAGGCTCCTACATACGATCCGCGGCGCGGGCTACGTTCTCCGCGTATAGGTCGGTACCCGTCCGCTGGCGCCTGGCCGGCGGATCCGCGGCGCTGACGTTCGTGATCCTGGCCGCCTTTGCGGCGGGGGTCGGCGTCGTGACCACCAACGAACTGCGCGGCCAGTTCAACGATCAGGTCCACTCGGCGGCGGATCAGCTTCGCGACGAGATTCAACCCCTGACCTGGGGTGCCACCGGGCTCGGCGCTTCCTGCCGAAAGAACGTCAGCCTGAGCGATTACGTGGCCACGGAGCACGCGCAGATCCGGATCTTCGACGACAGCGGGACGTTGTGGTGCACCCAGGATCAGGTCCACATTCGGGGCACCAAGCCCCCGAAGGAGCGCCCAAGTTTCACGACGCCGCTCCGCGAGGGCATCTTTCAGCAGCTGGGCTACCGGATCGTCGTGCCGCGGAAAATCGTGACGCAACCCAAGGGGACCGGCAGCGTCTGGCTCGTGTACGCCGTCCCCCTCTCCGATCTCGATCGCACGCTCGGCCGTGTCCGCCTGTTCCTCCTCCTGGGCGTCCTCGGCGGGACGGTCCTGGCCCTCCTAGCCGGACTGGCTACCGCGCAGCGGGCCATCCGCCCGATCGTGGAGCTCACGGGGGCGGCCCGGGAGATCGAGCGCACGCGGGATCCGAGCCGGCACGTCCCGCTCCCCCAAGCCGAGGACGAGGTGGCCGAGCTGGCCAGGACCCTCGAGGGCATGCTCCAGAGCCTTGACGAGGCCCGTAACGCCACCGAGTCGATCCTCGAACGTCAACGTGAGTTCGTCGCCGATGCCTCGCACGAGCTGCGCACCCCGCTGACCAGCGTCCTGGCCAGCCTCGAGCTCCTGACCGAGGAGCTCGACGGAGAGCAGGCCGAGACGGCCCAGGGAGCCCTTCGCTCGGCGCGCCGTATGCGCCGGCTGGTCGGCGACCTGCTGCTCCTGGCCCGGGCCGACGCTCGACGTGCCGCGCCCTATCGCCTAACCGAGCTCGACGAGGTCGTCACCGAGGCCGCGGCCGAGCTCGGCACGCTCGACGACGACCATGAGCTCCAGGTCGATGCCGCGCCCGTCGTAATCGCCGGCGCCCGGGACGATCTGCACCGCATGGTCCTCAACCTGATCGAGAACGCGGTCACCCACACGCCACCGGGAACCCACATTCGGGTCTCGACGGCGACGGAGAACGGGGACGCAGTGCTGGTCGTCGAAGATGACGGCCCGGGCGTCCCGCCGGAGCTCGGCACGCGTGTCTTTGAGCGCTTCATCCGGGGCGGGAGGGACGGAGGCCGGGGCTCGGGCCTCGGACTCTCGATCGTCCATTCCGTGGCCGAGTCCCACGGCGGTTCGGTGGTGCTCGAGACCTCAGTCGAGGGCAGCGGCGCCCGCTTCGTCGTCCGCCTCCCGGCCGCCGGAGGCTCACCGCCAACCGATGACCAGGCGCCTCAGACCTCGACGACGACGGGGAGCACCATCGGCCGGCGCCGCAGCCGGTCGTAGACGAACGCCGCTAGGTCATCGTGGAGCTCCTGCTGGAGCAGATCGATCTCGCGGATCCCATCGGCCACGGCGCGCGTGAGTGACTGCTCGACGGCCTCGCGGAGGTCCTCGAGCAGGCCGTCGGCCTGATCGACGAAGGGAACGCCGCGGAAGATGACCTCGGGGGCGACGACGGAGTCGCCCGTCTGTTCGGAGATCGTGGCCACGACGATGAAGATCCCGTCGTCGGAGAGCATCCGCCGGTCTCGAAGCGCCACGTCAGCCGGGTCCCCGATGTCGACGCCGTCGACGAAGATCATGCCGCTCTGCTCGGGCTCGCCCCACCGGGCGCCGTCGGCGTCGATCTCGAGCGGAAGGCCGTTCTCCCCCTGGAAGATGTTCTGAGGATCGATCCCCACCGCCTCCGCGAGCTGGGCATGGAGATGGAGCCGCTTGTGGTCGCCATGGGCGGGCATCACGTTGCGGGGCTTGAGGAGGTTGAGCATCAGCTTCAGTTCCTCCGTGTACCCGTGCCCCGAGGCGTGGATAGGTGCCTCACGCGGGGTGATGACGTCACAGCCGATGTGGTAGAGCCGGTCGATCGTCTCCCCCACCGCTCGTTCGTTGCCGGGGATCGGCGTGGCCGAGAACACGACCGTGTCCCCGCGGTGGAGCTTGATCGCCCGGTGGTCGTTGTGGGCCATCCGCCGCAGCGCCGAGAGCGGCTCGCCCTGGGACCCGGTCGAGATCACGACCACGCGCTCATCCGGCCAGTCCTCCACCTCCTGCGGCTGGATCAGGGCACCTTCGGGGAACTCGATGTGACCCAGCGAGCGGCCGATGTTGACGTTCTTGCGCATCGACCGTCCGACCAGCGCGACCTTGCGCCCCAGGGCGCTGGCCGCGTCGATCACCTGCTGGACGCGGTGAATGTTGGAGGCGAAGCTGGTCACGATGATCCGGCCCTCGACCCGGCTGAAGACCTCCTGGAGGTGCCGGCCGACGCCGCTTTCCGACGGCGAGAACCCGGCGCGATCGGCGTTGGTGGAATCTCCGAAGAGCAGCAGCACATCCTCGGCCCCAAGCTCGGCCAGCCGCGAGACGTCCGCCGGCCACCCGTCCACCGGCGTCTGGTCGAACTTGTAATCGCCGGTGATCACGATCCGGCCGAGCTCGGTGGAGATAACGACAGCGCACGAATCGGGAATCGAGTGGGTCATGTGGACGAGCTCCACCCCAAAGGGACCGAGCTCAAGCTCGTCACCGGGCCGCACGTCATCGAGCTCCACCTCACGCAGACGGTGCTCGTCGAGCTTGGATCGAGCCATGGCGACAGTCAGGCGGCCGCCGTACACCGGGATGTCCTGACCCAGCTCACGCAGCAGCCAGGGCAGCGCTCCCAGGTGGTCTTCATGGCCGTGCGTGATGACGATCGCCTCGATGTCCTCGGTGCGATCGCGCAGGTAGGAGAAGTCCGGCAGGACGAGGTCGATCCCGAGCATGTCGGTCGTGGGAAAGCGGAGCCCCGTGTCGACGACGATGATCCGCCCGTCGTACTCGACGAGGGTCATGTTCTTTCCGATCTCGCCCAGGCCGCCCAGCGGCAGGACGCGCAGCGATCCGTTGTTCACGCGTGGGCGGTTTGGAGCAGCCCGTGGCGCTGGAGCATCGACCGCACGACCGCCGTCTCGTCGTCATCGAGCTCCACGTACGGAAGCCGGGGCGCCCCGACCTCGAACCCGAGCAGATTGAGGGCCGCTTTGGTGGAGCAGGCCAGGGGCGCGACGGCCAGGTCGCGGTAGACATCCTGAAGCCCGCGATCGATCTCGTCGCGGTACTCGGGCTCATCGACCATGCGCCGGAGTTCGTCGCCGAACAGGTGCGCCGCCACGAGGATTCCGCCTGCCTCGCCCATGTCGAGCACGGCGGCAAACAGATCGTCGTTACCCGCGTAGATGGCCAGTCCATCGACCTTGGCCAGATTTTCGGGATTGGACTGCTTGACGCCGACGATGTGCTCCAGCTGGGCCAGCTCGGCCAGCAGGTCATTGGACATGTCTGACCCGGTGCGCTGGGGAATGTTGTAGAGCAGGATCGGTCGATCGGTGGCCCGGTTGACCTCCTCGTAATGACGGATGATCCCCCGGCGGCTCGGGCGGTTGTAATACGGGTTCACCGACAGGAGCCCGTCCGCCCCGAGCTCGGTGGCCCGCTGGGTCAGGTGGACGGCATGGCGCGTGTTGTTCGACCCCACCCCGGCAATCACGGCGCCGCGGCCGTCGACCTCCGCCACGACCAGCTCGACCATGCGCGCCTGTTCATCGTCGGACATCGTGGCCGCCTCGCCCGTCGTCCCACAGACGACGATCCCGTCGGAGCCATGATCGAGGAGATGATTGACAAGGCGAGCGACGGCATCCTCGTCGATGGCGCCCCGTGCGTCGAACGGGGTGATCATCGGTGTCAGGACTGCGCCTAGGCCCACGGACATCGGCTCCGATTATCGCAGGCCTAATCACAGGCGCCCCGACAAGCCGGGGAGGCGGTACCTTCGGAGGCGATGAGCCTGCCGGATCGAGACCTCCGCCAGCTGCGGCGGGAGCGTGAGCGCGGGCGCCGCGCCGCGGTCCGCCGGCGCCGGGCGGGTGTGGCGGCGGCGTTCGCCGCCGTGGTCATCGCCATCGTGGTCGCGGTGGCCGCGAGCGACGGCGGGTCGAGAAGCTCAACTCCTACTACGGGCCAGCGCCTGGCCAGCCGCACCGATCGCGACGCCAAGCCGCGCCACAGCGCCTCGACGCCGCGCTCCAGCACCACGACGGCCAAGGGCACCGGGGTGCCGGGCAACGCCACCGTGCCGATCCTCATGTACCACGTGATCAACCCGCCTCCGGCCAGCGCGCCCTACCCCGGACTGTACGTACCGGCGAGCGAGTTCACGGCTCAGATGCAGGCGCTCAAGGCCGCCGGGTGGCACGCGGTGACGATGGACCAGCTGGAGGCCAACTGGACGCGAGGGGTGTCCCTCGGCCCCGGAAAGCCGATCGTGCTTAGCTTCGATAACGGCTATGAGTCCCAGTACACCAATGCCCTGCCGGTGCTGAAGCGGCTGGGCTGGGTCGGCGTGGAAAACATCCAGCTCAGTGGGCTGCCGCCCTCCCAGGGCGGATTGACCGACGGGCAGGTCCGCGGCCTCCTGGCCGCGGGATGGGAGCTCGACACCCAGGGAATCAGCCACGCCGATCTGATCACGCTCGACGCCGCGGGTCTGCGCTACCAGATCGATAGCGCGCGCCAGACGCTCCGCCAGCGCTACGGAGTGCCGGTGAACTGGTTCTGCTACCCGTCGGGCCAGTACAACGCGACCGTGATCGCCGCCGTCCGCGCGGCCGGCTTCGTGGGCTCGACGACCGTCGTGCCCGGTTGGGCGCGCCGCTCCGATGACCCGTTCCGCCTCCCCCGGCTCCGAGTCCTCGGCGGGACCAGCCCGTCCTCGCTGCTAGCCCAGATCGACGGCGCGGAAAGCTCGCCTGAGCCTCCCACCTCCTACGGATCGGCCTGACCATGAGCCACCCCGCCGAGGCCCTTCCGCCCCTCCTGGCCCTCATCGCCTACCTGACCCTATACACGATCCGGACGCGCACGCTGGAGCGCGAGCGGCGCCCCGTCCCGACCTGGCGGATCGCCTCGTTCGCCTTCGGGGTCGTGCTCATGGCCGCCGTCCAGGTCGGCCCGGCCGACCAGCTGGCCGACAGCGTTCTCGTCGCCCACATGGTGCAGCACATCGTGATCGGCGACATCGCGTCGCTGTTCATCGTGCTCGGGCTCACCGGTCCGGTCCTCCAGCCCCTGCTTCATATGAAGTGGTCTCGGCCCCTGCGCACGCTCGCCAACCCCCTTGTGGCTCTGGCGCTGTGGGCGACCAACCTCTACCTCTGGCACATCCCGTTCTTCTACCAGCTGGCCATCCAGCACGATCTCGTCCACGCGCTGGAGCACGCGACGATGCTCTGGTTCGGGACGCTGCTCTGGCTCGCCCTGATCGGACCGCTACCCAAGCCGGCCTGGTTCTCGGGCTGGGGCGCCCTGGTCTATGTCATCGCCGTGCGTCTGATCGGGGCTGTCCTGGCCAATGTGCTCATCTGGTCCCAGACCGTCTTCTATCCCGTCTACAAGGCCAGCGACGCCGCCCGGGGCCTGAACCCGCTGTCGGACCAGAACGTGGCCGGCGGGGTGATGATGGTCGAGGAGATGCTCCTGACCACCCTGATCCTCGGCTGGCTCTTCTACCGCTTTGCCCAGCAGGACGAGGAGCGCCAGGAGCTGCTCGACTTCGCCGCCGAACACGGGGTCGAGCTGAGCGACGCGCGGGCCACCCGCGCCGCCCGCGCCGGGCGCGGCGCTCTGCTCCGGGAGCGCATCCTGGCCGGTGCGGCGGTAGACGACGCGTCGCTTGTCCCGGTGGACGAGACATCGGCGCCCGAGCGAAACGGCGCCGAGCGCGACGCACCGATCAACCAACTAGGAGAGGCGCATGGCCAGCTTGCTGGACCTCACGGTTCAGGGTGACGTAGGGACGATCAGCGACGAATCGAAGCTGCCGGAGATCAGGCTCATGGGGCCGCTTGAGCTCTACCGGCTCTGGGAGCGCCAGAACTGGGCCTCGCACGAGATCTCGCTGGAGCAGGACCGCCGCGACTGGGAGGCCCTGCCCGCGGAGGAGCGGGAATCGATGCTCTGGGGGCTGTCGGCCTTCTTCGTCGGAGAGGAGCGGGTGACAAACCAGTTCTCCGGGCTCGTGATGGCGGCCGAGGACAAGCACGAGGAGGCCTTCCTGCTTACCCAGCAGGTCGACGAGGCCCGCCACGCTCAGCACTTCAACCGCCTCTACGAGGAGGTCTTTCGCTACGACGGTGCCTTCGAGGACCGCCTCGAGCGAGCCCGAATGGACCTGAACGACGATTACATCACCCTGTTCGACGGCCACCTCGTGGGCGCCCATCAGGCACTGCTCGACGACCCCCGGAGCGTGGAAGCCAAGGTCGACTTCATCACGATCTACCACATGGTCATCGAGGGGACGCTGGCCCTGACCGGGCAGCGCTTCCAGACCGAGCGGATCGAGCGGCGGGGCATCCTCCCCGGCCACCTGGAGGCGTTTCAGCGGATCGCCCGGGACGAGCACCGTCACGTGGCCTACGGAACGTGGTTTCTCCAGCGCAAGGCCCGGGACCCCGAGCTGGCCAAGCGGGTGCAGGACAAGCTGGCCGAGACGCTACCGGCCGCGGCCGGCGTGCTCGTTCCGCCCGGCTACCAGCTCGGGGACGAGTACGAGTACCTCGGCTTCACCAGCCAGGAGATGAACGAGTACGCCTTCACCGCCCTGTCGCGGCGGCTCAAGGTGATCGGGATCGGGCTGCCCGCGGCGGCCTAGAGCAGGTTCTCTAGCCCGACCACCGGCGACTCTGTGAGCTCGCCGACTCGCCGCACGGCGAGCAGCACGCCCGGCATGAAGGAACGCCGGTCGGTCGAGTCGTGGCGAATGCTCAACGTCTGCCCCACGTCGCCCAGGATGACCTCCTGGTGGGCGACCAGGCCGGGGAGGCGGACCGAGTGGATGGGGACATCGCCCCCCATCAGCGCCGCCGTCCGGGCCGCGGTGCCGCTCGGCTTGTCGAGCTTGGCGTCGTGATGCAGCTCGATGATCTCCGCCTTGGCCATGTGCTGCGCCGCGGCCTCGGCGAACTGCATCATCAGCACGGCGCCGATGGCGAAGTTGGGGGCGATGAACACATTGGCGCCGGTCAGCCCTGACAGCTCGGCGGGGTCAAAGCCGGTCGTGCCGATGACGACGTGGACACCTGCCTTTACCGCCTGGCGCGCGTTCTCAATCGCCGTGGCCGGCACCGTGAAGTCGACCAGGACGTCGGGGCGCTCGGCCAGCGCGTCGGCTAGGCCGGCCCCCAGCGCCGGGTCGGCCCGGGCCACGAGCTCCATGTCGGGCGCCTCGGAGACCGCCTCGCAGACCGTACTTCCCATCCGGCCCGCCGCCCCGGCCACGGCGACTCGGATCAACGAGCGGCCTCCGCGAGCGCCGGTCCGACCGCGCTCAGGGCCTCATCGAAGCGGGCTTCGTCGGGGCCGATCCCGGCCGCCGAGAGCCGCTCGGGCGCCCACAGCTCATCGACCAGGCGCGAGAGATCATCCAAAGTCACCGCGTCGATCCGGCGCACGATCTCATCGAGCGAGAGGAGCGGCGCCCCGGCCAGGATCTCCGAGCCGAGCCGGTTCATCCGCGCCCCGGTCGATTCGAGCGCCAGGACCACGCGGCCCTTGAGGTTCTCCTTGGCCCGGCCGAGCTCCTCCGGGGTGGCCGGCTGCTCACGCAGGTGCACCAGCTCGGCGCCGATCACGGCCATCGCCTCGGACAGGTTCTCCGGCCGGGTGCCGAGATACAGCCCCACCTGCCCGGTGTCCTGGTAGGCGCTGGTGAAGGTGTAGACGGCGTAGGCCAGCCCGCGCTGCTCCCGGATCTCCTGGAACAGCCGCGAGGACGAGGTGCCACCAAAGATCGTGTCGAGCACGCGCAGAGCAAAGCGCCGGTCGTCGTGGCGGGAGATTCCGGGGCCGCCCAGGCAGACATGGAACTGCTCGGTGTCCTTGCGTTCGAACTTGCGGCGGGGGGCCTGGAGGCTGGGGGTCGAGAGCGCCTCGGGCACGAACGCGCCGTTGTCCAGTCCGCTCGTCTGCGCGCCCGCCAGGGCCACGATCTCGTCGTGATCCACGGCACCGGCGGCGGCGATGACGACGTTGGCCGGGGCGTAGCGGGCCTGGTGGAAGCGCATGATGTCCTCGGTCGGGGTCTCGGCGATCACCGAGGCCCGGCCGATGATCGCCCGGCCCAGCGGATCGTCGCCGAATACCGCCTCGCCGAAGACGTCGAACACCTTCTCCTGGGGATCGTCCTCGTACATCGCGATCTCCTCCAGGATCACCGCTCGCTCGGCCTCGATCTCCCGCAGGGCGGGCCGAAACACCATGTCGGCGATCACGTCGAAGGCCTCGGCCAGGTGCTGATCGATCACGCGGGCGTACACGGAGGTCGTCTCCTTGCCGGTGCCGGCGTTGAGCTCGGCACCCATGGCATCGAAGATCTGGTCGATCTCCAGCGAGCTGTAGCGGCTCGAGCCCTTGAAGAGCAGGTGCTCGAGCAGATGCGAGAGCCCGGCCTGCGCCTCGGATTCGGCGCGTGAGCCGGTGCCGATCCAGAGGCCCAGCGCTACGGATCGGACGGAGGGCATAGCCTCCGTCACGATCCGGACGCCCGAATCGAGCGTCGTCAGCCGGTGCTCCTGGATCAACCTAGGGCCTAGGCCCGGCGCTCCGGGTCACGGTCACGGACCCGGCCACGGTCGCCACCGCGGTCACGGTCACGGTCACGATCCCGGTGGCCACGGCCACCCCGGCCGTCACGCCGGTCGCCGCGGTCACCACCGCGGTCACGCCGCGGGCCCGGGTCGCCGGTGCCCACCGCGCTCAGCTCCTCGGCCGTCTTGCCCTCGACCTCAGGGTCGTTGGCCAGACGGAGGCCGATCCGCCCGCGCTCGCGGTCGACCTCGACCACCCGCACGGTCAGCTCATCACCCTTGTTCAGGACCTCTTCCACGCTGTCGATGCGCTGGCCCGGAGACACGTTGGAGATGTGCAGGAGACCGTCGGTCCCCTTGGCCAGCTCGACGAAGGCGCCGAAGGCGGTCGTCTTGACCACCTTGCCGGCGAACTCGTCGCCGACCTCGACATCCTTGGTCATGGAGCGAATCCGCTCGGCCAGAGCATCGCCCTTCTCGCCGTCGGCGGCGTAGACGAGCACCTGACCGTCCTCGGAGACGTCGATCTGGGCCTCGAACTCCTCCTGGAGGCCACGGATCGTCTCGCCGCCCTTGCCGATGAGCAGGCCGATCTTCTCCGGATCGATCTGGACCGTGGCGATCCGCGGCGCGTGCTTGGACAGCTCGGCCCGCGGCGCGTCGATGACCTTGGCCATCTCGCCGAGGATGAACTCGCGCGCCACCCGGGCCTGAGCCAGGGCGTCCCGCATGATCTCGAAGGTCACACCGGTGATCTTGATGTCCATCTGCAGGGCGGTGATCCCGGCCTGGGTTCCGGCGACCTTGAAGTCCATGTCGCCCAGGTGGTCCTCCACGCCCGCGATGTCGGTGAGGATGATGTAGTCATCCCCCTCCTTGATCAGGCCCATGGCGATCCCCGCCACCGGCTCCTTGATCGGGACGCCGGCGTCCATCAGGGATAGGGTCGAGCCGCAGACCGAGGCCATCGAGCTCGAGCCGTTGGACTCGAGGATGTCCGAGACCACGCGGATCGTGTACGGGAACTCCTCCTGAGAGGGGATCATCGGCACCAGGGCCCGCTCAGCGAGCGCCCCGTGTCCGATGTCACGGCGCTTGGGGCCGCGCATGAACCCAGCCTCCCCGACCGAGAAGGGCGGGAAGTTGTAGTGGTGGAAATAACGCTTGGCCGTCTCCAGCCCCAGCGTGTCGAGGCGCATCTCCTCCCGCGTCGTGCCCAGGGCCACCACGCTCAGGGCCTGGGTCTGGCCGCGGGTGAAGAGGGCCGAGCCGTGGGCCCGGGGGGACACTCCGACCTCGATCGAGATGGGGCGGATCTCCTCGGCCTGGCGGCCGTCGGGGCGCCGCTTCTGCACGGCGATCCGCTCCCGGATGATCGTCTTCTCGAGCTTGTCGAAGGCCATCTGCGCCTTGCTGCGATATTCGGCGTAGGTCTCAGCCTCGGGGTCGCCGGAGTACTGAGCGAGGATCGCCTCCTCGACCTCCTTGGTCGCCTCCTGGCGCTCGAGCTTGTCCTCGACCTGCGTGGCCGCGTCGAGCGCGGCGCCGTGGGAGGCCTTGATCTGCTCGTAGAGCTCGGGGTCGACCTGCGGGACCACGACGTCCTTCTTTGGCTTGCCCGCCTTCTCGGCCAGCTCGCGCTGGAGGGCGCAGAGCTTCCTGATCTCCGCGTGGGCGATGTCGAGGGCATCCAGGATCTCGGCCTCGGGGACCTCGTTGGCGCCCGCCTCGACCATCAGGATGGCGTCGTCGGTGCCGGCCACGATGAGATCGAGGTCGGTGTTCTCGACCAGGTCCTCCTCGTTGGGGTTGACGACGAAGTTGCCGTCGATCTTGCCGATCCGCACCGCCCCGACCGGCGTCGGGAACGGGATGTCGGAGACCATCAGCGCCGCCGAGGCGCCGTTCATGGCCAGGATGTCGTAGGGGTGCTCGTGATCGACCGACATCGGGAGTCCCACGAGCTGCGTCTCATAGCGCCAGCCCTTGGGGAAGAGGGGCCGGATGGGCCGGTCGATCAGGCGCGCGGTCAGGGTCGCCTTCTCCCCCGCGCGGCCCTCACGCTTGAAGAACGAGCCGGGGATCTTCCCGGCCGCGTACATCCGCTCCTCGACATCGACGGTCAACGGCAGGAAGTCGACGTCCCTCAGGTTTCCTGCGGTGGCGGTACAGAGGACCATCGTGTCGCCACTGCGGACGACGACAGCCCCGGAGGCCTGCTTGGCCAGCTTGCCGGTTTCGAAGGAGATCTCATCGCCCTCGATCTCCACGGCGACGCGCGTAACGGCGTCAGACATATTCAGTTCTTCCTTCCTTGCTCCGCCGTTCGGTAGGCGGAGAGCTCTTTTATTACCTAGTTCCGAACTACCACTGATGGTAGCGGGCAGGGGCAGGCAAGCGCCTTGCCCGCGGGCGATCCGAACTTTGCTGAATTAGCTTCTCATAGACCACCCAATTCAGCATCTTCCGAAGCGGTGCGCTGGGTCCGGGTGTGCGATGGCGCACTTAACCGGACCGCGCGGTCCGGTTGTGGTAACCTAACCGGACCGACGAGTTCCAGTTTACCGGAGGGACCTTATGAGCACAACCGCGCCCGAAGCAACGAAAAGCAACCGCTGGCTGGTTCTCGTGATCGCCTGCCTGGCCCAGTTCATGGTCGTGCTCGACGCCACGATCGTGAATGTGGCCCTGCCCTCGATCCAGCGCGGACTGCACTTCTCCCCCACCAATCTGGCTTGGGTGGTCAACGCCTACACGCTGGTCTTCGGGGGCTTCCTGCTGCTCGGGGGCCGGGCCGCCGACCTGCTCGGGCGCAAGCGGCTGTTCATGGTCGGGATCGCCCTGTTCTCGGCCGCCTCGCTGCTCAACGGCCTCGCCCAGTCGTCGACCATGTTGGTCGTGGGGCGCGGGCTCCAGGGGCTCGGCGGCGCCCTGCTCTCCCCTGCCGCCCTCTCGATCATCACCACCACCTTCACCGATACCCAGGAGCGCACCCGCGCTCTGGGAGTATGGAGCGCGATCGCGGCCGGCGGCGGGGCGGTCGGACTGATCCTCGGCGGCGTCCTCACCGATCTCGTCTCCTGGCCCTGGATCTTCATCGTCAACGTTCCCGTGGGCGTGGTCGCACTGGTGGCGACGCTGCGCTTCGTGCCCGAGTCGCGGGTCGACATGGCCCACCGCACCTTCGACCTGGCGGGCGCCGTCAGCGTGACCAGCGGCCTGGTCATCCTCGTCTACGCGATCATCAAGGCTCAGGCGTGGAGCTGGGGCTCCTCCCGGACGATCGCCCTGCTCGCCCTCAGCGCCGGCATCCTGGCTCTGTTCATCGCCATCGAGCGCCGGAGCAAGGCGCCGCTGATGCGGCTGAGCATCTTCCGGATCCGCACCTTGGCCGTGGCCGACGTCGTCCTCCTGCTCGTGGCCAGCGGCCTGTTCGGGATGTTCTTCTTCGCCTCGCTCTACGTCCAGGAGATCCTCGGCTACAGCCCGCTGAGGGCCGGACTGGCCTTCCTGCCCATCACCGCGGGGATCGTGATCGGAGCCGGGATCGCCCAGCCGCTGACGCGCCGGATTGGCCTGCGCAACCTCGCCGTGGCCGGAGTCATGATCGCCGCCGCCGGGCTGGCCGTCCTGACCCAGCTCCCCATCCACGGCAGCTACCTGGGGAACCTGCTGAGCGGGCTCTTCCCGATGAGTGTCGGCATGGGGCTGACCTTCGTGCCGATCACCCTGCTGGCCACCGGCGGCGTACGCGATGAGGACGCCGGACTGGCCTCCGGCCTGTTCAACACCGCCCAGCAGGTCGGCGGCTCGCTAGGGCTGGCCATCCTCTCCACCCTGGCGGCGAGCCAGACGAAGAGCCTGCTGGCCGGAAGCCACGCCTCGCTCACCTCGGCGGCTGGCATCGCCGCCCGGGTATCGGGCTACCACGTCGCCTTCCTGGCCGCCTCGCTGATGCTGGCGGCGGGCGGGATCATCCTCGCCGTCGCCCTGCGCCCGCGCCACGTCCGGGCGATCGAGTCCGAATTGACGCCAATTCCGGCCGCGGCGTAGCAGAATGTCGGACATGTCGGTCGAGGAGAGGGAGCTCCGGGCGGATGCCCGGCGTAACCGCGAGCGCCTGATCGAGGCGGCGCAGACGCTGTTCCGCGAGCGCGGGCTCGACGTGAGCGTGGCCGAGATCGCTGAGGCGGCGGGCGTCGGGCGCGGGACCCTGTTCCGGAACTTCGCCTCCAAGGAGGACCTGATCGAGGCGATCGTGGCCGAGCGAATGTACGAGGCCGCGGCCTACGGCGATGAGCTATTGCAGGCCGAGGATCCGGGCGCCGCCCTGTTCGACTTCCTCGCCCACATGGTCGGCACCCAGCAGCTCGACCGCGCCCTGTTCGAGGCGCTCGACGAAACGTGGCTGGGCAAGGACGTGATCCGTCCCGCCCACCATGCGGTGCTCGACGTGGTCGAGAGGCTCCTGGCAAGAGCTCAGGAGGCCGGCGCGGTCCGGGGCGACGTCGGGGCCATGGACATCCTGATGATGTTCAAGGGCGCCTGCGCGGCGGCGGCATCCTACGCGCAGGTTGATCCTGCGGCGATGGAGCGCCATCTCGACCTGATCCGCGCCAGCGTCCGGCCGGCGCCCGGCGAGCCACCGCTCCGCGGGCGGGTCCTCACGCTCGAGGATCTCGGGCTCGGCTAGAGCGACTCGAAGCGGCCGGCGTGCATCCGCCCGTCGGCGAACACCGTCGGTGTCGTCACCACCCCGCCCCTGACCCCGGAGCGGAAGTCACGCTTGACGCGGGCCTCGACGTCGGGACTCCGGCGGTCACGCTCGAAGCGCTCCAGGTCGAGGCCCAGTGTCTCTGCCCGCTGCCACAGGTGGGGATCCTCGAGGCGGCCCTGATCGGCGAACAGGAGGTCGTGCATCTCCCAGAAGCGGCCCTGAAGCCCCGCCGCCTCAGCGGCACACGCCGCGGGCCAGGCGCGGGGATGGCTCGAGCGGACCGGGAAGTGACGGAAGACGAGCCGGCACGCCATCCCAGCCAGGCGCTCGCTCATGGCTGCGCAATAGGGGCACTCGAAGTCGCCGTACTCGATCAGGACACGGCCGTCCTCGGGCCCCCGGACGTGGTCCTCGGGACCGAGCTCGGGGACCGGCGCCGAGCCCA
Organism: Solirubrobacteraceae bacterium; assembly: GCA_035505215.1. Classification (GTDB taxonomy): domain Bacteria; phylum Actinomycetota; class Thermoleophilia; order Solirubrobacterales; family Solirubrobacteraceae; genus Palsa-465. The sequence goes on along the minus strand of DATJQY010000003.1, from coordinate 152,269 downwards.
GCTCGGTCAAGCCGGCGCGAGCGCGTCGAAGATCAGGTTGGCCCCGGGCAGCTCGCCCGGCGAGTCGGCCTGATAGCTCCAGAGCACCCGCGCGTCGGGACCGACGATGACCAGGGCGCGCTGGGGAAAGCCGCCCGGGTGATAGACGCCGAAGGCCCGGCAGGTCTCCCCCTTGGGCTCGAAGTCCGACAGCTGCTCGATGCGGACCCCCAGCCGATCCTGGAACGCGGTCTGGGCGTAGGTGGAGTCACACGAGACGCCATACAGCGTGGCCCCGGCGGCACCGAAGTCATCCAGGACCTCGTCGTAGAGGTTGAGCTGATCCGTGCAAACGGGGCTGAAGGCGAAGGGATAGAAGACCAGCACGGTCGTCTTCCCCTCCAGGTCGGCGCGGGTGAACTCGCTTCCGTCGCCGCGGCGCAGCGTGAACTCTGGAACCTGGTCGCCGGCCTTAAGGGTCACCGGCGGAGGCCGAGCTCGCGGACCAACGTGCGGTAGCGCTCGAGATCGTCGCGCCGCAGGTAGTTCAGGAGTCGGCGGCGGCGCCCCACGAGCATCAGCAACCCCCGGCGGGAGTGGTGATCCTTGCGGTGCGCGCGCAGATGCTCGGTCAGCTGGTTGATCCGCTCGGTCATGAGCGCGACTTGCACCTCGGTGCGGCCGGTGTCGGCCTCGCTCCCGCCGAACTGCTGGACGAGCTCCTGCTTTCTCTCACTGGTCAGCGTCATGCGAACGATGAGGCTAGCAACCGCATACGCCGCGAGCCTCCTCGACATCTCGCTGCATCTGGTCAACCAGCGCCTCGATGCTGGGAAACCGGCGTTCCCCGCGGAGGCGCTTGAGGAACTCGACGCGCAGGATCTTCCCGTAGAGATCGACGTCGCGGTCGAGCAGGTAGGCCTCGATCAGGACCCCGCGGCCGGTGCCAAAGGTGGGGCGAATGCCCACGTTGACGGCGGCGCAGGTGTCGTCGGCGCGAGCCACGTAGACGCCATGGCCCGGGCACACGAGCGCCTCGTCGGGGACGAGGTTGGCGGTCGGAAAGCCCAGCTCCCGCCCCCGGCCGTCGCCAGTGACGACCTCGCCCCGGAGCTGGAACGGTGCTCCGAGCATCCGGGTGGCCGGCTCGATCTCCCCGGCCTGGACGAGGGCCCGGATGTGGCTGGAGGAGACGATCTCGCCGTCGACCTCGACGAGCGGGACGACCCGGGTCTCGAACCGGGGATCTGCGGCAAGCGTGGTCGGATCCCCGGCGGCCCGGTGTCCGAAGCGGAAGTTCTCCCCCACCGCGACGTGTGTCGCGCTGAGCTTCTCGACCAGCACCTGGTCGATGAAGTCCTCCGGCGACTGGGCCGCGAACTCCCGGTCGAACGGGATCACCACGAGCTCCTCGACCCCGAGCCCCGCGATCAGGTCCTCCTTGACGGGGAAGCTCGTCAGGAGCCGTGGCGCCGCCTCGGGGCGGATCACCTGGAGAGGGTGGGGCTCGAAGGTCAGGACGGTATCGCTACCCCGGATGACCTCGCGATGCCCGAGGTGGACGCCGTCGAACTCGCCCACCGCGACACGACGGGGACGGGGCTCGACGTCGGGGAGCCGGGTCACGCGCATGGCGCGGAAGCGTAGTCAGCCCCGCAGCACCACCGTGGGCTGGAGACGGTTGGGCTCCGCTTTGGGCTCGGCAATCGCGATCAGTCCGGCCTCGTCGGTAAGCCTCACCGGCCCGGCGATTTCCTCCCCGCGGGGCAGAGAAACCCCAGCGCCGTGCCCGGCGCGCTGCGCCTCCTCGGGCCCGAGGCGACATTCGGGCAGGAAGCTCAGGGCGTCGTTCAGGGGCAGGATGAGCTCCGGATCGGCGGCCTCGACGGCGAAGGCTCCGATCGCGGTGCGCCGGAGCTCGTCGCAGTAGGCATCGCCCAGGTCGGCGATCAGGCTTCGCACGTAGGTCCCAGAGGAGCAGGCGATGGCAAAGCCGCGGCGCTTGCCCTCACGCCAGAGCTCGGCGAACTCGTATACCTCGACTTCGCGCTCTGCGAGCTCGAACTCGGTCCCGGCCCGAGCCAGGGCGTAGGCGCGACGGCCCCCCACCTTGATCGCGGAGTAGGCCGGCGGCACCTGGCGGATCCGTCCCGTGGGCAGGTTGAGCTCACCCGGCGGGACCACCCCGGTCTCAGTGATCTCACCCTCGGGGTCACCGGTGCTCGAGACGGCGCCGAAGCGCGCGCTGGCCAGGTAGCGCTTGGGCAGGACCATGAGGAAGCGCTGGGCCCGCGTGGCCCGCCCGACCAGGATCAGGAGCAGCCCGGTGGCAAAGGGATCGAGCGTCCCGGCGTGGCCGACCTTGACCCCGCGCCCGAGTTTCCGCCGGACGGCGGCGACGACGTCGTGCGAGGTGACGCCGGCGGGCTTGTCGTAGAGGATGATCCCGCAGGGATCATCCTGGTGACGTGGCCGAACAGCGGAGCGGTTATCGGTATCCAAGAGCGGAGCTGTGAGGCCGGGAGCGAGGCGCAGCCGAGCGGTCTCCAGCGGTCTCCCCGACCTCCCCGGGCCCACCCAAGTTACGGCAGCTGCTGGGCCAGCGCCGAGCGCAGAAAGTCGACCAGTTCGTCGAGATCCATGCCGGTCGTGAACCCGGCCGCCTGGCGGTGGCCGCCGCCCCCCTGAAGCCGGGCGATGCGCGAGACGTCGACCCGGTCATCACTGGCTCGGAGCGAGACCTTTCGCTCGCCGTCGCCGGCCTTGAGGCGGTCTCGGAGCAGAGCGGCGACGGCCGTGCCCTCGACGGCGCGAAGGTGGTCGACCACTCCCTCCGAGTAGCTCTCCTCGGCGTCTGACTCGGCAAAGTCGCCGGCGTCGAGCTCGGTCACCGTCAAGCGGCCGTGGTCGTAGCGCCGGGTCTTGGCGAGCCCGCGCGCCAGGAGCGCCAGCTTGCCGTAGGGCACGCCTTCATAGACCTGGCGGTAGAGGGCGGGCACGTCGACGCCGACCTGGATCAGCTCGGCAGCCATCAGATGTGCGCGCGGGCCGGTGTTCTCGTACATGAAGCGCCCGGTGTCGGTGATCAGCCCCACGTAGAGAGCCTGCGCGATCTGGGGGGTCGGCTCCACGCCCAGGCCGTGCATCAGGTCCCAGACGATCTCGGCCGTGCAGGAGGCCTGCGGGTCGACCAGGTTGATCGTGCCGAAGCGGGTGTTGTCGTGGTGGTGATCGATGTTGAGGATGTGCATCCCGGGACGGCGGAAGGCCTCGGCCGGATTGCGCTCCAGGCTGCCGCAGTCGAGGAACACGGCCGTACGCTCCTCGAGATCGGCGGGGGGCACGGTGAGCACGTCGTCCAGCGGGAGGAAGCGGTACTCCTGCGGGAGCGGGAACTCACGCGCGTCGATGAAGGCGGGGCTGTCCTTGCCCAGCTTGGACAGGATCTCCCGCATCGCGACGAGTGAACCCAGCGCGTCGCCGTCGGGGTTCTCATGGGTCACGACGATCAGCTTGTCGGCGGAGCGCAGCGCGTCGAGGGTCTGCTGACGGGCTGAGGTCTTGCCGTTCTCAGGCATCTGGGGCATCCTCCGGGCCGGGCCCGTGCCCGAGGAGCTCGGTGAGGCGAGCCGCCCGTTCGACCGTCTCGTCATATTCGAAGGTGAGCGTCGGCGTGTGCTTGAACCTCAGCTGCCGCGAGAGCTCGCTCTGGAGAAAGCCGTGGGCCGAGCGCAGACCGGCCAGCGTGCTCTCACGTGCGGGCTCGTCGCCCAGCACGCTCACATAGACGCGGGCGTGTCGCAGGTCTCGGCTGGTCTTCACAGCAGTCACAGTCACAAATCCGACGCGAGGGTCCTTCAAGCCGGTCGAGATGACGTCGCTGAGCACCTCTCGTACCGCCTCGTCGACGCGACGCATCCGTCCGCCAGCCATCCTAGTCCTCCACTCCTAAACACAACTTCAAACGCGGCCCGACTCATGCAACTGGAGGAGTCATTGCTGGAGATCCTCCACGGAGGCCACCGTCCGCTCCACCGAAACACCCTCGGGCCAGCGCGCCAGCAGCCATCTCTCGACGTTATCGGCCGCCGCGCTCAGGTTGGCCAGCGAGCCGCTGGTCAGCGCCGCGGTCAGCCGGGCGCGCTGCCAAAGATCGTGGTGGTCGACCTCGGCCACGGCGAGGCCAAGCCGGCCCCGCAGCTGGGCCTTGATCGACGACAGCTCCTTGCGCTTGGCCTTCAGGCTCTCCGCCTCCGGAAAGTGCAGATCGATCACGAGGACGGCTACAAAGCCGCTCGGAGGCATTACTACCCGGGGCTAAACGAGCTCGCGCTCGACCTGGCGGGTGGCGTAGGTCTCCAACACGTCGCCTTCCTTGACGTCGGCGTAGTCCCGGAGCACGATCCCGCAGTCGAAGCCGGCGCTGACCTCGCGCACGTCGTCGTTGAAGCGGCGCAGGCTGGCGATCTCGCCGTCGTAGACGACCGTGCCGTCGCGGATCAACCGGACCTTGGAGCCGCGCGTGATCTTGCCGTCGAGCACGTGCGAGCCGGCGATCGTCCCCACGCGGGAGGCGCGGAAGGTCTGGCGCACCTCGGCGCTGCCCAGCGTCTCCTCGACCTCCTCGGGGGCGAGCATGCCCTGCATCGCGTCACGCAGCTCCTCGATGGCACGGTAGATCACCTGGTAGGGCCGGATCTCGACGCCCTCGCGCTCCGCCGCGGCCCGGGCATCGCCCACCGGCCGCACGCCGAAAGCCAGAATCACGGCGTCGGAGGCCGAGGCGAGCATCACATCGGATTCGGTGACGCCACCCACGGCGCTGCGGATCACGTTGACCGAGACCTCGTCCTGGGGCAGCTTGGCAATCTCGTCCTCGATGGCCTCGAGCGACCCGGCGACGTCGGCCTTGAGGACCAGGTTGAGCTCCTGGACCCCGCGCTCGAAGAGGTCCTCGAGCGAGACCTTCTTGCCGCTGCGGCGGGCCAGTGCCTCGGCCTTGAGCCGAACCGCGCGTTCGGTGGCCAGCTGGCGAGCCCGGCGCTCGTTCTCGACTGCGCGTACGAGCTCACCCGCCTCGGGAACGCCGTCGAAGCCGAGCAGCTCGACCGGCTCGCCGGGCTGGGCCTGGCTCACGCGGTTGCCGGTGAAGTCGTTCATGGCGCGGACCCGGCCCCAGTGAGCGCCGGCCACGACGGCGTCGCCCACGCGCAGGGTGCCGCGTGAAATCAGGACGGTGACCACGGGCCCGCGTCCGGGGTCGAGCTTTGACTCGATCACCGTGCCCGAGGCGGGCGCGTCGGGATTGGCGCGGAGCTCCTCGAGCTCGGCCATGACGAGGATCGTTTCGAGCAGGTTGTCGAGCCCGTCCTTGGTCTTGGCCGACACATCGACGAACTCGGTCTCGCCGCCCCACTCCACGGGCTGAAGCCCGAGACCGGTCATCTCGGTGCGCACCCGCGTGGGATCGGATCCCGGCTTATCGATCTTGTTCACGGCGACGAGCATGGGCACGCCGGCCTCGTTGGCGTGGTCGACCGCCTCTTCGGTCTGAGGCTTGACCCCATCGTCAGCGGCGACGACGATCACGGCGATATCGGTCACGCGGGCCCCGCGGGCGCGCATGGCCGTGAACGCCTCGTGGCCAGGTGTGTCGAGGAAGGTGATCTCCTTTTCGCCCTGGTGCACCTGGTAGGCCCCGATGTGCTGGGTGATCCCGCCCGCCTCGCCGGCGGCGACCTCGGTTTCCCGGATCGCATCGAGCAGCGAGGTCTTGCCGTGGTCGACGTGGCCCATGATCGTGACCACGGGGGGACGCTCGACGAGCTCGGTCTCGTCGTCCTCGTAGATCTCCTCCTCGATCGGCTCCTCTTCGGTGTGGACGATCTCCACGTCCTTGCCGAGCTCGGAGGCGAGCACGGTGATCGACTCATCCGACAGCGTCTGGGTGAGCGTCTTCATCTCCCCCAGCTGCATCAACTTCTTGATGATCTCGGCCTGCGAGACGTCGAGGTACTCGGCCACGTCCTTGACCGTCGAGCCTGAGTTCACGCGGATCGCGGGGTTCTCGATCACCGCGGTCTGGCTGGGACGCGACTCGGCTTCCTCGTCGTAGACCCCGCGGCGACGCCGACCGCGGCGCTGGCGTCGGGGCGGCTGGTTCTGGGCCGGAGGTCCGCCGCCCGGCGCCCGGCGGGAGGCCTGTGAGTCGATGACCACGCGGCGGCGACCGCCGGCGGAACCGGGAGCCCGCTCGCCCTGGAGCGAGTCACGGGTTGGGCGCTGCTTGTGATCGGAGCGGGGCCGGGCCTCGGTGGATGCCTGCGGCGAAGCCGCTGAAGCCTGCGCAGCCGGAGCCGGCGCGGCCTGGGGCTGCGGCGTGGGCGCGGCCGCGGGTGTCGCAGCCGGGGCTGCCGGGGCCGACGCTGCCGGCTTCGGCGGCACGGGCGCCGCGGGCTTGGCCGGGTCGGCCGTCTTGCCGTCTGCCGTTTGAGCCGGGGCGCCGGCACCGTTTCCGAGCACCTTCAGAGCCACGTCCTCGTCGACGTTGGATGAGGCCGCCTTGACGTCGACGCCCGCCGCGCGCAGGCGCTCGAGCAGGTCCTTGGAGGCCAGTCCTCGCTCCTTGGCGATCTGGTGGACGCGCTTGTTCATCAGCCTCTGAGTCTAGATCGGGTCTCGAGGCCGGGCTAGGCGTCGGAGGCTTCGCCGGTCTGGGCCTCGGTCTCGCCGGCAGGAGCGCTGACGGGCTCCTCGGGCGCTTCGGCGCCGTTCTCCGCCGGCGCCTGCCCCGCTTCGGCGCCGTTCTCCTGGGCCGCCGAGACGTCATCGCTGTCTTGCCCCTCGAGCGCCTGGTGAGCGGGGAGGCCGCAGTAGCGCGAGCCGGCCAGCGCGGCGTTGGGGCAGCGGCGGCCGTTGGCCAGGATCGCGTGGCAGCGCCCCGAGGTCTCTTCTTCCTCGTAGCCGTGCTCGGCCTCCTCGGCCGCGAAGTCGGTCTCCGAGCGGATGTCGATCCGCCAACCGGTCAGCCGGGCCGCGAGCCGCGCATTCTGGCCCTCTCGGCCGATGGCGAGCGAGAGCTGATCGTCGGGAACGATGACCGTCGCCTGTTTGCCGGCGTCGTCGACGAGCACCTCACGGACGCGAGCCGGCGAGAGCGCCTTGGCCACGAACCGGGCCGGTTCATCGTTGTAGGGGATGATGTCGATCTTCTCGCCCCGGAGCTCGGAGACGACCATGCGCACGCGCGAGCCCCGCGGGCCGACGCAGGCGCCGACCGGGTCGACGCCGTCGACGTGCGAGACGACCGCGATCTTCGAGCGATAGCCGGGCTCCCGGGCGACCCCGGTGATCTCCACGAGCCCGTCGGCGATCTCCGGGACCTCCAATTCGAACAGCTGCTTGATCAGTTCGGGATCCCGACGGGAGACGATGATGCTCGGCCCCTTGGTCGAGTTCGACACGTCCTTGATCACGGCCTTGATGCGCTGTGAATGGTCGTAGCGCTCGCCATCGACCTGCTCAGACTTGGGCAGCAACGCCTCGACGCGCTCGCGGAGCTGAACCAGCGTGTAGCGCGAGTCGGACTGCTGGACGATGCCGGTGATCAACTCGCCGACGCGGTCACGGTATTCCTCGAACATCATGTCCCGCTCGGCTTCGCGAATGCGCTGAAGGATCACCTGCTTGGCCGTCTGCGCGGCGATGCGGCCGAAGTCGTCCGGGGTGACGTCCTCGATCTCGATCTGATCCTCGAATTCCTTGAGCTTCTCCAGGTCCAGCTCGGGCTCCGGCGGCTCGCGCAACTCGCCCGTCTCGGGGTCCACGGTCGGCTCTTGATCGGCGACCGGATCGACGAGCACCTGGGCCTCGATCTCGGGCGGGATCTTCAGCTCAAAGACCTTGAAGTCACCACTCTCCCGGTCCATCTCCACCTTGGCGTGCCGAGCTGCCCCGGGCGTCTTCTTGTAGGCCGACAGGAGCGCGTCCTCCAGCGCCTCCATCAGCTTCTCCGAAGAGATGTTCTTTTCGGCCGCGAGGCCTCTGACTGCTTCCAAGATCTCTCTGGACATGGCTTTAGTCTCCCGGAATCAGATTCGAGCGGGCGATCTGGTCGTAGGGGATCGTCACGATGCCTTCTCCGGCCGCGATCGTCACCTCGTTCTCCGAGGCGCCGACCAACTCACCCGTCAGGCTCTTGTGGCCCTCGGCGCAGTCGCGCATGCGAACGCGAGCCCGCCGGCCCAGGAACCGCGTGTAGTGCTGGGGCTTGGTCAGGGGTCGGTCCTGGCCAGGCGAGGAGACCTCGAGTGCGTAGTGCTCGCGGTACTCGCTGAGATGTCCGGAGACCTGCTCACAGAGGGCGAGCGTGACTCCGTCGGGGTGATCGATGAACAGACGCAGAGTTGTCCCCGACACCTGCACAAGCAGCACCTCGACCGCGGGCTCGCGCACGGCGAGCCGACCCTCGATCTCGGTCTGAAGCGCGCTGATGCTCACGATCTCCTCCGGTGCAAACTCATAAAAAAAGCGGGCTCGCGCCCACTCCGGGTACGACCACCGGGCGGCGCCCGGCGCGAACTGCTGTGGGTTCAGGGTAGCACCGATTTGCCGGGGTTAATTGGACTCTGAAGCAGCCGCGGCGCGCGCCCGGGCGCGATCGCGATAGATGCGATAGTCGCGCCGCCCGGGCTGCAGGCAGGCGGCGAGGGCAAGGGGTTTTCGCGCCTCGGCGTGGCGCCCGAGCATCTGGAGGGAACGGCCGAGGCAGAAGAGCGCGAAGTCGTTGGTCGGCGCGCGGTCGGTCACCGCCTCGAACTCGCTCGCCGCCTGCTCGTAGCGCTGCGCGCCGAACAAGGCGCGCCCGAGCGCCTCGCGAATCGACGTCTTGTCGGGGTCGAGATCACGCGCGCGGGAGAGCGGGATCGTCGCCTGGTGGTTGTGCCCCGCCTCGAGCAGCTCGGTGCCGCGCCTGAACAGGTCGTATACGTCGTCCACTAGACAGGGATTCTAGGCGCGGGCCGGCGGCGCGGGGGCAGCGCCCACAGGGCCCGCAAGCGTCCCACCGGACCCAGCCCGAAGGCGAGCTCACGGCGCAGCGCGCGGCGCTGCGCCGGGGTGGGCAGAGCCTCGGCACCGCCGAAGCGGGCCAGCCGCAGTGCGCGGACGTAGGCGCTGGCCTCGTGTGATCCCCGCAGCCGGTCCTCGAGCTCAGACAGCGTCGTGGGCCGCGTGAGCGGGCGCCCACTTCGAGCCAGGGCCCGTTCCAGCTCGTCGACCAACGCGCCGGCGGTGCCGAGCGGGCGGCTGGCCAGCATCAGCAGCGCGAGGAGCGCGAGCGTGGCGACGGCGCCTCCGGCGATCTCGGCAGCGCCCAGGCCTGAGTGGGCCGACCCGCTGGCCGACGGCTGCGCATGCGAGCTCAGCGCCGCCGCGCGGTCCGGCTTCTTGGCCGCGTGGGTCGTACCCGCCGACGTCGCGCCGGCCGCGAGGCCGGCGGTGGACACTCCGGCCAACGCCGGGTCGGTGGGAGGGGTCGGATCGAACTTGACCCAACCCAGGTGCGGGAACCAGACCTCCACCCAGGCGTGCGCGTCGAGATCGGAGACGAGCCAGTCGCCCGTGCTCGGGTCCGGACGCCCCGGGGTGAAGCCGACCGCGACCCGCGCGGGCACGCCCCCCATGCGCAGGAGGAGAGCCATCGCCCCGGCGAACTGCTGGCAGTAGCCGCGCTTGTCGACGAACAGGAAGCTCTCCAGTGGGTAGGCGCGACGGGGCGGGGTCGGGTCGTAGGTGTAGCCGTGGGCGAGAAACGCCTCGACGGCGAGGGCGAAGCCGTAGGGGGTCGACGCGTGCTCGGCCAGCCGCTGGGCCAAGCGGTAGGCGGGGGCGTAGACCGAGGCGTTCACGAGCGCCGTGCCGGGGACGACCGGGAGGCCAACCACGTTCTGGACCGGCGCCTTCGTGTGAAAGGCGGGGAAGACGACCTGCGCGGCCGTCGTCGCGCTCGGGGAGGTCCCGGGCGGGAGCAGGAGCGTTCGGTAGCCCTCGGGTAGGCCCACGTAGTTCGTCCCGGCGTCCCGGAGCTCCGCCGCGTTCGGCCGTGGCGCGTAGACCCGCACCGAGTAGCTGTCGCCGGGATCGAGCACGCCGCCGGCCGTCCAGGTGCCGGCGCTGAATCCCGGGACGACCGGCTCACTGACGTGCTGCGGCTTGGCGCTCACCCCGGCTCCGATCACATCCGAGGTCTTCATGTCACGAACCGTGACCTGGATCGTCTGTGACCAGCGGGCAACCCAGCGCCGGTCCGGTGCGGGGGTGTTCTCCTGCCCCGGCACCACGCCCTGCGTCCAGCCGTGACCGTCGAACACGTCGAGGTCCTCGGCCTTCCAGTACTCCGGCTGACGGGCCTTGATGTCGAGAACCGTCGTGCCCCGGTGCGGCCAGTCGAGCGGCCCATAGGTCTGCGACCAGTTGAAGGTCTCAACCGCCTTGGGCGCGAACTGGCCGGCCAACGACCAGTAGTCGAGCCACGGCTTGTGGCGGTCAAGCGAGGGCGCCACGAGCATCGCCGTGACCCCGGCGAGGAAGCACAGGCCGGCCGCGCTCATGGCACGGGCACTGACCACACGGTCGGCCAGAACGAACGCCGCCAGAAGCAGGAACAGGATCAGACCGTCCAGGTAGGGGTAGCGCGGATGGTCCAAGGTCGAGGGTACGGCGACGAGCGCGATCAGGGGCAGCGCGGCGCCGGCGCGGCGCACGTCGCTCAGGTTCCCGGGTGGGGCAAAGGCGAGCAGGAGCGCCGCGTCGAAGATCAGGACGGCACCGCCGAGGACGATGTCGAGCCGTACCCATTGGTTGACGCCCATGTACGGGACGAGGACCTGGGGAAGCGCCGTCAGGCCGTTCCCGATGGCGTTGGTGATCACGGCGAGGCGCAGGTGGAGGACCCAGTGCAGGGGAACCCCGGCCGCCGGAAACGCGGCGATGAGAACGAACGCCGTAATCACTCCGGCGAGCACGCGGCTGCGCGGGGCGATCAGTGGCCGCAGGGCGACGAGCAGGAGCCCAAGCCCGAGGACCCCGACCAGGTGCCCGTGGGTCCCTCCCGATAGGAGCGTCGACCAGCGAGCGGTGCCGTAGAGCCCGAGCAGGGCGAAGCTGCCCACACGGATCCAGTGCGCGGGGGCCAGGGCGCTGCCCGCGCGCGGGTCCGGCACGAGCTTTCCCCGCATCCCCAGGACAGCGACTTGAGCCCCGGTGCTCATGCCACCTGCGCCTCCGCCACCTCCCGCGCCCCGCCCTCGACGAGCACGTAGCCGCGGCAGCCAGTGACCTCGAAGCGGGGAACCGCGCGCCGGCCGGGTGGGACGGTGGCCGGAAGCACCAGGACGAGACCGCCCGGGGCGCCGCGAAGGACTCGCGCCGGGAGCCGGGAGGCCTCGGCCGCGACATAGAAGACGGCGCCCGCACGGGCGCGGGCCGACGGCCAGGGTGCTGGCGTGTCGGGGCCGCCTTCGATCAGGGCGAGCCGGGCGTGGGCGCCGGGCCAGGCGCCCAGGTCAGAATCAATCTGGAGGGGCCGGCGATCGCCGGGGAGCAGCAGCTCACACCCGCCCCGCCGGGTCAGCTCGAGGGTGAGCGAGGCGGCGGCCCGGACGGCGGCGTCGACGTCCTCGGGCGGACCTCCGGTGCGCAGGTCGAGGATGACCAGGGGGCCGGCGTCACGTTCGGCGCGGAGCCGGCGCTCGAGCAGGCCGGCACCTCGAGCCACCGCGCTCCAGGCGATCCGAGAGGCGGGGGTGCCGAGACGATAGGGACGCAGCCCGTCGACCTCGAGGGCGGCCAGCATCTCGGCTTGCGCCCCACCGGCCGGGCGGCCGAGGCGCTCTCCCCCGTCCCCGCCCAGCCAGCGCAGCCGTTCGGTGCGTGGCAGCACGAGCAGGATCTGAGGGCCGGTCCGGCTGGTGCGCACGACCCGGACCAGCCCGAGGGGATCGCTCAGCGCCAGCGCGGGCGGTTCGAGGCGATGGCGCCCGCGGCGCGGGAATCGCCCCACCACCCGGACCTCGGTGCTCCGGCGAGTGCGTTGGCTCGGCGATCCGGAGAGCCGGATCGTGATCCCGGCCAGCGAGTCGAGGACCTCCGCGCCCGGGAGGCCAAGGCCACCACCGCGGACCTCGATGCGGGCCTCCATTGGCTGATCCTCGATGACGCGCTCTGACTCGAGTGTGCGCCGGACCGAGGCGGTGTGGGCCGCCGCATACACCCAGGGCCCGACGCCGAGTCCGAGGAGCACGAAGCCGATCCCCGGGACGAGCAGCTCAGAGGTGGCGAAGGTGAAGGCGGTCAGGATCAGGACGCCGCCGGCAAGGACGATCCCGACCGCGCGCCTCACAACGCCCGCACCGAGGCCACCGCGTCGGCGACGACCTCCTCCGCCGTGGATCTGGAAGCTCCCGGCGCCAGCACCAGTCGGTGGGCGAGCACCGGCTCGGCCAGGGACTGCACGTCGTCGGGCAGAGCGTGATCACGCCCGCGCAGCATCGCGTAGGCCTTGGCGGCGCGCAGGAGCATCAGGCCCGCCCGCGGGCTGGCTCCCAAATCGACACGCGGGTCCTCACGCGTGCGCCAGAGGAGGCGGACGATGTACTCGCGCAGTGGGTCGGTGGCCTGGATCTGGGTGGCGGCCTCCTGTGCCGCCAGCAGCTGCCCGGCGTCGGCCACCGGCGCCAGCGAGAGCACCCGGTCGCCTGACTCGTGGTCGGCCAGCATTCCCGCCTCGCGCCCGGGATCGGGATAGCCGAGAGAGATCCGGACCATGAAGCGGTCGACCTGGGCCTCGGGGAGCGGATAGGTCCCTTCGTATTCGATCGGATTCTGTGTGGCCAATACCAAGAACGGACGGGCCAGTTCGTGGGTGTGAACATCCACGGTGACTCGGCACTCCTGCATGCACTCGAGCAGCCCGGACTGAGTCTTGGGCGAGGCGCGGTTGATCTCGTCCACGAGCACCACGTTGGCGAAGATGGGGCCGGGGCGGAACGAGAAGCGCTGCTCGCGCTGGTCGTAGACGTTGGTGCCGATGACATCGGCGGGAAGCAGGTCGGATGTGCACTGCACCCGCGCAAACTGGCAGTCCAGCGAGCGCGCCAGCGCCCGGGCCAGCGCCGTCTTGCCCACGCCTGGATAGTCCTCGACCAGCACATGACCCTCGGCCAGGAGGGCGACGAGGAGGTGCTCGAGTGTCTCCGGGCGTATCTGAACGGCGCTGAGGATGTTGTCCGCCACCCGCCGCAGGAGCGCGGCGAGGGCGTCAGCCTCGAGCCGCGCTACCGGCGTGTGTTCTCGTGCCTCCACGTGCCTCCTCCCAGTGCCGGGCGACTTCGTCCAGCACCGCGTCTGCCACGTCCGCCTTCGGGGCGCGGGCGATCCGCCGCTCCGCTTCTGGCGTGACGATCACAACTTCGTTGGCTTCTGAGTCGAAGCCGATGTCCATTCGGCTGATGTCGTTGACGACGACGATGTCGAGCCCCTTGGCGGCGAGCTTCTCCCGCCCGTAGGCCACTGCATCCTCACCGTGCTCGGCCGCGAAGCCCGCGAGAACCTGGCTGGGCCTACGGACAGCGGCCAGGCCGGCGAGGATGTCGTCGGTGGGCTCAAGGGCCAAGATGGACAGGCCGGCCCCGCTCTTCTTGATCTTCGACGCAACCGGTTCCGAGGGCCGGAAGTCGGCCACGGCCGCGGCCATGAGGAGCACGTCGCAGGCCGGAAACTCGGCCTCGCAGGCCGCCTTCATCTCGGCTGCGGTTTCGACCCCGATCAGCTTGGCGCCGGCCGGCGGTGGAACCTCGAGGTTCGCTGCCACCAGCGTCACCTCGGCGCCGCGGGCCAGGGCGCGGTCGGCGAGCGCCACCCCCATCCGGCCCGACGAGCGGTTGCCGATGAAGCGGACGCTGTCGATGCGCTCTCGGGTTCCGCCGGCGGTGACCAGGACCCGGAGGCCGGCCCAGCGCCTCGGCGCCTCGGCGAGCGCGAGCACCGCCTGAGAGGCCTTTAGCAGCTCCGCCGGCTCACTGAGCCTGCCGATGCCGTGCTCGCCCTCCGACGCCAGCTCGCCCTCACCGGGCCCGATGATGACGACGCCCCGCGCGGCCAGCGTGGCCAAGTTCGCCTGCGTGGCCGGGTGCCGGTACATGCGGTCGTTCATGGCCGGCGCCACGAGCACCGGGCACGCGGCGGCCAGCGCGGCCGCGGTGAGCAAGTTGTCGGCCTGGCCGGCGGCCAGCTTGGCCAAAGTGTTGGCGGTGGCGGGGGCGATCAGGAACAGATCGGCCTGCTCGACCAGAGCCAGGTGGCTGATCGGCGCCCGGTCTCCGACGCGGTCACCCGGGAATGCCCCCCGCAGGGGATCCGGCTCCCACTCCGAGACCAGCACGGGTGCACCGGTGATGGCCTCGAACGACGCCCGGCCCACGAAGCGCTCACTGGCCGGCGTCTGGATGACCCGGACCGCGTGCCCGGCTTTGACGGCGAGCCTTGCGGTCTCGAGCGCCTTGTAAGCGGCAATCCCGCCGCTCACGCCGAGGAGCAGTCGGGACATTGCCCTACCGGTAGTGGTACTTCAGCTTGCCCTGGGCGACTTCTTCGAGCGCGATCGTCAGGTAGTTCTTGGATCGCGTGTCGACCATCGGGGGCGGAAACTCGTCGAAGGTGCCCTCGCCGAGGTTGTGGTAGTAGGAGTTGATCTGACGCGCGCGCTTGGCGGCGACGAGAACGCTGGCGTAGTTGGAGTCCACATGGTCCAACAGCTTGTCGATGCGTGGCGAGATCAAGGCTCAGGATCCTTTTGTCGGGCCTAAGAGCTTAGCGGCCGGCAAGCTCGGTCCTGACGATCGCCGCCAGCTCCTGGGTCGCCTCCTCGAGGCGGTCGTTGACGACCACGTGTGAGAACTCGGGCTGCGCCTCGAGCTCCTGCTCGGCGGTCCGCATCCGACTCTCCACCTGTTCAGGCGCGTCGGTGCCGCGCCCGATCAAGCGGGCGCGCAACGCGTCGGGCGACGGGGGGGCGATGAATACGGCCACTGCCTCGGGCATCGCGGCACGGACCTGGCGCGCTCCCTGGACTTCGATCTCGAGCACCACCGGGCGCCCCGCCCGCAGACGGCGCTCGACCTCCTCCCGCAGGGTGCCGTACCGGTTGCCCGAATACACCGCGTGCTCCAGGAAGTCGCCCGACTCGACGTGCTCGGCGAACTGCTCCGGGGTGAGGAAGTGGTAGTCGGCGCCGTCGCGCTCGCCGGGACGCGGCCTACGTGTCGTGGCGGACACGGAGAGCTCGAGCTCAGGCACCTCCCCGAGCAGCCCTCGGATCAAGGTTCCCTTGCCGACCCCGGAGGGGCCGGTGATCACGAAGACCTTGGCGGGATTTGCGCTCAGGCTCGGCTCGGCGGCAGCTAGCGCCGGCGCATGAAGGCCACGAGCTCACGTCGCTGACGCTCGGACAGGCCCCCGACGGTCTTGCTCGGCGAGATCTTGCACTGGGTCAGAATCTTGTTCACCTTGACCCGGCCGTACTTGGGAACGGCGAGCAGCAGATCGAAGACCTTCGCCGTCTCCAGATAGGCCGGAGGGGCGAGGAGCAACTCATCGATCGGCTGACGCCCCGCCTTGAGATCGCGCTTGAGCTGGGCCCGCCGGCTGCGGATGTCGTTGGCCCGCTGGAGGGCCTCCATCCGCTGCATGTACGAGCGCTCGGGCGCGACCGCGGGCTTGAGGAGCGGTTCTGACACCGGCGGCATGGGCGGCGACTATACATCTTGAGGCTCGGCGATCAAGCGAAATCGAGCGAATTCGCCTCGACCTCTCCTTGAGGTTGAGCATTGTCGAGGATGGTTGCGGGAATCACCTGTGTTTGCAGGCAATTGCCGACTCTAGATCGTGCGCAGAGCGAGCAGGTGATCGAGTTCGGAGGCGATCCTGCGACCTGCCGCCGGGTCGCGGAAGCTTTCCGTTCCGACGGCCACCAGTTCTGCGCCTGCCCGCAGCAGATCGAGTGCGTGCTGGCCATTCTGGACTCCACCGATGCCCACGATCGGTACCGCCACCGCGTCGGCCACCGTTTGCACCTGGGCCAGAGCCACGGCCCGCACGGCCGGGCCGGAGACTCCGCCCGTCTTGCCCCCCAGCCAGGGCTGTCCCGACTCGGGGTGTAAGGCCGCCCCGCGCAGCGTGTTGATGAGGGAGAGGGCGCTGGCCCCGGCGTCCTCGGCGCAGCGCGCCACGGCCGCCACGTCGGAGACGTTGGGGGTGAGCTTGACGATCAGCGGCTTGCCGGTCAGCGGCCGCACGTGGTCGAGCAGCGCCGTGAGCTCGAACGGGTCCGCCCCCATGATCAGCCCAGTCTCGACGTTGGGACAGGAGACGTTCAGCTCGAGTCCCGCCACCTCGCCGCATTCGTCGAGGGCCGCGACCAGCTCGCCCACCTCCTCGCGGCTGAAGCCCATCACGTTGACGAGCAGGGGCCCGGGTAGCCGGGACAGGCGCGGGAGGTCCTCGGCCAGGAAGCGCTCGATGCCCTTGTTGGGGAGACCGATCGAGTTGATCATCCCCGCCGGGAGCTCCCACAGGCGGGGTGGCGGGTTGCCCTGCCGAGGGGCGGCCGTAACCGTCTTGGTCACGTAGGCCGAGAAGGGGAACTCGTCGTAGAGCTCCTCCCCGAAGACCCGCTCCGCAGCGAGGGCGTCAAAGGTGCCCGACGCGTTGATGACCGGGTGGGCGAGCTCCAGACCGCAGAAGCTGATCGTCATTCGTCTGTCCCCAGGAGCTCTCCGTCGATGACCGGGCCGTCGAGGCAGAGCCGGAGATACCCCTGCCGAGTCGCCACCACGCAGCCGAAGCAGGCACCGAAGCCACACGCCATGCCGGATTCCAGCGCGAGTTGGGCTGGGGTCCCGTCCTCGGCGCAGAGCCGGCGCACCGCCTTCAGCATCGGCTCCGGGCCACAGGTGTAGACCTCGAGCGAGCCGGCGTGAGCCTTGAGCTCGGCCGCCAGCAGGTCGGTGACCAAGCCGTGGTGGCCGACGCTGCCATCGTCGGTGGCGACGGTGGCGTTCGTCAGCAGCTCGGCTCCGGGCGCGCGAGCGGCGTCGCGGAACCCGAGGAGTGCCGGCACCTCGCCGCCCAGGTGGTCCTGCCAGATGGCGAGCGGGGCGATCCCCACCCCGCCGCCGACGAGCAGCGGCCGGCGTCCGTCGCGCGGGGCGCGAAAGCCGTTGCCGAGCGGGCCCACGAGCCGGAGCTCATCGCCGGGCCCGAGCTCGCACAGGCGCCGGGTCCCCGGGCCCACGTCCTCGATCAGGAACTGGAGCTCGTCTTCTGGCGCCCGCAACACGCTGAAGGCACGGGGCAGGAACGGGCGCTCGCTCTCGCCTCCCCCCCACCGCTCGGCCGTGCTGAGCATGTAGAACTGGCCCGGCTGGGGTGGGGGACCGCCGTGATCGGCGCAGCGGAGAACGACGTAGACGCCGTGCTCCTCCCGCCCCGTGATCTGAGCGGAGCGTCGGCCGAAGGGCGCGTTCACGCGCGGCGCGGCGTCCGGCACCGCGATGGCCTCTCTGGGCCGGGTCGAGTTCGTCATGCCACCGGGCTCGAGGCCGGGAGCTCCCGGCCCTCGGCTGGGGCCGCCGCTCGGGCGGGATGGATCTCCTGGAGCGAGAGGACCTCGGGCGCGCCCCGGCGGGCGGCCGAGATCGCCCGGGCGGCGGCGATGCCGCCCGAGATGGTCGTGATGCAGGGTATGCCGCGCGCGATCGCCGCGGTGCGGATCTCGTATCCATCGGCGCGGGCGCCGGTGCCCACGGGCGTGTTGATGACCAGATCCACGTCGCCGCGCTCGATCCAGTCGACCACGTGCGGGGAGCCCTCGCCGATCTTGTTGATCATCTCGGTGGGGATGCCCATCTTGCGGATTGCCTGGGCGGTTCCTCGGGTGGCGATGATCCTGAAGCCCAGCTCGTCGAGCACCGTGGCC
Organism: Solirubrobacteraceae bacterium; assembly: GCA_035505215.1. Lineage (GTDB taxonomy): Bacteria > Actinomycetota > Thermoleophilia > Solirubrobacterales > Solirubrobacteraceae > Palsa-465. The sequence goes on along the minus strand of DATJQY010000003.1, from coordinate 134,256 downwards.
AGCCCTGTCGCCGCCGGCTTGTCACCATCGGCGACGGTGATAAAGGCGGTGCCGGCGTCGGGAAGCCTTGCTCCCGCGGCGGCCTGGGCCTTGGCGAAGGCGGTTGGGAAGTCACGCGCGATGCCCATGACCTCGCCGGTGGAACGCATCTCGGGACCGAGGAGCGCGTCGGCCCCAGCGAAGCGATTGAACGGGAGGACGACCTCCTTGACGCAGACGTGGCCGTTGGTCGTGTCCGCGGGCAGCCCGAGGTCGGCCAGGCGCTCGCCGAGCATGATCCGGCAGGCCATCCGGGCCAGCGGGATGCCAATCGCCTTGGACACGAAAGGCACGGTTCGCGAGGCGCGGGGATTGGCTTCGATCACGTGCAGCCCCTCCTGGCCGTGGATGGCGAACTGGACGTTGAGGAGCCCGACCACCCCCATCGCCCGCGCGATGCCCGCCGTCTGCTCGGCGATCTGAACGAGCATCTCCCGGCCCAGGGAGTGCGGGGGCAGAACGCAGGCCGAATCGCCGGAATGGATGCCCGCCTCTTCGACGTGCTGCATGATCCCGGCGATCCAGACGTCCTCGCCGTCGCACAGCGCATCGACGTCGACCTCGATCGAGTCCTCGAGGAAGCGGTCGAGATAGATCGCCGCTCCCTCGGCGGTGCCGACTCGCTGGAGGTAGTCGCGCAGTCCGGCCACGCTGTAGACGATCTCCATCGCCCGTCCCCCAAGGACATAGCTCGGCCGCACCAGGAGCGGGAAGCCGACCTTGGAGGCGGCCTCGAGGGCTTCATCGGGAGAGCAGGCGGTGGCGTAGGCGGGCGCCTTGTACCCGAGGCGGTCGAGCAGCGCGCCGAACCGGGAGCGATCCTCAGCCAGATCGATGGCCTCGATCCCGGTGCCCAGGATCGGCACCCCGGCGGCGCCCAGCCCGGCGGCGAGCTTGAGCGGCGTCTGCCCCCCGAACTGGACGACCACGCCCTCGGGCTGCTCCACCTCGCAGACGGCGAGCACCGCGTCCAGCGTGAGCGGCTCGAAATAGAGGCGGTCGGATACGTCGTAGTCGGTGGAGACGGTCTCCGGGTTGCAGTTGATCATCACCGCGTCACGTCCTGAGTCGCGCACCGTCTGCACCGCGTGCACGCAGCAGTAGTCGAACTCGATCCCCTGGCCGATGCGGTTGGGGCCAGAGCCGAGGATGACGACGCTGGGCCGCTCCCCGCGCTCGACCTCGTGCCGAGGGCCGGTGGGCGAGCGGCGCTCCCAGCTCGAGTAGTAGTAGGGCGTGCGCGCGGCGAACTCGGCCGCGCAGGTATCAACCGACTTGAAGGTCAGCTCGGCGGCGGTGACCGCTCCGGGATCCGCCGTGAGCTCGTCGAACTCGTGCAGGAACCAGGGGTGGATGGAGGTGCGGCGGTGGACCTCGTCGACCGGGACGCCTCGGCGAAGCGCCTCGAGCACGAAGTCAAAGCGCTCGGCCCCGGGCAGCCCGAGCAGCCCCAGCAGCTCGTCCTGATCCTCCGGGAGGCGCGGCTCGGTGTCGAGCTCGCGGGAGCGCAGCGCCTTGAGGAACGCCTGCTTGAACGTGCGGCCGATGGCCATCGCCTCGCCCACAGATTTCATGTGGGTCGTCAGCCCGGCTTCGGCCCCGGGGAACTTCTCGAAGGCGAAGCGCGGCCACTTGACGACGCAGTAGTCGATCGCCGGCTCAAAGCTCGCCGGGGTGGCGCGCGTGATGTCGTTGGGAATCTCCTGGAGCGTGTAGCCGACAGCCAGGCGGGCGGCGATCTTGGCGATGGGAAACCCGGTGGCCTTGCTGGCCAGAGCGCTCGAGCGAGAGACGCGCGGGTTCATCTCGATCACCACCACCTCGTCCGTGGCCGGGTTGACGGCGAACTGGACATTCGAGCCTCCCGTCTCTACGCCCACCGCGCGAATCGCCGTGATCGCCTGGTCGCGGAGGACCTGGTAGAGCCGGTCAGGCAGTGTCTGCTGCGGTGCCACGCAGACGCTGTCGCCGGTGTGCACACCCATCGGATCGATGTTCTCGATCGAGCAGACGATCACCACGTTGTCGGCCCGGTCGCGCATGACCTCGAGCTCGAACTCACCCCAGCCGAGGACCGACTCCTCGACGAGGACTTGGCCGATCGGGGAGGCGGTGAGGCCGCGGCCGACGACCGCCTCGAGCTCCGCCTCGGTGCGGACCACTCCGCCGCCTGAGCCACCGAGCGTGAACGCCGGGCGGACGATGAAGGGCAGGCCGATCTCCGGGATCGCGTTCCGGGCCTCCTCGACGGTGCGGGCGATCGCGCTCCGGGGCACGCGCAGGCCGGCCTCGGTCATCGTGTCGCGAAAGCGCTCACGGTCCTCGGCGCGGTCGATGGCCTCGTAGTCGGCGCCGATCAGCTCGACCCCGAGGCGTCTGAGGGTGCCGTCCTCATGAAGCGTCTTGGCCAGGTTGAGCGCTGTCTGGCCGCCCAGTGTGGGCAACAGCGCGTCGGGGCGTTCACGCTTAATCACCTGGGTCACGGTCCCGGGCAGCAGCGGCTCCACGTAGGTCGTGTCCGCCACCTCGGGGTCGGTCATGATCGTGGCCGGGTTGGAGTTGACGAGCACCACCTCATAGCCCTCCTCCCGGAGGACCCGGCAGGCCTGAGTTCCTGAGTAGTCGAACTCGGCGGCCTGTCCGATCACGATCGGACCCGAGCCGATCAGAAGGATCTTGTGGAGGTCCTCACGCCGCGGCACGAATCTCCCCCACGAAGCGGTCGAAGAGATGCAGGGCGTCGTTCGGCCCCGGTCCTGCCTCCGGGTGATATTGCACGGTGGCGCCCTGTACATCCTTGAGCTGGAGCCCCTCGACCGTGCGGTCGTACAGGTTGATGTGGGTGAGCTCGGCGGCGCCGAAGGCGGTATCCCAGCGCACCGGCTCGTCGCCGTCGAGCGTGCGCTGGCCGCCCGGCCCGAGTACGGCGAAGCCGTGGTTCTGGCTCGTGATCTCGACCCGCCCCGTGGTCAGGTCCTTGACCGGATGGTTGGCGCCGTGGTGACCGAAGGGGAGCTTGTAGGTCTCAAGCCCCACCGCCCGGCAGAGGAGCTGGTGGCCCAGGCAGATTCCGTAGATCGGCAGGTGGCCGACGAGCGCTCGCACGGTCTCGACGATGTAGTCGAGAGCAGCCGGGTCACCGGGCCCGTTGGCCAGGAACACCGCGTCGGGGTCGTTCTGGGTCAGGGCGACGGGGCGGCTGGTGCAGGGGTGAAGCTCAACCGTGGCCCCGCGCGCGTGGAGATTCTCCACGATCGAGCGCTTGACGCCGGTGTCGATCATCGCGATCCGGGGACCGCTTCCGTCGCCGACGACGACGATCTCCTCCGGGGTGACCTCGCCGGCCAGGTCACGGCCCGTCATGGCCGGCTCGGCGTCGATCAGCTGCCTGGCTTCCGTCTCGGCGAGCTCGCCGGGGAACACGCCGCCGCGCATCGCCCCCACGTCTCGGATGTGCCGGACCAGCGCCCGGGTGTCGAGATCGGTGATCCCCGGGACGCCCTGTTCGGCGAGCCAGCTCAGCCATCCCCGCTCCGCCCCGGGAGCATCGTCGCGGTCGACGGCCGCGCGCATGATCGCCGCCCGGGCGTGAACCTGGTCTGACTCCATGGCGTCGGCGCGCGCGCCGTAGTTGCCGATCATCGGGAACGTGAACGTGATCAGCTGGCCTCGGTAGCTCGGGTCGCTCATCGCCTCCTGGTAGCCCGCCATGGCGGTCGTGAAGACGATCTCTCCCACTGCGGGCCGGCCGATGGCGCCGCAGGCGATTCCGTCGAAGCGGGCGCCGTCCTCGAGAAGCACGTAGGCGGGTGCGGAGCTCATCGTGCGGGCGCTGCCTCCACCAGCAGCCGCTCGCGGAAGGCGACCGCGCCGGCGGCCAGCGTCAGGACCACCCGGCCATGGAGCCGTCGGCCCTGGAAGGCGCAGTTCTCCGAACGGCTGACGTACCCGTTGGCACCGACCTCGAAGGAGCGCTCCAGATCGATCACGACCAGGTTGGCCTGAGCTCCGCGCTCGATGCGCGGCGTAGGCAGGTCAAACAGCGCCGCCCCGGCGCTCATCCGCTCCACGATCACAGCCAGGTCGAGCTCGCCGGGCATCACGAGCTCGGTGAAGAGGGCGGCGAAGGCCGTCTCGAGCCCGGTCGTTCCCATTGCCGCCTGCTCGAACGGCACCTCCTTTTCGTGGCGGGCGTGGGGAGCGTGGTCGGTGGCCACGCAATCGATCAGGCCGCTGCGCAGGGCGCCGATGAGCGCGCGCCGGTCCGGCTCGGCGCGGAGCGGCGGGTTCATCTTGAAGCGGCTGTCGAGCGTCCTGACCAGGTCGTCGGTGAGCGTGAGGTGATGGGGGGTGACCTCGGCGCTGACCCGCGCGCCGGTCTCCTTGGCCTGGGCGAGCGCCTCCACCGACTCGACCGCCGAGACGTGCTGGAAGTGGGCCCGGGCATCTTCGTAGCGAGCCAGAGCGCCGTCGCGGGCGATCATCGTCGACTCCGAGACCGACGGGATCCCGGCCAGCCCCAGCCGGGCCGACACTGCCCCCTCGTGCATGACCCCGTCCCGGGAGAGGGCCGGATCCTCCTCGTGAAGCGCGATCACCCCACCGCACAGGCGCTGGTATTGGAGCGCTTTGCGAAGCATCCCCGCCGAGACGACCGGCTTGCCGTCGTCGGTGAAGCCGAGCGCACCGGCGTCTCTGAGCGCTGCCATCTCGGTCAGTTCGTCCCCGGCCAGCCCGCGGGTGATCGAGGCCATAAAGCCGGTCGGGATCCGGGCCTCGTGACGCGCCCGCTCGACCAGCGCCCTGAGGATGGAGGGGTCGTCGAGGACCGGATCGGTATTCGGCATGGCGATCAGGGCGCAGTACCCACCCGCCGCTCCAGCCGCGCTCGCCGTTACGAGGTCCTCCTTGTATTCCTGGCCCGGCGTCCGCATGTGCACGTGCGGATCGACGAAGGCGGGGAACACATGGCGGCCCGCGGCGTCGAAGACCTCGGCCTCCTCGGGTGGCGAAAGGGAGCCCGGCGCTCCGAGCTCGGCCACCACGCCGCCACGGATCAGGATGTCGTGCGGCTCGTCGAGGTCGCTGCGCGGGTCGAGGACCTGAGCGCTGCGGATGAGCAGATCGATGGGCCGGGATTCCGGGGCGAAGAGCTTGTCGGAGCTCATGCCACCACCGCCAAGAGCGGGGAGCCGACGAGGAGCTCGTAGAGGACGGCCATGCGCACCGCGATGCCGGCCTTCACCTGCTCGCCGATCAGCGCCTGGGGCGAATCGATCGCCTCGGCCGAGAGCTCGACCCCGCGGTTGACCGGCCCGGGATGCATGAGGAGCTGATCCGGATGCAGGCGGGAAGGGTTGATCTGGTAGCGGGCGGCGTACTCACGCAGGGAGGGGACGTAGGCGTCACGCATGCGTTCGTTCTGCATTCGCAGCACGTAGACGACGTCGGCCTCCTCGAGGTCATCGAGGGTCGCCGTGGCGCGGCAGCCCAGGGCCTCGATGTCCCGGGGCAGCAGCGTCGGGGGTCCGCAAACAGTGACGGCCGCGCCCATCCGCTGCAGGGCGAGGATGTTCGAGCGGGCTACGCGTGAGTGCAGGACGTCGCCGACGATCCAGATGTTGGCCCCGTCCAGCGAGCCGAGGCGGCGACGCAGGGTGAAGGCGTCAAGCAGCGCCTGGGTGGGGTGCTCGTGCTTGCCGTCGCCCGCGTTGATGACCGCGGCGGAGGTCCAGCCGGCCACGAGCTGGGCGGCGCCGGCATGGGGCGAGCGGATGACGATGGCCGCCGGGTCATAGGCCGACAGGGTCTGGACGGTGTCCTTGAGCGACTCCCCCTTGTCGACACTCGAGCCGATCGAGCGGATGTTCACGACGTCGGCGCTGAGTCGCTTGGCCGCCAGTTCGAAGCTCGAACTGGTGCGCGTGCTCGCCTCATAGAAGAGGTTGACCACAGTGCGGCCGCGGAGCGCTGGCACCTTCTTGATCTCGCGGCCCGCCACCTCCTCGAAGGACTCGGCGCGGTCGAGGATGCGCTCGATCCCGGCCCGGTCGAGATCCTCGATCGAGATCAGATGGGGTCCGAGGCGCGGGCTCATGCCGCCGCCTTTCGTGCCCGCGGGACGGGCGTGATCGTCACCAGGTCCTCCCCGTCGACCTCCTTGACGCGCACGTTGACCCGCTGGTCCTGGGAGGTGGGCAGGTTCTTGCCCACGTAGTCCGGGCGGATCGGGAGCTCGCGGTGACCGCGATCGACGAGCACGGCGAGCTGGACCCGGCCCGGGCGGCCGTAGTCGAACACTTCGTCGATGGCGGCGCGAACCGTGCGTCCGGTGTAGAGCACGTCGTCGACGATCACGATCGTGCGTCCGTCGATGGGAAAGTCGAGCTGGGTGGCGTGAACGACCGGGGCGCTCGGGCGGATCGTCAGATCGTCGCGGTAGAAGGAGATGTCAACGAAGCCGAGCGGCACACCGGTGTCGAGCAGCTCGCTGGCCAGCGCGTGGAGCCGCTGGGCCAGAGCCGCGCCGCGTCGGTGAATGCCGACCAGAGCAATGGCGCCGCCGGGATTCTTCTCGACGATCTCGTGGGCGATCCGCACGAGCGTGCGGCGCATGTCATCGTGGTCGAGGACGACCGTGGCGTCTGACGCCAAACCTGACTCCTTCCTGGCCTCACCGGACCGGGTTAAAGGAACCGACGCCGGTCAGCGTAACAGCGGGCGCGGCAGACTTCGCCTCACCGGTCAGGCAACGTCGCTCGTTGCGAGATCCGGGGCTCCTGGGTGGTCGGCGCGGCGGCGGTAGAGCACGTGCGGCAGCAGCGCGTGGACGATCTCCCCCTCGTAGAGGAAGCCGGATTTCTCCATGACCCGCCGTGAGGCGATGTTGTTGGGCAGCGTGAAGGCGATGATCTCCCGCAGCCCGAGCGGGCCGAAGGCCGAGGCGATCGCCGCCTGCGCCATCTCGGTGGCCAGGCCCTGACGCCAGCGCTCGGGGGTGATCGCCCACGCCACCTCGACCTCGTCGAGCTCGGCCACGTAGGTCCATTGCAGCCCGCCCCAACCGACTGCCTTTCCCGTGCCGATGTCGCGCAGGAGCCAGATCCCGAAGCCGTAGCGCTCCCAGTGGTCCTCCTTCTGCCGCGTGCCGTCGATCACGTCCTGTTCGGAGGGCCCACCGTGAGGCCAGAGCCACTCGGCGACCTGCGGGTCGCGCAGCAGGGGCGAGATCTCCGGCAGATGCTCCATGCGCAGGCGCTCGCACACGAGCCGCGGGGTCTCGACGCGCTCCAGCGTCGTGGTGCTCACCGCAGCTCCGCCGCCTCGGGCTCGACCGCGGGCGGATCTGGGATTTGCGCTGCCGCTCCCGTGCGATCGCGCCAGCGCAGGAGCTCGGGTCCCCCCCGCTCCGGCAGCGGGATCTCGATCGTGTCGAAGTCGCGGGGGAGCACGGTGGCCGGAAATACGGCGCGGGCTTCATCGCGCAGCAGGGCGGGCGGGTAGCGGCTGGAGAAGTGGGTCAGGGCGAGCATCGTCACCTCGGCCTCACGGGCGACGGCGGCGGCCTGCGCGGCGGTCGAGTGCTGCGTCTCGGCCGCGCGCTCGACCTCTTCCTGCGCGAACGTCGCCTCGTGGATCAGCAGGTCGGCCCGGTGAGCGGCGACGCGGAGCGTCTCGGAGGGAGCGGTGTCGCCGGAGATGACGAGCTTGCGCCCGGGGCGAGGAGGCCCCAGGACCTGATCAGGCCCGACGCCGCGGACGGTGGCTCCGCGCTGGACCTGCCCGAATTCGGGTCCCGGCGTGAGCCCGAGCCTGACCGCCGCCCGTGGATCGAACTCGCCCGGCCGCTCGTCCTCGTAGAGCACATAGCCGAAGGCCTGCACCCGATGGGCGACCTGGACCGCCGCGATCTTGTAGTCCTCACGCTCCAGGACGTCGCCGGGTGCGAGCTCGACCACCCGGAGGTCGTAGTGGACGCGCCCGGCCAGCCGCATCGCCGCGCTCAGCAGGTCGGCGAGCCCCCGCGGCCCGTGGAGGGTCAGGGGGCGGTCACGCCCGCGCAGGTCGAACGTCTTCAGCAGTCCGGGGAGGCCCAGCCAGTGATCGGCATGGAAGTGGGTGAGGAAGACGTCGTCGAGATCGGCCAGGCCCACGGAGCCGACGAGCTGGCGCTGAGTCCCTTCTCCGCAGTCGAACAGGATGCGCTCACCGCCGCGGCGAACCAGCAGCGCGGGAAGCCCCCGCGCGGCGGTCGGTATCGAGCCGCCCGTACCGGCAAAGAAGACCGACAGATCCATGCCGTCAGTCTGTCAGCCGAGGCGTATCAGCTCGAACGTCAGCCGCCCGTCCTCGGCGCGGGCGATGCCCATGCTCGGCCAGGGGGCGCGCCGGCGTTCAGTCGGGCTGCCCGGGTTGAAGATCTGGAAGCCGCTCGGGTCCTCCTGGTGCAGCGGCTGGTGCGAGTGGCCGAAGATGACGGCATCGGCCTGGGGGAAGCGGCGCCTCAGGCGCTCGAGGCGGCCGGTGGCGGGGCCGGCGTCGTGGATCACGGCGATCTGGGCGCCATTGGCCTCAAAGGTGGCGGTCTCTGGCAGGGCCGCTCGCACCTCTGCGTCATCGACGTTCCCATGAACGGCGATGACTTTGGAATAGGTGCGGAGCTCGTCGAGGATGGCGAGCGTGCTCAGGTCGCCGGCGTGGACGATCAGGTCGGCTGCCTTCAGTCGTTCGACGCAGGCGTCAGGCAGCCTCCGGTTCCCCTTCGGCATGTGGGTGTCGGAGATGAGGGCGATCTGCATGGGGTTGTGGGTGATTTTCACTCCCATGTTGGACTTATCTCCCAAACCTCTAGGCTTGGGTCCCTCCGCGCCCGTAGCTCAGGGGATAGAGCGACCGCCTCCGGAGCGGTAGGCCGCAGGTTCAAATCCTGCCGGGCGCGCTTCTCGCTGCCACGGTTGCGAACGCTTCGCCGCTGCCCTCACTCCGGACGCCGGTTCCTGCAAGGATCTGGGTATAGGAACGGCAGCGTGCCGAGCAGGACCTGAGAGGAGAGGACTTCATGGCTGAAACCCGCACGATCGCGGACACGGTGTCCGCCCTTCCCGGCGAAGCTGCCGAGCGCTTCCCTGATCACGTCGCGGCTCGCTACAAGGAGGGCGACGAGTGGGCGGAGATGAACTACGCCGACGCCGGGCAGGCGATCAAGGAACTTGCCCTCGGTCTGGTGGACCTTGGCATCGAGCCCGGTGACCGTGTGTGCATCCTGGCCACGACACGCGTGGAGTGGGTCCTCGTCATGTACGCCATCTCGGCCGCCGGCGGGATCGTCGTTCCCATCTACCCCACCAACTCGCCCAGGGAGTGCGCCTGGGTGGCCGGCAACTCGGGTGCCGTGGCGGTGATCTGCGAGGACAAGGGGCAGCGCGAGAAGTTTGAGGAGATCCGTGGCGAGCTCGACGAGCTAAAGCACGTGATCGGGATCGAGTCGGGCGCCGGGGACATCACGCTCGACGAGCTGCGCGAGCGCGCCTCGGGTCACGAGGAGTCAGAGCTCACCGAGCGCCAGGACAAGGTCGACCCCAGCGAGCCCTTCATCATCATCTACACCTCGGGCACGACCGGACCTCCGAAGGGCGTCGTGCTCACCCACGCCAACGCCATGAGCGTGTGTCGCGTGTGCGAGGAGATCGAATTCGTCACGCCCGAGGAGGTCACCTACCTGTATCTGCCTCTGGCCCACGTGTTCGGCCTCACGGTGCCGCTGGCCTCGTTTGACCAGGGGACGACGATCGTCTTCACGGGTGGGGACACGAAGCAGATCCTTCAGGAGATCATGGAGACCAAGCCGACGTACCTGCCATCGGTGCCCCGCATCTTCGAGAAGCTCTACGCCGCGGCGATGAAGATGCTCGACCAGATGCCTGAGGAGGAGCAGAAGCAGGCCAAGCAGGCGGTCAAGCTCGGGGTCGAGGTGCGCAACCTGCGCGAGCGCGGCGAGGACGTCCCCAAGGAGAAGGAGGAGGCCTTCCAGCAGGCCGATGAGAAGCTCTTCAAGCGCGTGCGCGACCTCTTCGGCGGTCAGATCCGTCAGGCGGTGACCGGTGCCGCGCCGATCGCAGCGGAGATCCTGGAGTTCTTCTATGCCGCCGGCGTGCCCGTGCTCGAGGGATGGGGAATGACCGAAACCACCGCCATCGGCACGGTCAACCTGCTCGACCAGGTCAAGTTCGGGACGGTCGGCAAGGCGGTGCCCGGCGACGAGATCAAGATCGCCGAGGAGGACGGCGAGATCCTCATCAAGGGGCCGAACGTCTTCAAGGAGTACTGGCGAAACGAGGAGGCGACGAGCGACACGCTCATCGACGGGTGGCTGCACACCGGCGACGTGGGCGAGCTCGACGACGAGGGCTTCCTCAAGATCACCGGCCGCAAGAAGGACATCATCATCACCGCGGGCGGCAAGAACCTGACCCCGTCCAACCTTGAGAACGACCTCAAGCAGTGCGCCTTCATCTCCCAGGCGGTCATGTACGGCGATCGCAAGCCCTACCCGGTGGTCCTGGTCACGCTCGATCCCGAGGAGATCGTGCCCTGGGCTAAGGAGCAGGGCCTGCCCGAGGATCTCGCCGAGCTGGCCGAGCACGAGAAGGTTCAGGAAATGGTCGAGAAGGAGCTACAGCGCGCCAACTCCAACTACGCCCAGGTCGAGCAGGCCAAGAAGGTCAAGATTCTCGACCACGACCTGTCGATCGACTCAGGCGAGCTGACGCCGACCCTGAAGGTCAAGCGCAACGTGGTCTACGACCGCTACGAGGACCTGTTCGAGGGGATGTACTAGCCCGCTAGATCGAAGGCGGCTCGGGCTCCGGAGGCAGCGGGCCAGGACCTGGCGTCGGTGTCGGCGGCTGCGGGTCAGGAGCCGGCTCCGGGCCGGGGCCCGGGATCGGGCCGGGATCCGGGGCGGGCGGAAGCGGTCCAGGGTCCGGCGTAGGTCCGGGACCGGGTGGCCCAGGTTGGGGTGTCGGGATGCCCACACAGATCCGCTACCCGCGACCGCGGTGTAGCAACCGGCTTGGCGGGTATAGCCCGGACATGAAGCTCCTCGTCATAACCAGCGAGCCGATTTCCGCCGACCAGCTGCGCGACGCCCTCCCCGGCGAGGCTAAGCCTCAGGACGCCGAGGTGATGGTCGTGGCGCCGGCGCTCCAGGAGAGCGGGATCCGCTTCTGGATGTCCGATGCCGACGAGGCGATCGCCCGGGCCGAGCAGGTCCGAAGCGAAACCGTCGAGCGACTCGGCTCCGAGGGGGTCTCGGCGAGCGGTGACACCGGCGAGAGTGACCCGCTTCTGGCCATCCAGGATGCGCTCCAGAGCTTTCCTGCCGAGCGGATCGTCGTCTTCACCCACGCCGGCGAAGACCAGGATTACCGTGAGGACTTCGACGTCACCGAGATCAGAGAGCGCTTCGGCCTGCCGGTCGATCACGCCGCCGTCTCGGCCTGAGCCAGCCTTCGCATCAACAGCTTGGCGTTGGCCGGGGCGTAGCTGTTCCAGTCGTTGTTGTAATAGACGTAGATCAACTCGCGCTGGCGCCAGGCGTCGATCCGCTCCGCCCACTCGGCGATCTCGGTGGCCGAGTAGTTCCCGCTCCGGCCGCGGGCGCCGTAGTGAAAGCGGATGAACATCCAGTCCGCGGTCGCGTCATAGGTCTGGAACGCGCGAGTGGGATGGTCCCCGATGGTCAGAGCCACGCCGCGGGCCCGGAGCATGTCCATCACCTGGGGCACGAACCAGCTCGCATGGCGGAACTCAATCGTGTGCTGACCGGGCGGTAGGAGCTCCAGCAGGCCGGCCAGCCGCTCATCGGATCGATGGAAGTTCTCCGGCAGCTGCCAGAGCACCGGACCCAGCCGCCCGGCCTCGATCAGCGGCTCGATCGGCTCGTAGAAGCGCTTGATCCCCTCGCCGATTTCCCGCAGCCGCCGGATGTGTGTCAGGTAGCGGCTTGCCTTGACCGCAAACAGGAACTGAGGCGGCGTCTGCTTCACCCACCCCGCCACCGCCTCTCGCCGGGCGAGCCGGTAGAAGGTGCTGTTGACCTCGACGGTGTCGAAGTTCTCGGCGTACACCTCCAGCCAGCGGCGCTTCGGGCACCCGTCGGGATAGAGCTTCCCGCGCCAGGAGTCGTACTGCCAGCCGCTGCAACCAACTCGTACCGGCTTCACGGCTAAGGTAGCCCCTGCCCGCGGTGGCCGACTACCCCCCGCCTCCGATCCCAGACCGCCCGTCGCTCTCCAACCTGAAGAGCGCCATCCACGCGTGCCGAGCCTGCGACCTCTACGCCGGCGCCACCCAGCCGGTGATGGGCGAGGGGTCGCGTGGCGCGCCGCTGATGCTCGTGGGCGAGCAGCCGGGCGACCGCGAGGACATCGAGGGTCACCCCTTCGTCGGCCCGGCGGGGCGGGTGCTCGATCAAGGCCTGGAGCAGGCCGGGATCTCCCCGCGCGACACCTACATCACCAACGTGGTCAAGCACTTCCGCTACAAGGCGCGGGGCAAGCGGCGCATCCACCAGAAGCCCGACCGCTGGGAGATCAACGCCTGTCTCCCCTGGCTCGAGGCCGAGCTGGCGGTGGTGAAGCCGGCAGCGCTCGTGTGCCTGGGTGCCACGTCGGCCCAGGCGCTCCTCGGCTCGCACGTCAGGATCGGCAAGGACCGCGGCCGGCCGATCGATTCCGACCTCGCCGAACTCGTGACGATCACGACCCATCCGTCCGCGATCCTGCGCTCGCAGGACGATGCGGAGCGGAAGGCGGCGATGCAGCAGTTCGTCGACGACCTGACGAGCGTCGCGACCTGGCTGCGTGAGCATCGAGACGGCCATCGTCCAGCCGGTCGGCCAGGCGAGAGGCGAGAGCCATGATCGTCAGCGCCGGGTTGGCCGAGCCCTGGGTCGGCATCACGCTTCCGTCGGCGATGAACAGGTTGGGGATCCCCCACGCCCGGTGATCTGAGTCGACCACGCTGCGCTCGGGGTCGACGCCCATGCGGCAGCCGCCGACCAGGTGGGCGTAGCGGTCGATGGCCAGCACGTCCTGGGCGCCGGCGGCCTCCCAGATGTCGTGCAGCGTCTGCTTGGCGAAGGCGATGTTCTTGCGGTCGTTCTCGCACTGGGAGTACTCCATGCGCGCCACCGGGAGTCCGTTCTGGTCGGTGACCTCGGAGTCGACGGTGACCCGGTTATCGGGCAGCGGCAGCAGCTCGCTCAGGATCCCGAGCGTGTACCAGTGGTTGTAGTCACGCATGTACTCGCGCAACGCCCGGCCCCAGTGACCGTCGGCCATCACGTGCTGCGCCCACTCGATGGGTAGCGGGCCCACGGTCTGGATCGAGAAGCCCCGGGCGAAGCCGCGCCGTTCATCCGTCTCGTAGAACTGCTCGGAGGAGATCTCAGGCGGGGGCGCCTTGTAGACCCGCATCTCGTCCGGGAACCGGGCGCCCACCTGAGGTGCTCCCTGGACCATTACGCAGCGGCCCACCTGGTCGTTGCCATTGGCCAGGCCATGGGGATAACGGCGGCTCTTTGAGTTGAGCAACAGCCGCGGGGTCTCGATCGAGTACCCGGCCACGGCGACGGCGTCGGCCCGCTGCACCCGCTCTTGCCCGTCGTGCAGATAGCGCACGCCGGTGATCCGGCCGCTCGAATCGTCCACCTCGATCTGCGTGACCATGCAGTCGGCGCGGATCTCGGCTCCATGCTCGATGGCGTCGGGAATGTGGGTGACCAGGGGCGAGGCCTTGGCGTTGACCTTGCAGGCCTGCAGGCAGAAGCCGCGGTAGATGCAGTGGGGGCGATTACCGAAGGCGCCGTTGGTGATGCCGACCGGCCCGACCCGCATTTCGATGCCGAGCTTGCGCGCGCCGCGGACGGCTGTCTCGGCTCCACCGGCGATCGGGTGCGGGGTATGGGGATAGCGGTGCGGATCCCCCCACGGCCAGGTGTCACCGGCCACCGGGAGCTCGAGCTCGAGCCGCTCGTAGTGCCGCTTGAGATCCCGGTAGGAGATCGGCCAGTCCTCCCCCACCCCGTCCCGCGTACGCACCTCGAAGTCGGAGGGATGAAAGCGGGGGCAGTAGCCCGCGTAGTGGATCATCGAGCCACCGACGCCGTGGCCCGAGTTGTTCTTGCCCAGCTCAACCGGGTCCTCGCCGCCGATGACGCGCTCATCGGTCCAGTAGAGCTTGTGCGACCCGGACTCGTCCGAGACCCAGTCCCGGTCCGGATCCCAGAAGGGTCCGCGCTCCAGGACGACGATTCGCCACCCCCGGCGAGCCAGCCGCTGGGCCAGCGTCCCGCCTCCGGCGCCGGCGCCGATGATCACCAGGTCGACCGCATAGTCATCGTCGTAGCGGGCCATGCGCTCGGTGGGCACCGCACGGCGATGAACGTCGAGCAGGAACGCCGAGTCGTTCTCGGGCGGGCGGAGCGCGCCGCGCGCCAGCGTACGCACGTCGTGGCGGCTGGGCAGCCTCACTCGACCCCCTCCACGTGGCGCTCGTGGGTGTCCTTGACCGCATCACGCTCAAACGCCGGCGCGCCCTCCCACTCCTCTCGCTGGCCGACCCCCATCCGGGCGTATCCCCGCGGATACGCGGGACCGCCAAACCCGATCTCGTTCCAGGCCCACGGGTGGGAATAGAAGGCACTGAGGACGGAGCGCATGAGCACGCTCCAGGTCCGCTTGGGATCCAGCTCGTCCCACACATCGCCCCGCAGCTCGCCCTTGTGGAACGCCCCGACGATCCTCTCTTGAACCTCGGCGGAAGCGCTCGGAAAATCGTCACACCCGTGCTGCCGAGCCACGGCATCCAGGCCCTGGGCCGCCAATCGCCAGGTCTCCCGGTCATCGGGCATGCCGGCAAAGCGAAAGCCGTCGAGCTGGCCGGCGAACAGCTTGGCGTCGACCATGGCCAGGACGGGAACCTTCGGATCGCGGTCCTGCGCCATCACGACGTCGCAGAACGCGCCCAGGGTCGCCGCCTCCGGGCGGGTGAAGAAGCGCAGCTCCGGAACCTCCTCCACGCGCCGAAGGACGACGGACCGGGTCAGATCATCCCAGTGGCCGACCTCGTCAAGCACGTTGTAGTCCGGGTAGCGGCCGTGCATCTGCGGCGTGACCCCGTTGCGCTGGCGCGGGAGCTCCTCCGGAGAGGCGGGCTCGCGGTCGGGGCGCAGGTTGGGCAGGTGCTCGGCACGCCGGAAGTCCCGCGGCGCCGGCATCAGCGCTCGCGCCCAAAGGCCGCCGCCGCGAGGCCCATCCCGCCAACCAGGGCCAGCGAGCCCGGGGCCAAAAGCGGCGGGCCCATGACGATGTTGAACAGCGGCTCCTGAAAGCCGCCGGGCTTGCGCGCGACGCCTCGGACGTGCGTGATGACGCCGATGGCGCCGTCCAGGCAGTAGAGGGCCGAGAGCGCGGGGAGCCAGGTCTTGGCGACGCGCTCTGAGCGCACGCCGGCCACGCCCGCCGCCGTGAGCGCGGGCGAGAGGACGATCGGCGTCCACATCCACTTGTCGCCGAACGAGCCCCGGAAGTGCTCAAAGTAAATCTCGAGCCCCAGGGGCAGCGCGCTGAACGCGGTGGCCCCGGCCAGCGTACGCTGCATCCGGCCGGCGCGGACGTTGCCCCACCACCGGGCCAGCACCCGCTCGGGCTTCGGAGCTCGCCTGAGACCCCGTTTAGGCCGCATATCGCTCTGCCTCCGATCGCTTGAGTTCAAGCCCGTTACCCGGGCGGGAGAGATCCGGGAAGAGCGCCCCCTGGCGCGGTTCCTGCACGCCGTCGAAGAGGAGGTGCTCGATCCGGACGTGGTCGTGGAAATACTCGAGGTGGACGAGCTGACCCAGCGCGAGCGCGGGATGCAGGTGAATGCTCGGGCCGCAGTGCAGCGACAGGGGCAGGCTCCGGGCGCGGCACAGGCCGTCGACGTGGAGCAGCTCCGTGATTCCGGCGCAGCGGGTGACGTCGGCCTGGAGGACGTCGACCGCCCCGGCCTCCAGCATGCGCCGGAAGTAGTTCGCGTCATAGCCGTACTCGCCCGCGGTGATGTTCATCCCGCTGGGCGCGCCGTCTCTGATCACGCGCAGCCCCTCGAGATCGTCGGAGGACACCGGCTCCTCGAACCAGCTCACGTCGGCCTCGGCGCGGAAGCGCTCGGCGAGCGCGAGGGCCTGCTTGCGTGAGTAGGCGCCGTTGGCGTCGACCAACAGCTCGGCGTCCGGGCCGATGGCGTCACGGGCGCAGCGGACCCGGGCGGGGTCGTCCCCGGGGACCGAGCCGATCTTCATCTTGACGCGAGGAATCCCCTGCTCGACCCAGCCCGCGAGCTGCTCGTGGAGCCGCTCCATCGAATACGCGGTGAAGCCGCCCGAGCCGTAGACGGGGACCCGGTCGTGAGCCATACCGAGGAGCTGGCTCAGCGGCAGATCGAGCAGCCGGGCCTTGAGATCCCACAGGGCGAGGTCGACGGCGGCAATCGCCATGGATGAGATCCCCGGCCGGCCCAGGTTGCGGATGGCGCCGACCATGGCGAGCCAGCTCGCCTGTGGCGCCATCGCGTCGGCACCCTCGACCACGCCGCTCAGCTTCGACTCCACGAGCTTGGCCGTGGACACGTCGGCGTACGTGTAGCCGATGCCCCACTCCTCTCCGGCGCGGGCGTGGACGACGACGATCGTCGTCGCGTCCCAGGACAGGGTGCCGTCGGCCTCGGGCGCGTCGGTGGGCACCGTGTAGGCAGCCACCTCGATCGCCTCCACGGGCGTGCGGGCACGGGTCGCCATGCCGGTCATCGGCCGGGTAGGAACTCCTCGACCTTCTGCTTGAACGACTGCTGGATGATCCGGCCCGCGTCAGGATCGCCGCCCAGCAGCGCCGACATGAACGCCTTGGCCTGCTCAACCGTGATGTGCGGTGGCAGCGGCGGGACCTCCGGATCGGTCACAGCCTCGTAGACGACGGGCCGGTCGGCGGACAGCGCTTCATCCCAAGCTGGCCCAACCTGCTCGGGGCTGTCCACGCGGATGCCCTTCAGGCCCAGCAGCTCGGCGTAGCTGGCGTAGGGGAAGTCGGGCAGGTCCTGCGAGCCCTCGAACTTCGGATTGCCCTCCATCGCCCGCTGCTCCCACGTCACCTGATTGAGGTCCCGGTTGTTGAGGACCATCACGACGAGGCGCTGATCGGCCCACTGGTGGCGGTACTTGGCGATCGTGATCAGCTCGTTGATGCCGTTCATCTGCATCGCCCCGTCACCCACGAGCGCGAATACGGGCCGGTCGGGATGGGCGAACTTGGCGGAGATCGCATAGGGGACGCCCGGGCCCATCGTGGCCAGCGTTCCCGACAGCGAAGCCATCATGCCTCGGCGCAGCTTGACGTCACGGGCATACCAGTTGGCCGACGACCCCGAGTCCGAGGCCAGGATGGCTCCGTCCGGCAGGCGCTTTGACAGCTCGTGGAAGACCAGCTGGGGATTGATCGGATCGGCCGACTCCTGCGCGCGGTGATCGATCAGGTTCCACCACTCCTTGATCTCACCCTCGATCTTCTCCCGCCATGAGCGGTCGGACTTGCGCTCCAGACGCGGGATCAGCGCCCGCAGCGTCTCGGCGCTGTCACCGATCAGGTTGACCTCCATCGGGTAGCGGATCCCGATCATCTTGCCGTCGATGTCGATCTGGACGCCGCGAGCCTGGCCCTCCTGAGGCAAGAACTCGGAATAGGGGAAGCTTGAGCCGACCATGAGCAGCGCGTCGCAGTCCTGCATGAGCGTCCAGCTCGGCTTGGTCCCGAGCAGACCGATCGATCCGGTGACGAAGGGCAGATCGTCGGGCAGCACGGCCTTGCCGAGCAGCGCCTTGGCCACGCCGGCGCCCAGGACATCGGCCGCCTGCTCGACCTCAGCCGCGGCGTGCAGCGCACCCTGGCCGACGAGCATGGCCACGCGTTCGCCAGAGTTCAGGAGCTCGGCCGCCCGGTCGAGGTCGGCGTCGCTCGGCACGATGCGAGGCCGGTGATAGCCGGGTCCGGAGTGGACGGTCCCGTGGGCGTGCGGCGGCTTCGGGACCGCCTCCGCGTCCTGAAGGTCGTTGGGGATGATGATCGCCGTCACGGTCCGCTCGGCCAGCGCGATGCGACAGGCACGGTCGATCAGATGCCTGATCTGGGCCGGGACCATGGCCACCTCGACGAATTCGTGGGCCACGTCCTTGAACAGGGTCTGGAGGTCGATCTCCTGTTGGTAGTTGCCGCCCAGACCGGCCCGGGCCTGCTGGCCGACGATGGCCACAACGGGCTGGTGGTCGAGCTTGGCGTCGTAGAGGCCATTTAGAAGATGCACGGCACCGGGGCCTGAGGTGGCCATGCACACCCCCAGCTCGCCGGTGAACTTGGCGTGGGCGCAGGCCATGAAGGCCGCCATCTCCTCGTGGCGGACCTGTACGAATTCAGGGGCCTTCCCGTCTAGACGACCGAAGGCGCCGAGCAAGCCGTTGATGCCGTCACCCGGATAGCCGTAGATACGGCGCACGCCCCAGGTGCCCAGCCGCTCCAGCAGGTAGTCACCAACCTTCTCGCTCATGAATCACCGCTTCCTGTTCGTGGTCACGCCGGGGCTACCCTGGGGCCATCCGTGGCTAACCGGCCCGCCCGCCCGGACGTCAGCGCAGCTACAACGAGGCCTCGACCTCCGACAGGGCGACGGCGGCATCGATGTGGGCCAGGTGGGTCAGCGCCTGGGGGAAGTTCCCCAGGAGATCGCCGCTTCGCGGGTCGAGCTCCTCGGATAACAGGCCGAGATCGTTGGTGAATCCGAGCAGCGTGTCGAACAGCTCCCTGGCCTCGGTGACCTCGCCGGCCCTGGCCAGGCACTCGACGAGCCAGAACGAGCAGCAGAGGAACGCGCCCTCTCGCCCGGGGAGCCCGTCGCGGCGGCGGTAGCGATACAGGAGCCCGTCGCCAGCGTCCAGGTCCTCCCGGATTGCCGCGATGGTCCGCAGCATGCGCTCGTCGGCCCAGTCCACGAACTCCACCGTGGGAAGCAGGAGCAGCGCGGCATCCATGTCGGTGCGATCGAAGGCCTGGACAAACACGCCGCGCTTGCGGTCATAGCCGCGGCGCTCGATCGTCTTTCGCAACTCGTCGCGCGCTTTCTTCCACCGCCGGGTCGGCGCGCGCCGCATGCACTCGTCGGCCAGCCGGATGCCGCGGTCGAGCGCCGCCCAGCAGAGCACCTTCGAGTGCACGAAGTGATCGGGCTTGCCGGGCCACTCCCATAGGCCCGAGTCGGGCTCTGACCAGTGCTCGGCGGCGTGATCGATCAGCGAGGCGAGGAAGCGCCAGTCGTCATCGCTTGGCGAGTGGCCACGCTGATGCCAGCGCCAGCTCAGGTTGATGAGCTCCCCGTAGGCGTCGAACTGGGTCTGTCCCGAGGCGTCGTTGCCGACATTGACCGGGGTCGAGCGCTTGTAGCCCTCTAAACCATCGAGGGGACTGGCGCCCAAGCGGCGCTCGCCGCCGACCCCGTAACAAATCTGGAGGTCGCCGGCGTGACCCGCGGCGGAGCGCATGATGAAGGCCTGAAAGGCGTCGGCCTCATCCACGGCGCCCAGCTCGGTGAAGGCGCGGGAGCTGAAGCTCGAATCACGGATCCAGGCGAAGCGATAGTCCCAGTTGCGCTTGCCGCCCACCACCTCGGGTAGCGAGGTCGTGGGGGCGGCCACGACGGCGCCGGTCGGCTTGTAGGTCAGCGCCTTGAGCGTGATCCCGGAGCGACGGGCGGAGGCTTCGTCCCGTCCCTCCAACACCAGGGTACGGGTCCATCTTTGCCACGTGCGGTGTGTCTTCTTGAGCCGCGCGTCCAGGTCATCGGCGTCCCACTCCTGCGGTCCCTCGGCGTCGATCCGCTCGGGCGAGCGATAGGTGAGGAGAAGATGCACCCGGTCTCCCGCCGCCACCTCGAGCTCCGTCACGAGGTCGTACTCGGCGTCCTGGGTCAGCTCCTGCTCGCACCACACCTCGAGCCCGTCGTTGCCGCCGATGGCGCTGTGCAGGCGGTGGCCGTGGCGGCGGATCCATGGGCGCACCTGCCCGTAGTCAAAGCGCGGGGCCACTCGGATCTGTAGCTTCACCGATCCCCGCTGCCCTTCGATCACGCGGAGGATCCGCCGCTCTTCGCTCGGCCCCTCCTGCTCCGGGAGCAGGAAGCAGTCCAGCAGCCGAAACTTGCCCTGCGGTCCCTGGAGGGTGGTGGCCAGGACCAGGCTGTCCTTCAGGTATTCCCGCGCGCACTCCCAACCGTCACCGCTGGGAGTGATCGCGCAGTGACCCCCCTTCTCCCAGTCGAGCAGGCGCGCGAATGTGCTCCCCGAGTCGAACCGAGGTAGGCAGCACCAGTCGATCGAGCCCTGGCGTGACACCAGGGCCGCGCTCTGGCAGTCGCCGATCAGCGCGTAGTCGCCGATGGGCGGATATGTGTCCTGGGCGGGCATGGGTTGGCGATCGCGGAAGGCCGTGCAGAGGCGTTTTCGCCTCTGCGGCCGGGGGGTAGAGCTTCGAGCGATGAGGTTTTACCCACTTCTGAGAGCTGACGCGCGACCATGAGCGACGTCGTTGTCATCACTGGGGCGTCCGGCGGCGTCGGGCGGGCGACGGCGCGCCGATTCGCGGCTGATGGCGCGCGCATCGGGCTGATCGCACGCGGGCGGCGCGGACTCGAGGGCGCGGCCAAGGACGTCGAAGCGGCGGGTGGCGAAGCCCTCGTGCTGCCGATCGACGTGGCCGAAGCCGACCAGGTCGAATCGGCGGCAAGCGCGGTCGAGGATGCGTTCGGCCCCATTGACGTCTGGGTCAACGACGCGATGGTGACCATCTATGCCGAGTTTCTCGACATCGAACCCGACGAGTACCGGCGGGCGACCGACGTCACGTATCACGGCATGGTCTGGGGCACCCGGGCGGCGCTAAAGCGGATGGTGCCCCGGGACAAGGGCTCGATCGTCCAGGTCGGTTCGGCTCTGGCCTTCCGCGGCATCCCCCTCCAGTCTCCGTACTGCGGAGCCAAGGCGGCATGCAAGAACTTCACCGAGAGCATTCGCACCGAGTTGATGCATCACAAGTCGAAGGTCAGGGTCTCGATGGTCGAGCTCCCGGGGGTGAACACAACCCAGTTCACCTGGGGGCGCACGAAGCTGCCCAAGCAGACCACGCCCGTGCCGCCGATCTATCAGCCGGAGATCCCGGCCGACGCCATCCACTACGCCGCCTACCACCGGCGCCGCCAGATCTACGTCGGCATACCCACGGTGATGAACATCATCGGCGAGCGCGTCTCCCCGTTGTTTCTCGACTGGTACCTGGCCAAGACCGGCTTCGGCTCGCAGATGACCAACCAGCCGCTCGACCCCGCGGGCCACGACAACCTGTTCACTCCGGTGGACGAGGACCGAGGCGCCCACGGGCCGTTCGACGACAAGGCACACAGCTTCAGCCCTCAGTACGAGCTGGCCAAGCGCCGCAACGGCGTCCTGGTCGGAGCGGCCGCCGCGGTGGTCGGGGTAGGCGGAGCCCTGCTTGCCCGCAACCACCGCTAGCGGAGCCGCTAGCCCTCCTGTTTGCGTTCCGCCTTGACACGCTCAGCCGCGCGCTCGAGACGGCGTGCCTCGTCGGCCTCGACCACGGCCTGCTCCCGCACACGCTGGGCGGCTGCCTGCTCTTCGACGGCATCGAGCCGGGCCACTGGGGCCTCCTCTTCGATCTGCTCCTCGACCTTGGCCTCGGCCTTCCGACTCCGCTCCAGCCGGCTTCGCTCCTCCTGACCGGCGCGGCGTGAGCGCTGCTGGCGGCGTTCGGAGGCCAGCTCCTGGCGAGCCCGCGCGCGCGTGTCGGCCTGCCGCCGACGGCGCTGGGCCTGACGGTGGCGCTCCTCGAGCCGCTCGTCGGCCTCCTCGCCGGTGCGCGCGGCCTCCTGGCGGAGCGAGTCGGCGCGGAGGCGCTCCTCGGTGGCCGCCCGCCGGCGCTGCGCGTCCTCCTGGAGGACCGGATCGGCGAGGACGGCGCCGGCCAGCGAGCGCGCCGCCGAGTCGGCCCGGTCGAGGGCCAGCTTGGCCGACTCCCCAGGCAGCACCGTGACGGCGATGTCGAGGGGAAGGCGGGCCAGCCAGATGGAGCCCGTGACGGCGGCTCTGGGTAGTGCTCGTACGTTCATCGTTGCTCCCTTGGGCCGAGTTGATCTGCCCTCTCCTCGGCCTCGAGCGCCTCGCGCTCGAGGTTGACCTGCTGTTGGACGGCGGCGATCCGATCCCGCTCCGCCTGATCCTCGCTGCGCTGGGTCGCCGTGAGGTCAGACCCCCGCTCAGCGCTGGCCGCCGCCTGTTCCCGGCTCGCATCCTCGCTCGCCTCGCGCTCAGCCTGCCGGCGCTCGGCTTCGATCCGGCGCTCGCGCTGCTGAGCCGCGACCTCGTTCTCCAGGCGCTGCCGTTCCACGTCGGTCTCCACCTGCTCACGGTGAACGTCGGCCTCGGCCTGGCTGCGTTCGGCCTCGGCCGCATCCCGCCGTGCGGCCAGTTCGGTATCCGCCTGCGCCTCTTGCAGACGGCCTTCGCGCTGCAGCGCCTCGCTACCGGTGGCGCCCCCGGCCAGGCCCTTGGCCTTGCCGAGCAGCTTGCCGACCAGACCGCCCGTTGTCCGCTCCCGCTTGGATGAATAGCTCAAGGTCTCGGCTCCTCTCAGTGTCGGGGAGTGCCGCCTTTCGAGGTTTGGCGGCACGAGCGGGTCAGCTACCCGCGGTCGCGGCGAGGAAACCCGCCGGTCAGGCCGAGGACGTCATCCGCCCGGCGGTCCTAGCGAAGCTGATCGAGCTTGGCCGCGTCGGTGATGAGGCGGCTACCCCGGCCCCGGGTGAGGTAGCTGGAGGCCCAGCGCACCAGGACCACGATCCGGTTCTGGAAGCCGATCAAGTAGAAGATGTGGACCGTCAGCCAGGTCGCCCAGGCGATGAAGCCGCTGAAGCGCAGCCCCTTGATGTCGGCCACGCCCCGGGCACGGCCGATCGTGGCCAGGGTTCCCTTGTCTCGATAGTGAAACGGCGCCGGCGCCGGTCTGCCGGTCAGGCGCCGAGCCACGACGCGGGCCGCGTAGCGCCCCTCCTGCATGGCCACCGGCGCCAGGCCTGGCAGGGTGACAGTGTCTCCCGAGTCGGCGTCGCGCACCCGGACCATGTCCCCCAGAGCCAGGACCTCGGGATGGCCGGGGAGCGAGAGGTCCGGTTCGACGGTGAGGCGCCCGGCTCGGTCGACGTCAGCCCCGACGGCCTCCCCCAGCATCTGTGCCATCGCCGAGGCCCGGACGCCGGCCGCCCAGATCACGGTCTTGGTCGGCTGCTCGGTGCGGACCCCCTCCCGGTCCTCGACCACGACACAGTCGTCCTTGACCTCGACGACGGTCTGGCCGAGCCTCAGCGTGACGCCGAGGCGTTCCAGGGAGCGCGCGGCACGTTCTGGCAGGGGGTCATGAAAGGCTCCGAGGACCTTGTCGCCGGTCTCGACCAGGAGAACGCGCCCGGCCCGGGGATCGACGTGACGGAACTCCCCTGACAGGGTGTCGTGGGCCAGCTCGGCGATCTGCCCCGCCATCTCCACCCCGGTCGGCCCGGCTCCGACGACAACGAAGGTGAGCCAGCGCTCCTGGTCGGCCGGGTTGAGCTCGGCCGCCTCGAAGGCGTGGAGGATGCGCCCGCGGACCTCGAGTGCGGAGTCAAGCGACTTGACCTCGAGCGCGGTCTCGCGCCACTCATCGTGACCGAAGTACGAGTAGTCCGAGCCGCCGGCGACGAGCAGCGTGTCGTAGTCGATGCGAAGGATCCCATCGGGCACGTCGGCACGAAGGACGACCTGTCGCGCGGCCAAATCGAAGGAGGCAACCTCGCCCAGCAGGACCTCTACACGCTTGCGCCTGCGGAAGATGTGGCGCAGCGGCATGGCGATGTCGCCGGGGGCAAGCGCCCCGGTCGCCACCTGGTAGCTCAGGGGCTGGAACAGGTGGTAGTTGTGCCGGTCGATCAAGGTCACGTCGGCGTCGAGGCGCGCGAGCGCCTTGACCGCCTGAAGGCCGCCGAAGCCCCCGCCGATGACGACGACTCGGTGCTTGGCGCCGGCTGACTGCACCTTCTCAACCTACCTGTAATCGACCGAACGTTCTCGATTGCGGATCACCTCCCCCACTGGGTATGTTGCACGCCAAGGCCGACCCCCTTCCCCCTTCGTTGCCCACGTGACGATCCGCCACCGCGCCCGTTGCCGCCTCCGCCGTGTGCGGGGGCTCCGGGGTCTCGTCCTGGTCGTATGCCTGCTCCTGGCCGGCTGCGGCAAGCAGTCGATTCTGTCTCCCCGCAGCCCCCAGGCCCACGACATCCGGACGCTGTGGTGGTGGATGCTCGCCGTGGCCACGATCGTCTTCCTTGGGGCGCTCGGGATGCTCGGCTTGGCCTGGTTCCGGCGCGGAACCCCCGGGCTTCCGTTCTTCGGCGAGCGTGAGCACGTCTCTCAGGCACTGGTCCTGATCTTCGGGATCGGGATTCCGCTCGTCGTGCTGGTCACCCTGTTCGGCGCCTCGGACGTCTACCTGGTGGGGCAGACCTCGCCGCCGCCAGCCCGGGATACGGCGATGACGATTGATGTCATCGGCCACCAGTGGTGGTGGGAGGTGCGCTATCCGGGGACCGATGCGGTGACCGCGAACGAGATCCATATCCCCGTCGACACACGGGTGAACGTGGTCGCCACCACGGCCGATGTGATCCACAGCTTCTGGGTTCCGCAGCTGGCCCGCAAGATCGACGAGATCCCTGGCCGGCACAACCGGGTGCTGCTATTCGCCTCCACGGCGGGCCGCTATCGCGGCCAATGCTCGCAGTTCTGCGGCTTCCAGCACGCCAATATGGCGCTGTACGTCATCGCCCAGCCACGCGCCGCCTTCAACGCGTGGCTGGCCAACATGGCCAGCCCTGCCGTCAGCCCCACCACCCCCACCGCACGCGCCGGGGAACAGATCTTCATGGCCAACCAGTGCGCGAGCTGTCACCAGATCCGAGGCACGTCGGCGCAGGGCCTGGTGGGACCCGACCTCACGCACGTGGCCAGCCGCCGCACCCTGGCCGGGGCGGAGATCCGGAACACACCGGCCGAGCTGCGGAGGTGGATCGCCGATCCCCAAGCGATCAAGCCGGGCGCGCGAATGCCCGATCTCGGTCTGTCGGCGACGGACTACGACGATATCGCCGCCTACCTCGAGGGGCTCCACTAGCCATGGCGACGACTTCCACACGCAATGCCGAGGCCCAGCTCGACCTGCTCGAGCGGGTGTGGGCTGAGCGCAAGGGCCTGCTCGGCTGGATCACCACCACCGACCACAAGCGGATCGGGATCATGTACTTCTTCACCGCACTGGTCATGTTCGGGGCGGGCGGGGTCGAAGCGCTGCTGATCCGCACCCAGCTGATCGGCCCCCACCAAACCGTGTTGAGCCCTCAGGCCTACGACGAGGTGTTCACGATGCACGGGATCACGATGATCTTCCTGTTCGTGATCCCGATGACCACGGGGGCGTTCGGGAACTATCTGATCCCGCTGATGATCGGGGCGCGGGACATGGCCTTCCCGCGCCTGAACGCGCTCTCGTACTGGATCTATCTCGGCTCGGCGATCTTCATGTACGCCGGCCTGGCCGGAGGCCATGCGCCCAATGCCGGCTGGTTCGACTACGTGCCGCTGGCCTCAAAGACCTACGACCCCGGCAACAACATCGACTTCTACGGCTGGGGGCTGATCTTCAATGGGATCTCCAGCACCGCCGCCTCGATCAACTTCATCGTCACCATCTTCAAGCTGCGCGCGCCGGGCATGTCGCTCAACCGGATGCCGCTCTTCTGCTTCGCCTTCCTGGCCGTCTCGTTCGCGCTCCTGTTTGCGCTGCCCTCGCTGTCGGTGGCGGCCCTGTTCCTCGAGCTCGACCGCAACCTGGGCTTTCACTTCTACGACGCCGCCCACGGTGGTGATCCGCTGCTCTGGCAAAACCTGTTCTGGATCTTCGGCCACCCTGAGGTCTACATCATCATCCTGCCCGCGTTCGGGATCGCCACCGCCATCATTCCCACCTTCACGCACCGCAAGATGGTGCTCTTCCCGCTCGTCGCGCTGGCCGAGATCCTGGTCGCCTTCCTCGGCTTCGGCGTTTGGGTGCACCACATGTTCACGGTGGGCTATCCCACCCTGGTTACCGTCTACTTCGCCGCCGCCAGCCTGATCATCGTGATCCCGTCCGGCATCCAGCTCTTCTCCTGGATCGCCACGATCCTCACTGGCACGCCGGAGTTCAAGACACCGCTGCTGTGGATCGTCGGCTTCATCGTCTACTTCATGCTCGGCGGGCTCTCCGGGGTCGCGTTGGCGGCGATCCCGTTCGACCAGCAGGTCCACGACAGCTACTTCATCATCGCCCACTTCCACTTCGTGATCTTTGGCGCCGCGGTGTTTCCGATCCTCGGCGGCATGTACTTCTGGTTCCCCAAGCTGACCGGGCGCATGTATCACGAAGGGATCGGAAAGCTGAGCTTCTGGACGACGTTCATCGGAACCTTCGTCACCTTCTTCCCGATGCACATCCTCGGCCTGTTGGGGATGCCGCGCCGCATCTACACCTATCCCGCCGGCATGGGCTGGACCTTCTTGAACGCGCTCGAATCGGTCGGCGCCTACGTGCTCGCCTCAGGCCTCGTGCTGATCGTCCTCAACCTGTTCATCAGCTACTTCCGGGGGCCGGTGTGCGAGGCGGATCCCTGGGAGGGCGACACGCTCGAATGGTCGACCAGCTCACCGCCGCCCGCCTACAACTTCCCCGTGATCCCGA
This sequence comes from Solirubrobacteraceae bacterium, assembly GCA_035505215.1. Classification (GTDB taxonomy): domain Bacteria; phylum Actinomycetota; class Thermoleophilia; order Solirubrobacterales; family Solirubrobacteraceae; genus Palsa-465. Next base: position 107,260 of record DATJQY010000003.1, on the reverse strand, counting down.
CGGTCTCGAGCCCGTACCCGATGTGGGACAAGGAGGACCGGGAGCTCGACAAACGCCGTCTGGAGCGCGGCGAGGGGCTGATGGCGACCGGGCACGAGACCCTGGCCACGACGATGCAGGATGCCGAGGTCGACGAGATCCTGTCCATGCCCTCGCACTCGATCTGGCCTCCCGTGTGCGCGCTGATGCTTTTCGGAATCTTCGCCATGCTGCTCCTGCATCACTACTGGATCGCCTTCGGGTTCGGCGTCGCCGGCGGCCTGGCTCTCATCTCCTGGCACGACAAGGAGGCTCACGCAGGATGAGTGGCGTCAGCCCCCGACGGCTCGCATCCGGGCGCGTGACACGGAGCGCGCAGGCTGATCGCGCCGCCGCCGCGGCGCTCGTCGCGCGGCAACGCCGGTCCGCCCCCAACGGCATCTGGGGCATGGCGCTGTTCCTGTGCTCGGAGATCACGATCTTCGGGACGATGATCTCCAGCTACTTCTACCTCGAGTCAGACAACAAGCACTGGCCACCGGCCGGCATCAAGCCCCCGTCGGTGACGTTGCCCCTGATCGCCACAGGCGTGCTCGTGCTGACCATCGTCCCCATGTTCCTGGCGTCGCGGGCGGCCCGGCGGGGAGCGCGCCCGGCCGTCCTCGGCTTCGTGTCACTCGCCCTGGTCGTCCAATGCGCCTACCTGGCCGTCCAGATCCTCCTCTTCCGCCACGACCTGAACCAGTTCCGGCCGCAGGACACGGCATACGGATCGATCTACTTCACCCTCCTGGCCACCCATCACGCCCACGTTTTGCTAGGGATCTTGCTCGACGTGGTCGTGCTCGCCTACGTGGCCATCCGCGGGCTCACCAACTACTGGCTCACCGCGGTCCGCAACCTGGCCATCTACTGGTACGTGGTCAACGTCATCGCCATCGTCGTGGTCCTCACCCAGCTGTCTCCATCCCTGTGAGCTTCCGCGCCTCCAGTCCGCTCGTCTGGTTCGCCGTGGGAGGCGGGGCCATGGCGTGGATCCTCCAGCACGTGGCCGGGATCTCCCTCGGATTCGCCCAGTGCGACGGGACGGGACGCTCGGTGCCCGTCCACGCCCTCCAAATCACCGCCGCGGCCCTGGCGGCGCTGGTCGCACTGAGCTCGATGGCCGTCGCCGCGTGGCTCCTTCGCAGCACCTACCGCAGCGGGGACGTCTTCGCTGAGGAGCGCCGGGGCGACGGCGCCACGCCTCCCATCGGCCGAATCAACTTCCTGGCCATCGTCGGGCTCACCGTCAACCTCTTGGCTCTGATCATCATCATCCTGGATGGCGTCGGGGCCCCGCTTCTGCGTCTGTGCCAGCAGTCATGAAACGGCGGAGCGGAAGCCTTCTGGCGGTGATGGCCATCCTCCTCGGGGGCGCCAGCGCCGCCCAGGCCCAGCCCCAGTCGGGGATCGTGCGCCCCACCTACGAGCCGAGGTATCCGAGCCGCGAACTCGGGGCCGAGCTCTACGCCGGCAACTGCGCCACGTGCCATGGGATTGCGGGTCAGGGGATCACCCATCCGCGGCCGGGCGCGGGTGGAGTGCTCGGCCAGGGTCCACCGCTGCGGGGCGTCGGCGCGCTCGCGGCCGACTTCTACCTGCGCACGGGATACATGCCGCTGGCCAACCCGCACGCCGAACCCGAGGACCTGCAGCAGGGCGATCGCGTTCTGTTGTCAGATAAGGAGATCCGCTCGCTCGTCAGCTACGTCGCTTCCCTCGCACCCGGCCCGGCCATCCCCACCCCCGACCCCGGCGCCGGAAACATCTCGATGGGCCAGCAGCTGTTCGCCGAGCACTGCGCCGGCTGCCACCAGATCGTGGGTCGGGGCGGGTTCGTCACCGGCGCGCGGGTTCCGGAGCTCCAGACCGTCCCGGCCACCCAGATCGCCGAGGCGGTGCGGATCGGCCCCTACCTCATGCCTCGCTTCTCCACCCAGCAGATCTCCGACGCGCAGTTGAACGACATCGTCAAGTACGTGCTCAGCGTGCGCCACCCAGACAATCGCGGCGGCTGGGGGATCGGCAACATCGGACCCATCCCGGAGGGTCTGGTGACCTGGTGGATCGCCGGGCCGCTACTCATCGGCCTGTGCCTGCTCCTGGGGAAGAGGTTCGGCCGATGAAGCCCCTGCGCTGGCTGCTCGCCCTGCTGGCGTGGCTCTTCGGCCGCCGCCGGGCCAAGGCGAAGCAGGGAGAGAGCGGAGAGCGAATCGTTCCCGCGGGCGCCCCGAACCGAGGGGCGGAGAACCTGGTCCTCGTCCTGCTCGGAATCGCGACCCTGTTCGCGGTCGGCTTCATCGTTACCTACGCCGAGTTCGGACCGCTCGAGCTGCCGAACGAGCTTCTCGGCGTCTGCCTGGGCGGCGCGTGCCTGTTCATCGCCCTGGCGCTCACGGTGGTGGCGAAGCGACTCGTGGTCACCGAGGAGGTCGAGGAGGAGTACCCGACGGAGAACGAGGAGGAGCAGGCGAAGGTCCTTGAGATCATTCATGAGAGCGGGAGCCGCTTCACGCGCAAGCGTCTGCTCGTGGGAGCCGCCACGGCGGCCGGCGGCGCGCTCGGGCTGGCGGCGTTGACGCCGGCGGTCTCGCTCGGTCCCCTCTGGTACACGCGGCCGCTCGACGAGACGCCGTGGTACCGCGGGCGCCGGCTGGTCGACGTCTCAGAGAATCCGATGGTCGCCGAGGACATCGAGATCGGAAGCTTTTACACCGCGTTTCCGGAGGGGGCCGACCAGGACGAGCTCGCATCGTCGATCGTCGTCGTCCGGCTGCACGAGGGCGGGCTCCAGCTACCCGCCGCGCGTCGGACCTGGGCCCCGCTGGGGATCGTCGCCTACTCGAAGATCTGTACCCACGCCGGCTGCGCCATCGCGCTCTACCGCAAGCCAACCTTTCCGGTGGTCGAACCGCACGCCGCACTCATCTGTCCGTGCCATTACTCCACCTTTGATCCGGCCCGGGCCGGCGCCGTCATCTACGGGCCGGCGGGGCGCCCGCTGCCCCAGCTCCCCCTCCTGATCGACTCGGCCGGAACTCTCCGGGCGGCGGGAAACTTCTCCGGGCCGGTGGGTCCATCCTGGTGGGGCGTACGCGACTCGAAGGCGCTCAATGAGTAGCTCCGACGCCCTCCGCGACCCAGTTCGCTTCATCGACGAGCGCACTGCCTCGGCGCCTCTGATTCGCAAGGTCATGCGCTACGCCTTCCCCGACCACTGGTCGTTCCTTCTCGGTGAGGTGGCGCTTTACGCCTTCATCGTCCTGATCGCCACCGGTATCTATCTGGCGCTGTTCTACAACGACTCGACCGCTCACACGGTCTACCACGGCCCGTACCAGCCGCTCGACGGCCAGGAGATGAGCGCCGCTTACAAGTCGGTGCTGGATCTCTCATTCACGGTCAAGGCGGGTCTGCTCATGCGCCAAACCCACCACTGGGCGGCCGACGTGTTCCTGCTTGCCATCGTGCTCCACCTCATGCGCGTGTTCTTCACCGGGGCGTTTCGCAAGCCCCGTGAGCTGACCTGGATCATCGGGCTGGTGATGCTGTTCACCGCCCTGCTCGAGGGCTTCCTCGGTTATTCGCTGGTCGACGACCTGCTTTCCGGGATGGGGATCGCCATCGCCTACGGCGTGGCGCTATCGATTCCCCTGATCGGGGGGCCGCTGGCCCTGGCCATCTGGGGAGCGCCCTTTCCAGGAAAACCGGCCTTCTTCTCCCGCATGTACATCGCCCACGTGTTCCTGTTCCCGATCCTCATCGGCACGCTGATCGCCGTGCACCTGGCGCTTGTGGCCGCCCGCCACCACACCCAGTTTCGGGAGACCCCGCGCCACACCGACCGGCGGTTGATCGGGATCCCCACCTTCCCCGGACAGGTGCCGCGCTCGCTCGCCCTGATGTTCGGCACCTTCGCGCTCCTCTTCTTTCTCGGCGGGCTAATCCAGATCAACCCCATCTGGCTCTGGGGTCCCTACCACACCTACCTCGGGACCAACGGCGCCCAGCCTGACTGGTATCTGGGGTGGTTGATCGGCGCCCTGCGCCTGATGCCGAGCTTCGATGTGGTGATCGGGCACGTGACCCTGATTCCCAACCCGTTCTGGGGTGGCGCTCTATTCCCCCTGCTCGTGCTGGCGGTCCTGGCCGCCTTCCCCTGGGTCGAGCGGAGGCTGACCGGCGACCGTCGGGCCCACAACCTGGCTGACCGGCCCCGGGACGCGCCGACTCGAACCGCGTTCGGGGTGGCCTTCCTGACCTGGGTCTTCCTGATCTTCGTGTTCGGGGCGGCCGACCGGCTGTTCGTCCTCTTCGGCCTCAACTACGACCTCCAGCTCTACGTGTTCCGGATCGGGATCTGGGTCGTGCCGCTGTTCCTGTTCTTCCTCACCCGTCGCATCTGCCGTGATCTTCAGGCGGCCGAGCGCACCGCGCACCTCCAGGAGGAGGGCGAGGAGCAGGCCGAGCGCGAACGCAGCGTGGTCGCCTCGCAGGCACCCGGCTGACGGTCAACTGCCTCGCCGCTCAAGGTCCGGTTAGGAAATGGCGCCCACCGGGTAAAACCGCGGCTAGTTAGCGGGCACGGGTACTGCGGGCGAGAGGCTGGTCGCCGGGCACCGCGGCAGGGGCCAAGGGTGGGCTGGCGGCCAGTCATCGTCCGCCTGCCATCAACGTGAACGATTTCGTTTCCTGCCCGGTGGCGGGGGTAAACCCGCTGTGTGAGAGCTTGACGGCGCGCACTGGCAACCACGCGCCGCCGACGTGCGCCCGGCCGCATCTCCAAGCACTTGTCGGCCGGGCGCACGAGCCTGTTCGCCGCCCTTCGCAGGCGGACGGCGATCAGGTGTGTACGTGGTCGGCCAGGGGACCCGGGTAGCGCTCCTCGGCCCGCTGCTCGAGGCGTCGCTCGTTGCGCCGCAGCCAGAGGAGAAAGGCAACGACCAACACCGCCGCGGCCACACCGAGCGCTACGTCCACTGGCCCGCGCACCCCCTTCAGCGAGCCGCCGGCATAGTAGAAGCCGAGCGCGTAGATCCCCGACCAGATGATCCCGCCGGCGGCGTTGAAGATGAAGAAGCGCCAGTAGGTCATCCGGTTGGTCCCGGCCAGGAAGGCCGCGTAGGTGCGAAGGATCGAGACGAAGCGCCCGAAGAACACCACCTTGCCGCCGTGGTCCTCGAACACCATCCGCCCCACCTTGAGCTTGGCCTCGCCGAGACCGATCTTCGGTCCGTAGCGAAGCAGGAGCGGGTATCCGCCCCAGTAGCCGATGCCGTAGCCGATGTTGTCGCCGATGATGGCTCCGACACCGGCCGCCGCCCAGATCAGCCACGGGCTGAGATTGTGGGTCAGGCCGGCGTAGAGCGCGGCCGTGATCACCATCGTCTCGCCCGGGAAGGGCACGCCGAGGCTCTCGACCATCACGAATACGCCGACCGCGACGTACCCGTACTCAGTCAGCAGGCGATCGAGGGTGTGGGTGGAGAAGAAGGCGGCGAGCATGACCGCCGGACTGGCGCGCCGATCGCCTAGCGAACCGTGGCCGGCGACCCGAGGTCAGCCGGGGGACCGACTCGCGGGTCCCCCCGGGATGCGCCCTTGCGCAGCCCCTGGGTAATCCCTAGGCGCTGAGGCCTGATCACGTACTTGGGATCTGCGGCGGAGCTGAAGCCGGCCTTGAACACGCTTAAGCGCGTGGCCAGAGCGCCCAGCGAGAGCAGGCCACCGGCGGCGATCGCCGCCGGGCGAGACGTTTCGCCGTGGCGGAAGAGGAGGGCCGCGCCACTGATGATCGCGGCACGGCTGACGTTGGCAGCCACCGCCGGGGTTCCGTGTTTGTAGGGCTCGCCCTGGCGCCCGAGCCGGTGGACCATCAATTCCATGAGCGGCCCTTCGAGAGCCGCCGCCCCCAGGGCGAGCCGCCGGGCCGGGGCGGCCTCAGCGGGCGGGGTGACCATGACTGCCGCGGCTCCGGCCCCGAGCGCGGCACCGCTGCCGAAGACCCAGGGCAGCAGCCGCCTGGCCTCGTGCCAGACCGGGACGGCCGTGTTGGCGATCAGCGCCGCGGTGTACGTGCTCAGCGGGAGGCCCAAGAGCGCCGCCGCCGGACGGGCGACGCGCGCTGGCCCCGGAAGCCATCCCGTCCACGCGTTGGCCGCCGCCAGCGCGGTCGCGGTGCCGCTTCCGCTGAGGATCCAGGAGCCGACGCTCATCGGCGAGGTGACCTTGAACATGCGCAGCATGTTGAGAAAGCGCTCAGGCCTCCCCAGGTCGGAGATCAAGAGACCGGGGCTGACGGCCAGGGCGGCCATGGCCACGGCATAGCTCCGCCTCGCCAGCTCGGGGTTGCCGCGGAGCTCCGACAGGTAGGCCAGCCCGCCCGACGCCCCGGCGACTCCTCCCAGGTAGAAGTAGAGGGGGATCTCCTGCGACCACACCGGCTCCTTGAGCACCGGCTGGCCGTGATAGGAGGTGATGTGCTCCGGTGAGGCCCCGTTGCCCGAACTCATCGGCGACCTCCCCAGGCCGCCGCCACCAGCCCGGCGGCCAGGCCCACGGCGGCGAGCGCGGCGGAGGCCCAGATCTCCCCCAGGTCGTGGTTGGTGTCCACCGGGTCGGGAGGCAGCCCGTAGACCTCGGGCTCGTCCAGGAGCAGGAAGAAGGCCCCCGCGCCGTGCACCCCGTCGTCCTCGTCGCTCAGATACAGCTGCGCCTTGTCCTGCCCGGCCTGCTGGAGCTGGGCCAACCGGTGCTCGGCTCGCTCGCGCAGCTCGGCCACGTCACCGAACTGGATCGAGTTGGTCGGGCACGCCTGGGCACACGCCGGCTCCTTGTCGTCCTTGAGACGGTCGTAGCAAAGCGTGCACTTCCACACGCGTCCGTCCCCCTCGCGCTGGTCGATCACTCCGAACGGGCAGGCCGAGACGCAGTACCCGCAGCCGTTGCAGACGTCCTGCTGGACGACCACGGTTCCGAACTCGGTCCGGAACAGGGCGCCCGTGGGACACACCTCCAGGCACGCCGCGTCGGTGCAGTGCTTGCACACGTCGGAGGCCATCAGCCAACGGACCCCATCCCCCTCCTGATAGGTCTGCACCCCGGATTCGATCACACCGTTCCGGGCCGCCACCTCGACCAGCGAGTCCCCCTCGCGAGCGTCGGCCGGCACCTTCTGCTCCACGAAGGCGACGTGACGCCAGCGGTTGGCGTCGAGCTCGAGCGAGTTGTCATAGGACTTGCCGCTGAAGCCCTCGATCGACATCGGGATTTGGTTCCACTCCTTGCACGCCACCTCGCACGCCTTGCAGCCGATGCAAATCGATGTGTCGGTGAAGAAGCCCTTGCGCGGCTTGGCCCGCTCGCCGTAGGTGGCCGGCCAGGCATAGGTTTGCAGCGACGTCACTCCTGCACCCCCGCGCGCCGGCGGTAGTCCTGGACCAGCTCAAGCCGGGCCGGGCCGCGGGGTCGGCGGCCGGGTCGGATGTCGCAGGTGGCGGCCTTGTACTCACTGATGTGGACGTTGTTGTCGAGCACCAACGGGAGGAGCTCGTTGCCGGAGTCGCCGGTGACGATGCCGACGCTTCCCCAGTGATAGGGCACGCCGACGAGATGCATCTTCCGGCCCTGGACCTCAAGCGGCCGAATCCGCTCGGTCACGAGGACCCGGGCCTCCACGGCCTGGCGGGCCGTGATTACGGTGGCCCAGCCCCCGGCCACGAGCCCCCGCTCGCCGGCGAGCTCAGGGGATACCTCGACAAAGAATTCCGGCTGGAGCTCGGCCAGGTAGGGGACCGTCCGGGACATCCCGCCGGCCGTATGGTGCTCGGTGAGGCGATAGGTGGTGAGGACGAACGGGAACACCTCTCGCCCCCGCTCGCTGTCACCAGGCTGGTAGGCGTTCTCCGGGCGCTCGAACACCTGGCGCGTCGGGTTCTGCTGCTGGGCGTAGAGCGGGTTGCGGAACGGTGATTCCTGGGGCTCGTAGTGCGTCGGCATCGGCCCGTCGACGAGACCGGTGGGCGCGTACAGCCAACCCCGCCCATCGGCCTGGATGATGAAGGGCTTGTCGCCGCGGATCGCGTCGATCGCCTTGGCACCCTCGTCCGGCTCATAGTCGGGGGCTTTGGTCGCCGGGTAGTCCGGCGAGTCGCCCAGGCTCGTCCACTTGCCTTCCTGCTCGTCCCACCAGACGTAGCGCTTTCGCTCCGACCAAGGCTTGCCGTCGGCGTCCGCCGAGGCCCGGTTGTAGAGGATGCGGACATCCTTGGGCCAGGCCCAGCCCCACTCGTGGGCGATCCAGTTCTGCTCTGACCCGGGCCGCTTGCGGGCCGACTGGTTGACTCCATCCTTGTAGATACCGCAGTGGATCCACGACCCACATACCGTGGAGCCGTCGTCCTTGAGCTCGTCGTAGGAGGGGAGAAACTCTCCTGTCGGACCACGGCCATTGATCTCCTGGAGGACGTGCTGGGCGTCGGGCTCGTCGTGGACGCCAACCAGCGGGTAGTCCCACGTCAGATCCAGGATCGGGCGGTTCTTGGGATCGGTGGACCCGGCGAGCTTCTCCCGGATCGTCCTACCCAGATGGTAGATCCAGTGGAGCTCTGAGCGCGCCTCGCCCGGCGGCTCGAGCGCCTTGGAGTGCCACTGGAGGAGGCGCTGAGTGTTGGTGAAGTTGCCGTCCTTCTCGGTGTGGGCGGCCGCCGGGAAGAAGAACACCTCGGTCTGAATGTCTTCAGTGCGGACCTCCCCCGTCTCGTGCTCGGGCGAGTCCTTCCAGAAGACGGCCGACTCGACGGGCTGGAAGTCGCGCACGACCAGCCACTCAAGCTTGCCCAGGGCGAGGCGCATGAGCTTTGAGTTGGCCGACCCCACCGTCGGGTTCTGGCCCACGCACAGCATGCCCTTCACGCCGCCGTCGAGCATCTTCAGCATCATCGCGTAGTGCGAGTGGTCGCCGTCGATGCGCGGCAGGTAGTCAAAGCAGAAGTCGTTCTCGGGCGTCGCGGCATCGCCCCACCACGCCTTCAGCAGCGACACCATGTAGTTCCCCATATTGCCCCACACCCCTGTCTCAGGACGGTTCAGCTCCAGGTATCCCTCAAGGGACGGTCCGGACCGGGGATGGGGCATCGGCAGGTAGCCGGGGAGGATGTTGTAGAGCGTGGGGATGTCGGTTGAACCCTGGATGTTGGCGTGGCCGCGCAGCGCGAGGACGCCGCCGCCGGGCCGCCCGATGTTGCCCAGCAGGAGCTGGATGATCGACGCGGCACGGATGTTTTGCACGCCCACCGTGTGCTGCGTCCACCCGACGGCGTAGACGACCGCGGAGGTGCGCTCGCGGCCTGAATTTGCGCACAACGCCTCGGCCACCGCGACCACATCCCGCGGTGAGCAGCCGCAGATCTCGGCCACTTTCTCCGGGGTGTAGCGAGCGAAATGGCGGCGTAGGAGCTGGAGCACGCAGCGCTCGTCCTGCATCGACTCGTCGACGTGGGGTGGGTCGCCGTGCTGAAGCGTCATGCCGTGGGCGCCGTGGGCCTGCTCGCCGGAGACATCGGCCTGCTGCTCCCGCTTGCCCGCGGCCGTCTCGCCGCTCGTCTCGTCGTAGCCCCAGGAGTCGATCGCGTAAGCGTTGTGGTCGGGATCCCAGCCCGAGAAGAAGCCGCTGCCGTCCTCGGTGTCCTGGAAGTCTGGGTTGATGATCACCGGAGCGTTGGTGAACTTCTGTACGTACTCCTTGAACCAGGCGTCGTGCTCGAAGATGTAATTGACGATTCCGCCCAGGAAGGCGATGTCGCTCCCGGAGCGGATCTGGATGTGGGTGTCGGCGAGCGCGCTCGTCCGGGTGAAGCGCGGGTCGACATGGATGACCCGGGCGCCGCGCTCCTTGGCCTCGACCACCCACTGGAAGCCGACCGGATGCTGCTCGGCCATGTTCGAGCCCATGATCAGGATGCAGTCTGAGTTCTGCAGGTCCTGCTGAAAGGTGGTGGCGCCGCCGCGCCCGAACGAGGTCCCCAGACCGGGGACCGTCGAGCTATGTCATATGCGGGCCTGGTTCTCGATCGAGATCGCCCCGGCCGCGGTGAAGAACTTCTTGATCAGATAGTTCTCCTCGGAGTCGAGCGTGGCGCCGCCGAGGAAGTGGATGCCGAGTGTCCGCTTGAGCGGCTGGCCGTCGTCGTTCTCCTCTTCCCAGGTCTCCTCCCGGGCCCGGAGGATCCGCTCGGCGACCATCTCGTTCGCCTGATCGAGAGAGATGTATTCCCAGTCCGTGCCACCGGGGCGGCGGTACTTGACGCGCGTCTCGCGCATGGGGCTGTTGACGAGCTTCTCGGAGGCGGACCCCTTGGGGCAGAGCCGGCCGCGCGAGATCGGAGAGTCCGGATCGCCCTCGATCTGGATGACCTTCTCGTCCTTGACGTACACCTTCTGGCCGCACCCGACCGCGCAGTAGGGGCAGACCGATTGCACGACCCGGTCCGCCGTCTTGGTGCGGGGGGTCAGCTTCTCTGAGCGCGACGACTGTGCCGCGCGGCCCAGCCCGAGCGGATCGCCCGCCAGCTGTCGGACGAAGGGCGGAACCAGACGGCGGGACGGCATGCCGGGAGCGTATACCCAGCACCTCTGGCCCGGAACCTTGGATGTTCTCGATCAGACGTCGTTGGACGAGCCCGATCCCTCAGGCTCGTTGCCCTCGGGCGGAGGCGCCCCGGGAATGTTGTCGTCGCGCCGCTTGCGCTCCCAGCCTTCGCGCGTTTCGTCCACCGCGTCCTTGACCTCCTGCCCCTGATGCTCGAGGGCGTCCGCCTTCTCCTCCAGCTCCTCGGAGAGCTCGTGAGGATCGCGCTCGGTCATGGTTGCCACCTACCCGCGGCGGGCCCAGCCCGAACCGCTCGGGACTGAAGGAGCGAGATGGTCACGAGCCCACCGGCCGAGGCGGCGCTGAGGAGCGCGTCGCGGCGCAGCCGCGGGCTCACGGCCGCGAGTCCCAACATGCTGAGGGCGTGGCGGGCACCGAGGATCCGCGTCGCCGCGCGAACTCCCTTTGTGTCCCGGCCACCGCCGAGACGGACAGGCATGGTCGGGTCCACGACAAGGATGCCTCCCCACACGCCGCGAACGTTCCTGGCGAGCACGTGATTAGCGTCCGGCCGTGGCGGGCACCGAGGCACTATGGAAGAGCGCCAAGACGAACAGACAGATAAGACCGAGGTTCCTGAGAATCAGCCCGGAGAGCCGGGCGCGGAGGGCGGGAGCAGCAGCGACGCCGCCGAGAAGCCACCTGCGGCTCCAGCCGGCGATGACGACTCGCCGATGGGCGACACCGATCAGCACTCCGACGCCTGAGGCCGACCTGGCCGCTCAGGCGGCGGGACGGAGCGCCTCGAGCTCGCGGTTCTGGGCTAGCTCTGAGAGCGCCTTGCGCTCCAGGCGGCGAACCGCGTCCTGGGAGAGGCCGAGGCGGCGACCGGTCTCGCTGAGCGGCGTCGGATCATCGCCGTTGATGCCGTAGCGGAGCTTGACCACCTCACGCTCGGGCTCAGGGAGGCGAGCCAGGGCGCGCCGCAGCGCGTCGTCGCGCAGCGAGATCGCCACCTCCTCGTCCGGGCCCTGTTCCTCGCTGGCCAGGAGGGCTCCGAATGGCGTCTCCTCCTCCTCGCCCACGGGACGGTCAAGGCTCGTCACGACGCGGGCGGCGTCGCGGGCCTCCCGGACCTCCTGCACGCTCATCTCGGCCGCCTCCGCGACTTCCTCCTCGCTCGGTTCGCGCCCCAGGCGCGCCGCCAGGTCACGCTGGACGCGCGCGATGCGGCGCTCGCGCTGGCCGAGGTGAACGGGGATGCGAATCGTGCGAGATCGGTTGTCGAGCGCCCGTTGAAGCGCCTGGCGGATCCAGAAGGTGGCGTAGGTGGAGAACTTGTAGCCCTTGCGCCAATCGAACTTCTCCGCGGCGCGGATCAGCCCCAGGATCCCCTCCTGGATGAGATCGAGCAGGGGCAGATCGTGACCCTGGTACTTGCGGGCGTTGGAGATGACCAGGCGCAGGTTTGAGTTGACGAGCTGATCTTTGGCCGCCAGGTCGCCGCGTTCGATCCGCTTAGCCAGCTCCACCTCGTGTTCACGGGTCAGGAGCGGATGGCGCCGCACCTCTTGCAGGAACAGTGCCATGGCATCGGTCGTCTGCTGGGCGAGATCGTCGATCACATACGCCGTCTGCTCGGACACGTCACGACCGCAGTCGTCACGGAACTCGATCCCGCGTGCCTCAAGCAGGTCCTGGAGCGCCTGCGCGTCGTCGTCGTCGAGCTCGGCCTCCTGCATGAGCTCCGAGATCTCGGACAGCTCCAGGCAGGACTCGGGGCGGCCCTCACTGCGCGCCACCAGCTCGTCAGCCAACGCTTGGAGGCGCTCGTTGGGTGAAGTCTCAGTGTCTTCGCTCATGGGCGGCTCACTGGTCAAGCTTGTCACGCTTGAGCCTTTCTGCCCAGGCCTGAGCCTCAGGATCTTGTCTGGGATTTGGCTCGCTCGTGCTCTCGGCGCCGGTTGGCGTGTGAGGCGCCTCGCCGAAGGGCTGCACCTCGGGATCGGGGTCGCGCGGATCCTCCCGCTGGTCGTAGGGATCGGGCCATTCGGTGGGATCGGGTTCGCCTACCGGGTTGTTGAGCACGTGGTGGGGGTCCTCGTCCCGGGAGCGGTCGCCGGGGTCCCGGCCGGGTGGCTCGGGGAATCCCGTCGGGGGCTTGGCGTCAGAGTCGTTGTCCATGGCCCGGAGCTTTCCCGCTCGGTTGCGGCGTCTAACCGGGGGGTAGCCCGCGGGCCGTTGCGGATCCGCGAGCTGGGAACGGGCGTAGGCGTCCGCTAGAGCCGTGCCTCAGGGCTGGAGCAGGATCTTGATCGCGCCGTCCTGCTTTTTCTGGAAGATCTCGTAGGCGTGTGGCGCCTGGTCCAGGGGCAGTTTGTGCGTGGCCAGATCCTCCACGCCGAGCGGATCATCGTCAGCTTCCACCAGCGGCATCAGCCCGTCGATCCAGCGCTTCACGTTGGCCTGGCCCATGCGCAGCTGGATCTGCTTGTCGAACAGGTCCATCATCGGCATCGGGTCGACCGCGCCCCCGTAAACACCGCTCAGCGAGATCGTGCCCCCGCGGCGCACCGCGTCGATCGCGGTGTGGAGGACCGAGAGTCGGTCGACCCCACCCTTCTCGATCAGCCTCGCCGCCACCGCGTCAGGCAGGAAACCGGCGAGCTGCTGCGCGATTTTGCCCAAAGGGGCCCCGTGCGCCTCCATGCCCACGGCGTCGATCACCGAGTCGGGACCGCGCCCGTCGGTGAGGTCGCGGAGCGCCTCGATGATGTCGTCGTGCTCCTGAAGGTTGATCGGATGGACTCCGTGCCGTTCCGCCAGCGTCAGTCGGTCATCGACGAGGTCGATCCCGAATACCTCGCGCGCGCCCTGGTGCAGCGCGATCCGTGAACACATCTGGCCGATCGGGCCGAGACCGAACACGGCGACCGTGCCGCCCTCGGGGACGGCCGCGTACTCCACCGCCTGCCAAGCTGTGGGCAGGACGTCGGACAGATACACGAAGCGCTCGTCGGGCGGTCCCTCGGGGACCTTGATCGGACCGAAGTGGGCCTGGGGGACTCGGAGCAGCTCAGCCTGGCCGCCCGGGACCTCGCCATAGAGCTTGGTGTAGCCGAACAGAGCCGCGCCCTTCTCCTGATCGCGTACCTGGGTCGTCTCGCACTGCGAGTAGAGGCCCTGGTCGCACATGAAGCAGTGCCCGCAGGAGATGTTGAACGGAATCACCACCCGGTCGCCGGGCTGGATGTGGCCGACCTCGGAGCCCACCGCTTCGACGATCCCCATCGGCTCGTGGCCGAGGATGTCTCCTTCGCCAATGAACGGACCGAGGACCTCGTAGAGATGGAGATCAGAACCGCAGATCCCGCTGCTCGTAATGCGCACGATCGCGTCGGTGGGCTGCTCGATCGTGGGATCCGGGACGGTGTCGACGCGCACATCGCGCTTGCCGTGAAAGGTGACTGCCTTCATGTGGATTCCTCCGTGATGGTCAGTGGTCTTGAAGGCCCTCAGGCGTCACGGGACCTCGCGGGATCGTTCTTGGTCCCAAGACAGTGCCCGATCGGCAAGCGAGTAAACGCCGAGGGACTCGGGTAGCGAAAAAAGGCAAATACGACACGAGGAGGCGTCGTGAGCCTGATCGACAAGTTGACCGGCCGTGCCAAGAAGGCGGCCGGAGATATCACCGGTGATGCCGCCCTGAGGCGCGAAGGCAGCAAAGAGGAGCGCAAGGGCGAGGCCAAGGAGGAACTGGCCCGCGACCAGGATCGCGCGGACCGCAAGGCCGAAGAGGTGGCGAACCTCGAGCGGCGCACCTGAGACGGCCACTACCACCGCAGTTGCCAAGGCCCGGCGCGTTGCGCCGGGCCTTTTTTAGCCGCTAGAGCTGACGGTCTCCCTGACCGCCGCGATCTGGGCTGGCTGCCTGGCGAGCTGCTCACGCCGGTTCTCTTCCATCGGCGCGATCCAGAGCTCGTCAATGAGGATCCGCACGGTGGCGAGGATGGGCACGGCCACGATCAGCCCGACGAAGCCGAACAGCTGCTCCACCGCCAGCACACCGATGGCCACGACGGCCGGATGGAGCTCGACCGTCCGTGCCACTACCAGCGGCTGGATGACATTGCTCTCGAGCTGATGGGCGAGGATGTAGATGATCCCGACCAGAATTGCCTTCTCAGGTGAGATCGTGAGGGCGTAGAGGATCGGAATGATCGAGCTGGCGAGGGCGCCGAAGTACGGGATGATCATCGCCACGGCTGTGAACACGGCGAAGAAGGCGGCGAAGGGCAGGCCGACGAGCATGAGCCCCAGATAGGTGAGTCCCCCCAGGACAACCATGCCGATCACGAGCCCCCGCAGCCAGCCCAGATACGCCCCGCCGAGTCGCGACAGGACAGCCTCGGCCCGGGCGCGCCCCTGCGGCGGGACGATGCGGACGGCGCCCGTGTAGAGCGGATCCGGATGGATGGCGGTGTAGAGCGCCGTGAGCAGGACCACGATGAGCGCGGCGGCCACGCCGACGACCGTGGCGCCGACGACTTCCGCGGGGCCGAGAAGCTTCTCCGGATGGTGGGTGTAGCTGTTGACATAGTTCTGGATCTGCTTGCCCGCCTTGCTGGGCGAGCTGCCGGTGACTCCGGCGAGCCTGTGGCGGAGGTCATCGACGATCGAGGGCAGCGAGCCCACGAACGCGTTGATCTCGTGGCTGAAGGCGGGCACGATCAGGATGACGAGGCCTGCGATCGCGCCCAGACCGATGAGGAGCCCGAACAGGGCCCCGAACCCGCGGGGGATTCTCGTTGCCTGCTTGAGCCACGTGGCAAAGGCCGAGAGCGGCAGAGCGATGATGACCACGATCAGCACCGCCATGACCAGGGTGATCAGCGCCTTGAAGATCAGCGCCGCGATCACGAGCGCAAAAGCGAGGAAGACCGCTCGGTAGATGGTGCGTGGGGTCACGCGAGATTCAGCCACGGTGCTTCAAGAATGCCCGCATCCGGGCATCCGCACTCCACCTGGCTGCGAGTCGCATCGCACGTCAGGGGGTATGGCGCTCAGAATGGCTATCGCGATCCTCGACATCGACGGCACCCTCGTCGACACCAACTACCAGCATGCCCTCGCCTGGTACCGGGCCTTCCGGCACCACAGCATCGTTTTGCCCGTCTGGCGGATCCACCGTCACATCGGCATGGGAGGCGACCAGCTGATCCAAGCGCTGACCGACGAGCAGACCGAGGCGGAGCTCGGGGACGCGATCCGGGAGACCGAGGGCGAGCTCTACTTCCAGCTCATCGATGAGGTCGAGCCGATGGAGGGGGCACGGGACCTCATCGCCGAACTGGGCGAGCGCGGCCACGTGGTCGTACTCGCGAGCTCGGCCAAGGAGAAGGAGGTCGAGCACTATCTCGATCTCCTCGATGCCCGTGATCTGGCCGACGCGTGGACGACGTCAGCCGATGTCGAGGCGACGAAGCCCTCCCCCGATCTCGTCGACTCGGCCCTGAACAAGGTCGGTGGCTCGTCGGCGGACGCGGTCATGGTCGGCGACACACCCTGGGACGTGAAGGCGGCGGGGCGGACCGGAGTGGACACGCTCGCTGTCCTCACCGGCGGCTTTGCCATCGAGGAGCTCACCGAGTCAGGCGCCAAGGATGTCTTCGAGTCGGTGGCCGACCTGCGGGCGGCCCTTGACCGCACCGCGCTGGCCTGAGCGCCTCAGCGCAGAGTCACGACGAGCAGGCCGCCGAGAATGCCGACGCCGAGACTCAGAGCCGCCGTGTAGTCGCCGATCCGTCCGGTGTGCACCAGCCGGACGGGGGTCATGGCCCTCTGCCCCAGGTCCAGCAACTTTCCGGCGCCCCACCGCCGGCCGAACAGGCCAAGCGCGGCGAAGCCGACCGCCAATAGCGTGGCGCCGCCGCAGTAGAGCCAGTCATACCAAGCCGGTGAAGCGGAGGTTGCGTGGATGCGGCCCACCGCTCGGCCGAACACGATTGCCTGGTACGCCGAACCGGAGATGAAGCGCCGGGCGGCCGTCTCGGCCAGGTCAGCGAAGCCAAACCACACGCCGAAGCCGATGGTTCCGGCCAGCAGGATTCCGCAGCTCACCAGCATGAGCGGTGGCGTCCGATCGCGCTGACCCTCGGTCTCGGGCTCGGTCTGCTCGTCGGCCCCGCCCGCGTCCTGTTGGCTGGGCTCGCCCCAGCCGAGGAAGACGCGAGCCCCGGCCCGCAGCACGGCCGCGCCGGCCAGCGCCGAGGACAGGACGATCAGCGGCGGCACGAACCCGTAGCCGACCTTGTTCGCCGCGTCCTCGATCATCGACTTGCCCAGAAAAGGCCCGAAAGGCGGCAGCGACGAGATCAGAAGGCCACCGGCGAAGAACATGGCGGCGGTGACTCTGAGGCCCCGGGCCCGGCCGTGCAGCCGTTGCTGACTCACGCTGCCGAACCGGTGCTGGAGGATTCCGACCAGGGCGAAGAGAAGGGCCTTGCCGCAGCCGTCGGCCAAGACGTAGACGCCGGTGCCGGCGACTCCGTCGGCGGTGAGCAGCCCGAGCCCGGTCAGGAAGATCCCGACGTAGCCGATGGTCACGAAGGCCAGCAGCCGCTTCAGATGGTCCTGCTGCAGTGCCATTGCCGATCCCCAGACGGCAGTCAGCAACCCTGCCCCGACCAGAATCGCCCGCACGACGTGCACCTGGGTGCCCATTACGGGTCCGAAGACGCCGTACCAAACCCGGCCGAGACCGTAGAGGCCCATTTCGCTCATGGCTCCCGCCAGGAGCAGGCATACCGGGGCCAGCGCAACCGCATACGCGTCGTCGAGCCAGAAGTGAAAGGGCACGATCGCCGCCTTGATCAGCAGCGCACTCGCGATCAAGGCGAAAGCGACCACGACGACACGGTCGTTGCGATAGTGGCTGAGCGTGCGTCCGATCTGGGCCAGGTTCAGCGCTCCGGTGTGCGCGTAGATGAGCCCAATCCCGAGTAGGAATAGGAACGCCCCGATCGAGTTGATCACGGCAAAGTTGAGCCCGCCCTCGATCGCCGCCTGCTCACGCACCTTGTAGGCGATCAGCGCCACCGCCGAAACGCTCATTAACTCGAAGAAGACGAACATGTTGAACAGATCGCCGGAGAGGCAGAACCCGATCATGCCGGTCATGAAGGTGAGCATGAGCACGTGGTAGTAGGGCGCCTCGACTCCCTCGGTTTTGGCGCTGTAGAGCAAAGCGACCACCATCAGGAGAGCCACGAAGGCGGCCAGCGCCGCCCCGATCGGTTCAACTGCGAAATCGATCCCGACCGCCAGCCCCTGGCGGGGATGCCAGCCGCCGAACCAATAGATGCTCAGCCCGCTGCCCACGTGGACCAGCAGGATCAACACGAGCACGGCGCTGGCCAGGGCCAGGCCGAGGGCGAGCAGGTCTGATCCCGCGCGGCCCAGCAGCTTGTGGCCGGCGGCGAGCAGCGCGGCGCCCAGGAGCGGGATGCCGACCGCGAGGGGAGCCAGCTGGCTCAATCTCGCATCCTGCGCATCTCGTCAGGATCGATACTGCCGTAGCGCTTGTTCGCCTGGATGACCAGCGCCAGGAGCATCGCCACGATCGTCGCCTCCACCACCACATCGGTCAGGGTCAGGGCTTGCACTATGGGGTCGGTGACCCGGGACTTGGTGGTGATGTCGGCGAAGATCGGAGCCTTGGCGTGGCTGAGGTAGCCCACCGAGAGCAAGAGCACGTAGGTCGAGCCCTGAAGCACCGTCAGGCACATGATCAGATGCAGGTAATTGCGCGAGGAGATCACGCCCCACAGGCCGATCCCCAGTAGCCAGGCGGCGACCAGATAGGGGAAGACGCTCACCGCGGCGGTCGCAGCAGTCGCTGGTCCACGAGCTCTGACACGACCATCAGGGTGGCGCCCGCCACCTCAAGCCCGACCGCCACGTTGGCCAAGGGCATGAACCCACCGGAGAGCAGGCTCCCTGATGTTCCGAAGGGCAGGAAGTTGTAGAAGAAGGCGCCGGTGGCGATCAGGCCGCCAAACCCGATCATCGCGAATCCGGCCGCGCCGCCTGCGTCCATCATCTCTACCCACGAGGTGGCCCGGCGCAGCCGCAGGAGGATCACCCACTCGCCGCCCAGGAAGATGAAGGCGATGGCTGCCATCAGGATGATGCCGCCCTGGAAGCCTCCCCCAGGGGTGAGCTGCCCGTGGGTCACGATGTAGGCGGCCAGGATCGCAATCGGCCCCACCAGGGCAGTCCCCAGCCAGCGCTCGGCGTCACTGGCTCGCCGCTGCTCGGGTATGAGCTTCTCCTCCTCTGGCTCCTCCTCCTCGTCGTGGAGGGAGCGGAGCAGCACCACCACGCCGACCACCGAGATGAAGAGGATGAACTCCTCACCCAGCGTGTCGAAGGCGCGGTAGTCGAAGGCCACCGCGACCACCGAATTGGTTGCGTGGCGTTGCGCCACCGCGTGGTGAGCCGTATAGAAGCCGTAGCGCGAATGCTCGCTTCCGAAGGGGTGGAGCCCGGTCGTACCCCAGACGAAGCCCCCGACGGTCAGCACCACGCCGATCGCCCCCACGACCAGGCGCAGCGAGAATCCTCCGGGACGATCCCTCACTCTTCCTCCGCCTCCTCCCGCTCCGCCTCGCGCTGGGAGCGGATCTTGGCCATGGCCAGAAACAGCATGGCTGGGAGCGCGACACCACTCACCACGATCTGCGAGAGGGCAACGTCGGGAGCCTGGACGACGAAGAACATGAGCGCCTCCAGCAGTCCAAAGACCCCGAGCGCGATCGCCTGACGAACGGGGTCACGGATGCTCACCGTGACCAGGCCGGACAGAGCCAGCAGCGCCAAGACCAAGACCAGCAACGTGTTCATCGGTCCTCGACTTCGATCTCCTCGTCGCGGCCGATCCGCCAGTCGCCTCGCTCGGCCTGCCGGGCCGACCGGGCCGTGGCGTGGCCGACCAGCGGAGAGGCGATCAACAAGAAGGCGGCGATGAGAATCGCCTTGTCACCGATCAGCGAGAAGTCCTCGTGGATCACCACGGCAGCTGCGATGCAGATCGAGCCCAGGATGGCCGGGGCACTGAAGTGGAGCCGGTCATAGACGCTGCCGAACACGAGCACCCCCAGGCACGAGATCAGAACGAGCGCTACCCCGAGCCAGAGGAACACGTTGACCGCCACGTGGCGCACGATCACCGGTGCCGCTCCCTCTCCAGGTAGCGCACGAAGGCGAGTGATCCCCCGATCGAGAGCGGCGCCAGCACGACCGCCAGGTCGACGAAAATCTGCCGGCTGAAGGCCACCGACAGCGTGACCAGGATCAGCACGGTGGCCGTGGCGGCCACGTTGAGCGCAGCCAGGGCGGCCGCGGCGTCCCGCCGTAAGCACGCCAGCGTGCAAAACCCGAGCCCGGCCACCATCGCGATCGACGCGGCGAGCCAGATATTCAACCGAGCTCCAGCGGGTCGAGCGGTCCCTCGGACCATACGAGCTCGTGCACGAGCAGCAGATTGTTTTCCGGGTCGATTCCGATCACATATCGGTTGGGTCCCAGCGAAGCCCCCCATTCGGTGAGGATTCGTCGCGCCACATCGGTCGGGGCCTCTCCGGTGGCCCGGTAGCGAGCAGCCCGGAAATGGCCCGGGGAGGGACAGCGGAGCAGCGCATGAGCAATCAGCGCCCAGGTCACTCGCGCGGTGTCGGTCACCAGAAGCCTGAACGAGCGGTGGACGTAGCGCAGCATGCCCGGGCGGAGGCTGGCGCGGTCTACACGCAGCGAGTGAACAACCGTGGATAGCGTGGCGAAGATCACCGCGCAGACCGCACCCGTGATCATGTTGGGGCTGTCGGTGGCGTCTACCAACAGCAGCCAGAGGGCGAAGAGGGCCACCGCCCTCAGCCCCGTCTGGGCCAGAGCCGAGCGCGTCATGATCGGGTGCCCTACCCGCCGCGTTATGGCGGCTAACCGCCGAGCGTGCGGTTGCGAACCGGACAGCCGGGTAACTCTGAAGCAATTAGGTGAAGGCAGCCTTGGAGGGAGGCGAGATGGACGAGGTTCAGCTACGACGCGAGCGCCGGACGACAAACGGCGACGCACGCTCCGCACCACGCCGTCAGCAGGCTGAAAGCACCGCCCGTGAAGCGCGGCGTCAGGCCGAACGTCAGGAAGCTGAACAGTCGGGCGTGGCCGGATGGGTGTCCAGTCGAGCCGGCGAGTGGACGCTCGACGAGCCTGACTGGGGCTTCTTCGAGACGCAGAAGTACTTCTGGAACCCGTTCATGGACTACTGGTTCCGGATGGATGTCGAGGGCTGGGAGCACCTGCCGCCGCCACCGGCGCTGTTCATCGGCATCCACTCCGGCGGCCCCTTCCCCTGGGACGCCTGGACGGTGGGCGTCCAGTGGTGGCGCCACTTCGGCCGCGAGCGACCGCTCCACGGCACAGCGCACGATGCGCTGATGGCCACCCCGGTCGTCGGCGCCTACTTCCGGCGCATGGGCTGCCTGCCCGCCCGGGCCGACAGCATTACCGCTGCCCTGGCTGCAGGACGCGACGTGGCGCTCTGGCCGGGCGGCGAGCGTGACTCGTTCCGGGCCTGGAGCCAACGGGATGAAGCGATCCTGGCCGGACGCAGCGGCTTCATCAAGCTCGCCATACGAACCGGCGTGCCGATCGTGCCGATCGCGACCGTGGGCGGCCCCGACGCGATGCCGGTGCTCGCGACGGGTCGCCGGCTGGCCAAGGCGTTCCAGCTTGACAAGGTGGCGCGGCTGAAGATGTTCCCGATCGCACTCCAGGCGCCCTGGGGCATCTCCCCCGCCCTCCTGCCCGAGGTGCCGCTACCGACGAAGATCCGCACCGCCTTCCAGGAGCCGATCGAAATCGACCCCGACCCCGAGCGCGCCGAGGACGACGACTACATCCAGGACCGCTACGACGTGGTCCAGGACAGCATCCAGGCGGGCATGGACACCCTCGCCCGCCGCCGCCGTTTGCCGTTGTTCGGATAGCGCGGCTCGCGACGGCGGCGAAGCGGCGATCCCGCCGAGGTGACTCGCGCGTAGCGCGGTCACATCGGCGGGAACGCTGCGGAGCTATGCCGCCTGCTGCCCCTCGTGTTTGCCCTCGGCAAACTCCTCCACGATCTTGGCGTTGAACGCCTCAAGGTCGTCGGGCTTGCGGCTGGAGACCAGGCCGTTGTCGACCACGACCTCCTCGTCCACCCACTCGGCGCCCGCGTTGCGCAGGTCGGTCTGGAGGGTCGGCCACGAGGTGATCTTGCGGCCCTTGACCACGTCGGCCTCGATCAGCGTCCAGGGGCCGTGGCAGATCACGCCCACCGGCTTGTGCTGCTCGAAGAAGCCGCGGATGAACTTGACTGCGTCCGCGTCGCCCCGCAGCTGGTCCGGGTTGGCCACGCCGCCGGGGAGGACAAGCCCGTCGTAGTTGGAGGCGTCGGCATCTGAGGCGGCGAGATCAGCCTCGATCGTCTCGCCCTTGTCGAAGTGGTTCCACATCTCGATCTCACCCTTCTTGAGCGAGACGATGTCCACATCGGCGCCGGCCTCACGGACCGCCGCCAGCGGCTCGGTCACCTCGACCTGCTCGGCGCCCTCGGTGAAAACAAATGCAATCTTCTTGCCTTTGAGCTCGTCTGCCATGTTCCAAACTCCTTCCGGTTCGGGTCAATCTTCTACGTCATGACTTGCCGGAACCAATGGCGCACAAACTCGTCGTAAGCTTCTGAGAGATGTTCGGTTTTCGTGACAAGTCCGCGCTGGTCGAGCCTGGCGACGCCCTCCCCGGCCGCGCCGAGGAGATGCCTGTGGTGGAGCGCCACGCCGTCCTGGGGACGCCGATCACGCCGCCGTTTCCAGACGGCTTTGAGCATCTCGTGCTGGGAATGGGATGCTTCTGGGGCGCCGAGCGAATCTTCTGGGAGGCCCCCGGGGTCTACACGACGGCGGTGGGATACGCCGGAGGCTTCACTCCGAATCCCACTTACGAGGAGGTGTGCTCCGGGCGGACGGGTCATGCCGAGGTGGTGCTGGTCGTCTTTGACCCGGTCAAGACGACCGACGAGGAGATGCTGCGGCTGTTCTGGGAGAACCACGACCCGACCCAGGGCATGCGCCAGGGCAACGACGTGGGAACGCAGTACCGCTCGGCGATCTTCTGGACGAGTGAGCGCCAACGCGAGCTCGCGGAGGCGTCACGCCGCGCCTATGCCGAGCGCCTGCGCGCCGCCGGCTACGCCGAGGTCACGACAGAGATCGCCGAGGCAGGCCCCTTCTACTACGCCGAGGACTACCACCAGCAGTACCTGGCCAAGAACCCGTGGGGATACTGCGGGATCGGCGGGACCGGCGTGAGTTGTCCGGTCGGAATTGCCGCCGCCACCGGCGGCGCGCCGGACACGGCCTAGTCCGGGCTCAGCCTCCGGCCACGGCGGGCAGGATCGTCACCTCGTCGCCGTCGGAGACGCTGGTCTCCAAGCCATCGAGGAAGCGAATGTCCTCGCCGCCCACGTACACGTTGACGAAGCGCCGCAGCCCTCCGTCCTCGGCGATCCGGCTCCGCAGCTCGCCGTAGCGCTCATACAGCGAGTCGAGCACCTCGCCGACCGTCGCGCCGTCGACCTCGGCCGAGGTTTCCCCGTCGGTCGCGGCGCGCAGCTGCGTAGGGATCTTCACCGTGACAGCCATCGCCGTGGCAGTGTAATCAAGCCCGCGGCCGGGTCACCCGGGCGCCTTCACCCCGGTTCATACGGTCGCCGCCACCCGCTCCGCGGCCGCCTCGAACGAGGTGAGGCTGGGCTCGATCTCCCACGCCTCGAAGGTGCCGCGGGCGCAGTCGAGGGTCTTGAGGCCCTCGCCGGTGATGTAGGCGACGACCCGCTCGCCGGGATCGATCTCGCCGCGCTCGGCCAGCTTCGTGAGGACGGCGATGGTCACGCCGCCCGCCGCCTCGGTGAAGATTCCCGTCGTCTCGGCCAACAGCTTGATTCCGGCCCGGATCTCCTCGTCTGACACCGACTCGACCGATCCACCCGTCCGCCGTGCCAGGTCGAGGGCGTAGGGACCGTCGGCGGGATTGCCGATGGCCAACGACTTGGCGATCGTGTCGGGCTTCACCGGGCGGCAGAAATCAGACTCGTCCCGGAAGGCGCTGGCCACCGGGGAGCACCCCTCGGCCTGGGAGCCGTGGAAAGTCGGGAGCTCGCCCTCGATCAGCCCCACCTCGAGCCACTCCTCGAACCCCCGGGCGATCCGGGTGAAGAGTGAGCCTGAGGCGACCGGGCAGACGATTCGGTCCGGAAGCTCGAAGCCGAGCTGCTCGGCCGTCTCAAAGGCCAGCGTTCGCGAGCCCTCGGCGTAATACGGACGCAGGTTGATGTTGACAAACGCCCATTCGTGCTCGCCACTGAGCTCGGTGCAGAGCCGGTTGACGTCGTCGTAGTTGCCGTTCACCGTGACCAGGTTGGTCCCGTAGACCCCCGTGGCGAGCAGCTTCTGCTCCTCCAGATCCGCGGGCACGAACACGTATGACTCCAGTCCGGCCGCGGCCGCGTGGGCGGCGACGGAGTTGGCCAAGTTCCCGGTTGAGGCGCAGGCGACGGTCTCAAAGCCGAGCTCACGCGCGCGGGCCAAGGCGACCGAGACGACGCGATCCTTGAACGAGTGCGTCGGGTTGGCGGCGTCGTTCTTGATCCACACCTCTTCCAGCCCGAGCCGCTTAGCCAGACGGTCGACCTTGAGCAGGGGCGTGAAGCCCGCGGGCAGAAGACCACTGCGCGGCATCTGGACGGGCAGGAAGTCGCTGTAGCGCCACAGCGAGTGGGGTCCCGCCTGGATCCGGCGACGTAGCTCGCCGGGGTCAGCTCCGGCGCGCGACGCATAGCGGACCTCGAGCGGTCCGAAGCAGCGCTCGCAGGCGTAGCTCGCGTCGAGCGGGTACTCGGTCCGGCATTCCTTGCAAGTCAGAGACACTGGCGGCATATGAAAAAACCTCCGCCGGGGTCAGTGGTCGGAGGTCTTCAGGTGAAACCGCCCTTTCCACATCTCCCAGGCTTGTCGATTGGAGCCTGATGGAATTGGCACCTTTCCCTTTCGGGAGGTTGCCGGGGTTTCGTAGGGCCATATCCCTCCACCCCTCTGGATGCGTGCTGCTATGTGGGCCGGAGTATACCCATGGGCGTAGCCGTGTAACGCGGGTCCGCGGCCTGAGCGCGTAACGAGACGAGGGCGCCGGTGTTCAGGAGCCAACATGGCTGCGGGGACGACCGACCCACTCGCGCGCCTGGAGTCGGCGCTCAGGGCGGGCTCTGACGCGCCCCGGCGCCAGATGCTGGTCATCGTCAATCCCTACGCGTCGACGGTGTCCGAGCGTCTCAAGCACCTGGTCGTCTACGCCCTGCGCGGCTCCTATCGGGTCAAGGCGGTGGAGACGGAGTCACGTGACCACGCCACCCAGCTGTGCCGCGAGGCCGCCAGCGAGGGCTACGACGTGGTTGTCGCCTTTGGCGGCGACGGAACCGTCAACGAGGCCGCCAACGGGCTCGTCGGGTCCGACACCCCATTGACCTGTCTGCCCGGCGGCCGGGCCAACGTGTACTGCCGGATGCTCGGCATCCCGGTCGACCTGGTCGACGCGACCGAGCAGCTGCTGCGAATGGCCGACGACTGGCGGCCGCGCCGGGTCGACATCGGCTACGCCGGCGAGCGCAAGTTCCTCTTCTCGGCGGGCGTCGGTCTCGACGCCAGCGTGGTCGAGGTCGTGGACGCCCACCCGCGCCTGAAGCAGCGACTCGGCGAGTGGTACTACGCCGAAACCGCCGTCCGGACCTTCAATCGCCACTACCTGCTTCACCCGCCGCGCCTCGAGGCGACGCTCGGTGAAGCGCGGGTCGGGGGAGTCACGATGATCGTGCAAAACGCCACCCCGTACACCTACTTCGGCAATCGCCCGGTGGAGATCGCCGAAGGTGCCACGCTTGACAGCGGTGATCTCTCCGGAGTCGTGCTCCGGCGCGCCAGCCCCATCGACATCCCGACGCTCCTCTGGCGCGGGCTGGCCCGGCGCCCTCACTTCGCCCGCCACCGGCAGGTGCACGGGTTCACCGGTCTGGAGCGCGTCAACGTCTCCTCCGTCGACGAACGGCTGCTGCCCCTCCAGGTGGACGGCGACTACATCGGGGAGGTGCAGACGGCGGAGTTCGGCGTCCTGCCCCAGGGCTTGCTGGTTCTCCCCTAGTCGCCCATTCGTCCGTGCGGCGCCGAAACGACCGCCTCCGGCACTAGCGTTGCCGCATGGTTCGACGGCTGATCCTGCTCCTCGTCATCGGCGCGGGCGTCGCCATCCCAGCGCTCGTCTCCGCCCATCCCCTTCCCGGCGCGCCGCGCTGTCCGATCTTTCCCGCCGACAATCCGTGGAACCAGCGAGTGGACCATCTGCCCGTGGCTCGGAATTCGGCGGCCCTGATCGCCAGCATCGGGCTTGACAGTCCCGTCCATCCGGACTTCGGGACGGTGTGGGACGGCGCCCCGAACGGAATCCCGTTCGAGGTCGTCTCCAACCGCACCCGGCGTGTCCCGGTCCACTTCCAGTACGCCGCCGAGTCCGATCGAGGGCCGTACCCGCTTCCCCCCAACGTGCCCATCGAGGGAGGACCGCACTCGACGGGTGACCGCCACGTGATCGTGGTCGACCGCGACACGTGCACCGACTACGAGCTCTTCGCCGCCTATCCGCACAATCACGGCGCCTACTGGACCGCCGGCTCGGGCGCCGTCTTCAACCTCCGCTCCGATCATCTCCGGCCCGCCGGCTGGACGTCGGCCGACGCCGCTGGGCTGCCCATCCTGGCCGGCCTGGCCCGCTACGACGAGGTCGCACGCGGCTCGATCAACCACGCGCTGCGCTTCACGGCACCCTGCACGGCGCCTGCCTACGTGTACCCGGCGCGCCACGAGGCGTCGACCTGCCACGGCTTCTATCCCCCGATGGGGCTCCGCGTCCGCCTCAAGGCCAGCGTCGACATCTCAGATCTGCCCTACCAGGCGCGCGTCGTGGCCGAGGCGCTCAAGCGCTACGGGATGATCCTGGCCGACAACGGGTCGCCGTGGTACATCTCGGGGGCTCCCAATCCGCGCTGGAACAACGACGCCCTGCACCAGCTGAATCGGCTCACAGGCCAGGACTTCGAGGTCGTGGACACGAGCTCGTTGCCGCACCCAGGCCGGTAGGTCTCACACCGGGGGGGTGGTTTTTGGCTCGCCGAGGCTCATACGGAGGTGAGTCGCTCCTTCCCACGTCCGGCCGTCGTCCTCGCCGAGGCCGACCGTCGCATGCTGTGGTTTCTGGCCGAGCACCGGATGGTGGCCGACCGCCAGATCGCGGTCTTGCTCGATCGCCCGGTCAGGTCCCTGGACGCGCGCCTCAAACGGCTCAAGGAGGCGGGGCACTTGGCCCGGTTTGTGGGCTGGGGCAACGCCCGATGTTGCCGGATCCTGAAACCGGGCCTGAGCGCCGTGGGCAGCGAACTGAGCCCGCCGAAGGAGTCTTCGGACGGGTTTCGCCACGACGTCGGTGTGGCCTGGCTCTGGCTCGCCGCCCACCGGGGCAGCTTCGGTCCCCTGGCTGAGGTGATCGGCGAGCGTCGCCTGCGCTCCGAAGACATGGTGGCGCCTGACCGTCCCTGCTCGGTCCGCCTCGGCGGCTACGACGGCTTCGGAAAACTGAAGCGCCACTACCCCGACCTCCTGCTCGTCGATCCCCAGGGCCGGCGCGTGGCACTTGAGCTCGAGCTGAGCAGCAAAGAGGTGCCGCGCCGTGACACGATCCTGGCCGGCTACGGCGCCGACCGCCGGCTCGAGGGCGTCGTCTACTTCGTCGAGGACAGTCGCGAGGGGAGGGGGATCGGCCGCTGCCTTCGCGCCTCCGCCGCCAACATGGGCGTGGCCGATCGCGTCCACATCCGGACTCTGCCGCCGATCCAGCTCGAGGACGGTCGCCTCCGGGAGATCGTCCCGATGAGGCGCGCTCGGCACGGTGCGGCGAGCCGGAGCCGCGGGACGGAGGCGGCGCGATGAGACTCCTGCGCTCGCCGCGGCTGATGCTGATCCTGTTCGTGGTGCTGCTGGCCGCGCCCGCCTGGGTGACGACGGCCGTGCTCGGAGCCGCGGCCGTCGCGGCGGCGGTCAGGGGGCTGCGCGGCCTGGCGGCGCGGGAGCGCAGCCGGCGCCCAGTCCCCGGCCAGGAGGTCCTTCTCGGCACTGCCGGCGGCGGCCGGCGGATCAGCCTCGATGAGCGTGAGCTATCCGCGCACGGGCTCATCCTCGGCGCCAGCGGCTCGGGCAAGACCACAGCGCTCCTGACCATCCTTGAGCAGCAGATTCGCCGCGGCCTGCCGGTGGTGGCCATCGACCTCAAGGGCTCCCCCACCTTCACCGCCCAGCTGGCTCAGGCGGCGGCCGCGGCGGGGCGCCCGTTCAAGCTCTGGACGCCGGACGGACCGGGGTTCTGGAACCCCCTCCAGCACGGGAACGCAACCGAGGGCAAGGACAAGCTGATCGCGAGCGAGCACTTCAGCGAACCCCACTACCAGCGAGCCGCCGAGCGCTACGTCCAGATGCTGCTGCGCGTGCTCGGGCACCTGCATCCGGGGACGCCGGCGACCCTGGACGAGGTGGTGGGCCTGATGGATCCCAAGCGGCTGCCCGGTCTTCTGCGCCAGCTCCCCCAGGACCTGGCGGACCGGGTGCAGGACTACCGCCAGGGCCTGACGTCCGATCAGCTGAGCGCGATCCGCGGACTCCAGACGCGGCTCGCGGTGATCACCGAATCGGCGGCGGGTGGATATCTGAAGCCTCACGGAGCCGAGACGGTCGACCTCAGGGCGGCGCTGGAGGGACCCGAGGTGGTGCTGTTCAGCCTCAACTCGAGCCGGTACGGCAAGTTCGCCGCCCAGCTGGGAACGCTCGTGGTCCAGGATCTGATCTCCGCCAGCGGGCAGCGGCTGGAGGCCCAGCGCAGTGGCGACGCCCCCGGGCTCGCCGTGGTGGCGATCGACGAGTTCTCGGCCATCGGAGGCGAGCATGTGGTGGCGCTGTTCGCCCGCGGCCGTGAGGCAGGAATCGGCGTGCTCGTCGCCACCCAGGAGATGGCCGACCTGGCTCACGCCGGGCGGGGCGTGCGCGATCAGGTCGTCGGAAGCACCGCGTTCAAGCTGATCCTGCGCCAGGAGGTGCCCGACTCGGCCCGAATGGTGGCCGAACTCGCCGGCACTGAACGCGTGTGGGAGGAGACACGCCAGATCGGCGGCGGGGTGATCTTCCCCGGAGCGGCCGGACGCGGCACCCGCCGCCAGGTCGAGCGCTTCATCATCGATCCGAACCAGGTCAAGACGCTCAGGACCGGCGAGGCCGTCCTCATCTCGAGGCTGGGCAACAGGCCACCCCAGGTGATATGGGTGACACCGATGGCGAGCGCCGCGCCGCAGCCGAAGCCCGCGGCAGACGACCGTGATCGAGCGGGCCCGACTGTGGCGCCGCCACCACGCCCGCACGGTCGCGGAGCGGATGTCCGTCCCGAAAGCGCTCGCGCGAAGCGCGCCGCGCTTTCGGGACGGACTCCGCGCAGCCGCTATCCCGACCCGGGCGTGACCCGGTAGGCGTCGAACACGGCGTCGATGTTGCGCAGGCGGTTGATCGTCTGGTCGAGCACGCGGGTGTCTCCGACCTCGACCACGAACCGGTTCTTGACCATCGGGTGGTTGACCGTGCACCGGGCCTCGAGGATGTTGATCCCGGCCTCGGCGAAGGTGCGGGACATGTCCTCGAGCAGGCGGTGGCGGTCCCAGCCGTCGACCTCGATCTCGACCCGGAACGCGGTGTCGGCGTCCCCGTCCCATCTCACCGGCGTGAAGCGCTCCGGGTCGCGCTTGAGGACGGCGACATTGGGACAGTCCTCGCGGTGGATGGTGATCCCCCGGCCCAGCGAGATGTAGCCGACGATCGGGTCGCCGGGAACCGGCCGGCAGCACTTGCCCAGGCGGAGCATGACCTCATCGATCCCCTCCACCGAGATCCCGTAGCGCGACGAGGAGGTCGTGGGCCGGCTGCGGCGCCGCCGGGTCTGGAGCAGGTCGTCGGCCGCGGTCGGCTCAGACTCCGCCGCCTCGCCCTGCTTCAGGCGCTGGAGCACCTTGTTGACCACTACCTTGGGCGAGATCTTGGCGCCGCCGAGCGCGATGTAGAAGTCATCCGCCTTGCGAAAGCCGACCTCACGGATGACGTCCGCGAGCAGCGAGGAGCCAACGATCTTCTGCGCCGGCAGCCCCTGGCGCTTCAGGTGCTCCTGCAGGAGCTCGCGCCCGGCATGCTCGGTGTCCTTGCGCGACTCGGCCTTGAACCAGGCCTTGATCTTGTTGCGCGCCCGCGTCGTCTTGACCAGGGCCAGCCAGTCCCGGGAAGGTCCGCGTTCGCGCTTGGACGTCAGAACCTCGACGATGTCGCCGCTGCGCAGCTGGTAGGAGAGCGGAACGATCTTGCCGTTGACCTTGGCGCCGACGCAGCGGTGGCCAACGTCGGTGTGAATCTCGTAGGCAAAGTCCAGCGGGGTGGCACCCGCGGCCAGCGACTTCACCTCGCCCTTGGGCGTGAACACGAACACCTCGTCCTCGAACAGGTCGACCTTGAGCGTCTCCATGAACTCGCGCGGGTCGGCCTCGTCCTGCTGCCAGTCGAGCAGCGAGCGCAACCACTTGAGCTTGCCGTCCTCGTCGGCGGCGGACGCCGCTCCGCGGCGGGCGGCCGGGCTCTCCTTGTACATCCAGTGGGCGGCGACACCGAACTCGGCGAGGTCGTGCATCTCCCGGGTCCGGATCTGGATCTCCAGCGGCCTCCCTTCGGGCCCGATCACCGTCGTGTGCAGCGACTGGTACATGTTCGCCTTGGGCATGGCGATGAAGTCCTTGAAGCGGCCGGGCAGCGGCTTCCACAGCGAGTGGATGACGCCGACAGCGCCGTAGCAGTCCTTGACCCCGGAGACGATGACCCGCATCGCGGTCAGGTCGTAGATCTCGTTGAACTCTCGCCCCTTCTTGGTCATCTTCGAGTAGATCGAGTAGAAGTGCTTGGCCCGGCCTGAGATCTCGGCGTCGATCCCGAGCTCCTGGAGCTCCTGGTGCAGGTAGGTCCCGGCCTCGGATACGTAGCGCTCGCGCTCGGCCCGCTGCTGGGCCACGAGCCCCTTGATTTCGTTGTACTTGCGCGGATGCAGGGCCTGGAAGCTCAGGTCCTCGAGCTCCCACTTGATGGCGTGGATACCAAGGCGGTGGGCGATCGGGGCGTAGATGTCGAGCGTCTCCCGCGCCTTCTCGATCTGCTTCTGCTTGGCCAGCGCGCCGATCGTGCGCATGTTGTGCAGACGATCGGCGAGCTTGATCAGGATGACGCGGATATCCGTCGCCATCGCGACCATCATCTTGCGGTAGTTCTCCGCCTGGGCCTCGTCCCGGGACTGGAACGTCAGGCCGGTGAGCTTGGTCACCCCGTCGACCAGCCCGGCGATCTCCTCGCCGAAGGCGCCCTTCACCTCCTCGAGCGACGCCGAGGTGTCCTCGACCGTGTCGTGCAGCAGCGCGGCGCACAGCGTCTCGGTGTCGAGGCGCATCCCGGCGCAGATCTTGGCCACGCCAACCGGATGAATGATGAAGTCCTCGCCGGACTTGCGGAGCTGATCGGCGTGGTGAGCGCAGGCGTAGACGAACGCCTCCTCGACCCGCCCTCGATCTATCGCCACCGCACGCTGATCGGCATGCTCCTCGATGATGGCGAAGAGATCTCCGAGCAGGCGGCGCTCGACCTCGGTGAGCTCGGCCCGGGCAACCGCCGTGGGGGTGGCCGACGGTTCCAGCTGATCGACCGGCGCCCGGGTGGCAGGCACGAGCGTCAGCGCAGCGGCACTATCGCCGGGAGGACCGCCCTTCGGCCCCGCGCCGTCCTTGGCCGCGCCGCTCTTGCCGTCAGCCGGCGCGCCGTCACCCGGCGCCTTGCCTTGAGTCCGGCTCAGCCGCTTGGTCGGGGGTTTGCGCTGCTCTGTAGAAATCGTCGTCCGTCCTCGTATCGCTTCGCATAGGCCCTGTAGGAGGGCGAGCGATCCAGCGCCGTGGGCTGGGCGCTCGCGACCGCCAGGGCCAGCAGTTCCGAATCGAGGCTGACGAGCCCCAGCTCCGCGAGCACCTTGATCATTCGTGCCGCCAGGCGGGCCGGGCGGCCATGCA
This sequence comes from Solirubrobacteraceae bacterium, assembly GCA_035505215.1. Taxonomy (GTDB): domain Bacteria; phylum Actinomycetota; class Thermoleophilia; order Solirubrobacterales; family Solirubrobacteraceae; genus Palsa-465. The sequence goes on along the minus strand of DATJQY010000003.1, from coordinate 75,332 downwards.
GACCTTCGCCGCGAAGCAGGTGCTCGAGCTCCTCACCGGCCACCCTCCCCCGGACCCTGAGGGCCCGGTAGAGAGCCACGAGCGAAGTCCGAAGTCCGTACTCCAGCTCGTGCATCTGCTGAGCAAAGCGTAGCTCAGCCTCCCCCCAAGCCAGGTGGGTAAAGCCGTCGCCGCGGTCGAGCAGGGCGGCGTGGCTGGCACACCCAGGAGGATCGAGCGCGACCAGGTGCGCGTAACCGTGGACGGCGGCCGGCGTCTGTTCCAGAGCGTGATAGGAGATCAGGCTGTAGCCGCCGAGGCGGCCGGCCAGGCCGTCGTAGCGACGGGCGACGTCGGCGCACACGGCAAGCGCGGGCCCACCCGCCGAGACCGCGTCGCTGAGCACGGCGAGGGGGCTCTCCCCCCGGCGGTCGAGCCGCTGGCGGGTGCCAACGACGCCGTCGCCCGGATCTGAGGTGTCTCGCTGGAGCTCCTTAAGGACCCCGGCCAGGTAATCCGACGGTTCCCCCAGCACCTGGATCGGCGCCGGTTGGCACGGCCAGGCGGAGCGCAACACGAGCCTCGGCTCGACCGTTCCCTTCCAGCAGTTGCGCTCCAGGCGGAAGCTGGCGTCGACCGGCTCCTTGGGGCCAGCCGGCAGACGCCCGTCACACCCGAAGGCGACCGCGGGGGTGCGGGTCCCGCCAGCGCTCACCGTGAAGCGAGCATGGCGGCCCTCCCCCATCGGGCGCGCATCGGCAAACCGAGCCCCGGGGACGAGCAGCCGGGGGCGGGCGTTCCCCATCCCGCTGGGCTCGAGACGCTCCAGCTCTTCGGCCAGCTCGAGTCCGAGTTGCGAGCCGGAGACGATTGCGTCGACCCGCTCGACCGGGATGAGCATCTCCGGCGTCAGCGTCGCTTCGGCGTAGTCCTCGAACGCGGCCCGGAAGGCCTCCAGCTGCCCCCGCCCGAGGCTCAGGCCGGCCGCGGCGCGATGACCGCCGTAGCGATCCAGCTGAGCCGCACACGTGTGAAGGGCGCTCAGGAGATCGAACCCGGGGATGCTCCGCCCCGATCCTTGGCAGCCCTCGACGTCCGGGTCCTCGGGGACGGCGATCAACACCGTCGGGCGGTGGAAGCGCTCGGCGATACGCGAGGCGACGATGCCGATCACTCCGGGATGCCAGCCCATGCCCGCGAGCACATAGCCGGGGCGCTCGCCGAGCTCGCCGACCTGGGCCTCGGCCTCCCACAGGATCCGCTGCTCGACGGCTCGTCGCTCGGCGTTGACCAGGTCCAGCTCCCCGGCGATCTCGCTCGCCCGCCGCGGGTCCTCGGTCAGCAGCAGTTCAATGCCCGCGTCGGCTCGGCGGAGCCGGCCCGCGGCGTTGATCCGCGGCGCGAGCCGAAACCCGAGGGTCTGGGCATCGAGCGCACTCGGGTCACACCCCGAGACCTCGATCAAAGCCCGCAGGCCCGGTTTGGCCGTCCGAGCGAGCGCCACCAGGCCCTCGCGGACGAGGCGCCGGTTCTCGCCCCGGAGCGGCATCAGGTCGGCCACCGTGGCCAGCGCTACCAGCTCGAGGTCGGCGGCCACTGTGTCGGCGCCGAGCGCCTCGGCTAGCTTGTGAGCCACGGCGGTTCCGCAGAGCTCGCCGCCCGGATACCCACACAGCCCAGGGTGAACGATGGCGCAGTCCGGGAGCGCACCGTCGGGACGCGCCTGGTGGTGGTCGGTGACCACGACCTCCAGGCCCAGCTCGACGGCCGCCGCCACCTCGTCGACGGCGGTGATCGCGCAGTCGGCGGTGAGGATCATGCGCGTCCCGCGTGCCGCCAGGCGCTGGACGGTCGCGAGCGAGAGGCCATAGCCGTCCGCGATCCGATCGGGAACGAACCAATCGGCGTCGGCGCCCAGCGAGCGCAGCGCGCGCACCAGCACAGCGGTGGCGCACACGCCGTCGACGTCATAGTCGCCGTGGATGGTGATCCGGCCGCCGTCTGCGATCCGGCGCTGGATGAGGCCGACGGCGCGCTCGATTCCGGTGAACGCCGCGGGTGGGTATTGCTCGGCGGCATTTAGGAAGTCCCGCGCCGCAGCGACCTCACTTAGCCCCCGGCGAACGAGGACCTGGGCCAGGACGTGTCCGATGCCGAGCTCACGCTCGAGCGCCAAGGCGGCTTCGAGCTCATAAGGCGGGATCTGGAGCCGGGGTGACGGCGGCGGAGCCGGGGCTGGCGCCGAGGCGTCCTCCACCACCCGGAGCGGCGCGCGCGCCTGGGAGGTGAGCGTCTCGGTAGCCAGGGCTGGCTCGGCCATGCGGGCGCAGAGTAAGCGCCGGCCCCGACAGATCGACGGATTTTGTGCAAGCCGTTACAAAGGCTTGCCGCAGATGTGACCCGCGGGCTACGCCAGGGCCGCCGCAGCGCGTTCGCGGCGCACGCCCACGAGGTAGATCAGGCCCATGCCGATGAGCGCGCCGGGGATCGCCTCAAGCGCGGTGTACAGGTGGGTCGTATGCCGGCCGGGGATGTCGAACCCGTTGACGATCAGGCCGAACAGAACCGCGCCAACCAGCGAGCCGATCAGCGAGCCGACGATCCCGCCCCACGAGCGGTCGGGCAGCCAGATCGTGAAGTGCCACAGGGCGAGCCCCATCATGACCCACGCGAGCATTCCCATTAGCGGCGCCGTCCGTGTCGGTTGCGGGAGCGCGATTTGGTCGCGCGCTTGGGCTTCGGCGTGGGCGCCACGCCTTCGTTCTCAGCGACATCGGGGGCATGGGCGTGGTCCCCGTCGGACGGTGCCTGGCCGCCATTGGGCGGCGCCTGGGCGTCGGCGGGGAGCGCCTGACCGTCGGGCTTGGCGGCACGGGCCGGCGGGGCCTTGGGCCGCGGCTTGGGCTGAGGTGCCGTGGCCGGAGCCGGACGCTCGCGGCCCTGGGAGAGCCTTCGCGTCAGGGTCGAGGCTCCACGTCCGACCGGCGCGGGCTCGTCCTGGATGTCGCGCTTCATCTCCTCGAACTCGGCCGATGAGACGTTGTCGGGCTCGGGCTCGGTGAGACGGCCGGCACGGCGCCGGCGGACCGTGGGCTCCACGTCGGCCGCGGCCTCCGCGTAGGCGGGAACGTGCCCCAGCTCTGACTCCAGGCGCCGGCGCCGGGCTCGGTACTGAGGCTCGCGCTCCTTCCAGTGCGTCAGCACCGGCGAGGCGATGAAGATCGACGAGTAGGCGCCGGAGGCCACCCCGATGAGCAACGCGAAGGCGAAGTCCTGAAGCTCCGAGGAGCCGGCCACGCCGCCGAAGGCGAGCAGCGCGACGATCGGCATCAGGGTGCAGAACGTGGTCGCCAAGGATCGCGTCAGCACCTCGGACATGGAGCGGTTGACGATCTGTGAGAAGGCGGCCCGCGGCATGCGCGGGATGTTCTCGCGCACCCGGTCGAACACGATGATCGTGTCGTAGAGCGAGTAGCCCAAGATGGTCAGCAGCGCGGCCACGGTCGCTGTCGTCACCTCCCGGCCAGTCAGGGCGTAGACACCGCTCGTGATCAAGAGATCGTGCATCAGCGCGATCAGGACCGGCACGGCGAACTTCCATTCGAAGCGCAGCGCCACGTAGGCCGAGATCACGACCAGTGAGGCAATGATGGCCAGGATCGCGCTGTCGGTGACCGTCTTGCCGAAGGTCGGGCCGACCGACTGCGGGTTCCACCCGTTCGCCGTGATCCCGTAGCGGGCGCGAAGCGCATCCTCAACTCTGTTCAGCCCCGCCGGCTGGAGCTTTTTGGACGAGATCTGAAAGACGTTGGCGCCGAGACCCCGGTTGGTGACCCTCTGAACGGTGGCACCCGAGGCCCCCACGGAGGTGACCACGGAGCTGACCTGGGGCTGGGTGGCGCTGCGCTCCAGGGCGACCGTGACGCGGGTGCCCGAGGTGAAGTCGATGCCCAGGTTGAGGCCCCGGCCCGCCACCGCCAGGGCCCCGATCAACAGGATGACCCCGGACAGGGTGAAGAAGTACCGGCTCGCCCCCATGAAGTCGTAGCGCCATACGTGCTTCTTGCCGCCGGCGCCGAGGGCGGAGGGGTGGGAAATCGCGCGCGAGGATCCCATCGTCGAGAGAATCGCCTGGGTCAGCATCACGGCCGTGAACAGGGACACCGCGGTGCCGATGCCCAGCGTAAGAGCGAAGCCCTTGACGTCGGAGGTAGCGAGGACGAAGAGGATGAACGCGGTCATGATCGTGACCACGTTGGCGTCGATGATCGCCGACAGGCCCTTGCGATAGCCGGTGAGGATCCCCTGGCGAATTGAGCGCCCGGCGCGGATCTCCTCTTTGACGCGCTCGAAGATGACGACGTTGGCGTCGGCAGCCACGCCGATGGTCAGGATCAAACCCGCGATCCCGGGCAACGTCAGGACGACGGGAATCAGCTTGATCAGGGCGAAGAAGTAGAGCGCGTAGACGAGCAGGCCCGCGGTGGCGATCACCCCGAGCACGCGGTAGTAGGCGATCAGGAAAATCACCACGGCGAGCAGCCCGATCAGGCCCGCGAGCTCGCCCTTGTGCAGGGCCTGCTTGCCCAGGGTGGCGGAGACCTGGGAGACCGAGATGAGCTTGAGCTTGATCGGCAGCGCGCCGAGCCGGAGCTGCTGAGCCAGGTTCTGGGCGGAGCTGATGGTGAAGCCGCCGGTGATGTCAGCGCCGTTCCCGCCCGAGATCCCATCCGGATAGGTCTTGAAGTCGATCGAGGGAACCGTGATCAGCTGGGTTCCCAGCGCGACGGCGAAGTGCTGATCCAACGTCTGGCCGAGGCCGCTGACCAGGTCGCCACGGCGGGCGATCTGCGCCGTCACGGTCTGGAACGCATTCCCGCCCTTTCCGGTGAAACCGAACTGCACATCGGGCTGGCCTCCAGGGTCCGTCGACTGCTGCGGATTGGTGATGTCGTTGCCGAACAGCGCCACGTTGTCGCGGAGCACGAAGTACTGACCCAACGGACTGCTCCAGGCCAGCTCATGGTTGAAGCCGCCGCTGGGCACGGCCTGGAGGACGACCCAACCCTGGGGCACCGTCACCGTCTGGACACCCGACATGCCCAGACTCACGTTCGTCGGTAGGTCGGCCGCGAGATCCTGGACGTTGTCCTCCGGCCCGGCCAGATAGCAGTACTGACCGATCACCTCCGTCGTGTGGTAACGACGCGCGGCCCGGGCACAGGCGGTGCTCTTGGGCGCACCGAAGGCGAAGTACTCAGGCCCGAGCCTGGCCAGGCTGTTCGAGGTCGGCTCCCGGGGCTGCTTGGCCGCCAGCTTCACCGCGGTGTACAGCGGCAGGCTCCCCGCTCCGGACGAGCCCGGACCAAGTGACCCGCCCCCCTGGCTGATGCTGAGGGCGGTCGGATCCTGCGTCGCCAGCTGACTGGCGACCGATTTTCCGTTGGGCGTGATCGCGTTGCGCTCCCAGTCATAGAACTGGAGGCGGTCCGTGGTTCCGACCAGCTTTTCCGCCCGCGCCGTGTTCTGGACGTCCGGGAGTCCGACCGAGATCTGGTCGGTTCCCTGGGTCGAGATCTCCGGCTCGGAGACGCCGAGCTGATTGACCCGCTGGTTCATCGTGTCGACGGCGCGCTGAAGCGCCGCCTGGGTGACGGTCCGCGTCTGGGCCGTCGGCTGGCCCTGGTAGACGAGCTGGACCCCGCCCTTCAAGTCCAGGCCGAGGAACGTCTTGTTGACGGCGATCGCGAGGATCGAACCGCCAATCAGGACCAGAACGAGGAGGAGGATGAAGACGTTGCGCTGACGATCAGTCATCGCTTGCGCCGCATGCTAGAGCCTGAACTGGAAATCATCGCCCCTGCGACAGGTCGGCTCAGCGTCCGTTGGACGGCGTGAGCACGACGAGGACCCCACCCTCGTCATCGTCGTAGGCGGGGAAGATGTCCGCCACCGCCCTCGCGGGCTCGCCTCCGTTGGCCTTGACCTCGACCGGCTTGCCCTGCACGCGGACCTCCCACTCGAGCGCCGTCTGGACGTGATCGGTGCCGTCCTCGAAGGACAGGCCGAGAACGCCACCGATCGGCTGCCCGATTGCCTTCTCGGTGGTCAGCCCGGTGAGCTCGAAGGAGCCCTTGCCGCAGTCCACGATCCGGCCCCCGCCGTCGCAGGCGAAGAAGGCCGCGTTGGGCGCCGGGTAATAGTCGTCCAGAAGCTCGAACAGGTAGGCGAATCCGCACTGGTCGCACCCCCGGACCTCCCCGGGGCGGAAGGCAACGCCGCGCTCGGTGGCCATCGAACGATGCCCGCAGTGGGGGCAGATGAAGTAGTGCTCGCGGCTCATCGTCGGTCCAGGATAGCCGTGGCTAGGCCCCCTCTTACGGGACTCATAAGCGAGCTTAAACGAGCCTCAACGGGCCCGGGGCAGCGAGCTTAAGGTGCTCGAACGCCCGTTTCGTGGCCGCCCGCCCACGCGGCGTCCGCTCGATGAGACCCCGCTGCAGCAGGTAGGGCTCGTACACGTCCTCGATCGTGTCCTGCTCCTCGCCGACGGCCACGGCGAGCGTCGAGAGCCCGACCGGACCGCCGCCGAACTTCTCACAGATGGTGCGCAGGATCTCGCGATCCAGTCGGTCCAGGCCCTCGTGGTCGACCTCGAGGAGGTCAAGGGCAGCGGCGGCGACCGGGGCTGTGATCGCCCCGTCCCCTCGCACCTGAGCGAAGTCACGCACCCGCTTGAGGAGGCGGTTGGCTACCCGCGGGGTGCCTCGGCTGCGGTCGGCCACGGCCACCGCGCCGCCATCGTCAATCTCGACCATAAGCAGGCGAGCCGACCGTCTGACAATCCGGGCCAAATCCTCGGTGTCGTAGTGGTCGAGGCGGTGCTGGATGCCGAACCGGTCCCGCAAGGGCGTCGTGAGCAGCCCGGCGCGGGTGGTGGCGCCGATCAGGGTGAACGGCGGGAGCTCGAGCGTGACCACGCGGGCCCCGGCCCCCTGCCCGACCGTGATCGGGAGCGAACCGTCCTCCATGGCGGGATAGAAGGTCTCCTCCAGCGCCCGGGGCAGCCGGTGGATCTCGTCCACGAAGAACACGGCGCGCGGCTCCAGCGCGGTCAGGAAGGCGGCCACGTCGCCCTTGCGCTCGAGCGCCGGCCCCGCCGTCTGCACGAACTGGACGCCAAGCTCGGCGGCGACGATCTGGGCCAGCGAGGTCTTGCCCAGGCCGGGCGGCCCGGCCAGGAGCACGTGGTCCATCGCCTCCTCGCGGTTCGCGGCGGCGGCGATCGACACCGCGAGCTGGTCCTTGACCGCCTCCTGGCCGACGAAGTCCTCGAGGCGCCGCGGGCGCAGCGAGCGGTCGAGGTCGTCCTCGGGAAGCTCCACCGGATCCTGGATGCGGGAGTTCATCGCCGCGCCATCCGCAGAGCATCGGAAATCAGATCCTCGGCCCGCTCACCCGAGGCCCGGCCGAGCATCTCCTCGGCCTCCTGAGGGCTGTAGCCGAGCTCGACCAGTCCATCGCGGGCCAGGAGGTGCGGATCGTCGCCCCGGCTGATCGAGATCGCTCCCTCCGGCGGCGTGGCGCCGACCTTCTCGCGCAGCTCGACGATGATCCGTTCCGCCGTGCGCTTGCCGACCCCCTGGGCGGCCTGGAGGCGCGCCGCGTCACCGGCGGCCAGCGTGCGTAGGAGCTCCCGCGGCGGTCCTCCGGAGAGGACCGCGAGCGCCACCTTGGGCCCCACGGCCTGGACGCCCAGGAGCATCAGGAAGAGCTCACGCTCCTCCTCGGTGGCAAAGCCATAGAGCGCCAGGGCATCGTCGCGGAGCACCAGGTGCGTGTGCAACGTCGTCGGTTGCCCGACCGCGGGCACGTGGCGCAGCGTCTCGGCCGAGACGGCGAGCCGGTAGCCGACACCCCCGCAGTCGACCACAACGTGGTCGTGGCGCCGCGCCGCGACGACCCCGGAGATCAGCGCGATCACGGGGACGCCCCCACCAGCTGATCCGCCACCGCCCGGGCCAGCGGCGCCCGGTTGAGATCACAGATGGCCACGGCGAGCGCATCGGCGGCGTGCTCGGACAGGGGCGTTGAGCCGAGCCCGAGCAGCCGGCCCACCATGTTCGCCACCTGACCCTTCTCGGCCCGGCCGTGCCCGCATACCGCGGCCTTGACCTGCTGCGGGGTGTACGAGCGAGCGGGCAGGGCACGCTGCCCGGCCGCCAGCAGCACCACTCCCCGCGCCTGCCCGACGGCGAAGGCGGTCCGCACGTTGACGCCGAAGTAGAGCTCCTCGATGGCCACGGCGGCAGGTCGGTGGCGCTCCAGCAGCTCGACAATGGCGCCGTGGATGTCGGACAGCCTGAGCTCAGGCGCCGTTCCGGCCCGGGTCTGGATCACGCCGGTGTCAAGCGCCCGCAGGCGCGATCCAACGCTCTCAACGACGCCATAGCCGGTGTCGGCGGTGCCCGGATCGATGCCGAGAACGATCATGGAGAGGCATTCTCCGTATGAGCCCGGACGCCTGCCCGGGAAGCGCTACCGGCCTACGCAGCCGGTATCGGCGCCCCGGCTCGTCATCCGGTAGACCCGCCAGGCGCCAACGTGGGCGATCAGCTGCTTCTGGGTCAGCCGGGGGTCGACCGCCGGCGGGCCGCCGTCGATCGAATCGTGGGGGCCGACGAACATCAGTCCCTGGTGGCGCATCGTCGTCCCGACGCGGCCGAGCGTCACGTGGAGCTTCCAGGCCAGTGCCGTCTGGACCGAGTGGTTGACGGCGGTGAAGCTGGTGTGACACGGATAGACGGCGTGGTGGCCGCCGACCGCCGCCACGGCGGCCGTGAGCTGGTTCAACCGTGTCGCCGCCCGGGCGGCGATCGGCTCCTGGGCCCGGGCCACCGAGATCCGGCCGGTGATGAAGGGAATCGAGATGGCGATCAGGAGCCCGGCGACCGCCACGGGCACCACCACTCGCGCGGTGGGCAGGTTCTCCAGCAGCCGACCCGAGAGCTGGGCCACGCGCGCGATCCCCACCCCGGCAAGGACGCAGATGGCGGCCGCCGCGGGGAGAAAGAAGCGTTCCAGCCCCGGATAGCCGTCCAGGGTCATCGCCACGACGACGACCCACCAGCCCACGATGAATGCGCCCAGAGCCAGGATCAGGCCGTCGTTTGAGCGCAGCAGGGCGCGGGGCTCCGTCCAGGCGCGGCGCCGGATGAGCGAGAAGACGGCCAGCCCCCCGGCGATCAGGCCGAAGATGAAGGCGGGCAGGACCTGCAAATTCACCCCCCGGCCGATCACGGTGAGGAAGGGGTCGTTGCCCAGGTGGCCGTTGTACTCCTCGGCGTGGATGGCGGCCAGGAACGGCGACCCTGAATGAATCCACGGCGGAACGAACCAGAAGACGGGAACCGACAGGAGCCCCGCCACCAGCAGGACTCGAAGGCGGGGCCGACGCAGCCACAGCCAGATGGCGTAGAGGATCAGAAATGGCCACGCCTCGGGCCGCATCAGGCAGGTGGCGACAGCGAGCAGGAAGGCCGAAACGTGGCGGCCGGCCAACCCGCGGTCGATGGCCCAGAGCGACGTGGCGATCAGCAGCGGCTCGCTCGTCCCCCGGAACATGTAGTAAGCCCAATCCTGGGTCAGGACGACCCCCACCACCGCCACTACCCCGGCCACGATTCCCCAGGCGCCGGGCCCGGTGAGGCGGCGGGCGAGATGGAACGCCCCGGCCAGCCCGAGGAATCCCCCCGCCCGGGCCGCGATCACCCACAGAGTGGGAGCCGCCCCGCCAAACAGGGCGAAGATGGTGGTGAACATCACGGGCAGGGGCTTCCACGACGGCCCTCCGCTGACCACGAAGCTCAGATGGGGATCGACGACCTCTCGCCCCCACACAACCCACGCCCAGGGGTCATAGCTGGGCACGGTCGGCCAGATCGCGGCCGACAGCGCGGCCAGTGCGATGGACACCACGGTCCAGACGAGCAGCGGCGAGTCGGCCGCCCGCCGCCACGGGGACAGGGGGCCGGCAGAACTCTCACGGCCTGGGGCCGCCGGACGCGGCGGATCTGAAACGGCGGTATGGGCCTCCACCGGGTGCGCCCCTAGTTGGGCGAGAACCGGCAGCGCATCAGCGTGGCCAGCACCCGGAAGCCGTCGAGCGCCGTGAGCTTCTTGCCCTCCTCGGTGGCACGGGCCCGGTAATGCACCGGCACCTCGAAGATGCGCTCACCGCGCTGGACGAGCCGAGCCGTGATCTCCGGCTCAATCGCGAACCCGGGCGAGCGCAGCGGCAGGCTCTGGAAGAGGTCGGTCCGGATCATCTTGTGGCAGGTCATGATGTCGTGCAGATACACGTTGTAGAGCAGGTTGCAGGCGAGCGTAACTCCCTTGTTACCCAGCACATAAAGGAACGAGTGGCTGGTGTAGCCGTCGAAGGCGCGCACTCCGAAACAGGCGTTGGAGCGACCGTCGAGCAGGGGCGGCATGAGCAGGGCCAGGTCTGAGGGGTCGTACTCGAGGTCGGCGTCGAAGATGGCGGCGAACTCCCCCTTGGCCTGTTCCAGGGCCGTCTGCACGGCGGCGCCCTTACCGCGATTCTGAGGGTGCTGGAACAGCCGCACGCGCTCGTCCCAGGAGCCGTTCTGGAGGATCTCCCGCGTGCCGTCGGTCGAACCGTCGTCGACGACGATCAGCTCAAACTCGGTCGGCAGTTGGGTCTGGAGGACCTCCGCGATCGCCTGCTGCACGCGTTCGCGCTCGTTGTAGACCGGCATCAGAATCGAGAGCATGGACGCGGAGAAGCTAGCGAAGAGCGCCGGATTCCGAGAGGATGCCCGGATGGACTTCGCGGCGGCGGGACTGCTCGACGGCCTCGAGGGCAAGGAGCGAGAGGCCCGAGAGCAGCTCCTAGAGCGCCTGGCCTCAGACGGCTTCACCCTGGATGAGCTGAAGCAGGCGGTGGCCGAGGAGCGCCTAGCGCTGCTCCCGGTTGAACGTGTCCTCGGCGGCAACTGGAGCTCCCGACAGATCGCCGAGAAGACGGATTTGCCGCTCGAGCTGCTGCTCCGCCTGCGCCGGCTGCTCGGGCTTCCGGAGACCGACCCGGACGACGAGATCTTCGGCGACGAATGGATCGAGGCCGCCAAGTCGACCAAGGTGTTCCTCGACGCCGGGTTGGGCGACCAGGCCATCGCCGATATTTCGCGGGTGCTCGGCGAGGCCATGGCCCGGGTCGCCGCGACCACCACGGGGGCATTTGCCGAGGCCTTCCTCCAGGCCGGAGACAGCGAGGAGGACGTGGCCGAGCGCTTCGCCCGGCTGGCCGAGCAGCTCACGCCGTCCTTCGGCCCCGTCCTGCTCGCTGCGTTCAAGGGGCACCTTCGCGAGGCGGTCGAGCGGGGGGTGATCAGCCGGGCCGAGCTGGCATCGGGCCATCTGGAGGGAGAGCAGCAGACCACGGTGTGCTTCGCCGACCTCGTCGGGTTCACCACCTTGGGGGGTCAGCTGGCCGCGGAGGAGCTGGGGACAGTCATCACCAGCTTCGGCGAGCTGGCCGCGGACGTGGCCGACTCGCAGGTGCGGCTGATCAAGACGATCGGCGATGCCGCCATGCTCAGCTGCCGCACTCCTGCCCCGCTGGTCGCGGCTGCCCTGTCGCTGCTCGAGGCGGTGGACGAGGCCGACCTGCCGGGCCTCCGGGCCGGCGTGGCCTGCGGTCCCGCCGTCGAGCGGGGCGGCGATCTCTACGGACATGCCGTCAATCTGGCCAGCCGGGTGACGGCGATCGCCCGCCCGGAGAGCGTCCTCTGCACCAAGGAGGTGCGCGACGCCGCCCCGGACGATTTCGACTGGTCCTTCGCCGGCAAGCACCGCGTCAAGGGCATCGACAAGTCGATCCCCCTGTACCGCGCACGGCGGCTTGACGCGGCCGCCGCCGAGGGCGAATCGTCTAGCCGACGGAAATCAGGTCGACGACAAAAACAAGCGTCGAGTTAGGCGGAATCGCCGACCCGCTGCCCTTGCTCCCGTAGGCCAGGTTGGCCGGGATGACGAGCTCGCGCCGACCGCCAACCTTCATCCCCGGGATTCCCTGCACCCAGCCCGGGATCACGCTCCCCGTGGTCAGGGCGGTGGTGAAGGGCTGGTTGCGCTGCCAGGAGGAATCGAACTCCTTGCCGCCCTTGCAAAGCACGCCCACATAGTTGACCGTGACCGTCTGCCCCGCCTGCGCGGTCTGACCCGTTCCGGTAATCAAGTCCTTCTTGACCAGCCCCTTGGGATTGCAGTCAGACGGCGGCGTTACCGTCGGCTTGGTCGAGATCGCAGCCGGAATCTTGGGTGTCGTGGCGACCGCGGCCTGGGTGGAGCCACCCGATGGCGCCGTCTGCACGCCCGGCGCGGTGGAGCTGCCGCAGGCCGCGATGGCTAGCGCAGCCAGCACGGCGAGCCCGACGGTGAGGAGAGGCTTGGACATCGAGCGCGAGAGCGTAGCGGAGGAGGCTCGCTGGCCCGCCCACGGGCCATAAGAACTGCTTAAGAGGCGATCCGCTCGAGCACGGCGGCGTCGACGTCGAAGTTGGCGTTGACCGCCGAGACGTCGTCGGATTCCTCGAGCGCGTCGATCAGACGGATCAGCCGAGTGGCGTCGGCCTCCTCGACCGGCACCCGGGACATCGGCTGCTGAACGACGTCGGCACTCTCGATGTCGATCCCAGCCGCGGCGAGAGCATCGCGGACCGCCACCAGGTCGCCGGGTTCGGTGATGACCTCGAAGACGTCATCGTCGACGGAGATGTCGAGCGCGCCGGCGTCGATGGCCGGGATCAGGTCCTCCTCGTCGTACCGGCTCGCGTCGACGATGATGACCCCCTGCTTCTGAAACAGGTAGGACACCGATCCGGGCTCGCCTAGGTTGCCCCCGTTCTTGGTCAACAGGTGACGGATATCGGCCCCGGTCCGGTTGCGGTTGTCGGTCAGCGCCTCGATCAGCAGGGCTACACCGCCGGGGCCGTAGCCCTCGTAGAGGACGTTCTCGATTCGATCGGTGTCAACGCCCTCTCCGGTCCCCTTCCCGATCGCCCGTTCGATGTTTTCCTTGGGCATCGACGCATCCCGCGCCTTCTGGATGGCCAGGGCCAGAGCGGGATTGCCGTCGGGGTCTCCCCCGCCCTCCCGGGCGGCGACCGTGACGGCCCGCGCCAGCTTCGTGAACTGCTGGCCGCGCCGGGCGTCGACGACGGCCTTCTTGTGCTTGATCGAAGCCCACTTGGAGTGACCGGACATAGCGAAGAGTCTAGAAGGGGCCTCTAGCACCGCAGGCTTCGGGATGGCTGCGGTACCACTCGATCGTTCGCCCCAAACCGTCCTCGAGGCCGACCTGGGGCGCCCACCCCGTGAGTTCCCGCAGCCGGCCGGCGTCCACCCACTGACGGTCGATCTCGCCGTGAGGATTGCCGCCGCCCTGGACGTCTGGGGAGACGGAGCTGCCGGCGAGGCGACAGATGAGATCGACCACCGTGCGCACGCTGTGCGGCTCGCCGCCACCGGCGTTGAAGGCCTCCCCGCGGCCCTGGCCGCGGCCGAGCGCCTCCCAGATGGCCAGATAGGCGCGCGCCGCGTCCTCCACGTAGAGGAAGTCGCGCTCCGGCGAGCCGTCGGAGCGGAGCACCGGTGGCCGTCCGGCCAGGGCCGCACAGACGGCCTCCGGGATGAGCCGGGTGTGGTTCGTCTCGGCGCCGCCGTACAGATTGGCGAAGCGGGTCACCGCCACCGGCAGCTCGAAGGTGCTCCAATAGGAGCGGGCGATCATGTCGCACGCCGCCTTGGAGACGTCATAGGGATAGGTGGCCAGGAGGGGTTGCTGCTCGCGGTAGGGCAGCTCCGCCTGCCTCCCGTAGGCCTTGTCGGAGGAGGCAACGATGACCCGCTCGGTCCCGTGCATCCGACACGCCTCGAGCAGCGTCCAGGTCCCCCGAATGTTGGCCTCGAAGGTCGAGGCCGGCGATCGGTTGGCGGTGGCCACGGTCGCCTGGGCGGCGAGATGAAACACGCTCTCAACGTCGTACTCGTTGAGCACGCGGGCCACGAGCCCCGGCTGGCAGATATCGCCGGGGACGGTGGCCAGCTCCCGGTCCAGCCCCAGCAGCTCGAGGCTCGAGCGCACCGGCTCGTCGCGCCGGATCGTGACCACCTCGGCCCCGGCTTCGAGCAGGGCCTTCGACAACCAGGACCCGAGGAAGCCGTGCCCCCCGGTGACCAGGACGCGCATGCCCCCTAGTTCCAGATCCGCCAGGGCGCGCGACCCTGGGCCCACAGGTCGTCGAGCTCGACCGCGTCCTTGTAGGTGTCCATGCACGCCCAGAAGCCACCGTGGCGGTAGGCCCGCAGCTCGCCGGCCTGGGCCATCTCCTCCAGCGGCTGGCGCTCGAGCACGCTGTCGGGCTCGATCTGGGCCAGGGCGGCCGGCTCGAAGCAGAAGAATCCGCCGTTGACCCAGTGCTCGCTGCGCGGCTTTTCCGTGAAACCGCGCACGAGGTCATCGCCGTTCAGGTCGGCCACGCCGAACTGGAGCCGAGGCCGGACCACGGTCATCGTGGCCGCGGCGCCGTGCCCGTCGTGGTAGCGCAGTAGCGCCTCGAGGTCGACGTCGGCAACCCCGTCGGCATAGGTGACACAGCAGCGCTCCGCCTCGACGGCTCCGGCGGCCCGGCGTAGGCGCTCGCCCGTCGGCGTGTCCTCGCCCGTGTCCAGGCAGCGGATGTCCACCCCGTCCGGCCAGGTCTCCCGGGCCACGAAGGCGGCGATCTGATCTTGGCGATGTCCGGTCAGCAGTCGGAAGCGTCCGAAGCCGTGAGCGAGATAGATCTGGATCACGTGCCAGAGAATCGGGCGCCCCCCGATCTCGACCAGGGGCTTGGGAATCAGCTGGGTGTGCTCCTGCAGGCGCGTCCCGCGCCCGCCACAGAGGATCAGCACGGGCGGTCTCACGCGGCGATTATCCAGGCTGCGCGCCGGTCGGCTCCTCACAGCTGGGGGTAGGATCGCTCTCGATGAGCGCGATCTCCAATCCAGGCATCTTCAAGGCGTACGACATCCGCGGGATCTACGGCTCAGAGCTCGACGCCGAGACGGCAGAGCTGATCGGGCGGGCCTTCACCCGCGTGATCGCCGAGCTCGAGGAGAAGCCCACGAGCGAGCTGACGCTCGGTCTGGGTCACGACATGCGGCTGACCGCTCCCGAACTGGCGCCCGCCTACCGGCGGGGGATGTGCGCCGAGGGCGCCCATGTCCTCGATGCCGGCCTGGTGGGGACGGAGATGCTCTATTACCTGGTCGGCTCCCGCGGGCTCGACGGCGGACTCATGTGCACCGCCTCCCACAACCCCAAGGAATACACGGGAGCCAAGCTCGTGGGCCGGGGGGCGCTGGCTCTCTCGGGCGACTCGGGCATCGACGAGGTGCGGGCCAAGATCGAAGCCGGGCTCCGGGACGCGCCGGGCGGCGGCAGTGCCGAGGAGGTTTCGATCTACGACGAATACCAGGAAGCGGTGCTCCGATTCATCGACGCCTCGGCCATCAGCCCACTGCGCGTGGTCGTCGACGGCGGTAACGGGATGGCCGGGCCGATGGTGGGGCCGCTGCTTGAGCGCCTCGGCCTCGATCTCGTCGAGGCCTACTGGACGCCGGACGGCAACTTTCCTGACCACCCGCCGAACCCGCTCCTGCCTGAGAACCGCGAATTCATCATGCGTGAGGTCGTGCGCCAGCAGGCCGATCTGGGCATCGCCTGGGACGGTGACGCCGACCGCTGCTTCTTCATCGACGAGACCGGACGCTTCGTTGATGGCGACTTCCTCACCGCGCTCCTGGCCCAGTCAATGCTGGAGAAGCAGCCGGGGGCGACGATCCTCTACGACGTCCGAGCCAGCTGGGGGGTCCCCCGGACGGTCGAGGAGGCCGGCGGCCGGGCGCTCATGAACCGGGTTGGTCACGCCTTCTTCAAGTCCCGCATGCGCGAGGAGCATGCGGCCTTTGGCGGCGAGGTGTCAGGCCACTACTACTTTCACGACTTCTACTGCGCCGACTCGGGGACGATCCCGGCTCTGCTCATCCTCGAGCTCGTCTCGAGACGCGGGGCGGCGGTGTCGGACCTGCTTGAGCCCTACCGGTCGAAGTACTTCATCTCCGGCGAGATCAACTCCGAGGTGAGCGATCAGGAGGCCAAGCTGCGCGAGCTCTCAGAGCGCTACAGCGACGCTCACCAGTACGAGCTCGACGGGCTCTCGGTGGAGTACGACGAGTGGCACTTCAACGTCCGGCCGTCCAACACCGAGCCCCTACTGCGCCTCTGCCTGGAGTCGCTGCGCTCACCTGAGGACATGGAGCGCCGGCGCGATGAGGTGCTCGACGTGATCCGTTCTTGAGCTTCTCCGACGCCGAGCAGGCGGGGATTCACCGGCTCGAGATCCCCACCCCCTTTGCCGTCGGGCGGGTCAACTGCTATCTGATCGAAGACGAGCCGCTGACCCTGATCGACACCGGGCCCAACTCGGGCAAGTCGCTGGACGAGCTCGAGCAGAGGCTGGCCGCCCTCGGCCACTCGGTCGACGAGCTCGAGCTGATCGTGCTCACCCACCAGCACATGGATCACCTCGGGCTGGTTGAAATCCTCGCCCGGCGCTCGGGTGCGGAGGTGGCAGCCCTCGACCTGCTCGTCCCCTACCTGGCCGACTTTCGCGCCAGCATGGCCGCGGATGATGAGTTCTCTCAGGCCGTCATGCGCCGGCACGGGATCCCGGCCGATCTGGTCACCGTCCTCGGGTCGCTGGGCGCCGCGTTCCGGGCCTTCGGATCCCGCGGGCAGGTCACCCAGCCGCTGCGCGAGGACGAGCCGCTCGTCCTGCGTGATCGCACGCTCACGGTCCTCCACCGCCCCGGTCACAGCCCGTCCGACACCGTGTTCTGGGATGCCGAGCGTGGGCTGCTGATCGCCGGGGATCACCTGCTGGCCCACATCTCCTCGAACCCCCTGATCTCCAGGCCCATCGACGGCCGCCCGGCCGCCGTGGCGGGGGACGAGCGGCCCCAAGCCCTGCTCACCTATCTCGAGTCGCTGATGGCCACGCGTGAGCTCCCGGTCAACCTCGTGCTGCCCGGCCACGGCGAGCCGATCACCGATCACCGGGCCCTGATCGACGAGCGGGTGCGCCTGCACCAGCGGCGGGCCCAGAAGATCCTCCGCATGCTGGCTCCGCGGCCGTTGACGGCCTATGAGGTCGCGCTTGAGATGTGGGGCAAAGTGGCCGTCACCCAGGCCTACCTGACCCTGTCCGAGGTCCTCGGCCATCTCGATCTGTTGCTCAGAGACGGGCTCGTGCGTGAGCTCGAGCACGACGGCGTGAGCGTGTTCGAGACGCTCGCCCCGCCGGCTTATGGGTAAGCCGAGGTGCCCTGCTGCATGGGCGACACCGTGGCCGTCTGGCACTCGTAGGCGCCGTTCGGGATGGGCACCCGCAGGGTCGCGGTGTCATTGGGGGGAATCACCTGGAGCGCATACGCGGTCGTGCACCCCGCGGTCGAGGCGGCGCCGTGGGTGACGCCGAGGCGAAAGGACACGATCGCGCCCGGGGCGACGGTGAGCAGCGGCTTGGGCAGGGTGCCGAAGAAGTCGGTCGTCGTACGGGTGCTGTTGGTCCTCAGCGGCTGGCCGCTCTGGCTCAGGAACTGGACGCCGGGATAGCCGTAGGTGGTGCAGGTATTGGCGCTCTGGTTACGCAGCGCAAAGCCGAGCAGCCCGTGACCGGTGGCCGCCTGGCCCCCCAGGAAGGACGCCGAGAGCTCGGAGGCGCGGCAGATCGCCGGGACGCTGGCGGCGGTGGTTGTGGTGGCCGGTGTGCTGCTCGTGGACGAGGTCGTCGTGGTGGCGGTCGAGGTCGTGTTGGGCGCCGTGGCGGAATTCGTCGTGACGGTTGAGGAGCTCGGATGCCCGGAGGTGCCCGAGGATCCCCCGCAACCGGCCAGGGCCAGAGCGGCGGCGACACTGATGATGAGCAACGACGATCTCATGAGACGTGTTTCGCGGAGGGTACGCAGACCTCCTCCCCGACGGGATCGGCGTGCCAGTATGCCGCGCACAGGATGCCGAGCCCGTCCCACCCGCACCCTCCCGCCCACCTGCCGGGTCGGCCGGCGGCGAGCCGGATCGTGGCCTGGCTGGACGGGGTCTCCCCGTACTGGGGTCCCCAGCTTGTCGTTCTCTCGGCCTTGTTGCTGGATCTGGTGCTCCCGGAGCGCCTCACCGTCGGACCCCGGTGGCTGCTCCCGAGTGTCGAGGGAGCGCTACTGCTGGCGCTGGCCATCGCCTCGCCTCACCCCAGGGTTCGGGGTTCGAGGCTCCGACGCCGGCTGGCGATTTTGTTCATCGCCCTGGTCAGCGCCGTCAACCTGTTCTCGCTCATTGAGCTCTCGCACCTGCTGCTCCACGGCCGCGTGCAGAACGGGCGCGAGCTCGTGTTCTCAGGGATCGTGCTCTGGGTGACGAATGTGCTTCTGTTCGGGCTCTGGTACTTCGAGCTCGACCGGGGCGGCCCCGCGGCCCGGGCCGCCGACGAACGCAAGTACGCGGACTTCTTTTTCGTGCAGATGAGCGACGACGCGGCGCGCTACGCCATGCCGGGCTGGAAGCCGCGGCTGGTCGACTATCTCTACACATCGTTTACCAATGCCACGGCGTTCAGCCCCACGGACACGATGCCTCTGACCCCGGCCGCCAAGTGGCTGATGAGCATCCAGGCGCTGGGCTCACTGGTCACGATCGGCCTGGTGGTGGCACGGGCGGTCAACATCCTGCAGGGATGAGGCGTCATCGTCAGCACAAGGCGGCCTGGGAACTCGTCGTCTGCGGCTGGCGAGGTCACGTCCTGGCTGCCGCCGATGCCGCCGAGCTGCGTCCCCAGGACTGGGCACTGGGCTTCGAGCGCGACGGGGTCAGGTGGTCCCGGTGCCTGCGCTGCGACACCTGGACGCCGGCGGCGATCCCGACCGAACCGGCGCGCCGGCACCCTCCAGAGCGCGACGAGATCGAGATCCCGGCCCGCGGGAAGGCCCTTCGCGACAAGATCGTGCTGCGCCTGATCGCGGTCGATCGCCTGCTCCATTTCCTGATTCTGGTCAGCCTCGGCATCGCGGTGCTCGTGCTATCCCGGCACCAGCACGCCGCCCACATCGAGTTCGATCGCGTGCTGACGGCAATCCAGGGCGGAGTGGCCGGCGGCCCCGTTCAGACCACCGGTCACGTCGGGATCATCCGCGAGCTCGACAAGCTGTTCTCGCTCCAGGCCCACACGCTGAGGACGGTTGGAATGGCCCTGCTGGCCTACGGGATCCTCGAGGGCGTCGAAGCGGTCGGACTGTGGCTGCTCAAGCGCTGGGCCGAGTACCTCACGTTCATCGCCACCA
The DNA here is from genome assembly GCA_035505215.1 of Solirubrobacteraceae bacterium. GTDB lineage: Bacteria > Actinomycetota > Thermoleophilia > Solirubrobacterales > Solirubrobacteraceae > Palsa-465. The sequence continues at coordinate 55,889 of DATJQY010000003.1, read as the reverse complement.
CGATCCTGCTTCCGTTCGAGATCTACGAGCTCACCAGCCGCGTGTCGGCGCTCAAGATCATCGGCTTCTTGATCAACCTGGCCGTGGTCGTGTACCTGGTCTGGGCCAAGCGGCTCTTCGGCCTGCGCGGCGGCGGTGCCGTCGACGAGCGACGACGAGCGGACGCCGTGAGCTGGGAGGCGATCGAGGGGAGCGTTCCCGCGCCGCTCCGCGGCGGCGCGTCTGTCAGCGTGGAGGCGTGATGGCCGTCAGCGGGGAGCTCGAGCCCTTGATCCAGGAGATTGGCCGTGAGCTGGCCGGGGCCTTCCCCCCGAGTACGAGGCACCCGCTGCGCACGCTCGATGCCCGCGCCATGGATCTGGCCGCCCGCGACCAGGAGCTCCGCGCCGCCCTGTTTCGCTTTGTTGACGTGGTCCCAGCCTGCCGCTCGCTCGACGATGTGGCCCGGCACCTGCGCGACTTCCTCGATGAGGTTCCCGAGACGCCGCCGCCGCTCGCCGCCGCCATGCGGATCAGCGATGTGCGGGCCGCCCGCACCGCCTTGGGGGCGGCGGCCGCCGCCGGGGTCAAGCACATGGCCCACCGCTTCATCGTCGGTGAGACGCCCGAGGGCGCCGTGCGCGTCCTGCGCGGCCTCTGGGAACACGGCGTGGCCAGCTCGGTCGACCTGCTGGGCGAGGCGACCGTCACCCAAGCCGAGGCCGACCGCTACGCCGCCCGGTGTACCGAGGCGCTCGAGGAGATCACCCACGAATCCGCGCGCTGGCCACGGCAGCCGATCCTCGAGGAGGACAGCTACGGCCGGATCGCCCGGACCAACGTGTCGGTCAAGGTCTCGGCGCTCACCCCGCTGCTCAAGCCCGACGCCCCCGAGGTCGGGCAGGAGGACGCTGCGGCCCGGCTGCGGCCGCTGCTGCGCCGGGCGCGGGAGCTGGGCGCGCACATCCACATCGACATGGAGTCGCTGGACTCACGCGAGGCGGTGTTCGGTCTCGTGCTCGAGCTGCTCTCCGAGCCCGAGTTCGCCACCGGCCCCTCGGCCGGGCTGGTCCTCCAGGCCTACCTGCGTGATTCGCCCGACCAGCTCTCGCACATCCTGGACTGGGCGGCCATGGTGCACCGCCAGCCGCCGCTCACCGTACGGCTGGTGAAGGGCGCCTATTGGGACCACGAGCTGGTGGAGGCGCGGCAGGAGGGCTGGCCGGTGCCCGTGTTCGAGGTCAAGGCGGACTGCGACCGGAACTTCGAGCTCCTGACCCGGCGCCTGCTCGACGCCCGGCCGCTGATCCGCGTCGCCGTGGCCTCCCACAACCTGCGCTCGGTCTCGCACGCCATCGCCTACAGCCGGCTCACCGGGGGCGAGGACCGGGACCTCGAGCTCCAGGTCCTGCGCGGGCTCGGCGACGAGCTCCAGGACGCGCTGGCCTCCCGGGGGCTGCGCGTGCGGACCTACTGCCCGGTGGGCGATCTCGTGGCCGGCATGGCCTACCTGGTCAGGCGCCTGCTCGAGAACACGAGCAACGACTCATTCCTGATGCGCATGAGCGAGGGCGACTCGCTGGACGCATTGCTGGCCGCGCCGTAGACGGCTACCCGGCGAACGATGTCCGCTGGGTTAAGCCATGACGTACCAAATGGGCAAAGTTCGCTCTCAGCCTGTAAATGACGCCGCCTTGCGGGGTCGGCGGTGGTGAGCGGCCCGGCGATGCTTCTTCGCCGGCGCCGGCGCCACCGCCGGCTCCGGGCGATGGCCGATGATCGCGTCCGCCTGATAGAAGGTCCCGCGGTTGTCGTAGGGCTGGGGCGGGATGTTGAGGGCCCCCGCGCTCGTGGGCACGATCTGGTCGCAGCTGGGCGGCGTGGTCACCGGGCAGGTGACTGGGAGCTGCCAGCTAGCCTCTGAGGCTCCGTATTGCTTCGTCAGCTGCTGCGCCGCCTGGAGCAGCGTGGCATCGAGCAGCGACCGGCAGCGGGTCAGCGAGCCGCCCCCGCAGTAGGTGCGGGAGAAGCGCCCGCGCACTGGCTGGTGCAGGACCTGGCGCAGATCCTTCTGCACATCCATCTCCCAGCCCTCGAAGAATCCGTTGCCGGTGCCGTCACGGATGCCGTCGGGCTGGATCGAGTTGAACTGCTGGCTGATGAAGTCCATCAACGACTGGCCCACGACGGGCTGGAATTCCGCCCGCACCAGCAGCGGCCACCAGGTGTCCATGAGCAGCACGGCGGGGCCGTACTTAACGTCATTGCTTCCGGCTAGGGCGCGGCGCTGGGACCCAGCCGCCGCCCAGGCGTCCAGGAGCGAGACGAGCTGCTGGACCTGCGGGCCTCCGCCTGAGCCGATGACCCGCCGGAGCCACGGCCACACGGCCATGCCCCGCAGGTCGGCCGTGAGCGACGGGGCCGTGACCATTCCCGTGAGCCCGGCGAGGTCAAGCGGGCCCTGCTTGAGCGCGCCCTGAAGCAGGTCCTGGAGGATCGTCGCTCGTACCACCGGCCCGTTTGACCAATCGCCGGCCGCCACGCGCCAACCGTGGGCCAGGGCGTTGTTCCAGTTGACCAGGTACCCCTGGGGCGGGTCGACCGAGGTCGGATTGGCGCTGTCGGGGAGGCGCTGATAGTCGTGGTTGGCCGGATTGAAGCCCTTCCAGTCCCATTGCCCCGTGCCCCAGATCGGCAGGTCGGGGTCACTGCCCCGGGCGTGGACGGGGAACCATCCCGACTGGAGGACGGCGATGTTTTTGTCATCCACGTAGAACCAGTTTTCGCTCCCCGCGAACGGCCGCATGGCGGCGATGAAGCTCTGCGGCGAGGTGGGGACGTTCTCGGCCAGGCGCATGAAGGCGACGTAGCTCTGCGCCTCGTGCCCGGCCGTGGCGGGAGCTGTGGCCAGGGCGACCGGCACGCCGTGCACGGTGGCGAAGTGGCCGATCGGCCCGTGCACGGAGTCCAGCGTGTGCATGGTGATCGTCTGCGGCGGGCTCGGACTGGTCGGCGCCACCGGCGTCTGCTCCACGATGGTCCGCGAGCTGAACGGGATGCAGCGTTCCTTGTAGAGATAGTGGGTGGAACTGAACGACGGTTTTGACCCGTCCGGGTTGCACAGACGCTCGGCGAATACGTCGTCGTTGGACGAGAAGGCCGAGGTGCCGGTCCAGGCGAAGTCGATGCCATGGCCGATAAGGGGATACGGGCTCGAGCCGGGGAACGAGACGCCGCTCACGTCGATGCCGGGCGCGTGCATCTCGTACTCCAGGAACACCTCCGGCGTGTAGTAGCCGACCTGCGGCCCCATCACGGCTAGGGCCTGGCCAGTCCCGCTGCGCTTGGCGTCGACGAGCACGGCGTTCGACTCCATGTGGGGCAACTGGAGGCCGCGCGTGGCGAGCTGGCGCGCCCAAGCCGGAAGACGCGCGGCGGCGTTGGCCGAGGCGCTGGCCGCCGAAGCCGACTCGGGGCCGCCGGTCTGGGCGTTTCGCAACACGAGCGACCCGGGGTCGATCATGGCCACCGAGCGCGGGTTGACCCGACCGGGGTTATCGGACGCGAACCGCTGGGGCAGCGTCGTCACCGCCTCCGGGTCGGCCGCCAGGCGCAGGTCGTCGTAGACCCGGGTGCCGATCTTCTTGCCCAGCCGCTGGATGGCCATCCCCAGCGCCTCGGACTGCTGGCCCTGGTCGCCCCCGAACACGGTGAACTGGCCGATCAGATAGACCCCCAGGGCGGCGGTGTCGGCCAGCGTCCACGGCTGCGGCGTGATTCCGAGGGCCGGATACTCCGCGGGGAGCCGCGCGGGATCCATCTTTGTCAGGTCGATGAAGGCGTTGATTCCGGCCACGTACTGCTCGATGTCGCTGAGTGCCTGGCTGCCCTCCGCCCCCATCGTTTGGGGGAGCGACTCCATCTGGGAGGTGAGGTACTGCGGTGAATCGTCCTGGACACCCAGCTCCTGGCTATCGGACGCGGCGGAACTGGCGCCCAGGAGCTCGGATTCGGTGCCCTCAGCGACGTGGCGAAGCACGTCCATGAAGAACAGCCGGTCCTCGGCGGTCACATAGCCGGCCGCCCACATCGCCTCGGCGCGAGTGTCGGCGTAGATCCGGGGGACCTCGTAGGTGGAATCACGGACCACGGTGACCCCGGGCTCGGGCGTCTCGACGCCGGGTGGTGAGCCGCTGACCGCCGTCCCCAGCGTCCCGAGGATCCCGCTCAGCGTGCTCGGTGAAGGCTCGGGCTGGAAGTCGGAGTTCTTGTAGTACTTGTCGAGGTCGGCGATGGTGAATCCCGGCCATGCCTGCTCGAGGCCCTCGTACTGCTGGTCCTCGTTGAGATCCGCCGCGGGTGCCGTGCCCGCCGCCTCGTAGGCGGCCAGATCCTGATCGGAGGTGTTCTCCCCCTCGCCGAAGGCGAGTACCGAATGAAAGCCGGTGAAGATCTGCGGGGTCTGAGCCCCGGCCGGCCCCGCGGCAGCGAGCCAGAGCACGACGATCACAGCCGGCAGCAGACGACGTCCCACGGGCGGCAACATATGCCTGGCGATGGCCACGGTGCGCCGGTTGGCCGCGTCGGCAAGCTCCTACCTAGAGTGAGTGTCGTGCCTTCCCTGCCCCCCTTTGCCAACGAGCCGGTCCTCGAGCTCCGGCGCGCGAGCGTGCGCGCCCAGCTCGCCGATGCGCTGGCCCACCTCGATCGCGAGCTCCCCGTCACCGTGCCGGTCTGGATCGGCAACGAGCGGCGCACCGGCGAGGAGGTCCTCTCCGCCGACCCCGGGGACCCGGATCACGTGGTGGCGCGAAGCGCTGCCGCCACGCCGGCCGAGACCGACGCGGCGGTGGCTGAGGCGGCCCGCGGCTTCGCTGACTGGAGCGAGTTCTCTGCCGAGGACCGCGCCGCGACGCTGGTCCGCGCCGCGGCGTGGATGCGCGAGCGGCGCCTGGAGCTGGCGGCGCTCGAGGTTCGAGAGTGCGCCAAGCCCTGGCCCGAGGCCGACGCCGATGTCTGCGAGGCCATCGACTTCCTGGAGTACTACGCCCGCGAGGCGATCGAGCTCGCCCAGGGCGCCGCGCTGGTTCAGGTCCCGGGCGAGCGCAACGAGATGCGCTACGCCCCCCGCGGGGTGGCGGCGGTCATCTCACCTTGGAACTTTCCCATCGCCATCCCGTGCGGGATGACCGCGGCCGCGCTGGTCACCGGCAACAGCGTCGTCTTCAAGCCGGCCGAGCAGTCGCCCGGGTGCGGCCTGCGCGTCGCCCAGGCCCTACGCGCCGGCGGGGTACCGCCCGCGGCGCTGGCGCTTCTGCCGGGTGAAGGCGAGGTTGGCGCCGCCCTCGTCGCCCACCCGCAGGTGGCGACCATCGCCTTCACCGGCTCGCTGGCCGTCGGGCTCGAGATCATGCGCAGCGCCGCCGAGGTGCGCCCTGGGCAGAAGACGATCAAGCGCGTGGTCGCCGAGCTGGGGGGCAAGAACTGCGTCGTCGTCGACGCCGACGCCGATCTCGACGACGCGGTCCCGGCGATCGTCTCCTCGGCCTTTGTCTACGCGGGCCAGAAGTGCTCGGCCGCGGCCCGGGTCCTCGTTCACGAGGCGATCTCGGACCAGCTGATCGAGCGGGTCAGCGGAGCCGTCGAGGTCCTGCGGGTGGGTCAGGCGTCAGAGCCCGGCATCGACGTGCCGCCGGTGATCGAGCGTTCGGCCCAGGAGCGGGTCCAGCGCTACAGCGAGCTGGCCGAGCGCCAGGGGACGATCGCGGTCCGGGCGGAACCCGTCCCTGACCACGGGTGGTTCTGCCCCCCCACGGTCGCCGTTGATCTCGACCAGGAGTCGCCGGTGCTCTCCGATGAGATCTTCGGTCCACTCCTGGCCATCCAGCGCGTGCGCGACGTGGAGGAGGCGATGGACATCGTCGATCAGCTGCCGGTGGCCCTGACCGGCGGCCTCTTCGCGCGGGACCCAGCCACTGTGCGGTACGTCGAGCAGCGCACCCCGGTGGGCAATCTGTACGTCAACCGTGGCATCACCGGCGCGAAGGTGGGCCGGCAGCCATTCGGCGGCAACCGCCTCTCGGGCAACGGGACGAAGGCCGGCGGCCCTGACTACCTGCGCCATTTCGTCGAGCCGCGGGCGGTGACTGAGAACACAGTGCGCCACGGGCTGGTCGTGTAGTCCAAGTGAAATTCCCCTCAGAGGCCTTGATTTCCGCCTCCGAGCGGTCGATGATCGCTCACGAAGGCCTGTGTTCGTGCCACCCGCCGATTCCTGGAAGCTCGTGCTCGCGGTGAGCCTGTTTGGCGCAGTGCTCGCCAGCGCCCGCGCCAGGCCGCCGCGCCAGGCGGTCCCGGCCTCGGATCTACGCCGTCTCGTCGTCGGGGCGCTGGCCCTCTATGGCGTTGGCTTGGCCGCCTCGCTGACCCACCGCGTCCTAATCGCGGTGGTGCTCTATTCGTGCGGCATCGCCGTGTCCGCGCTGGCCGCCTGGCTGTCCCGGGCTGAGTCCGGGCACCAACCGCCTCCGGACGAGGAGCCGGCGGACGGGCCGCCACCCTCGCCTGATGGCGAGCCGCACTTCGATTGGTCGCGGTTTGAGCGCGAGTTTGAGGATTACGCGCGCCGCCACCGCCCGCCCGTCACCAGCCGCTGACGTCGGTTACCGGCTGAGCCCGCCGCGGCCGTTGGCCATGGCCATCAGCAACTCGTGAAAGCGGATCTCGCCCGTGAGCTCGGGATGGAACGAGAGCGCGACCAGGTTGTCCTGCCGAATCGCCACCGGATGCTCATCAACCGAGGCGAGCACCTCGACCTCCGGTCCCCGTTCCTCGACCCACGGTGCGCGGATGAACACGGCGTGGACCGGAGGCCCGCTCAGGCCGTCGACCTCGAGATCAGCCTCGAACGAATGCAGCTGGCGCCCGAACGCGTTGCGCCGAGTGGTTACATCGAGGAGGCCCAGATGGTCGCGGTCAAGCATGATCATCCCGGCGCACGTCCCGAGCACGGGACGCCCGCTCGCAGCCAGCTCCCGCAGAGGCCCGGCGAGCCCTTCACGCTCGATGCCCAGGGTCATGACCGTGGACTCGCCGCCCGGGATGACGAGCGCATCGAGTCCCTCGAGATCCAAAGGTACGCGGACCTCAACCGCCTCGGCGCCGAGCCCGTGCAGAATCTTCTCGTGAGCTTCGAAGTCGCCCTGGAGCGCGAGGACGCCGACGCGCACTTACCAGCCGCGCGGGGCCAGCAGCTGCTCGGTCTCGAGCTTGGCCGTCTCGATGCTCGTCATCGGCTGGCCGAGACCGGTTGAGGCGGCGGCCACCCGAGCCGGATCCTGATAGTGCGTCGTGGCCTCGACGATCGCCCGCGCCCGGCGCTCCGGATCCTCAGACTTGAAGATGCCGCTGCCGACGAATACGCCCTCGGCACCGAGCTGCATGACCAGCGAAGCGTCGGCCGGGGTCGCGATGCCCCCAGCGCAAAAGAGCACGACGGGCAGCCGGCCGTCGGCGGCGACCTGGCGGACCAGATTCAGCGGGGCCTGCAGGCCCTTGGCCGCGCTGGCCAGCTCTTCCTCACCCAGCAGCGTGAGCCGGCGGATCTCGCCCCGGATCATGCGCAGGTGGCGAACCGCCTCGACGATGTCGCCCGTGCCGGCCTCGCCCTTGGAGCGAATCATCGCCGCGCCCTCGCCAATCCGCCGCAGAGCCTCGCCGAGATTCGTGGCTCCGCACACGAACGGCACCTTGAAGGCCCACTTGTCGATGTGGTTGGCCTCGTCGGCAGGGGTGAGAACCTCGGACTCATCGACGTAGTCGACCTCGAGCGCCTCCAGCACCTGAGCCTCGGCGAAATGACCGATCCTGGCCTTGGCCATCACCGGGATCGACACCGCTTCCTGGATACCGCGGATCATCTCCGGATCGGACATGCGGGCCACGCCACCATCCCGGCGGATGTCGGCCGGGACGCGCTCGAGCGCCATCACCGCGGCGGCGCCCGCGTCCTCGGCGACCTTGGCCTGTTCAGGCGTGACCACGTCCATGATCACGCCCCCCTTGAGCATCTCGGCCAGCCCCGCCTTGACGGCGAAGGTCGACTCGTCGCGCGGGATGGGCTGGTCGTCGTTCACGAAGGGTGAGTGTATCTAGGCAGTAGTGTGCCGCCGCGATGCCCGGCGAGGCGGTTTTCATCCCCCAGGAGGAGGCCTTCGTGGCCACCGAACTGGCCCGGGGGCCCTGGGATCCGGGCGCTCAGCACGGCGGCGCGCCGGCGGCGCTCCTGATGCGGGCCTTCGAGCGGCTGCCGGCGGCTGAGGGGCTCCAGATCGCGCGCGTCACCTACGAGCTGCTGCGGCCCGTCCCGCTCGGCCGTCTCGAGGCCGACGCTGACGTCATCCGGGGCGGCCGCCGAGTCCAGCTGCTCGAGGGCTCGATTCGCACGCCGGACGGAATCGAGGTCGTCCGCGCCCGCGCGCTCCAGGTGCAGCGAGCCGATCCCAGCGCCCCGACGACAGCGGCGGTCCCGCCCCCGCCGGGGCCGGATCAGGGGCGTGAGCACGAGGGCGGAGAAGGCTTCAATCCGCCCTATCGGCCCATGTTCGCGCCCGACGCCATTGAGATCAGGTTCGTCGACGGCGTGTTCGGACGCGGGCCTTCGATGGCCTGGTTCCGGCTTCGCGTCCCGCTCGTGGCCGGAGAGGAGCCGAGTCCGCTCGAGCGCCTGGGAGCGGCCGGGGACTTCGGTAACGGGATCAGCGCCGAGCTCTCGTGGGACGAGTTCGCGTTCATCAATCCCGACCTGACCCTCTACCTGGAGCGTCCACCCGAGGGCGAGTGGATCGGGCTTCAGGCCCGGACGACGATCGCGGAGCGAGGCGTCGGGCTGGCCGAGAGCGTCATCTTCGACCTCGGCGGTCGGGTCGGGCGTGCGGTCCAGGCGCTGCTGGTGATGCCGCGCTAGTCGCCGTCCTCACCGTTCGAGGAATCCTGCTCCCGGAGATAACTCAGGAGCCCGCCCGCGACGAGAATCTTCCGTTCGCTCTCTGAGAGGTCCTGGCCGAGCTCGATCTCGTCGCCGTCGTCGATCTTGACCTTGATCGTGTCCGCGCCGTCCTCGAGTTCCTGGCGCAGATCGGGGAACTCCCAGCACTGCTCGACTTCCGCTTTGTCGTAGTCGGATTCGTCCTTGAACGTGAGCGGGACGATGCCCTGGGCGACCAGGTTGCGGCGGTGGATGCGGGCAAACGACTTGGCCACGACTGCCTTGACCCCCAGGAACAGCGGCGCCAGGGCGGCGTGCTCCCGTGATGAACCCTGGCCGTAGTTGTCGCCGGCGACGATGATCCCGCTGCCCCAGTCCTTGAGCCGCTTGCGGAAGTCGGGGTCGCGCTGGCGCAGGGTGAACTCGGCGATGGCAGGCACGTTCGAGCGGTAGGACATGACCTCAACTCCGTCCGGAGCCAGGTCGCCGGTCGAGATGTCGTCGGGCTGCACCGTGGCCACCCGCGCCTTGAGCGATTCCTCCATCGGCTTGTGCTCCGGCGGCCGCTTGATGTTCGGACCCCGGGGGATTTCGATCTTCTCCGCCTCTTTCTCGTCGGCGGGAGCAAAGATGTGAACATCGTCGACGTAGGGCCGCAGCTCCGGCATGGGCAGGAGCTCAGGCGCCTCGCCGTACTCGCGTGGGTCCTCGATCTTGCCACTGAGCAGCGACACAGCGGCGACCGCCGGCGAGCACAGGAACACAGAGTCCTCGGGCGTTCCCGACCGTCCCGGGAAGTTGCGGTTGAAGGTGCGCAGCGAGTTGGCGTCTGAGGGCGGCGCCTGCCCCATGCCGACGCACGGGCCGCAGACCGGCTCGAGCATTCGCACCCCGCCATCCGAGAGCTGGCGGTAGACGCCGGACTCGGCGATCGCGGCCAGGATCTGCCTCGAGCCGGGGGTCGCGGTGGCGCTGATCGACGGGTGGACGATCTGGCCGTCCTTGTCGGCCAGGATCGCCCCGGCGAGGGCCAGGTCGTTGAAGCCCGAGTTGACCGAGGAGCCAATGCACACCTGAGCGATCTCGGTTCCCACCACCTCCTCTACCGGCACCACGTTGTCGGGGTTGTGCGGCTTGGCGACCAGCGGACCCAGCTCGTCAAGGTCGATCTCAACCCGGTCGTCGTACTCGGCTCCATCCTCAGGTCCGACGTCAACGAAGTCGTCCTCGCGGCCTTGGCGCTTCAGCCACTCCTTGGTCGTGTCATCCGGAGGAAACACCGCGGCGGTGGCGCCGAGCTCGGCGATCATGTTGGCGATCGTCGCCCGCTCAGGGATGCTGAGGTCGGCCGTTCCCTCGCCGGTGAACTCGAACACCTTGTTCTTGCCGCCGCTGGCAGAGAGCTGGCGCAGCAGCTCGAGGATGATGTCCTTGGCCTGGACCCACGGGCGATCGAGCGTGCCCCCCAGGCGGACCTCAACCACCTCGGGGCAGGCGACCTCGTACGGATGGCCGCCGAGGACCACGGCGACGTCGAGGCCACCGGCGCCGATCGCGATCATGCCCATGCACCCGGCCTGAACCGTGTGCGAATCGGCTCCGAGCATCGTCTGCCCGGGCTTGCCGAAGCGCTCCATGTGGATGTAGTGGCTGATCCCGTTGCCCGGGCGCGAGAAGTGAAGGCCGTACTTGCGCGCCAGCGCCTGGAGCATCCGATGATCGTCGGGATTCTTGTAGTCGAGCTGGACCACGTTGTGGTCGACGTACTGGACCGCGCGGTCGAGCTTGATCCGCGGGATCTCAAGCTCCTCGAACTGCATGAGGGCCATCGTCCCGGTGGCGTCCTGGAGCAGGGCCTGGTCGATCTTCAGCGAGATCGAGGAACCCGGCTTGAGCTCCCCTTCGACGAGGTGCTCTTCCAGGATCTGACGGGCCAGGCTCTTGGGCATAGCGACGCGGCAAACCTACCCGCTGCGGGCAAGACGATGCGCCGGTGCGGTCAGTCCCCGGACCGCTGGCGCGCTTCGTAGACGCCCCGGGCGGTGGCGACGGGCGTTCCCTCCACAGAGGCGCTGGCCGAGGTTTCGCACCGGCCCTCGCTGCCTGTCCTCGCCTCGGCCTCGACATCGAGGAACGCGCCCACTGGGACCGATCCCTGCACCTCCAGCTCGACCTGGCGGGCTCGCGCGTCTGGACCGCAGGCGAGGGACATCGCCTCGCTGAGCGCCGCCAGCACGATGCCCTCGTGCGCGGTCCCGCGCTCAGGGCCCTGGTGATCCTGCTTGACGAAGCCACGGCCCCGCACCTGGCCCTCCGAGATCGCCTCGACGTCCATGAGCAGCCCGAACAAGTTCGTCCGCCCGCAGCCGAAGCAGAGCTCGTGGTGGACGAGCCGCTCCGGGGTCACTTCAGGCGGAACGCCTTGATCCGGATGTCGTACTGCTGAGCGTCCCGCGAATAGACCCCGTAGGCCAGGGCCTGAATCAGCGAGAGCAGGGCCGTGTGCGAACGGACAAAGGCGGGGCTGTTGGAGGAGTAATAGAGGCGGATGCGGGCCAGCCGAGCGACCTCGGAAAGGGTGGCGTCGGTGATGGCCAGCGTCGGCGCCTTCCGGTGCCGGGCAAGCTTCATCGTCCGCGTGATGAGCGGGTGCGGCCGCCCGGCCGACAGGCCGATGACCAGCGTCTGCTCGTCGATCCGGCTCAACCGGCCGAGTGCCTCCTGGGACGGGCTGGCGACGATCTCAGCGCGCAGGTCGAGGAGCATCAGCAGGTGGCGCAGGTAGCTGGCGAAGAAGGCCATCTGATCGGTGCCGGCGATGAGCACCTTCTCGGCCGAGACGATGGCGTCGATCGCCGCCTCAACCTCGGAGCGCGAGAGCTTGTGTGCCGTGTCCTCCACGTTGACGTGGTCGGCGGCCAGCGCCGCCTCGAACTCGGTCTGGTCGAGCGAGAACAGCGGCGCCGCAATGGCGACGCCGTCGGCGGCCGGGGCCCGTCGCCGGTACTCGTCGCGGGCGGCTTGCTGGAGCTCAGGAAAGCCTTCGAAGCCGAGGGCCTGAGAGAAACGGACAACCGTGCTCGAGGACGTGCTGGCCCGGCGGGCCAGCTCTTCAGCCGTCTGGAAGGCCGCTTCGTCGAGGTGATCGACGATGTACTGCGCGACGTCCTTCTGCGAGCGGGAGAACTCCTCGAAGCGAGACTGGATGTAGGCCGACAGCGCCTGATGGGCGCCGTTTGGCGCGGGGGTCGGCTGGGGCGCGGTGGCGGATCGGCTCGAACTGAGGGTCTGCTTCATCAGCAGCCCAGTCATTCGACAACGGGCGGCGGCCTTCCTTCAGAAAGACCATTGAGTCACCCCTTTGGACGGGGCGACGGCTACTCCACGCCGGGCTCGTGCTCCTGGTTCTGCTTGTGCTCGCCAAACACCTGAGCGATGATGTAAACGATCAGGATGTTGGCGAGGATGCCAATGCCGAGGAACGTCGCCAACAGGGCGAGCGTCTGACCAAGGGCATTGGTGGCGAACACGACCATCGGCCGTGGAGCCTACCGCAGCCAGTGATAGCTTCGCGCCCACGAGCGGCCCTGTAGCTCAGCTGGTAGAGCAGCGGACTCATAATCCGTCGCGCCCAGGTTCGAGTCCTGGCAGGGCCATGGAACGGGCACAGCCACCGAAAGTTCCGCCACCAGGGGAGGCGGCTGCTCAGATACGCGAAGAGCTTGAACGTGATCGCGAAGGACACGTTCACTCCCGTCGTTGGCAGTGCCGTCAGCATGAAGAAGAGCTTCAGGCTGAGGCGATAGCGAAAACGGTCGTCGGATGATCCAGCCCTGCGGCGGTGAGCGCCAATAGGGCGGCCAGCAGCTTGAGGACATATCTCCCAAGATCGGCGTTCACCCGATCGACTCTTGAGCCGGCATCTCTGTGGAGGTCCGACCTCCATTCGCTGCTTTGTCACCGACCCAAGGCGCAAAATCAACTGAACCCACATGCTGTACGACCCTGACGAGCACCGGCCACTACAGGGGCGCCCTTGGAGCGAGAGCGAGGCGAGGGCCGCCATCGAAGTAATCGCCCGCGATGCGATTGAGGCCTACCAGGGGCCTGAGCGCTTGTGGCCCAATGCGGCTGAAGATCTCGAAGGCGATCCTGATGTCCCCTATCGCAACGCGTACTTTGGGGCGGCCGGCGTCGCGTGGACGCTAGATCGCCTGGCCCGCGATGGGCTCGCTCCGCCGTTCGCGAGAGCACCGGAGTTGGCGGAGACGCTCCACGAGGGCTTCTTAGCGGCGCCCGAGCTGACTGCGCTCAATCCGCCGGTGGCAGCGTCTTTTTTCTTCGGCGAGAGCGGAATCCTGCTCGCGGCGGAGGCCATCCTCCGCGACGAAACCGGGCTCTCGGCTCTCGAGGCATGCGTCCGCCGCAATACCGGCCATCCCTCGCTTGAGCTCTGCTGGGGCTCGCCTGGGACCATGACGGCCGCACTCGCGATGTGGCGTGCCTCAGGAGATAAGCGCTGGAGCGATGCTTGGATTGCTTCAGCGGAGCGGCTCATCTCCGAGTGGCGCGAGCCGGTGTGGATCCAGGACCTGTATGGAACCAGGCAGCGCTACGTTGGGGCGGGTCACGGGTTCGCCGGCAACGCTTTCGCACTCCTCAGCGGAGCCGACCTGCTCGGCGAGCAGGCTGAACGGGTCACCGATCGGATTCGCAGGACTCTTATCCAGCTCGCACAGGTTGAGGGCGACCTCGCCCAGTGGTTCCCACTGGTGGGAGCCGACAGTAGCCGTCATCCAGTTCAGTGGTGTCATGGCGCGCCGGGAATGGTCATTTCCCTGGTCGGCCTCCCCCGCGACGGTGAGACAGACCGGCTACTGGATGCCGGCGGTGAGCTGACCTGGCAGGCCGGTCCCTTGCGCAAGGGACCGGGCTTGTGTCACGGCACCGCCGGCAATGCCTACGCCTTCCTCGCCTTATTCGCGCGCTCGGGCGACGAGATATGGCTAGAACGGGCTCAGGCGTTCGCTATGGACGCCGCAGCCGACGCAGAACGATCCCGCGACGCCCGTGGCTTCGGGCGCTACTCGCTGTACACCGGCGATCTCGGCGTCGCGATGTTGCTGCGAGGCTGCCTGAACGCGAATGCGGCGTTTCCATTTCTTGAGGACGCGCTCGGGACCCAACTCCGTTAGGACGATGCGTCAGCGAGCGTCAACTCGACGCTATTGGCGCCGGTACGACTTAGGTGAATCCCGAGCGCGTGCCGGACCTCGGGATCGAGCCGCTCGGGCACATCCCGGTCAATGATCGCGAGCGCCGCCTCAGCGGGGAGCGGACCGCGGTACGGGCGATCAGCCGTCAGGGCTTCATAGACATCGGCTACGGCGAGTACCCGCATCGGCAGGTCCAACTCCCCCGCACACAGGGACCGCGGGTAGCCGCTGCCGTCCAGCTTCTCGTGGTGGTTGGCGGCGAGCTCGGCCAGGTCGGCGAAGCATGGAGCGCGTTCGAGGATGCGCAACGTGTGCACGGGATGGGTCTTTACCGCGAGGAACTCCTCGTCAGTCAGCTTGCCCGGCTTGTCGAGAATCCGATTGGATATCGCGAGCTTGCCGATGTCGTGCAGGAGTGCCGCGCGTCGCAGTGTCCGCCGCTCGTCGGCATCGAAATCGAGGACCTCCGCGATTCCGTCGGCGAGTTCCGCCACCCGCTGGGAGTGACGGGCGGTGAACGGCGACTTGGCGTCGATGACCCGCGCGAAGGCCTCGGCGATGCGATCGAGACGGGCGTCGTCTCCGGCGAGGGCGAAGTCGGGCGGCTCCCACTGCGAGACATCCGGCGCCGCGAGCCCGGCCCAAAACGCGCGGTCGCCGCAGATGCGCAAAAACGCGTCGACCAGGCACGGGTCAAACCAGCGGCCGCGCCGCTGCTTGGCCATTGTGCGAGCGGCCTTGACTCCTCCGGAGGCGTGAAACACCTCGACCGTCTGGGCAAGACAGAGGATCCGGGCGGCCAGCGGGATTTCCTCCCCGATTAGGCCGTCGGGCATACCGCGCCCATCCCAATGCTCGTCGAGACTGCGGATCGCGCCAGCGGTTGCCTCCGACAGGAACAGCATGCGAGCGATCTCGGCTCCCCGATCGCACCGCGCCTCCATGAACTGCCGGGTGACCTCGCCCTCGTCGCGAATCCCGCGCAGTACCACCATCCGCCGGCGGAATCCGGCTCCGGGCGCTGCCGTCCGGAGCGACCACAACAGCGCCGTCCGCGGGTTCGTCCAGTCGATGAACTTGGAGGTCGCCTTTGCGGCGCGGTCATCCGCCGCGAACAGGGCCGCCATGCGACTGGCGTTGGCCGAACAGCCGGCGTCCTTGAGCAGGAGCGCGTAGAAGAGGTCGGAGCGCTCCCCCACACCCAGCTCAAGCTCCTCGGCCAGGCGCATTCCAATCACGCACGACCGGACGGCGTGACCCGGGGGCTGACCCTCCGCGATGTCCAGCGCGTGGGAAAGCGCCCCGATCACTCCAGACAGCGCGATCTGCGTCATAACCACCCATCGGCCAGTGGGGTCTCGACTTAAATGTTCACGCCCGCCCCCGACAACTTTCTGGCATCCCCAGGTGCGGGCCCACAGCCAGTTCGCGCACGCCGCAATACGGTCGGTGATATGAGCCGCAGCCCACCTGGGCGGTAGAGTGAATTGGGCCCTTGGCGACCGGCATCTTCTGTATCAGCCTTTGAGTGGGCGCTCGGTCGCGACATGAGCGGTTGGGTGCTGGAGAATGAGCCCTAGAGATCTCAGGGGCGACGCCCGTCGTGTCTATGCCTCGGCCCCCCGGGCGAGTGACGAGTCGCTACGTCGCGCCTATCTCGACTTACTCAAGCTTTGTCTCTGCGACCTCGGCGGAGCGGCAACTCGGACAGTCACCTGGACCGGCGATCGGCGGCTGTTTTCGCGAGAGCTCGCGGGTGACGAGCAGCTTTCCTGGCGCATCGATGGAAAGGACTGGCCCCAAAACGGTTTGAGCATGATCGGACTGCGGCGGCTCGACGACCTTCAGGCCTGCGTCGAGGACGTCGTCCGCAACAAGGTGGGCGGCGACCTGATCGAGGCGGGAACCTGGCGTGGCGGCGCCGCGATCCTAATGCGTGCCACGCTCGACTCGCTTGGAGCCGAGGACCGCAAGGTATGGGTCGCGGATTCCTTTCAAGGATTCCCGCTGCCGGAGGAGTCGGGGTCCGAGGACGACCGCACGCTCGAGCTGCACATGAGTGCGATCGACTACCTGGCGCCGACGCTCGCCGAGGTGCGGGGGTTCTTTGAGCGCTTCGGCTTTGATCAGGGGGTTGAGTTCGTGCCAGGTTTCTTCGAAGAGACCCTGGCAGGTCTCGGTGATCGCAGTTGGTCGCTCGTCCGTGTCGACGCCGACACATACAAGGCGACGCGGATCGCGCTCGACGCACTGTATCCGGGGCTATCGATAGGTGGATACCTAGTTGTCGATGACTACTTCCATCCATACATCCCCACGTCATGCAAGCTGGCTGTAGATGAGTTTCGGGAGGAGCATGGGATCACTGAGCCGATCGAACAGATCGACTGGAACAGTGGCCGCTGGCGACGTGAAACAAGTCGAGCGTCGACGACGACAGATCACAGGGGTTCCGACACCGGAGACCCTGGCGGTAGGTCTCGCGCCGGTGCGCCCCGCCCGGGCACGCCGATCCCGACAGATCGGGAGCTGCAGCTGGGCGACGACATCGCCAGGCTGAGCGCTCAGCTAAGAGACGCGGAGGCTAAGCTCGAACTGCTCGAGCGATCCCCAGCGACACCGGCGATCGCGTGGGCACGGCGCCGCGCTCGAGAGCTTGCTGCGCGAGCGGGGCGCGAACGCGGCCATTAGCAACATCGCCGTGCTGGTAGACCGGTGGGGCATGGCCCCGGGGACTCATAGGGGTGGCTTACAACGTCACGGGAGACTTTCGGAATGCGGCGACGTCGCCTGAGCAAGCGCCGACTGGTTGCGGTGGCGGCCGGCGGAATCCTGGCCCTGGTCGTGGCGGCGTTTCTAGTCATTTACTTCGTCATCTTCCCGACCTCTTCGCCGAGGCCGTTGAGTCTCAGCTCGAGCGCGGCCAGCGTTCCGGTCAGCTCAGGCGGACGGCTCGCAGGCCGGTGGACGATCGCTAGCGGTTCAGTCGCGGGCTACCGGGTCCGGGAGAAGCTCGGCTTTCTCCCCGCCGAGGACGATGCAGTTGGGCGCACGTCGGACATAACCGGCGACGCCATCCTGACCGAGCGGGGCAGGGCGGTCACGATCGCGAAGGCCTCCTTCACGGTGGCGGTCAACACGCTCAAGAGCGATCAAGCGATGCGCGACCAGCACATCCGCACGATTGGAATACAGAGCGACACCTACCCGACCGCCACGTTCAAGCTCACCAAACCCGTCGCCCTCCCCGCGACCGCTCTCGACGGCAGCGTCGTTCAGGTGCCAGTGACCGGCATCTTCGACATCCACGGGACCTCTAGAACCGAAACGCTCCCGGTGCAGATGCGGCTCTCCAGCTCGTCGATCGAGGCGGTCGGGTCGCTCACCTTCCCCTGGAGCAGATTCAACATGACGGCTCCAAGCGTGGGTGGATTCGTGAGTGTCGAAAACAAGGCCACGATGGAATTCGATCTACATCTAAAGCCCGCATGAGCCGTGAGCACCGCATCACGCGACGTCAAGCCGTAACCGCCGCCGGGGCGGCTGGCGCTGTGTACCTCGCTGGGCCGGCCCTGTTCCGGGCACTCGATGGAACCGCGGTTGCGGCCACGACGTGCGCCAAGCTCACCCCAGAGCTGACCGAAGGCCCCTACTGGGTCAACACGATGCTCCATCGCGCGGACGTGCGCGCGAACTCGCACGGCGGCGGGCACCAGACGGGCGTGCCGCTCGCCCTCACCATCAACGTCGTCGACTCAAGCAAGGACTGCCAGCCGGTCAACGGCCTCGCCGTCGATATCTGGCACGCCAACGCACACGGCCTTTACTCCGATGAGTCCTCTCAGCAGGCCGGCGGCGGCACCAGCGGCGGCGACACGATCGCTGACAACTGGCTGCGCGGCTACCAGATCACCGGCGAGGACCGGGGGATCAGGTCCAAGCCCGTCCGCGGTCAGGTCAGCTTCAAGACGATCTGGCCCGGCTGGTACACCGGCCGCGCGATCCATATCCACGTCCGGGTGCGAAAGCTCTCCCAGCACGGGGCGACGATCGCCGGCTACACCACCCAGATCTTCTTCTCCGACGCCGACAACGACCACGTTCTCACTGACGCGACGCCCTACAACAGTCGCTCGCCCCAGAAAGACCCCACCACCGACGAGAACGACACCGTCCTGAGTAGCGCCGACGACGCCACCAACATCGTGAAGGTGAGAGGCACCATCGGGCACGGATACGCCGCGACGTTCAACATCAGTGTTGACACGGCCGAGATCGAGGCTAAGGGCAGCCTCGGGCGTCCGCACACTGGGGCAGGCGGAGGACCGGGAGCACCACCCGCTCAATAGCCAACCTCTCTCCGCATCCCGCTCGGGTACTGGGCGGGATAATCGCGTGGGACTCAGGAGACCCGCGGCTCCGGTGGGTAGCGATGTGATCGAGTCGGGAGGCAGGCAGTAGGTCGAAAAGCTCGTCAGTGGATCCGGCGACCGCGCACCGCGGCGTCGCGGCTTGGCTACGGCGCGGCCGTGCGGCTCCTGTGGGAGACCAGCCGTCCGCTGTCGGTTGCCGTAGCGCTGTTTACGATCGCGTCGGCCGTCCTGCCCAATGTCGTGCTGGTCGCGGCCGGGCGGCTCGTCGGCACGATTCCCGCGGCGACCGAGCACGGGCTTAGCTCGAGCGCTGGCGACCGCCTGTTCGGCGCCCTCGCGATCACAGGTGCCGCGTACGCGGCGGCCCTGTTGCTGGGTCCCGTGCAGTCGGCGCTGAGCTCCGTGGTCAAGTGGCGGATCGTCTACACGACCCAGGACCGGCTGATCACGGCGGTCTCCGGGCCCCCGGGAATCACTCACCTCGAGGACCCGAAGGTGCTCGACGACCTCGCGCTCGCCCAGGGGCAGATGGTCAACCAGTGGACGGGCGACGCACCAATGACGCTCGCGCTGGTCATCAGCAATCGGGCAAGCGGCCTGATCGCGTGTGGCGTGCTCGCCTCATTTCGATGGTGGCTCGGACTGGGCATGCTCGTGATGTGGATCATCGTTCGCCGTCCGCAGCTGAGGCTGATCAGGCAACAGGGCGCCCTGTATGCCGGCAGCTCGGAGTTGATGCGACGGGCGTGGTACCTCCGCGGTCTGGGCGCGATGCCCGACGTCGCCAAGGAATCGCGGGTGTTCGGGCTCGGTGGCTGGCTCGTCGAGCGCTATCGCGGGCAGGCCCTGCTCGGGCTTCGCGAACCCTGGGCATGCCTCCGGCGCCTCGATCGGACCGTCCTGTTGCTGGCGCTCGTCGTGCTCGGTGCCTACGGGCTCGCCTGTGGCTATCTCGGGTACGCGGGCTATCACCGCGAGATCACGCTCGGGACCCTGGCGGTAATGCTGCCGATGCTGGTAGCGACCGTCACCTTCGGCGACATCTCCTTGGACGACGTCGCGCTCGCCTGGATGCTCCAGGGAGTCCCCCGGACCGCCAAGCTCGAGGCCGAACTGGCGCCCAGCACCTCGGTGCTGACTGGACTCCTGTCGGCGCGAGATCTTCCTACGCGAGAGGTGCGCTTCGAGCACGTCGCGTTTTCCTACCCGTCGGCGACGGGCGGGGTATTCGATGACCTAGAGCTCACTCTTCCGGCGGGACGATCGACAGCGCTCGTCGGGATCAACGGAGCGGGCAAGACCACGCTCGTCAAGCTCCTCGCGCGCCTGCATGATCCCGATGCCGGGCGTGTCCTCGTCGACGGCATCGAGCTCACGCGGCTCGATGCATCGAGCTGGCAGCGGCAGGTGGCGGTCGTGTTCCAGGACTTCGCCCACTATCCCCTGACGCTCCGCGAGAACATCGGTTGGGGTGCGCCCTCTCACCTCGATGACGTAGAGGGACTCGAGGCCAGCGCGGCCCGGGCGGGGGTGGCGCTCGACGCCGGGTGGGACACCGTCCTGTCTCGAAGCTACGAGGGTGGCGTCGAGCTCTCAGGCGGACAGTGGCAGCGGATCGCACTCGCTCGCGCGCTGTTTGCCGTTCGCCACGGCGCCCGCATCCTCGTCCTCGACGAGCCAACCGCATGGCTCGATGCCCGTGGCGAAGCCGACTTCTTCGACCGTTTCCTGGAGATCACCGAGGGCACGACCTCGCTGATCATCTCGCACCGGTTCTCGACCGTCAGGCGCGCGGACCACATCTGTGTGCTCGAGAGCGGCAAAGTCGTCGAGCAGGGCGGTCATGAGGGGTTGGTCGCGGCAGGAAAGCACTATGCCCGGCTGTTCCGTCTGCAGGCCGCGCGCTACGAGGATCCGGCATGAGCCGCTGGCGGCCCTGGACCTCCATGTTCCTGTGGAGCTGGCGGGCCGCGCCGCGCTGGGTCCTGTACGCGGGGTCGGTTCTCGTCGCGGGAGCGATCACCTCTGTCCTCTACCCGGTCGCACTTGCCGTTCTGATCAATGCCGCAGTCCGCCACGAAGGCGAGCGCCTCGTCCTCGGCGTCGTCGCGCTGGCGGTTCTCTACGCGCTTACGTGGACATTCGGCATGCTCGCCGGGACCGCCTGCGCGACCTTGTCGGACAAGACCGGGATTTACCTGAACGCGCGGATCGCGGAGCTCCTCAACGCCGTCAGCGGCGTCGATCACCTCGAGCGTCCGGCGTATCGAACCGAGCTCGACCTGCTTCAACAGAACCTTGGGCCGCTCAGCAACGGTGCTCGACAGATGCTGGTCGTCCTCCAAATCCTCGTTCGGACGGTGGGGCTGGTCGTGATTCTCGCCACCATCTTTCCGCCGCTCGCGCTGCTCCCTCTCCTGGCGGTTGCCCCACTGCTCGGCGAGCGAGCATCGGTGCGGATCCGCCAGCGCGCCGACGAGCAGGTGGCACCGCACCGAAGGCTGGCGAATGAACTCTTCGAGCTGGCGACCTCCGCAGGATCCGGCAAGGAGCTACGGGTGTTCGGAGTCACCGAGGCGCTGCGTGAACGTCACCGGGGCAAGGCCGAGATCGTGAGCTCGAGCACGACCCGCGCGGCACTGGTCGGAGGCTTTTATGGAACGGTTGGATGGGTGCTCTTCGCTGCCGGGTTCGTAGGCGGCATCGCAGCGGTCGTGGTGCGCGCCGTGGACGGCCACGCCAGCGTCGGGGAGGTGGTCCTCGCTGTGACGTTGATCCAACGCGCCCAGCTCCAAATCGGCCAGGCCGCGGCGTCGATTGGCGCGCTGCTGACGGCGACCCGAACCGCCGAGCGTTTGCTGTGGCTCGAGGATCATGCCGCCGCCGATCGCGTCGAGCAGGAGGGCCGTCACGCGAAGCCGCCATCGATGCTCACGAACGGGATCACGTTGCGGGACGTCAGCTTCGGCTATCCAGCGACCGGCGTCCCGGTGCTTGAAGGGGTTGATCTGCATTTGCCCGCCGGAGCCGCGGTCGCGCTCGTCGGCGAGAACGGCGCCGGAAAAACCACGCTGGTCAAGCTCCTCACGGGCATGTACCAGCCGACCTCGGGTGCCGTGCTGATCGATGGGGTGCCGCTCGCCGAGATCGAGCTGGCGGCGTGGAGGAAGCGAACCGCAGCCACGTTCCAGGACTTCGTGCAATTCGAGCTGCTCGCCGGTGAGGCCGTCGGCATCGGTGACCTGCCGCGGATGGATGACGCGGCGGCGCTGGATACAGCGCTCGACCGGGCCGACGCGACGGCGCTCACACTCCAGCTGCGGGACGGCCTGGCCACGCCCATCGGGCGATCGTTCTCGAGCGGACAGGATCTGTCCGGCGGCCAGTGGCAACGACTCGCACTGGCCCGGGGGATGATGCGAGATCTCCCCCTGTTGCTCGTCCTCGACGAGCCGACCGCCAGCCTCGACGCGATCACCGAAGCCGCTCTGTTCGATCGCTATCTGGCTGCACGCGCGCTGGTCAAGGGTTCAGGCGCGATCACCCTGATCGTCTCGCACCGCTTCTCGACCGTCCGAACGGCCGACCTGATAGTCGTGATCGATCAGGGACGGATCGCGGCCGTTGGTGACCACGCGAGCCTGATCCGGGCGGGCGGTCTCTACGCCGACCTGTACGAAATCCAGGCGCGGGCGTATCGGTGAGCGGGGCGTGCCGGTGAACCTCGCGGGCGAGGTCAGGTCACGGTGATCCGCGCGTGCATGCCCATCTGGAAGTGGCCGGGCATGGAGCAGTAGAGCATGTAGCGCCCGCGCTTCAGGTGCCAGGTGGCGTAGCTGATGTCTCCGGACGGCGTGGTCTTCACGGCCCCGTCGATCGGCCCGATCATCTGGCCGCGGGCGTTCACGTGGCGGATCCGGAGATCGTGCATGTCCTGACCGCGATTCCACAGCTCGACGTAGACCTTGCCGGCCGGGAGCCGTCCCCGTGACGGCCACAGTGACCATTCCTGGGCGTAGACGAGGAGATGCGTTGGGGGCGGCTTGAGCTTCGCGGTCGCCGCGGGGATGGAGCCGATACTGGCCCAGGCAGCCAGCGCGACGATCACCGTCACCGCGGTGCGGTGCTTGCCGAGCGGGTTACGCACCGGACCCCAGCAGCTGGTAGCGCGGGAACGAACTGGCGCTCGGGATCACCGCAGCGGCGTCCTGGTCGAACCATTGCTCAAGCAGCGAGCAGTACACCCCGCGGTAGTCGACATTCTCGACCTGATTGCCGTTGGTATCGAGGCTCGTCAGCGATGGGAACTCGCCGAGCATCCCGCCGGCGACGCGGGTGCCGATCAGCAGGCCCGTGCCGGCGGCGCCGTGGTCGGTCCCGTCCGAGCCGTTCTCCTGGGCGCGGCGGCCGAACTCGGACCAGACGTGGATCAGCACCCGGTCGGCGAGGCCCCGGGCCTCGAGATCGGACTGGAAGGCGGCGAGCGAATCGGTGGCCAGCTTAATCCCGGGATCAAACGTCCCGACCTGGGAGGAATGGGTGTCGAACTGGGTGTCGGAGGTGAGGGCAACGCACCTGAGCGGAACCCCGGCCGCGATCATCGCAGCCAGGCCCGCCAGACGCTGAGGGAAGTCCGAGTCACCCGTATTGGGGTAGGTGACCGGACTCGTGTAGGCGGGGTCACCGTTCGAGTTGACGAATGGCTTCAGTGTGCGGCGGACGATCCCGACCTCTGATGCAGCCTGGGCCACCTGGGCGATCGCCGGGTCGTGCGAGTGCCGCTGTCCGTCACCGAGCGCGGAGGCGGAGTCCATCGCCCACTCGAACGCGTCGCCCCAGACGCCGTTGATGTACATCGAGAAGTTGTCCGGCTGGTCGATCGCCGCGACCGGGTTCCTGGCGCTCGCCAGCGTCGGGTTCATCTGGCCGTCCATCGACAGGCCCTGGAACGGGTTCGTCGGCGTGCCGGCGACATCGAGGTAGCGACCGAGCCAGCCGGTCTCAAGCTCCGTATCGGTCGCTCCCACCTCCCAGTAGTGGCGCGAGGTGAAATGCGACATATCCGGATCCGTGTATCCGATCCCCGGAATCACGGTCATCCGGCCGGCGTTGTGGAGCTGCGAGAAGCTGCTGGCCGATGGATGCCAGTAGAGGCTCGGGTCCTCGCGGAGCGACAGGCCGCTCGTCGCCGGGACGCCGAGGGTTGGACGCAGCTTTTGGTAGGTCGGGTCGCCGGCCGGGCCGAGCAGCGCGAGCGAGTCGACCCCGCCCTGGAGAAAGACCGAGACCAGGATCGGGCTGGCCGGGCCCTGGAGCGCCGCCGCCCGTGCGATCCCGTCGCCGAGCACCCGATTGGTCAGTCCGAGCCGCCCGGCGCCGTAGACCGAGAGCAGACCGCCGGCCGCGCCGCGCAGCAGTTGACGACGGTCGATCCCGACGCCGGCCGGGACTGGCATCCGCGGGTCCCATTCGCGAGCCACCGGCCGCTTCCCTGAGGCGAGCACGCGGCGGATCGCCTGCGACCGGGAGAAGCCATCGCAGCAGTTGCTCGTGGAGGGCCGGCCGGGCGTCGGGTCGGTCATGCGGTCTGCCACTCCGGGGTCATGGGGATCAGCGCGCGAAGCGCGTTCTGCCGCAGCTCGCGGTACCGGAGGACCTCCCAGGTAGCGGTGATCCCGTGCTCGACACGACGACTGAAGGCCTCGAGATTGCCTCGGGTGCCGGGCGAGAGCGTCGGGTTGCCCCAGTAGCGCAGGGCGTTGGCGACCGCCTGCGACGGTGTCTCGCCACTGGGATAGTGGACGCTGTTGGTGTCGATGGTGCGCTTGTTGAGGGCCGTGTTGACCGCCGTCAGCCGTCCCGCCCACCGGGCCGTATCGAGCCAGTCGGCGTAGTTCCACCCCGACACATTCGGCGGCTGGAACAGCACCTGACCGGTCAGCGAGGCGACCCACGCCCAATCGGTGGTGACGATTGTCTGGCGGCTCGCCCGCAGCATCCCCGCGCAGAACACAACCGGTGGGATCACCAGCCTCGGTCCCTCGTAGAACAGCGGATGGCGGAGGATCGCTTCCACGATCGGCCGGACCTCGAAGCCCGAGGCGACGTAGGCGCGCTCCAGTGCCCTGGCCTCCGCCCCCGGGATCGGCGTGCCGATGAGGTAGCCCCACAACTTGTTGACGAAGAACGATGGGTGGGTGCGGTGCTGAACCGCGAGGCGGCAGCTGTCGACCCACGTGAACCGCCCGCTTTGGCCAAAGATCGTCTTGACACCGTCGTCGTGAAGCGTCGGGTCGAAGTGGAAGTTCGTGGGACCGCTGCCCTGCGACCAGTCGTTTGTCCATCCGGTCAGCGCCCGCGCGTTCTGGTGGACGTCGTCCTGGTCGTAGCCTCGGTCGGCGCCGAGCGTGAACAGCTCGAGCATCTCACGGCCGTAGTTCTCGTTCGGGCTGTACTTGTTGTTGCTTGACCCGTTGAGCCACAGGAGCATCGCGGGATCCTTGGTGACGTCGAGCAGCAGCTGGTGGAAGTTGCCGAGCGCGTGTGAGCGCATCATCCGGTTCTGCCGGATCATCAGCTGCGCGTTGGAGGCCTCCTCGGAGGTCGCGAACCAGCTGTGCCAGATCAACGTCATGCGCTCGATCAGTTGCTGGTTGGAGCGGACCATCCGGTCAAGCCACCAGCAGTGGTCATCGCCCCAGGTGTTGATCGGGTCAAGCGCCTGGCCCTTGTCGTTGTGTGGTGCCGCGCCGATCAGCCGGGCGCGACCGGCCGGCCGGGTGAGCGAGGCGACCGCGCCATCAAGGCCACGAGCCGCGAGCTTGGCGGCCTGGCCCGGCGTCGGCCCGAAGCCGGCACGCCAAAGCAGACGGCAGGCATGCGCCTCCGTGAACCGACCTCCAAACTGCGCGATGGGGGACCGAGAGAGGTGAGCCACGTGCTGAGCGATCCCCGTGCAGGGCGATCTCTAGGAACGTATCGACCCGCCCCGATGGCAACTTGAAACGCCGCCAGCGGGACCGTCCCATCGGCCGAGACGCCCTCACCTGTCCTCAGGTGTCGAGGTTCTCGACGATCTCGTTCGCGCGTGACCACTGGTCGGGGGGAACGACGAGATAAACGTCGCCGCGACCGAACCGGTCAAGCGGATGATCGGCAACGCAGCTGGTGTCAACACCCAGAGCGCGAAGTTGGTCGCGCCATGCGAGGGCCGTCGCGTCATCCTCGAACACGATGACCGTCTCCCAGCCCTCGAACCGAGGATCGCCGATTGAGACGTTCTCCTCCGTTGCCGCGCGGGGTCTACGGAACCGCGGGATTGGCACAGCTCAAGGGTACGTTCTGCGCCGAATTTGCAGCTCGGGAACTAGTAGACAAAGGCCGAGAGGGCCCGCGCGACGTCGATCGCCCTCAGCGGCCCGAACCGCAGCGTCCAGGCGCCGTCGAGCTCTTGGCGGAAGCTGTGGTCCACCCCGCGCTCTGCGAGTGCCGCTCGATGATGCTCGGCGCGCTCGTAGCCGCTGACGCCCTGGAAGGTCGCGTCCAGCCCGTAGCGGCCATCGTCAACGGGCCAGATCGTCAGCCGGTCCGCTACCGGTCCTGCCTTGACCGGCAGATGCGCGCCTGAGCCCATGCAAGCGGTGATCGGCCCCCTTCGGGCGGCACTTAAGGCGTCCAGTCAGGATCCGGACGCAACCCACCTAGGCCACCAACAGCACGCAGATCTAGTCCACCCTCCGGTCGTCGCGGCGGAGCGCGTCTGTGAACCGCTTGGGAACCGCAGCGTCCTCCCCTTCCTCCCACAGTGTGACCACCACGAGCTCACCGACTTCTTGCCGGCAGACAAACACCAGGTCGCGTCGCTCCAGGTCGCGAACCAGCACGGTCCCATCCGACGCCGCCTCGGCGCGCCCCGCCGCGTGGGCGCGGGCTACGCGGGAGGCTACCTCGACCTTCTCATCGAGCGTCCCGCGCACCCGCTGGCGAAACCGCTCCGCCGCGTGATTGGTCACCGCCACCAGCATGCGCCAAAGATAAGCGAGCGCCACGCTACCGGCTGCCCGCTTCCGCCTCGGTCAAAGCCACAATCGGGTGATGCGCCCCAAGCTCGACTGCTGGCCCTGCGTGACTTTCGGCTCGTGTTCGGAGCCGCGGCGGTTCCGCTGCTCGGAGACGGAATCGTGCCCGTCGCGCAGCTCCCTCTGGCTGATCCTGCCAGCGCGATCGGGGTCTCAGGCGTGCTCTACCTGTGTGGCGGCCTCGAGCTCGCCGCCACGGGTGCGCTCCTGCTGGTCAAGGACGTTCGCAGGCTGGGCCCGCGACCGGAGATGGCCGAGGAGCTGGAGGAGACGCGGATTCGATCCTCGGCTGCGGCCGGCTGAGGTCGCGCTCACGCCGCCAGGGCCGGGCGGACCTCACGGGCCAGCCGCTCGAGGGACATGCGAAGCGCACCGCCCGCCAGGAGCGCCTCGGTCGCCTTGGCGAGCGTACGGCCAAACAGGCCGCGTCCCTCCACTGCGATCGAAGCTTCGACCTCACTCGCGGCGCCCGTGGGTCGGACCCGGTACTTGACGTCGATACAGATCGGGCCCTGGGCGACGAGCTCAAACCGTTCGTGCGAGGCACGCAGGACGTCGACGTCGAATTCGACCGAACGGCCCGCCAGCCTGCCCGCGACGCGAGCCCGGCTCCCGGACTCAAGCCGCGTCCCGTCAAGCGCCAGCACTTCGAACGGGACCGGAGCCCAGCGCGCGATCGCGTCAGGCTCGGTGAGCAGCGCGAGGACGTCGGTCGGCGATCCGCTAACCGTGGTGTTGGAATGCCAGGAGCACATGGGGAATGCGGCCAAGCTACGCATCACCAACCAGGGCTTCCACGTCATCTGACACATACCACGGTGCGATCACGAGGCAGCAGTCCGCTAGGCGCCCCCGTCATCCATTCGGGGTGACGCGAGCGCCGATGCCACGCTCGCACCAGAGTGGTGCGGCCCTGGGCGGCAACGTCGAGCTCGCGCTCATCGAGAAGGTCGCCGAGCGTCATCTCGTGCAACTGGTCGAAGCTTGCCCACGGCCGCTGGTTGTGGTTGACCTCCTGTGTGGCGGCCAAGGCGCGAGCGCGCCAATCGTCGGCCAGTTCGTCTGGGTCAGCTTCCAGCCCGATCTCCCGGAAACGCGCTGGCGACGGTGGAGCGCCAATCGAGCAGCGTTCCGAAGACGTCGAACGTGAGCGCGCGCACCTCCCTCTGCTCCAGCCTACGCGTCCAGCTACGGGCGGGAGCCTTTACGACCGGCCACACGTTCAAGGTCCCGAGCCGCTGGGAGGTCAGGTCTGGGAGCTGACGGAGCGCCATACGTCAGCGATGAAACGGCCGGAGCCATCTACCGATTCGTGCCCTAGCCCGGCGGGCATAGAATCAAGCCATGAGGAGCACCGGTGGGCGGGACCGCCGTTGGCACCTGACGCCGGGCGGGTGGGTGCTTCTAGTCCTACTTCTCGTGCTCGTGATTCTTGCCTTTGTCGCACCGAGCCGCGGCGTCTACTTTGCGCTGATCGTGGTGGTCCTGCTGTGGGCCGTCATGCTTGGCTCGATGTTCCCGTCCGGCTCGGCCCGGGCGATGTTCCGGCGTGACGCGGGCACGACCGACTGGGGCGCGGAGCAGGATCGGGACTACGACCGGGGACGCGACTTCGACTGAAGTCGGCGCTGTGCTTGGTCGTCGGGCCTGCACCCAGGTTCGGCGCTCCCGCTGGGCGCGCTGCCTGCTCGTAACGGGCGCTGTCCTGATCCTCGCTGGCTGCGGAGGTGGCGGAACCCGGCCCAACGACACCCTCCGAGCCGTGGTCTCGCGTCTGCCGGCGAGGGGTTGCAGCACCGCTGTCGCCTCGGCTTCCCGCGTGCGGGCGAGCACCGCTTTCCTCCGGCTCTCTCACCCACCGTTCGGGGTGGCCGTTACGCCAGACGGGCGGTGGTCGTTCGTCGACGAGCTACCGGGCTATGTGGCCGTGTTCTCGGACACCGGGCGCCAGCCACGGCTCGTGCGAACGATCAGCCTGCCCTACAACGCACTCGGGAATTCTCTGACCTCTGACGGGAGGTATCTGCTCGTCGCGGACGCCGGCGATGGGGCAACAGTGGTGAGTGTGGCGAGAGCCGAAGCTGGTCTTCCCCATGCCGTACTGGGAACGCTCTCCGCCGCACCGGGCTCGGCTGGCGGGAGCGGGGGCGCGATCGAAGCGACGAGCTCACTTGATGGCCGCTACGCGTTCGTATCCATCGAGTACGGCAGCGGCGTCGCCGTCTACGACCTCCGGGCCGCCCTGGCTGACCATTTCCGCAGATCGACCTACGTGGGATCGGTTCCGCTCGGCCAAGCCGTGGTTGGTCTCGCCGTCTCGCCTGACGACCGGTGGCTCTATGCGACCAGCGAGCTCGCGGGTAACTCACAGGTCGAGGGTTCCCTGAGCGTCATCAGTCTTGCTAAGGCCGAGCGCCGGCCCGCTGGCTCGGTGGTGGCCACGGCGCTCGCCCACTGCGGTTCCGTACGTGTGGTCGTTTCCCCGGACGGCGACACGGTCTGGGTGACCGCGCGGGAGAGCGACCAGCTCCTGGGCTTTTCGGCCGCCAAACTCAGGAGCGACCCGGCCCACGCGCTGCTCGCTGCGGTTCGCGTGGGCGAGGCTCCGGTTGGGCTGGCTCTCGTGGACGGGGGGCGGGAAATCGTGGTGGCTGACTCAAATCGCTTCGGGGCGCCCGGAGCCCGCGCGGAGCTGACGCTCGTCAGCACCTCCTCCGCTCTGGCTCACCGCCCGGCCGTTTTGGGCACGCTCCCCGCGGGAGGCTTCCCGCGGGAGATGGCGCTCGAGCCCGACGGCCGGACGCTGCTGGTGGGCAACTTCGCCTCACAGGAACTCGAGGTCGTCGACGTGGAGCAGTTTCCGACGCGCTAGGACGCCTCGACGAGCCTCAGCACAATCGGCAGCGACCCGAGCCGGACTTCCAGCACTGCGGTCTGGCTCGACCGCCGCGTGAAACCGCCGGTGATGTCGGCGCCCTCATTCCCTGGGATCCCGTCCGGGTAGGTCTTGAAGTCGATCGACGGGACCGTCACCAGCTGATCCCCCAGCGCGACCGCGAAGTGCTGATCGAGTGTCTCTCCCAGCCCACTGACGAGATCGCCCCGATGGGATACCTGTGCCGTCATCTGGCTGAAGGCTCTCGCGCCGCGCGAGGTGAAGCCGAACGTGACGCCGGGACTGCCGGAGGCATCGGCGCCCGGCCGGGGGTTGGTGACCCCGGTGCTGGGGATGCCCGGGTGATCGCGGAGCACGTAGAACTGAGCCGTTGGGTCGGCCAGGGTGGATCCCCGGGCGAAGCCGCCCGACGGCACGGCCTGAAGGACGACCGTGCCGGCGGGAACCGTCAACGTCTCGGCCAAACCCGGAGCGGCGCCCGGGGGCAGGAGGGCGGTGAGCAGATCTGCGCTCGGGGCCGGGCCGGCCAGGTAGCAGCGTGTCCCGGGTGCGAGTCGAGTCCCGTAGTAGCGAGCGGCCGCCGCGCACGCGGAGCTGCCGGGCCCCCCGAAGGCGAAGTACTGGGCTCCCGGACGCCCGTTGTTGGCCGAAGCGTGCAGGGGTTGCTCGGCAGCTAGGCGCACCGCGTTAGAGAGCGAAACGCTGCCTGCTCCCACCGAGCCCGGCGCCAAGGTGCCACTCCCCTGGCTGATCTGCAGCGCACTCGGGTCTTGCCTCGCCAGGCCGCTGGCCACCGACTTCCCGGCCGGCGTGAGCGCGTTCGCCTCCCAGTCATAGAAGCCCAGGCGCCCGGTCACGCCGGCGAGCGAGAGGATCCGGAGCCGGGTGACCGGAGTCGCCCTTCCCACGTGAACCACCACGCGATCGCCCGAGCGTGTGACCGAAACGGCACCGTGCTCTCCCGGCAGGGAGCCGGTCAGCGTCTGAAGGAGCGCGGCCGCCCGTGTGACCGCCTCGCCCGAGACTCCGCGTACATCCGCTGCGGGCTCAGCGCGAAAGACAAGCTCCGGACCGCCCGGCGCCACGGAAGCCGCTGGCTTCCGCGTGCGAGTGCCCAGAAAAACGCCCACCACGGCCACGACGACCAGCAGCGCGGCCACCGGTGCGAGCTTCCCCGGACTGAGCCAGGAGACACGACGGGCGCGGCGGCGGCGCGTGGAAGCCCTGCCGATCGCCTCATCTAGAGCGCTTCGGCCGCGACGGCGCGCCTGCTGGCTCGGCGCCTCTACCTGAGGCCGGGCACGGCGCACCCAATCAAGCTCGTCGATCATCCGCTCGCCTCCTGGGCGCTGTCATCGCCGGGCTTCCCGGCCTCGAGCCCCGCCCTGAGCCGGGAACGGGCCCGGGCGAGGCGTGAGCGGACCGTGCCAACCGGAACCGCGAGGGCCGTGGCGATCTCCTCGTAGGAGAGCTCCTCCCACGCATAGAGCAGGAGGACGTCCAGCTGATCGGGGTCAAGCTCGCGCAGCAGGAGCGCCAGCCGGTCCGCGAGCTCACCCGCCGTTCCGCTCGGCGATCTCACGTCGTGCCTCAGCCGAGCCGCAAGCTCGGTCGCCCGCCGGTCGGCCCGTAGCTCATTGCGGAGCAGGTTGGTGGCGATACCCAGGAGCCAGGGTCGCGCCGACTCCGCCTCGGGACGAAACCGGTCGCGTCGCTCGAAGGCCACGGTGAAGGTCGACGCCGCCAGGTCCTCGGCCTGCGCCCGCTCGGTTCTCCGAGCCAGATAGCGGAAGACCGCGTCGAAATGGCGGTCGAAAATGGTGGAGAAAACGCTGGGGTCGCCCAGCGAACACGCAATCACGGCAGCATCGTTGTCCTGATCGGAAGCTGATCGTCCTCGCCCCACTGCTACCTATTGTCACGACGGGCCCGCGGAGTTCCCGAGCCCGCACAGGCTCAGTACCCCAGCAGCGCCGCCAGGACGTGCGGCGCTACGTAGACCTCCCACAACGCCGCCAGCACCAGCGTCGGAACGGCCAGGCTCACGGTGACGATGGTCGCCGCCAGCAGCTGATCCCATTCGCGCCGGCGGCTGGCGATGATCCAGGCGGCCAGCGGCAGGAAGAGCGCCGCCAGCTCAGGGACGGCGTGGGGCAGCAGGCCCAGCAGCACCAGCCCGGGCGCGACGTGCAGGCCAGCGGCCACCTGGGCCGTCCCCGTGCCCAGCGAGTAGGCCTGCATGCTCAGCGAGAAGCTGGTCGCTCCGACCACGCAGGCCATCGCGATGGGTCGGCCGCGCTCGTGGACGACTCGGTTCAGACCCGTCTGGTAGGAGGCCTGGAGCGGAAGCGAGCTCCCGGCGATGAATCCGGCCACGCACGCCATCGCGTGTAATGCGAGGACGAGGAGGTTGTGGATGAGGATCCGCGCCACGTCCCCCGTCCCGCCGACGACGAACGGGGGCTGGCTCGGCCGCACGCCGAGCTCCGAGCCGGACCTGATGACTGCGATCAGCCAGATCGCCATGAGCAGCACCGCCGCCGTGGCCAGGCTGCCGAGCAGCCACGTCCGCAGCACGGCCCAGGGCCGGCGCCGCCAGGTGACCAGGGCGGAGCGGGTCGACCTGAGGCCCTGCGTAAAGGCGTAGGCGGAGGCATCCACTGGATCGCACATCGGCGGCCGGGCACCGAAGCCTTAGGCTCTGCGAGCCGTGGCGCTCACCCCTGACCAGTTCGATGCCGTCGACATGCGCGTGGGGCGGATCGTTTCGGTCGAGGACTTTCCGGGGGCGCGGATCCCGGCCTGGAAGCTCGAGATCGACTTCGGCCCTGAGCTCGGCCGCAGACGCTCCTCAGCCCGGATCAAGAACTACGCCGCCGGGGAGCTCGAGGGAGCGCTGGTCGTGGCCGTCGTCAACTTCCCCCCCAAGCAGATCGGGCCTGTGCGCTCCGAGGTGCTCGTACTCGGCGCCGTCGAGCCGGACGGGACTGTCCAGTTGCTTCGGCCGGACGGCGATCCGCCCCTCGGGTCGCGAATCGCCTGAGCGCCGAGCGCAATACTCCGGGTGATGGAACGCAACGTCCTTGGCGGGCCGCTGCAGGTGTGCAGCGTCGACCCGCTCACCGGGTTCTATCGCGATGGGCAGTGCCGCACCGGCCCGGGTGACCTGGGGAGCCACACCATCTGCGCTGTCGTGAGCGCCGAGTTCCTCGAGTTTCAGCGGAGCATCGGAAACGACCTCAGCACGCCGATCCCGCAGTACGACTTCCCGGGGCTGAAGCCTGGTGATCGCTGGTGCGTCACTCTGCACAACTGGCTCCGCGCCCACGAGGCGGGCGTCGCCTCGTTCGTCGTACTGGCGGCGACCCACGAGAGCGTGCTTGAGGTGGTGCCCCTCGAGGTGCTCAGGGAGTACGCGGTCGATGTGCCGGCCGACCCCGGCTCGCTCGTCTGAGCCTCAGGGCAGGAGCACGATCTTGCCGTGCGTGTGCCGCTCGGCCAGCTCGGCGTAGGCCTCTCTGACCTCGTCCAAGCTGAATGTCTTAGCCACCGGGAGCTCGAGGCTGCCGTCGGCCACCATCGCCGCCAGCTCGCCCAGCCGCCGCGCGCTGGCGTTCGCGTGAGTGCCTTCCGACTTCACGCCGAAGCGTCCGACGGCCTCGAAGTCGGCGATCGTGTTGATCCGGTCCGGGGGGACGCCCAGGTCGATGGCGAGCGCCACGTAGCCGCCGCCGAAGGTGTCGATGAACGCGTTGATCGTCCCGTGGGCAGCCTGCTTGATGCGCTCCTCCTGTCCGTCACCGTAGGTGACCGGAACGATGTCGTGCTCGCGCAGCCACTCGTGGTTCTCCTCGCTGGCCAATCCGATAACCAGGGCGCCGGTGCGGCGCGCGAGCTGGACCGCGACTGACCCCACGCCGCCCGCGGCGGCTGAAACGACGACCGTCTCGCCCGCCTTCGGCTGGACGGCGTCGACCGAGTTGTAGGCCGCCATCCCGACCACGAAGAGCGATCCCGCGACCTCCCAGGACAGGTTCTCCGGCTTGGGCGTGAGCTGGTCGGCTCCTACGACCACGAGCTCGGCCTGGCTGCCTCGCTGCTCAGTCCAGCCGAGGACCTCGTCGCCGTCACTGAAGTTCGTGACGCCCTCTCCGACGGCGTCGACGATCCCGGCGAAGTCAGTCCCCTCACCGGAGGGAAACGTGGCCGGGAACCGCGCGTCCAGCCGTCCCTCGCGGATCGCGATCTCGCCGGGGTTGATTCCGGCTGCCTTGACCGCGACCCGGACCTCGCCGGGCCCCGCGACCGGGTCCTCAACCTCCCTGACCTCGAGAACGTCGAGGCCGCCGTAGTGGTCGAATCTGACGGCTCGCATCAGGCGGGCTGCCGCGCCGGGGTTGCCTCCGGCAGCCGCGTACGGAGCGCCTTGCGGTCGAGTTTGCCCACGCTGGTCAGGGGCATGGCGTCGACCAGGTGAATCTCGCGGGGGTATTTATAGCCACCGATCCGGGCCTTGGCCCACGCGATCAGCTCCTGAGGCGTCGTCTCCGCCCCGGGGCGCAGGGACACGAAGGCGACGACCTCCTCGCCGTGAATTTCATCGGGACGTCCGACCACGCCCGCCGCCTCGAGCGCCGGGTGCTCGAGCAGGGCGTCCTCGACATCCCGCGGGTAGACGTTGAAGCCGCCCCGGATGATCAGGTCCTTCTTGCGATCGACGACGAACAGGTAGCCCGCCTCGTCCTGATAGCCCAAATCGCCGGTGTGGAGCCAGCCATCCTGGATCGCCTCCGCCGTCGTTTCCGGCGAGCGCCAGTAGCCGCGCATCATCCCGGGCGAGCGGGCGCATACCTCTCCGACCTCGCCGCGCGGGAGTTCGCGACCTTCCTCGTCGAGGATTCGCAGCTCGATCCCAGGAACGGGAAAGCCCACCGATCCCGGCTTCTCCCGCCCGACCGGGTTCGTCGTCAGCAGGGCGGCGGTCTCGGTGAGTCCGTAGCCCTGGCGGATGCTTACCGACGGGACCCGGCGCACGAACTGCTCGGCCACCTCTGGGGCCAGCGGCGAGCCGCCCGAGGAGACGTATTGCAGCGAGCTGAGGTCGTAGTCCTCCAGGGGCTGGGAGAGGAGGATCTGCAGCATCGAGGGAACCACCGCCGTTACCTGGATGCGGTGCTCGGCGACGAGCTCGAGAAACGCCTGAGGATCGAACCAGCGCAGCAGCACCGCCACCCCCTGCTCGGGCGAATGCATCGACGCGATCGTGACGAGGAGCCCGTAGGCGTGGGAGAGCGGGAGCGTGCCCAGACCGCGGTTGATGCCCGGTATGTACGCGGCGCCGTGGGCGGAGGCACCGGTGAAGTGAAGGCTGGCGTGGGTGAGCATCACGCCCTTGGCCCGCCCGGTCGTCCCGCCTGTGTAGAGGAGAGCGGCCAGCTCATCATCGCCCCGCGGCACGATCGGTGCGGGATCGGCCTGCTCGAGCTCATCCAGCGGAAGCAGGCCATCGACCGATCCACTGCTGATCACGAACTTGACGCCCTCAAGGCCGCTCGTGGCCTCACGTACCTTGTCGGCGAACTCGGGCGTGGTGATCACCGCGGTCGCCTCGGAATCCGAGATCACGTGCCGGAGCTCCTCGGGCGGCATGAGGAAGTTCCCCGGGGTGACCACCGCGCCGGCGCGCCAGAGTGCGTTGTAGGAGATCCCCACCTCGGGAGAGTTGGCCATGGTGACCACGACTCGGTCCCCGGGCGCGATGCCAAGCTCAGTCAGACCGGCGGCCAACCTCGCCGCGCGCTCGTGCAGCTCGCCCGAGCGATACCAGCGCCCCTCAAACATAAGAGCCTCGTAGTCGCCGCGGCGCTCGAATGACTCGTCAGCCAGACGAGCCAGGTTGTGATCTCCAACTGATGTCACGTGCGGGTGCCCTCGCTGAGGACCGTAGCGCAGCCGCGACTAGTCGAGGTACGCGTAGGCCGGGATGGTCAAG
Organism: Solirubrobacteraceae bacterium; assembly: GCA_035505215.1. Classification (GTDB taxonomy): domain Bacteria; phylum Actinomycetota; class Thermoleophilia; order Solirubrobacterales; family Solirubrobacteraceae; genus Palsa-465. Next base: position 20,369 of record DATJQY010000003.1, on the reverse strand, counting down.
AACTCGATCAGGTCCGGGCACAGCGCCACGCGGTCGAAGATCTCCCGCGTCTCGGCCGGGCGGCCGTTCTGCCAGGTCTCCTCGCCCACGGTTTCACGGATCTTGGCCGTCTCCTCATCGAGGATCGAGCGGACCAGCTCCGGGGTCACCGTGCGTCCGTCCTTAAGCTCGACGCCGTGGTGCACCCACTGCCAGATCTGTGTGCGTGAGATCTCGGCCGTGGCCGCATCCTCCATGAGCGAGTTGATCGCCGCCGCCCCGCGGCCCGTCAGCCAGAAGGAGACGTACTGAAAGCCGACGTTGACGTTGACGCGGAGCCCTTCCTCGGTGATCGCGCCAGGCGTCGCGGCCAGGTCCTGGAGCTCAGCGGCGCTGACCTCGACCTCAGGGCGCTGGCGCTCGAGCTGGTTCGGCGCGCCCTCAAGTCCCTTTTCGAAGATCTCGCGGGCCACGGGCACCAGGTCCGGGTGCGCGACCCAGGTGCCGTCGTAACCCTGGGAGACCTCTCGCTCCTTGTCGGCCCGGACGCCTTCGAGCGCCTTCTCGTTGGCCTCCGGGTCCTTGCGCGAGGGGATGAGGGCGGCCATCCCCCCCATCGCGTGAGCTCCCCGCCGGTGGCAAGTCGCGGCCAGCAGCTCGGTGTAGGCGCGCATGAAGGGAACGGTCATGGTGACCGCGCCGCGGTCGGGGAGCACCATCTCGGGACGGTCCGCGAAGGATTTGATGGAGGAGAAGATGTAGTCCCACCGGCCGGCGTTCAGTCCGGCCGAATGCTCGCGGAGCTCGTAGAGGATCTCGTCCATCTCGAACGCCGCCGGAAGCGTCTCGATGAGCACCGTCGCCTTGATCGTCCCGTGTTCAATGCCGCTGGCCTCCTCGGCGAACGAGAAGACATCGTTCCAGAGCCGGGCCTCGCGGTGGGACTCCATCTTGGGCAGATATAGGTACGGCCCCGAGCCGTTCTCCAGCAGCGGTTGCGCGCAGTGATAGAAGAAGAGGCCGAAGTCGAACAGCGAGCCGCTCACCGGCTGCGAGTCGATCAGCAGGTGGCGCTCGGGAAGGTGCCAGCCCCGAGGGCGCACGAGCAGGGTGGCGGTCTCCTCGGCCAGCTCGTAGTGACGGCCGTCGGATCCGTCGTAGGTGATGGTCCCCTCGATCGCGTCGCGCAGGTTGAGCTGGCCCCGGACCATGTTGTCCCAGGTCGGGGCGTTGGCGTCCTCGAGGTCAGCCATGAATCCGTCCGCACCCGAGTTGAGCGCATTGATCATCATCTTGCGGTCTGTGGGGCCGGTGATCTCGACCCATCGCTGCTGCATGTCAAGCGGGACCGGCGACACGCGCCACTCGCTCTCACGGATCTCCCGGGTCTCCGGGAGGAAGTCGAAGCTCCCACCGTCACGGAGCCGCTGGCGGGCCTGCACCCGCGCTTCCAGGAGCTCGCGGCGGCGCGGGCCGAATCTGGCCTCGAGCTCGGCCAGGAATTCGAGGGCGCCCGGTGTGAGCACCTCTTCGAACGTTGTCTCGATCGCTCCCTGCAGCTCGAGCCGGGCCATTACGGCAATCCTAGATCGGGAGCGCCTGGGCGTCGCAGCTTCGATCGCGGAGCCTGCTCGGCCAGACACAGGCCGACGAGCAGGGCGGTGATGATGACGGCGAGCACCCAGGTCGTGACGCCGGCGGTCACCGCGAAGAGGACAAGCAGGGCGACGGCGGTGGCCGCCTTTTCATATTGGGGCCTCACCCCCAGTCGCGCGGCGAATGCGACCTGCCCCAGGAGGTAGATGGCGAGACCGCCGCAGATGGCGAGCCTGACCGAGCCGACCGGGGTTTGGTTGATGGCGGTGATCTGCAGCCTGACCCCGGCGGCGAAGATGATGATCCCCGCGACGATGACGAGATGCAGGTAGCTGTAGCCGTCGGCGGCGGCCAGCACCGCATCGTGGTGGGTGCGCAGGCGTTGTTCGGCCTCGCCGGCAAGTCGGTCGAAATAGGTCCACCACATGGCTGCCGTGGTGATCAGGCCCAACGCGACGACGGCGACCAGGGTGAAGCTGAGGCGAGAGTGGCTGGAGGCGGCGCCGACGCCGATGTCGACGATCGACTCGCCGAGGCAGATGATCACGAACAGGCTGTAGCGCTCGGCGAAGTGGGCGACGGCAACCCGCTGAAGCCCGCGCAGTCGGTCTCGGGTCAGCCAGGCCGGGCCGGCGTAGTCGATCGCCACCGCGATGCCCCACAGGGCGATCCGGGCTCCGTCGTGGAGGGCGGCGCCGACGATGAGCAGGGCCATGCCGGTCGCGGCCGTGACCGAGAAGCCGGCGATCGAGGACCAGCTCGCCCGTCCGCGTCGTGAGGCGTCGGCATAGAGCGCCAGGTGCAGGAGGCGGACCACGGCGTAGGCGACGGCGAAGAGCATCCCCTCGGCGCCGAAGGCCTGAGGCAGGGCCAAGCCGGCGATGAAGACGAAGGCCGAGGACAGCAGCAGGATCAGGCGAAGCGCTCGCGAGTCATCCGCTTGGGCGTTGGCCGCCCACACGAAGGCCGACCAGGCCCACCACATGAGGGCCAGGATCAGCATCGCGCGCCCGAAGCCGGCCCAGCTCAGGTGGTGAAACAGGAGGGTCGTGACCTGGGTGACCGCGAAGACAAAGACGAGGTCCCAGAAGAGCTCGACCGAGTTCGTGCGGCGCTCGGGCTCCGCGGGATCGTCGACGGCGGGCGATCGTCCGGGAGCGCGCGTCGGGCTTGTCACCTCGGTCACCGAGCAAGTGTCGCAGTAGGGTCTGCGGCCATGAGACTCGGCTTCTACGTCGGCTATTGGGGGGTTGCGAGCGGTTCTGAGGACCTCGCCGCGACCGTTGAGGAGGCCGAGAGGCTCGGCTATGACTCGGTGTGGACCGCCGAGGCCTACGGCTCCGATGCCGCCACCATCCTCGCCTTCCTGGCCGGTCGCACGAGCCGCATCAAGCTCGGTTCGGCGATCTTCCAGATGCCGGCCCGGAGCCCGGCCATGACCGCGATGACCGCGGCCACCATCGACCAGCTGTCAGGAGGCCGGATGCTGCTGGGGATCGGGTCCTCAGGGCCCCAGGTCGCTGAGGGCTGGCACGGCCAGCGCTTCGCCCGCCAGCTGCGCCGCACGCGTGAGTACGTGGATGTCGTCCGCCTGGCCCTGGCCCGAAAGCGCGTCGAATATCACGGCGAGACGCTCGAGCTGCCCCTGCCCGATGGTCCCGGGAAGGCACTCAAGCTGATGATCGAGCCGGTCCAGGAGCGCCTTCCGATCTATCTGGCCGCCATCGGCCCCAAGAACACGGCGCTGGCGGGCGAGATCGCCGACGGCTGGCTGCCCACGTTCTTCTCGCCCGAGCATGTGGCCGAGGTGCGCGCGCTCCTGCAGGAGGGGGCCAACCGGTCAGGGCGATCGCTCGAAGGGTTCGACATCGCCCCGGTGGTCAACGCCTTCGTCAGCGAAGATGTGGAGCGAGCACGCGACGTGATGCGGCCCGGGCTGGCGCTCTACATCGGGGGGATGGGCTCGCGCGAGCAGAACTTTTATAACCGGCTCGTCCAGCGATACGGGTTCGAGGCGGAGGCCCGGGAGATCCAGGACCTGTATCTGGCGGGAGAGAAAGAGGAGGCGGCCCGAGCGATACCGGAGCGGCTGATCGACCTGGTGTCGCTGTGCGGCCCGCCCGAGGCGGTCCGCGATCGGCTGGCCGCGTACCGAGAGGCGGGCGTGGGGTCGCTGCTTGTCGCGCCAATGACCTTCGCCAGCGACGAGCGAAGCGAGCAGCTGCGCCACATCGCTGAGCTGGCTGCGGCCTGACAGCTTGACGGCCAGCGCACGAGACACCCCGGCGATCCGGACCGACGGGCGAAGGCTCCGCGTCTTCCTTGGGGCCTTCGGTGACGCCGGGCACGCGTTTCCGATGCTGGCCCTCGGATCGCGGCTCGCGGCCCGCGGACACGAGGTCACGCTCGAGACGTGGAAGCGGTGGCGAGAGCACGTCGAGGCGGCGCGGATGCGATTTGTGCCCGCGCCCGAGTACCCGGTCTTTCCCACCCAGGTCCGGCCGCTGCAGCCCTACGAGGCGGTGGTCCGGGCCGCAGGTGAGACCCGGAAGGCGTTGGTGGACGCCCGGCCTGACGTGGTCGTACACGACATCCTGACGCTGGCGCCGGCGCTGGCCGGCGAGCTCGAAGGGGTTCCGGTGGCGACCCTGATTCCTCATGTCTATCCCGTGGGTGCCTCGGGTTTTCCGCCCTACGCGTTTGGCGCCCGGATGCCGCGGACGCGGGTCGGGGCTCGGCTCTGGACCGTGTTCGACCGCCCGGTGGCGAGCGGGCTGCGGCAGGGGCGCGCGGAGCTCAACGAGACGCGCAGAAGACTGGGGCTGGGGCCGGTAAGCCGGTTTCATGGCGGCTTGAGCCAGGACCTGTGCCTGGTGGGGACGTTTCCCCAGCTCGAGTACCCGCGTAGCTGGCCGGATGGAGTCCGGGTCGTGGGGCCTCTCATGTGGGAGCCGCCGTATCACGACGTCGAGCCGCCCCCGGGGTCCGATCCGCTTGTCCTGGTCGCCCCATCGACGGCCCAGGATCCTCAGCACCGCCTCCTGCGAGCCTCGCTCGAGGGCCTGGGCGAGGAGCCGGTTCGGCTCCTGGCGACCTGGAACCGCAAGCCGCTACCGGTCCCGGTCAAGGTGGCGGCCAATACGCGCCTGGTCGAGTGGATCTCCTACTCGCGCACGATGCCGCGCTGTGCGCTCGTCATCTGCCACGCCGGTCACGGGACGATGGTCAGAGCGCTGGCCAGCGGGGCACCGGTGCTGACGGTCCCTCACGTGGGCGACATGGCCGAGAACGCGGCGCGTGCGGACTGGGCGGGGGTCGGAGTGCGGCTGCCCTGGCGCCTGTGCACGCCGGTCGGGTTACGGCTGGCCGTGCGACGAGCGCTGGCGGATGAGGAGTTGGGAGCGCAGGCCCGGGAGCTGGCGCGCTGGGCAGCTGAGCACGACGGCGCTGCGAAGGCGGCCGAACTCGTTGAAGGGTTGGCCGGAGTTACTGGTCCCGGCGGGCGCGAACGAACTCGATGAAGTCCGGGTCGTCGCTCTCGAGGCGGTCGACGATCGTTCCCTCCCGCATCGGCGTCACCGGCCTGCGGCCCGAGCCCTCGCCTTGGCCGAGTGCTTGCGGGCCCAGCCGGCGATCTCCTTTGAGCCCTGGATGACCTCGCCGCCATCGGTGACCAGGACCGGGACCCAGTGGTTCCCGGTCAGCCGCTTCACCTCGCGGCGCCCCGGAGCCAGCTCATTGATGGGACCGGGCAACATTCCGAGCCCGTACGTGTGAACGACCTCTGGCTCATGACCGGCTTCCTTGAGCGCCTCGTAGGCCACGCCGCAGGGGTGGCCACCGGGCCGGGGGGCCCGCCTCCAAGTGCCGTAGCAGACGTAGAGCTTCATCGGTTTGAGCTACGCAGAAAGGCACAAACAAGTGCTTTTACTAGCTGCGGGGGTGGGACTCGAACCCACAACCCTTCGGTTAACAGCCGAATGCTCTGCCATTGAGCTACCCCGCAGTAATCCGATGAGCTACCCGGGAGGATGGCCTCCTGGCGACTCGCCAGCAGAGGCAACTCTAGCGGGAACGTGACTGACTCCGCGCTCGACTTCGGCATGACAGTTCGAGCACAAGAGGACGCATTTGGCAGCCTCTGCGCGCGCCGCCTCCAACGAGACGGTGACCCCGTAGCGACTGACATCGAGCAGCTTCTCCGCCGGGTCCATGTGATGGAACTCCAGCGCGCCCATACATCGGTCATACCCACAGATGCAGCACCTGCCGCCGGCTTCCTCGACCAGCATCGCCTTGACCTTTCGACGATGCCGAACCACGCCCTCCACCCGACAGCGCTTGCACCTATAACTGCCGCGAGCCTCCAGCACGAATTCGGTCTCGCCATGGTGCTGACAGCTCAACACGGCATTGAGGTAACCGGCCGCCCGGGCGCTGCCCGCGCCTCCCGGTGCTCTGCGGCCGCGACCATTCCGCGTTCGCAGGCCATATCGGCGAAGCCAATGTCGAACCGTTGCCTTGCTGAGGCCGACGTCAGCTGCGATCTCGGCAATCGTCATCCCGCCCTGCACAAACGCCTCGAGTCGTTCCCGATCGATCCCGCCCTTCGCCGCGTGCTTCTCCCTGTAGGGCGAGACCAGCCCGAACTTCTTCATCCAGTAGGAGACGGTGGATGGGTCCTTGCCGAAGCGCTTGCCGATCTGCTCGACGCTCACGCCCTGATCGAGCAGAGATTCCAGTGATTGCTTGTCCATGTCCGATCCCGTTCTTTTGTGTGATCGAACATATGTTCCCACGCGGTCCGGACGGGAAGGCGCCCAAAAGCCCTGCAAATGTCACAACTTTGCAACAGTTTGGGCGGGGGACCCGCCCATCCCCCGCCCGTCTCTAGACGGCCCGCTCCATGCGCGCGTCAATCGCCCGGATCTCGTCCAGCACCTGCTGGCGCTCGCGGGCCAGCTCACCGATGCTCCGGCCCCCTTCCTCACGCGCGCGGCGGATCGTCCGCTCGATCCGGGCGTGGTCCAGGAGAAGGCGCTGCTGCTCGACCTGCTCGGCCGAGACCTCACCGGCCCGGCCGGCGCGGGCGACCAGGTCGGCCATCACCCGCGCCAGTTCCTCGTCCTCGGGGGCCAGGCCTGAAAGCGGCATCTCCGTCTGACCGGCCAGGTGCCGCGCCGCCCGGCGCAGGCGCTCGCTGGTCAGATGCTGCTCTGGGTCGATCGCCTGCAGCGCGCGGCGCCCCGCCTCGGGCAAGGCCACGCAGAGAACGAGAAACGCCCGCTCGCTGCGAACGGTCGGATCGACCGGGGCCGGTCGAGCCACCGGACGCGCCTGGGGCGCCGAGGCCGGGGTCTCCGCCGCCTTGAGCAGCTCCCCCAGCTGTCCTGTGCTCAGACCAAGTCGATTGGAGATCTTCCGCGGCAGCTCCTCTCGGAGTACCCCACTGTAGGCGTCGAGCTTCAGGACGGGGGCGAGCTCCGCGATCGCCCGGTCTCGCCCCTCCACGCTCTTGGTGTCGGCGCGGTCGAGGATCCTCTCGACGTGGAAGACCACGAACGGCACCGCGGCGGCCACGCGGTCGCGCAGGGCCTCCCCCCCGTCCCGCGTGATCAGCTCGCCCGGGTCCATCCCGTCCGGCAGCGGGACGACGCGTAGCTTCAACCGGCGGCCCTCCGCCAGCTGGGCGGCCCGGAGCATGGCCTGCTGACCCGCCCGGTCGGCGTCCAGGCAGAGCTCCAGCGACCCGTCCACCCCGACCACCCGCTCGAGCTCGGACACCTGCTCCTCGGTCAGCGACGTCCCCATGATTGCGACGGCATTTCTCAGCCCTGCCTGATGCAGGGCCAGGACATCGGTGTAGCCCTCGGCGAGAACCATGCGCCCGGCCTTCGAGGCCACCGGCCGCGCCAGGTCGATCCCGAAGAGCACGCTGCGCTTGTGGTAAAGCTCCCCATCCGAGGTGTTCAGATACTTCGGCGGCTGGTTCTCACGCATGGCGCGCGCCCCGAAGCCCAGCACGCGGCCGCGGGAGTCGGTGGCGGGAAACATGATCCGCTCGCGGAAGCGGTCATAGACGCGTCCCTGACTCGTCTTCGAGCGCTGCACCAGCCCGACGGCGAGAAGCTCCTCGTCGCTGAAGCCGGCCTTGCGGGAGGCGAGGAGGATGCGGTCCCAGGCGCTGGGGGCATAGCCGACGCGGAAGGCCGTGAGCGTCTCCTCGGTGAAGCCCCGGCCGCGCAGGTAGTCCCGCGCCGCAGCGGCCTCGCTCGACTCCGACAGGTAGCGGGCGTAATACGCCGCGGCGCGGTCGAGGAGGCGATGCAGCCGCTCCCGGCGCTCCCGGCGCGAGGCCGCGGCGGGATCCTCCTTCTCGGTCTGGAGCTGGACGCCGAAGCGGCTGGCCAGGGCCTCGAGCGCTTCCTTGAATTCGAGCCCCTCGGTCTCCATGACGAAGGTGAAGGGGTCGCCTGAGGCCTGACACCCGAAGCAGTGGTAATGCTTCTCGTCCGGGCGGACGTGGAAGGACCCGGAGCGTTCGGAGTGAAACGGGCAGAGCCCGAAGTAGCTGTTGACCCCGGCCCGGCGCAGCTCGGTCCGCGCCGAGACGAGCGCGACCATGTCGACCGCGTCGCGGACGCGATCACGAGAATCCGCGGTGTAACGCGGCCCGGCCACCCTTACGGGGCGAAGGAGACCGGGACGCTCAGCTCTTGGAACACGCGGAGGCAGAAGCGGTCGGTCATGCCGGCGATGTAGTCGGTGACCCGCCGCTCGAGCGGGCCGGGCGGGATCGAGACGGGGATCTGATCCGGGTGAGCGCAGTAGTGATCGAACAGCGACCCCACGACGCGCTGGATCTTCGCATGCTCGCGCGTGGCCTCGGGACCGAGGTAGACCCGTTCGAACATGAACCTCCGGAGCTCGGCCATGGCCGCCCCCACCGCCTCGCCCTGGACGATGTCCTCCGCCGCCTCGGAGTGCTCCACGAGGTCGTGGACGAGGGTGTCGATGCGCCGCGGGCCGCTGTCGCCAAGAAGGGCGAGCGGCGGCGCCGGAAGATCGGAGGCCGAGAGCACCCCGGCCCTGACCGCGTCGTCGATGTCGTGGTTGATGTAGGCCACGCGGTCCATGATCCGGACGATCTTCCCCTCGAGCGTGGCCGGCTCCGGGGCGCGGCCCGAGTGGCTGACGATTCCGTCACGCACGGGTTGGTTCAGGTTGAGTCCCTGGCCGTCGCGTTCGAGGACGTCGACCACGCGCAGAGATTGCTCGTGGTGGCGAAACGCGGAGCCGAAGCGCTCGGCCAGGCACCGGTCCAGGGCGTCCTCGCCGATGTGCCCGAAGGGCGGATGACCCAGGTCGTGCCCGAGGCCGATCGCCTCGACCAGATCCTCGTTGAGGCGGAGCGCCCGGGCCACGGTACGTGAGATCTGGGTCACCTCAAGCGTATGCGTGAGCCGGGTCCGGTAGTGATCGCCGCTGGGGGCGACGAACACCTGCGTCTTGTGCTTGAGGCGCCGGAAGGCCTTGCTGTGGACGATTCGATCGCGGTCGCGTTGAAACGGTGTCCGCAACCCGCAGTCGGGCTCCGGCCGAGCCCGCCGAGCCGGATAGGAGCGAGTGGCCAGCGGCGAGAGGTCGCGCTCTTCGCGCGTCCGGATGCGCTCCGCGAAGGCAGCGGCAACCGCCCCGGAGGGGTGCTCGTAGGGCCGCACCGTCAGCTGGTCGCTCACGACACCGATTCTGACAGCGTGCCGCGCCAAGGCTCGACTTGTCGCGAACTCGTCACATACGGGGGGCAAAGGCAGCGGCGAGGGGCGCCGAGCCCAGCAGCGGCTGGAGGCGGACGTGGGCATGGTGCGCCGCGGTCTCGCCGATCGCCCGCTCGGCTTGTCGTAGCGCCAGCTCGGAGGCATCCGGGGCCTGGGCCAGCGGCCTCCCCACCGCCGCCACGAGGAAGCGGTAGGACTCCTCACCGAGCGGAAAGGCCGCACCCTCGCACGAGCTGCAGACCACCCCGCCGGCGGGGGGCGAGAATCCGCTCAGGCCTTCCGGCTCGCCGCACGCCGCGCAGCTGGCCAGCTGGGGCAGGATGCCCGCGGCCAGCAGCAGCTTGAGCCGGAAGGCAAGCCCGGTGGCGGGACGAGCGTGCACCGGATCCGCATTCAGCAGCGCGAGCTCGTTGACGAGCAGCGTGAACACCTCCGGGTGGGGCTCGCCGCTCTCGAACAGGCGGGCCACCGCGTCGCAGGCTCGGGCGGCAGCATCCAGCGTCTCCGCCCGTTCCCGCAACGGCCCATGGGGCTCGATCGTGTCGGCGCTGGTCACCGTGTGCAGATCTCCCCGGCCCTCGTGCAGGACCATGCGAACGTGAAAGAAGGGTTCAAGGCGCGCCCCGAAGCGGCTCCGGGCACGCCTCACTCCCTTGGCGATGGCCCCTATGCGACCCTGCCGCGGGGTGTAGAGATGGAGGATCCGATCGGCTTCGCCGTAGCGAATCGAGCGCAACACCACCGCTTCGGTCTTCAGCGAACCGGGCATGATGGTCCCACCGCCGCCCGGCGCCACGACTCCCAAACCGACGCTATATTTAGTGAAGTAATGAGATCCGTCACGGTTTACACCACCGAACACTGCGGCTTTTGCGTGAGCGCCAAGAAGCTGCTCGAGCGCCGCGGGATCGCCTACGAGGAGATCAATCTGGCACGCGACCCGGACAGTCGCGCCCAGCTGTCGAGCCTCACCGGGATGTTCACCTTCCCCCAGATCCTGGTTGACGGACAGGCGATCGGGGGGTTCGCCGAGCTGCTCGCCGCCGACCGTGAGGGACGGCTGGGCGAGCTACTGGCCGCCTAGTCGCCGGACGCGCGTTTAGCCGCTCACCGTGGCCCGCGCCATTGACGAATTGTCCCGGGGGCGGCGCGGCTTCGGCTGGCACGTCTCGCACATGTAGGTGCCGCGACTGCCGACGACGATCTTGCGGATCGTCCGCCCGCAGCGGGGACACGGCTCTCCGCCCCGGCGGTGAACGAGAAACAGGTCCTGGAAGCTCCCCCGCGCGCCGTCGACGTGGCGGAAGTCATCGATCGTCGCGCCCTTGGCCTCGATTCCAGCCGCCAGCGCCGCTTCGATGGCGTCCCGGAGCGCCTCCCACTGCGCGCGGCCAACCCGCCCGGCCGGGCGCAGCGGATGAATACCAGCCCGAAACAGGGCCTCGTCGGCATAGATGTTGCCCACCCCGGCGATCCGGCGCTGGTCGAGCACGAACGATTTGATCGGAGCCGTCCGCCCGCGCGCCAGCCCACGCAGGTGCTCTGCGGTGAACGCCGGGGTGAAGGGTTCGACGCCGAGTCGAGCCTCGAGGTAGTCGTCACGTGCCGCCGCCCCGATCACGAGGTGGCCGGTTCCGAAGCGGCGAGGATCGACGTAGACGAGCTCGTGCCCCGCGTCGAGTTTGAAGCGAACCCGCAGGTGCGGCGGGTCGATCGGCGGATCGAAGAGCAGCGCTCCGGTCATCCGCAGGTGGATGAGGAGGTAGCGCTCATCAGACAGGGTCCAGACGATGTACTTCCCGGAGCGACTCACGCGTTCCACCGTGGTGCCACGGAGCTGCGTTGCGACCTCGCCAGGGTCGACGGGACGGGTCCAGCGCGCATCCAGGATCTCGACCTCGACCAGCTGGCGCCCCTCCAGGTGTGGCGCCAGCTGACGACAGATCGTCTCGACCTCGGGAAGCTCGGGCATTGCCTAATCGAGGCTAGCCCGGGCGGGACTCGTCACTCCTCGCCGTCCCAGTAGTCGAGCCGCTCGATGCGAGCGATCACCCTCACCCCCCGGAAGCTGAGCTTGTTCGAGCGCGGATAGAAACAGATATCTGCCGGATCGCGGGTCCCGTAGGCGAGATAGGTCAGACCCTCCTCGCCAGCCCGGAAGAGGTGACCCACGCCCGTCCCGGCTGGGCGGGCCACCACATGTCCGGGCCGCACGGCCGTCTCCTCCTCATCGTCCAGGACCAGGACGCCGGCGCCGCCGAGCACGACGAATATCTCCTCCTCGACGGAATGGCAGTGAAGAGGCACCGACTCGAATCCCGGCTCGACCTCGACGTGCTGGAGGCCGGTGCTCACCGACCCCGCGGCGGTGGCGAGATCCCGGCGGACTCTGGACACGCGGCCGCGCTTGACCGGCCGCGCTTCGACGTCGCGGAGGTTGACGATCGAGGACGGGCGCTCACCGGGGTCGGGCAACTCGGGTGGCCCGACCTCGGCCTCACGCAGGAACTGGATCGGGACCCGGTTTTCGGATCCCGGCCCAGACTCGATGGCGCGTCCCCCGATCACGGAGAGCCCGAGTCGCGGCAAGGCAAGACTCTCGTCACGGTGGCGCGGCCCGAAGGCGAGGACGTCGAGCGGCTCGAGGGCGTGCAGCGTATGGGCGCCGCGGCGGGGGCGATAGAGAATGCAGTCCCCCTCCCCTATCTGGGCCGTGCCGCCTCGCTGCCAGGACAGCCCGCGCCCGGCGAGGACGAAGAAGAGCTCCTCCTCCCCGGCGTGCTCATGGGCCGGAGTCGACCAGCCGCCCGCCGGAAGCTCGATCCGCCGCACCCCGGCGTCGACGCTACCCGCCGCCTCGCCCAGATATGTCCAGCGCCCGTGGATATGGCCGGCCTCGACCTCACGGGCCGGAGCGTCCTCGAAATGAGTGATCCCCACGCGGGGGATCCTAGGCCTCGGAGGGAGCCTCCGGGTTAACGACCGCGGGGCTGGAGCGATTCATTTGCGCCCGGGGGTGGGCGTCGAAATACACGTCTCGCAGTCGGTCGGGCGAGAGGTGGGTGTAGATCTGGGTCGTCGCGATGTCGGCATGCCCGAGCATCTCCTGGAGCGAGCGCAGGTCACACCCCCCGGCGAGGAGGTGGGTGGCGAAGCTGTGGCGCAGCGTGTGCGGGCTCATCCGATGCGCCAGGCCGGCGCTGGCGGCGTGACGCTGGACGATCTTGTAGAGGCCTTGGCGCGACAACGGCGCGCCGCGCAGGTTTACGAACACCCGCGACTCATCCCGGAGCCCGACCAGCCGCGGCCTCACCCGCGTCAGGTAGAGCCGCAGGCTCTCGATCGCCTTACTGCCAATGGGCACGATCCGCTCCTTGGAGCCCTTGCCGCGGGCACGCAGGATCCCCGCCTCCAAGTCGAGGTCGGAAAGCTTCAGGCCGATGGCCTCGGAGGCACGCAGCCCGCAGGCGTACATCGTCTCGAGCAGTGCGCGGTCGCGCACGGCGGTGGGTGAGGTGCCGGCCGGCTGGGCGAGCAGGCGCGCGACCTCGTCGCGGCTCAAGACCTGAGGCAGGCGCGCCCGTGAGCGCGGTCCGCGCAGCTCGGCCGCGGGATCGTGATCGATCATCCGCTCCCGCCGCAGGTAGCGGTAGAAGGAGCGCAGGCAGGCGACCTTTCGCTGAAGCGTCGCCGGCGCAACGGCCGAGCCTCGGTGCCCGCCGTCGGCCAGCTCGGAGACAAACGCCGTCAACTGCACCGGCGTTATCTCCAGTGGGTTGATGCCCCCGCGCTCCAGGAACTGCCCGTACTGCTGGAGGTCGGACCGGTAGGCCTCGAGCGTGTTCCGGGACAGGCCGCGCTCGAGCTCCAGATAGCCCAGAAAGTCGAGCACGAGCTCGGTCATCCGCGGGGAGGTCGCGGTCGCCACAACACCGGTGTTCGACCCGGCTCGGGCCAGTCCTGCGGGTGCAGGCGGTGTGCCTGCGCCTCAGGGCGCGCGCCGGGAGAGCAGCCAGAGCAGCGCGATCAGCGTCTTCGAGTCCTGGCAATCGTCGATCGCGTCCTGGAGCCGATCGAGAGGCCAGGGCACGACCTCGATCCGCTCATCCTCGTCGAGCTCGGCGGGCGGGCTGTCCGAGAGCTCGGTGGCCTGAAACAGCCACACGCGCTCGTCGCTGAAGCCGGGGCTGGTGAAGAAGGAGAAGATCTCCTCCCAGTGCGCGGCCTGCTTGCCGATCTCCTCGGCCAGCTCACGCTGGCCGGTCTGGAGCGGCGACTCGCCGGGAACATCGAGCTTTCCGGCCGGGATCTCCAGCGAGTCGGTCAGGCCCGTGACCTCCCGGGGCTGGCGGGTCAGCCAGACGTGGTCGGCGTCGAGGGCGATGATCCCCACCGCCCCCGAATGCCACACCTTCTCCCGCGTCGCCTCGGTGCCGTCGGCGAAGCGAAAGCGCTCCACCCCGGCGCGGATGAACGTGCCCTCCCAGGCGACATCGGCCCCGAGGGACTCGAAGCGGTTCACCTTTCGGCGCTCTCGCTGAGTGCGGCCGGGGCTTCGTCGAACAGCGCGATCGCGACCTCGAGCATGCCGTTCAGAGCATCGATGCTCACGCGTTCGGTCGGCTCGTGGTTGCGTTCGGTGCCATTGGCCAGGTTGGTGCAAGGGAAGCCCGCGGTCTGGAGCGCGTTGGCGTCCGAGCCGCCCCCGGTCACGATGTGCTTGGGCTCGTAGCCGCATGCCCGCAGCGCGCGCTCGGCCAGCTCGACCTGCGGCTCCCGGGGGCGGGTCCGGAAGCCCTCGAACATCCGCTCCAAAGTGATGTCGAGGTCACACTCGCCGGCATCGGCCGCCTCCTGGAGATGATCGACCATCTCGGTGGCCACCGCCTCGGCCCGCGATGCGTCGAGGCTCCGCGCCTCCGCCTCGACGCGGCAGTACTCCGGGACCACGTTGGCGTTGCTGCCACCGGCGATCGTCCCCACGTTGGCCGTCGTCTCAGGATCCAGCCGTCCCAGCTCCATGGCGGCGACTCCGCGCGCGGCGGCGGCGATGGCGCTTGCACCCACCTCGGGGCGAATGCCGGCGTGGGCGGCCCGCCCGTGGACCTCAGCCACGATCCGGTAGTAGGTTGGCGCGGCCAGAACGATCTCGCCGATCGGCGTGGCGTGGTCGAACACGAAGCCGAAGCGGCTGATCAGCGCGCCCCGGTCGAACGCCTTGGCACCCTGCAGCGCCACCTCCTCGCATACGGTGAACAGGAGCTCCAGTCCGACCTCGGGCGGGCTGGGTCCCGCGACGAGCCCGCGGGCCAGCTCGAGCATCACCGCTACCGCGGCCTTGTTGTCCGCGCCCAGGATCGCCGGGTTGGCGTTCTCCCAGCCCCCGTCCACGACCACCGGTTCGACCGGCGCGGCCAGCGGAACCGTGTCGAGGTGGGCGCAGAGAAGGATGCTGTCCGGCCCGCTTCCCGGGATCCGCGCCAGGAGGTTCCCCGCGTCCGAGCCGATCTCGCCCCCGGCATCGTCCTCCTCGACCCCGATCCCCATGCCGTCGAGCTCGCCGATGACCCAGTCCGCACACGGCCGCTCCTGAAACGAGGGGCTCTCGATGCGGCACAGCGCCTCGAACGTCGCCCCCAGCTGCTCGCGCTGCTCGTCGGTGGCCCGCCTCAAGTCTCGATCCTGCGGACCCGCCTCACGACCCGACGGGCGCGGTCGTCCCCGCGTCGTGCGAGGTCGCGGCTTCCGCGGTGCTGTGATCCAGTGCCGCCCCGACGAAGGCGTCAAACAGGGGCGCCGGTCGCTCCGGGCGTGACTTGAACTCCGGGTGGTATTGCGAGGCGACGAAGAAGGGGTGCTGGTCGGCCGGCAGCTCGATGGCTTCGACCAGGCGGTCGTCCGGTGAGGTGCCCGAGCAGATCAGCCCTGCCGCCTCGAGGCGCCGGCGCAGCTGGTTGTTGACCTCATAGCGGTGGCGGTGGCGTTCGTAAACCACCGCCTCGCCGTAGAGCTCGCGCAGCCGGGTGGCATCGTGGAGCTTGATCGGGTCCGCGCCGAGGCGCATCGTCCCCCCCATGTCGGCGATCTCCTTCTGCTCCGGCAGGAGGTCGATGACCGGGAACGGGGTCTCGGGATCGAACTCAGTGGAGTTGGCGCCCTCCATGCCGGCGACGTGGCGCGCGAACTCGCACACCGCGAGCTGCATGCCCAGGCAGATCCCCAGGTAGGGCACGCCATGCTCGCGGGCGATCTGGGCGGCGCGGATCTTGCCCTCGATTCCCCGCCCCCCGAAGCCGCCCGGGATGAGAATCCCATGCGCCTCCTCCAGGCGCTTGGCCACGGCTGGATCGCCCACCGACTCGGAGTCGACCCAGTCGACCTCGACCTTGCCGCCGTGGTGGACACCCGCGTGCTTGAGCGCCTCCACGACGGATAGGTAGGCATCCTCGAGCTGGACGTACTTGCCCACGAGCGCAATCCGCACCGTTCCGCTGGCCTCCCGAGCCCGGTCTGTGAACGCCTCCCAGTCCGTGAGCTCAGGCGGCGGCGCGTCCACCCCGAAGTGCTCCTGGAGGATGAAGTCGTCAACGCCCTGCTCGCGGAAGGTCAGCGGGACCTGGTAGATGTCCGGAACGTCTCGAGCCGACACGACCGCTTCGACGGGCAGGCTGGCGAACAGCGCGATCTTGCGACGGATGTCGGCCGAGAGCGCCGACTCCGATCGGCACATGATCATGTCCGGCGCGATTCCAATGCGCCGGAGCTCGTTGACCGAGTGCTGCGTCGGCTTCGTCTTGAGCTCCCCGGCGTGGCTGATGTAGGGGACGAGCGTCAGGTGGATGAACATGCACCTCCGCCGGCCGACGTCGACCGGGAACTGGCGGATGGCCTCGAGGAAGGGCAACGACTCGATGTCGCCGACCGTCCCTCCGATCTCGGTGATGACGAAGTCGACGTCGCTTGCCTCAGCCATCAGGCGGACGCGGTGCTTGATCTCGTCGGTGATGTGGGGCACGACCTGAACCGTCGCGCCAAGGTAGTCACCGCGGCGCTCGCGCCGGATCACCGTGTTGTAGATGCCGCCCGCGGTGACGTTCGAGGCCCGGCTGGTGTTGGCGTCGGTGAAGCGCTCGTAGTGGCCGAGGTCGAGGTCGGTCTCCGCGCCGTCCTCGGTCACGAACACCTCGCCGTGCTGGTAGGGCGACATCGTGCCCGGGTCGACGTTGATGTACGGATCGAACTTCTGGAGCTGTACATCGAGCCCCCGGGCGACCAGCAGGCGGCCGATCGAGGCGGCGGAGATTCCCTTGCCGAGCGAGGACACCACCCCGCCCGTGATGAAGATGAACCTGGTATCGCCCGATGCCATTAGGTCGCTTCCCCAGTCTAGCCGCGTTCCGTTCGTTTGAAGGTAGCGGCCCGTTCGGACGCTCCCGGCGGGCCTGGTCGAGAAAGCGACCTATATGGTCGTTTTCTCGACCACCCTCGCCGAGAGACCACCGTGGGGCGCGTTCAAGCGGCGCGGAGCAAGTCCCGCGCGTGCCGTGTTGCCGCGCGGTCGCCTGCATCTGCCCCGAGCATCCGGACGAGCTCGCCGACGACCCGGTCCCCGTCGAGCGCGGTGACGGTGGTCCGCGCCGGGACGGTGCCGGTGTCCTTGGCGATCGTGAAGTGACGCGTCGCCAGCGCCGCGACCTGCGGCAGGTGGGTGATGCACAGAATCTGCCGGCCGGCCGCCAGCGCGCGCAGGTGCTCGCCGACCGCCCGGGCGGTGTGCCCGCCGATGCCGGCGTCGATCTCGTCGAACACGAGGAGTGGCTCGCCGCTCTCTGCGCCGCCGCCATCCCCGTGCGCGACGCTGAGGATCGCCAGCATCACGCGGGAGAGCTCCCCGCCCGAGGCGATCTCCCGCAGCGGCCCGGCCGGCAGGCCCGGGTTGGCCGCGATCAGCAGCTCTACGGCGTCCGCCCCCCGCGGCCCGCATCCCTCCTCGCGTTCGGTCACCGCAACCTCGAACGACGCCTCCGGCATGGCCAGCTCGGCGAGCCGCTCGCGAACTGCCGACGCCAGCCCTGGCGCGGCCTTGCGCCGGCGCTTGGACAGCTCGCCGGCCAGGCGGTCGAGCTCGTCCCGGGCCGCGGACAGCTCCTCCCCGACCTCCCCCAACGCGATCTCGGCCCGCTCGAGCTCCTCGCGGCGCGCCCGGCAGCGGTCGGCGTGAGCTAGCACCTCGGCGATAGCGCCGCCGTGCTTGCGCTCGAGCCGGGCGAACTGGGCGAGGCGCTCCTCGACCTCCTCGAGCCGCCCGGGCGAGCCCTCCAGGCCAAGCGCGTAGGAGCGCAGCCCGGCACCCAGGTCCTGGGCCTCGTAGGCGAGCCCGGCGAGCCGCTCGGCGAGCTCGGCCAGCCGCGGGTCGATCTCGGCGGCGTGCTGCACCTGGGCGGCGGCGTGCGAGAGCAGCTCGGCGGCGCCCTCGCCCCCGTCCCCCGACACCGCCTCGGCCGCTCCACTGGCCGAGCCCTGAAGCGTCTCAAGGTGGCGCAGCCGGTCGCGCTCCTCGGCGAGCTCGCCCGCCTCGGCCGCGCTCGGCCCTACGCGTTCGATCTCCTCGAGCTCATAGGCGAGCAGGTCGAGCTCGCGCTCCCGGCCGGCGGCCAGCTCCTCCAGCGCGCCCATCCGGTCCTGGAGCCGCCGGACGTGCTCGTACGCCTCGCCCACTCGCGTCCGCAGGAGCGCCTGCTTGGGTCCACAGTGAGCGTCGAGCACCTCGAGCTGGACGGTCGAGAGCATCAGCCGCCGGTGCTCGTGCTGCCCGTAGAAGGCGACCAGCTCACCGCCCAGCTCGCGCAGATCGCCCACGGTTGCCGAGCGGCCGCACACGTACGCCCGGGTCCGTCCGTCGGGCCACACCCGCCGGGCAAGCACGATCTCCTCGGCACCCGTGGGCAAGATCTCCAGTCGGTGTTGGGTGGAGGGTGCGTGGGAATCCCACTCGGGCGGCACCGAGAACACGCCCTCGACGTACGCCTCGGCCGCTCCGCCCCGCACGATGCCGCTCCCGGCGCGGCCGCCGAGGAGCAGGTCGAGCGCTTGCGCCAGGAGCGTCTTCCCAGCGCCGGTCTCGCCCGTGACCACGTTCAGCCCCGGCGCCAGGCGCAGCTCGGCCCGGTCGATCAGCAGCAGATTCTCGACGCGCAGCTCTTGCAGCATGGGCCCCGGTGTACCAGGCGGCCCCGACAGATCGCGCGCGCCAGGATGTACGGTAGGCATCGAACGAGAGGAGAGGAGAGCGATGGCCACTGCCGCGTCCCAGCTCGAGCAACGCCACGTCACCACGGGCCCAACCGACGTCGACGTCTCGAGCCTCAAGCGAGCGCTCACGCAAGCCATCTCCGGCGAGGTCCGCTTCGACGCCGGCACGCGTGCGATGTACGCCAACGACTTCTCGATCTACCGGGCGGTCCCGATTGGCGTGGTGATCCCGCGCGGACCCGAGGACGTGATCGCCGGCGTCGCGACCTGCCGCGAGCACGGAGCCCCCGTGCTGCCCCGCGGGACCGGCACGGCGCCCAGCGGCCAGACCACCAACGTCGCGGTCGTGTTCGACTACTCCAAGTACTACAACCAGATCGTCGAGCTCGACCCGGAGGCAAGGCGCGCGATCGTCCAGCCCGGCGTGATCTGCGATCAGCTCCGCAACGCCGCCGAAGAGCACCACCTGACCTACGGACCCGACCCCGCCACCCACGAGTACTGCACGTTCGGCGGGATGCTCGGCAACAACTCGTGCGGCACCCACTCGCTGATGGCGGGCAAGACATCGGACAACGTGATCGAGCTCGACGTGGTGCTCTACGACGGCACGCGGATGACCGTCGGCGCGACCAGCGACGAGGAGCTCGAGCGGATCATCGCCGCCGGCGGGCGCAAGGGCGAGATCTACGCCGCTTTGAAAGACCTCCGCGACCGCGTGGCCGACCGGGTTAGAGCCGAGTTCCCTGACATCCCGCGCCGGGTCTCGGGCTACAACCTCGACCAGCTCCTGCCCGAGAACGGCTTCCACGTCGCCCGCGCGCTCGTCGGCTCGGAGGGCACGTGCGCGAACGTGCTGCACGCGACCGTCCGCCTCGTCCCCAGTCCGCAGCACCGCCGCACGCTCCTGCTCGGCTATCCCGACGTCTTCCAGGCCGCCGACCACGTGCCGGTGATCCTTCAGCGATGCAAACCGATCGGCCTGGAGGGGTTCGACGACCAGCTGATCAAGAACATGATCGCCAAGGGGCGGCTGGCCGCCGAGCGGGCGGTGCTCCCCAAGGGGCGAGCGTGGCTCTACATCGAGTTTGGCCAGGACGACCCCGAGGCAGCGACCGAACAGGCGCGCGAAGCGCTCGAGGCTTTGAGCGACGGTCCCCAGATCGACACCGCGCTCGCGATCGACAAGATCGACCAGATCAGCGCGTGGAAGGTCCGCGAGAGCGCCGTCGGCGATAGCCGTGCCCCCGGCTACATGGACGCCGAGGGCAACTGGGAGGACGCCGCGGTCCACCCCGACAAGCTCGGCGCCTACCTGCGCGACTTCCAGCAGATCCTCGACGACCACGGCTACCGGTGCGTCTACTACGGGCACTTCGGCCAGGGGTGCGTCCACACGCGCATGGACTTCGACCTCAAGACCGCAGCCGGTGTCAAGACGTTCCGGTCGTTCATGGAGAAGTGCGCCGACCTCGTCGTGTCCTACGGCGGCTCGCTCGCGGGCGAGTATGGCGAGGGCCACGGCCGGGCCGAGTTGCTGCCGAAGATGTTCGGTCCCGAGCTGATGCAGGCGTTCAACGACTTCAAGCGGATCTGGGACCCAGACGGGAAGATGAACCCGAACCGGCTGATCGGCGACGTCAAGCTCGACGAGGGTCTGCGCCTCGGCCCCGACTACCGGCCGCCCGAGCTCAATACCCACTTCGCCTACCCGGACGACGGCGGCTCGTTCGCCACCGCGATCGAGCGCTGCTTCGGCATGGC
>DATJQY010000002.1:0-60096 GCA_035505215.1 Solirubrobacteraceae bacterium | reverse complement strand
GTCCTCTCCACCCACCTGATCGAGCCCCACAAGAGCTACTGGCGCAACCAAATGCGAGAACCCGGCCGCTGGCCCAGCCCTCAAAAATGAGACCTATGTCCCGACTCACCTGAGACACATGTCCCGACTCATCACACCGATGCCGGAGGAGGGACTCGAACCCCCGACACGCGGATTATGATTCCGCTGCTCTAACCGACTGAGCTACTCCGGCGCGGGGGCCGAGTCTAGCGGTGGGGTGAGCTTGCTCGCGGGCTGCCCACGGGGCCGATCGGCATATGATCGAGGGCCGATGGCTGATCTCGAAAGGGCAGTGGAGACGGTGATCAACCGCTGCCTGGGCGTGGCCCAGGGCGAAGAGGTGCTGGTCATCGCCGACTCAGGCACCCGGCCGATCGGGGAGGCGCTGAGGGACGGTGCGCGGGACGCCGGCGCCGAGGCCGTGCTGGCGGTGATGGACCCGCGGGCGGTCGATGGCAACGAGCCGCCGGAGACGATCGCCGGCGCCCTCACCTGCTGCGATGTCTTCATCGCTCCGACGAGCCGATCGCTCAGCCACACCAAGGCCCGGAAGCAAGCCAGCGATCAGGGCGCCCGCGGAGCGACCATGCCCGGCATCACCGAGGACATGCTGGCCCGGGTTATGGCGGTCGACTTCGACACGATGGCCGCCCGCTCCCAAGCCGTCGCGGAGCGACTCTCGGCGGCGGACACCGCGCGGTTGACCTGCCCGCGGGGCAGCGACTTCACCTTCGACCTCACCGGTCGCCAGGGGATCCCGGACGACGGCGCGCTGAGAGAGCGAGGGGCGTTCGGCAACCTCCCCTGCGGCGAGGGGTTCATCGCCCCGCTGGACGGTGAGGGACAGATCGTGGTGGCAGCGTCGCTGGCCGGTCTCGGCCTCACGGCGGAGCCTGTGATGCTGACGGTCGAGGGCGGCCGGCTGGTGCGCGCCGAGGCTGGCCTCGGCCCCCAATTCCTGGAGCTGCTCGAGGCGGCGGGGGAGCGCGGGACGAACCTGGCCGAACTCGGCGTCGGCACCAACGACCGGGCGACACTCACCGGCAAGATCCTCGAGGACGAGAAGATTCTTGGGACCGTTCACGTCGCCTTCGGCGCCAGCGCAGGAATCGGGGGAACCGTGTCGGTGCCCATCCACCTCGACGTGGTCATCCTCGAACCGACGCTCGAGGTCGGGGGCGAGCGCATCCTCGATTCCGGGCGGTACGCACTCGATTGAGTGGGGCCCGGCTACTCGCTGTCCCCAACATCTCCGAGGGGCGCGATCGAGAGGCCATCGAGTCGATCGCCCGCGCCTTCGACGCTCGTCTGCTGGACCTCCACGTCGACCCTGACCACAACCGGAGCGTGGTCACGGTGGCCGGCGTCGGGGGTGAGCTGGCGCCGGCGGTGCTCGCGGGCGCACGTGAAGCGATCGAACGGATTGACGTCACGTCTCACCGGGGCGAGCACCCTCGCATCGGCAGCCTCGACGTGGCCCCGATCGTGTACCTGGACGACCAGGCCCGCGGCGCCGCACACGCCGAGGCGCTGGTGCTCGGTGACCTGCTCGGGCACGAGCTCGACCTGCCCGTT
This sequence comes from Solirubrobacteraceae bacterium, assembly GCA_035505215.1. GTDB lineage: Bacteria > Actinomycetota > Thermoleophilia > Solirubrobacterales > Solirubrobacteraceae > Palsa-465. The sequence continues at coordinate 58,500 of DATJQY010000002.1, read as the reverse complement.
TTCCTCTACGGGAGTCTGGGCGGCGGCCGGACTCGCGCCGAGCTCCGGCGCGGCGGACCGGACAGGCTGAAAGAGCGAATCGCGTCTGGTGAGCTCCGTCCCGATTTCGGACCGCCCCGGTTCCATCCCAGGGCGGGAGCCGTGCTCGTCGCCGCCCGGCCTCCGTTGATCGCCTTCAACCTCGAGCTCGCCTCGCCGGCCACCCTCCACGACGCGCGCGCGATTGCCGCCCGCATCCGGGAGGGCGGAGAAGAGGGCCTGCCCGGGGTGCGGGCAATCGGAGTCTGGCTCGAGTCGCGAGGGGTGGCCCAGGTCTCGACCAACGTCGAGGACTACCTCGCCACTCCGCTCGCGGAACTCGTCACCGCGGTCGCCCGCCACGGCGAAATCGACCAGGCCGAACTCGTCGGACTGGCCCCTCAGGCGGCGTTCGATGCCTTCCCGTCCGATCTTCTGGTGCGGGGGCGGACAACGATCGAAGACGCGCTCAGCAGTTCGGACTAAGCTCCAACCGAGAGCATGGCTCAGACCAGACGCAAGCGCCGGACCAAGCACCGCGGAACTCCGGCCGGCACGATCGAGACCCGCGGACGAACCGGTCGCCCACTCAGCTCTGAGGAGCGCAAGAAGCAAGACCGCACCGCGGCCCGGGAGCGGCGCCTGAACACGCCTCCAACCTGGAAGTCCTCGGTCGGCCGGGCCGGGATCGCTGCCGTGCTCGTCTTCGCCTTCTTGCTCCTGACCTCGAAGGGCTCGAACAAGGTCGCAACGGCGCTGTTCATCGCCCTGCTGGCCCTCGTGATCTACATCCCGGCCGGGTACTACCTGGAGCTGATGCTGTTCCGCCGGCGCCAGCGGCGCAAGGCAGCCGGCCGATGATCGACGTGCGCATGTTCACCGTTGGGCCGGTGCAGGAGAACTGCTTCGTGGTTCGCCAGCAGGACTCCGGCAACGCGGTCATCGTCGACCCGGGTGATGAGGCCGATCGGCTTCTTCAGGCGGTCGAGGCGCTCGGCATCCATACGGTCGAGGCGATCCTGGTCACCCATACGCATTTCGATCACATCGGCGCGGTGGCGCCGGTGGCGCGGGCCACCGGCGCGCCCGTTTACTGCCCGGCGCTCGAGACCCAGGTGCTGGCCAACGTCATGGACTACGTGCCCTGGCCCGGGTTTGGCCCGTTCGAGAGCTACGACGCCGACCACACGCTCGATGGTGGAGAGACAGTCGAGCTGGCCGGGTTGGCCTTCGAGGTGATTTTCACGCCCGGTCACAGCCCCGGGCATGTGACCTACGCACTCGCCAGCGAGGACGCGCTCTTCTCCGGAGACGTCCTCTTCCAGGGCTCGGTGGGGAGGGTTGATCTGCCGGGAGGGGACTGGCCGACGCTGCGGCGATCGATCGAGTCCCTGGTCGACCGGTTTCCCGGGGAGACGACGGTCTATCCCGGCCACATGGGCGTCACCACGCTGGGCCGCGAGCGCGCCACAAACCCGTTCCTGCGCGAGCTGACCACGAACCAGTGATCCAGGCCCCGCGCGGCACGTTCGACGTGCTCGGAGAGGATGTGCGACGCCGCGAGGCGGTTAAGATCCAGGCCAAGCGCGTACTCGAGGCGGCCGGGTTTGAGCGGATCGAGACGCCCGTCTTTGAGTACACCGACCTTTTCGCCCGCGGGGTCGGCGAGGCGACCGACATCGTCCAGAAGGAGATGTACTCGTTCGAGGACGGGGCCGGGCGCTCGCTGACCCTGCGTCCCGAGGGCACCGCTCCGGTGTGCCGCGCCTACATCGAGCACGGGATGCACAAGCGTCCCCAGCCGGTCAAGCTCTGGTATCTGTCGAGCTTCTTTCGCGCCGAGGCCCCGCAGCGTGGCCGCTACCGCGAGTTCTGGCAGGTGGGAGCGGAGACGATCGGCTCCTCCGAGCCCGAGGCCGACGCCGAGCTGATCGTGCTGCTGGCCGACCTGCTCGGGTCCCTCGGCGTGCGCGGGGCCCGGTTGCTGCTGACCAGCCTGGGCACCCCGGAAACCCGCGCCGGGTACCGCGAGGAGCTGAAGGCTTACCTTCACGCCCATCAGGACCGACTCTCGCCGGAGGTGCGAGACCGCATCGAGCTCAACCCGCTCCGGGCCTTCGATGCCACCGATCCGGGGACGCGCGAGGTCATGCAGACGGCACCCAAGCTGCTCGATCGTCTGAGCCCTGAGGATCTCGATCACTTCGGTGAGGTCCGCTCGTTGCTCGACGAAGCCGGTGTCCGCTACGAAATCGACACCACGCTGGTCCGAGGGCTCGATTACTACACGCGAACCCTGTTCGAGTTCAGAAGCGACGCCCTCGGCGCTCAGTCCGGTGTGGGGGGCGGCGGACGCTACGACCGCCTGATCGAGCAGCTCGACGGGCCGCCGACACCGGCAGTCGGGTGGGCGGCCGGGGTCGAACGGATGATTCTCGCCGCGTCTTCGCTCCCAGTGGCGCCCCGGCTGATCGACCTTTACGTCGCACTGGCCACGCCCGAGGCCTCGGAGCTTGCCTTCCAGCTCGCCCGCCAGGCCAGGCAGGCAGGACTGAGCGCCCAGTCCGAGCTCGTTGGCCGCTCGCTTAAGGGTCAGCTCCGGCAAGCCGACCGCCTGGGGGCACGCTATGTGGCCATCGTCGGCGGAGCCGAGGAGACGAGCCTCAAGGAACTCGAGAGCGGCGAACAACGCGAGCTGCCGCTGGCCGACGTGATCCCAACGATCCTGCGTGGGAGCCGGCTGGTATGAAGCAGCCGCCGCGACCCAACGACTACCGCGACGCGTGGTGCGGGGAGCTGACGGCCGAGCGGGCCGACACGACGGCGCGCGTGGCCGGGTGGGTCCATCGCCGGCGCGACCACGGAGGCCTCATCTTCATCGACCTGCGAGATCGGTCGGGGATCGTCCAGCTCGTGTTCCATCCCGACCGCGCTCCCGAGGCCCACCGGGCGGCGCACGAATTGCGCTCCGAGGACGTGATCAGAGCGGCCGGGAGCGTGGCCCGACGGGATCCCGCCAACGTCAACCCGAACCTGGCCACGGGCGAGATCGAGCTGGCGGTCGCTGAGCTGGAGGTGCTGGCGGATTCCCAGACCCCGCCCTTCCCGATCGACGACGGTGAGGCGGTCGACGAGAACCTGCGGCTCCGCTACCGGGCGCTCGATCTCCGCCGAGCCGAGATGCAGGAGGCCATCGCCCTGCGCCATCGCGTGATCACGACGATGCGTGAGGTCCTCAACGAGCGGGATTTCCTCGAGATCGAGACGCCCGATTTGACGCGCTCGACCCCCGAAGGGGCCCGCGACTTCCTGGTTCCGGCCCGTACCCAGCCCGGCTCCTTCTATGCCCTGCCTCAGTCTCCGCAGCTTTTCAAACAGCTCCTGATGGTCGCCGGCTTTGAGCGCTACTACCAGATCGCACGCTGCTTCCGAGACGAAGCCTCGCGCGCGGATCGCCTCCCCGAGTTCAGCCAGCTCGATCTCGAGATGTCGTTCGTGGAGGAGGACGACGTGATTGAGGTCATGGAGGCAGTGATGGCGGCCGTGTTCGAGGTGGCCGGGTTCACGGTTCCACCGCCGCCGTGGCCACGGGTGACCTTCGCCGAGGCGGTGTCCCGCTGGGGGATCGACCGCCCGGACCGCCGGTTCGGACTCGAGCTCCGAGACCTCGGCGAGGCGCTGCGCGGGAGCGACTTCAAGGTCTTCGCCGACGTGTTGGCGAGCGGCGGGGTGGTACGTGGAATCAACGCGGGTCCGCGGGAGCTTCCGCGCTCCGAGCTCGAGGTACTGACTCAGCTGGCCCGCCAGCACGGCGCCAAGGGGCTTGTCTGGGCGTTCGTCCAGGAGGGCCAGGAAGCCTGGCGCTCGCCGATCGCCAAGTTCCTCTCTCAAGCCGAGCTCACCGCCGTAAACGAGAGACTCGAAGCCAAGCCGGGGGACCTATTGCTGATCGTCGCCGACGAGGTGACGACGGCGGGGCAAGCGCTGAGCGCGCTGCGGATGGAGATGGGCCGGCGCTATGACCTGATCGACGTCACCCGCCACGACATCCTCTGGGTGGTCGAGTTTCCCGCCTTCACCTGGGATCCCGAGGAGCAGCGGTGGGAGGCCACGCACCATCCCTTCACGGCTCCGACGGGCGATCTGAACGATCCCGCGAGTCTCAGCTCTCGCGCCTATGACCTGGTCCTGGACGGGAACGAGATCGGGGGCGGCTCGATCCGTATCCATCGTCGCGAGGTCCAGGAGCGGGTGTTCGAGCTGCTGGGGATCGGGGCCGAGGAAGCCGAGGCGCGGTTCGGATTCCTGCTCGATGCGCTGCGCTACGGGGCTCCGCCACACGGCGGGATCGCCATGGGGATCGATCGGATTGTGGCCCTCATCGCCGGGCGCCCGTCGATCCGGGATGTGATCGCCTTTCCCAAGGCGACGAGCGGGGCGGATCCGCTCACCGGCGCCCCAGCTCCGATCGACCCGGCTCAGCTCCGGGAGCTCGGCCTGCGCCTGCTCTAGCCGCCTCCTGGACCTAGGGTGTCTAGGTTCTCGCGGCGAACACTCATGCCGTCAGCCCGAGTTGCCGATGATGAGGCTGGCAATGCCCGCGTCCCGCTCGTTGATTGCTCTTCTTATAGGCACAGTCGCGTTCTTCGCGCTGTGGCTCGTCGCGTTCAAGGGCAGCGGCTCGAGCAGCAGCAAGGGCGGCTCGAGCTCGCAGAGCCTCGGCCAGTACCAGTCAGACCTCAACGCGGCTCACAAAGCGGTCGCGACCTCCAACGCCAGCAACGCGGCTTCGGGTAACGACGGCACGTCGTCGAGCTCGACGGCGACGACGAGCAAGTCGGCGTCGACCACCGCGACGACCAAGAGCGCGTCGGCCAAGTCGCCGGCCAAGTCCGCCGCCAAGGCCAAGCCCGTGCCGCACCTCACGGCCAAGGTGGGGGCTCACAACCACGCCACCCTCGTCCGGCTGAGCACCGTCCAGAACGCTCTGTCCGCGCACAAGATGGTGGTCATGCTCTTCTACAACCCCTCGAGTGCCGATGACGTCGCCGTCAAGCAGGGGCTTTCGGGTCTCTCCACCCACCATGGCCGCGTGGTCAAGGTCATCATCCCGCTGAACGAGGCGTCGAACTTCACTCCCGTGACCCAGCAGGTCCCGGTCAACATCTCGCCCACGCTCGTGCTCATCGCTCCGAGCGGTGACACGGAGGAGATCGTCGGCTACAGCGATCCGTTCGAGATCGCCCAGCGCGTCGACGACGGACTCGCCTCCCGCTAGCGGCGAGCTAAATTCGCGAGCGTGGACGCGCTCGCCTTCGAACATCACCTCGTCTCGCCCCAGGGCTCCGGGCGGCTTCCGGCCGCCGGCTCGCTCGTGACCGTGAGCGGGGGCTCGTGCTGCGATGAGCTGGAGTTCGGGATCGAGCTGGACGGTCAGGAGGTACGCGACGCGGGCTTTGTGGCGCGGGGGTGTGGGGCCACGACAGCCGCCGGGAGCGCAGCCGTGACGCTGGTCCGCGGACGGGCGCTGCTTGACGCGGCACGCGTCGGCGCGGGCGACATCGCCGCTGAGCTCGGCGGGCTCAGTCCCGCCAAGTGGCATGCGGCCGAGGTGGCGGCGGACGCGCTGGCGCGCGCGCTCGGCGCCGCCGCCCGGGCCTCGGCTGGGCTCCCACGCTCGCCCGGCGGACGGACGCTCGTCGCCATGAGTGGTGGCGTGGACAGCGCGGTGGCGGCACTTCAGAGCCGGGAGCAAGGGGACGTCGTCGCCGTGACCCTTGAACTCTGGTCAGACCGTGAAAACGACGCTGAGCGCAGCTGCTGCTCGGCCTCCGCGGTGGCGCAGGCCCGCTCGCTGGCGCACTTCATGGGCCTGCCCCACTTCACCGTCGATCTGCGGGAGGAGTTCCGGGCCGGGGTGGTCGACCCGTTCATCGCCGGCTACGCGGCGGGGGAGACCCCCAACCCGTGCGTGGGCTGCAACGGGCACGTGAGGCTCGATGCGATGCTGGCGCTCGCCGATCGGCTGGGCTGCGAGTGGCTCGCCACCGGGCACTATGCCCGGGTCACCGAGAGCGCCCATGAGGGCGGCCCGGTGCTCCGGGTGGCCGCCGACCTGGCCAAGGACCAGACCTACATGCTGGCCGCGCTTAAGCCGAGCTCGCTGGCTCGGATGCGCTTTCCCCTCGGTGAGCTGACCAAGCCAGAGGTCCGGCGGATGGCTGGCGAGGCAGGCCTGCCGGTGGCGGCGAAGGCCGATTCACAGGACCTGTGCTTCCTGGCTGGGACCGACCGCGCTCAGTTCCTGGCCCGCCACGGAGCGCTTGGCGAGCGGCCCGGATTGGTCGTCGATAGCGCCGGGACCGCCCTGGGTCGCCACCCTGGCCAGCACCGGTTCACCGTCGGGCAGCGCCGCGGCCTCGGCGTTTCGGCGCCCCAGCCCTTATACGTGCTCGACAAGGACGCCGCCTCGAACCGTGTCACGGTCGGCCCCGCGGCCGCGCTTCGCACGACCCGCGTGGCCCTGCGCGGGGCACGGCTGCAGCGGCCCGGCGGACGTGTCAACCGGGTCAAGCTGCGCTACCGGGCCAGGCCGCTGGCCGCGCATCTCGTCGGCGACCCGGCCGCCGGGAGCCACCGGCGGTTGGAGCTCCAGCTGTCCGATCCCGCCGACGTGGCCGCGCCCGGGCAGCTGGCCTGCCTGATGGACGGCGAGCTGGTGATCGGCTGGGCGACGATCGCTCGGCAGCCCAGCGGTGGGGGGGCCGGCCCGGCCTAGACTCCCTCCCCGCATGACTTCCGACGAGATCCGGCGAACCTTCATCGAGTACTTCCTGCAGCGCGACCACCGGCGGCTGCCCTCGGCCCCACTGATCCCGGCCGAGTTCGACCCCTCGGCTCTGTTCACGGTGGCGGGGATGCACCCGCTCAAGCCCTACTTCCTGGGCATCGAGACCCCGCCTCATCCCCGCGCCACGAGTTGCCAGAAGACATTCCGCACGGCCGACATCGAGATCATCGGCACCACGACCCGCCACCTCACCTTCTTCGAGATGCTGGGCAACTTCTCGTTCGGCGACTACTTCAAGCGGGACGCCGTGCGCTTTGCCTGGGACCTCTCCCGTGAGGCGTTCGGATTTCCTGAGCAGGACATCTGGATCACGGTGTTCGGCGGCGATGACGAGCTGGGGCTCGACGTCGACCACGAGGCGATCGAGGCGTGGCTCGAGGTGGGGGTCCCGCGCGAGCGGATCGTCGAATGCCCCCGTTCGGAGAACTGGTGGGAACTTCCACCACCCGGACCCTGTGGCCCCTGCTCGGAGCTCTACCTGGATCGCGGGCTGGCCTTCGGCGAGCCTGACGACCTGCCCGGGGGCGAGAACGAGCGCTTCCTGGAGTACTGGAACCTCGTCTTCATGCAGTTCGATCAGAAGCCGGTGAACACGCTCACGCCACTGCCGGCCAAGAACATCGACACCGGGTTGGGCCTCAACCGCCTGGCGGCGATCCTCCAGGACAAGGCGACGGTGTTCGAGACCGATCAGTACGCGCCGCTGATCGAGCTGGGAGAGGAGCTCTCAGGCCGCTGCTACGGCGAGGACTACCCGGTTGACCGCGCGCTGCGCGTGCTCGCCGACCACGGCCGCGCGATGACCTTCCTGATCGCCGACGGCGTCACCCCTTCCAACGAGGATCGCGGTTACGTCCTGCGCCGCATCATGCGCCGGGCGATCCTGCGCGGGCGCTCGATCGGCCTCGAGCCGGGGTTCCTGGGCCGTTACGCCGACCTGGTCACCGAGATCATGGGCTCGGAATACGGCGAGCTCTCGGTGCAGCGGGACAGCATCCAGAAGTGGCTGAGCGCAGAGGAGGAGACCTTCTCCCGCACGCTCGAGAATGGCACGCGGTTGTTGGAGGACCTGATCGCGCGTGCCAAGGAGTCCGGCGCCGAGGGCGTCTCCTCAGAGGACGCGTTCATGCTCCACGACACCTACGGGTTCCCGATCGACCTGACGCGTGAGGTGGCGGCCGAGCAAGGGCTGGGGATCGACGAGGCCGGGTTCGAGGAGCTCATGGGCCGCCAGCGCGACCGAGCCCGGGCTTCGGCCGAGCGCACCCGGGTGGGCGAAGAGCTCCGCGAGCGCGCGCGCGCCCTGTCCGGCCAGGCGGGATTCCGGACCGACTTCGTCGGCTACGAGACGACCGAGCAGGAGACCACGATCGGGGCGGTGGAGAGAGACAACGGACGGGTGCTGGCGAAGCTCGTCGAGTCGCCCTTCTACCCCACCGGCGGCGGCCAGGTCGCCGACATCGGCTACGTCGAGTGCTTCGACGGAGATTGTCGCGCGCGTGTAGCAGATGTCCTGCGCATCGGCGATGACCAGGTGCTGGCGCTCGTCCCGGAGCGAGGAACTATCGCGCCCGGCGAGCGGGTGCACGCGCAGGTCGACCGGAGCGCCCGCCACGCCACCGAGTGCAACCACACGGCGACGCATCTGCTCCACGCGGCCCTGCGGCGCCGGCTCGGCACTCACGTGCGACAAGCCGGCTCCTACGTGGGACCGGACAAACTGCGCTTCGACTTCACCCACGGCAAGGGGCTGAGCGCCGACGAGCTGCATGACGTCGAGAACATGGTCAACGCCTGGATCCTGGAGGACCAGCCGGTGCACGCGCTCACGACGACGCTCGAGGAGGCGCGGCGGCTTGGCGCCATGGCCCTGTTCGGCGAAAAGTACGGCGACGTGGTGCGGATGGTCGAGGTGGGGGATGGGTCGTTCTCCCGCGAGCTCTGCGGAGGTACCCACGTCCAGCGCACAGCCGAGGTCGGCCTGTTGCGAATTCTCAGCGAGACCTCGAGCGCGGCCAACGTGCGCCGTATCGAGGCCGTCACCGGACCGGCCGCGGTCGAGCTGATGCGCCGTCACGACGCGGCGCTGAGCGAGGCGGCGCGCGAGCTCAGGGTCACCTCCGAGGCGGTGCCCGAGGCGGTACGAGACCTGCGCGCGCGCGTGCGCGAGCTTGAGCGGTCGCCCGGCGCCGCCAAGCCGGGCGCGGGTACGGTCGACGTCGACGCGCTGGCCGCCTCGGCGGTCGAGCTCGACGGTGCCCAGCTGCTCGTCTCCGAGGTCCCGGGCGTCGATGCGCAGGCGCTGCTGGAGATCTCAGACCGGCTCAAGGGCAGACTTGCCGAGGCAGCGATCGTCCTCGCCAGTGCCGGTGAGGACCGGGTTGACCTGATCGCCATCGTGGCGCCTTCGCTGGTCGGCCGCGGAGTCAAGGCAGACCAGATCGTCAAGACGGCGGCGGCCGAGGTGGGCGGCGGCGGGGGCGGTCGGGACACGATGGCCCGGGCGGGGGGGCGTGACCCTGAGCGCCTCGGCGAGGCGCTTACGGCGGCGCGTACAGCCATCGAGACGGCGCTAACGGCAAATCGCTAGGGTCCGTGCGAGTGCTTGCCCTGGACTACGGGAGCGCTCGTTGCGGCTGTGCGGTCAGCGATCCCACCGGCCTCCTCGCCACTCCGATCGAAGCCGTGGCGCGCCCGCTTTCCCGCCGCGGACTGTCGCGCCTGCACGGATTGGTGGGTGAGCTGGGCGTCGAGCGGGTGATCGTCGGGCTCCCGCTCTCGCTCTCCGGCTCCGACACCCAGCAGACCCGGGAGAGCCGTGCCTTCGCCGAGCGGCTGGGCCAGGAGCTGACCGTACCCGTCGAGCTCTACGACGAGCGCTTCACCACCCGGCTGGCCGAGCGCCACGGCGGCCGCGCCAGTGAGGACTCCCGGGCCGCCGCGCACCTGCTGGAAAGCTGGCTGGCTGCGCACGACGCGTCCGGGGAGCGTCACGGTGGCTGAAGCCAGGGAGCGTTCCCCGGAAGAGCGGGAGGCGGCGCGGCTCGAACGTGAGCGCCGGCGCCGGGGGTATACGGTTGAGGCCCCGGTCACTCAAGCTGAGGCTCCGCTGCACGAGACCGACGGCCACGACGACGGCTTTGACGAGCAGCCGCCGGAGATCCCCTCCGGGACCCGGCGCGTGGGATGGCGCGAGCGCATCGCAGCCGCCGCCGGGAGCGAACGCCCGGCCGAGGAAGCCGAGGGCCCGCCGCCTCCAATCCCGCCCCGACGGGCCCGGGCCGGTCGCCGGTCGCTCCTGGTCCGGGCCGCGGCGATCGTCGCGCTCATCCTGGCCGCGGCCGTGATCTGGTTCTGCATCGAGCTCTTCCAGCCCTTCCACGGCTCCGGCCACGGGAGCGTCAGCGTCACGATCCCGGCCCACGCCGGGGCCCGCCAGGTGGGTGACTTGCTCGCTCACGACGGCGTTGTGGCGTCCGGGCTCTTCTTCTACCTGCGGGCAACGCTCGATGGAGACAGGGGCAAGCTCCTGGCGGGGACGTATCACCTCCAGCGGGGCATGAGCTACAGCCAGGCGCTGAAGGCACTGACCACGGCGCCTCCGGCGGCCAAGGTGACCAACGTCACCATCATTCCGGGCGAGACGCGAGTCCAGCTCGACGCGATCCTCCGGGCTCAAGGGATACAGGGCAGCTATCGGGACGCGACCCGCCGCTCGCCGCTTCTGAATCCGACTGCCTACGGGGCACCGGCCTCAACCCCGTCGCTCGAGGGCTTTCTGTTCCCCAACACCTATCAGCTGCGCGAACCGATCCGCCTGACCGCGCTCATCGCCGATCAGCTGAAGACGTTCAAGCAGACCTTCGCGCGCGTCAACCTGGGCTACGCGCGATCGCGCCACCTGACGCCCTATGACGTGCTCATCATCGCCTCGATCGTCGAGAAGGAGTCGGCCACCACCCACGACGATCCGCTGGTCGCCTCGGTCATCTACAACCGGCTCAAGGATGGGATCCCGCTGGGCATGGACTCGACCACCCGCTATGAGTTCAACGACTACACGAAGCCGCTGACCAGCTCCCAGCTGGCCGCTCGCTCGCCCTACAACACGCGCCTGAACAGGGGTCTGCCGCCGACCCCCATCGCGAATCCCGGGCTGGCGGCGATCACGGCCGCCGCCCAGCCGGCCCGGACCAACTACCTGTACTTCGTGGTCAAGCCGTGCGGTAACGGGGCCAGCGTGTTCTCCTCCAGTTACAACCAGTTCCTGGCCGACTCGGCACGCTACCAGCGGGCCCGGGCCGCCAAGGGCGGCCGGTCTCCGACCAAGTGTTGAGCGCCCGTGGGGGAGCGGACTCGCCTCGGCGTGGTCGGCTGGCCGGTCGCGCATAGCCGATCACCGAAGATGATGGGGGCGGCGCTGGCCGCCGTCGGACTCACCGACTGGCGCTACCAGCTGCTGCCGCTACCGCCTGACTTGGTCCTCGAGACGATCCTCGCCCTTCCGCAGGGGGGGTTCCGCGGGGTGAATGTCACCATCCCGCACAAGTCGGCCGCGCTGGCGCTGGCCGATACGGCGAGCCCGGCCGCCCGCTCGATCGGCGCCGCCAACACGCTTCTGTTCGAACCCGGGGGAGAGGTGGTGGCCGAGAACACCGACGCCCCGGCCCTGATCGCCGCGCTCCCCTGGGCGCCCTCCGCGCGGACCGCGCTCGTGCTCGGCGCGGGCGGGAGCGCCCGGGCCGCCGCGTGGGCACTGCTCGACTCCGGGGCCGCCGAGGTCCGGATCTGGAATCGCCGTCCCGATTCGGCCCGTCAGCTGGCCGACGAGCTCGGTGCCGCGGTGGCCGAGACGGTTCAGCCGGCGGATCTCCTGGTCAACTGCACGCCCGTCGGGATGGCCCCTGAAACCGACGGGTTCAAGGCTCTGCCGGTCGCAGCCGATGAACTAGCGATGTTCGAATGCGTAGTCGACTTCGCGTATGGCGAGGCCGCGACCCCGCTCGTGCGTTCGGCTCGAACTCTGGGCGTCCCGGTGACCGATGGTCTTGACCTGCTCGTGGGTCAGGGGGCGCTCAGCTTTGAGCGTTTCACCGGCATGCCCGCCCCCGTCGAGGCGATGCGGGCCGCTGCCCGTGAACGATGACCGATAGCGGCACGGCCCATCTCAGAGCAGTGGAGAACCGCCCCGAGGTGGATGAGCAGCGGCTGCTCGGGATCACGCCGCCGACCCGGCAGGGGGGATCGAGCCGTTTCCTCACCGATGTCCTGGTCGAACTCGGCTTCTGCGATGAGAAGCGGGTCGGGGCGGCGATTGACGAGGCGCGCTCAAGCGGCGTGCCGCCCGAGCGGCTCCTGCTGGACCAGAAGGCGATCACTCCGGAGCAGCTCGCCCGGGCTATCGCCGAGCGCTACGGCCTGGATCACCTCGACCTGGGCAGCTTCAAGGTCGATATGGGGGCGGTCAACCTGCTCACCTCGGCGGTGGCCAAGCGCTACAGCGCGGTCCCGGTGGCCTACCTCGATGAGCACACGCTGCTGCTGGCGATGTCCGACCCGGCAAACGTCCTTGCCGTGGACGACATCGCGATGCTCACCCGCCTGGACGTCAGGCCCGCGGTCGCCTCGACCGAGGACATCCAATCTCTGATCGGCCGGATGAACCGCTACGAGGACGCGGTTCAGGAGGCGGTCGAGGAAGGCGAGAACGAGGCGGGGGCGCTCGAGGTCGTAGACCTGCGGGAGTCGGCTGACGACGCCCCGGTGATCAAGCTCGTGCACTCGATCATCGCCGACGCGGCCGAGCGCGGGGCGTCCGACATCCACTTCGAGCCCCAGCCGGACGAGAAGGGGCGCGGCGGGGCCGAGATGAAGATCCGGCTGCGGATCGACGGCGTCCTCACCGACCAGATGACGGTGCCCAAGCGGATGATCTCCGGCGTCATATCGCGGATCAAGATCATGGGCAACCTCGACATCTCCGAGCGGCGGGTTCCCCAGGACGGTCGCGTCGGCCTCACCGTCGAGGGTCGCCACGTCGACATCCGCGTCGTCACGCTGCCCAGCGTGGTCGGCGAATCGGCGGTGCTGAGAATCCTCGATAAGCAGAACGTCCGCCTCAAGCTCGAGTCGATGGGCATGCAGGACCACGAGCTCGTGCGCTTCCGCGGGTCCTTCAACAAGCCCCACGGTGCCGTCCTGGTCACCGGTCCGACGGGGTCGGGCAAGTCGACCACGCTGTACGCCGCGCTCGGCGAGCTGAACACGCCCGAGCGGGGGATCATCACGATCGAGGACCCGGTCGAATACCAGATCGAGGGCATCACCCAGATCCAGATCAACCCCAAGGCGGGGTTGACCTTCGCCACCGGGCTGCGCTCGATGATGCGCGCCGACCCCGACGTGCTGATGGTGGGCGAGATCCGGGACCGGGAGACGGCTCAGATCGCCGTCGAGGGTGCGCTGACCGGACACTTGGTCCTGTCCACGCTGCACACCAACGACGCTCCGGCGGCGATCTCACGCCTGATCGAGATGGGCATCGAACCCTTCCTGGTCGCCTCGGCGGTCGACGGTGTCGTGGCCCAGCGGTTGGCCCGCACCCTGTGCACGCATTGCAAGCGGCGGACGATCATCACCGCCGAGGTGCTCCGCGGTCACGGCTTCCACGCCCACTACGACATCGAGGCCTACGAGCCCGTGGGTTGCGTCCGCTGCGGGGGCATGGGCTACCGGGGCCGCGTGGGCCTCTACGAGGTGATGATCATGTCCGATGAGATCCGCTCGCTGACACTCCAGCGCGCGGCGTCGGAGCAGATTGCCGTCGTGGCCATGCGGGAGGGAATGCGGCGGATGCGCGAGGATGGCCTGGAGAAGGTCAAGGCCGGCGTCACGACGATGTCCGAAGTCTCCCGCGTTACCGGCGCCTGATCCGTCCAAAGCTCGACGGAGGCATAAGGGAATCGGCGCTTCCTGCCGATACGGCCTCCGTATGAATCTCGATTTCGCCGAGGTCCTGCTCGAGGTCATCGACCGGCGAGCCTCCGACCTCCACATAACCGCCGGTGCTCCTCCGATGATCCGCGGCCGCGGCCGCCTGACTCCGATGGACGGGTATCCCGTCCTGACTCCCACCGACACCCGGGAGATCGTCTACTCGATCCTGTCCGACGGACAGCGCCAGAGGTTTGAGAACAACTGGCAGATCGACTTCGCCTACCAGATCCCGGGCAAGGGCCGTTTCCGCGTCAACGCCTACTTCCAGCGCTCCGCCGTCGGTGCTGCCTTCCGTCTCATCCCGTTCGAGGTCGTCCCGCTCGAGTCGCTGAACCTGCCGCCGGTGGTGGCCAGCTTCGCGGACAAGCCGCGCGGTCTCGTGCTCGTCACCGGCCCGACCGGCTCAGGCAAGTCGACCACGCTGGCCTCGATCATCGACGTCATCAACTCGACGCGGGAAGAGCACATCATGACGATCGAGGATCCGATCGAGTTCTTGCACCGGCACAAGAAGTGCATGGTCAACCAGCGTGAGCTCGGCTCAGACGCCCTGACCTTTGCCGATGCGCTCCGGGCCGCCCTGCGTCAGGACCCCGACGTCATCCTGGTCGGCGAGATGCGCGACATCGAGACGATCGGCACCGCGATCACCGCGGCGGAGACCGGCCACCTCGTGTTCGCCACCCTGCACACCCAGGACGCACCCCAGACGGTTGACCGCATCATCGACGTGTTTCCGTCCGAGCAGCAGGGCCAGATCCGCGCCCAGCTGTCGGTGGCGCTTCAGGGGATCATGACCCAGACCCTGCTGCCGACGGCCGACGGCTCCGGACGCGTCGCCGCGGCTGAGATCCTGCTTCCCACGGCCGCCGTGCGCAACCTGATCCGCGAGGGCAAGACGCATCAGATCTACTCGGTCATCCAGACCGGTGGAGCGCACGGGATGCAGACCATGGACGCGGCGCTGGCCGCTCTCGTCCGGTCCGGCAAAGTCAACCGGCAGCTCGCCGAGTCACGCGCCCACTCCGTAGAGGAGCTACGGCGCTTGCTCGGGACCGGGCAGATGATGGCGGCCTGAGATGCCCACCTTCGTCTTCAAGGCCATGGACGCGGCGGGGTTGCCCGCCAAGGGCGAGGTCGAGGCCGTCTCCAAGCAGGATGTCGCCGAGCAGCTCAAGCAGCGGGGGCTGATCGTCCTCGACATCGCGGGCAAGTACAAGTCCAAGGAGCTCAACGTCGAGCTCTTCGCCCGGGTCAAGGCCGACGAGATGGCGGTGTTCAGCCGCCAGCTCGCGACCATGGTCTCGAGCGGCATGACCATCCTGCGCGCGCTGGACGTGCTGGAGAAGCAGAGCGAGAACAAGCTGCTCAAGGACACGTTGGTCGCCGTCCGTGGCGACGTCGAGGCCGGTCTGCTCCTCTCCGACGCGCTGGAGCGCCATCCCAAGATCTTCGGACCGCTGTACGTGGCCATGGTCAGAGCCGGCGAGGCCGGTGGTGTGCTCGAGATGTCGCTGATGCGCACCGCCGACCAGCTCGAGAAGGACGCCTCGCTGAAGCGCCAGGTCCGCTCGGCCATGATCTACCCGACGCTGGTCATCAGCTTCGCGGTGCTCGTCATGCTCGCGCTGGTCGCATTCCTGATTCCGGTCTTTCAGGGCGTGTTCAAGCAGTTCGGTGGCCATCTGCCGGCGCTGACTGCCTTCATGGTCGGATTCTCGGCGCTCGTCCGCCACCAGGGCTACATCGTCCTCGCCGTGGTCGGCGCCATCGCCTTCACCTTCTTCAAGTGGAAGAAGAGCAAGAACGGACGCGCCCAGTGGGACGCCTTCAAGCTGCGCATTCCGATGAAGATCGGCGACGTCGTGCAGAAGGTGGCCATCGCCCGCTGGTCACGGACATTCGCCTCGCTGACCTCCGCCGGCGTGCCGGTCATGCAGGCCCTCGAGATCTGCGGCAAGACCTCCGGCAATGCGGTCGTCGAGCGTTCCATGAGCCGGGTGATCGACTCGGTCAAGGCTGGAGGCACCATCTCTGACCCGCTGAAACAGTCCAAGGTGTTTCCCGCGATGGTGGCTCACATGGTGGGAGTCGGCGAGGAGACAGGTGCCGTCGACGCGATGTTGGCCAAGATCGCCGACTTCTACGAGGATGAGGTCGAGGCGGCCGTCAAGGCGCTGACCTCGATCCTCGAGCCGGCGATGATCATCATCGTGGGCGGCATGGTCGGCGTGATCGTCATCTCGATGTACCTCCCGCTGTTCGACGTCTACAACCAGATCCAGGGCTAGGGGAGAGCGGCCGCCGGTCAGCAGACGGCTATGGTGCCGTCAGGTGATCGTCTCTGACGCCGTACAGGCCTATCTGCGCCAGACCCGTGCCGCGCCCGACGCGCTGCTGGCTGAGATGGAGGAGCACGGGGAACGTGAGGACATTCCCATCGTGGTGCCGGAAACCGGAGCCTTCCTGCAGGTCTTGGCCCTGGCCAGCGGGGCCAGGCGGGTGCTCGAGGTCGGTACGGCGATCGGCGTCTCGACGCTTTACCTGGCGCGAGCGGTGCCCGAGGATGGGGTAGTGGTGAGCTTTGAGATCGACGAGCGGCGTCAGCGGGCGGCGCGGGGATACCTCGAGCGGGCCGGGCTGGCCAACCGGGTTGACCTACGGCTTCAGGACGCTCGCCAGGGGCTGGAGGAACTCGAGGGGGACTTCGACTTCGCCTTCCTCGATGGGGTCAAGGCGCAGTACAGCGACTATTTCGAGTCGACGCTTCCGCTGCTGCGCCCCGGCGGCGTACTGACCGTCGACAACGTCCTGCGGGGCGGTCGGGTGGCCGAGGAGAACGGCGATGGCGGCGCGAGCAACGAGCAGGTCGCCCTGGTCCGCGCCTTCAACCAGCGGCTGCTGGAGCACGACGAGCTGACGGCGACCATCACTCCGGTTGGCGACGGCGTGCTCGTGGCGGTCAAGGACCGAACGCCGTGAGCGTCGATCCCAGCCAGCCTGACGCGAGCCGCCAGACGTGCACTCCCTGCCGGGGCACGGGCCGAGTGATCTCGAACCTGGGTGGCGAGTCGCGAGAGATCACCTGCCCCTGGTGTGAGGGCAGCGGGGAATTCAGGCCCGGGCACGACGCTCAGGGCGACCCGCCTCCGGAATCAACCGCCGGCGGAGCTTCAGAGGCGCAAACTTCCCCATAGCACGTACGTCCAAAGGCGTAAAGCTCAAGCGGGGGTTGCCGATAACTGATCTGCCAGAGCCACAGGTGCTAAAGGCAAACCGCTCGCGAGGGCGGGACGCAAAGCCACGGACCTCCGTATGAGGAAGCCGAGCTGCCACCGACGGGCTCGCAGTCTGGAGCCACGATGGCAAGGACCGAATGGGATCTGGCGATGACCCAATCACCGATCCCAGGAGGATCAATGCTCAACAACCTACGGCGTCGCGCTGAGGACGAGAAGGGATTCACCCTGATCGAGCTCCTCGTCGTGATCCTGATCATCGGCATCCTGGCCGCGATCGCGATCCCGGCGTTCCTCAACCAGCGGAACAAGGCCTACGACGCGCAGGCGAAGTCCAACATCAAGACCGCTCAGACGGCGGAGGAGACGTACTCGACCGATAACAACGGTACGTACGCCACCGACTCGCTGAGCGCCAGCGACACGGGCGCCCTGGCCACGATTGAGCCGGCCCTGAAGAACAGCCCGTACGTCAACGCCACCGCCAACGGCTCGACCGGCTACACGCTGGTCGCGACGTCCAGCGGCTCCGGCGGCGCGGGCGACCAGTTCACGCTCATTGACAACAACGGCACCGTGACCCGGTCGTGCTCGGGCACCGGCGGCGGTTGCGTCAACAGCAGCTGGTAGTTAGTAGAACCCGAATCGATGTCGGCGCGAAGGGCGGGCCACAAGCCCGCCCTTCGCTATTTCGTAGGTCCCTTCGGGCTTCACCTTTCCGCATGGCTGCCGATATTGAAGGCATGCCCGCGCGGCTGACCGCTCTTTTGATCATCGCCGTGGCCGCCCTCGCCGCTCCGGCCGCAGCCAGCGCCAGCCCATCCGCCGGGAACCTAGTTCCGGCGAACAAGCTCCTCTACGTCCAGCAGGGCTCAGCTTTGGGCGAGGTCCAGTCGATGAGCAGCGTGCCGCTTGGATTCACGGCGAGCGCGGGTCAGGCCGTGCTGGCCGCCGAGCACAGCAAGACCATGCAAGCGCTGCACCGGCGCATCCATCCGCTCCACGTCTATCCCTACGTATGGCGTTCGGAGCACCCCTACTGGTACGTCTATTTCACCCACGAGTCCAAGATCGTCGCCACGGCCGACGTGAGCCCGGCCGGCAAGGTGACCGGCGTCTGGACGGGATCTGAAGCCATCGCCAGCTATGCCCACGGAGGCTGGGCATGGTCGGTGACCAGCTGGTGGATCTTCGTCCCGGCGGCGCTGCTGTTCATGCTCGTGTTCTTTGATCCGCGACGGCTCTGGCGCATGGCCCACCTCGACGCCCTGGCCATTCTCGGCTTTCTTGCCTCATATTTCCTGCTCGCTGATCAGCATCTGTACGCCGCGGTGTGGTTGGCCTACCCACCGCTCATCTACCTGCTGGTGCGGCTATTCGCGCTGGGCTTTGGTCGCGGCAGCTCCCGCGGACGCCTGGCGCCCTTGCTGAGCACACGGACCCTGCTGGTCGGCCTGCCCCTGATCCTGGCCGCGCGGATCGTGCTCTCACTCGTGGGCCAGCAGGAGATCGACGTCGGCTACGAGTCGGTCATCGGAGCCTTCCGGATCCTTCACCACCTACCCATTTACTACAACGACCCCAACCACGGAGACACCTACGGCCCGATCACGTACCTGGTCTACGTGCCCTTCGAACTGATCTTCCCCTGGAAGAACAGTCTGAGCAATCTCGATGCCGCCAACCTGGCCGCCATCGTCTTCGACCTGGGCACGATCGCCGGTCTCTTCCTGCTCGGGCGTCGCCTGCGCGGTGGACCCGAGGGGACCCGCCTCGGCCTTGTCCTGGCCTGGGCCTGGGCGGCATGCCCGTTCACGATCATCAGCCTCACCGTCCACACCAATGACGGTCTGATCTCGATGCTGACCGTCTTCGCCGTCGTTCTCTTCACCCGGCCGCTGGCCAGCGGAGCGCTGCTCGGCCTCGCGGCGGCGGCCAAGTTCTCGCCGGCCGGATTGCTGCCGCTCCTGGCTGCGCCCCGGCAGCGCGGCTGGAAGGGCGCGCTGTCCTGCGTGCTCGTCTTCGCGGCCGTCGTCGCGCTGGCCATCTACGCTTGGCTCCCGCCTCAGGGGTTCGCCTACTTCTGGCAGCGCACCATCCACTTCCAGATGATCCGAGCTGACGTGTTCTCGCCCTGGGCGCTTCATCCGAGCCTCCACCCGCTGCAAACCGCGCTCGAGGTCCTGGCCGTGTTGGTCGCCGGCGCTGTGGCTTTCGTCCCCCGACAGCGCTCGCTGGTCCAGCTGTGCGCGCTGGCCGGGGCGGTCACGATCGCCATCCAGCTCCCGGCCACCCACTGGTACTACTACTACATCATGTGGTTCCTCCCGTTCGCGCTTGTCGCGTTTGCGGCCCGTCCGGCGCTGGCTCCGGCGCCGGCGACCGAGGCGGCGCGTCGGGAGTGGACGATTCAGCCGGCCGAGCACGAGCCGGCCATGGCAGGTGCGTGATGCCGGAGGCAATCGCCGCCGTCTACGGCGCGATCATCGGGTCGTTTCTGAACGTGGTCGTGTACCGGCTCCCCCGGCGCGAATCGCTGGTTACGCCGGCCTCTCGATGCCCGAGCTGTAACGCCGCCATCAAGCCCTACGACAACGTCCCCGTTCTCGGCTGGCTGATGCTCCGGGGACGCTGTCGAGCCTGCGCGGCGCCGATCTCGCCGCGTTACCCGGCGGTCGAAGCCCTGACGGCCGTCCTGGCGGTGGCCGTCGTGCTGCTCCGGCACTCGGCGCATGACATCGCCCTCGGCCTCGTGCTTGTCGTGGTTCTGATGCCGGTCGCCCTGATCGACCTGGAGCACCGCATCATCCCCAACAAGATCACCCTTCCGGCCGCGCTGGCCGCCGTGGCGATCGGCGCCGTGACGCGGCCGAGCGGCCTGCCCGAGCAGCTGATCGCGGGTGCCGCGGCGGGGGGCTTTCTGCTCCTGTTCGCGCTGGCTTACCCGCGGGGGATGGGGATGGGCGATGTCAAGCTGGCCGCCGTGCTCGGTCTCTTCCTGGGCCGCGAGGTGGGGGTTGCCCTGATGGTGGGCGTTATCTCGGCGACCCTCGTTGGGGCGGCGATCATGACGCGCGAGGGCGTCGCCAAGGGGCGCAAGACGGCGGTGCCGTTTGGACCCTTCTTGGCCTTCGGCGGGGTGGTGGCCCTGTTGGCCGGGGCGCCCCTCGTCCACTGGTACCTGCACGCGGTGATCTGAGCTCAAGCGGCTGGCGCCGCTTGCCGAAAGCTCACCTAGTCGGCCTCGGAGAACGTTGCATGTCCTACACCTCAGTTGCGCTCAAGCCGTCGGTCACCGCGAGGACGCCCGCGCGCTGGCTGGCCCGCCTCAGGGCGCATCTCGCCCTCACGGTGGCGACGCTCACGCTCGTGGGGGCCACGGCCGGCTTGCTCCTTACGCATACGCAAACCCGGCTGGCCGTTCCCCGCGCCGCCGCCATCCACGCGGTGCTTGACAACTCGGCGCTTCAGAAGACGCTGGGCGGCCTGGGGTGGAATCGGGTCGCGGTGGCGCCGATGGACGGTCGCTACGAGGAGGTGGACTTCTATCGGGGCGGGCGCATGGTGGAGGAGGTCACACTCGCGCGGACCAGCCGCGGGTTGGTCCTGGATGCCACTGACCTGGCCACGCAGCGGTATGCCTACGGCAGCGACATCGCCAACGACGGTCGCGTGCTGGCCGGTCTCGCCATCCTGTTCGTTCTCATGACGGCCGTATGGCCGCTGTGGCGCCTGCGCAACCTCGATTGCCTGGTCGCGGCGGGCACCGCGCTCTCGGTCGTCTTCCTGAACCGCTGGACGCTCGATCGCATGGTCCTGGCCAGCTATCCGGCCATGATCTACCTGGCTCTGCGCTGCCTCTGCCAAGGCCTGGCGCCGCCGGGGTGTCGGTTGCCCGTGACGCCGCTCTATGACCATCTGACCCGGGGCTGGCCGGCGGAGCAACGGGTGCGGGTGCTGCGCGTCGGGGTGGTGGCGCTGGCTCTGATCACCGCCATGGTCGGCTTCACCTCCCTGCACGTCCTCGACGTCGGCTACGCCGTGATGGAGGGCGCAACCGACGTGGTCCACGGCGTGCTGCCCTACGGGCACATCCCCGACATCCTGCACGGCGACACCTACCCGATCGGGTCCTACCTCTTCTACGCTCCGTTCGCCGTTTTCTGGCCGGTCCACACCGCCTGGGACGACGCGGATGTCACGCTGGTCCTCGCCGTACTGGGGGCTCTCCTCGTCGCCTTTTCCGCCTGGCGGCTGACCCCACGCTCGCCGACCTCGACGACGGGTCTGAGGATGGCGATCGCCGTGCTCGCCTTCCCGCCGCTGCTCGTGACCGTGTCGACCGGCACCACGGACGTCGTCCTCGCCGCGATGCTGGGCTTGGTCCTGGTCCTCTGGCGCCGCCCGGGGTGGGGAGGGGCGGTGCTCTCAGGCGCGGCGTGGTTTAAGGCCTCTCCGATTCTGCTGGCCCCGCTGGTGCTGGCGCGCCTGCGTGGCTCGGGCGTACGGCGAGCCCTGATCGCGATGATCGGCGTGAGCGTGCTCATGGTTGGGCTGCTAGTCGCTCTGGGGGGCACCGCGGCGCCGGAGCGCATGCTCAGCGCCATGGCCTTCCAGTTCACGCGCGCCTCACCCCACACCCTGTGGGCGATGGTGGGGAGCGTTCCGCTCCAGCAGGTGGCCGAGGCCCTCACGCTGGCGGTGATCGCGGGGGCGGCGGTCAGGCTGCGCCGCGATGACCGCTTGGCGGAGGACCGCTCACGGGTCGCGGCGCTGGCCGCGGCGATCCTGCTCGGCGCCCAGATCTCGGCCAGCTACTGGAACTACATGTACCTGGTCTGGGCGCTTCCGTTCCTGGTCCCGGCGCTGCTCACGAGCTGAAGCCAGCGGCCTCCAGGGCGCCTTCGGCGCGACCTCGCTCGGCCGCAGTGGCGGTTCCAGAGTGGACGCAACGCCTGCACTGCGCCGTGCGTCCAGGTCCGTCTGGACGCCGCTCAACTCATGGGCCCGGCGAGCCGATACCCGCCTAGAACTCGTATGGGTCCCGCAAGCAAGACAGTAGTTGGGCTTGATATTGAGCCGGGGTACGTGGCCGCTGTCCAGGCCGCCGCCGGCCGCGTCGCCGTCGAGCGCGCGGCCTTCGCACCTCTGGCTCCCGGGGTTGTGCGCGACGGCGAAGTCGTTGACGTCGACACCCTGGCTGAGGCGCTGCGGGCCATGTTCGCCGAGCACAAGCTGGCCAAGCGGGTTCGCCTCGGAGTGGCCAACCAGCGCATCGTCATGCGCACGGTCGACCTTCCGCCGCTGACCGACGAAAAGCAGATCGCCTCCGCGGTCCAGTTCCAGGCCCAAGAGCACATCCCGATGCCGCTCGAGCAGGCGGTGCTGGAGCACCACACGCTCGGGCTTGTCGAGACGGCCGACGGCCCGCGCACGCGCGTCGTGCTCGTGGCCGCACGTCGCGACATGATCGACCGTCTGCTCGAGGCCACCACCCGCGCTGGGCTGCGTCCCCACGCGATCGACCTCTCGGCCTTCGCGATGATCCGCGCCCTGCACCGCAGCGAGGTCACCGGCACCGCCGTCTACGTCAACGTCGGCGGGATCACCAACCTGGCCATCGCCGAGGGAACGACCTGCGTCTTCACCCGCGTGATCCCCTACGGCATCGAGTCCGTAGCCGGCGATCTCGCCGAGCGCCGTGCGCTCACGCTCGAGCATGCCCACGGGTGGCTCAAGCACGTCGGCATGCTCACCCCGGTCGAGGACCTCGACGGTGACCCGGAGATCGTGGTCGAAGCGAGGACCGTCCTGACCGATGGCGTGCGGCGAATCGGCGACGAGGTACGCAACTCGCTCGACTTCCACGTCATGCAGGAGGGCTCGAGTCCGGTGGAGCGCGTGATCCTGACTGGCCCGGCGGTCGCCATTCCCGGCTTTTCCGAGCAGATCGGACAGCAGATCGGCTTGACCGTGGAGGTCGGGCTCGTGTCCGAGGCGACGGCTGGTGGCTTTGGTGGAATCGACGCCGGACGCCTGTCGGTCGCCGCCGGTCTGACCGTTGACGAGGTGGGAGCGTGAAGGCCGTAAACCTGATCCCGCGCGATGCGCGGCGTGGTGGCGTCAGCCCCTCCTCGCTGGGCAAGCTGGGCGCCTCTCATCTGCTCATCGGCCTGCTTGTGGTCGCGGTGGCCATGGTCTCGCTCTACGTGTTGACCAACAACT
Source organism: Solirubrobacteraceae bacterium (assembly GCA_035505215.1). GTDB lineage: Bacteria > Actinomycetota > Thermoleophilia > Solirubrobacterales > Solirubrobacteraceae > Palsa-465. The sequence continues at coordinate 35,172 of DATJQY010000002.1, read as the reverse complement.
CGATCAACTCTCGCAAGGCCCAGCTGGCAAACCTCCATGCGCAGATATCGCGCGTCCAGTCGGCGGTGACCCGCCTCCAGAGCTACGAGAAGTTCGAGAAGCTCGCCCAGGCGCGGGAGTCGACCGTCCAGGAGATCGCCCAGAGCCGGTTCGACTGGCACGGCGCTCTGTCTGACCTCTCCAAGGTCGTGCCCGCCAACACTACGCTTGACTCGCTGACGGCCACGGTTTCGCCCAACTCCAGCGTGGGCAGCGGCGGCGGCAGCAGCGGCACCGTCCGCGCGGACGTCGTCGCCCCGGCCTTGTCGCTCAAGGGCTGCACCGACAACCAGGACGATGTGGCTCAGTTGATGTCACGCCTGCGCCTCGTCAACGGGGTGAGCCGGGTCACGCTCGAGGACTCCATCGGGGCCGCGTCGGGCTCAGATTCGACGAGCGGCGCCGGCTGCAAGGGCCCGACGTTCGACATGGTCGTGTTCTTCCAGCCGCTGACCGGCGAGGCCGCCACGATGGCCGGCGTCACGACCACAGGGGGGACCAAGTGAGCACGCGTGACCGGACGATCCTCGGCGTCATCTGCCTCGTCGTGGCGATCGTCGCTCCCTACCTACTCCTGATTTCCCCCAAGCGGGCTCAGGCGAATAAGCTCGAGACCCAGATCGGCCAGGTCCAGTCGCAGCTCAGCACGGTGCAGGCGCAGCTGGCCCAGGGCGAGCAGGCCCGTGCCCAGTTTGCCTCCAGCTACACCACGCTCGTGCGGCTCGGCGAAGCCGTCCCCACCGACGACAACACGCCATCGCTCATCTATCAGCTTCAGGCGGCCGCCAAGGGGACTGATGTCCAGTTCCAGGGCCTAACCTTCGACGCCGGGCAAGGCGGAAGCTCGAGCTCCACCCCGAGCCCCAGCTCGAGCAGCTCGACCACGCTCCCGCCGGGCGCCACCGTGGGTCCTGCTGGATTCCCGGTCGAGCCGTTCACGTTCACCTTCGCGGGGAACTTCTTCCACCTGTCTGACTTCATCGGCCGCCTTCAGCGCTTCGTAACCGAGAACAACAATCACCTGGCGGTCAGCGGCCGACTGATGTCGCTGAACGGCATCACGCTCGAGCCGAACACCGGTGGGTTCCCGCAGATCACGGCAACGGTCTCCGCCACCACCTATCTCCTGCCCGCCTCGGAAGGCCTCTTGAACGGTGCCACACCCGCGGGTCCCAGCTCTTCCTCAACCACTCAGACCGTCTCTAACTCGAGTCCCTCCAGCTCGTCGGCTCCGCCGGCGGTCGTGACCTCACCGGTGCGATGAACCTCAATTTCGACCCCTCAGTCTTCGCCCGCTTCTTCCGTGGGCTCGGAACCGAGCTGCGCCAGAAGCGACTCTGGCCGGTAGCGGTCGTGCTGCTGGCGGCTTGCGTCGCGGTGCCTCTTCTGCTCTCCAAGTCGTCCAGCCCGGCGGCCCAGCCCCAGGCCCAGATCCCGACTCCGCCCCCGACGGGCGGGTCCTCGATCCCGGCCCTGAACGTCCAGACGACGCCGTCGAATTCGAAGCTCTCCGGATCTTCCCGCAACCCCTTCGGGAGCGGTACGAGCACGACGAGCACCACCGCTTCGACCACCCCCGTCGCGACCGGCGGCAGCTCCCCGACCACCACTGGGACCTCGGCGAGCTCTGGCGGGGCGGGTTCATCGACGTCCGGTTCCAGCGGCGCGTCCTCCAGCCCCTCGTCCGGCTCCTCTTCGTCCTCGGGCCCGTCGGGCAACCCGCCCTCGATCACCCAGGGGGCCAAGCCGAAGCCGGCGCCGCCCGGTCTGAAGGCAAACCAGACCTATGACGTCGCGCTCGCCATGACTGACTCGAGCGGGGACGTGAATACGACCGACCCGCTCGAGCGCCTGAGCGTTCTGCCAAGCAACCAGCAGCCGCTGCTCGTGGAGCTCGGCGTCGAGCAGGGCGGCGGCCACGTGCTCTTCGCGGTTGAGCCGGGAGCGGTCGTGTCCGGTCCGGGAACCTGCACCCCAGGCCCGATCGACTGCGAGATCCTCTCGCTCGGGCAGGACCAGACCGAGGAGCTCTCGCAGCAGCAGGGCACGGTCGGAGCCTCAGAGGTGGCGCTGTTTGCGGTCACTGGCGTCAGTGCCACTGACTATTCCTCGAGCGCGGCGGCGGACAAGGCACGCCGGAAGGCTTCCGCAGAGGGACGTTCCGTGCTCGCCACGACGCCCACGTCCGGGCTCACGCTCTTCCAGTACGAGCCGAGCCTCGGCTCAGTCGTTGATCTGCGCAACTTGAAAGTGGGGGGTTAGTCGTGCGCCGTAATTCCGTGATTCTCGGCCGCATCCGGTGGGCGGCATTGGCGGTCCTCGTGACCAGCGCCGCCCTGCTCTCCGTGGCCGTCAGCGGCGCTCAGGCCGTGGTCGTGAACGACAACGGGGATGTCGCGGGCGTTGCGCTGTCGCCGAACGGGCGCCTGCCCGCTGCCGATGTTGCGGCCAACCTGAACGCATCCGGGGTTTCCGTCGTCACGTCGAGCGGATCCTGCAACGATCCCGCCGCTCCCACCGAGCCAGACATCCTCACCGCCGGATCCTGGCCGCTGAATGCGCCGATCTCACCGATCTGCTGGCACGGCGGCCCGGTCATGCACGCCAACGAGACCTTCACCCTGGAGTGGGAGGGTCAGTCGCCCTACACCTACTGGTCAGGGACGAAGAGCTACGTCCAGACCTTCCTGAGCGACGTCGCTGCCAGCAGCGGCACGCTGGTGAACCCGTATTCCGACACCACCCAGTACTGGGACAACCACCCCACCAAGTCGAACGATCCGAGCAGCGCCAGCGCCGCCTACAACTCGCTCTACGGTGGCGGCTGCGACGACAACGGCACCGCCGAGTGCCAGTTCGGGAGTGTCACCGGTTCGGGCCCCGGCAACGCGTTGCCCACCCAGGGCGCGTGTGTGAACCAGGGCGGTGACCCCCCGGTCCCAGGTGACGACGTCTACGGGGGTAGCGGCGGCGCTGGCTCGTTCATGACCGTGCCCAACACCGATTGCGTCACCGATTCCCAGATCCAGGGAGAGGTCACCAACCTGATCGACAACGACGGACTGATCAGCCATACCAAGCCCGGATATACACCGCTGGTGAATGTCCTGACTCCTCCCGGCGTGGTCGTCTGCCTCGATCCGAACCAGCACCTGTGCTCCGCCAACGCGAACGTCACCCCGCCGCCGCCCACCGTCAACTCGGGGAGCGGTGGGTCGATCCCGGCGGGCACGTGGGAGGTGGAGCTCACCTATCAGACCGCGAACGGTGAGCAGGTCCCGAGCGCGCCGGTGGTGGTCACGACCACCGGCTCAGGGTCGAACATCACGATTACCAGCCCACCGAACGTGCAGGGAGTGACGACGGGCTGGTATGCCTACATGGCGCCGGCTGGTTCCACGACCTTCTACCGCCAGACCGACTCGACCACGGACAGCCAGATGCTCCCGATCGGAGCCGGGATGACCGTGAACAAGTTCAGCTACGGTCAGCAACCGCCGAGCACCCCGTCGCTGTTCTGCTCCTATCACGGCCAGGTCACCGACCCGCAGAGTGGCCAGCAGGTGGCCTACGTGGTGCAGCCGTGGGTTCCGTTCACCGCCTGCGACGATCCCGATGTGCCGGCCATGGAGAACAATCCGCCTCCGCCGGTGATGGAGAAGGCCGCCGGGCAGCGTCTGGCCAGCCCCATCAGCCAGGCCGACATGGCGGCCATCGTCAACCCGCAGCTCAACGCCTGGTACGGGCTCGATGGCATGGAGATCCAGGATCAGAACGAATGCCAGGGTGAGGGCCAGGGCCTCGACACGTTCAACTTCGGGACCGGTGGCCCGTACTACCTCCAGCGTGAGTTCAACAACACCTCGGTGGTCGACAGCGATCCCTATACGTACTACGGCTGCCTGCCCAACGACGTCCTGTCGCCGAGCTTCGTCGCGCCGAGCGCGGTCAACCAAGGCGACACCATCGACCTCGACGGTTCGGACACCGGCACCTCGCTGGCCATCCCCAACGCCAACTACCAGTGGAACTTCGGCGACGGGACGACCGGCGTCGGGCCGAGCGTCGAGCACTCCTATAGCCAGGGTGGGACCTACACGGTCACGCTGACCGTGACCGACCGCGGGGGTAACCAGGCGACGCTCTCCTCGCCGATTCAAGTCCTCGGGGCCACGGGACTGCCGGTGCCCCAGCCCAGCACCCACGGCACCACGGGTGGGCCGGGGTCCGAGCCGGCGCTGCTGGTGCGCCTCCAGCTCCTGCCCCAGGCGCTCAAGTCAGTGCTGAGGAGTGGCGTCGAGCTCCGCGTCAATTCAAGTGAGGCCGCCAATGGCTTCGCCACCGTCTCGATCTCTCGCGCGGCGGCCCGGCGCGCCCACATCAAGTCGGGCCGCAAGCCGTTCGTGGTCATCGGGACCGGCACGGTTTCCCAGGTCAAGAATGGGACTGTGACGCTGCACCTGCGGCTGTCCTCGGCGATGGTCAAGAAGCTCAAGCATCTGAAGCACCTGAGCCTCAGCGTCCGGCTCGCCCTGGTCGACGCCTTCGGCCGGCGCATGACCGTCGACGTGGCCGGGAACTACTAATCCTTCACCCCTAGCAAGCCCCCAATCGCGCCGCCGCCGAATGCCCCTCGGCGGCGGCGCGTGCCCCTTCCGCGCAAAGCGCCCGCCTGAGAACCCAGGCAGACTCTAAGCTTGCGCGCCTCATGGCGGCGCTGCGTCTCACCACCGCGGGCGAGTCGCACGGCCCGGGGCTGACCTGCATCCTCGAAGGTCTCCCTGCTGGGCTCGTGCTTGACCGCGACACCCTCAACCGGGACCTAGCCCGCCGCCAGCTCGGCCACGGCCGCGGCGGCCGGATGAAGATCGAGCGCGATGCTGTCGAGATCACGGGTGGCGTGCGGCACGGCCGCACCCTGGGGAGCCCGATCGCCCTCCAGGTCGTCAACCGCGACTACGCGAACTGGGAAGAGCGGATGAATCCCTGGCCCGTCGCGGCCGAGGTTCCGGAGGTCCATCTTCCGCGTCCCGGTCACGCCGACCTGGTGGGAACCCAGAAGTACGGGTTGACCGATGTCCGCAACGTGCTCGAGCGGGCGAGCGCCCGGGAGACCGCGGCGCGGGTGGCGGGCGGGGCGGTGGCGCGCGCCTTCCTGGACGTCCTCGGCGTCCAGGTCTTCTCGCACGTCATCCAGATCGGCTCCGTCCGCGCCGAGGCAGACCACCTCCTCGACCCGGCCGACTTCGCCGCCGTCGACGAATCCCCCGTCCGGTGTCTGGACCCCGTCACTGGGGCTGCGATGGTCGAGGAGATCAACCGCCTGCGCAAAGCCAACGAGTCGCTCGGGGGAGCCTTCGAGGTGCTGGTCTTCGGGCTCGTCCCGGGCCTGGGGTCCTACGTCTCCTGGGAGGAGCGCCTCGATGGTCGCCTTGGCCAGGCGATCCTCTCGATCCAGGCCCTGAAGGGCGTCTCCATCGGCGACGCGCCGCAGATAGCCGGCGCTCCCGGCTCCGAGGCCCACGATGAGATCTTCTGGAGCGAGGCTTCCGGTTTTCACCGTGAGACCAATCGGGCCGGCGGCCTCGAGGGCGGGATGACCAACGGCGAACCGCTCGTCGTCCGGGCCTGGATGAAGCCACTGCCCACGCTGACCAAGCCGCTCCGCTCAGTCGACATCGAGAGCCATGAGCCGACCGAGGCGCTCCGGGAGCGCACCGACTCGGCGACCGTGCCTGCGGCGGCGGTGGTGGGGGAGGCGATGGTCGCCTTCGTGCTCGCTGATGCGTACCGGCGGAAGTTCGGCGGCGATCACATCGAGGACGTACGGCAGGCATTGGGCGCCTACGAGCAGCGGATCGGCTGGCGCCGGCCGGGCGGCTGACGCCTCCTCAAGCCGGGCTCGGCGGGGGTCGATATCACCTGCATGCGCTCACGCGTGCGTGAGAACCTTCCCGCTGCGCTAGGGGCCTCGCTGGGGCTCCTGATTGTCGGCTGGCTGTCCTTGACCAACTGGGCCTGGACCGACTACGACACCGAGACGCGCCCCGCGTTCGATGCCCTGCTCCACGGCCATCTGCTGGGCTTCCTGCAGCTCGCCCCCGCCTACGGAGGCTCGCTGATCATGCGCGCTCCGTTCGTGCTCGCGACCAAGCTGTGGCACGGGGGTGAGCTCTCCACCTTCCGGGCCGCCGCGGCCCCCTGCCTGGTGGCCAGCGCGGTTCTGGGCGTGTGGCTGGTGGCGCGGATGCGGGGCCTCGGCCAATCGCGCCAGGCCCGCGCGATCGCCCTCTTTTTGTGCGTCGCCAACCCGGTCGTCCTGCCCACGCTCGAGAGCGGACATCCTGAGGAGCTCCTCGGAGCCACGCTCTGCCTCGGGGCCGTCCTGCTGGCGATGGGCCGACGGCCGTTGTGGTCAGGCGTGCTCCTGGGTCTGGCCATCGCCAACAAGGAATGGGCGCTGCTCGCCGTAGGTCCCGTCCTCATCGCGCTTCCCGAACGGCGGCTTCAGGCGATGCTGAGCGCCGCCGCGGTGGCGACGGCCGTGCTCGCGCCGCTCGCCCTGGCCGGCGGCCTTGTCTCCCAAGTGCACGTCGCCGCTACCCAGGCCAACGTCATCTTCAACCCCTGGCAGGTGTGGTGGTTCTTCGGCACCCACGCGCACGTGATCCGGGATTCGAGCGGGCACGTCATTCCCGGTCATCTATGGGCAAACCGTGTGTCCCCATCGTGGGTGGGATCGCTCAGCCACCCGCTCATCATCCTGGCGGCCGTACCGCTCAGCTGGCTGTGTGCCTGGCTCAGGCGAAAGGGGTCCTGCCGCCCTGGTGGCGAACCGCTGCTGCTCTTGGCCCTCCTGCTCCTCATGCGTTGCGTGTTTGACCCCTGGGACGTCGTCTACTACTCGCTTCCGTTTCTCCTGGCGCTGCTCGTCTGGGAGGCGCTGGCTTGCCGCCGCCCCCCAGCGCTCGCCCTGGCGGGATCGTTCCTGGCCTGGTTTCTCTTCGAGTGGGTGACGCCGGCACATGGCTTCACCCCCGATGGGCAGTCGCTCCTGTTCCTGGCCTGCGCCCTCCCGGCGCTGGCGACACTGGCGATCGCCCTCTATGCGCCCGGCTCAAGCGAGCGGCTCCGAGTCGCCTTCGCCCGGCGCCGCGTGATGCCGGCTCCCGGCTAGCCGCCACTCGCTTCCGCGGAGTTGCGATCCTAGGGCGCATGTCGTCCCTCCGAGATCGACCCATCGCATGTGTCGGCTTCATGGGCGCCGGCAAGTCGACGGCGGCCGAGAGCATCGCCGCGGTCCTGGGGACCGAGGCGATCGACGTCGACCAGGTGGTCGAGGCCCGGCTCGGCAAGTCGATCGAGCGCACCTTTGCCGAGGACGGGGAGGAGGCATTCCGCGCGGCGGAGGAGCGGATCACGCTCGAGCTCCTGGAAGCTCCCGGTCCGGCCGTTCTGGCCCTGGGCGGGGGAGCGATCATGCACGCCTCGGTCCGCGCCGCTCTGGCCGGCCATCTCGTGATCTGGCTTGACATCACGGCCGAGGCAGCCTGGGGACGAGCCCGGCACAGTGGGCGACCGCTGGCCAAGGAGTGGGGATCCTTCGAGCGCCTGTACGCCGAGCGCGAGCCGATCTACGCTGCCCTGGCCGATGTCATCGTCCCCAACCAGCGCTCCCGGGAGATGGCGGCGGTGCTTGAGGCGGGGAAGGACATGCCGGGAGGGGGCAAGCTGCTGTGGGCGGTCACCGACTCACGTGACTACCCGGTCTACGTCGGATCCGGGCTTCTGAGCTCAAACGGCTATTGGCCGTCCATCGTCCCCGGTGAGCGCTTTCTGGTCTCAGACGGCGCTGTCGCTCGCCTCTACGGGGAGCTCTTCGAGCCACTCGCGGGTCGGGTGGTGATCATGCCGGGGGAGCAATCGAAGACGGTGGCCCACGCCGACATCGTGTGGACCGAGCTGGCCAAGGCCGGGATGACGCGCACGGACGTCGTGGTGGCGCTGGGCGGCGGCGTCGTGGGTGACCTGGCCGGCTTCTGCGCTGCCACCTACCAGCGCGGCGTGTCCTACGTCCAGGTGCCGACCACGCTGGTGGCTCAGGTGGACTCGGCCTACGGTGGCAAGACCGGGGTGGATCTTGCCGAGGCCAAGAACTACGTCGGCGCCTATCACCAGCCCGCGGCGGTCATCGTCGACCCGGACACGCTGAGCACCCTGCCCGAGGCCGAGGTCTCGGCGGGCTACGCCGAAGTGCTGAAGACGGCCCTGATCGCGGGCGGAGGCCTGTGGCAGGCCGTGCGCGCCAGGGTGGGGGCGGCCACGCCGGAGATCGTGCTGGCCTGTGCCCGGGCCAAGCTCCGGATCGTGGCCGAGGACGAGCGGGACTCCGGCGCTCGTCAGGTGCTGAATCTCGGTCACACCGTCGGTCACGCGATCGAGACCGTCACCGGCTACGCCCGCTACCGGCACGGCGAGGCGGTAGCCCTGGGGCTCCTGGCCGCGCTCCGCCTCTCGGCCCAACCCGACCTCCGCGACGAGGTGGTGGGTCTGCTCGCCGAGCACGGTCTCCCGACCACCCTCGACGGAGTGGACCCCGACGCGGTGGTAATGGCCACGGCCCGGGACAAGAAGCGCCTCGGCAACGGCCCCGTCCCCTTCGTCCTCCTGGATGCCCCGGGCGTGGCCAGGCCCGGGTGTCCGGTTGAGCCACGCGAGCTGATCGCCGCCGTGCGAGAGTTGGTCGCGTGAGCACGGTTCGCAACCGGATCGAGGTAATGCACGGCGTCAACCTGGATCAGCTCGGCCGGCGTGACCCGGAGCAGTACGGCACGCTGACGCTCGATGAGCTGGAGGTCCACATCGGCACCGCCGCCGAGGAGCTCGGCCTGACCCCTCGCTTCTTTCGCACCAACCACGAGGGAGAGTTCGTCGAACGCCTGCACCGGCTAGAGGGACTGGCCGACGGCCTGGTCCTCAATCCGGGCGCCTGGACCCACTATTCGTACGCCATCCGGGACGCCCTGGAGCTGGCCGGGCTACCCGCGGTCGAGGTCCACCTCTCCGATGTCGAGCACCGCGAGCCCTGGCGGCGGCAGTCGGTGATCGGCGAGCTGTGCGTGGCCAGGATCGCCGGCAAGGGACCGCCCGGCTACCGTGAGGCACTGGAGCGTCTACAGAAGGAGCTGTCCGCATGAGTCTGACCCAGCAGACCGGTCGCGCCGACCGGCTGAGCGCGCTTCTCCCCGAGGCCGAGGTGGACGCCCTGCTCGTCACCGGCCTCGTCAACGTTCGCTACCTGACGGGCTACACGGGCGACAACGGCCTGGCGGTCATCGGACCGGAGACCCGCGCCTTCATCACCGACTTTCGCTATGTCGAGCAGGCGGCCGAGGAGGTCGATTCGAGCTTCGAGCGCCGGCAGGCGCAACTTGAGCTGGTCGATGCCATCGAGGCGGTGCTTCCGGGCGGCCCGCTCCGGCTTGGCTTCGAGTCCTCCCACGTGAGCGTGCGGGACCACGGCCGGTTGCGGAGCGAGCTCCCAGCTCGGGTCGAGCTGGTCCCGCTCGACGGGCTCGTCGAGCAGCTGCGCACGGTCAAGGACACCGACGAGGTGACCCGGATCGAGGAGGCGGCCAAGCTGGCGGACGGCGCCTTCACCGAGCTCGTGCAGGGTGGACTGTCTGGTCGCAGCGAACGCGAGCTCGCGTTCGCCCTCGAGGTGAACATGCATCGCCAGGGCGCGTCGGCGGCAAGCTTCGAGATCATCATCGCCTCCGGCCCTCATGGGGCCTTGCCGCATGGCATGCCGCGGGACGTGGAGGTCACGCCGGGTCAGTTCGTGGTCATCGACTGGGGCGCCCGGTTCGATGGTTACTGCTCCGATTGCACCCGAACCGTGTACGTGGGAGGGGAGCCTGGGCCCGAGGAACAGGAGGTCTATGACCTCGTCCTGACGGCCCAACTGGCCGGCCTCGAGGCGATCCGTGCGGGAGCTTCGGCGCGTGAAGTCGACGCCGCCGCCCGCGGCTTGATCGAGGCGGCCGGGCACGGTGAGCACTTCGGCCACAGCCTCGGCCACGGCGTCGGGCTCGAGATCCACGAGGCCCCGCGGCTGTCTCAGCGCTCGGACGCCACGCTGGAGGCAGGCAACGTCGTCACTGACGAACCGGGCATCTATCTCCCCGGTCGCTTCGGCGTCCGGATCGAGGATCTCGTGGTCGTCACCGACGAGGGTCCACAGATCCTCACTTCCGTCACCAAGGAGCTGATGACGGTCGACTGACCGGGCTGACCTCGCCGCTACCCTGACCTCGCGTGCTCTCGACTAACCAATTTCGTAACGGGACCCACATCGAGGTCGACGGGACGATCTACAAGATCGTCGACTTTCAGCACGTCAAGCCGGGCAAGGGCGGTGCCTTCGTCCGGACCCGGCTGCGCCGGGTCAGCGACGGGGCGGTGATCGACCGGACCTTCCGGGCCGGCGAGAAGTTTCGCCAGGTACGGACCGAGACGCGCCGGATGCAGTACCTCTACCAGGACGGGACCGACGCTCACTTCATGGACTCCGAGAGCTATGAGCAGGTGCCGATCCCGGTCGGAGCGATCGCCGACCCCCTGCGCTGGATGAAGGAGTCCTCAGAGGTCGAGCTTCTCTACATCGACGAGCAGCCGGCCGACGTCCAGCTTCCCAGCGCCACCGATCTCCAGGTCGCGGAAACCGACCCCGGTTTGCGGGGCGACACCGCCTCGGGTGGCGGTACCAAACCAGCCGTCCTCGAGACGGGCGCCCGGATCCAGGTTCCCCTGTTTATTGACGTGGGGGACGTGGTCCGCGTCGACACGCGCTCGGGCGAGTACGTCTCCCGCGCCTGATCGGGCTGGGGATGCGCCGGACCAACCAGCGCCGCGCCGCCGTGTGGGCGCTCTACCAGAGCGATCTTCTGGGACGGCCCCTTGACGAGGTGCTCACGCCGAGCAGCCATTCCTTCACGCGGGCGCTGGCCCAGGCGGTGAGGGATCGCCAGCCGGAGCTCGACGCGCTGATCGCCACCCACGCGGTGGGCTGGTCGCTTGACCGGATCGCGCCGCTCGAGCGCTCGATCCTCCGCGTCGCCCTGGTCGAGATGCTTCATGCGGGGGAGATTCCTGGCGAGGAGCCGATCCCGCCCGAAGGTGCGATCAACGAAGCCGTCGAGACGGCCAAGCAATTCTGCGGCTCAGATGCCCCGGGATTCGTCAACGGAATCCTCGGGACGGTCCTGGGCGAGCTGCGCGACTATGCGTGACTCAGGCGGCGATCCGCGCTCTGGGATGCGGGAGACGCCTCGGTGATGGCACGGGCCGCCTGCCGCCCGCTGAACACGCAGCCCCCGAGGAAGGTGCCTTCGAGCGAGCGCTTGCCGTGCATGCCGCCGCCGCCGAATCCGGCCGCCTCGCCCGCCGCATAGAGGCCCGGGATCGGCTCGCCGTCTGGTCGCAGCACGCGAGAGTCCAGATCGGTCTGGATGCCGCCCAGGCTCTTGCGCGCCATGACGGTCATCCGGATGGCGATCAGGGGCATCGCCTTTGCGTCAACGATCTTCTGGAAGGCAGACGTCCGGAGGCGGTCGCCGCGCCAATTGCGCAGCGACTGAATGCGCCGGAGCTGATCGTCGTTGAACAGTGACTTGCCCCGGCCGATTGTGGCGTCGTAGTGATTGACCTCCGATTCCATCCGGCTGGCGTCGAGCGCGCCGTCGTCGGTCAGCGCCTGCATCTTCTGAGCCAGCTCAGGAAGCGAGCGCGCGGAGACGAAGTCCGGACATTTATCGATGAAGTAACGCACCAGCGTGGGCTTGCCGAGGAGCACCGAGAGCAGGAAGCGGATCAGCCGCTTTTCCCGGATCTGCGGGTTGTGCTCGGCGCCTGAGACATCGAGCTCACGCCGGGCGATCTTCCAGTTGCAGATCATCCAGTAGTAGGCCCGCGGATCCTCGAGCATTCGCTCCAGCGCGTAGTAGGCGTCGAGGGTCGGCATCAGAGGGATGGGCCCGTAGCGCTTGCCCGTCGGGTCGAGGACGAGTCCCGACCGGGGCGGAATCAGCTTGAGACCATGGCGGGGGCGTCGCGGCTTGGGGTGGCGCACGGCGTCGGCGTAATTCCACATCCGTGAGATGTGGGTCACGTTGCCGCCGATGCGCTTGACCTCCTCGTGCATGGCGCCGTCGGCGTAGTAGTGCGAGCCCATGAGGATGTCGGCCGGCGGTTGGCCGAGCTCCGAGGGCCACTCGCGCCGGACCAGATCCAGGTTGCCGCCGATGCCCCCGGCCGTGATCACGACCTGGTCGGCCCGAATTTCAGACTCCGGGTCGGTGCGGCAGCCGGTGACGGCACCGGCCTCCGTGATGAGCCCGGTCACCTTGGTCTGAAAGCGGACATCGAGCCGGCTTCTCGTGGGATGGGCCTTGATCGCGCCCCATGTCGAATCCACCAGCGCCTTCCCGGTTCCCCACGTGAGGTGAAAGCGAGGGACCGAATTGCCGTCGCCGTAGACGCCGCGCTCGGCCCAGTTGACCACCGGGAAGAAGCGAACGCCGTACTGCCTCAGCCAGCCTCCGACCTCGTCACGGGCCCGTGAGACGTACTCCTCGGCCCACCGGCGCGGCCAGTGGTCCTCCGGCGTGAACTCGGCCACGCGCAGCCAGTCCTCCAGGGCCAGCTCGACGCTGTCCCGGATACCGGAGCGCCGCTGTTCGTGCGTGTCGACCATGAACATGCCCCCGAACGCCTCGCGCGCCAATCCCCCGACCTCCTCGGCCTGGCAGCGGTCGAGGAGCAAGATCCGCTTACTTGTGTCGAGGCGCTCGAGGAGCTCAAGGGTGACCACGAGGCCGGCGATGCCGGCTCCTACCACCACGACGTCGAAGCGTTCGCTGGCCACGCGAAGAACCTACCGGTTTCCCGGTCAGGACCGACCGATTCAGTCGGTCTTCGGTGCGCTCATGGCCACCGCGCGAACCCCCTCTTCGAGTTCGCCCACCACGTCGACATGTCGCTGGACACCGGCGAGCCGCAGCGCGTCGCTGGCGGGCGACGTCGGTGGGATCACGACTCGGAGGGTCTGGCCGCGGGCTCGCAGATTGTCGCCCAGCCGGTAGAGGAGATGAATGCCGGCACTGTCGATGTAGGCCAGCGACGTACAGTCCAGCACCAGCCCGAGAGCATCGTTGGGTGTGGCGTCGATGATCGCCTCACGCAGATCGTTGGCGTTCGACATGTCGACCTCGCCAGTGATCGAGACAACAACGACGCCATCCCGTCCCCGGATCTGAATATCAGCGATGTTCATTGAGGCTCGATTCGACGGCGCATGACCACCTCGGTGCCGCTATCGCTTGGCTTGAGCTCGAATTCATCCATCGCGCTCTCGATGATCGTCAGGCCACGACCGCGATTCTCACCCCGGGGCTCTCGCCACTGACCGGTGTCGCTGATTGTGATCACCACGGTCCCCAGGTTCGTCTCCTCGCCGCCTTCAATCGTTGCCCGGAGCTGGAAGGACGCCGGACCGGGGGAGTAGGCGTGCTCGATGGCGTTGGCACAGGCTTCGTTGGCTGCGAGTGCGACTTCGCTGAGAACCGGCTCTTCGGCACCGTGCTCGCGCAGCCAGCGGCGGAGGATCCGCCGCGTGCCTGAGAGCACGCTCGGGTCGGCGGGGAGATCCAGGTGCAGAACGTCCGGGATCGGAGTGCTCTGCATAGCGACGATCGCCATGTCGTCGGCAAGGCCTTCGGGAGAGACCATCTCCTGTACCGCCAGCTGACACGCGTGTTCCGGGCTTCGCGCACGGCTCAGAACCGAAGCGAGCTGCTCGATCGTCTCGGTGAGCGCGATCCCCCGGCGCTCGACCAGCCCGTCCGTGTACAGGACGACCGTCTCGCTGGTGTTCAGGGTGAATTCCTGCTCAGGACAGCTGCCATAGGGGAACCCTCCAAGCGGGGCACCCGGGGTCACGTCGAGTACCCGGGCGTGGCGCTCCGAGATGATGATCGGCGGCGGGTGTCCCGCGGTGGCGATCCGCAGCCGGGCCGTCTCTGGATCGAAGACGGCGTACACCGCAGTGGCCATGGCGTATTCGCCCATCGACTGAACGAAGCGATCCACGAGCTCAAGCGTGTGCGACGGGCCATGCCCCTCGTGGGCGTAGGCGTGAAGCGCAGTGCGAAGCTGGCCCATCAGCGCGGCCGCCCTGACGCCGTGCCCCACGACGTCCCCGATCGCGAGCCCGATACGTCCTCGCGGAAGATCGATCACGTCGTACCAGTCGCCGCCGACCTCGTCCCGGGCGGGCAGATAGCGAGCGGCGACCTTGATCCCGACCGTTTCCGGCAGCGCCCGCGGAAGCAGGCTTCGCTGCAGGAGCATCGCCGTGCGATGCTCATGCTCCAGGGCCGAGAACAGCCGCGCGCGCTCGATCCCAGGAGCGATCCGCGCCGCTGCGAGCTGGAGCACGGCCAGGTCCTTTTGCCCAAACTGGCGGGGCGTAAGGCTTCCCACGTGAAGCACGCCTATCAGCTCCGATTCGACGATCAGAGGTACCCCAAGCATCGACCGAATCCCCTTCTCCCGGAGGATCGGGTTGTGGATGTCAGCGGCGCTGACCTCAGGCATGAAGATGGCGATGCGGCCGGCTGCGATCCGGCCCGCGAAGCCGACCCCCAGCGGCACCCTTACGCCCTGTTCCACTTCTTCCTCGATGCCCTTGGCGGACCGGGCCACGAGTTCCTGGGTGTCGGTGTCAAGCAGGAGGATTGCCGCCGTGTCCACGCTCAGGGCGTCACGGACCCGCTCAAGGAGGGCATCCAGCAGTTCCTCGAGTCCGAGCTCGGAGAGAGCCGGATCGCTCAGCCGATAGAGATGGCGCACCTGCTCCGCCGGCGCCAGGACCGGCGACGCCACATCAAGCAGGATCTGGCCGAACCCCACCTGCGGTCGGCCCATCTCGCTGATCTCGTCCTCTTCGTCGGCCATCTAGTCCTTACTCCTACCCGGGCTTATCAAAGAGGGACGATAGGATGCCCCGCCAGCCCCGTGCGGGGCCGATGGCGTCCGGATCCGGTCTGCAGGAAGGGGCGATTGGAAAAGATAAAGCTTGGCGGGGGCGCTGGGTGCCGTCGACACGGCTTTGCCGCGTGTGAGCGGCCGATCCGTCGATCCGACCGCGGATACTTAGAGCGATGAGGAGGGTCCTCGGGATACCGGTCTTCCGGCGGCTGGCGGGCGCTGCGATTGTCAACGAGCTTGCGTTGATCGCGGGCGAGATAGCGCTGGCCCTACTGGTCTACCACCGCACTGGAAGCGCGATTGGTGCAACCGCTTTCTTTCTGTGTGCGCAAGTGGGACCGGCCTTTGTTTCGCCGCTCGTAGTGACCCGACTAGACCAAATCGCGGCGCGCCCGGCTCTTGTGCTCATCTACGCGCTCCAAGCACTCATTTTCGTCCTCCTCGGCGAGCTACTCGCGAGCCTCGCGATTCCCGTGGTCCTCCTAGCGGCGCTCATCCAGGGAAGCCTCGCTGTCAGCGCGCGAGTCCTGTCGCGAGCGGCGTGGACTTCGATTACTCAGGCAGGGGGGTTATTACGCGACGCGAGTGCAGTTGTGAACTTCGCGGCATCTATGTGCTTCTTTGTCGGTCCCGCTTTAGGCGGCGGGCTCGTAGCACTCGGTGGGACCCGCCTCGCACTCTTGGTGAATGCCGGCCTCTTTGCTCTTTGCATAGGCGCGGTGGGAACGACCAAGGATCTGCCCAGACCAATTCCCGACCGTACGAGCGTCTTGCGTCGCGTCCGTTCGGCGATTGTGTATGCCCGGCGCGAACCGATTGTTCGACGGCTCCTATCACTTCAAGCCGTCTTCATGATCTTTTTCACAATCTCGATCCCAGTTGAACTTGTGTTCGCACGAGAGACCCTGCACGCTGGCGCTGCCGGCTACGGTTTGCTCCTGTCAGCGTGGGGCGGTGGTGCGACCCTCGGGAGTGTCGTTTACGCGCGATGGCGAAGAACCTCCTCTCGCGTGTTGGTGTCGCTTGGGGCGACATTCGTCGGCCTGGGGCTGCTGCCCATGGCAGTTGCTCCCGATTTGGCGGTAGCGGTTCTTGGAGCTTGCATCGCCGGGATTGGGAACGGGATCGAAATCGTTGCCGTGCGAACAGTTCTTCAGGAAACCGCTCCGGCCAAATCGATGGCAATGATTCTGAGCCTCAACGAATCGCTCTTGTTGGCAATGCCCGGCATCGGGATCATCGCCGGAGGGGCGATTACTGCGCTCGCTGGGCCACGGCTTGCCCTCGGGGTCGGCGCGGCGGGCGCGCTAGCAGTGGGAGTCGCAATGTGGACCATCCTGCCGTCCTCAAGGGCGGAGGGAGCAATGCGCCTAAGACCGGCGGATGCGGAACTCGAAGAGCGCGGCGTGACCGTCGCTGCCCGCCGGCCCTAAACCGCTTTACCGACGCTTTACCGGTGCTTTGCTGTAGCTGCCGACCATGCGAGGCGCATTTAGCCCGGAGTGCGCCGCGAAAGGAGAACCTAATGGGTGGCAGGATCGTTGGGTGAGCCTTAGAGGGTCCGTTTAGGGCCCTCTTTTATTGCCAACTGTGGAGTCATCGGCAGTTGCGCCAGAAACCTTGAGCCTCTGGACGTCTGTTCGAGCGCAGAACTATTTGAGCTATTTGCGTAGATAGCCGATAGAGGGTCAAGTATGGGCAGCGTCGCCGCGCGTCAGCGGGAGCAACCACCGCGTACCGCCAGCTGGGAAGTTGCGGCGGTCCAGTTGGTGGCGATTGCTGCCGCAGGGGTCGTTCTCGCCCTAACGACGGGATGGGATCGGTGGAGCACCGGGCCCCTGATTGCCATCGCGGCTCTCGCGATCGTCAGCGACCTCATGTCGGTGCAGACGGCTGTCGCAAAGCTGCAAGTGTCCGGGACCCTTCTCGGTCTCATGCTGGCTGCGGTTCTCCTTGGCGGCGGCCCCGCAGCGTTGATCGGGGTCCTGACGATCGCAGTGGGGTGGGTACGTTGGCGCGAGCCTCCCTTTGGTCTCGGCACCAACTTCGTGACGTACGCATGGTTCCCGCTGGCGAGTGGGGCCTTTTTTCATGAGGCGACCCACGTCCTCCAAGTGGATGCCCATCAGCTTGGGTACTACTTCCTCGTACTTCCGACGTTCCTCATCGGCCTGCTCTTGAATTGGGGCGGCCTAGCCGCCTACCAGTGCTACATCGACCGCTCCTCCTTTACTAGAAAGATTCGTGACGTTCTCGGTCCGGTCCTTGCGGCCGAGCTCTTCAGCGCAGTTCTGCTTGGGGCAGCGCTCTTCTTTGTCGTGAAGACCGGCACGATCGGGATCGCGATCCTCGCCGTGGTCCTCATCATCTTCCAGTACCTGGTGGGTGAGCTGCTCAAGTCGCAGCAGCGAGCTGAGGCGCTGCGTCGCAAGGCCACCACGGACGAGCTCACGGGGCTTTCGAACCGGGCCTACTTCACCACTGTGATCCAGGAGAAGATCGCTGTGGCCCAGCAGTCGGGCGAGCGGTTTGCCGTGATGCTTCTTGACCTCGATCGCTTCAAGGAGATCAACGACACGCTGGGACACCACTACGGCGATGTGCTGCTGCGAGATCTCAGCCCGAGACTCGCGGCGTGCGTGGGCTCAGGCGGACTCGTTGCGCGGTTGGGGGGAGATGAGTTTGCCGTCCTGCCCGATGTAGCGGGCGACGTTCCCCAAGCGATCAAGAAGGCGGCAGAGAAGCTCCTTGACTGCGTTCGTGAGCCGGTCGTCGTCGACGAGCTGACGCTTGGCATCGGCGCCAGCATCGGGATCACGCGCTACCCGGACGATGGGGAGGACGTTCACGACATGCTGCGGCGGGCCGATGTCGCCATGTACTCGGCCAAAGAGGACCACGCCGGCTGGAAGCTCTACGAGAACCGGCTTGATCGCTACTCGCTCCGCCGGTTCACGGTGCTAAACGAGTTCCGCCAGGCCCTGGAGTCCGAACAGTTCGTCCTGCACTACCAGCCCGTCGTCGCGATCGATGGATCAAGCGTGCATGGAGCAGAAGCGCTGGTGCGGTGGGAGCACCCCGAGCTCGGAATGGTTCCGCCCAACGACTTCATCCCGATCGCCGAGCAGTCCGGCCTGATTGGGCATCTCACCCATTACGTCCTGGAGCGCGCGGTGGCCGAGTGCAAAGCGTGGCGTTCGGAGGGCCGCGATCTCTCCGTTGCCGTGAACCTCTCGGTTCGTGACCTGCTCGACCTGGACCTTCCTGGCCAGGTGGCAAGCGTTCTCACCGCCCACGGTCTGCCTTCGGACGCCCTGCATCTCGAGATCACCGAGAGCATGATCATGTCTGACCCCGACCGTGCACTGGAGACGGTCATGCACTTGCGTGACCTCGGGGCGCACATCTCGGTCGACGATTTCGGAACCGGCTACTCGTCGTTGGCGAACCTCAAGCGTCTGCCGATCAGCGAGTTGAAGATCGACCGCAGCTTCATCTCCTCGCTTCCGCACGACGAAAGTGACCTGATCATCGTCGGCTCGACCATCAACCTGGGGCACGACCTGCGACTCAAGGTGATTGCGGAAGGGGTGGAAGACGAGATCACGCTGAAGCGCTTGGCGAACCTGGGGTGTGACCTCGCCCAGGGCTACTACTTCGGGCGACCGCTGCCGAGTCAGGAGTTCGTCAGGCTGGCCGACCTGATCGGCGCCAGCGCCCACCCGCCGCTGGCCTCGGTTGAGTCCCTACCGAGCGTCCCGCGGCGGTCCCAGGCCGTCCTCTGACTCCGCGCTGACGGACCCCGCTAGGCGCTCAGCGCCACCGCCGCCTCGGGAGTGGCGACGCGGAAACTAAAGCTCTCCTCCAGGTACAGCCGGACGACCTCGGCGTCGTGCGAGTCGTAGCCGAGCGACAGGTCCTGGCCGGACTCGAACAGGAAGTCGCCGCCGCGGAGGCTGACAACCACCGCGCCCTTCACGCCTGGCGTCCATACGATCGGGCCACCTTCGAGGATCCTTCGGAGATGGTCCAGGAGCGGGTAGCCGCCGTGCTCGGCCGTCTCAACCACCCGTCGGTACTGCTCACGTCCCAGCGCGAGCCCGTAGGGACCCGTGACCCCAGAACAGAGCAGCTGCTCGACGGCTCCAGCCACCTGACGCGGATACTGCTCGGCACTGTCTCCGAGCGATGCGGCGTCGTGAGGCGAGGCGCTCGCGATTCCGCCGATCGCCTCCCCCCAGCCATGGAACACGGCCACGTTCTCCGCGAGCGCAATCTGGTGGGCCGCGTCATCCAGCGGCTCCAGGTCGGCGTCCTCGGCGCCTCGGTCAGCGTCACGCAACTCTTCCCGGGACAGAGCGAAGTCGGCCCGCAACTCGACGACGGGAAGCACCACGCGCTGGCGTCCGATGACACCTTCGCTGGGCGAAGAATCCACGGGACGCGTCCGGCCTAGATTGGTGGCGGAATACGTCCAGCCATTCGGTCCTGAATAGTCGACGAGCTTTCTGGCGCCGAGCGCTGCCGAGAGCCGCTCACGGGCTTCCTCGTCGAGCATCCGCCAACCAGCGTCGCTGATCGGAGCCTGGGACCTCAGCAGGTGGTTCATAGCCCGCCTCCTCTCAGGCTGCCGATCCCGAGCGAGCCATCTTCAAAGGCGCCCTCCGCGCCGCCACCGCCTCCATCCAGCGCCTCCGCCTCGGCCTCCTCGCCGTGCTCGACGATGTCGCCGGTCTGGAAGAGGATGCCCTGCGCGATCTCACGCCAGGGCGGCATCCGCCGCAGCAGGTACTCGAGATCCATGCTGAAGTGCTTGAACTCCTCGCCCTGGGCGTCGCGCATCACAGCCAGAGCCTCCGCGTCGGTCTCCACCGCGATCCGCTGTTCATACCAGCCGATCGCTTCGGCCTCCTCAGTCAACGAGGCGCACAGCCGGGCGAACGTGCGCGTGGCCGGAGGCAGCTCATCCGGGGGCTCGTGGTACTGGTCAAATCCCATGTCGTCTCCCTTGCAGGACCATGGGCGGAGCCTACCTCTACCCGCGCAGCGGGGGCGAGAGGCTGGCCGACCAGGGCTGGGTTAGAAGCTGCCTGCCCGCTGGCTCACGGATGCAGGTGGTACTCAACGTAGGCCACGCACCGGGCGAGGCTGGAGAACCACCAGTAGCGCGTCCAGCGTCCGTCCCAGCAGTCCCACCAGCTGGACGGCTCGCCGGTCCCAGCTCCAGGCCCGCTACCGCCCGATCCGCCGCTACCGCCGCTGCCGCTCGATCCGCCGGATCCACCGCCGGCTCCCGAGCCAGCCGAGCCACCGCTGCCCCCAGATCCTTGGCCGCTTGAGGAACCGCCTGTATTGCCCGAACCGCTCCCGCTGCCTGAATTACTGCCGCCGCCGGAACCGGTCGAGCCGCCGCCTCCTGGATCGTCGCCCGTGGATCCGCCGTTGGACCCCGTGGACGTTGTTCCGCTTCCGGAACCCGAACCGCCGGCTCCGGTCGTGCCCGTGGCCGCGGACCCGCTCGCGGGACTGCTCGTCGTTGTCGGGGGCGTCGGAGACCCGGTTGTGAGGGTCGTCGTTCCTGTGCCCGGTGAGGAGGTGTTACCGCCCCCCTTACTCGGAGGGGTAGCCGGCGTGGTGCCGCGCCCGCCGCCGGAACCACCGCCCGAGCTGCCGCTGTTGCCGGACCCCGAACCGCCGCCTGAGCCTCCTCCCGAGGGATCGCTGCCCGAGCTCGGGCTCGTGCCGCCGGCACGGAGCGAGCGCGCAGCCAACGTGACGTCTCGCGTCTGGTGTAGGCCGAGCACGGCCACCTTGTGCGGCGATGCGACCGGGGCCGCGCCGCTGGCGCTACCCGAGTGCTTCGCCGAGGCGTGGTGTTTCGGGTCCGTGGCGCGGGCGCCGGTTTGAACGGAGGTCTGCTGAGCCAGTCGTAGCGGCGGACGAGAGGCCGCGACCCCACTGGCGGTACCGAAGGCGGTGACGGCGAATGTGGCTAGGGCCGCCGGCACGGCGAGCGTGGCCGAGGACGCGAGGCTGGCGCCGCCAGGTCCCGCGCCGCGGAACCAAGCCATGACTCGTTGCGGTGAGACGGCGAGAAGCGTCCAGAAAAGGACCGCCCGGTTGGCGGAATAACAGCGGAGGAAGGCCCGTACGACGGCTGGATCAAGCTGCGTCCCCGAAACCCCGACGATCGCCTCGAGAGCCCGCTTGTGGGGTATCGCGCTGCGGTAGGGCCGCTCCGAGGTCAGGGCATCGAAGGTGTCGGCGACGGCGATGATGCGAGCGCCGAGGGGAATCTGTTCGCCGACGAGTCCCGACGGGTAGCCGTTGCCGTCGAAGCGCTCGTGATGGTGGCGCACCATCTCCGTGATCGCCGGGTCGTCCATACAGGCGACGATCTCGGCGCCCTCATCAGGGTGCCGCTTGATGATCTCGAACTCGGACTCAGACAGGGCCCCGGGCTTGTTGAGAAGCTCCACCGGGGTCCGGAGCTTGCCGATGTCGTGGATCGCCCCGGCGGTTCTCAGGCGGGCTACGTCCTCGCCTTCGAGCCCCATCTTGCGGGCGACCATCGCGCTGTGGAGGGCGACCCGGCGGGAGTGACCGTCCGTATACGGGTCCTGCGCGTCGACGGCCGCGGCCATCTGCCGCAGGAGGCCCGCTTTTTGCTCTTGGCTCTCGTCGTCCAAGGCGAGCTGGCTGTCGGCGCCGTTGAGGCCGAGAAGCCCCACCGTCTTGGCGAGCGTGCGCTCATTGTGGAACCGGTGCAGCCATCCCCACAGCAGCAGCTCGCTGAAGAACACATCGCCTGATCCGTGCGACCGCTTCCAGTAGGCGTTTCCCACCACCGACGCGGTCAGCGAGAGTGCGATCGTCAGCGCGATGCAGAGCCATGGGGAGCTGACGATGCCGGCGCTATGCAGCCACCAGACGATTACCACCGGCAACACGGCGACGGCTGTCGTGGCGACGGCGACCTGCGGTAGGTACCGAATCGCCCTGGAGGTGTTGTGCTCGCTCAAGTCCTGCGCCCGTGGCCTTGCTGCCGAGCCGTGTCCATGCGGCCCCCAAGGCCCACGGCCAGCAAGCAACCTTGCGCCGATTATCACATAACTCTGTCCCAATTTGGGCCCAGTTTGCGCAAATCGACCGCATCCGCGGCTGCTGCGGCTGGCGCGACTAAAGGAAAGCCGCCGGCTGGACGATGCATCCGACATCGCGAAAGAGTCCGACGACGCGTGCCACGGGAGGACAAGGTTTTGGAGTCAATGAGTCGCGACCTGGACGGATATCCACTCCAGCGCCCGAAGCTGCTGATTGCCGACGACGACCCGGTCGTCCGGTCGATGCTGGGCATGTCGCTCGACCAGCGCTTCGAGATTGTCGGCGCCGTCGAAGACAGCCAGCAGGCGGTTGACATCGCGAAGGAGCACAAGCCTGATGCGGCGCTGATCGACGTCGACATGCCTGGTGGAGGCGGTGCCGCTGCGGTGCGGGGGATTGCTCAGGCGTCGCCTGAAACGGCGATCGTCGTCCTCTCGGCCGACGAGTCCGACGCGGTCGTACGCGATTTGCTCCAGGCGGGGGCGATGACCTACCGCCGGAAGGGGATCAGCCCCCAGGAGCTCACGGAGACGCTTGAGAGCTCGATCCGCGCCTTGCGCCAGGAGCAGGCCGCAGTCGCCACCACTCCTGCGGAACGCTGAACCGGCGATGACTTCAGCCGCGTGGCGGGAGCTGCCCGCGCGGGCGCGCTCTGCTCACAGATCAGGCGGGATCCGGCGGATCGCCATGACGGTGATGGCCATGGTCCTGCTCGTCGTGGCGGGGGTCTTCGTGTCGCTCCTCCTGGCGATCGAGCGGTTCGATCACGAGGTCGTGCAGCGTCACACCGACATGGAGGCGCTGGTCACCGCGAACCGCGCCGAGCGCTCCACGGTAGATCTGGAGACGGGGATTCGTGGCTTTCTCCTCACGCGAGAACCACGTTTCCTTGAGCCCTATTGGGCGGCCTTGCACGACCTACCCGGTGAGTTGAGCTCGTTGAAAGGCGAGGTGGCTCACGACCGCCCGCAGCTGGACGTGGTGGCCCGGCTCGCCGGCGGAATCAGCTCTTACGAGCAGAGCTATGCCCGGCCCCTCGTCAAATCGGGCTCGGACCTCTCCCGGCCACAGATCGTCGCGGTCACCTCAGCGGGCAAGACCCGCTTCGACGCGCTGCGGGACCTGTTCGCACGGTTTGACTCGACCGAGCAGGCAGAAGCGCTGAGAGGTGATGGCTCGACCAGTTCGAGCAGGCTGATCGCGCTGGCGGCTGCCTCCGGAGGGTTTCTCATGATCGTGCTGCTCATCGGCGGGCTCGCAGTCGCACTCCAGCGATGGATCCTCGCTCCGGTGAGAGGCGTGGCGGCGGCTGCGGTCCGACGGATGCACGGTGAGCGCGGGGTGCGCGTTCCCGAAGGGGGACGGGGGGAGATCGCCTCCCTCGGCCGGTCGTTCAACTCGATGGCCGAAGCCCTCGAGGAACGAGACCGCCGCTTGGTCATCGCTCACAGCCGCCTGGAGGGAATTCTCGAACACACGAGCGCGATCATCTACATAAAGGACGTTCACGGTCGCTATCTGCTCGTAAACCGCGCCTTCGAGGCGGCGCGCGATCTCGTGGCCGAAAACGTGCTCGGTCAGACCGAACGTGCCTTCAGCCCGCCAGACGTAGCGCACCAGATCGCCCTCGACGACAAGGCAGTCGTCGAGACGGGCGAGCTCGCCTACGGCGAGTACACGGTGCCCACACCGCGTGGCCCGCGTACCTACCTCACGGTGAAGTTCCTGATCCCAGCCCCGGAGGGAGGTGAGCCGACGATCGGCGGGATCTCGACCGACATCACCGAGCACAAGCAGGCCCTCCTCAGCGCTTTGGAAGCCTCCCGGCTCAAGTCTCAGTTCGTGGCCAACATGAGCCACGAGATCCGTACTCCCCTCAGCGGCGTGATCGGCCTGACCAACCTGCTGCGGGAGACCAATCTCGACCCTCTCCAACGTGAATACGTCGACTCTTTGGCGACCTCGGGTGAGGCGCTGCTGGCTGTTATCGGAGACATCCTTGACTTCTCGAAGATCGAGGCCGGCCGCCTCGATCTCGACTTGACCGAGTTCGACCTGCGCGAGCTGGTCGAGGAAAGCTGCCTGATGGTCGCCCAGCGCGCCCATGTCAAGGGACTCGAGCTCAATCACTGGGTGGATGCGGACGTTCCCGAGCAGGTGGTGGGCGACCGGGGGCGTCTGCGACAGATCCTGCTCAACCTTCTCTCCAACGCCGTGAAGTTCACCAGCGAAGGCGAGGTCGTGGTGCGCGTGTCATGCGCCGAGGCTCGCCTGGTCCGCTTCGAGGTGTTCGACACGGGCATCGGAATCAGCCCCGAGCAGACCGAGGGGTTGTTCGAAGCTTTCTCTCAGGCCGATCAGTCGACGACGCGCAAGTACGGCGGGACCGGACTCGGGCTGGCGATCTCGCGAGAGCTCACGGCGCTGATGGGAGGAGACATCCGAGCCGAGCGCCGAGAAGCCGGCGGAAGCGTGTTCTCGTTCACGGCCGAGCTCCCGCAGACCTCGGGAGAGCTGGCGCGGCGACCGGCCAGCCTGTCCGGGATCCGGGCTCTCGTCGTTGACGACAACGAGACGAACCGAACGGTTCTCCGTCAATACCTGACGGCATGGGGAATCGAATGCGATGTCACCGACACGCCGGGGCGGGCCTTGGAGAAGCTGACGCGCGCGAGCGACCAGGGCAAACCGTTTGCCCTGGTCCTGCTCGACTATCACCTTCCGGAGATGGATGGAATCGAGCTGGCGGCTGCGATCAGAGACCACACCGGTCTCCCGGAGATCGCCATCCTGCTCCTCAGTTCGAGCTCGGTGGACCCCGCAGATGTAGCGGAGTCCGGCATCGCCCAGCAGCTCCTAAAGCCGCCTCGCCAATCGGATCTCTACGACTCAATCAGCGTCGCGGTCGGGGCGGCTGAGCCGCACACCGGCGAGATCGCGGCGCAGCGTACGGATGCGGCGCCGGATCGTGACGCGCCGCTTGTGCTGATCGCGGAGGACAACGAGGTCAATCAGGTCGTGGCCGCGACGATGCTGCGCCAGCGCGGGCTCAGGACTGAGATTGCCAACAACGGGCTCGAGGCGGTGACGATGAGCGCGACGGGGGCCTACGCGGCGATCTTCATGGACTGCCAGATGCCAGAGCTCGATGGCTACGAGGCCACCAAGCGAATCCGGGACAGCCAGACCGACGGACGTGTGCCGATCATCGCCATGACCGCCAACGCCATGCCGGGCGACCGCGAACGGTGCTTGGCGGCCGGCATGGACGACTACCTCGCCAAGCCCCTCGATCCCGGTGAGCTCGACGCGGCACTCGCACAATGGCTGCCCGCCGTCAAGGTGTCCCAAGGCGCGAAGGGCGGGCAGGAGGACACCCCGAACGCCTCGGCCGGGAACGAGCTCCTGCTCGATGAAGACACCATCGCCCGCCTGCGTCAGGACTTTGCCGTCGAGCTGCGACAGCGATTGCTGGGGACGTTCGAGGAGCAGCTGGCAGCCCGGCTACCTGAACTCCAAGCCGCTCTCGAGCGCCACGACGTCGAGGAGCTGCGCCGACTGCTTCATCTGCTCAAGGGCAGCAGCGCGACGATCGGGGCCAATGCCTTCTCTGACGCCTGCCGGGAGCTCGAGCATGAGGCGGCGGGCGGTGAGGAGCCGGACGGGCTCGACGGCCTGCCTGCGCTCGGCGCGGCGACGATCACGGCGCTGCGGGCCGAGCTCCTGCGCACCGAGCCGTCGATCGCCATATATTGACCCGCCGGAGTGCCTGATCTCAGTTATTCCGCCGCCTCCGGCGAGCTTCGCGCCTATCTGGCGCTCCCCCGTGACGACGGGCCCTGGCCCGGCGTGGTCGTGATTCAGGATGCGCTCGGAATGACCGACGACATCCGTGAGCAGGCCGACCGGCTTGCCGCCGGGGGCTATCTCGCCTTCGCCCCCGATCTCTATTCCGGGCGCGGGCTGCGCTGCGTAATCGCAACGCTTCAGCAATCCCGTTCTGGCCACGGCCCGGCGTACGAGGACATCGAGGCGGCCCGACGCTGGCTCGTGGAGCGCGAAGACTGCACCGGTCGCGTCGGGATCATCGGGTTCTGCATGGGAGGCGCCTTCGCGCTCCTCAGCGCGCCCCAATATGACTTCGCTGCCGCCTCGGTCAACTACGGCGAGGTGCCTGGCGACACGGTGGAGCGCTTGCGCGGAGCTTGCCCGATCGTCGGCAGCTACGGCGGCCGCGACCGGACCTTGCGCGGCCGCCCCGAGCGGCTGCGCGCGGCGCTGGATGAGCTCGACGTAACCCACGACGTCAAGGAGTATCCGGACGCTGGACACAGCTTCATGAACCGGATCAATGCCGGTCCGCTGTTCGCGCCCGTGCTGCACCTGACGGGCTTCGACTACCACCACCCGTCGGCCGAGGACGCCTGGCGTCGGATCTTCGTCTTCTTCGATGATCATCTCGGTCTGAACCGGAGCGGCGGCGACTGATGAGGACCCGGCCGCCTCGATGAGCGACGGCGGGCGCTTCGTCATCCAGAAGCACGCGGCGACCGCCCTGCATTACGACTTCCGGCTTGAGGTCGAAGGTGTGTTGCGCTCGTGGGCGGTGCCGAAAGGGCTCTCGACGGATCCGCGCCAGAAGCGGCTGGCCGTCGAGGTAGAGGATCACTCGCTTGATTACGGCGACTTCGAGGGACTCATCGGGAGCGGGAGCTACGGGGCCGGGGTCGTCATCGTGTGGGACGAGGGGACCTACCGGAACCTCGACGAAGAGAAATCGATGGCCGAGGCCCTCACGGCGGGCCACGCCAAGTTCTGGCTGGAGGGCCAGAAGCTCCGCGGGGGCTGGACGCTACAGCGAACGAGCCGGGGGGCCAAGCCCCAGTGGCTCGTGATCAAGCGACGCGACGAGGGCGCCGATGCCCGGCGGCGGCCAGAGAGCACTCAGCCGGAATCGGTGAAGACGGGGCGGACGATCGAAGAGGTGGCCAAGGAGGGCGGTTAGTCGCCGCCGTTGCCGTAGCCGCCGCCGTAGTTGCCGCCGTAACCGCCACCGTAACCGCCGCCGTCCGAGCCGTCGCCGCCGGGCCCAGGCGAGGTGCCCGGCGCCGTCGCGGTGATCGTGAGCTCGCGCGCCGTCAACGTGCCTGCGCTCGAGGTGTAGGTGACCTGCACGGTGTCCCCTGAACCCAGCCCTTGGCTGAGCGCGGGGTTGGGAACGACCAGCGTCAAGGTCTGGCCCGACGAGGTCTGGAGCGTGAACGAGCTGCCGTCGGGCGCAACCGTCCCGACGGTTCCAGTGGTGGTCACCGACCCGGGATAGGCGATGGCGGTGGCGAACAGGCTCCCGGCGCTGCTCTCCTTGTAGGTCACCTGCACCTGGTCGCCAAGCTCGAGCGCGGGAGGCACACTCAGTGCGCCGAGCTCGAAGTTCACGATATGGCCGGCGGTGGTGCTCGACCTCAGCACCGAGGGGACGAAGTGGTAGGGCTTGTAGGCGCGGCTCGAGGCGTCGGGGGCGCCGTCGTCGAGCCAGCCGGCACCCCCGCGCGGATTTCCGCCGCGCCCTCCGTCCGAGGTGCCGAAGAAGCGGCCGTCGATGTTCATGAAGATGTGTACGCCCGGATGGTCGTAGAGCGTCACTTCGACGGTCCCCTGACCCACGCCGGGAACGATCAGGCGTTCGTGCCTCAGCGTGGAGATGATGCCGGCGTCATTGGGGACACCGCCTCCGGCCGGCCACAGGCCGGCGCCCGCGAGCACCGCCGCCACGGACCCCGAGCAGTCATAGCCCTTGCGATGGCCGTTGTACCCCGGTCCCTTGATGCCGATGCTGGCGATCCCAGCCTCGGCGTGCCCGCCGCCGTAGACGTAGGGGTAGTCCTGCCTGGTGATGGTGGTGGCCGCGTTGGTCAGCTCGTTGACCACGCCAACCCGGCGGCCGGCCGTCTGGATCGTGAACGACGAGCCGCTGAGCGCGGTCACGGTACCGGTGGCCGAACCGCCCGCCACGACGCGGGACGAGGAGGCCACGGCGGCCGATGGGATTACGAGCGCGAGGACGAGCGCGCAGGAGCTGGCAAAGCGATGTTTCACGGTGAGTTATTCCAGGCAAGCGGTCCCGCCCCATAGACCTATCGGGCCGATCAGGAGTCACGCCAAGCCGAGACCCGGCTGGGATCGAACAGATGTCCGGCCGACCGTCTCGGATCGGCCTGCCGCGCAGGGAGGGCGCCTTCAGGCCTTCTTGGCGGCCAGCCACTCCGCCTTGTGAGCCTTCTTGGCCGACTGGTAGGCGGCGAGAGCCTCGCGGGAGTCGACGTCGCCGAGGGTCGGGTGGCTTGGTATCAGCCCCTCCGCCGCGACGACGCCGAAGCGCTTCGCCAGCACCGCCCCGAGGGCTTTGACCTTCATCTCGCCGAAGCCCGGCAGCGACGCGATATTGGCTCGGAGCTCCTCGGCGTCGGCCGCGTCGGTCCACACGCGGGCGGCGTCCGATCCGTAGCGATCCCGGATCGCTACAGCCAGCTCCTGAACCCGCCTGGCCATGTTGCCCGGGAAGCGGTGAACGGCCGGCTTCTCGCGAAAGGCGGCGTCGAGATCCGCTACCGCAAGCTGGCCCGGATCGAGCGAGCCAACTCGCTCCTTGATCGCCAGCGGCCCCGAGAAGGCCTTCTGGACCGTCACCTGTTGGTCCAGAGCGAACCCGATCAGGAGGGCCATCGGGTCAGAGGCAATCAGCCGGTTGGCCTCGGCGGAGTCGGTGAAGAAGAGCTGGTCGGGCATACAGGAATCGTAAATCAGCCCTCGATGGGCGGTGGGTGCTGGATACTGGTCCCATGACGCTGGCGAATGACCTTGAGGAGCGGTTTCGGGTCCCCGAGCGCGGGTTCCGCCTCGCTGATCGTGATCCGGCGGACCGGGCCGGTCTGACCAAGAAGCAGGCCAAGGCGCTCCGCGCCGATGATCTCGAGCGGCTGGAGGATCTCCAAGCTCGGCTCTATGCCGAAGGAAGGCGATCGCTGCTCGTCGTCCTCCAGGGCCTCGATGCCTCGGGCAAGGACGGCACGATCAAGCACGTCATGAGCGGGGTCAACCCGCAGGGGGTCAGCGTCACGTCGTTCAAGCAGCCAACCCCGGGCGAGCTGCAACACGATTTCCTCTGGCGGACGCAGCTGGCGCTTCCGGCGCGCGGCCATATCGGAGTCTTCAACCGCTCCCACTACGAGGAGGTTCTGGTCGTCCGGGTCCATCCCGAGCTGCTGGCCCAGGAGGCGGTTGATCCCTCACGCGCCGCGCATCCAAAGTTCTGGACTCGGCGCCTCGAGGAGATCAGCGCCTGGGAGCGGCACCTGACCAACTCCGGGACGCGGACGATCAAGTTCTTCCTCCACATCTCCAAGGCCGAGCAGCTAAAGCGCTTCCTGGCTCGGGCGGAGGAGTCTGAAAAGAACTGGAAGTTCTCGGCCTCAGACCTGCACGAGCACCACTATTTCGACGCCTACCAGCACGCCTACGAGGCCGCGCTCAAGGCGACCAGCACCGCCGAGGAACCGTGGTATGTCATTCCCGCCGACCACAAGTGGCTCCTGCGCGCGGCGGTGGCCACCATCATCGTCGCCCACCTGAGTGACATGGACCCGAGGTATCCCGTGCCTTCAGAACGGCAACTGGCCGAGACGCGCGCGGCGGTCAAGCAGCTCGCGAGTGCAGAGAACGGCGCCGGGAGGCTTCCCGTTTCGAAACCATCGGAGTAGTTGCCCGGTCAGGGCTCGGGATGCCCGTTCATGTAGTAGGTCCCGGTGCACGCGTTGATGTAGTTGCCCGCCGAGAACTTCTGCCGATGGCTGGGGAAATACCACTCGATCGCGTTGTAGGCGGCGCGACCGTGGCAACGACCAAGCTGGAAGAGCACGATCCGTGCGCCTTTCTCAAACTTGCCCTGAGCGGTGAACTGATGCGGACCGACCCAGAGAGCCGTTCCCGTTCCCATCGCTCGCTGACCGCCCCAGGAGTTCCAGTGGATCAGCTTGACCAGCCCGCTCGGGTCACCGCCGTTGAAAATCGTGCGCGGCTTCACATGCCCGTAGCCCTTCTGTCCCTGATCCCACGGACCGGCGAGAACGGGCAGTCCGCTCGCCCATGCCTGCGTGCCTACGCCAACCACGAGCGCCGCCGTGACTGCTGTGAGCGCCGCGCGCCTGCGGTACTTGTTGCCCTTCACGGGCAGATCCTCGCCGGTCCGGGCGTGGCAATCAAGTCTGGTCGGGGTTCAGCGCTCACTCAGCGCAGGCGCATGAAGATGTGCTTGCGCGCGGTGTTGCGGGTCGTCCGCCGCTTGGAGTTCGTGGCGTGCGCCCACAGCAGATAGACACCCTTGGGAAGGCGCAGCCGTCGCTGGAAGGTCCAGTGGACGGTGCCGCGAGCCTTGAGGAAGTGTCTCGGGCGGCAGCTCGTGACCTTGCCGAACTTGCCATCCGCCAGCAAGAAGCGGCATTTGTGCCGGCCAGCCGATCGGGCGAGGGCAACGCCGACGGAAACGATGTGACCGCCGCAGCCATGGTTGGAGGAGACCCCGTGCGCCTTGATTCCCTTGGCG
Source organism: Solirubrobacteraceae bacterium (assembly GCA_035505215.1). Classification (GTDB taxonomy): domain Bacteria; phylum Actinomycetota; class Thermoleophilia; order Solirubrobacterales; family Solirubrobacteraceae; genus Palsa-465. The sequence continues at coordinate 4,382 of DATJQY010000002.1, read as the reverse complement.
CTGACACGCGAGCCCGCGTGGACGACCGGACCGGCGATCGCGCAGCTTCCCTTGCCGTTGTTACCTCCGCCGAAGGTTGCCGATCCGCTGGCAGAGCCGGTGGCCGCGCCTCCGACGATCACCTCTTCGCCGATCGAGTCCGACAGGCCACCGTCGACCGAGATGGGCTTCAAATCGTCGGAGCTGTCGGTCGTGAGCGCCAGCGCAGTGGCATCGAGCTGGTCGAAGGCCTGGGGCACGGTTAGCGCCGAGCCCAGCGAAGGGGATCCAACCTCCTTGGCCGGCACCTTGATGGTGATCGTGTGTGTGGCGGCGTCGAAGCTGCCGGTCGCCGCGCTACCCGAGGTGCCGTTGTAGCCGTAGGTGGACGAGTCACCGTAGGTGCCGGTGTTACCCGAGGTATAGGTGAAGGAGTCAGCCGAGGGCTGGTCGGCCTCGGCGTAGTACACCTTCCCTCCGTATTCCCAGGCCACTCTGAAGATGTTGCCGCCGGGCGCGTCCGAAGGCGGCGCGGAACCGAGCGAGGGTCCACTCAGGGTGGCGACGACCGTCGATCCATCGGAAGACGTGGTCAGCGTCGCCCGGGTCAGATCAAGCGAAGGCTGGTTGCCAAGGCTCACGTCGACCGGATCGGTGGCATTGCCCGCCGGGCTGGTCATGCTGGCCGTGGTCACCTGCACGGCATCCGCCTCGGGCCGGGCGGCCGCGCTTGGGGCTGAGGTGCTGCCATCGACGTCCTTGATGAAGTTCGCCACATTCAGCGATCCCCAGCCGCTGGCGTAGTCCCAACCCGGACCGGGTTGGTAGGCCCCGTTGCCTGCGCCGTACTCCGACTGGGTGATGTCGAAGAAATCACGGCTGTAGACGGGGTCATTCGGGCACGAGGTCGCGCTGCACCCATCGGCGTCCTTGGCCTGGCCGTAGATGACGGGGTTGGCAAAGCCCAGACCGCCCTTGTTCTGGACCGCCCGGGAGGCGGCCGACTGGACGCGGGCCCACTGGCCCATCATCAGGGGGCTTGCCAGGCTGGTGCCCCCCTCGCTGGAAGGCTCGCCGTCGATGTAAATGAAGTAGCCGTCGCCGGTGATGTTGCCCGACAGATCAGCCACATCCGGCACGCCGCGACAGGTCGGGGGCACGCCGGCGTACAGGCTGCCGTCCGGCTGGCTGGTGCAGGGCAGGTCGATGTTCGCGACGCCCTGCTGATAACCCGGTTCGGCGATGAAGTGACTGCTCCCGCCGCCCGAGTAGGTCCAGGAGGTTTCCGCCGCGCGCTGCGACGCGCTCGGATAGGACGTGCCATTGGACGAGACGACGGTACCGCCAACGCAAACCACGTACTCGCTGTCGCACGGATAGCCGACGAACGGCACAGGTTGGATCGCGACGCCGTTCCCGGCGCCAACGACCGGTGCGACCAGCTCCGGACAGCCGGAGCCGGTGTCACCGGCCGAGGAAAGGAGGGTCCGCCCCTCCATCGAGGCCTGGCGCAGAATCGGATCGCCCATGGCCTGGAGCTCGTCCCCGAGCTCGGTGCCGTACGGCTGCTGGGCCAGTGGACCCGTGACCGGGTTGGTGGGGTTGGCCTCGCACTCGCCAAAACTTGCGTTCATCTCTCGCGGCCCGTTGGGGTCGTTGGCCCAGGTGTTGAAGTCCTGGAAGATGTCGGCGTCAAACAGCGTCTTGGCGAAGTAGAAGTCGAGCTCCGAGACATCCGGAGACATGCCGGTGGACGACTGCGAGTCGAGGTACCACTCGATCGCCCCGGTGTTGTCGCCATAGTCGGAGTCGGGGCCGCCCTCGGTGTGTCGAACCCGCACGGGCACCTTGGGAAAGCCCATCGCCGTCTCGAATAGGCGTAGCTGAGCGATCACGCTCGAGGTCTCGCCCTCCCCAAAGATCCCGATCTTCTGGCCCTGCCCCAAGGCCAGCGGTGAGCGCTCGAGCGTCTCGGGATCGCTGGTTCCGTTGGCCTTGGTCAGGGAGGCGGCGCCCGGATCGTCGTAGATGCCCCACAGCTCCTGCGGCGTGAACTCCTGCTGGTCACCGGCCTGCGGGCCCACGCCGCTCGCCTGCGGATGGGATGCGTCGGTGGTCGGGATCAGACCAGGCACGGTGATGCCCGCGAGTCGCTTGAGGGTGTGGCCGTGCAGGTCATCAAAGGTGAAGCGGTTGATCGTGTCCAAGCCGGCGATCCCGGCCACCGACAGCGAGTCGGGCACCGACGGAGGCGCGTCGTTGGCGATGAAGCTCTTGCCCTGGAACGTGTAGCGGTTGATGTTCACCTGCAGCAGGCGGTCGAGTTCAGCGACCGTGCCGGTGGCGGTGAAGTAGTCGTTCGAGGCGGTTTGGACCGAGAGCCCGCCGCCGGTCAGCCAGCTTCGGGCGGCGCTAACCGTGGACGCGGGCACCCCGAAGCGCGCGTCGAACTGGGCTGGGGTGAGGAAGTGGTGATACTGCGCGCTTCCTGGCTGGTAGATCTCGTTGTAGAGCGTTAGCTCGCCGGCCGTGTCAGGGCGATTCAGCTCAACGCCGATCGTCATGACCTGCGAGGCGGGGGCGGCTCCCACCTTCGTGGCCAGGGGAAGGCCGTTCAGGTAACCAGGGACCAGATGTGTCCCGGGTGCCGGCGCGGCGTACGCGGCCGGTCCCAATGTGATCGCAAGGAGCGCCGTCATTACTCCAACGCCAATCGCGGTCGCTCGACTCCACAGACGGCGCTGCAGCATGCTCACGTCCTCCCGCTCGAAAACGATCGTCACTCGCCTCGCCCCTGCCAGGGCTGATGCGCGACCGAGGGAACCAGGCTGCGGCTTGGATGTCAACCAAGAAGCAACCGAAAGTGCGGCCACTGTGCCTGCGGAGCTGTGACGTACGAGGTCGCTCCAAGGCATCGTGATACGAGATCCTTGACGACCTCCCCCAGCACGACGGGTATCCCCGGGCCAGACGACGGCCGGCGGCTCATCAAAGCGGCTGAAGGTGTGTGGGTTCACGACATGTGTCTCAGGTGATAGGTCGCTCATGAGTCGGGACATGGGTCTCACCTAGGGGGTTTCGGCGGTCGTTGCGGAGGCGGAGCCTGGAGGGCGACGCCGGAGCGGCGATCGCCGGGCGGGGCTTGTCCGGGGGTGGGCGGACAGTCGCGCGCATGTCTCGATCTCGTGTTGCTGTTCTCCAAATCGTTTCCAAGCAGCTGACGGTCACCGCGGCTGCGGCCGAGTTCGGGATCTCCCGCCGGCATCTGCACCGCCTTCTGGCCCGTTACCGAGAGGGCGGCCTGGACGCCCTGGAGCCGCGGTCGCGCCGTCCGAAGACGACGCCGATCGCCACGCCTGAGGCGGTTCGTCAGCGAGTGATCGAGCTGCGTGGCCAGTTGACCGCCGACGGGCTTGATGCCGGCCCGGAAACGATCCGTTGGCACCTCGAGCGGGAAGGTCTCAGAGCGCCGTCGACCTCCACGATCCGGCGCCTCCTGCACGAGGTCGGGCTGATCAGCCCTGAGCCGAGAAAGCGCCCAAGGTCCTCCTACACGCGGTTTGAGATGGCGCAGCCGAACGAGATGTGGCAGTCGGACTTCATCCATTGGCGCCTTCAGGACGGGACCGATGTCGAGATCCTCAACTGGCTCGATGATCACTCCCGCTTCCTGGTCTCCTGCACCGCCCATCAGCCGGTCACTGGGGATGACGTGGTCAGCGTATTCCTAGGCGTCATCGAGGAATACGGCCCGCCGGCCAGCACCCTCACGGACAACGGCAGCGTCTACACCTCACGCTTCACCGGGGGCCGCAACGCCTTCGAATACATCCTCCCGATCCTCGGCATCCGCCAGAAGAACGGATCCCCCGGCCACCCCCAAACACAGGGCAAGACCGAACGGTTCCACCAGACCCTGCAACTCTGGCTCAGGGCCCGGCCAACGGCGCGCAGCGTCCCCGAGCTGCAAGCCCAGCTGGACGAGTTCCGCGCGTATTACAACGAGCGGCGCCCGCATCGAGCCCTGCATCGCAGAACCCCGGGCGACGCCTACCGCGCTACCCCGAAAGCCTCCCCGACGAGCAACGGCCACCAGCCCGGTCATTTCCGCCTGCGCTACGACCGGCTCGACACCAAAGGCCGAATGACCCTCCGCCGCGCCGGACGGATGCACCACCTCGGGATCGGCGCCACACATGCCCGCAAACGCGTCCTCGCGTTCGCCGACGACCACCAAATCACCATCGCCGAGCTCACCACCGGCGAAGTCCTCTCCACCCACCTGATCGAGCCCCACAAGAGCTACTGGCGCAACCAAATGCGAGAACCCGGCCGCTGGCCCAGCCCTCAAAAATGAGACCTATGTCCCGACTCACCTGAGACACATGTCCCGACTCATCACA
>DATJQY010000001.1:0-3770 GCA_035505215.1 Solirubrobacteraceae bacterium | reverse complement strand
GTCAGCGCGTCGTACATCTTTGCCTGCGTATATGCGGCTGTCGGCGCGGGAATGCTCTGGTATTCCCCGGCCGGAATGATGTCGAGCGCGATCTTCGCGTAGTCCTTGGGCGAGGCCGGGATGCTCGAGGCCGTTGCGGCGCCGGCTCGAGGAGTTGCCACGAGTAGCAGCAGGGTCACCAGCATGGCCGCGCCCAGCAGGGCAGGCAGGGATCGACGCAACGGCACTCCTAGCTCCTCTCCTCGATGCTCCGGCCGCCTCCCTGCGCCGGCGCCGACCCTATCACCAAGGAAGTTCGCGAGGGCGGCCGGCCCACGAACTAGGAAGCCCCGCCGGAGGCGGGGCTTCCCTTAGCAGGCCTGTAAGCCGGATCCTGTCGAGAGCAGCCATCCATCTAACGCGGCCTACCCGGACCTTGGCGGGCAACCTACGAGCGGTCCTGCTTGGCCTTGCATCAGGTGGGGTTTGCCTGGCCGCCGCGTCACCGCGACGCCGGTGCGCTCTTACCGCACCATTTCACCCTTGCCGGCCTGGGGCTCTGCAGCGGCTCCAGGCTTAGGCGGTGTCATTTCTGTGGCACTTTCCCGCGGGTTTCCCCGGGTCGGCGTTACCGACCACCTTGCCCTGTGATGTCCGGACTTTCCTCGAAGGTCTACACCTCCGCGACTGCTCGGCCTGCTCCTTAAGCCTAGCGCCGAACGGGCTCAGCTCAGCGTTGCGCGACAGCTCTTGCACCGCCCGGCGATGGGCCGCGCTTGGGCGCCGTACTCCGGGTCCATCTCGCCGCCACACACGGGACAGGCCACGCCGCGCCGCGCGGTGAGCTCCTCCCAGGCCCGGACGATCAGATCGTCCAGCGCCCGCTCACCGAACGCGCGGTCGAGGTCCATCGGTGCCTCGGCGACGGCTGGCATCAGGTCATGCTCCGCATCAGGCCGACGACCTTGCCGAGCACCCGCACATCGCGGCTGCGAATCGGCTCCATGGTGTCGTTCTCCGGCTGGAGCCGGATGTGATCCGCCTCGTGGAAGAAGCGCTTGACGGTGGCCTCATCACCGACCAGCGCGACGACGACGTCGCCGTCCTCGGCCACGTCCTGTGGCTTGACCACGACCAAGTCGCCGTCAAGGATGCCGATGTTCTTCATCGACTCACCGCGGACTCGGAGCAGGTAGTCCCCCTCCTCACCCCCGGCGTGGGTCGGCGTCTGCACGTAGTCCTCGATGTTCTCCTCGGCCAGGACCGGTTGCCCGGCCGCTACCTGACCGATCAGCGGGAGCCCGGGGTTGACCAGGCTTCGCATCCCAGCGGCCGCCTTGTCCAGGAGCTCGATGGCCCGTGGCTTGGACGGGTCACGCCGCAGCATGCCGATCCGCTCGAGGTTTGACAGGTGCGCGTGCACCGTCGAAGAGGAGGCGAGACCGACCGCCTTGCCAATGTCCCGGACAGTCGGGGGGTAGCCGTACTTAGCCGAATAGCGCTTGATGAAGTCGAAGATTTCCTGTTGACGCTTGGTCAGGTCCATCGTCAGCTCCTTGCTAGTAGGCCTGCTGGTCCCTCTACGTCGAACACCTGTTCGAAAAGGTAGCGAGGTCCGCGGACGGATACAAGGGAAGCCGTGCGACGCTTCCAACCCCCCGAGTCGGACCCCTCCCCAGGGCTATACTGCCCCTCCCCACGCGCCTGTGGCGGAATTGGTAGACGCGCAAGGTTGAGGGCCTTGTGGGAGACAACTCCCGTGGAGGTTCGAGTCCTCTCGGGCGCATCGCGAAGCCTCGTAAAGCGGGGCTTTTTGATCACACGGCCCCCCTGTTGCGGGGGGAGGCGGGGCGGCGTATCGTCTCGCCGGTGGCCACCGTTGCGCTGCCGCCGGCCGTCGGTCTGATACTCGACCTGGATTCCGACTTGGGTTCCGGGATTGACGAACAGGAGCGGGGGTTGGCACGGCGGGTGTGCCGGGGCGAGTTGCTCCAGGTTCCTGCCGGCGTGTGGCGAGTGTCCGACTGGGCCGGGCAGCGAGATGATCTGCTCGGGTTGGTGGTCGTCGAGGGGCTCGTGTGTCGAGAGGTTGGGCTGCGTGATCGCTACATGCTTGAGCTCCTCGGCGCCGGCGACGTGCTGCAGCTCCCGGTTGCGGTATTCGACCGTCCACGGCTTGGCGGCCCGGTCCGACTTACGGCCGCGGTCGATGCGACGCTGGTCGCGCTGGGCGTATCGTTCGCTCGTGCCGCGGCACGCTGGCCAAGCCTGCTCGCGGCCGTCCACCGCCGGCTCGAGGCGCAGCGTGAGAGCCTCGCGATCCAGGGCCTGATCGGCCACGTGCCCCGGGTAGAGCACCGCTTCCTGCTCATGCTCTCGCACCTCGCCGATCGCTGGGGGCGCGTGACCCCCGAGGGCACACTCCTGCCGCTCCCCCTCACGCACGACCTCCTGGGCCACCTGACCGGGTCCCGGCGTCCTACCGTCACACTGGCGGTCAACTCGCTTGGATCTGACGGTTACATCAGGCGTACCGAAGACGGAGGATGGCTGCTCACCACTCAGGGAGAGCGCCGGGTCGCGACGATTGCCCGCACAGATGTAAACGCCCCCGTCCTTGGCGAGACGTTCAGGTTCCGCCGACGCGCCACCCAGCTCCGGGCCGAGTCGCAAGCCCTGCGGGCGGAAGCCCGACAGATCCGCGCCCACACCGCCACCAACGGTCGCCCACCGGCAAACGACGGGTAGCTCTCAAGCCATGTCGGCCTCAGGACGCATCTCACAGGATCTACGAGGGCTCGCCGAACGCCTGGCGGAGACCTACGAGCGGACGGCCGAAGTGCTTGACCACACTGCGGCCATCGCAGACACGATTGCCGAACGACAGCGGCGGGCCGGGCGGAGCTCGGTCGCTGCAGACGAGCATCGCGCGGCCGAGTGGGCTCGCAATGCCGCGCAGCGGGCTCGTTCGTTCGCGGTTAGGCAACGCGCGCCCAGTTCTGGACCGGAGTCGATCTAGAACGCTTATCGCTCCGGCGGTGAGCTCTCGCGCTTTGTCTCGGCCATCTCGCGCTCGATCTCGGCGTCGTCGCGCTCAGATCGAACGCCGTCGCGCCAGAGTTCGGCCTCCTGGCGATCGATCTGAGCGCGCGAGCGTTCAATCGCGCGCCGCGCCCTCGCGAGCGTCTGATGGCTCCGCCGCAGCATTCCGCCTGAACCCGAATCGCCGCCGTAGGCCCGTTGTTCGCGGGCGTCGAGGAGTCGCTCGCGTTCATCGGCGCGCCGCTCGCGTTCATCGGCGCGCTGCTCGCGTTCGTCAGCGTGTTGCTCGCGTTCGTCGGCGACCCGTTCACGCGCTTCGGCGATGCCATCCCGCCTATCCGCGATGCGATCGCGTTCGTCCGCCCCGCTCGGTCGCGACGCAAAGCGGTAAGGCGGATCGAGCTCATGAGGTTCCCGATCCTCTTGCGCTGCCCTTCGGGCACGCTCAGCTCCCTCACGCGCTCGGATCGCGGCGGTTCGGTACGCCAGCGAGCGGGCGGCGTCACCAACAGCATCGGCCAGCTCGGCCGCGCGCTCGTGCGCACGGGCGGCATCCTCCTGCGCCGTGGCATGCTGGTCATGCGCCCCAGCGGCTCGCGCTCGCGCCTCGGCAGCCGCACCTGCCGCCCGGCGCGTCCGCTCGAGTATTCCTTCGGCCCCGTGCATATGTGTGTGTGGATCTAGCCACTCGGCGAGCTCGTTAGCGCGGCGTCCGGCGTCCTTCCCACGTTGACGCGCGGCCTCGGCCC